>JBEKGX010000016.1:0-102239 GCA_050012575.1 Xanthobacteraceae bacterium | reverse complement strand
GATAAAATGGGAAGGCCGTCGTGCCGAGCAATGCGATCGCGCAAGCGCGGATCCAGGACTTCCATTTTCTCGACATCAATCCTGTAACCGGTCGCAAGTATGACGTGGTGGACACGACGCGTGCCGTTATTCAACGTCAAGGCAACAAAATCGCCGTCTCGCCGCGCATCCAGGATGCGGCATTCTTCGTTGACTGGCACATCATGCAAGCGGGATCGTAGCCAAAGGGCAGCAGTAGCACGCAGGCAGTGTTGGTTTAGCCGGTCACGGGATCGTTCAGATAAATGGCGGATTGTTCCTGGCGCTTCGACCAGCCAATTGAACGGAAATGGTCCAACCTGCGCCGGTGGGATCAACGCATCACCCAGAAGCGAACGTAGCATATTCCGTAACACGCCGCGCTTATCCGGGTCGCCATTCCACAGAATCCTTCCTTGACAAATGATCTCTACATTGGCGCCCGCCTCACGCAGAAGAGCAGCCCACTCGCATGCGCTCTGTCCGCGGCCGATGACCGCAACATCACGTCCGCGGAATTGTCCGGCTTCCATATGTTCGCAGGAATGACTGGCCAAGGCGCGCGGCACGCTGTCGAATTGCGCCGGTCGGTGCTCATGATTGAGCAGGCCGGTCGCCATTACCACACGTTTGGCAAAAAAGTTTTCGCCGTCTTCAAGGAAGAAGCGAAATCCACCGTCGACCGCGGCGACCTTCACTACCGCCCGGGTATCGAGATCCGGCACCACTCGTTCTTGGAACCATTTGCCATAATCAATAAACTTTTCAGCTGGTAGCAGGTCCGGTCGCGGTAAGCCGACCTCGCGGAAATAATCATCGAGCAGATAGCGGTCGAGCGGATCGGCAATATGTGTTGCGACCCAGGGCGAACGCAGCTTCATGTCTTTCGGCATATTCCGGCGCCAGAAGGACATTGTGTCGCCGAACACGCGGATCGAAGCACCGACTGCACGCAAATGCGCGGCCATCGCGAGCCCGTAGGGGCCAGCGCCAATGATCGCGATGCCGCAGTCGGTACTGGAACGAACGGGGGTCACGGCAATGTTCATAGCGGAATTCCGCGTCTGGCCTCACTGGCAAAACGGTTTAATCTAGCGTGCGTTGGTTATTAGTTTATCAATGGGAGGATCGATCGAGGTCACAGATTTGCACCACTATTGAGAAGGCGGCATGTCTCGTGGTCTAGAACCAAACGAGACAAGGATGCTGCAAATGACCGCCATTGGATATGCTCGCGTCAGCACCACCGACGCTGTGTTGACCTGGCGAAGTTCGCTTTGGGTCAGGAGCGTCGTTTCGAGCGTGCGTCGGCGACTTCCGGTTTGCCCCCGGAAGCCGACATTCGCTTGCGCTGCACTAAGTGACGCAACGGGCCAAAAGGAGACAACCGCGGTGTCGTCTAGGCAACGTCGTTACAATTGTCGCTATCTGAGCACCGAGTATTCACGCAAAGATGTTGCAATGGGGCAGTGCGACTCACCGCCCTCCGTGTGACGCAGCGCAGCGGCAGAGATATCGGACCATGAATCTCGATCTGCCGACGCTGATGGTCATGCAAAGCTTCGCCTTGGCATGCGCCGGCGCAGTCCTGCTTTTTGCCTGGTTGCAAAACCGGATTGTATCCGCCTTGGCGTTTTGGGGACTGGCCAACATTCTGGCCGCCGCAGGCATTATTGCACTGATGTTAGGGGTCATGTTCCGTCAGCCGGCGTGGTCAGCTATCGGCGGCGTCCTGCTGCCATTCCAGGCAAGCTTTATGTGGAAGGCCGCGCGGACTATTGACTCGAAACCCGCACCGCTCGTCCTTCTCCTCGGACCTGTGATCGTCGGCGTGGTGGGTGGTCTGCCCGGATTGCATGAAGCCACCGCTGCGCTGTCCCTCACCATCGGCGCAGCTTATACTTTCGGCGCCTTGATAACCTTGTGGCTCGGTCGTCGGGAACGGCTGGCTGCGCGCTGGCCCCTAATCATCCTGTCGGCGGTGCACGGGACGGCCTTGTTGATCGGCACCTACAGCACCCTTACCGGCTCGACCGGCCATGATTCCGTGCCGTCGCTCACAAGCTTGTTCGGCTTTATCTATTTTGAAAGCATCGTCTTTGCGCTCAGCACTTCGGTGTTCATTCTTGCTTTAGTCAAGGAGCGCAATGAGGCCATCAGCAGAGCCGCTGCACGCACGGATTCTCTCACTGGAATCGCCAACCGAGTCGCCTTCCTGGAAAGCGCTGCGCGGGTTTTGGAACGCTGCCGGCGGGACGCTGCGCCGGTTTCAGTGATGATGTTTGACCTCGATCGATTCAAGGCGATCAATGACAGACATGGGCACGCGGTCGGCGACGCCGTCATCCGAACGTTCTGCGAAATCGCCGCAGCCGCGCTGCGGCCGAGCGACGTGTTTGGCCGCGTTGGCGGCGAGGAATTCGCCGCAGTGTTGCCGGGATCGAGCATGGAAGCCGCCTGCCTCCGCGCTGAACGTATCCGCATATCTTTCGCGGAAGACTGCCGGTTCGTGGGAGGCCGTCAGGTCAATGCGACGGTAAGCGGCGGCGTTTCAGTGAGCGTGAATGCAGAGCACACGCTGGAAGCGCTGCTCGAGTTTTCAGACGTAGCGCTTTATGCCGCAAAGGCCGATGGGCGAAACCGCATCAAGCGCGCCGACCAGCCCTCGTCGAGAAGGGGTTCGTCGAACATCTTCCACGCGGCATGAGCCTTCGGCGGGGTGGATAAGGAACAGAGTTCTGCCTTCGCCTTATGTCCGCAACGGGTCAAAAACAGACGTTGCGGAGCCGATTTGTGATGTCTGCTTTTCCCCCTAACAACGGACGTAAATTTGTCACGCCTGCAGGTCGGCTTGGGGCCAAAACCGGACTCATGCACTGCAAAAAATAGAAAGGCCGCCTCACGGCGGCCGTTCGTGGTCGTTCGCCATCGGGACCGGCGCGCGCTATCAGGACATAAAACGGCGCAGGCGTATCGCGGTTACGCGAAAGAAACCTTCGACCGTGCGCTGTCCGCTACGCGCAAACGCCATGCACATCGGCTCGCGAACGAAAGGGCGACAAACGTTCGGAATGAAGGGCAGATTGGCGTTCCGAATGACGACAAAGAACAAACTGAGCACCAGAAATAACTCAAACCAAATCAGAACCCTAGCTTGGCTGAGGACGCAGTCAGCCGCTGACCCGTCTCAGCCCTAAATTCCCTGCTAACAGGGAAATAAGCAGGGAATTTCGCGGAACCGACCCTCCACCACGATTCCCCCACCCCAGTCATGGGGCAATTTCAATTGCTTGCGGAGAAATTCCCTAAGCGGCGGAACAGGGAATTTTTCAGACTTCAGCAGGGAAAATTCCCCCCTTTACACGGAGTTATGGGCGCGGCCTTAACGACCGAGGGCTCCGCGTCTGCAATCTGCACTCGACCTAGCGGGAAAATTTCGGCGATATTGACGGTCAAGGACCGGCAGGCGGGCCGGCCAGAGGTCACGGAGAAGGCTGATAATGGCGGATCAGGTGTTCGTTGGCACAGTTGTTCAGCCCGACCGCCTCGTGGAGGACGGATACGTACTTGTCGGCGATGGCTTGGTGCAAGCGATCGGAACCGGCCCGATTCCGGCGGGCGAAAAATACGGCGGGGCCGGATTTGTCGTACTGCCGGGCGCAATCGACTCGCAAGTCCACAGCCGCAGCCAAAAGAGCCAGGAGGATTTTATCTGGTCGACGCGCAGCGCCGCTGCTGGTGGCGTCACGACCATTGTCGATATGCCTTATGACGACGGCTGCCTGATTGCCACCGCCGAGCGCTTTCGCGACAAAATGACCGAAGCTGGCAAACAGGCCCGAGTCGATTTTGCCTTGTTTGCCACGGTTGCCCCCGAAGACGGCGCCGCGCGCATTGGCGAGCTGGTTGATGCGGGCGCCGCGGCATTTAAATTCTCGACCTTCGGCACGCATCCGACGCGCTTTCCCCGCATCCCGCCGCAAACGCTCTATTCCTGCTTTCGCCTGATCGGACAAAGAGGATTGATGGCGGGCATCCATAACGAGAGCGACGAAATGGTGCGTGCCTTCATCGCTGAGGTCGAAGCCAGCGGCATCACCGACTACCGCGCGCACGGCCTGTCGCGGCCTCCGATCACCGAAGCAGTCGCCGACGCGGAGGTTTTCGAAATTGGCGCCGGTGCCGGCTGTCCTGTACACATCGTGCACAGCTCGATTGCGCGTGGATATGAAATGGCCGCGGCCTATCGCTCGCAAGGACACGAGGCCACCATCGAGGCGTGCATTCACTATCTCACTCTCGATGAAGAAAATGACGTGCGCCGGTTGGGGGGCAAGGCAAAGATCAATCCCCCTCTGCGCAGCCGGCGCGAAGTCGAGGCCATATGGCAACATCTCGCCAACGGCAATGTCACCGTCGTATCGACGGATCATGTGAGCTGGTCGGAGGAGCGCAAAACCGATCCGAACATGCTCAAGAACGCGTCCGGAGTTCCCGGGCTTGAGGTTCTTTATCCGCTTCTTTTAAAAGGCCTGACCGAGCGTCACCTGCCTCTGACACACGCGGCACGGCTGTTGGCGCACAACCCCGCCAAGCTGTTTCGCATCGCGGATCGGAAGGGCGCGCTCGCCATCGGCCGCGAGGCCGACATCACGCTTGCGCGACGTGACCTGTATCGCTACCGCGCCGCCGACAGTGGCAATAACTACGTCGCCTGGAGTCCTTACGACGGGATCGAATTGCCGTTCCGGGTCGTCGCAACATTCCAGAGAGGCCGCTGCGTCGCCGCGGATGGAAAGGTCAGCGGCGCGCCCGGCCAAGGGCAATTCGTCAGACCGTCGCTGCGGCGACATTAACGGAGCGACGCTTGCCTCCACTAAATCTCGCGGTCGACGTCCATCGCATGTGGGCCGATATAATGTCGCTCGCGGAAATCACGGACCCCCAGCGCCCCTACACCCGGCGATCCTTTAGCCCATTGTTCCTGGAAGGCCGCCGTTGGCTTGCCCGGCAGTTTGCCGACGCCGGGCTTGCGGTCCGCATCGACGCCGCTGGAAATTTGATCGGGCGGGCGCTGGGCAATCTTCCGGCGCTCGGCGTCATTGCCGTCGGATCGCACAGCGACACGGTTCCATCGGGCGGCCGTTTCGACGGAATCGCGGGCGTCGTGACCGGGCTTGAGATCATTCGCGCGCTGGGCGATGCGAATATTCGGCTTGATCACACTGTCGAGATTATCGACTTTCTCGCCGAGGAGCCCAGCGAATACGGGCTATCCTGCGTCGGCAGCCGCGGCATGTCCGGAGCGCTTGATCCCCCGATGCTCGATAGGACCAACTCAGCGGGAGAAAAGCTGCGCGACGCGCTCCACCGCGTCGGCGGCGACTCGGACCGCCTCGATGCCGCGCGCCGCCGGGATATCAAAGCATTCATCGAACTGCACATTGAGCAGGGCATCGTGCTCGAGACGCAGTCGCTCGATGTCGGCATCGTCACCGCCATTGTCGGCATTCGGCGCATTGAGATCGTGTTCGTGGGCGCAGCCGACCATGCCGGCACAACACCAATGGCCTTGCGAAAGGATGCATTGATCGCCGGCGCAAACACGGTCGCTTCGGTCCGTCGCATCGCCGAGCAGATCGCCGCTGTAGGGCAGGATTATTTTGTTGCCACGGTCGGCGTACTCACGGTCGCGCCGGGAGCCGCGAATGTCGTGCCGTCCAAATGCCGAATAGTCATTGATGCGCGCACGACCGACCCTGCACTCACCGAACGTTTCACGCGGATGATCGAGATCGAAAGCGCGCGCCATGCTGCCGATGCACAGGTGTCGCGTATGCCGCTGACCATCTTGTCCGACGGGCCGCCGGCCGGCTGCGATCCCACGTTGCGCACCGTGCTGCACGAAAACACGCGCGAGCTTGGCCTCCGCGCCATCGATATCGCCAGCGGAGCCGGCCATGATGCGGCTTTCATGAGCCGCATCTGTCCGTCGGGCATGGTCCTGGTGCCATGCCGCCAGGGCAAGAGCCACTCGCCCGAGGAATGGGCGGACGCGAACGCCATAGCGGCCGGTGCCGCGGTCGTGCTGCAATCAGTCATGACGCTCGATCAATCGTTGCCGCGCGATGCAGCCGCGCATGGAGGGCAGTAATGCGCCGTGTTTTGGGACTGCAAGACGTCGAGGCGGCAATTCGCGGCGGCTCTGTGTTCGCCGCCGGCGGCGGCGGTTGGGTGGAGCACGGCCGCATTCTCGGAACCGCGGCCGTCACTATCGGCGAACCAGAATTGGTATCCATGGATGAAGTACCCGATGACGCCTTCATCGCCACCGCCGCCGCCATCGGCGCCCCGGCCGGCACAACACAGTGGCAGATGCTTGGGGCCGACTATGTCAAAGCGGTCGAGATGCTTCAGGACGCACTGGGCGCACCGATCTACGGTCTCATGATCGGACAAAATGGCATGTCGAGCACGATGAACGCTTGGCTACCATCGGCGTTGCTCGGCACCAAGGTGGTAGATGCGGTCGGCGACGTCCGGGCGCACCCGACCGGCGATATGGGCTCGATCGGGATGGCGGGAAGCCCCGAGCCGACCATCCAGGTGGCCGTCGGGGGCCATCGCGCGAGTCACTCGTACATGGAATTAGTGGTGCGCGGCGCCACCGCCAAGATATCGCCGGTCCTGCGCAAGGCAGCCGACATGTCCGGTGGCTTCATCGCAAGTTGCCGCAACCCGGTCCGCGCTTCCTATGTCAAGCAGCACGCGGCGCTCGGTGGCATTTCGCTCGCTCTTGAGCTCGGCCATGCCATCATGGCCGCGGAAGCAAAGGGAGGACGCGCGGTGATCGATTCGATCTGCCGCACTACGTCAGGCAAGATTCTCGGCACCGGTACGGTCACGCGCAAGGCAGTTACCTACACCGACGGGGCGTTCGATATCGGAACGATCACGATCCGCTGCGGTCAGCGCGACTTTGTGCTGCACGTCATGAATGAATATATGGCGGTTGAGGAAAGCAATTCCCGTCTGGCGACGTTTCCCGATGTGATCACGACATTGGATTCCAATGGCCGGCCCGTCAGCGTCGGGCACATCCGCGACAGTGCCGAGCTTTCGATTTTCCACATCAATAAGTCGCATCTGCCGCTGAGTTCATCAGTCAAGGATCCGTCCGTATATCCGGTGGTGGAAGCGTCGCTCGGAATTCCGATCGCGCGTTATGCTCTCGGGTGAAATGCCATGAAAGAGCAATTCACCGTCACCTCGGGAGCCAACTTGCGCTGCCGCGGCTGGCGCCAGGAGGGCCTGTTACGGCTCCTGGAAAACGTGCTTGCGGTCGGCGAAGACCCCGACAACCTCGTGGTCTATGCCGCGCTCGGCAAAGCAGCGCGCGACTGGCCTTCCCACAGCAAGATCGTTGAGACCTTGCGGACAATGTCCGACGACGAAACGCTCATCGTTCAATCGGGCAAGCCGATCGGCCTGCTCAAGACGCACGACAAAGCTCCCATCGTGATCATGGCGAATTGCAACATGGTCGGACAATGGGCGAACGCCGAGAACTTCTACGAATGGCAAAAGCAGAATTTGATCTGTTGGGGCGGCTTGACGGCGGGCGACTGGCAGTACATCGGCTCTCAAGGGGTGATCCAGGGCACGTATGAAATTTTCATGCGGATTGCGGAACAGCATTTTGCCAACGACCTGAAAGGGCGATTCATCCTGACCGCGGGACTTGGCGGAATGGGAGGTGCGCAACCGCTCGCCGGTCGAATGGCCGGCGCCGTTATTCTTTGCGTGGAGATCGACGAGGAGCGCATTGCCAAACGCCTGGCAAACGGTTTCCTTGATCGCCGGGCCGGCGATCTCGATGACGCTCTCGCATTGATCGAGTCAGCGAAGATCGAGCGCCGCCCGCTTTCGGTTGCTGTTTCTGGAAATGCCGCCGACATCTACGAGACCCTGCTCGCCCGGCGTATAATTCCAGATGTCGTCACCGACCAGACCTCGGCGCACGATCTGCTCTACGGCTATATCCCTTCAGGCCGAAGTCTCGCCGATGTGCGCCGGATGCGGCGCGACGATCCGAGCACGCTGATCAAGGAGAGCCGGGATACCATCGTCCGTCATGTGCGGGCGATGCTGGGCTTCAAGCACGAGGGTGCAATCGTTTTCGACAATGGCAATCTGATCCGCACGCAGGCGCGCGAGGGCGGAGTTGAGAATGCATTCGATATTCAGATTTTTACCGAAGCGTATCTGCGCCCGCTATTCACGCGCGCAATAGGCCCCTTCCGTTGGATTTCGCTCACCAATGAGCGCGACAATATCCGCAAAATCGACGACTATCTGCTCGACGCCTTTCCTGAAAACCACATCCTCACCAATTGGGTGGCCTTGGCGCGTAAATATGTGCCGTTCGAAGGCCTGCCGGCGCGGATCGCCTGGCTCGGACACGGTGAGCGCACCAAACTGGCCCTTGCCGTCAATCGGATGGTGCGCGAGGGCATCCTCTCCGGCCCTATCGCGTTTACCCGCGATCACCTCGACGCCGGAGCCATGGCGCATCCCAACATTATGACCGAGCGGATGCGTGACGGTTCCGACGCCATCGCCGATTGGCCGCTGCTCAATGCGATGGCAATGTGCTCCTCGCAGGCCGATCTCGTCGCCATCCATTCCGGCGGCGGCGGCTATTCCGGTTATATGACCAGCGCCGGAGTGACCATCATTGCCGATGGAACGAACGAGGCGGACGAGCGCCTCGCTTTGGCGCTGACCAACGATACCAGTCTGGGCGTGATGCGTTATGCCGATGCCGGATATCCGGACGCACTCGATGAAGCCCGCAATAAGGGAGTGCGTCATTTCCAATTGCCATAACGAGGCCGCAGCCCGGGCGACCGTGGCAACGTGCGGTCATGCGCGCTAGAGTGTCGCGTCGTTAAGCCGAACCTCGATTAGATCGCGTGCTTGGCCGTGCTTGCCGTCAAGCCTAAGCTACCGATAGGGTTAGGCTAGAAATCCGCTTCAAACCTTGTCTTCGCTCGACCTACACCGGATAGTTCCAATGCGTCCCGTCGCTACTATCAGACCGAAGACAGCATGAACCGACCCGCGGGCGTGTCCCGGCAATCGATGCGCGCTTTTACGAACGCTCTCGCCGGATCGGGCGACCTGACTTTCATCGCACCACCGGTAAGCACCGATTTTGAAATCGCTGCTGTCCTTGCCGAAATGGATGCGGGTCCGGCGTTGCGTTTTGAACATGTCACCGGGCACATGATGCCGGTCGTCGGTAACTTGCTCAATTCCCGATCGAGGATTGCAAGCGGGCTCGGTACGACACCGGCGGCGCTGCAAGAGTCGATCATCACCGCGATCGATACTCCGCTGGCGCATCGGCTGGTTGCGTCAGCTCCCTGCCAGGAGCAGGTTATCGCCGATCCGTCGTTGCGGGTTGAACTGCCCATACCGCATTTCTTCGAACGTGAGGCCGGCCCATACATAACAGCTGGCGCCATCGTCGCCAAAGACCGGCAAAGCGGTGAAGCCAATTTGTCGATCGCGCGGCTGATGCCGATCGACAAGAATTCGGCGTTTATCGGCATTGCGCCCAATCACCATCTTGCCGCGCTGGCGCGGGCGGCCGCCGCGCGCGGTGAGAAACTGGATATAGCCGTGTGTATCGGCAACCACCCAGCGGTCCTTGTCGCAGCGTGTCTGTACCTGCGTTTGGGCGATGACGAACTGAAGATCGCCGGGGCTTTGCTTGGCGAGCCCCTCGACGTCACCCGCTGTCTCGGATCTGATCTGCTGGTGCCTGCGCATTGCGAATGCGTGCTGGAAGGTACGCTCGACGTTACGACGCGGGTGCCGGAAGGTCCGGTCAGCGAATTTCACGGCCTCTACGAGGATTACGGTCCAGGCATCTTGGCGACCTTCACTCGCCTGACGCGGCGCGAGGATGCGATGTTCCAGGTGATTCTGCCGGGATATCATCCGGAGCATTGCCTGCTGGGCGGAGTGACGATCGCCGCCGGATTGGCGCGCGGCGCCCGGACCAGCGTGCCGTCGGTGGCGGAAGTCGCGGTCACACTTGGTGGCGCAGGCCGCCTGCATGCCGTGGTTTCACTCCGCGACGCGCACCCGGGCGATGCTCGCAAGGCAGTTTTCGCGATTTGGGCGCTGGTCAATCTGATCAAACAAATTGTGGTGGTCGATGCAGATATAGATCCGTGGGATGCCGTTCAGGTCGAATGGGCGATCGCCACGCGCATGAAGCCTGATCGCGATCTCATTATCGTGTCTGGTGCACGCGCTGACCGTTCCGAGCCGCTCGAGTCGGGTGGCACCGTCACCAAGCTCGCTATCGACGCGACACGGCGCGACGGCGACCGGACGGATTGGGTCATGGCACGGCCGCCGGAGTGGGCGATCAATCGAGCCCGCGAAATGCTGCGTGCCAATATTGCACCGTTGCAGCCGATTGAAGCTTCGTTCAAATCTCACTGATGGAGAGCTCCATGCAAAACATTCATTCGAAGTTTCGCGCATTCACCGCGAAGACCCTCGTAGGCGTTGCCGGCGTGCTGGCCGCCGGGCTTCTTTGCTGCTCCACGGCACATGCGCAAATCAAGATTGGATTCCAGGCGCCACTCACCGGCTTTGCCGCGACTGACGGCAAATCCGCCAAAATCGCCGCCGATATGGCCATCGAGGAAGTTAACTCTGCCGGCGGCGAGTTGGGACAGAAGCTCGAGCTCGTTGCCTATGACGATCAAGCCAAATCCGACCAGGCTATTTTCACCGCCAACAAGTTGATCGGCGAGGATGCAGTCAAGCTCGTAGTCAACGCCAGCTATTCGGCGTCCGGCCGCGCGGCCGCACCGGTGTTTCAGAAAGCCGGCGTGTTGATGATTTCCGCCTACGGCGTGCATCCCGACATCACACGTGCCGGCGACCTGATGTTCCGGCTTGTCCATCTCGGCCCGCCGCAGGGTCACGCTGCGACGCTGTTCATCGGCAGGGATCTCAAGCTGAAAAAAATCTCGACCATCACCATGGACAACGACTACGGCCAGGCCACGATGGACGGATTTCTCGAAGACGCGCCGAAGTATGGAATTCAAGTCGTCAACAAATACAGCTATTCGTTGACCGACCGCCAATTCGGCTCGATCGTGGCCAGCGTGAAACGCGACGAGCCGGACGGCGTCTATGCGACCGGTTACTTCTTCACCGGCGGGCCGCTCGTCGCACAATTGCGTGCCGGCGGCGTTACTGTCCCGATCGTCGGCTCGCAGGCGTTCGATTCGCAAAAGTTTATCGAGATTGCCGGCCCGGCAGCCGAAGGCACCTACATCGTCGACAGCTTCGATCGCGGGCGCAATGACACAGCCCTGCAAAAATTCTTCGCTGAGTTTCAGAAACGGGCCGGCTATCCGCCCGAGAACGTTGCCGCGATCACCTATTCGGCCGTCGTGCTGATGGCGGACGCGATCAAGCGCGCAAACAGCGCTGATCCGGCCAAGGTGGGCGACGCGCTCGCCGCCACCAAGAACTTTCCGCTTCTCACCGGCGATCTGATCCGCTTTAACAAGCTGCACGAGGTCGTGATGCCGATCAGCGTCAATGTCGTGAAAGACGGCAAGATGAGCTCTTTCACGAAACTCGGCGACTTGGAGGCGTTTGCGCCGCCGGAAAAGTAATCCGTTTCACGTCGGGCCCGGGCACGGCGCTATTTCTCCAGCAATTAGGACCGAGCGGTGTACTACATCGACCTTGGGGTGACCGGCCTAAGCTTCGGATGTATGTACGCCATGATGGCGGTGGGGCTGACCCTCGTCTACGGGCTGTTGCGCATTCTGCATATCGCTCACGCCGCGGTTTTCGCGCTCGGCGCCTATCTGACCGTGCTCGTGGCCAACGCAACGGGAAACGTCGGGCTCGGCTTTCTCGCCGCAATCGCGGTGACGCCGCTGTTCGGCATGGGCGTTTATCGGCTGCTCTATGAGCCGTTGCTGCGCTATCGGCCAGACGTGCCGATGATCGCTTCGGTCGGACTGCTCGTTTTGATGCAAGATGCCTTCCGCATCGCATTCGGCGAACAGGGCGTGACGTTCCACAGCAACCGCTATGCCTTTATGATTTTTGACCTCGCCGGCGTGAGGGTGAATGCGGTGCAGATCGCGATCATCGCTTGCGCCATTATCGTGTTTGTGGGACTGCATCTTTTCACGACGCGCACGCGCATCGGCATCGGCTGGCGCGCCACGGTGTCACGCCCGAAGATCGCCACAAGCTTCGGAGTGGATGCAACAAAGGTGCGCTACCTGAATTTCGCCATTGGCTCGGCGCTGGCAGCGTTGGCGGGCGGTTTGGTTGGGATGTTGAACAACCTCGTCGATCCGGCGATCGGCTACGTCGTCAGCTATAAGGCGCTGGCCATTATCGTACTCGGCGGGTTGGGCAGCGTGCGCGGCACTTTGATCGCCAGCCTGGTTCTCGGAATGGTCGAGTCCTACGGCACGATTTTCATGGGCGCTTGGCTTAACCGCGATGCGATTGCGTTCGTCGCCCTGATTGCATTGCTGATGATCCGGCCGCAAGGATTCACCGGGGCACGCACCGCATGAGCGCGTATGAAATCAGCGTGCTTTCGGTGATCGGTCTCAACGTAATGCTGGCGGTCAGCCTGAATATAATCAGCGGCTTTTGCGGCCAGGTCAGCCTGGGCCACGGAGCATTTTACGGGGCCGGCGCCTATGCGGCGGCGCTCACCATGATCGCCTGGTCGAGCGTGCCACTGTCGCTCTTCATGGGGACAGCCGTTGGCGCCGTATTCGGCTTGATTGTTGGCTTTGCCTCCCTGCGTGTGCGCAGCGACTTTCTTGCAGTGACCACGATCGGGGTGAATTTTCTTTTCACCGGCTTCGTGCGCAAACAATCATGGCTCGGCGGCGAGATGGGCATCAGCGGAATTCCCGGATCCGGCCTGAGCAGTACCGGCAATATGATCATGATCCTTGTGTTCGCTGCTCTCACCATTGCCATAAGTTTTTATATCAGCCGTTCCTGGATGGGCTTCGCATTCCGCGCGGTCAGCCAGGACGAGGACGCCGCGGCCACGCTCGGCATCAATTCCGGCGCGTACAAGCTCGCCGCGTTCGGTATCGGCACGGCACTGGCAGGGCTCGCCGGCGGGCTCTATGGCTTCTTTACGCAATTCATCACCGCCGACACCTTCGACTTCATTCTTTCAGTGATGCTAATGGCGATGGTAGTGATCGGAGGAATTGGATCGACCACCGGCGTCGTCGTGGCGGCAATTGCCTTGACGTTACTCCCGGAAGCTATCCGCTTCGTCAACGACTATCGCCTCCTCGTTTTCGGCGGTCTGCTGGTGTTGGTGATCCGCCTCGCGCCAGGCGGCATAGCCGACTTGACGAGACGCTTGGTCATCCCGGCAGCCAAGGCATGACCGGCATCCTGGACCTCGACGACATTGCCGTGCGCTTCGGCGGCGTTCGTGCCGTCGACGGGGTGACCCTCTCGGTCGCGCGCGGCGATTTTATCGGCCTGATCGGACCGAATGGCGCCGGCAAGACGACACTTATTCGCCTGGTCGCCGGAATCATCAAGCCCGATCGGGGACGGATTGTCCTGGATCAGAAGGACGTCACGCGAGCCTCCACGGCGTCGCGGGTGCGCAAGGGACTGGCGCTGACCCACCAATTGGTGCGGCCGTTCCGCGAAATGACGGTCCTCGAGAATGTCGCGTTGGCCGCCGGCTACCGGCGCACGTCAAACCCGCTACGCGCGGCGCTGCTCGTTGAACGGCGGGCTGAGTATGAACGCGCCGCGGCCCTCCTCATCCGCGTCGGCCTCGCCGGCACCGAACGCAAGCTCGCCGGCTCGTTGCCGCTCGGCCAAATGAAGCGGCTCGAAGTTGCACGCGCGCTCGCGCTTGATCCACACATTGTTCTTTTCGACGAGCCGCTGGCTGGCTTGAACCAGGCCGAAGCCGCGCGGCAAATAGAGACGATTACCTCCATTCATGCGCAAGGGATCACCGTGGTTCTGGTCGAGCACAATCTCGAAGAAGTGTTGCGCAGCTGCAAGCGACTTATTGTGCTCAACGACGGGCGCGTAATCGGCGACGGCGACCCGCAGTCGGTCATAGCTGACTCCGGCGTTCAGGAAGCCTATGTCGGGAGCGGAACGGGCACGTATGCTCTCCATTGAAAATCTCCAATGCGGATACGGATTTGTGCACGCGGTGCACGACGTTTCGTTCGACGTCGATGCCGGCTCCATCCTCGCGCTTTTGGGGCCTAACGGAGCTGGCAAAACCTCGACCATCATGGCCGTCATGGGCCACGTCGATATTTACGCCGGACGCATCCTATTCGACGGCGCCGAGATCACACATCGCCGCGCCGTTGATCGGGCCGCGCTTGGCATCGCGCTGGTGCCCGAAGGCCGCCAGCTCTTTTCCGACTTGACCGTCGATGAAAACCTCAGCGTCGGCGGCTATACCCGACCCTTGCGCGACGATGCCGACAAACGCGACAGGATTTTTGGCTACTTCCCGCGCCTCTACGAGCGTCGCACGCAACTGGCCGGGTCGCTGTCCGGCGGCGAACAGCAGATGCTGGCTATAGGCCGCGCCTTGATGGCCGAACCACGACTGCTTTTGGTCGATGAATTGTCGCTCGGGCTCATGCCCAAGATGGTGGACATCTGTCTGGAGGTTCTAGTCAGCCTGAAAGGTGAAGGTTTCGCCATTTTGCTGGTTGAACAGAACACCGCCCGCGCCCTCGACGTGGCCGACAGAGTCTGCGTGCTGTCGTCGGGCGTGCAAACCTTCCAAGGGACGGCAGCGGACGCCAAAGCATCGGGCTCGATGTTTACGACTTTTCTTGGATCCGGTGGCCAGTGATCAGATCGAGCGACAAGGTCAGTAGAGCGAACATCACCTTTCCGTACATTTGCTGGCACTGCGGTCTTTCCCTTCGGATTATCTGCACCTCTACTCTTCGCCCAATGGAAAGCCAGCATACGGACCAATCCATATTCGTTGAATCCCCTCACCCATGCGGGTTCGTCCGCAGCGCCGATTGGGTTTGCATGGCTTCGCCAAGTAGCGTCCCGCTATTACCACGCGCCGCGGTCGCGAAGTTCGCAGGCGATGTGGTTGCCTAACGAGTGAGCGATTAAGCCGCCGTCGCTTCGACAATTCGTTCGGTTTCGCCGGCCTTTGGTCGCACCCCTGAGGCCGCCCAGCTGGGTCGCGCCTTAACCCGCTCCATGAACGCTCCGATCCGCGGAAAGCGCTGATAAAGGTCGGCTACGCCGACCACGGGGAACATGTCAATGCGCGGCGCCAGCGCGATATCGGCAAGCGTGAACCGGTCGCCGCACAGCCACGTGCGGCCGTCAGCCAAGCGATCGTCCATCTCAGCCATCTTCTCCAGCATGACGTGTTGCCGGTCAGCAATAACGTCCTCGTCGCGCGGCGTGGTCAGTACTTTAGTGGCAAAGCGGATATAAGCTTCGTTCTTGGTCCGCTTCGATATCTCCACGCGCAAATTCTCCGGTGTGAAGCCGACGCTCTGCAGTCGCTCTTTGGCGAAGGTCTCATAGGCCGCATCACGGAAAGGCTTGCCAAAGTCGTTCTCGAACGCGAACCACATCCGCATCTGCGCCCGGCCGTAGGCATCGTTGGGGACGAGCGGCGGGTTCGGAAAGACGGCGTCGATGTATTCGTTGATGACGTTGGATTCGAATATGGCTTTGCCGTCGTAAACGAGCGTAGGGACCAGGCCGGTCGGATTAAGCTTGAGATAGGCAGGCGACTTCTGGTCCATCAAACCGAGATTGAGCCATTTGATTGTGAACGGCAGCCCCTTTTCGAGGAGGCACATCCTCACCCGCCGCGGACTCGGCGCGCCGGCGGCGTCATAAAGAACGAGTTCAGGCATAGTGTTTTCTCTCCCTGACGCTGTTGTTTCAAGCCACCGCGATGGCCGACTTCGCCCCCGCGCCTTCATAGTCGTAGCTCGCCATCAAATCCTCGACGATTTTGTTGAAGGCGGCCCAATCGGTCTCGCGGAAGGAATGGTTGCGAATGATGAACGAGGCGCCGGCATAGAATTTCTCGTATTGCTGATGACGGCCGGCGAATTCCGATCCGACCATGTCCCAGGCAAGCTTGAACAGCTTCATGCGCGTGAGCGCGTCGGATTGCGGGGTCTGCCAAAACGCCTGAAACTGTCGCGCCAAATCGGGATCGTCCATGACCGATACATTTGCAGGCATCTGAAAGACCGCGCCGCCGCACAGTTCGCGCAAGTCGTCGACGAACTTGCTGTAGTTCTGCGTGCACCATTCCAACGCGCCATACATCATGCGGCGGTTGAAGCAGACATAGCCCTCCGGGCCGCCAGGCCAGCTTTCAAAGGCGTTGATCTGGCCGTTGACCATGCCGGCGATCATCGCCTCCTGTGCCGAGATGCGGCCCAGCGTCTCCTTTACGGCCGGAACCTGGTCGGCGCCGCTCGCTTGAGCGATCCTGCTGCAAAGACCGGCCAGCAGCCGCATCTTCGACCAGTAGCGAACGTTCGATTGATGATTGCCGAAGCAATGGCTCGGCGTCTTAACATAGATGTCGCGGGAAAGAAGCGCATCGTCATGCACGAATACCCGCTCCCACGGTACCTTGACCTCGTTGCAAAGCAACATGCTGTCGGTCTCGTCGTAGCGATAGGCCAGCGGGGAATCAAATTCGGAGGTGCAGTTGATCTCCATCGGCTGCCGCGACCAGAGCTGTAACCCGGGCGCGTTGCACGGGATGGCGCAAGTAATCGCTTCCTTCTGCTGGTCCGGCGCCAGCGGGATTACGTTGCCGATCCAGATTTCGTTGGCGAACACGGCGCCGGTGGCGAGCATTTTCATGCCGGAGATCACGACGCCGGTATCGTCCTCGCGGACGACGCGCAACGTCGGCACTGGGATGTTTTGGCGATGATAGAATTCCGGATTGCGCGCGGCTTGCGGCGGCACCACGGCATAGACGGTGTAGAGATCGTTGTCGCGGATATGACGGTAATAGGCGAGCAGATTATCGGCATGACCGCAGGGGGCTTGCAACTCGTCGGGCTTCATCGCCATGCCGGTGACGAAAGACGCAACGTGATCGGGTGAACGGCCGAACATGCCGTAGGTGAAATCGGCGATGCGGCGATGACCGGTCATGCGCCGCTGCAAATCCTCGCGCGAACGCGCGCGCAGAAAATAGATCGCGTGGCGGCCGCCGTCCTCCTCGAACGTCATCTCGTCGCGTAAGGCGGGATCGGCCTTCATGTCATAGAGCGCCGCCACGGTCTTGGCGGCGTTGCGGAAGGCCGGGTGCCGCGTCACGTCGTCGACCCGCTCCGATCCGATATAGACGACGCGTCCGTCGCGGATCGATTCGAGGTGCTCATCGCCTGTGCGCAGCATGTCGGAAATCTTCAGTTGTCAGGTAGCGCGCGCCAATGCTCAGCCTTCGGGGTAAAAGTGAGTTTCCAGCAGAAGACAGCCGGTCTCGGACTTGAACGGCCCGTGATGCACGCCGGGCGGTCGAACGGCATAGGTGTAGCCCTGGAACTTCTCGCCGCCCCTGCCCTCTTCGTCATTGCCGACGATTAGGTCGCCTGACACAAGAAAAACCTCCTCCCAATATTCGTGGACAAAAGGTTTGGTCGTGTAGGTGCCGGGCGCAAAGCGCAACAGCCGGGTGCGGTTGCCGCGGCGGGCTTTCTCATCGAGATCGCCGGCGATGATCTTCTGTTGAATACCCGCCGGATAACCGGGCGGCGTGTGCCAGCCCTCATTCATGTCGAGGGCGTGGAATTCCTTGTGTCCCTTGTCGAAAAAACCCATCATTTTCTCCTAGCCCTGGTCTGGCAGCGTTTTTACGCGGTAGCTGTGCGTGATCCTTCGGCCCAGCACCGGATCCTCCAATTCCATCTCGAATTTTTCCGCCGGCGCGATGCCGCCATGGACGGCGAGCGTGCCGCAGAACATGGCGGTGCCGGCAGCCAAGCGCTCCCGTTCGCCATAGAGCCGGAACAGCTCGTTGAGCGGCCGCATTGCCGCGACTGAGCCTTCCTGATAGAGACGCCGCTCGCCGTTGACACCGACATAGGACCGCAGCAACAGCGCGTCCCAATGCGGCGCCACATCCTCAAGCCGCCAGATTTCGCGGCTGACCGGTTTGGCGCACATTTGCTTGGAGAGGGAGACGCCGACGGATTCCGCCTTGCGGTCGGTATGATCCGATCCGAGACCGACGAAGGTGCCACCGTCGAAAGAATAGGCGACACATTCGACCTCTCCGCTCGAATGATCGCCCAGCACTTCGATAGTGTCGTCGGTTGTCAACAGCGACGCCGCCACCCGGTAGAAAATCGGCGTGCTTTTGGGCCGCTTCACGCCGATCGCCTCGAGCTCGCGGATATGTTTTTCGAGCGCCGCTACGTCGCGGCCGGTCCAGCCGGCGACGACGAGTTGCCGGACGCGATGGACGTCGAGTGTTAGCTGGGGATGCACGTCCCCTCCTCCATCAAACAATTTGCGATGGGCTGGCCGCCGCCCTCTCCGTCAACCGCCGGCCGGATAATGGGCCAGCAGGTTCCACTTACTGTCCTTCATTTCGATCACGTAGGCGGGCTTGAGCGCGTCGCCATTCGTGCCGAACGAGATCGGCCCCTCCAACGCTGGAAAGTCCTTCATCTTGCGCAGTTCATCACGGATAGCCGTGCGCTCCGCCGCGAGCTTTCCCGGATCGCCCGTCACCTGCGCCGTCTTCATGGCCTGGGCGTAGATGAGCACGATGTCGTAGGTCGCGGCGTCGAATTGCGCCGCCGCGGTGCGATCGATGCCTGCCGCCTTTGCACGCTGGATGAAGTCGACCTCGAATTTCTTGGTGCGGTCGTCCAACGCGCCATAGAACGTCGTCGGTATTGTCGTTCCATCGCCCGCCGCGCCCATCAGCCGAGGCAGTTCCGGATCGGCGATCGTCGACCCGGCGACGAGCCTGCCCTTGCCCCCTTGACGCCGCAGCTCTTGAGCAAGGCGCGTCGCCGGCTCGGGACCGGAGCCAACGCCGATGAGGTCGGTCGGATTGGCAACGAGTTGCGAAACCTGTGGCGCCAGATCGAACGCCTGGCTCTGGAACGTCACGCTGAGCTTGATATCGGTGCCGGCTTTTTTCATCACGTTGGGCAGCACGACCTCGCCCATCGTCTTCGAGACCACGTCATCCGTGGCATAAGCGAGCGCCGCGGTAGCGGTGGAAAAATTGTGTTCCTTGAGCGCCCGCATCACGAGGCTGAAGAGGTAGCCTTCATCGGAAGTGTTGCGGAATGTGTAGGTGAAGGGCTCAGCCAGCTTCGGCGCCGAGGACGCCATCGACATCGTCGCGACGCCTTCGCGCTCCGCCGCCGGGAACGCTACCCGGCACTCGCTCGAGCTGAACGGGCCGATAATGGCGAGGACCTTGTCGTCCTCTGCGAGCTTGCGCAGTCCGACCACCGCCTGATCAGGCTTGCCGGCAGTATCAAACGACTCGATACGGATCTTCTTGCCGGCAACGCCGCCCGACGCATTGATCTCGTCTACCGCCATCTGCGCCGCGACGAGGTTGGTCTTCGAGAACGTTGCGAAGGGCCCGGCTCCGGCGTGCAGATAGCCGAGTACGATATCGTCTGCCCGAGCCGTTCCTACCGCCGCCATCATCGAAGCGGCAGCGAGTAGTGAAAGTGATAATCGCGCTTTCATGTCAGATCCTTTCTCTGTGCCATTCGCGGTTCAACCCAATCGTTTCACACCGTCTGCGCTTGTCCCGCCCGCGTCGGCTTCGCCTTGCCGCTGCCGAGATACGCCTCGAGCAAAGTGCCGCCCGCGAGCAGCGTCTCTGGCTTGCCCTGGGTGACCACGCGGCCGAGCTCGATCACATAGGCGCGATCGGCGAGCTCAAGCGCGCGCTGCGTGTTTTGCTCGACGAGAAGAATGGTGATGCCCATCTCGCGACTAAGCGAGCGGATGCAGGCAAAAACATCATCAGATAGGCGCGGACTTAATCCCAGCGATGGTTCGTCGAGCATCATCAGCTTGGGCGCCGCCACGATGGCGCGGCCGATCGCGAGCATTTGCTGCTCGCCGCCCGAGAGCACCGCCGCGGGGCTGTTGCGCCGCGCGGCAAGGTTGGGGAAACGTGCGTAGATGTCGTCGATTTCCCGAAGAAGAGCTCGCGTCAGCCGGCGATTGAACGCACCCATGAGCAGGTTCTCCTGCACCGTCAGCGTCGCTATGATCCGACGCCCTTCTGGGACCAGGACGAGTCCCGCCGACACGCGACGGGTCGCGGGCCACGCGGTGATGTCGTGGCCGGCAAGTTCGATACGGCCCCCGGCGAGCCGTTGGACGCCGAGCAACGCGCGTAGCAGCGACGACTTGCCAGCGCCGTTCGCGCCGAGGACCGCGACGACTTCGCCGCGCGCGAGGTCGAGCGAAACGCCGCGAACTGCGTCGACCCGCCCATAGCGTATGTCGAGATCACGCGCGACAAGCAGCAAAGCCATACTCCGATATGTCCGGCGCCGGAGGAACGACCGGCCCCGCGGCTGGTCTGCCGAGATAGACTTCCTGCACATGCAGGTCGCGGCGGATCGCGTCCGGCGAACCTTCGGCGATTTTTCTCCCGAAACTCAGTACGATGACGTCGCGGCACAACGCCCCGACAAAATGCATGTCGTGTTCGACGACGAGCAGCGTGAGGCCGCCATCGACTGAAAGTTTCTCCAAATAAAGCTGCAATGTCTCGGTTTCTGCGGGGTTGAGGCCCGCGGCCGGCTCGTCGAGGAGCAGGAGCGCGGGTTTTGCCAGCAGCGCGCGCACCACTTCGACGCGTTTTTGTACGCCGTAGGGAAGGCCGCCGACGGAGGCGCGAGCATAATCCGCGAGCCCAGCATCGGCGAGCGCCGCACGTGCTTCTTCGCGCCAGCGATTGCGCGGGACGAGATTCACCGGATGGAGAACGCCGCGCCACCCGCCGCTGCGCGAATGTTGGCCGACGATGACGTTTTCCAGCGTCGAGAGGTGCGGCATCAGGCGTACGTTCTGAAATGTGCGCGCGATGCCGTGGCGGATGCGGTTGCGCGACGGAATACGCGTGATATCGGCGCCGTCCATGCGAATTAAACCGGTATCGACCGGAAAGACACCGCTGATGAGATTGAAGACGGTCGTCTTGCCGGCGCCGTTGGGGCCGATCAGGGCGGTGCGCGAACCGCGCCGCACCGCGAAAGTAAGATCCTCAACAACGCTCAGCCCGCCGAAATGTTTGCTCACGCGTTCGAGTTCGAGGATGGCGCCGGGGCTCATGCGACGTGCCCCGCCAAGCCGTCGTCATGCGTCGAACCGTGCACGTGACGCCACGCGAACAATTGCCGCAATTGCCCGCGTGTCAGAAGTCCTTGCGGACGCATAGCCATCAGCACGATCACGCCCGCAGCGAACGCAACATAACGCCAGCTTGCGCTTTCACGCAGAAGCTCTGGAAGAAGCGTGAATACGGTCGCGCCGATAAGCGGGCCCATTGTCGTCTGGATGCCGCCCAGTATCACATAGAGGACGATGGTGATGCTCAGGCCGACGTTGAAATACTGCGCTTCGATGTAACCGAATTGATGCGCGTAGAGACCGCCGCCGATGCCGGCGATCATGGCACCGAGTGTAAACGCCGCGATCTGGAAACCGCGCACCTCGACGCCCATGAGGTCGGCGACCCGCTCGTCGTCCTGCACCGCGCGCACCGCAATTCCGAACCGCGTCCCGAACATGAGCGATACGATGACGACTACTGCGAATGCGAGGCCGAGCACCATTGGCAGCCCGACGAAGCCCGTCACCGGATAGCCCGCAGCGCCGCCGATAAATTCGAGATTGAGAATCGCGGCCCTGATGATCTGCCCCAGCGCGAAGGTCGCCAAAGCGAGATAGATGCCGCGCGTTCGCAGCACCGGCACCGCGACAGCAAGCGCGACGAGGCCCGAGAGAATCGCGCCGAGCAGGATCGCGATGAGCGGATGAAGTGCGAATTGATTACTCAGATAGGCCGAAGTGTAAGCGCCGATCGCCGCAAATCCGGCAAGGCCAATATTGAGTTGGCCAGCCGCCAGCGGCAGATAGGCGCCGTAGGCGAACACGACATTGATCGCGAGCAGGACCAGCACGGCTTGGAGATAGCCGCTCATATGCCGGCCCGCGCCGTTTGCATCCCGCGCAACAGCCCCGCGGGCCTCACGAACAGGATGAACAGGAGAAGGCCGAACACGGCGATATCGACGAAGTCCGCGCCGAAATAGAGGATGGCGAAGACCTCGGTAAGGCCGATGATGAGGCCGCCGAGAATCGAACCCCAGATATTGCCCATGCCGCCGACGATCATGGCCGAGATGGCTTTGAGGCCGACGGCCTCGCCCATGAACGGGTGCACCTGCCGATAATTGAGCGCGAACAGGATGCCGGCGAAGGCGGCAAAAAGGCCGGCGACGACGAAAACGACGGCGACGACGCGGTTAATGTCGACGCCCAGCATCAGGGCCGTTTCGGAATCTTCTGCGATGGTGCGCAGCGCCCGGCCGAACCGCGTGCGCTTGAGCAGCAGCGAGAGCGCGCCGATCAATCCCACCGAGCAAACCAGTCCGACGAGTTGCGGAACGCCGATGACAAGTCCCGCGAAGCGCCAATTCGCGCTCGCGAACGCGTCGGGCATCACCCGCATGTCCGAGCCCCAATAGGCGATCGCCAAGTGCTCGAACAGAAGGAGGAACGCCATCGAGCTTACCAGTGGCACGAAAGGCGAAGCCGTGCGCATCCAGCGCCAGGTGAAGCGCTCGACGACGAGCGAAGCCGCGGCCGCGAGCGCGAGAGCGCCAGCCATCGCCAGCGGAAGCGGAACGCCCGCATGCGCAAGCGCCCAAACCATCATTCCGCCTATCATGAACAGTCCGGGGATGCTGAAATTGAGGAAGTTGAGCACCCCAATACTCAGAGTCAGCGCCACCGCCACCATCGCATAGACCGATCCGAGCATGACGGCGTTGACGATCTGTTGTGCGAACACCGGCGATATCCTCGTGCGGGGAATCGACCCTTAAAAAATCGCCTCGGCAGAAAGCGCCTCGTGCGTGATCTCGCCTTCGAATGCGCCAAAGCGCGCGAAATCATCACGCGCTTTCTTGCGGGCCTCCGACTGCAAGGCGGCATCGAGCGCCGCCACGTTCTCGAACATCATCTGCGCGAGCAGTGCCGTACCGCCTTCCTGCACTGGGAATGGATCGCGGAATGCCACCGGCGTATGCAGAACAAGCGACTGGATATGCGGCAAGCCGCGCAGAATGGCTGCGTGGCGGTCGCGATAGTGGGCGACGAAAGCCGAGGGATTGGCAGCGCTTCCTCGGTACCGGACGAAATAGGACACCATCGGTTTGGCTCCTAAGCCAGGGGCGAGCTTGCCCTGCGGGTGAAATTTCACAAGCTTTTTTTCTAAGCATACGAAGCTGCGCTTGCGGGCTGCCACGCGCTTGTTCCGCTGTAACTATTCGGCCGCCTCACGCCAGGAGTCGGATTCCGTGCGGTTGAGCTGTGCGATTGCCCGCGCCGAGCTATGTACAAGGTCGGCCATGGTGGTGCACAGCGCGGCAAACGTGTTTCGCGCCAGTGCACCGAAAAACGCATCGTTGACCGAGCGGATTTCGTTGCTGTGGCGCTCAATGAGCGCTCGTCCCGCCCGCGTCAGGCTCAGAAGCACAGCGCGGCGGTCCTTGGGGTTGGCGCGCTTGGTCAGCAACCCGGCCCGCGCCAGCTTGCCGGTTTCCGTTGCGACAAACGCGCTCGAAACATGCAGCACCCTGGCGACAGCCGTTACGCCAACGCCGCGCTCAGCCTGGAATTGGCCAATGGCCAACAGCAAACTGAATTGCGGGGCGGTAATACCCATCCCGCTCGCCAGATGCTCGCGCACCACGGTCATGCGGCTGGCGATGGTCAGGAGATCATAGATAAGCCGGCGGAAGCGCCGGTCGGAACCGCCTTCCAGGAGCGTCGGCCGCGACACCGTCGGCGGCAGATTATACCTCGCGGCGTTGATCTCGCGAGCGGGCGCCGCCTTGCGGCGCCCGCTCGCGCGCTTGCGGAACGGTTTAGAGATCGACATAGCCCGTGTCTTGCAGCAGCTGGCTTTCGACCGGGATGTGCAGGCTGTCGTGCACGGCGTTGTAGAACTTCCAGAAGCCGACGACGCAAGCAAGCTCGACGATTTGCGCCGGCGTCAAGTTCTTTTTCAGCCGCTGCAAAATCTCATCGGGAACGGACGTCGGGTCTTCCGAGGCCGTGCGCACGTAGTCGAAGCAGGCGCGCTCGAACTCGTCCTTTGGCTCGACATCGCCGGTGATGAGGTCCTGCAACTCGTCTTCACTAAGGCCCCAACCCTCGAAATCGTCGCCGCGAGGCTTTTTCAGCATCGAGCAGCTATGCGCGGTGCAATAGGCACAGCCGTTGGTGGCGCAGGCGATGGCCGCGAGCTTGCGCTTGAGCAATTGATCGAGCGTGGAGGACGGATCGCGCATGACGTTGCTGTTGAGCTTCCACAGCGTCTCGGCGATCTCAGGACGGTAGGCGTAGAGCTTCAGCGCGTTCGGCAGGAAGCCCATCCGTTTTTTGTACGGATCGAGCACGAGTTTGAGTTTCGGTGAAATATCCTCCTCGCGCACGTAAGGTATGAAGGGCTGCGCCTCGACCAGCACGTGCGGTTTGGGCGGCGTAACGGGCTTGTTCATGGCTTTCACTCCTGTTTAGAGAAAATCTTTCAAGTGAACTCTGCCCCAGTTGATCGGCCATGCCCGCTCGAAGTCGGCGGGGTCGTGACGCGACTTGCGCGTCGCATCGATGCCGATCTTGCCGACGGTGCGCAGCGGCGCTTGTCCTTCGATCGGACGTCCCGACGGATCGAAGGGCGAACCGCGCGTATGCGGCACGATGATGATGTCGCGTGCCGGATCAACCCGCGTCGCCATTGCGTGATAAACTTCGCGCGCGTCGTCGATGTTGGTATCCGGACTCACCGCAACCACCATCTTGGTATTGAGCCACGGCGCGCCCATGGCCGTCATCAGCGCGTCGTTGACGAAGCCTTCGCGCGGATACTCGAATTGCAGGATGCAGGAAAGCGCGGCGCCCCAAGTGGGAAACCGTACGTCGGTAACGTTGAGGCCGATTTCGCTGAGACGATTGTAGAGCACTGCCTCATGACAAAGGCGCGGCAGCGTTTGATGATCTGTGTCGGGCGTCGCCTGGTGATTGCGGTAGATCGGCCGATCGCTCCGCATCGTCATCGCCGTGATCTCGACCTCGGGCACCTGCTCGGAATGCGGCAGATGATACATTGAGGGTGACGTCACCTCGCCAACGGGAAACTTCTGTCCAAGATGGACATAGCCCTCGACGACGATCTCGGCTTGGGCCGGCACGGTGAGGTCGATCGTTTCGCACGGTACCATCTCGACGTCTTGGTCCATGATGGTGCCAACCATTTCCATCTCGCCCCACATATCCATGTGCAGCCCGGAGAAATTACCCATTATCTCGTAGGCCGGCGGGATTCCGAAGACAAAGGCGATCGGCATCTTGTCTTTGCCCATCGCCCGGTACTTGTTCATGATGATGTGCGAATGCGAGGTGATGAAGCTGATCAAGCCGCGGCGCGGCCCGACCGCATATGTGCCAGCGTGACACGAATTGTAGAAACCGGTTTCCGGGTCGCGGATGATGTTCATCGCCGTAACATACGGCGCCTCGTCTTTGTCCTTATGGCGGGTGATCGGAAGGATCGTCCAGTCCACGTCACCGCCGGTCTTGATCGTCTCCTTCACCGGCCCGGTTTTGACATTCTTGAACCCACGCGGCGGCTGACGCAGGCGGAAAGCCAGGGTTTTTAGGTAATTCTCCGGCGTCACGCCGAGCGCGCGCGCCTGCGAGCGCCGATTCTTGACGAACATGTCGCAGAGCCGAAAGCCCGGCTTCTCGACAATGTTCTCGAAGACAATCGGCAGATCGCTCTGCGCTGATAGCGCACCGATATCGTCGATGCGCACCGGTTTGGTGATGCGCGTCACGATATCCGAATTTGTTTCCAGATAGCCCCGCAAGCTAGCATCGAGCGGCTGCTCGTTCGCTCGTGTCGCTGGTGCGACCGACGTTGCGCCGGGCTTCGCCTGCATGACGCGGGGCACTCCAGATAGCAAAGTAAGTTTATTAGTTTGATTTACTATGTCAACGGGGGTCGGATCCATCCGATCCGCCTTTGGTCAGCGCGCGGCGGCGACGGCGGCAGCGACGAGATTGCGCGGCAACTCGGGTTCTGCGGCCGATCCCGCCCCCACTGCCAACAAGGCGCGGATGTTTGCAGCCGTCGCCTCGACCGCCTGCATTCGCGGCCAGGCGCTGAGGCGTGATGCGCTCCACTCCTCCAATAGCATTTGTTCGAGCCGCTCGGCTTCGAGCTCCATGGCTTTGACGCCGTTGCGTAACGCCCCGGCCGCGGACGCCACGGACGAGGAGGTCGCGAAGGGTTTTAGCGCGCGCCGTGCCTCACGGAGGTTGATCACGACGTCTTTGTGCCAACCGCCCACGAGGCCGGCTGCTTGCTTCAGAGCGTCATCAGGCAATACGGCGCCGTGGACCGCGCCGGCAAAAGCGCAGAACAGGAGCAGATTGACGTCGATACCGTGACGATCCTGCAGATCGAGACATTCCTTCTGAACGTCGGGCTTGCCGTAAACCGTCAGCGAAAACGACCATAATCGCGACTGGTCCTTTTCCACGGCGGAACTAAGCGCCGGGCTCAGCCCGCCAGCGCTTGACCAATCCGACATCGATGTCGAACAAATCGAGGCAGCGCCCGACGGTCTGATTGATGATGTCGTCCACGGTCTTTGGCCGATGATAGAAGGCGGGCACCGGCGGCACGATGATCGCGCCGTTCTCGGTGGCGGCAAGCATGCTGCGCAAATGGCCCGAGTGCAGCGGCGCCTCGCGCACGACCAGAACGAGACGGCGGCGCTCCTTCAAGGTGACATCGGCCGCTCGGCTCAACAGGCTGTCGGTGGTTCCGTAGGCGATGTCGGAAAGCGTGCGGATCGAACAGGGAACGATCACCATGCCGCGTGTCTTGAACGATCCCGAGGAAATCGCGGCGCCCATATCGGCGTTCTGGTAGGTTGTTTCCGCGAGCGCCCGCACCTGCTCGATCGAAAGGTCGGCTTCTTCTTTCAGTGTCAGCGCCGCCGATTTGGAGATAATGAGATGCGCCGGAATTTTGCTGGCGTGAAGCGCTTCCATGAGCCGGACGCCGTAAATGGCGCCGGACGCGCCGCTGATGCCGACGATGAGTGGGGCAGACATGCCAATCAAGATGAGCGCGCCGATGCTAAGATGAACGGGCGGACTATCGCGCAGGCTAGCGCCGATCGGCCAAATAGCAATAGGCGAAACTCTCTCGACGGGCGACTTATCGTGGCCCCTATTCCGTAACGCGTCATTATGCGACTCGGAAATCCCGTCTCAACCATCAGGCGAGCAATGTCGGCTGGCCGCAGATTGCGAGTTAATGCAAACCAAAAAAAAGGATCAAGTGTGAGGCAATTCGATATGATCCCTCCCCGTGGAGCGCGAGCTCAGACCGATGCTCTGGAAGGGGTTCGTCGGCCTTGTAAACCTTCAGTACGGCAAGCCCAATGTCGCTCATGGGTCAAAAACTGCCGCGCGGACTATCGGCGCGGCAGCAATACCTCAGCCGGCTCAACTGGTCGACGCAACACTGGGGGCCAGCTGGCAATAAGTAACGATGACGGCTTGCCAAAAGCTCGCCCAATCGCTTTCAGCGAGTCCCTCCGCAACCAGCTATCCCACAACGTGATTTTCTCTGCCGCCCTCGTACCACCACGAAATCGCTGACTTATCGGCCTATAATCGATCTTTTCCCTCCACGATAAAGTGTTGCGTCGACCGGTTGAGACGTATAACGGACACCAAAGCGCACGATCAACGCGGCCAAGAGGGGCCATGTGTTGATGGCTACGAGTTGGCACCGACTTTCTTCAGGTGAGTGCAGCATTGGTCAATGCGGCCATGCGTTCGGCCTGTGCACCCGGGCCTATTTAGCCAACAGGCCAGACCACGCGCGGTTGAATGGCGAGCCGAGTGTAGATTTGATTCGCGCATTTGCCCGCGCGGGCTACATACTCTGCTTCGTCAACCAATGTAAAACACCGTTCTTCCATGACGACGCGTCCATCGATGACTACGGTTCGAACGCAGCCTCCGCTGCCGGAATAGATGAGATTGGCTACCGGTAACTCCATTGGGTTTGGTTGCCACTCCATGCTGCCCGCATCGGCAATCACGATGTCCGCAAGCTTGCCGGTTTCGAGCGAGCCGATTTCATGGTCGAGCATTAGTGCCTTGGCGCCATCGATCGTGCCCATCTCCATTGCCTTATGAGCTCCGATTACGGTCGGGTCAGCTTTGACGTCCTTATGGGCGCAAGCGGCCAAATACATGATACGAACCATATCGATGAAGCGGCTCACGGCACAGGCGTCGCTGCCGAGCACCACGCGTACCCCGTTCTCGACCAGTTCCGGGAACTTTCCATGTGCTATGCAACCGAATCCGCCGAACATGCTGGCCGACGGGCAATGGCAAACGCTTGGATCGAACTCCTGCAATATCGTCACGTCGTCATCGGTGATCGCGCCCATATGCACGAGATGCATATTTGGCCCAATGGCGCCGAGGTCGCGGTATCGTGCAACCGGGGTCTTTCCCCACTGCCGTATGGCCGCCTCGACCTGTCCGCGGGTCGTCGACAGATGCGCGTGGATACCAACACCGAGCGCGTCTGCGCGCCGTTTGATATCTCGAATTAGACTGTCGGAAACATGATCGGCACGTACCAATGAAAACCAGGCGTTTACGCGCCCGTCAGCGAGGCCCGCGCAACGCTGTACGCACTCCTCGCCGCGTGCAAGTGCCGTCGCTGTGTCGTCATTGAATTTGGACGGCGCCGCCGCATCGGGCACATCCCAGGTCATCCGCGCAACAATCCCCCGGATACCCGTTCTTTCGGCGGCTTTTGCCACCGCTTCCGGCTCGAGCGTTCCTGGATCACAGAAACAAGTCGTACCGTTTTTAATCATTTCAAGGAACGTGCCGGTCGACGAGACCATCGTCTCCTCTGCGGTCAACGTTGCCTCATAGGGCCAGACCCGCTCCTGCCAGCGGGCCGGATAGCGCATGTCATCAATCATACCTTTGGAAAGAAAATGCACCGGATGATTGTGACAATCGATGAGGCCGGGAAATACGATATCGCGACTACTGCCTAGGGCTTTTGCGGCCGAATAGCGCTCGGCGATCGCCGTGGCCTTATCGACAGCAAGGATCCGTTTGCCGCGTATCGCGATAGCGCCGTCTCGGATGAGGCGACGCTGCGGATCCATGGTAACAACCACGCCGCCGCGAACAACGAGATCGGCGCTTTCCATCATGCGACGCTTTTTATGGTCTGCCGCCGCATCGTTGTGCGAAGCGAGTCCGTTTCGGCGGTGTCCACCGTCATCGTCGCCGCGTCGATAACTACGCCATAGTTTTGCTTCGCGCCGTCAACGCTGATGTAGTCGTCGCGAACGTCCTCAAGTACACGGTCTGAGCTGCGGCGGAGAGGGTCGCCCCATCCGCCGCCCGCTCCGCTTTGGGCAAAGATGAGATTGCCGGTTCCAACCGGCACGTCATAGCAGCAATCAGTAACAGTGATCTCGTCCGGCGCGCCCTCGTTGAGAACAAAATAATTTCCCGCGCCGGAGCGACCGCCAAGATAGCCCTGCATCGGATGGCGCCAACCTTGATTATAAACGATGGCTTTGACCGGATCGAGCATGCGACGTCGGTAATGCAACGCTGGCGCGCCACGAAATTCACCTGGCGCAGCAGTATCGGTCGCATATTCAGCTTCCAAATAGTCCCAGGGATATTGCCTCTCGTACATTTCGAGGGAGGGCAACTTCAGTGCACAAAATGGCGCAGCATAGCCGCCCCATCCGTCGACACCCTTAGCGCCGCCGGCGCTCATCGCGGTCGCGGTGAGGTCGCTAGCTACAAAGAAGCGCCCGGTGCGGGAGTTGATGCCATACACGCGCACGTTAACGAGATCGATGTTGGCGCTACCCACCAGGTCCGGTGCAACTCCCTCGAAGGCCTTCATCACGGCTTCCATGATGTCGGAGCCGATGCATACCGTAGAATTACCGACCGGCGCCGGGGCGTCGCAATTCACCACTGAATGAGGTGGCAGCACGATCTCTACGGGGCGGAAATAGCCAGAATTTACTGGAATGTCCGGGCACAGTGCGACCAGCGCACTGTAAATGTTGGATATCGTGTTGGTCGCAACACTGTTGACGAATCCGCGCACCTGCGGATGCGAGCCTGTAAGATCGATCTTCAGGTTGGTACCGTTGACTGTGACCGCCACTTCGACCGGCACGTCGCCGCCGCCGGCGAAGTCGTGATCGAGAATGCTGCGGCCGTAGTATACTCCGTCCGGCCACCGCCCGATTTCGGCCCGTAGCCTGTTCTCGCTGTAACTCAATATATAGTCGACGCTGCGTATCACTGCTTCCGAGCCATATTTGGCGAAGATCTCGGACAGACGCGTCTTGCCGATGATACAGCCTCCGACCATAGCATTCAGGTCGCCGGTGATGTCATCTTTGGTTCGAGTGTTGCAAAGAATGACGTTCCAGATATCGTCGACCTGCTGCCCACGCTCCCGCAATCGTACCGGCGGTACGCGGAAGCCTTCCTGCCAGATTTCACGCGCCAAGGTGTTGTAACCGCCTGGCGCACAGCCTCCCACGTCGTTGACGTGGCCACGCACCGAAGTAAAAAAGCGCGGCTTGCCGTCGACGAAGACCGGGTTGACGACGGTCCAATCCGGCACGTGACTACCACCGTAATAAGGATCGCAGGCGAGAAACAGGTCGCCTTCATGGATATCGCCGCGATACCTGTCGAGTATTGTTTCCACCGAGGTGAGTGCCGCAAAGATGTGGACTGGCACTGACTGAGCGCGGGCAATCAGGCTCACACCGCGCTCATCAGCGTAGAACACGCCCACTGAGTAATCGTGCGTCTCAGAGAAAATCGGAGAGATAGATGTGTTCTCGACGACCTTGCTGATCTCACCGCAAACCGCTTCCAGATAGTTCCGGACGATTTCCGCGGTAATGAGGTCCGATTTTGACAGTTTGGTCATGCGGATACCTCTTGCGACTGGTGAGCACGAACTTTTGCAACAGCTGAACTTGCGAGTCTGCCGGACTGCTGGTCGAAGTCAGTCCCGCACGTCGAGTCGCGATATTTGTGCCAATTACTTTCCGCGCGTTCGCCAGATACGCCCAATGCCGAACTGATTGCGCGAAACAACACCTGCCCAGCGGTCTGCCGTCCGAGCCCCACGGGCGCCGGCAACGGCGCAGCGAGGAGGCTCGGCTCTTGCATATTAATCTCGATCCGCGAAGACAACGTGTCGGTCACGAAGGAGTCGAGCCCGCACGCATACGCGACAGAAGCCGTGACGATATCTTGCGCTGCGAACCGCCCGAGATTTATTGGGAGCGTGGCGACCGTGGGCGCCTGAACGCCGATACGCAACCCGTCACCTGACCGTTCAACTTGAATTTCAGCGCTGCCAAATCGCTGGTTTGTCCAGGGAACACTGAACTCAGCAAGCGTAGGCGGAAACACTTGCGGCAAGTTTGCGAAGGCCGATAGCACTTTGTTCTTTTCGGCGGCGCGCGTCGCGCCAATGGTTACGACGAGCCTTTCCGAGTTAGCTACGTACATTTTGCCGAGCGCAAGCGCAGCTTTCGCCAGTGAGCGTACATGCGCGAGCGTGGTATCCGGTGTTCGGCTGTTGAGCCGAAGAAGATCGATGACCTCACGCCGATCAGCGCCGCCAGTCATCACCTTCACCGGCTCAAGCCGCGCACCTTCAGCCCATCGGTCGACGGCTTGGGGGCTAAACCCGCCAGGATCCCAACCGCCGAAGTCCGGAACGCGGCCTCGTACCACCGTCCATCCGACTAGCGCCCCGCCGGAATAGGCCGGGGCTACGCTTATCATCTCGCAAGCGTTGACGGCGCCGGCGTCCATGTCGTTTGTCAGCGCCACATCGTCCTGCAGCCATCGTTTGCCAAAAAAGCTACGCACTGAAGCGAGCGCGGCGCTCATGCTAGGCAAAAGGCCGACGCAGGACACTACCAGTGGCTTGCCATCGGCCGCGAATAAACCGGCGTTGACCGGGTTGATGCTCGCGGATGCCGCTTCACGCGACAGGATATGTCCGGGCGCTCTGATGAACTCAGCTAAATCCGCGTAACCTACGTCAGCCATGGGCCGCCTCTCCGACGTGGATCTCGTAAACCTGATATTCGTTAAGCCGGAGGGAATCTCCGGGCTGCAACGCGATTGTGGTATCGAGTTCTTCGATTATCGCGGGACCGGTGAACGCGTGGCCAGGCTTCAGCTTCGGCCCGTCATAGATCGGCGTATCCAACCAGGCGAATGAACCATCCATGGCGAAACATACGGGACGGTGCGCCTTAATGGCGGCGTTCGCATCTGCATTATCACTGAGTTCGAAGGTCGGAACATCCCACGCCCGTCTACCGATAACTTCCTGACGCACGGCCAGGATTTCTACGGGCTTTTGCGGCATATTAAACGCGTAACGCTGTTGATGCAGCGCGTGGAACGCATCTTTGGTCCTCTCCAGCGATACGCTCATATTAGCGCCAGACGCCATCGGCGTTGGCAATTCGTGGACCTGTCCGAGGTAACGCATTTCGGCGTGGCGCTCGATCCGAATTCCCTGCACGCCCGCCACACCGGCGATTTCGTCGCGCGCCCTCGAAGCAAGATTTTCGAGACGCTCAGCAAGTTCCTCAGCGGGCACCATTTCTACCCGGCCGGCCACTGCGTGGATTTGCGATACCCGCAGATCGGCCATCAGTTCGCCGAGTGCGCAAAACACTGAAGCCGTCCTTGGGACCAGGACCTTTCCAATACCAAGGTCGCGCGCCTGCAACGTCGCTGTCACGCTGCCAGCGCCGCCAAAACTCATGAGCGCAAAGTCACGGGGATCGTGCCCCTGCGCAACCGAGACGTAGCGGATGCCATTGGACAGGTTGTTGTTGATGATGCGGAAGATGCTAAAGGCCGCCTCATCGGGCAACATCGACAACTTATCTGCGACGTTGGTCTGAATCGCCCGCGCTGCGGCGTCTGGCGCGATCTTCATCCGGCCGCCAAGAAAAAAGTCGGGATTCAGATAGCCTAGATAAAGAAAAGCGTCGGTCACCGTCGCATCCTGGCCGCCCTGGCCGTAGCAAGCGGGGCCCGGCCGCGCACCCGCGCTCTGCGGGCCGACCCGCAATGCCCCGCCATTATCGATCCAGGCGATCGAACCCCCGCCAGCGCCAATCGTATGGATGCCAAGCATCGGCAACCCAACGAAGCTTCGGTTAAACCACGATTCTGTGCGGGTCTCCGGCGAACCATCACGGACCAGCGACACGTCATAACTGGTGCCACCCATATCGACCCCAATGACGTTGCGGGCGCCGCAACTCTCCCCGATGCGAACCGCCGCGGAGACGCCGCCTGCCGGCCCGGAGAGCAATGCAGCGCAGCCCAAGCGACCGGCCTGCTCCGGCGACGCCGTTCCGCCGTTGGATTGCATGACGAGAAGCTGCTTGCGAAAGCCATTACTTCGCAGCTCCGCCATGAGTCGATCGAGATAACTGCGCAGCAATGGACTGAGAAAGGCGTTTACTACCGTGGTGCTAAAGCGCTCGAACTCGCGAATTTTAGGCAGCACGTCGCAGGAAAGATGGACGTCGACGTCCGGACAGCACTGCCGCAGAATCTCTGCGGCGCGGCGTTCGTTTTCACCATTGAGGTACGAGTTCAGAAAGCAGATCGCAATCGCGCGAATTCCGCCTCCCGCAATCTTCCCTGCAACCACACGCACTTCGTCTTCGTCGAGAGCGGTAACAACGGCACCAGTGTAATCGACGCGTTCCGTGATCGGCAGTCGCCATTCGCGACGGACGATCTGTTGCGGCGGTGGAAGACGGATATCGAACAGCACTTCTTTGAAGCCACGGCGCAGTTCTAGAATGTCCCGAAACCCCCGCGTCGTCAGCATGGCAGTTGCCACGCCGCGATGCTGCAACATAGCGTTGGTTGCGACCGTCGTGCCGAAGTTGATGACCTCGACCTCAGCAAGAAACGCCGGCAGCGGATACTTTTCGCGCTCCGCCATTAAGGCGAGCGCATTGATAACAGCTTTGGATTCATCACCGGGAATGGATGGCACCTTGCCGTGCGCCATCGTCCCGGATTGATCTTGAACGACGATGTCTGTGAACGTGCCACCGACATCGATGCCGATTTTATACACGCGACGAGCTCCAAACGGCCGTGCTTTTACGGCTTTTTGACTATTCCGGTTGCCAGATCCTCAGGAGCCACCAGAACCAGCCTACCGGCTTGCCATTGCGTCACACCGACCTTGGCCCGCGTGTTCTGCCCTGTGTAGGCGCTTGACTTGCCGTCGGAGAATTTCAGGCCCCATCCCATGGTCAACCCGCCTTCAGGGACGTCGGCAGCCATCGCCGCATCGCGAATAGCATCAGCGTCATAGCTCTTTGCTTTTGGCAGCACGTATTTGAACAACGCCAGCGCGCCATCGAAGCCGGCGGCCGCGAATGCCGGCGGTTCGTGCCCGACGCCACTCATGTAGCGGGCATGAAATTCTTCGCGAATCTTACGGATATCCGGCGATAGCCGGTTCGGATCGATATCCACCGGCAAGTTGATCGACATCATGCCATCGGCGTAGTCGCCAAGATCCTGCCGGAATTTTGGAAACGCGATACCAGCCCAACCGACCACAGCCTTGGTCGGGAGGCCAAGTTCTTTGGACTGCCGCGCAAACAGAATGGCATCGTTGGGATAGTCGGTAGACAGAATAATATCTGCTCCGGACTCTTTGAGCTTAAGCACCAACGACGACAAGTCAGTGGCCCGTGCGGAATATTGTTCATTAGCTATGACTTTCACGTTCCTTTCTTGCAAGCGAGCCATCAACGACTTGTCGATTGAATTCCCGAACGCGCTGTCGTCATACTTGATGGCAATCTTTACGGTTTCAGCGGTTTTGCCAAGCACAGGCGTGAGTTTGTCGACCGCGAAATCGGCGAGCGTAAAGGCCCATTGCTGACCGGCCGGAACTGTCCGGAATGTATACTTGTAGCCCCGCGTCGTAATTTCGTCAGCGGCAGATCCCGGCTCCCAGAAAATAACCTTTTGCTGCTCCAACACCTGACTTGCGGGAATTGCCAGCCCACTCGAATTGGTGCCGAACACGACCTTTACGCCGCTCCCCGCGAGTCGTTCGGCTTCGCTCCGCGCTTGCGCAGGCGAGCCGGCATCCGCCTTTTCCCATACTATCTGCGCGCCGTTTATGCCGCCTTGCTCATTGACGATCTGAGACGCGATTTCGGCGCCCCGAAATGTCTCTTGGCCGAGAAACGCAAGCGGCCCGCTGAATGCGAACAGTGCGCCGATTTTCCACTCTTTCGGCGTTTGTGCGTGGATACGGTCGATCCCGACTAGCAAAGCCAATCCAGCGGCCGTAAGTGTAAGCAGCAAATGAATCTGACGCATGTCGTTCTCCTTCATCGGCTCTCACCGATCAGTACTTGTGACCCATGTAAGCGCGTTTGAGGCCTGGGTCATTGACCAGTTCAGGACCTCGTCCGGACATCGCAATGCGGCCGTTTTGCAGCACGTACGTCCGGTCGGCAATGGAAAGCGCATGTCTCACGTGCTGCTCGACCAACAAAATACCCAAGCCGGCCCCCCGCAGCTCAGCGATCAAGGAAAAGACATCGCGTACGATTACGGGAGCTAGCCCGAGCGACGGCTCGTCGAGCACCAGGATCTCTGGACGCGCCATCAGTCCGCGGCCGATCGCGCACATCTGCTGCTCGCCGCCGCTCAGCGAGCCGGCGACCTGTCGCTGCCGTTCCTTCAGGCGTGGTAGCAAATGATAGACGCGATCGAGATTTCGCGCGCGCTCGCCTCTTGCTCGTCTTGCGTACGAACCGATCTCAAGATTCTCCTCGACGGTCATGAAGGGGAACAGTGCTCGCCCCTCCGGTACCATGATGAGGCCGCGCTCAACGATCTCATGGGTCGGTATGTTATTGAGCACTTCATTATTAAGGACAACGCGTCCGGCTGACGCCGCAACCAGCCCAACGATAACGCGAAGCAGCGTGCTTTTCCCAGCGCCGTTCGCGCCCAGGAGAGCGACGATCTGGCCAGCCCTCACTTCAAGGCTGACGTCGTGCAGAACGTCAATTTCACCGTACCCGGCGGCGAGGCCTTCAATGGACAGCATCGTATGCTTCCCCGAGATAGGCTTCAACGACGCGAGGGTCCCTGAGAACGTCGAATGGCGGCCCCCGTGAAATAACCCGGCCGCCGCCGAGAACGACGACATCCTCAGCGAGCTCCGCAATCACATCCATAATATGCTCGACCACAATCAGCGCGATGCCGTCGTCCCTGATCGAGCGGATCAGCGCAATCATTTCTGCGACCTCGGTTGGATTGAGACCGCACATTGTCTCGTCCAGCAATAAGACTTTCGGCTGCATAGCAACGCAGCGGGCAAGTTCCATTCGTTTCCGATCACACAGCGTCAAGCTCGAGGGTTGCCTCGAGCCGACCACGTCCAGTCCGACGCGTTCCAGAGCATTGAACGCGCGCTTACGTGCCGACGCAGCGCTTCTCTCGATCGCGAAGGCGCCGATCATAACATTTTCCAGCACAGAGAGGCCGGCGAACGGTTTGACGATTTGAAAGGTACGCGCGATGCCGAGTGCCGCACGCCGTTCCGGCACGAAGGCGGTGATATCTGCTGCGTTGAAAAGGATGTTGCCGGCATTCGGCAGCACGAGACCGCTCAATATATTGAACAGTGTTGTCTTGCCGGCGCCATTCGGTCCGATCAATCCAAGCGCCCCGCCCTGTGCAATGTCGAAGCTGACGTCCATGAGCACAGACAATCCGCCGAACCGCTTGTCGATTCCAACGACCTTAAGCATGGCGGCGCTGCCTCCATCGCGTGTGAGAGGCCTTTGCTGCACTCAGTAACCCTTCCGGCATGATCAGCAGGATCACGATCAACAAGAGGCCGAAGATCACACCGTGAAGTCCGAAGAGCACGCCGCCAAACCATACTCGCAGCAGTCGCTCCAAGGGAACGATCAGGATTGCGCCGAAGAGTGGGCCCCACGGATGACCGAGACCGCCAACGATAGCGATCAGGCCAGCTTCGACCGACAGAAGAAACGACATGGTACTGTCTGGATCGATGAACTGCGTGTACATCGCGAGTAACGAGCCGCCTGCCGCCGCACACATGCCGCTGATGACAGTTGCGGTCACGCGCGCCCGATATGCTGGCACGCCCAACGACCGAGCCGCGTCCTCGTCGTCGCGCACCGCCAGCAACCGGTATCCGAGGCGAGAGCGGCGAACGATAGCGCATAAACCGCCGACGCCGAGAGCATAGATCCCGGCAAGCACTACGAACGGCCATTTTTCTAAAAAATAAAGATTCATCAGACCGGGCTTGAGTTCAATGATAATTCCCTCAGCCCCGTTGGTAAGATGCCTGGCATACAGTGCGACGAGACGGACGACTTCGGCGAAAGCGATGGTCAGCAAAGTAAAGAATGGCCCGCGCATGCGCAGGCTAATCGAACCGATAAAAAGTGCGAGCAGCCCCGCCAAAAGCATTCCAGCCAACAGGCCGATCCAGGGCGTGATGCCATAGCGCGTGGCTGCAATAGCAGCGCCGTAGGCACCAATGCCGACAAACGCCGCGTGACCCAAAGAAAACTGTCCGGCAAAGCCGGCGAGAAAGTTCCACGCCGCGGCAATACCCGCCCAGATCAAGGTCAACACTATGACATCTAGTAGCTGGGAGACGCTCATTTGAGGCCGTACTCTTCCGCGCCCCTTTCGCCGAATAGACCAGCGGGACGCACTACGAGAACACCGATGAAGAGCGCGAAATAAACGATCTGCCTAAGCGACGTATCGATGAAGAAGCCACTGAGTTGCTCGACAACGCCAATGAGAAGGCCGCCGATTAGTGCCCCCGGCAAACTGCCAAGGCCACCCAAGACCACGACGACGAAGGCGACCAAAACGAAATCCGTACCGACGCTCGGATACACGTAATAGATCGGCGTCAGCAAGCAGCCAGCAAGACCGACGAATCCGGTGCCGATCGCGAACGTGGCCATATAAACCCGGTCCACATCGATGCCCATGAGGCGCGCTGTGGTACTGTCTTGTGCGGTCGCGCGGATCGCCTTGCCGAAATCTGTGCGGTACAAAAATAAATGCAAACAGGACGCGGCGGCGAACATAAAAGCGCATGCGATCAGCCGCGGAACGCTGACGAAGAGTCCCGCTACAGACCATGTCGCGGTCTGATAAGGTGTCCGCACGCTCATATAGTCGGCGGTGAAAAATAACAGTGCAAGGTTTTGCAACGCAATTGCAAGGCCGAGCGTAACGAAAATTTTTACGTGCGCACGTGCTTCCAACGTGAAGCGGATCAGAAAACGCTCGGTAAGTGCCCCAAGAAGCGCCATGAGCGGAACCACCAGAACGATGGCGATATAAGGATCGATTCCGAGTCTCCAGAGCCAATAGGCAGCATACATCGACAACATCAAAAATTCGCCGTGTGCAAAATTGATGATCCGCATCACCCCGAAGATTAGATTGAGCCCAATCGATACAAGGGCGTAAATTCCACCGATCAATAGCCCAGACAAAATTACCTGTGCGATCATCGGCGTGCCTTGCCGTAAGGATAAACTTGCACCCCAAGACGAACAGAGATTCTGCGGGCGCTTTCGTGCAGAGCGCCAATTTGTTTGGTTCGTGCCGCCGGGCTTACGGCATGCCGCGGAAAGATCAGGCCCAGGGCAGCGACCACGTGTTGTTCCGCACCGAACACCGGCACGGCCTGCGCAGCAAGGCCGTTCATTGTCTCCTGATCGGTTTCTGACCAGCCGACTTGAACAGTTTTTGCAAGCTGCTTCTTGAAAACACTTGGCTCGCAAATCGTTTTCTTAGTAAAGCGCCGCATGCCTTGATCGGCAATTGCATCGTCCAGCAGCTTCGGGGGCGCAAACGCCAATAGGACCTTACCGACTGCGCTCGCATGAAACGGCACCAAAGTTCCCACCCTCCAGCCGATATCCAGAAAATGTGGCCCTTCGACCGCCGCAAGGTGAATGACGTTAGTGCCTTGTAATGCGCAGAGCGTACTTGTGTGGCCCGTGCTGTCGGCGAGGCGCCGCAACTCTGCTCCAGCTTCTCGCACTAGGGCGTTGTTGTGGAGGAATTGAGCTCCCAGAAGGAAAGAGCGGATACCGGGCGAATAGGCTTTGCTTTGACCATCCTGCTTCAAAAACCCCGCCTCACGAAGACAGGATAGATTCTTGGAAACTAGGGCTTTCTCCAAGCAGAGTGATTGAGCAAGCTCGCTTACACCCCAATTCAGGCGCTCACCGCAGAAAGCGGACAAGATCCTCAGGCTGGTCGTTAACGATTTCATATTTCCTAATAGGAAACCTATTTTCCCTATAAGATTAACCATGCCGGTAAATACGAAACTGTCAAGCCCGCACGCCCGAAAGCAGGAGGCCGATCTATTACGTAGTGGTGGGCGAATCTTTGGAAACACCTACGGCTAAATTCAAAAGGGTTCTTTCCAGACGATTTTTCTCAATGATCGCCTAATCGTCCTTTGACATCATGTGGAAGCATACTCGCGCTCGCATCATGCCCTAAAATTCAATCGACGGCGTATCGCAGTCGCAAGCGCGGTGATAACATCTAGTTAGGTGTCAATGTTCGGCCGAAGTCAGCAAAATTTCTCGCGTCCGCTCGAATATCGTTGACTTCGTTAGTGTTGCGCCCCGGAGCATGCAGATGATGATTCCCGTTACGACGTTAGCGTTGGTCACCCAGTTGACTGTCTTGGTTGCGGATGATGTTCCCCGCTTCAACCTTGAACCGGTCTGCCGCGGCATTGCCCAACAGGGCGGTTTAGATCTGGAACCAAACCAGAGCGTTCGGCAAGATCTTGAGAGCTGTATAAAAAGTGAGATGGCCGTCCGGGACCAGCTCGTGCAGCAGTGGCCAGCTTTTACGGCTACCGACAAAGCAAACTGCATCGGCGAATCCACCGCAGGGGGATTGCCGAGCTATACGGATCTGCTCACCTGCCTCCAGATGGCCCGCGATGCTAGGAAGCAGGGCGAATAGGGTGGAGGACGTCAACTCAAAGTCGTGATCGCTTGGGGCCGGAGGACGCCTTGAAGTCAATCACGTCATATCGAGCGACCGTACGGCATGTCCGCTGTTGCTCTGATCGCTGCCAAAAAATTATTTGACGCCCGGATCTGCAACGAAGGGCCACGAGGCCGCAGGGTGCTAATCGTCCTCAATTGAAGTTTCAACCGTCCTAACCTTGTTTGCGTTGGGCGGTGTTGCCTCGTTTCCGCTGCCGTCTACATTGGCTTCCCGCCGTTGTGCTTGCATCCAGACCTAAATTTCTTGCGAGCCGTGCCGTGCAAACCCTTGGCGTTCGCCTGATCACTGCACGATTTGGAAATTGCTTGCTTTTGGTCCTGACTCATCGCCGCCTGGGCGGCGGTGTGCGTCAAGGCGGTTCCGGCGCCAATCGCAAGACACAAAACTGCCGAACCTATTAGTAATCTCATCTTCAAATCCTTAGCTAGAGTTGTCCAGTTTGTTCGCGCGGTCTATCGCGTACTACCAAAGCGGCTGCCAAGACCCCACGCCGACGGGGTAATGCTACGGGAATTTCGGGGCAGGTCAAAGCGTTTCGACAACCCTGTCAGCGGGGAACGGCACAAAACCAACATCCGCGCCGCCCCATCCCGGACGTTGAATCGTCGCTCCCTTGTGGCCGCACTACTGCCGACTTTTACCTCTCCATTTCGGCCCGCAATTGAGACATCAGCGCCGCCGCCCATCCTTCAGCCTGGGCTTCCCCATAACCGACATCGAGCGCAGTTCGGCAATAACTGCGTTCAGCAGCCTCCAGTGCCCTAGGCCTATCCTCGACAGGTATTGCGGCGATTGCTTGCGCGACACGCGGAATCCCAGCAACTGCCATTTGCAGAGTCCGCTCACTTTCCGAGCTAGACTTCGTGGTGTTCCACAAGACCCGACAAAACGGCGTGCGCGAGTTAGGCTGCCCCTTTCGGTATATGAACGTCCGCAAGTGCGTAGATTTTTCGATGTTCGCACTTGGGACAGACGAGCGAAAACCCCTCGGGCAGATTTGACTCTTTAATAAACCAAATCTCGGCCCCGCAGTGGGAACACGTCACGGCGGCATTTGGCTTGCTTTCGACCATGCCAAATGGCACTGCGCACCTGTATCGTTATTCTTCCGGCGTCGTAAAACATGATCGGTCCCCCGGTAGGTTTTCAGGTAAGCTGCTGTACCCTAGAAAAGCTTTATATTGCTGCTCGATAAACAAAAAGGCGTCTGACATGCCCGGCCACGTCATCGTTTGGGACCTTGAAACCGTACCTGATATCGCGGGCTATGCTGCCGCCAATGGTCTCACGGGAAAATCGAATGAAGAAATCCGCGAGGCGATCGGCAACAAGTTCCCCCAAAACACTTCCTTCTTTGATGTAAGCAATTTCAGTTATGAATTGCGCGCTTCGCACCGCGCTTTGCGTGAAGCTGTCGCCCCCTTTGGTTCCCGGTGCAAACATCCGATATACTAAGAAGACGAAAGCGAAAAAGGCTCCGAAGTCATGATCACCCCGAAAAATCCGCAAAAATCTCCTTCAGCCGCGATAGCGCATATGAATGACCTGCTTGATGAGGCGCTAAAAGGAACGTTTCCGGCCAGCGACCCGATCGCCATCAATGTTGAGCTTGAATCACCCGAACACGGAATAGCCATAACGTCCCGGGCTTCACACTCCGCTCAGGGGCACACTGCGCCGTGGATGCGGTAGCGGCGACGGGAGGCCACTGCGGGCCTGAACCTGGAGCCGACGCATGAGCAATCCATTCTCTCGAGTTACGACGCGAGTCGCCTATGGCGCTAGCCAGTTGCCACGCATCGCTTGGTATGTTGGGCACAGTCTCGCCGTACGCCGGCTATCCGAGACGGCACCGCGACGAGATAATAACAAAGTGCGGCCGCGTGCCCATACCAATTCGCCGGTGCCCGACCGCAAACGTCTCTACGCGGATATGGCCATTCTTCTCCAGCAAGACCTCGCCAATATTGAGGCCGGCCTTTACCCGATGCCCGCCGATCATGACGGGTCGTTACTGACACTCCTGCATCGCTCACGGCTTTTTTTCAATGATCTCCCCGCAATCCATTGGCGTCGCGAGAGCGGCGCGCACAACGACGTCCTAACCGCGGAGACACGCGGGAAGCGGCCTCGCTACTATTTGCAGAATTTCCATTTCCAGACGGGCGGCTGGATGACGGACGATTCGGCGAGCCGATATGACACGCAGGTTGAGGTGCTCTTCAACGGAACTGCCAATGCGACGCGCCGGCAGGCCTTGCCTCAGCTCCACGAAGTCTTCGCCGGACGGGACCAGCGCAAATTGAGACTTCTCGACGTCGGCTGCGGGACAGGGCGGTTTCTCGATTCTCTCAAACAAGTTTGGCCGCGACTCCCGACCCTCGGGCTCGATATGTCTGAACCGTATGTCAGATACGCCAGGCGTCACTTGAAACGCTGGTCGCGAATAAACCTCAGCGTTGGAAACGCGGAGTCGCTGCCCCTGCCCGATGAAAGCCAGGACGCAGTGACAAGCATTTTTCTGTTCCACGAGTTACCGCCGAAGGTGCGTCGCACCGTTTTTCGCGAATGTGCCCGGGTGCTGAAACCGGGCGGGCGTTTGGTTCTCGTAGATTCGCTCCAGCGCGGCGATCAGACAGATTATGACGGGCTCTTAGAGCTCTTTCCGCAGAATTATCACGAACCCTATTATAAGAGCTACACCAACGAGAACTTTAGCGCGCTCGCCGCAGGTTGCGGTCTGACCCACATCCGAGACGTCAAGGCCTTCGTCTCCAAGGTGATGGTATTCGACAAGCTAGTAGGGGGCTGACTTTGTTCAGGTCATATACCCGCCAGGGTCTCCAGCACTGCGTGCCTCAGCGACCGGAATTTACGCTTCCCGGCCTGCTACACGTCTATCAAGAAAGCCTCTTGAGGGCTCTGCCCTATCCAGGGCGGACGCGTACCCGGCGCGAACATCAAGTGGCCATCGACGTGCTGACCAAGTTTCATCGAGAGCTCTCACAATTCGCAGCTTCGGTATCGCGTCCGACAGCAGGGTGATCGCGAAAGAAACGCAGCATTTCCTTAGCCGCATCCGGCCCTCGCGGATCGGTGTAGGAGCCGGCGGGACTGCCGCCCGACCAAGCGTGACCAGCTCCATGGATGCACCATTGCTCCAGGATTGCCTGCCCGTTCGCATCGGTATGGATCGTGCAGGTGTAGGCATGGCCACCAGGTACTTGTCCGCGACGTACTTTCTTTTGCCAGTTCGTGGCTCTCATGGAACGGGTGATGACATGATCGGCGTTTCGGGGGTGTACTATGGTGTCACGATCGCCGTGGAAAACGATGGTCGGTACGGGTGGCCGGTCTCCGGGAACGGCCGAAGTCTCGCCGGGCGCGGAAGAGCTTCGTGAACCGCCTTGCCGCATCGCGGCGAATGCGGAGATAAGATCGTCGGCGGCTCCACAGGCGAGACCAGAATGCACTGCGATTGCGGCATAGAGGTCCGGGTAGGTTGCCCCCATCACGGCGGCCGCAGCCGCTCCGGCTGACAATCCCCCAACGTAGACGCGTCGCGGATCGACGGAATAGTCGTGCATGACTTGGCGCGTGATGCCGGCGATGAGCGAAGGTTCACCGCGATCCCGGCGCTGGTCGCCCGGGCGAAACCAATTCCAACACCTCGCCGGGTTCGCGTGACTGGGCTGTGCGGGATAGACCACGAGACAGATTTCTTCCTCCGCGATCACATTCATGCGCGTCCCGGCGGCGAAGTCGTCAGGCGTTTGAGTGCCGCCGTGTAACATGACTACTAAAGGAACCGCTTGGCCCTGATAGCCGCTGGGGATGTACACCTTGTAGGCGCGGCTTCCTGCCGGGTTAGCATAAATCTCTTCAATGAACTTCCCACCGTCTGGCACGATATCCGGCGTGGATGCCGGTACGGGACGCATCCACCCCTGCAGTCCATGCCTTGAGGGGTATTTGAAGCGATACGTTGGATCGCGCAACGTCTGGTAATAATGCGGCTTAGCGGAAGACGCCGCGTTGAAGTTGGGAGGTTTCGCTTCATCGATTGTCTCTGCATACCCGTCAATGGTCGGTGGGCTATTTCCGAGACGAACAAACTCAGAATCGGTCTCGACTCGAAGCATGCGTTGAATGAGGACCGTGGCTTCGATGAGTCGGTTTGCGCGCGTAAGCCGCGTTGCCTCGAGCATCATGTCATTCATATCGAAAGCTACCTTTTTGCTTGGAGCGAACAATGTCGGACAGTGTTAGTCCGCATCGAAGTTCTTTCGCGTACGCGTTTCTTCGTCATCGCATTCTATCGGCAAGAGCGGCCTTGACCTCTGAACTGGCGTGCAACGCTCCCAGCACAACGACGGAAGCAATGGTGGCGCGGGCAAGTTCAGGGGTGACATCGGCCGCGATAGTGGCCAGGCCCAATACGTTGATCTCCAGCATCCGCGCGGCGCGCCGCGCCTCCTCGAGGTCCTCGCGGCTATAATTCCGCAGGCCGAGGTCTAGACTCTTTCGGGCGGTGGACTGTTTGACGACCTCGGCATGGCGTTCGAGTTGGTTTCGAATTGCCGTTCGAATGAAATCTGTCCGGTTGGAGTAAAAACCGTCCTGCACCATGAGGTCGATGTGGCCAAGATCGACGTAGCCGAGATTGATCGTGATCTTTTCGGTGTCACTCAGCTTAGGTCGCAGTTGATGTACATTTTCCGGCATAGTTACCATCCGCATGCCATCTATATGGATGGTATATGGATGGTGGGCGTTTCCGTCAAGGGGACTATTCCCGCCAATGCCGTTCGATCACGGCCCAACCGGATATGCCGTCGCGTCTAGACATGGATGCGCTTCAGGGGCTGTACCGCGATTGCCGGATATCGCGCGCCGCGCGTCGAAAGAAGAAACCTTTTTGCGCCAATCGGACGCTGGGGCGTGCGATCCTTCCGACAATAATTCCGGGTTATATGCAGTCAGCATTGCGAGGTACGACCCCGGCACGCGCTCAAGCGACTATCTGAGCGGCCGGCGTCGAACGCGAAATTGCGATTTCCTCTTCGTTCATATCGGTGGCGATGTCCGCAAACAACGGTGTGCTCAGATAGCGTTCGCCGGTGTCCGGCAGCATGCAGAGCACGGTCACACCCTTCGGTGCCTCCGCACACACGCGCAAGGCGCCGGCAAAAGTCGCCCCCGCGGTGATGCCGACGAAGATTCCCTCCTTCTGTGCCAGATCGCGGCTGTAGCGCATCGCGTCAGCATTTGGGATCGGGATGATGCGGTTGATGACATTCATGTCTACCGCGTCTGCGGTGAGCTTCGGAATGAAATCGGGAGTCCAGCCCTGCATGGGGTGGGGTTTGAAGGCTGGGTGGGCAGTGGCCGCGGAACCGTCGGGGTTGCGCTGTTGCGGAATACCGCTTTCGAGCAACGGCGCGTCCTGCGGCTCGCACACGATGATCTTGGTGTCGGGACGCTCCTTGGCCAAGACACGCGCAACGCCCTTGAGCGTGCCGCCGGTGCCATAGCCGGTGACCCAGTAATCGAGCCGCTCGCCGGCAAAGTCCTCTATGATTTCGCGCGCGGTAGTGCGCGAATGCATGTCGGGATTGGCCTCGTTTTCAAACTGGCGGGTCAGGAACCAGCCGTGGGTTTTGGCCAGCTCAGCGGCCTTCACCACCATGCCCATACCGCGTTGCGCAGCCGGAGTGAGCACCACCTTGGCGCCGAGAAACCGCATCAGCCTTCGCCGCTCGACACTGAAACTCTCGGCCATGGTGATGACCAGCGGATAGCCCTTCTGGGCACACACCATCGCGAGGCCGATCCCGGTGTTGCCGCTTGTTGCCTCGATGACCGTCTGGCCCGGCTTGAGCTGCCCGGAGCGCTCGGCTTCCTCGATGACGCCGAGTGCCAGACGGTCCTTGACGGAGCCGAGCGGATTGAACGCCTCGATCTTGACGTAAAGATTCGCGTCTGGGGGCGCGAGCCTGTTGATCTTGACGACTGGAGTGTTTCCGATCGTTTCGAGGATATTTTGAAATTTGCGCGCCATCCTTCGCTCCTGCAGATGCGGTCACCCAAGGAGCACTATATCCGTGTATCATCAAAGGAAAACAGCCGACATCCATTCTGCTACGAACAGCCGAGGTGATTGAGTAGTTCGCCCGATGCTGTCGGGATGGATGCGAACCTCTTTCGTCTGCTCGGTGCGCAGAAGATGCATCGCGTATGCGACCATTACCGCACCTTCGTATAGATGACGCTCGAGTTCGTGGTCAGGTTTCCCCAAACGATTCGGCGGTGGCCGGGAGTGCCCTTATCAGACCGTCGAAATTCATTGTGCTTCCCCCACCGTTTTGTTCCTCGGGATCGGTCGACTAATCACGCGGCTTCGTCTTTCTTTTCTCCAGTGGCCGCGATCTTGAGCGTGCCGTCCGGCAATGGGCGCTGAAGTTCCAAAGCCTGTTCGGCGGGCGCAGTCATCCACTGTTCGATCTCGGAATCCGTCGTCAGGATGACCGGCATGGCCTTGGGATGGATCGCGCCGACTTCAGAATTGGCATCGCAGGTGAGAAATCCAAACAACTGATGCTCGCCCTCAACTGGGTTGGCTTTCGTGCCACGCCTGCCGTGCCATGTCGTCCAGATACCGGCGAACACCGCGAGTGGCCAATCGTCGTTCAGCGCAAACCACGTCGGCGTTTTCCGTGGTTTGGTGTCAGCGTACTCGCAAAACGACGTGAAGGGCACGAGGCAGCGATTCGCGGGTTTGAGCCAGCCGCGCCAGTGCGGGCTATTCACGTTGCGGATGTTCGTGATTGGTCCACCACCGAACTGCGGTGGTCCCGGCATGCCCTAACGAACGTGACGCTACCGCTCTTGTGGATAGTACTATTTGAGCTTTTCGTGTTTTGAAAGGTTTTCAGGCCGGTGGGGCTGCATAGCGTAGACATGTTGGACCTTTTCCGCGGCAAATCTTTCGTAAACTGATAGGTGCAATATTGCGTTCGGATCGATCTCGCGCTGGGCCTTAGTCCACCACTTCAGGCGCCCTCCAAAATATCCTGGCTCTGTCGCGTCGTGCTGCGGTCTGAGCAACGTTGCTCGCGTCAAACGCGTACGCGGTGGTTCGGTCGCCGACGCCATCCTTACTGTAGGACAAGAAAAAAGGCCCGGAATAAATCCCGGGCCTTCGTCATTTCGGTTGAGGACGGGCTTAATAGTCCATGCCGCCCATGCCACCGCCAGGCATAGCCGGGGCCCCGCTGTCCTTCTTCGGCCTTTCGGCGACCATGGCTTCCGTGGTGATGAGTAGTCCGGCGATCGACGCTGCATTCTGCAGAGCCGCCCGAACGACCTTGGTCGGGTCAATGATGCCCTTTGAAACAAGGTTTACATACTCGCCATTCTGGGCGTCGAAACCGTAGGCATACTGATCCTTCTCCAGGATTTTGCCGACGATCACGGAGCCATCTTCGCCGGCATTGGTCGCGATCTGGCGCGCCGGAGCAGAGAGCGCTTTGCGGACGATGTCGACGCCGGTCTTCTGGTCGTCGTTGTGCGTGCGCAACTTCTTGAGCACCTCGCTGGCGCGTAGGAGAGCAACGCCGCCGCCGGGAAGAATTCCTTCTTCGACTGCTGCACGGGTCGCGTGCATGGCATCATCCACGCGGTCCTTGCGCTCCTTCACCTCGACCTCGGTCGCGCCGCCGACGCGGATTACCGCGACGCCGCCCGCAAGCTTGGCGAGGCGCTCCTGCAGCTTCTCACTGTCGTAGTCCGAAGTGGTCTCCTCGATCTGCGCCTTGATCTGACCAATGCGAGCTTCGATGTCGGACTTCTTGCCGGCGCCGTCGACAATCGTAGTGTTCTCCTTCTCGATCGTCACCTTCTTGGCGCGGCCGAGCATGTTCACAGTAACCTTGTCCAGTTTGATGCCTAGATCTTCGCTGATCGCCTGAGCGCCGGTGAGTATCGCAATGTCTTCGAGCATGGCCTTGCGACGATCTCCGAAGCCAGGGGCTTTCACCGCCGCAACCTTGAGGCCACCGCGCAGCTTGTTGACGACGAGCGTAGCCAAAGCCTCACCCTCAATATCCTCGGCGATGATGACGAGCGGCTTTGAGGTCTGCACCACCGCCTCAAGCAGTGGCAACAATTCCTGCAGGCCCGAGAGCTTCTTATCGTAGATCAGGAGATAGGGGTCATCCATCTCTACGCGCATCTTTTCGGCGTTGGTGATGAAGTAGGGAGAGATGTAACCGCGATCGAATTGCATGCCTTCGACGACGTCGAGTTCGGTTTCGAGGCTCTTGGCCTCTTCGACCGTGATGACACCCTCGTTGCCAACTTTCTTCATGGCATCGGCGAGGAACTTGCCAATTTCGGAATCACCGTTGGCGGAAATCGTACCGACCTGAGCGATTTCTTCATTCGAGGTAACCTTCTTCGAATTCTTCTTCAGGTCCTCGACCACCGCTTCCACCGCAAGATCGATGCCGCGCTTTAGATCCATCGGGTTCATGCCGGCGGCTACGGACTTGGCGCCTTCCCGCACGATTGCGTGCGCAAGAACCGTGGCGGTCGTCGTGCCGTCCCCGGCGTAGTCGGATGACTTCGAGGCGACTTCGCGTACCATCTGCGCGCCCATGTTCTCGAACTTGTCCTCAAGCTCGATCTCCTTGGCGACGGTCACGCCGTCCTTGGTGATGCGGGGTGCTCCGTAAGACTTGTCGAGCACGACGTTGCGACCCTTCGGGCCGAGCGTCACCTTTACCGCATTGTTGAGGATGTCGATTCCACGCAACATTCGGTCGCGTGCATCAACTGAAAATCTAACTTCTTTAGCAGTCATTTGATTTATCTCTTGTGTTGTATGCGGCAGCCCTTAGGCGGCCTTTTTGTGAGCGGCGGTCTGTTCGATCACGCCCATGATGTCGCTCTCTTTCATGATCAGATATTCGACCCCGTCGATCTTGACCTCAGTGCCCGACCATTTGCCGAACAGCACGCGGTCGCCCTTCTTCAGATCGATCGGGATAAGTTTCCCGGCCTCGTCGCGGCCGCCTGGACCGACGGCTATCACTTCTCCCTCAGACGGCTTTTCTTTGGCGGTATCCGGAATAATGATCCCACCCGCGGTCTTACTTTCTGCATCGATGCGCGTAACCACGATGCGGTCGTGAAGCGGCCGAAACTTCATATCATTTCTCCTACGTGTATGATATTGTTAGGTTTTATGACGAAAACGCGGAAGCTCATTGGCGTCACAGGACAGAAGCTGCGCTCTCCACTTTATTAGTTAGTATGTTTTTGGCACTCTTCAAGTGAGACTGCCATTTCACCTTCCGTCCGCCGTGGCGATACAAAATACGCTGTAACATAAGCGAGCAGATCCCAAAGGCTTGCTGGCATCTGCGAGGGCTGGTCGCTTGAGATCAGTATCGCCTATCGCGGAGCCGTGGTGCGCCGGGACAGGATCAGCAAGCAACCAAAGGAGGTCGCGAAGGGTTTTAGCGCGCGCCGTGCCTCTGCCGCCGCACGGGTGCCGCGACGCTCGATATCTTCATTGAGGGATCAGCCATCGGCATCTCGTCCTATCTTCACGATGTCAGCGTAAAAGCATTGTTCATGTCCTTCGACGCAGAAAGCACGGCATCGACGATAAATTGATAGCCCGTGCAGCGGCAGATATTTCCGCTTAGCCACTCCCGAACTTGGAGTTCAGTCGGATCAGAAATTGTTTCGAGCAGTGCCGCCGCGGTCACAAGAAAGCCCGGAGTACAAAAGCCACATTGCAACGCATGATGCTGTTTGAAAGCCTTTTGCAGGGGATGTAACCCATCTTTCCCGGCAAGACCTTCAACGGTTTTGACCGACGCGCCCTTCGCTTGGACTGCCAGTGTGAGACACGAACGGGCGAGGTGGCCATCAATCGTTACTGTACAAGCACCGCATGCGCCATGTTCGCAGCCAAGGTGCGTTCCCGTGAGACCCAAGTCGTCACGCAGGAAATCGGCCAGTGTTCGACGGACGTCGACGTCCTTGGAATAAGACGTGCCGTTTACTTTGAGGTCGATCTTAAGACGTTCGGACACTGCTGACATGACTTAACTCCGCTTCGCTCGCTCATAGGCGGCGAGCAAGGTGCGTTCGATGAGAGTAGCAGCGATGGCGCGGCGATAGTCTCCCGTCGCGTGAAGATCGGTATTCGGCTCCAGTCGCTTTGCGACATGCTGACCGAACGCCGTGAATCGCGAACGATCGATCTCGTCCGGCGCGAAGTCCGCATACCGAAATGCCACTGGCCTTGCGCCCACTCCTCCGATCGCCACCTTCGCTTCGTTGCCTAGAATTGAAGCGCCGACCGAGACGAGAGCGAAGTCGCCGTGGCGTCTCGCGATTTCATCGAAGGCATAGCCTGCGCCCGAAGGCATAACTTGGAACTGGACACACTCGACGATCTCGTCGCCACGCACTGTTGTCGATAGCGCATCTTCAAAGAAGTCGTTGGCCTTGACCGTCCGTTTACCCTCACTCGATCGCAGCAGAAATTCCGCTTCCAACAGAACAGCGCAGACCGGAAGCTCAGCCGCCGGATCGGCATGGCACATTGAGCCCACGATTGTCCCGCGGCTGCGTGTTGCGGGATGGCCGATTAGCGCGACGGCATGAGCGAGAAGAGGCACCGCGTCTGCCAATGTCTTGTCGGTCTCAAGGGCCCGCTGGCGCACCAGAGCACCAATGCGCACGATATTGCCGTCTTTTTTCCAGTGAGCCAGGCCGCCTATGCGACCGATGTCGACGATTACCGTCGGGCGCACCATCCGCAAATTCAGCAGCGGCATCAGGCTTTGACCGCCAGCGAGGATTTTGGCCTCGTCGGAATACTGCGACAGCAGCGCCACGCACTCATCAATTGTCTCGGGAGCTGCGTAGGAGAAAGGCGGCGGCTTCATGCGCGGACCTCCGCTCCGCCCGCCTTTGCCCTGCACAAAGCAGCAAACAGATCGCTTTCGCTAAACGGCACGTGCGTGAGCCGCACGTTGCGCGACCGCAGTGCATCCTCAACGGCCGAGGAAAGCACTGCTGGCACGGGAATTGTGCCGCCCTGCCCGGCGCCCTTCATGCCGAGCGGATTGAGCGGACTCGGCGTCGCGATGTAGTCGAGCTCGATACGCGGCACGTCCATCGACGTGGCGACGAGATAGTCCATAAACGTGCCGGTAAGAATCTGGCCACCTTCGTCGTAAACGACCTTCTCGAGGAACGTATTGCCGATCCCGAGGCCAACACCGCCGATTACCTGGCCGTCCACGATCATCGGATTGATGACGTTGCCGAAATCTTCGACCGCGATATACCTGAGAATCTTGACCTTGCAGGTCTTCGGATCGACCTCGACCAGCGCCACGTGACAACCGGTGGCAAAGGTGTTCGTCTGAGGACTGAAGCTTGCGACCGCACTCATACCGGGCCCGAAGTCCCGCAACGGCAGCGGCGCGCCTGCTTCGCCCAGCGACGTGTGCACGATCTCGGCCAACGACACGCCCCGCGAGGGCTGCGATTTCAGTCGGACCGCCCCGTCGGCTACTTCGAGCTGCTCTTTTGGTACCTGCAACAGCGTGCCGCCGATTGCCAGGGCACGATCCTTGAGTTGCAGAGACGCGTTGAGCACCGCCGAGCCCGTAACGACGCCGGCACGGCTGGCAAACGTTCCGATGCTGTACCGCACCAAGTCAGTGTTGCCGGTTAGAACCTTCACTTTGTTGAACGGAATGCCAAGCTCGTGCTCTACGATCTGCGCAAAGGCCGTCTTCTGACCCTGACCTTGCGACGGCGTGCCCATACGCACTGTCGCCGTGCCGTCGAGTTCAATCGAAAGGCCTACCTCTTCAAACGGCCCTAGGCCCGTGTCCTCGACGCAACACGCGATGCCTATGCCGACGTAGCGGCCCTCGGCATGCGCTTTGCGCTGTTCTTCACGCCGCGCGTCGTAGCCGAGTATTTGTAAAGCACGCTCCATCAATGCGGGGACGTCACCGCTGTCATATTTACGCTTGGTGCCGTCGCGCGAAATGAAGCCGAGTTCATAGGGGTATTCGTGCGCCTGGATGAGATTGCGCCGCCGCAGCTCCGCGGCATCCATCTTGAGCTCTCGCGCCGCCGCGTCGAGCAGACGCTCACAAACATAACAGGCCTGCGGCCTGCCGGCGCCGCGCACCGGCGCGGTTGGAACTGTGTTGGTGTAGATTATGTCACATTCGACCTTATAATTCCGGACCTTGTAAGGCCCTGGAATATTCACCGCAGTTAGCAGCGGCACCACCGGACCCCAAGGGGTGTAAGCGCCAGTGTCATAAAGAAAACGCCCCCGAATGCCGAGAATGATACCGTCCTTGTCGAGTGCCATTTCCAGGTCGTGGATTTGAGTGCGCTCATGGTAGGAAGCAATTAAGTGTTCGCGCCGGTCTTCGATCCATTTGACAGGTCGTCCGATCGATTTCGCGATTACCGGCAACAATAGGTCTTCCGCATAAGTAAGACCCTTGTAGCCAAAACCTCCTCCAACATCGCCGTTGCGAATCTGGACAGAGTCTTCTGGCAGACCGAGCGCATTGGCGATCGCTGTGCGATGCACGAACGGCACCTGCGACACGTTCCAGACCACCAGGCGCTCATCGAGGTCGCTCCAATAAGCCACGATGCCGCGCGTTTCCATGGCCTGGCCGGCGCCGCGCTGAATTTCCAATTGCTGGCGCACGATGCAGTGGGCGTGCGCAAACGCTTCGTCGACATTGCCAGTCTGAACAGGAAGACGAGCCGCGAGATTGGACGGCATGTCCTGGTGAACGAGCGGTGACCCGTTCTGCAGCGCGGCCGGCAGATTGATCACCGCCGGAAGCTCGTCGTAGTCGAGCTGTACAAGTTCCGCCGCATCCTCAGCGAGATAACGATCGTCGGCGACGACGGCGGCGATCGGCTCACCGACATAGCGCACATGCCCGTCTGCCAACACCTGCGGGCCGCGTGGATTTTTTAGCGTTGGATTAGGATGGCAATCGGGAAGAATGCGGGCCGCGGCTGGCAAGTCTCCCGCGGTGAACACCGCGTGGACGCCCTTAGCCGCAAGGGCGGCAGCAATATCGATTTTGATATTGGCGCGCGCCATTTGGCTCCGAGCGATGACAACGTGCAGCATTTCTGGAAATCGCACGTCGTCGATATAGCGGCCGCGACCGACAATAAGATTGTCGTCCTCGGCACGAACCTGCCGCCGCCCGAACTGACCCATAAAAGTTCCCCCAATCTTTTTGTTGCACGTTCCACCGGCCGCTTCCGACCACTCAAGCGGAAAGCTAAGGTTTGAGTCCATTCAAATATTACCATCATGCGATAATATGAAATGGACAGAAGACCGCAAAGTGTGAACACTCTCGGGCAATCGCGCGGTGCGCAAACCGCACCAGCGGCGTTTCTAGCCGCAAATGATAAGGGGGGCCGATGGCACTAGCCCAAGTGAACGGCACGGAGATTTGGTATTCGATCGAAGGCAGCGGCGAGCCGCTGATGCTATTTCCCGGCCTCGGCATGGACCACACGTATTACCGGCTCGGAGCGCCGTTACTGAGCAGAAAATTTAAGGTCGTGTTGCTTGATCCGCGGGGCATCGGCCAATCGCGCAAAGATTCCCCAGACAAGGTCACTTACACGCCGGAATTGTGGGCGGACGACTTTGCAGCGCTCGCCCGGCAACTGAAATTCGATAAGGTCAATATCCTCGGATCCTCGCTCGGTGGCTCAATGGCGATGGCTTTCGCCGAGAAGTATCCGGACCTCACTAAGACGCTGATTGCAGTCGGTGCTTTCTCCGAGCTGGACCGGGCGCTCGAAACGAATTTCCGGCTGCGTCAGAAAATCATCGCTAAGCTCGGTATGGGGGAGGAGATAGCCGATTTCATGGGGCTCTCGACTATGACACGCGAGTTCATGGCGACGGACGCCGGACTTGAGGTGATGCGCGCCAACCAAGCTAATGTACGCAATAATTCACCCGAGCTCTATCATGCTTTCCTCAACTCGATTCTGTTGTGGGGCCGTCGCCTTCCCGGGCAAGAAAAGGAGCCGCTGTTTACGACGCGGCTGAAGAACATCAAATGCCCGACGCTCGTGATCGCCGGCGATAATGATTACTTCATCCCTACGTTCTTCTCGAAGATCATTGCCGACAATATTCAGGGCGCCGAATATCGCGAGATCAGGAGCGGAGGTCACATTCCGTTCATTGAGAAACCGCAGGAAACGGCGCTGCTTGTGAGCAGCTTTCTTGAGAAGCACACACGATCCGACACGGCAGCGTGATCGTATGGCAAAACTGGACGGCCGCGTCGCGCTAGTGACTGGCGGACAACGCGGGCTGGGGGCTGCGATCCTGCGTGAATTCGCGGCTGTGTGTACCGAAAACCTAAACCCGCACATAATGGTGATGAAGTCCGCCAAGGATCGCGTGTGAATTGATAGATCCGACCCACTGAACCGGGCGCGAGACCGGCGCATCTTCATCCAATGATCGATGCGTTCTGATGTCATTGTAATAACGAGCGTAGGTTCGCAGGAGGCGGCGCAGGTGTGCCTCGCCGAAGACAATAAAATGATCAACACACTCGCGCCGGATAGATCCGATTAGCCGTTCGGCAAAGCTATTCTGCCATGGTGAGGCCGGTGCCGTGGGCTTGTCCCGGATGCCCAGGGCGCGAATTCGGCGTGTACAGAGCCGCCAGCGGTTCGCGCGCTCGCGGGGCGCGATCGAGCGGCAACGCCGACTTCCGGTATGAATGCCCACCAGTTCATCGACATCTGTCAGCACTTCATCCGCAATTCCACATCAGTCCGATAGGCGTATAGGTCCAGCACGGACCATAACTGCCGCCGTTCCAACGACCGTGGGAAAAGCCCGGCTCGCCGAAATAGTACCGCCCGCCGCCATACCAGTAGCTTGGCGCGAAGTCTGGAGTGCCGCGGATTGATCCCTTCGAACGATAAATTGGAACGCTGTTGTTGGGCGGCTGATGATAGCCGGGCAGAAAACCGTAGCCGTGCCAGTGGTGGATAACGTGCGGCTTTCCATGCGTGGAGGCCGCGAATCCAATGGCGGGCGGCGATAGAGACACTGCAACCGCGATCGCGAGCGCGAATTTCCGCAGCATCAAACTGCCACTCCAAAATAGACTTGCCGCAGCCCGCTTATTTTGCAGTCGGATACAACCGCCGCCACGACGACGCAGTGAAGCACGCGAAGACATCCAGCCGGAACCAAGCGAACGTCCGATATCCCCCCGCCTCTTGGGAACTTAAATGCGTCGAAAGAGTCATCCTATGCTATGCAACAAAACCCAACATGCCCGAATTGCGGGCAAGCAATGACTCTGCGTCGCACCACGGTGAACGCTAGCCCCGCGGAAGACGACAACGTATTTCAGTGCCGTTCCTGCAAACTCGTCTACCTTACACCAGATCACGTGCCAGCGAGCGGGCCACCCGCGAAGTAAACCAGCTTCCTGGCCTCGCTTCTTTCGCGCGCTCGCGTGGCGCGATCGAACGCCGACGTCAAATCCGCTTCTGAAAATGCCAAACCGCGCCACGTTTCCCTTATTTGTCAAGCCCGCATTGCATTGCCTGGAGGCAGACTGAGTGTCGGCGATGGTATAGGAAACTCGAAATCAGTGGTTCAACCGACCGCGCTGTAAGCTTTCCATTGCAGCGACTGCTGATGATGGCCGCTAAGCCGTTACAGTTTTTTCTCGACGTGGAAACAACCAAGAGAGACCGGACTGGCTGGCTGAGGACGCAGTCAGCCGTTAACCCGTCTCTGCTTCAAATTCCCTGCTAACAGGGAAATGAACAGGGAATTTTGCGGAAATCGGCGCTCGGCCACGATTTTCGCGCCCGGTTACGGGGCAAATTCAATAGCTTGCGGATATATTCCCTACGCAACGGAACAGGGTATTTTCGTGCGCGTTGCTGGGAAGATTTCTCGACGAACACGGAAATTTTTGATTGGCGTAGACAATTCATGAGCGGATGACATTCGGAGAGGCTCATCGGCTCGATCCGACGGGAGTGCCTTGACCATGTCGCGGTGTTCAGCGAGCAGCACCTCCGCCAGGCGCTGGGATCGTACCAAAGATATTACAATGACGCGCGCACGCACCTATCGTTGAACAAGGAGGCACCTGCGTCGCGTGCAGTTCAGGCGGCCGGCCGCATCAAGGCCGTCCTGCACCTCGGGGTCTGCACCATCAATACGTCCGGATTTGATTTCCAGTAGGGACAGCGAGCAAGGCCAGTTCTTTTATTCGTCTTATCTCGACGAGGTCGTGCCGACCATTGGGATATTTCAGGTTTCCCGTAAAGGAGAGGTCGGCTCGCCCACCCGACTGACTGGCTGCTCACTTGTGGATGAATGCGTGGTTTTCCAATTCCCGCGCTCCCAACGCAAAATTCGCTCGCGAAGAGACTGACACCTTTCTTCTATCGCCACATTGAACAGCGAGTCCCTAGCTTCGCTCCACCTCGCGTCGATTTCTGCCCAATCTTCGCTTTGGAGCGCGTTAGCCGCAGCTGAAAAAACAAGACGCTCTTCCATTTTTATGTGTCTGCGCTCTTGCTCTATGAAGTCGCCCATAATGTGGTCGAACCTTTGGCCTGGCACATCATGATTGGTCAGGACTAGCCTGATCATGTCGGCAACCCGTTGCAAGCGCGTCCTTTCATTGTGATGCTCAACTTCGAGGTCGCCGACGCTTTCGGCGGCGACCGGATCCCGCACTTTCAGTTTCTCAAAGATCATGTCCTCTTTCGGATGATGACAGCAATCGGGATAGTCCTGAAAATAACTGATTACCGCCCTTATGATTTCATAGTCGGGCCGCTCGCCTCGACCGAAAACAAGCAATTCCTGCTCCAGAACGAGAAGCAACTCTTCTAAGTTTCGATGTTCCTCGCGTAAAACCTGAATCATTTTCGTCATGGATAGAGCCTCGGTAGGCACCATTGAGCGCATTAGCACGCTCAGACTCAACATCAGTTGCCCTTGAACGCCGGCTTGGTCTTGCCGACAAAGGCCTCATAGGCTCGCTCATAGTCTTTCGTCTGCATGCAGATTGCCTGCGCCTGCGCCTCCGCTTCGATGGCGTCGTCAATGCCCATGCTCCATTCCTGATGAATGCAGCTCTTGGTCATTGCATTGGCGAAAGTGGGGCCATCGGCCAGCGACTTTGCCTGCGCCTGCGCGTCCGCGAGCAGGCCCTCGGGCTCGCAGAGCTTATTGTAAAAACCCCATCGCTCGGCCTCGGGGCCCGCCATCGAACGACCGGTATAGAGAAGCTCGGCGGCACGACCCGCGCCAATGATGCGCGGTAGGATATTGCATGCACCCATATCGGCACCGGCCAGCCCGACGCGAACGAACAGGAACGAGACTTTGCTCCGCTGCGTGCCGTAACGCAGATCCGACGCCATCGCCAGAATCGCGCCGGCTCCGGCACAAACGCCGTCGATCGCCGAAACGATCGGCTGCGGACAGGCCCGCATCGCCTTTACCAGATCACCAGTCATGCGAGTAAATGCTAGCAACCCCGCCATGTCGCCATTGCGCTGCATCTCGACCAGAGGGCCGATGATTTCGTGCACGTCTCCGCCAGAGCAGAAATTGCCGCCCGCGCCGGTTATCACCACTGCTTTGATATCGTCGGCATAAACGAGGTCGCGGAATGCATCGCGCAACTCGGCATATGACTCCAGCGTCAGCGGGTTCTTACGCTCCGGCCGATTGAGCATCACAGTCGCGACTGAACCATGCGTCTGCCACAAAAAGTGCTGCGGCTTAAATCGCATGAAGTCAACGCGCATCGGGCGAAAGCGCGCAGCGGTATCGGATTTTGCCGCGGCCTGCGCGGCTCCAATTCCGAGATTTGACATCGTTACCTCCATTAGCCGGCAAACGTGAGCCCGCCGCTCACGCTCATCACCTGACCGGTGATGTAATCGGAACGGGAACTTGCGAAGAACAGGATTGCGTCTGCGATTTCCTGCGGGTCGGCGAACCGCCGAAACGGGATCGCACGGAGAAAGGCTTCCCTCAGCTTTTCGGGCCGCGACTGCAGCATGGGTGTGTCAGTCGGTCCCGGGCAGACGCAATTGACGTTAATCGAGTTACGGGCCACTTCGCGGGCCAGTGATTTGGTGAACGCGATGACTCCGCCCTTAGCGGCAGCGTACGTGGTTTCGCCGCTGCTGCCGACGCGTCCCGCATCGCTTGAAACATTGACAATTTTGCCTTTGCCGGCGGCCATCATTGCCGGAAGCAGCGCCTGCGTCAGGTGCAGCGTGCCACCGAGGTTGATCGCGAGGACGCGCTCGATGTAATCCGGTCTGTTGTCGATAAACGGTTGAATGTCGTTCCAACCCGCCGCATTGACCAGAATATCGATGCGTGGATGCGCCGTAAGCATGGCAGCCGCTGAACTACGGATGGAGACTTGATCGGCGAGATCAATAGCGACGAACTCTACTGCGAAGTTGGTCCACTTCGCCATTTTTTCGACCTCAGCGCCCTTTCGTTCATCCACGTCGGCGCAGATGACGGTCGCTCCACAACGCGCGAACTCCATAACCGTAGCCTTGCCAATGCCGGAAGCGCCGCCGGTAACAATGGCAACCTTGTCGCTTAAATTCATTGTCCCGCTCCTCTTTTTAGCTGTCTCGAGGGTTTGGCCGAAGCTGTAAGGAATGCCAGAACGCGCTTTCGCGTCTCGGCATCGTTCAGCTGCAGCCGAGTGAATTCCAACTCGTCGGTAAATCCGCCGCGATCTCTTTGACCGGCCGCCGCGATGCACTCCTTGCTGGCGCAAAGCGCCGTGGCGGAAAGGCTGGCGATGCCGCGGGTAATCTCGGCAGCACGTTGCGCCAGCTCGACGCGTGGCACCGCCCAATGCACCACGCCAAGCTCGCTCGCACTTCGACCATCGAGTATCTCAGCGCCGAGAATGAGCCGGGTGGCGACCGCAGGGCCGCATAACCGGGTGAGACGCTGCGTGCCGCCGGCGCCGGGAATCAAACCGAGCCGCGCTTCCGGCAGCCCCAGCTTGGCTTCGGCCGCTGCGATTCGCAGATCGCACGCCAGAGCCAGCTCGAGTCCACCGCCCATAGCTGCGCCGCCAATCTCGGCAAGCGTGACCAGAGCAAGTCGCTCGATCCGAGCATAGAGTCGTTGGATACTCGCCACGTACGCATACATTCGGTCGGCGCCATCACGCGCTTCCATGCGTTCGCGTATTTGTTCGAGATCGGCACCGGCACAGAACACCTTCTGGTCTGACCGGATATGCAATACGGTGCAGCGTGGGCCATTGGCCAACTCGTCAAGTTTTCGGCCGAAGGACCGCACCCATTCTTCGCTGATAGCATTCACCGGAGGGTGATCTAGCGTCAGGGTGGTTACCGCACCGTCGGTGTTTGTCAGAAACATTTTTACCGCTTGTTTTTCTCTGCCTCGGCAACGAGCGCCCGGCTGATGACCAGCCGCTGAATGTCATTTGTCCCCTCGTAGATCTTGCTCGCGCGCACGGCGCGGAAAATTCGCTCTACACCGTAGTCGGTCATATATCCGGCACCGCCCAGCGTCTGAATTGCATCGGAACAGATGCGCTCAGCCGCTTCGGTGGCGAACAATTTCGCCATGGACGCCTGCTTCAGGCATGGCAGGCCCTGACTTCGCAGGGCGGCGGTGTGCAGCACGAGCTGACGCGCGGCTTCGAGCCAAGTCGCCATATCGGCAAGGCGGAAGGCAACGGCTTGATGTTCGACGATCGCTTTGCAGAAGCTTCTGCGCTCTTGCGCGTAGTCGAGGGCAATCTCATAGGCTGCCCGGGCCATGCCCACGGCTTGCGCGGCGATGCCGATGCGGCCGCCTTCCAGATTAGCTAGCGCGATACGGTAGCCCTGGCCTTCGGCGCCGAGCCGATTCTCCTCGGGCACGCGAAGCTCTTCGAAATGAATTTCGCAGGTATCCGACGCTTGCTGCCCCATCTTATTTTCGATGCGGCCGACGCGATAGCCGGACTGCTTAGTATCGACAATGAAACAGCTGATACCTTGTTTTCCAAGGCCTAGCTCCGTCGCAGCAAACACCAGAGCGATGTCAGCGTTCTTGCCCGAAGTGATGAACTGCTTCGTTCCGTTGAGAATATAAGCTCCGTTCCGACGTTCGGCGCGTGTCCGAATCGCGCTGGCGTCGGAGCCGCATTGCGGTTCCGTGAGGCAGAAAGCGCTCAGCATCTCGCCGCGCGCCATCGGCCGCAAATACTTCTCCTTCTGCTCTGGCGTTCCGTATTCAACGAGCGGCATACAGCCGACGGAGTTATGGCCGCTCATGATCGTGGACACGGCCCCGTCGCCGGCCGCGATTTCCTCCAGCGACACAGCATATGTGACATAGTCCGCACCTGCTCCGTCCCATTCCGGAGGAACCGTCATTCCCATGAATCCGAGCTTGCCAAGCTCGAGCAATGCCGTGCGCGGAAACGTCGCTTGGCTGTCCCATTCGGCCGAATGGGGCGCCAAGGAAAGCTGCGCAAATTCTCGAGCGGCGTTCCGAACCTGTTCCTGCTCTTCGGTCAACAGCATTGTTGCTACTCAGCCGCCTGGCGCAGCGTGACGTCGCGCGTCTTTAGTAATTCCCGCGCCACGATCAGTTTCTGCACTTCAGTCGCCCCCTCATAGATCCGCAACGCACGAACTTCGCGGTAAAGCGCCTCGACCTTGGTCCCGACACGCACACCGTTCCCACCGAAGATTTGCACCGCTCGATCGACCACGCGTTGCGCCATCTCCGTCGAAAAGGCTTTCGCCGACGATGCCTCGCGCGCTATGCGCGCCGCGCCGCGATCCTTTTCCCAAGCCGCGCGGTAAACCAGCAATGCCGCGGCGTCGATATCGATGGCGCTGTCCGCCAGCGCCGCCTGCGTAAGCTGCAGATCCGCCAACGGCGCGCCGAACAAATTGCGCGTTGCCGCGCGCTCGATCATTTCATCGAAAGCACGACGTGCCAGTCCGAGCGCCGCAGCGGCGACGGTTGATCGGAAGATATCGAGCGTCGCCATCGCGACCTTGAAACCCTCGCCTGGGCCGCCGAGCCTATTAGCCAGCGGGACGCGGCAGCCGGTAAAGCGAATCGTCGCGAGCGGGTGTGGAGCGATGACATCGATGCGGCCTACGATCTCAAGACCGGGCGTCGCGGCGTCGACGATGAAACTGGAAAGACCCTTGGCGCCTGCAGCCTCGTCGGTTCGTGCGAATACGACGTAGTGGTCCGCGATCCCCCCATTAGAGATCCAGGTTTTGATTCCATCGATCCGCACATGCGCGGGCCCATCATTCGTCGCGGTCGTTGTGAGCGCGCTGACGTCGGACCCCGCTTCCGGTTCCGAGAGCGCAAATGCCGCAATATGGCGTCCGTCGCGCACTCCCGGCAGATATTTGGCTTTTAGCTTCTCGCTGCCGAAAAGCGATATCGAGCCGGTGCCGAGGCCCTGCATGGCGAAGGCAAAATCAGCGAGACTATCGTGCCATGAAAGAATCTCACGAGCGACGCATAGTGTGCGCACGTCGATTTTTTCCGACAGGCCGCCGTATTTTGCCGGCACGACGGCTTTCAGCCAGCCCGCTTCACCCAGGGCAAGAACAAGGGATCGGCAGGATCGATCCACATTTGCATGATCGACGTATTGGCTAACCTCCCGACTGGCCCAGTCGGCGAGTGCCGGGCCAAATTGCCTGTGTGCCTCACTGAAAAAGGGCCACGCAAGGTGCGAAAGCGGCGGCATCACCGGTTTCCATCGTTCAGGTTGAGCCCGACGTCACGCAGCAGAAAGCGCTGGATCTTTCCGGTCGCGGTCTTGGGCAGGCTGTCGACGAATTCTATCCAGCGCGGATATTTCCAAGGACCGATCGACCGTTTGACGTGCACCTTGAGCTCCTCACAGAGCGCCCTGCCCGCATCGTTCTCTCTGTGCTGCTTGAGAACGACAAATGCTCTTGGCTTGATCAGACCGTTGCCATCTTCGGCAGGCACCACCGCGGCCTCAAGAACCAGCGGGTGGGTAATCAATGCCTCCTCGACCTCGAACGGCGATACCCAGATGCCGCTGACCTTGAACATGTCGTCGGTGCGTCCGCAATATGTGTATACGCCGTCCGGACGCCGCACATATTTGTCGCCGGTGCGAGTCCACTCGCCGACAAACGTTCGGCGCGACTTCTCACGCTGATTCCAGTAGCCGGCGGCGGATGATTCTCCGCGAACTAAAAGCTCGCCAATTTCATTGTCGGTGACGTCCTTTCCATCCTCGTCAATCAGCCTGAGATCATAGCCATCCACAGGGACGCCGGACGTGCCGTACTCCACGGCGTTCGGAAGATTTGTCAGAAACAGATGGCCCATTTCGGTGGACCCGACGCCGTTGACGATGTCGAGCCCAAATCTTTGCTTCCAGGATTTGCCGACATGGGCCGGCAACGGCTCGCCGGCGGAAAAACAGATTCGCAACCGACTAGAATTATTTTTCGGCTTGCATTCGGAATCCGCAAGGATAGCGGCATATAGCGTCGGTACTGCAAAAAACATCGTTGGCTGATAACCCCGCAGCATCTCGAATACGGTCTGCGGAGTTGGCCGCTCGGGGTAAAAGACCGACGTAGCTCCTACCCACATCGGACAGAAAATGGCGTTGCCCAAGCCATAGGAGAAAAACAGCTTCGCCGCGGAAAAAACGACGTCGTTTTCCTGATAGCCGATGCGGCTCTGGCCGGCGGTTTGCGCCATGACCATTGGACTTGAATGGACATGCATGGTGCCTTTCGGCAGGCCGGTGGTGCCGGACGAATACAGCCAATAAGCGACGTCATCGGCGCAGGTTCTGGCCGGCGCCGAGCCTTCATTCTCGGCCGCCAGCAGCGTGTCGAGCCGCAGTCCCGATGCTGGACCACCGCCGACAACGACAATTGTTTTGAGGTTTGGCAGGTCAACTGCCGCCTCCTGAATGACTGGCAGCAGCGCGGTCGAAACAAAGACTGCTTTGGCTCGCGAATCCTCAAAAAGATAGCGATATTGGTCAACCGTCAGCCGCGTATTGATAAGAACAGGAATAATGCCCGCCCGGATCGCTCCCCAAAACAGCACCGGGAACTCCACCGTATCGAGCAATACGAGAGCGATGCGATTTTCCGGCTCGATGCCCAAGCGTGCCAGCATCGGACCGATGCGCGCGCATGCATCGCGCAGCTCCCCATATGTCAGATTGCGAGCAGGATCGATGAAGGCGGTCTTTGCGCCACGGCCTTCCGCGACGTTCCGATCTACAAAATCGACAGCTGCATTGTAATCGCGAAGCGCCATTTATTAGCCTTGCCCATAACCTGCCTATGTTGAAATTATTACTTGCAAATTCCAGTCCGATCCTTGACTTCGGTTAAGTGGATAGCGCGACAGCGCGTCAATCGGTGTGCGGCACCTTGATTTTTGTCATGGAAATAACAGGCCGGACGGCGCATTTATTATTTGTTTTGGAGCGATGAGATGCATGCACCGGGCCCGCGGCTGAATAAACGACTGCTGAGTTTGAGGCTCAACGGGTGTTGGCGTGAAGACGCAGTTGCCGAAGGCGCACTACTCGTCGACTATTTGCGCGAAGTCGCGCATCTCACTGGCGTAAAGACTGGCTGCGATGGCGGCGAGTGTGGCGCGTGTACCGTCCTGGTCGACGGCGAAGCGGTGCCATCCTGCATCATGCTCGCGGTGCGCTGCGATGGTCGGAGCGTCGAAACGATTGAAGGCATGGCGACGCAAGGCCGGCCCAACCGATTGCAGCGTGCGTTTCACGAGAAGCTCGGCACGCAATGCGGCTTCTGCACGCCGGGAATGATCATGGCGGCCGAGGGGCTGCTGCGCCGCAATCCGACTCCATCCGACGGTGAAATACGAACCGCCTTGTCGGGAAATCTTTGCCGGTGCACCGGCTATGTGAAAATCATCGAAGCGGTCAAGGCGGCCGCCGGAGCGGTGTCATGAGCGCCACTACGGCCCGAGATCAGAATCCTTCCCGGCGCGGTGTGCCGCTAATCGACGGCATCGAGAAGGTCACAGGCCGTGCACGCTACACCGCCGACCTGGATCATGCCGGCGCTCTTGTCGGGCGCATCCTGCGGAGCCCCGTGAGCCACGGCGACATCGTTCGACTGGATGTGGCCAAGGCGCGCGCGCTCGAGGGTGTGATCGCGGTCGTGACCGGCGACGATTGCCCCCACACCTACGGCGTCTTGCCGGTCGCCATGAACGAATACCCGATGGCGCGCGACCGGGTACGCTACCGTGGCGAGCCGATCGCCGCGGTTGCGGCCGTCGATGTCAAGACTGCCGAGCGGGCAATTGATCTGATTGAATTGGAACTGCGCCCGCTGCAGGCGTATTACACGTCAGAGGAGGCGCGTGCACCAGGGGCGACGCTGCTGCACGACAATAAGCCAGGCAATATCGAACGTGAAGTTCATCACGACTTCGGCGACTGGCAGCAGGGCCTCGCGACTGCGGATCTCGTCCGTGAAGAGAAGATCAGTTGCGCAGAGGTCAACCATGCGCAAATTGAACCGCATGCCTGTCTCATGGACTTCGATCCAATAACTGAAAGGCTGACGGTCCAAAGCGTTTCCCAGGTCGGTTATTACCTGCACCTCACGCTCGCGCGATGCCTCGAGATGGATTCTTCGCGCATCCGTGTAGTGAAGCCTTTCATCGGCGGCGGTTTTGGGGCCCGCGTCGAAGTTCTCAATTTCGAGATCATCACCGCCCTGCTCGCCCGCGCCGCTGCCGGGAAAGTGCTCATGCTTTTGAGTCGCGAGGAAACATTTCTGACCCATCGGGCACGCCCGCAGACCGATATAAAAATACGAGTTGGGATGCGCCGCGATGGTCGGATCACCGCCTGCGCTTGCGAGGTCGTCCAGCGCGGCGGCGCATATGCCGGATACGGAATCGTAACAATCCTTTATGCCGGTGCGCTGTTGCAGGGCCTCTACGACATTCCGGCGCTCAGATATGACGGATATCGGGTCTACGCCAATCTCCCGCCCTGCGGCGCCATGCGCGGTCATGGCGCGGTCGACACACGCCATGCCTTCGAATGCCTGCTCGACCGGATGGCGCGCGAACTTGGGCTTGATCCGTTTACCGTGCGCCGCGCCAATCTCCTGAACGCACCGACCCGTACGCTAAACGACCTCATGGTCAACAGCTATGGCTTGGCGGAATGCCTCGATCGCGTTGAGCGTGCCAGCGGATGGCGGGAGCGCATCGGCAAGCTGCCGAAAGGCCGGGGACTGGGCATGGCCTGCTCGCATTATGTCAGCGGCGCGGCCAAGCCGATTCATTGGACTGGCGAGCCGCACGCAGTGGTCAATGTGCGACTCGATTTCGACGGCGGCATAACCGCCCTCACCGGCGCGGCCGATATCGGTCAAGGTTCCTCGACCATGGTGGCGATTGCGGTTTCGGAAACGCTCGGTGTGGCGCTCGATCGCGTGCGCGTCGTTGCGGCGGACAGCGCGGTAACGCCAAAAGATAATGGGGCCTACTCGTCGCGGATCACTTTCATGGTCGGCAATGCCGCAATCGATGCGGCAAAGAAGCTCAAGGACATTCTGGTGGAAGCGGCGGCTCGCAAGCTCGAAGCACGCCGTGACGATATCGAGGTGATCGGAGAAACATTCCGCGTCGGCAGCGGCACACAGGCGAGCCTCCCATTCGCCGAAGTGGTGAAAGTCGCGCTTGTCGGTCGAGGCGCGATCACCGTCAGCGGAACGTTTACATGCCCGCCTGACGCGCAGGGCGGCCGGCACAAGGGTGGCGCCGTTGGCTCGACCATGGGTTTCAGTTATGCCGCCCAGGTCGTCGAGGCGAGCGTCGACGATGCGACGGGCCTCGTCACCGTGGAGAAGGTCTGGACCGCACTCGACTGTGGCCACGCCATCAATCCATTGGCGGTCGAAGGGCAGATCCAAGGATCGGTATGGATGGGGATGGGGCAGGCGCTGTGCGAAGAGACCCGGTATCTCGAAGGCTTGCCGGCGCATGCAAGCCTGCTCGAATACCGCATGCCAACCATCGCCGAATCTCCGCCGATCGAGGTTCATATTGTCGAAAGCCATGATCCATACGGGCCATTCGGCGCCAAGGAAGCGAGCGAAGGCGCGCTGGGCGGCTTCGCGCCAGCCCTAGTCAACGCTATCGCCAACGCCATCGGGATCGATCTTGATGAACTGCCGGTGACGCCTGACCGGGTCATGGAAGCGCTCATCCAGCGCCGGCGGCAGGCGAAGCTTGCCAGCAGCTTAAAGGCCGCGTCATGACCGCATCCTCGCCCGATTTCCGTCTAGCCCAACCGGGCACCATCAAAGAGGCAATAGCCGCGCTTGTATCGCATCCCGGCAGTCGCTCCGTTGCCGGCGGAACCGATCTGATCGTCAACATTCGGCGCGGCATTAGCCGCCCGGATTTGCTGGTCGATCTTTCCGGTATCGACGAACTGAACGGGATTAAGACCAACGAAACCGGAGCGACGATCGGTGCAGGCGTGACGGTCGCTACACTTGCGCGCAACGAGGCGATCGCCAGCAAATATCGCGCGCTCGCTCAAGCCAGTGAGGCGATCGCTGCACCCGGTCACCGCAACATGGGGACGGTCGGCGGCAATTTGTGCCTCGATACCCGCTGCATTTACTACAACCAAAGCGAATGGTGGCGGAACGCCAACGCATATTGTCTGAAAAATCGTGGGGATGTTTGTCATGTTGCCCCACAAGGGCAGCGCTGTCACGCCGCCTACAGTGGCGATCTTGCGCCGGCTTTGCTCGTCCTTGGAGCCGAGATTGACATTACCGGAGCGCAGGGCGATCGGCGAATTCCTCTGAGTGAACTTTACGTTGAAGACGGCAGAGCCCATCTTGCACTAGCCGACGGCGAGCTCATCGTCGCTATCCATCTGCCTGCTGCGCCACCTTCGTCGGCTTATGCAAAAGTGCGGGTGCGGGGAGCCATTGATTTTCCATTGGCGGGCGTAGCGGTTGCATTCGCCGCAACCGGTACCGGCGTCGGTTCGCTCCGCATTGCATTAACTGGCACGAACTCCCGCCCGTTCCTTCTCGCCGGGACAGAAGCTTTTGCCGGGCGATCAATAGACGAAAAGCTGCTGCAAGAAATCGATCGGCTTGTACAGAAGCAAGTCCAGCCCATGCGAACTACAATTGCAACAGCCAATTATCGCCGGGTCGCAGCCGCCGCGCTTGCCCGGCGTCTGACCGCAGCGCTATTCGCCGAAAGCTCGGCTTGAGCCTGTTTCCGGCATTTCACGTTTAAGTCGTTAGCCGGGAATAACGGCAGTCGCTTCCAGTTCGATCTTTGCCGGGGTATCGAGAAGATCGGTTACAAAAATCATGCTCATCGCTGGGTAATAGTTTCCCATCAGCGATTTCCAGATGCGCCCGAGATCATGCCGCCCGGCAAGATAGGCGGGTTTGTCGATACAGAACGCCGTTAGGCGGCAAATGTGGCTCGGCATCCCACCTGCCTGCGCAAGGACGGCCAACACGTTCTTGAGTGCTTGTTCGAATTGCGGAACGAGTTGCTCGCTGTGGAAATGCTGATTGGCACCCCAACCAACCTGCCCAGCAATAAAGACAATACGGCCCGCTGCCACGCTGACGCCGTTGGCATAGCCGATCGGCGGCAGCCAACCGGGCGGATGAAGAATCTGCAATGACATTCGGAGGCCCCTTCGTGACTGGATGTGGCTTGGCGTTAGCGTACCGATCGCAACGTGTCGCGCACCGCGCTGCGATCGTCGGCCGCGAGTTGACGCAGCTTGGCAACATCATTGACGATGACGTGAGAAGCATCGACTACGACGCCGATGGTTCGCAATCTCGCGAAAGCACGAGATAACGACTCTGGAGTCAAACCAAGTCGGGCTGCAATCAGAACTTTATCGTAAGGCAGCGCGAGCGCACAACGACCATGCTCTGCCACGGACAGCGAGGCGAGAAACTCGGCGACCCGTTGTACTCCGCTATGTCCCTTGAGCTGCTCAACCTCTTGAACGAGATAATGCATATGTTGGGAAACCGATGCGATCATCGCCAATGCAATATCGGGACTGTCACGAATGCACCGGATAAGATGGTCGGCCGGAATACGTCCAACACGCGCTTCGCTTACCGCTTCTGCGGTCGCGATATAACGGTTCCCAGTGAATGCAACCGCCTCTGCGAAGCTGTCGCCTTTTGTCATGATTTCAATGACAGCTTCATCGCCCGATGGAGTGCTGCGATAAAGCTTCACCCACCCGTCAATCACGATAAAGAAAGCGGTCGCCGGCTCGTCCTGTCGCATTATCCACTCGTGCGGTCTCAGCATGATGGCGGTCGCGGGCGCGATGATATGCTGAACGGTCTCTGACTTAAGTCCTCGAAAAACCGCAACGCGCGTTATGATTTGCAGATCGCCGGCCGTCAGTCTTGAGGACATTGGAGACGCCCCAAAATTAGCCACCTGTTCACTCATGGCGAGGATCGATCGGATTGCCTTGATCTCGATCAAACTATTGCGGTGGGGCCTATTTATGTTGCACTGCACTCTGGGAGTGCGCGCCCAAATGCAGGGCGCGGGTACCGCCGGTTGGAATTCGCGAAATCGTCTTAAACAGTTATTGCTCGTCAAAGCCGCGGCTGTTTCCGCCGGAGCGCTTTCGAACGCCGACCGCGGCTTATGCCGCGGCAATCGACGAGCTTACGCATCGTCGCAATGGTGATCGATCCGAGAGTCGCGCGCGCAATATCGTCGATTTCACTGAGAACTCCCCGCAGGGCTTGGCCCTCGGGCGTTGCATCAGCAGCACTAGGGTCCTGCTCAACGGAGTTCAGGTTTTCGAACAACTCAGCCACATCCAGCAGCGTTGTACGGCGAGCATTGCCGGCAAATTGATAGCCGCCACCAGCGCCACGAACCGAGCGGACCAGACCGGCGCGGCCCATGACATGCATGACTTTCGCCAAGTGATGGCTGGAGACGCCGTACTTCTCGCCAATTTCGGCGACGGAAAGCCGACGGCCTTCGCGCGCAGCGAGTTCCAAAACCGCGAAGATGGCAAGCCCGGTCGAAATCTGCAGCCTCATGACACCGCCATCCGTGTATCACTCCCGCGAGATCGTGATTGCTCGCCAATGGTTTTAATCGAGATCCTTCTCGAGTTGAATGTACGGTCCAGCCATCATTCCTTCGCTACGGAAAAACAACAGAGGAAGCCGGCCGTCCCTCGCGACCATTGTTCGCATCTTGGCCACGCCCGCTTTCTTGAACTTATCGGAGATCGCCTTGAGCAAGGTGCTGCCAACACCATGCAACCGCACTTCCGGTTCAACCGACAACGCAAACACCCAGCCACAGGGTGTTGAGCCGAATTCCCAAGCGCGTATCTCGCCGATAATGAAGCCAACCACGCTCGAACCCGGCTGACCTTTGCGATTCTCGGCAACAAGGAAAAACCGCTCGTGCGGTCGCCTTTTGCCGTAACGACGGAAAATATCGCTCCAGTATTCGGGCTTCGGGAGTTTGGTCACGCGGGCGTCAAGAGCGATCACCTGCGGTATGTCGGCAGGCTGCACGCGCCGGACGAGCACAGTCACTGCTCGTGCGTTCCTATCCGTCGCCAGCGAATCCATTCCCTTCACCTCGGACTTCGATAGCGCCTAATTGAGCATTGCAGTACCCATTTATCCCAGCCCCGCGAAAGACGGGCAGCACCACCACTCGCGCTCAAGCAGCGGTAAATTCCGGGATAGCCAAAGCGGTTACATGGACCTACACGGCTTCGAAACGCCCGGGTCCATCGTGATGCAGACCTCAACTGAGGGACCGATTGAAACATAGCTGTTGCGAAGGCCGGAACCCACTGCGACCGAGATAGGCGAGCAGGCCGTAGTCCTGCCAGTCGACTTCTGTCCGCACCTTCTCGACGCGCAGCGTGCCGAGGTTTGCCAATAATTGCGATACCAAAGCGTGACCGACGCCCTGATTCTGGTAGTCCGGATCCACACCAATCGTATCGAGGACCGCCGTGGTTTCCACACGGCCAAATTCGCCGAGGTCGACCCGAGCCATGATGAAGCCGACCGGCACGGAATCGAGATCGGCAACAAGCGAGACGCGTACATCCGATTCGGTCAGTGCATCGGCCAGCAGGCGCTGGAAATATTTGGAACGGTCGCGGCCGGTAATCCGGCGATCGATGGCCACCAGCGCATGCAAATCGCGTTCAGCCAACGAACGCACCGGTATCCTGTCGCGCGCAAGCGGCCCGAAATCCGCGGCTGGCTCTCCACTGTAATTGATCTCCGCGGATTGTCCCACGTTTTGCGGGATAACGATGCCGGTGCGCCGAGCCACTGCCGTTACTCCTTGTCCCTATTGTCGCTCGGCCTCGACCGGTTCCGCTAGCGGAGTCAGAACCGAGCGCTCTAGGATAAGGCGTGGCGCCAAGCCGAAGTCGCACGCCCCGAAGTACCGAAGCAAAACATGGTTGGTCCAGTCAGCCTGCGATTGAAGCGACTGCACCTTTTTCCGACGCAGGACGTCGGAAAGGCCATTCATCAGTGCATAGCCAACGCCGCGGTCCTGGCTGCTTCGCTCGACGCCCAACGCGTCGAGCGTGGCCGTGGCCTGGTCGCGACCGAACTCCCCACGCAGGATCCGCGCGAAGGCAAAGCCGACCAGCATGCCATCACGCGTGACGCCAACATGCACGAAATCTTCGCGGTGCTGCTCGGCATGGGCCAGGCGTTTCTCAAAAAAACGGCGGCGCGGCTCGCCCACGTGGGCGGAATCGATAGCAATGATGCGTTCGAGATCGATCGAACGTAGCGGGTGGACATTGTTATCCTGAGTCGCGGCAGCATTGCTCATGCAATAGCCTCACATATGCTCGACGTATTTCTCGTAAAGCTGCATTTCCTTTTCAGGATCCATCAAGTCGTCCAGCAGCGGCAGTAGTGCCATGTCTTCTTTCCGGGCATGCGGCACCAGACAATCGTTCAGTTGCTGTCCGAGCCGACGGAATTCGGCCCAGCGCGCCGCATCGAAGCCTTGCGCGCGGACGTCGCCGATGAGCTTGACCAACGCGGCGCCGATCGGCCGAATAATGCCGTGCTCGTAAGTCAAATGCGCGCCGACGCCCTGATTGCCTGCTTCGCCGAGGTAGGAGAACAGCTCGGCCTCTTCGAAGGCGAAATGACGCTCGACCTCGCCTGGCAGTTCGGCGGCGAGATCACTCAAAAGCTTCGCCATCATCGGATTTCTCGCGTCGGGAGCGCTAACCCGGTGTCGCGCAATGGTTCGCTCCAGCTCCTGCATCAGTGCGATCACGGCGGCGTGCTCCTCGTGCAGTTTCTGGCAGACGCGGTTATAAAAGTTCATGACTTAGCCGTGCAACTGCTCGTATTTGGCGAGCAGATCCTCTTTCGTTTCGTTCCAGTCCGGATTGGGCTCGATGCAATTCGCCGGACAGACGAGCTTGCACTGCGGCTCGTCCTCGGCACCCACGCACTCGGTGCATTTAAGTGGATCGATCACGTACATCGGATTGCCGGCGGTGATGGCCTTGTTCGGGCACACCGGTTCGCAGGCGTCGCAGGCCGTGCAGGCTGCGGTAATTATCAGCGCCATAGCGTCGCCTCCTTACGTTCTTATGCTGCCTTGGGCACCCGGCTAGCAGTCGCAAGTTTCTCAAATCGAAACGCGCCCCACAACGCAGCTCCGATCGCGCCCGCAAACATCGAATCGGGATGGCTGCGAACCGTGATCTTCATGTCCTTGATGTGCGAGATATCCTCCTCCAGCGCGGCGACCAACCCTTTGTCGAGCGCGAGTCCGCCGGTCACCATCACCACCCCATCGACCACCCCGATCGATTTCAGCAGCTTAGATAACCGGGCAGCCATCGAAAGGTGGATGCCCTTGAGGATGTTCGGCGTCGTGATGCCGCGCGAAACCATATTGATAACGTCGGTCTCCGCGAGCACGGCGCAAATGCTGCTAACGACCTCAGGATTATCGCCTTGTCGCGAAAGCGATCCGATCTCCTCCTGCGCGATACCCAGATAGCGGGCGATATTTTCCAGGAATTGTCCCGAGCCTGATGCGCACTGGCTTGTCATCTTGTAGCTGAGAACCTTCCCGCGACCGTCGATTTGGATCGCCCGGCCGTGCAGCGCGCCAATGTCGAGCACTGCCCGAGATTCGGGGTCGAGGTAGATGGCGCCACGCGCGTGGGTCGTCATCGAGTAGAAATGGCCAGTATGGAACGGCACGCTTTCGCCTTCGCCCGTGGTCGCGACATAATTAATATTCTCAGGCTGAAGCTTTGCGTCTTCGAGCACAGCATCATAGGCGACGCGGGCCAATTCCAGAGGATCGCGTTGCCGGATGCGCATCACGTAACGCGACAACCAGGTTTCCTCACCATTCTCAACCTTGAACAGCGCCGCCTTGATGGTGCTGGTGCCAATATCGATTCCCGCTGTGATGGTCATTGTGCGCTCCCGCCCACCTCTCCCAAATGTGCTCGGCGCGCGAATTCCGCCGCTCCGAGCGCACCGGTATAGATCGAGTCCGGGTCGATGTTGATCGTCACCTCTCCGTAATTCTCCTTGATAACCTTTCTTAGTTCGCGCACCGCAGCCTCGTTCTTTGCAACACCGCCGGTAAAGGTGAACTGGTCGGTAACGCCTCCCGAGCGCGAGATTATGGAGATCGCGCGTAAAATGATTGCACGATGCAGCCCAGCCAGAATGTCTTCACGCTTTTCTCCGAGCGAAAGCCGGTCACGCAGTTCGGCGCCGGCGAACACGGTGCACGTCGAATTGATGCGCGCCGGCTGATCCGATTTCATGGCCATGGGACCCAATTCGTGCAGGCCTATGTTCATCTCATCGGCGATGTAGCCAAGATAGCGCCCGCATCCCGCCGCACAGCGGTCATTCATCTGAAAGTTCGCGACGATCCCATTCTCGTCGATCTGAATGCCCTTGGTGTCCTGACCGCCGATGTCGAGAACGGTGCGCGTCTGCGGATACATAAGATGGGCGCCCAGACCATGACACAGGATTTCCGAGCGGATATGCTCCTTGGAGAACGGCAGCGTCACCCGGCCATAGCCGGTGCCGACGAGATAGGTTTCCTCCAAATCGACGGCGAGCGCGCTCTCGATCATTTTCTGGATGTCGGCCGCCGCCGATTGGACCGACGGCTCCGATGACAGGATGCGGCCGAGCGCGCGGCGGAATTTATCGCTCAATTCACCCGCCGGCGGCCTGTTCTCCACTTCGATGATCGATTTGTCGTAGACGTTGAGCAGCAGGTCATAGGAAAGGCGCGTTTCTCGTGCGACCTCTTCGGCGTGGGCGTGGTACCGCGATCCTGCGATATCGCGAAAGAAGTCGGATTTGCGCTTGGCGCCAGGGGCATAAAGTTCGGGTGCCTCGCTGCGTAAGCGACGGAACACCTCGCGGAGCGAATCTCTTATGCCGGACTCGATCTTGGCGAAGCGTTCGCCTTGGATCTGGCCTGCGCAGGTCTGCTCAAGATCGTCGAGTTGTTCGAGAAACTGCTCGAGACGAAAGGCTCGCACGAGCGCCCCGAGGAAGGTATCGAGCTCGATTTGGGCGTGAGCATCGGTCAGGGCCCGGCGGAACAGCGTAAACTGCCCGTCAACGAGGGCCTCCTGACTGGCCACGCGGGCAGCAGTTGCGTAATTCGAGCGCGAATTGGTTATGCCGTGGCCAATCACCCGGCGATCCTCGTCGAGGAGGACAGCCTTGGTCGTCGTCGAACCAAGATCGATGCCGACGAAAGTCTTCATTCATGCCTCCTCAAGCCGCCACGTCCACGCCGGCACGTTTTTGATCGATCATCTGGAAATAGCTCTCCAGACGATTCTTGATGTTGGCCGCCGAAAAATAGCGCGGATCGACGAGGTCGGATTCCACAAACGCGGCCGGCTTTCCGGTGCGCTTCTCGACCTCGCGCATCATCAGCAATTGCCCGGCTGAGAAGCTGTTGCAGCTCTTGATCGAGTTGATCAACAGGCCATCCGCTTCGTATTCGTTTATGTAATTGACCAGCATGTCGATGCGCATCGGCAGGCTGCGGTTGGTGTAGACGCCGAGGCAATATTCGGCCAGCGTTTCCAATGGTTTGTCTGGATCGTGGCGGAAGCCGAAATCGTAGACGCCGCCGACTTTGGTGTAGCTTGACGCGACAACGACCGCGCCTTCGTCGTAGAACATCTTCCAGAACTGGCGGAAATTTGTATAGTTGGGCGGTCCCTCGACGACCAGGCGGTACTTCTCCTTACCCATGTCGCCATCGGGCGTGACCGGGCCCTCGCCTTTGGCCAATCGCTCCTCGACCTCCTCGCGCAAGAACCGGTAATAATCGATGGCATCTTGCGTCCCGCGGAAGGCACCGAAGATCGGCCCGATGTAATAGATGCCGCCGAAATAGGCGTCGATCGGCGACGGCTTGGCTTTGGCGCTTTGCAGGACGCGAACCAGATCGTCCTCAGCCTTGGTCGATTTCTTCAGGTATTCGCGCAGGCGGTCGATGTCGAACTTGACCCCGGACACGCGCTCGAGCGTGGGGATGACCTCTTCTTTGAGCTGCTTGACCATGTAATCGACCATGTTCTTGGTGATCTTGCCATCGCCCATGTAGGGCGTGTGCAACATGACCGTCTCGCACTTGTACTGCTCGCGCAGAAGCTCGAACCACTTCATGAAAGTAAAGCAGCCGGTGTAGGAGAGCAGCAGCACGTCGGGATTGGGAAACTTTTTGCCGTTGGGCGCGAGATTGCCTTTGGCCATCATCCCGATGTCCGACTTCACATAGGTGCAGACGTCCTCCGAATGACCGATCTTCTCCGCCTCAAGCACGTAGCTGCCGCTGGTGCGCCGCAGTCCGTTCTGAATGGCATTGACCTCCGGAAGATTGTTCAGAAGGTCGAAGCACATGATCAGCTCGTTGAGATTTCCGGGCACGAAGGTGGCCGCAACCTTGTCGCCGGCCTCGGACGCTCCGGTCAGACGATCGTAATGAGAGGCCATCATCTCCTTCTGCTTCACCATGGAAGCATCCTTGATGACCTCCTTCGCCGGCGCCTTGGAGGTGACAAACTTTGTCTGCGTCGTCATGCTGCGCTCCATAATTTGATCGAATCGGCGAACGTTCCGGCCTGTTCCCTGATCGGCTGCATCTGGCCAGAATTTTCGGCGTACTTAAACGCGATGTAGGGGATCCCAGCTTCCTTGAGCACATGCTGGAGCATCGGTCGCTCTAGCAACGCCGGATCGCAGAAGCTCGGTGCGGCAAAGATGACGCCTTCCGCCGCCGTCCGTTTGACCGCGCGAACAAGGTGCTGGCCCTTTTCCTTCTGATTGGGTTCGTACTTGGCTGCCGTCGACTCGGAATGATGCAGGAAAGCAAGCGATAGATTCAGGAGCGGATCGTCCGTGATCTCGACGTCGCCGGTGAGCCAGCGGGTGACCAGCAAGAGATCGTCGTCCACTACGTAGCAGCCGGAAAGCTCAAGCGACTTGATCAGGTTGAGCGGCGGCTGCTCGCAGAACATGCCGGTTAGAACGATGCGGCAGTTATCGCGCATCGGTCGTTCCTCGGCACGCGCTGCCGCAAGATAATCGCGCAGCATGACGTTATGCTCCTCAACCGGGAGCACGAGGCCGGCGCGCACCATCAGATAGACCTCGGCGGCAGGCGCCTGCCATGGCCGTTCCGTCCGAAATGCGTAGAGGTCGCGCACCAAGCGGCGGTTCTCGTTGTAGACCGCGATCGAACTTCGAAGCTCGTCGTCGGTTACCGGCTTGCCGCGGAGTTCCCCAAGATCGTGCCTGAGTTCAGCCAGTTCGTTGACGTAGAAATTTCCGCCGATGTCGTCCCGATAGTTCTGCGGGACGTCGAAATAATGTGAATAGACATGCGGGAACATCATCTTCCACATGCCGGAAAGATTGCGGATCACGTCGCAGATTGACGGGAACAGCATGCCATCGACGAAATCGATGCGACCGGACACGCCCAGCTCGATGGTCGAGCGCGGAATGCGGCAGATATAACTCTGGTAATAGGCGTCGCCGTGGATGACTTCGAGCTGATCGCCGCCCCCGACGATGCCGAGCGGCAGCATGCCGGCGGCGTGAATAATTTCGCGCGGTACGTAGATCGGCATATAACCGATCACCTTACGGCCGGGCTTCGCCGCTTTCCATTCGCGCGCGGACGTGAAGGACAGATCCTGGAACAGCGCGCTCGCGCGCGCGACGATGTCGGCCGTGGCCGAAGGGTTCAACGATGTTGCCATTGCGGCGACCTTTTCGCGATAAATGCTTCGAGACCTGCCACAGCGTCATGGGTGGCCATGAGTTCGTCGAGATAAAGCCGCTCAACGGTGCGGATCTTTTCCTTAACGCGCGCGACGTAGTCGAGCCGCGCTGCCTTGACCGCGAGGCGCAACGAGCTCGCGCTTTTCGGCTTCAGGTGCTCCTCGAAATAGGTGAGCGCGGCGCGCTCCGGATCGCTGGTCGCTTCATGCGCGATGCCGATGGCTGCCGCTTGCGTGCCAGTGATGCTGCGGCCCGACACCAGCAGATCGAACGCCCGCTGCGGGCCGACTAATTCCGGCAACAAACAAGAGGCGGCCGGCGCGAACACACCGAGCTTCATTTCCGGCTGGCCGAGATTGGCTTCCGGGGTAGCGAACATGAGATGACCGGCAAGCGCGAGTTCTAGCCCGCCGCCAAGGCATTGGCCGCGCACCGCAACTAGCAGCGGCACCGGCGACTCGACCATGCGAAGGATCAGACGATGCAACCCGGCCAGCATAGCGGCGCATTGACCCGGCAGATGCTCTTCGATGCTGGCGCCGAAACTGAAATGCGGCCCCTCGGCATCGATCAGCAGCGCGCCGAACTCACCATTGTCGAGATGCTCTGCCAGCGCCTGGTCAAGCGCCGCCACCATTGCCGCATCAATGAGATTGGCCTTCGGACGATCTAGCCGTAGTCGCAGCAAGCGACCGTCCGCCTCGTGCCAGATCTTGACCGGCCGGGTCATGGCTACGACCTTGCACGCGGCATGATGCTTTCGGTGAGTTCATCGCTCCATTGCGTGTTGGCGGCGAGCGCCCGGCGCAGCGCCACGAAATCGACTTCCCGCCCGGTGTCCCGCGTACCTTCGTTGAATGCACGGAAGCCGGCGCGCGCTTCCGTCATCATGTTGAGCGCCAACCAATCGCGCGCGTTCTCCTTGTTCGCATTCCACGCGTTGAGCTTCGGCTTGCGCAACTCCTCGACCGTCTTGGTCGTGCAATCGGGGAAGGTATAGAGCAGCTTCGTGCACAGCGCTTCGACCCGCTCATCAAGCAGGCTGAGGTCGATGGTGCCGCGCTTCAACAGTGCCTGACCTTCGGCGGCCGCAGCGCCGGTCTTGGGCTCTCCGTGGACGATGCGCCCATACTCATCGAGGTAACGATCGGTATAAACCATTGGGTTTGCGACGAAGCTGCCGTCAACTTTCAGCGCCGGCACGATCTCGCTGACGATGCCGAGACGATAGGCCTTGTGCGCCGAGAACGGTTCGCAAAGCAGGCCGGAAACCATGGCCTGTTCACTGCCTATCATGCAGGGGAGAAAGTCGGTCGCTCCGCCGATCGGAGCCGAGCCGTGCTTGGGCCCGGCCTGTCCGAAGCGAGCGAGGTCCTGCGCAATCGAGAAATCGCAGGCCATGCCGATTTCTTGGCCGCCGCCGATGCGCATGCCGTTCACGCGGCAAATCACCGGTTTATCGCAACCAATAATCGCCGAGACCATGTCGTTGAACAGCCGCATGTATCCCCGGTATTCCTGGGGATTGCCGGCGTAGTATTCGGCATATTCCTTGGTGTTGCCGCCGGTGCAAAAAGCTTTGTCGCCGGCACCGGTGAAAACCACGGCGACGACGTCACGCGCCGCGCTCGCGGCGCGAAAAGCCAGAATCGTCGCCTTCGCCATATCGGTGGTGTAGGAATTGAATTGGCTTGGATTGTCGAGCGTGATCCAGGCGTTGAACAGACCAGCCACCGGGTTGCCATCCGTCCCTTTCACCGGGCGCTTCTCGTAATGCACGCCTTTGGAAACTGTCTCGCGCACCGCCTCGGTGACGAGATTGTGATCCTTGGGCTCGGATCTCTGCGCGGCGATAGTGCGGGCTGCTTCGACAGTCATTGAGAGCTCCTCATGATGCAGGAATCAGTACGGCACGGCGCTTGAGTGCGCCGGCATGGGCTACTTCGAACACACGGTTGATCTCGCTGAGCGGATGCTTTTCAATAAACGATGTGACCTTGACTCGACCGTTCAACACGAGCTCCAGGGCGTCGGGATAAAGGTCAGGCGGACATCCCCAGTTTCCGATCGCCCGCGCGTGATAGGCCATCAAGTTCGACAGCCTCACCTCGACCTTGTCCATGGTGAATCCAACGACGGCGAGCGTGGCGCCGTGATTAAGCAGATTGAATGCGGTTTCCTGCCCGGCGCGGGTGCCCGAACATTCGAAAATGATCCACTCGGTCTGGCGCAGGCCGCGCTCCTTGGCGAAGGACTGGATCGCCACCTTGATGTCGCGCGGCGTCATCTGTTTGGCGTTCAGGGTGAGCGAGGCGCCCTGCCCATTCATCGCGGCGAGTTTTTCATCGCTCACATCAATTGCAACAACGATGCCGCCCAAGGCGGCAGCAATTTGGGCAGCATAGCCACCGACGCCGCCAACACCATTGACGACAACAAGATCTCCGGTCGTGACACCGGCCTGCACCACCGCTTGATAAGGCGTGGTCACCGCATCGGCGATGACGGAGAGATCGGCGAGTTCGATTCCAGCCGCCGCCAGGCGGTTCTCATCAACGACACACAATCCACGCGCCGGCACGATGATGTGAGTTGCGAAACCGCCGTGAATATCGTTGCCGGGCATCTTCTGGTTCGGGCAGATCGTCGCTTTGCCGCGCAGGCAGACATCGCAGTGGCCACACGGGATGACCGCCGGAATGATCACGGCGAGATCGATGTATGAGAGCATATCCGCACCCGCATCGATGACACGACCGCTGATCTCATGCCCGAGCGTCAGCGGCAGCGCATGTTTGGTGCGCACGCCATCGTAATAGTATCCCAAATCGGTGTGGCAGACTCCGCACCCGGCGATCTCGACCAGAACCTCATCGGGGCCCAGCTTGCCGATTTCGAATTCCATCGCCACCATGGGCTTGCCCGCGCCCGTCATCATCCAACGAACTGGCTTAGCGCTCATAGGATCGCCCCTCCGGCTCGCTCGGCGAGCCCATCGGCGGACTGGCACGCGGCCTTAGTGGAATTGTTGGTCCGCTGACCGTTCGCTGCCTTGATCAAGATCAAGGAACAGCCAAGAAAAACGTATTGTAGTACGTAAATACATATTGCTCGTCGGGCGACCGCCGGGCGGACCTCGACCTCGATTAGGAGGTGACGACCATGGCAATGGCAGGCTCGCCGAGCATCTCGATCGCGTTTGTCGGGAGCGGCGGCGCCGGCGCTCTGACTGCCGGGGATTCCCTGCTTGAAGCGGCCAGCACAGCTGGTTGGCATGGGTTCTATACGCGCACTTTGGGCCCACAGATCCGCGGCGGTGAGGCGGCAGGGCTGCTCCGCCTCGCCATCCATCCGGTCGAATGCCTACCCGACCACTTCGACTTGCTGATCGGCATCGACTGGCTGAACGCCCACCGTTTCGGGGCGGAAATCAACGTCGGGCCGCAGACCCTGGTGATCAGCGACCCGCACGGCGGCGAACCGCCGCCGATGGTCACCGAAACTGGCGCCCGTGTCGTTGAGGTGCCGATGAAGGAATTGGCCAAGACCATCCCTGAAGGCCGGCCCAACATGATCGCGCTCGGCATCGCAAGCCGTCTCCTGGGTTTCACCACCGAGCAGGTTCTCGCCGCGATCAAAAACCGTCTCGCCGACAAAGGACCAGCCGCCATCGAGGCCAGCTTGGCCGGTATCAAAGTGGGATTTAGCGCGGCGGCGGCGATCGACTTTCACAAGCGGCTCGCCACCCCCAGCGCGAATTCAAACCGCCGTTGGCTGCTCTCGGGTAACGAAGCAACTGCGCTTGGCGCTATCCGGGGCGGTATTCGCTTCGCCGCCGCCTATCCGATCACTCCGGCGACAGAAATTCTCGAATGGCTTGCGCCGAGCCTTCCCAAGGTTGGCGGCGCGCTGCTTCAAGCCGAAGACGAACTCGCCGCAATCAACATGATCATCGGCTCATCCTTTGGTGGCACGCCGGCCCTAACTGCGACCTCCGGGCCCGGACTCTCGCTGATGATCGAAGCCCTCGGCCTCGCTACATCCGCCGAAATCCCGATCGTGGTCGTGGACGTGATGCGCGCCGGTCCATCGACCGGCATTCCCACCAAATCCGAGCAGGCCGACCTGAATATCGCCGTCTACGGCTTACATGGTGACGCGCCGCATCTCGCGTTGGCGCCGCAGTCAGTCGGAGATTGCATGTTCACCACGCAATGGGCGACCTATCTCGCGGAATCGCTACAAACACCAGCCATCATCCTGTCGGACCAGTTCATGGGGCAATCACGCGCCGCCATCGACCGGCCCGCCGACGTCGCGTTCATCGGCGCGCGCACGGTTGCCGCCAATATTGCTGGCGCTTACAAGCGCTATGCCGTAGCCAGTAACGATGTGTCGCCGATGGCCATTCCGGGACTGCGCGGCGGTCAATACACGGCCGACGGCCTCACCCATTCCGAACGCGGAATCCCAACCAGCGGAGCTGCGGACCATCTGACCCAGCTCGACAAGCGGCGCAATAAGCTCGAACACTTCAACTTCGGCGACCATTGGGCGAGTATCGAAGGCACCGGTGATTTCGCGGTCATCACCTGGGGGTCGCTCACTGGCGCTGCGCGCGAGGCAACCGGGCGCGCCGCCGCAGACGGATTCGATACCCGCCTCGTCGCGCCGCGCCTGCTAGCGCCAGCCCGACCGCAACAGATGGCAGCCGCACTTGAAGGCGCCAAACGCATCTTGGTCGTCGAGCAGACGCATGGCGGCCAGTTCCACAAATATCTGCGGGCCCACTATGACCTGCCGGCATCAGTTCGTGTCCTCAACCGGCCGGGACCACTGCCGATCACGGCTGGCGAAATCCATCGTGCGATTACGGATTGGAGATAACCATGTCGAGCGTCGAAACGCGCCCGGCTACCAAGCCGGCGGATTACACATCCGACGTGAAGCCGATCTGGTGTCCCGGCTGCGGCGATTATCACGTGCTCATGTCGTTCACGCGCGCATTCGCCCAACTGGGCCTGCCACCCGAACAGATCGTCGTCGTGTCCGGTATCGGTTGCTCATCGCGCATCCCGGCCTACACCAATTGCTACGGCTTCCACGGTGTGCACGGCCGTTCGTTGGCCATCGCAGCCGGGCTGAAAGTGACGCGGCCTGACCTGACCATCGTGGTGGCGAGCGGCGACGGCGATGGCTATTCGATCGGCGGCAATCACTTCCTCCATGCCTGCCGGCGCAACATCGACATGACCTATGTCGTCATGGACAACCGCGTTTATGGCATGACCAAAGGTCAGCCCTCGCCGACCACGGAGCCGGACTTCGATACCGCCCTGTCCCCCGGGGGTACTGGTCTGAATCCTTTTCATCCGTTGGTGATCGCGCTTGCTTCGGGAGCCAACTTCGTTGCCCGTGCCTTCTCGGGCGACCCAAAAGAAACCGCGGGCATTCTCGTCGAAGCCATCCGCCATCCCGGTTTTTCGTTTGTGGAAATTCTCAGCCCGTGTGTCACCTTCCGACCTGACGAAAGGGAGTGGAAGAGTCTTGTTCATCCGGCGCCCGTCACCGCCACCAGCGAACCGGCTAAGGCGGCGCGGCGCCTCATGACCGACGACGGCTTCAATATCGGCATCCTCTATCGTGGCGCGCGTCGGCCGTATCAGCTGCGGATGGGCAACCAGTCCATCGACTTGGCTGATCTGGAGAAAGAATTCGAGCGATGAGTAAGACGCCTTCCGAACGCCCGATTACCAGCATCGTCGATCTGCTCGCCCTCGCCTACCAGATCGAGGCCGATGCCGTGCAGCGCTATACCGAGCTCGGCGAACAGATGGAAACGCATAACAATCAAGACTTGGTCAGAGTGTTTCGGGACCTTGCCCGGGCCGAAGGAAATCATGCCGAAGAAATCCGAAAAATGGCAGGCGACATCGACTTGGCGGCGCATGCACAGCATCTCGGGCGATGGAAAAAGGGCGCTAGCCCAGAGGAAGCCGATCTCGGCGCTGCGCATTACCTGATGACGCCATGGCATGCGCTGCAACTTGCGCTTACCGGTGAAAAACAGGCGCTCGCCTTTTTCACTTCCATTTTGGATTCAGCAAACGATGCCACAATCAAAAAGATGGCGGCGGAGTTTGCCGAAGAAGAGGCCGAGCACGTCAATCTAGTATACCGCCTCTTGCGGAAGCATCCGAAGCCTGCCGACACGTGGTTAGAGGACGATGATCCACCAGCACCGCAGGACTGAATTGCGAAGGCGCCGACGTCTTTCTAATCTCGACCGGGAAAGGCTGCGAAGTTTTTCCGAAAAGTTACCGCGCGATGGCCTTACACGTTAGCCGGCAATGCCGAGGTAATGCTTCCACATCGCGACGTACACCCGATCGAGGCCATCGCTTGACTTAAAGCAAGGCGGTGGCGGCAAAATCGACGTAAGTAAATCCGCTTCCCTCGGACGCGCACTAGGCTCTCGAGGCTGACATTGATTTCGTTATCCAGACAAGGGCGGAATTCTTACCAAGGCTCAAACCAGAAGGAGGGTTCGATGATCAGGAAAAATCTGAGGGTTGCCGCCGGACTCGCTGTTGGGTTTGCCATCGCGCTCGCCGTCGGTTCTGCTTCGGCTCAAGTGAAGGTGGGCGCTGTACTCTCGACCAGCGGTCCAGCGTCGTTCCTGGGCGATCCGGAGAAGAGGACGCTCGACATTTACGTCCAGGATATCAACACTAACGGCGGGATCAACGGCCAGAAACTACAGCTCGTCATCTACGATGACGGCGGCGACGCCAGTGCTGCGCGCACCTTCGCCACTCGCCTAGTCGAGGAAGACAAGGTCTTCGCCGTCGTCGGCGGCACGACCACCGGCACAACCTTGGCAATGATGCCTGTCTTCGAGGATGCCCAGATTCCGTTCATCTCGCTTGCTGGCGGCATCCAGATAGTTGAACCAGTTCACAAGTGGGTTTTTAAGACCCCGCATACCGACACCATGGCATGCGAGAAGATTTTCGCCGACCTCAAGCGGCGTAATTTGACGACGGTGGCATTAATTTCCGGGACCGAAGCCTTCGGCAAGTCGATGCGCGATCAATGCATCGCCGTGGCGCCGAGAGCCGGCATTTCTGTCGCCGATGTGGAAAACTACGGCCCAGCTGACAGCGACGTGACTCCCCAGCTCACCAAGATCAAGTCCTTGGCCGGCGTGCAGGCGGTGATCAATACGGGTTTCGGCCAAGGCCCGGCCATCGTAACGCGCAACTACCGGCAGCTCGATATCGCGTACCCGCTCTATGAAAGCCACGGTGTCGCTTCAAAGCAGTACATCAGCCTCGCGGGCCCAGCCGCAGATGGGGTCCGCCTGCCGGCCGCGGCGCTGCTCGTCGCCGACAAACTTGCGGAAAGCGACAAGCAAAAGCCGGTCGTCGTCAGCTATGAAAAGACTTTCGAGGCAAAGACCGGGCAGTCGGTCTCCACATTTGGCGGCCATGCCTACGATGGGCTGATGATTCTCATCGAAGCAACTAAACGCGCTAGCAGCTTCGACAAGGCCAAGGTGCGCGACGAAATCGAGAAGACGAAGGGCTATGTCGGCACCGGCGGCATCGTCAATATGTCCCCGACAAATCATTTAGGCCTCGACCTTTCAGCCTTCCGGATGCTCGAAATCAAGAACGGCGATTGGACGCTAGTACCCGATTCGAACTCGTAGAACTGCACGCGAGCCCGCTAAGGAGGGCTCGCTCTTGTGGTCGGTCGACCTCCGGCGATAGGCGCCTGCACCGATGGCGGAGTTCTTGCAATTCATCTTTTCCGGGCTCACCGTCGGCGCTATCTATGCTCTTGTCGCGATCGGCTTCACGCTGATCTATAATGCTTCCGATGTGGTGAACTTCGCCCAAGGCGAGTTCGTCATGCTGGGGGGAATGACAACCGTTTTCCTCGGTTACGCCGGTCTGCCGCTGCCGCTCGCCGCGCTTATCGCAATCCTCTTCACCACCGCCGTCGGTCTTTCCCTGTATTATTTTGCCATCAAGACCGCGCGCGGAGCGGACGCGGTGACGCTCATCATCATTACTATCGGCGCCTCAATCTTTCTACGCGGCGCAGCGGAGATTGTATTCGACAAGCGCTTTCACAGCCTTCCGCCTCTCTTCGGCGCTGCGCCGATCCGCTTTGGCGGCGCCGCCATTCTGCCTCAGAGCCTGGCCGTGCTTGCTGGTGCGGTCGTCATCGTGGCGCTGCTGTGGGTCTTCATCGACCGAACGCTTTTTGGCAAGGCCGTAATCGCGACGTCGGCCAATCGGACCGCCGCGCGACTCGTGGGAATCGATATCCGCGTCATCGTTGGCGTCTGTTTCGCGCTGTCGGCGGCCATCGGCGCTGTTGCCGGCATCCTGATCACGCCGATTACACTCACCAGCTACAATACCGGCACACTGCTGGCGTTGAAGGGCTTCGCTGCCGTAATGCTCGGCGGCATCGGCAGCGCTCTAGGGGCCGTAGTCGGGGGCGTCTTGCTTGGATTGTTTGAAGCATTCGCGGCCGGCTACGTCTCCGCTGAGTACAAAGACGCCGTCGCGTTCCTGGTCATCCTGGCCGTGCTGTTCGCCATGCCGCAGGGATTGTTCGGCAAGGCGACGGTCGAGCGAGTGTAAGCATGCTCGCTCGATTTCACCGATTTCGTTTGTGGCAGCGGCACCGGTTGATTTCCCTTGTCCCGCTTGCAGCAATCACACTGTTCCTGCCATTGCTGTCGCCGTCCGCTTATTACTACCGTATCGCGGCTCTCGTCTTCATCTTCGCGATCGCCAGCGTCGGACTCAACCTGCTGATGGGCTTCGCCGGTCAAGTCAGCCTGGGCCATGCGGGCTTCATGGGGCTCGGCGCCTACGCTGTAGCGATCGGACCCGCCCAACTAGGGATTCCGCCATTATTCTCTTTCGCCATCGGGGCCATGCTATCTGCGCTGGTAGCGTTCGTCGTCGGCCGACCGATTTTGCGCCTCAAGGGACATTATCTTGCAGTCGCTACCCTGGGCTTTGGAGTGTTGCTCGCCATCGTCTTCGCCAATGAAGCGAACTGGACCGGCGGGCCGGACGGCATGACGGTGGCGCAGCTCACACTGCTCCATTGGCCGCTGCGCGGCGCTGACACCTGGTACTGGGTTTCGGCAATCAGTTTTCTCGTCAGTGCCACACTCGCTCTCAACCTGATCGACAGCCCGACGGGACGTGCGTTGCGCGCAATCCGCGACAGTGAAATAGCCGCACGCGTGATCGGAGTCGATGTTGCGCAAAAGAAGCTTATGATCTTCGTCGTCTCGGCAGTTTACGCCTCTGTCGCCGGCTCGTATTTCGCGCTCCTGAATGGTTACATCACGCCCGATGCATCCGGTTTCATGCGCTCGATCGAACTCGTCGCGATGGTGGTGCTGGGCGGCATGGGGTCGGTCACTGGATCGCTCGTCGGATCCGCGCTGCTGGTGATCCTACCGCAGGCATTGACCTTTTTTCACGACTACGAACACCTGGCACTGGGACTGATCGCGATGAGCGTCATGATTTTTATGCCGCGCGGGATCGTGCCTAGTTTGGCGGCCGCGCTCAGCGGGAGAGCTAAATGACCGCGCTCTCGGCCGAGCGTCTTTCAGTCTCGTTTGGCGGCGTGCGCGCGGTCGACGCAGTGAGCTTCGATGTCGCTCCTGGCACCGTGTTCTCAATCATCGGACCGAACGGCGCCGGGAAGACGACGTTGTTCAACCTAATGTCCGGGCTATACCCACCCGACAACGGCCGCGTGCTGCTCGGCGGCATAAATGTGACCGACCTACCCCCGGAGCAACTTGCCCGCCGCGGCCTATCGCGCACTTTCCAGAATTTGCAAATCTTCTCACACCTGACCGCAATCGAGAATGTCATGGTCGGGCGACATCGCCACGAGGCGACCGGAATTGTCGCCGATCTCCTGCATCTGCCAGCGGTTGGACGGCAGAACCGTCGCACGCGGGAGGCGGCCACCAAAGCGCTTGCTCGTGTCGGCATCGAAGACATGGCCGAATTGCCGGCGGGCTACCTAGCCTACGGCGATCTCAAGCGTCTGGAGATCGCGCGCGCGCTCGCCGGCGAGCCAACCGTACTGCTGCTCGACGAACCGGCGGCGGGCTGCAACCCGGTAGAGACGGGAGAAATCGAAGATATTATCCGTGGCATCGTCAGGAACGACATCACGGTTGTGCTCGTCGAGCACGATATGCGGCTGGTCATGAAAGTTTCCGACCGCATTCATGTCCTCGCCAACGGCCGGACGCTCGCTGAAGGCACCGCCGCTGAGATACGCACGAATCCCACGGTAATAGAAACCTATCTTGGCGTTCATGGTACGCACGAGGCCGCCGGTGCTGTCTGTTGAGAATCTCAGAAGCTGCTACGGTCGTATCGAGGCGCTGCACGGCGTCTCGGTCGAGGTTGCGTCCGGTGAGATCGTAACACTGGTAGGTGCGAACGGCGCCGGCAAGACGACGCTCTTGCGTGCCGTTTCCGGCGTTCAGCCAATCTCAGCGGGCCGCATCCGCTTCGAGGGCCGCTCGATTGAGGGTATGCCTGCACACGCCCGCGTCGCACTCGGGATCGCGCAAGTTCCCGAAGGCCGGCAATTGTTTGCACCGCTTTCGGTCGAGGATAACCTGAAGCTCGGCGCATGGACCCAGCGCAGGGATAACTGTAGAGGCGACATTCAGCTCGTCTACGAGCGGTTCCCCATGCTTGCCGAATTGAGGCACACCACCGCCGGTGCGTTGTCAGGCGGGCAGCAGCAGTTACTGGCGATCGGGCGAGCCTTGATGGCGAAACCGCGCCTGCTTCTGCTCGACGAGCCATCGATGGGGCTTGCACCCATTCTCGTCGATCAAATCCTCAATGTTGTTCTGGACCTCAAACGCAACGGTTTGACCTTGCTGCTGGTCGAACAGAATGCAAGTGCAGCGCTGGCCATCGCTGACCGGGGCTATGTGCTCGAGACCGGCACGATTGCCACAAGCGGAGCCGCGGCGGATATTCAAGGCGACAAGCGCGTCCGCGAAGCTTATCTCGGGGTGTGAATGCGCGACGAACCGATTGCTTGACTTTGGTCAACTTGTTGCAGCGTCGGTCTAATAAACTAAATTATGGTCGACGGCTTACTAGCTCCGAGAAACCGTATCATGAAGCCGGCAGTTCACTATGCCGAATCAGTCATGTTCGATAGCGCGATCGAATGTATGCCGCGTGCCGAACTAGCGGCGCTGCAGCTTCATCGTCTCAAGAACACGTTATCACGCGCCTACGCCAAGGTTCCCCACTTTCGGCACAAGTTCGATGTCGCGGGCGTTACACCGGACGATTTGACGTCACTCGACGAACTTGTACGTTTTCCCTTCACGCTAAAATCCGACCTCCGCGACAACTACCCATTTGGCATGTTCGCAGTGCCACGCGAAGAGGTCTCGCGTCTGCATGCTTCCTCCGGGACGACTGGCCGTCCGACTGTCGTCGGCTACACGCGTACCGATCTCGATTTGTGGTCGGAGCTTATGGCGCGCTCTCTGGCGTGCGCCGGCGTCCGCCCCGGTGACATCGTCCACAACGCCTACGGCTACGGGCTGTTTACTGGCGGGCTTGGCATGCATTACGGCGCCGAGCGACTCGGTTGCACCGTCGTGCCGGTTTCGGGCGGCGGTACCGAACGTCAGGTCGCGCTGCTGCAAGATTTGGGCGCCGATGTTCTATGCGCGACGCCTTCCTATGCGCTCAACATTGCCGAGGTCGCCAATGCGATGGGCGTCGATGTGCGCGAGTTGCCGATCCGTTGCGGCGTTTTCGGGGCCGAGCCGTGGAGTGAAGCTATGCGTCGTGACCTCGAAGCGCGCTTGGGCATCACGGCCGTCGATATTTATGGATTGTCGGAGATTCTCGGGCCGGGCGTCGCCTGCGAGTGCAGCGCAACGCAGAATGGCTTGCACGGCTGGGAGGACCATTTTCTGTTCGAAATTGTTGATCCGAAGACACTCGATCGGCTCCCGATCGGTGAGCCCGGCGAGCTCGTGATCACGACGTTGACCAAACAAGCGCTACCTATGATCCGCTACCGCACGCGTGACATCACGACGCTGACGGACGAGCCCTGCGTCTGCGGCCGGACGCACACCCGCATCATGCGGGTGACGGGTCGCGACGACGACATGCTCATCATTCGCGGCGTCAATATCTTCCCCTCCCAGATCGAGGCGTTTCTCGTCAGCTTCCCCGGACTCGCCCCGCATTATCAGATCGTGCTCACGCGCGAGGGCCCGCTCGACGCTATGACCGTCGAGATCGAACTCGCCATTGATGCGCCATCGGATGAACCGTCGCTCGCGAAAAAAGCTGGCGAGATCCGCCAGCACCTGAAATCAATGATCGGTGTGACCTGCTCTGTCGTCGTCAAAAAGTCGGGCATGGTGCCGCGCTCTCAGGGCAAGGCGGTGCGGGTTAAGGATCTGCGCGGCGCGACGACTTGATTGCCATGTAAGAAGCCTTTCAGGAAAGGCGCGCAGGCATCGCCACAATCTCCTTTGATCGACATCGAAGCCGCGGCGAGCCCCGCTTTCAAGGTCAGGGAGGCTTTTTCTAGAATACCGCGAGGGGAATTGATTAAAGTCAATGCAATTAGGTTCGAACATAGCGCAGTTTGCCACAAAAGGGGGGGACTGTTGTGGCCGTTAGCCCGATGCGCGCCGTAAAGCATGTTCCTAGCTATTGCTACAATTGCGTGGCCGGACCCGATCTTCTCACAGTCCAGGTTGTGGACGGGGTGGCGACGCAAATTCTGCCGAACTATGCCGCAGAGGGCATTCATCCCGGCGAAGGTCGCATTTGCGTCCGTGCCCTGGGCCTGATCCAAAAAACCTACAACCCTCATCGCCTGCGCACACCGATGAAGCGGACGAATCCGCGCAAGGGGCGGGCCGAGGATCCCGGTTTCATACCAATCTCTTGGGACGAAGCGTTGGATACGATCGCTTCGCGCCTCACCGAAATTCGTGCGCACGGCATCATGGACGACGCCGGTATGCCTCGCGTCGCCGCAAGCTTTGGTCACGGCGGAACGCCACAGAGCTACATGGGCACCTTTCCGGCATTCCTCTCCGCTTGGGGCGCCGTCGATTACAGCTTCGGCTCGGGACAAGGCGTGAAGTGTGTGCATTCCGAGCATCTGTACGGAGAGTTCTGGCACCGTGCCTTCACGGTAAGCGCGGATACGGTGCTCTGTCGCTTTGTCGTCTCGTTCGGCGCTAACGTTGAAGTTTCAGCCGGCGTGTGCGCCGTGCGCCGGCACGCAGACGCCCGTATCCGCGGCATCAAACGCGTGCAGATCGAGCCGCATCTGTCAGTGACTGCGGCTGCTTCCGCTGAATGGGTGCCGATCAAGCCGAAGACCGATGCTGCATTTATGTTTGCGATGATGCACGTGTTGCTCCACGAACATCCGCGGGAGCGCTTGGACGTCGCGTTTCTGCGCGATCGTACCGCCTCGCCGTATCTGGTCGGGCCGAATGGATACTATTTGCGCGATCCGCGCGACCGCAAGCCGCTACTTTGGGACAGCGCGCAATCAGCTGCAGTCCCTTTCGACCGACGGGGCACCGCTCCAGCGCTGGAGGGAATTTTCACAGTTGACGACTGCATCGAAATCGGGCCCGACGGGGCCAATTGGCGTTATGACCGGGCCACCGGCACAACGGCGTTCACGCGGATGGTCGAGCACATGCGTGCCTATTCGCCTGAATGGGCGGCACCGCTGTGCGACGTGCCGGCAGCGACCATGCGCCGGGTAGCGAACGAGTATCTCGCCAACGCTTGTGTCGGCGAAACGATCGACATTGGTGGCAGTACCCTGCCGTTCCGCCCGGTTGCTGTCGTTCTCGGCAAGACGGTGAACAACGGGTGGGGTGGGTACGATTGCTGCTGGGCGCGCACGATGCTGGCCGCGCTGGTCGGAGCGTTGGAGGTGCCTGGCGGCACGCTTGGTACCACGACCCGGCTCAACAAGCCGATCGGTAATCGGCTGGCCAGCGTACAGCCCGGTGAGGATGGCTTTATGGCGGCGCATCTTAACGCCACCGACCGGCAGCACTGGGCGCAGCATCCGACCTCGCGTAATGCCCATACCGCGCTGGTACCTTTGGTCGGCGACTCGGCGTGGAGCCAGGCTCTCGGTCCCAGCCACCTTGCCTGGATGTTCCTACGAGAGGCACCGCCGAATTGGCAGCGGCCCTCGGCGCCTGATCTCTGGTTCGTATTTCGCAGCAACCCGGCCATCTCGTTTTGGCAAAGCAGCCGGCTTGTTGAAACCATGGCCAAAATGCCGTTCGTCGTCGCCTTTGCTTACACTTTCGATGAAACAAACCACATGGCCGATATCCTTCTACCCGAGGCCACTGATCTGGAAGGCACGCAGCTCATTCGTATTGGCGGCACGAAGTTCGTGGAGCAATTCTGGGAACATCAAGGCGTAGCCTTGCGCCAGCCTGCGGTACCGCCGCAGGGCGAGGCTCGCGATTTCACCTGGATTTCCACCGAACTTGCGCGCCGCAGCGGATTGCTTGAACATTACAACGCCGCAATCAACCGCGGCACCGCGTGCGTGCCGCTCAAGGGCAGCAATTACGATTTCTCCCTCGCTGCGAATCTCGCGCACTCCGTTGAGGAAATCTGGAACGCCGAATGCAAGGCCGCGTCGGCACAATTCTCGAATGGAGCGGAGAGCAAAGATCTCGCCTGGTTCAAGGAGCACGGCTTTTTTACCGTGCCGTTCAAGCGGCTTGATTGGTACCTTTACCCGACAATGGTGGAACACGACCTGCGTTTTGAACTTCCCTACCAGGAGCGTTTGGTCCGCGCCGGTCGAGAACTCGCGAACCGACTGCATGAGCAAGACGTTCACTGGTGGGACGACCAGCTGGAAGAATATGCGCCGCTGCCGGTATGGGACGATGTTCCAGCCCGCTGGGAGCGCGCGTTACGCAGAATGGGCGGTGATCCCGCCGACTATCCGCTTTGGCTCATCACCACCAAGAGCATGCAATATTCTGCGGGTAATAACGTCGGCATTCCGCTGATGAATGAAGTCGGGCGTAATATGCGCGGCCACGGCGGCGTCATTCTTAACGTCGCGACCGCAAAGTATCTCGGCATTTGCCAGGGAGACCAGGTTGAAGTTCGTTCCACCACTGGCAGCACGCGCGGCTGCGCCGTTTTAGAGCAAGGTATCCGTCCCGACACGGTCGTCATTGTCGGTCAGTTTGATCATTGGAAGACGCCGTACGCCAAAGAGTTGAAGTTCCCGAGCCTCAATACCGTGGCGGCCCTGTCGCTCGATCTTACTGACTCCACTGGCTCGGGGTCGGATCTCGTCCGCGTCTCCGTCCGAGCGAGTGCACAGCCATGACCCGTTACGTCATGGTCGCCGATCTGCGCCGATGCATCGGTTGCCAGACCTGCACGGCGGCGTGCAAGCAAGCCAACGCAACGCCACCAGGCGTTCAATGGCGGCGAGTACTCGATATGGAGGTCGGCGAATATCCCGACGTGAGACGGGTATTTGTGCCGACGGGTTGCCAGCACTGCGCCGATCCGCCGTGCGAGTGGGTCTGTCCAACCACCGCAACCCGCAGGCGCCCTGACGGCGTCGTACAAATTGTCTACGATCTTTGCATTGGCTGCAGTGCCTGCGCGGTCGCCTGCCCCTACGAGGCGCGATACAAGGTCGAAAAACGCGAGTTCGCCTTCGGCGACCAGCCGACAGCCGACGAGGAGATGCGTGCGAACGACTCTTTGATCGGCGTCGCCACCAAATGCACATTCTGCGCGGACATCGTTGACGCGGGTGTCGCGCGCGGCCTGACGCCGGGCGAGGATCCCGAGGCAACGCCCGCTTGCGTCAATCTTTGCATCTCCGGCGCACTTGCCTTCGGCGACATTGATGATCCGCAAAGCCGCGTGTCTGAGCTCCTCCGAAATAACAAGCACTTCCGAATGCACGAGGAGTTAGGCACTAACCCGGGCTTCTATTATCTATGGGATCAAGAACCGTCATGACCACGACCTTCACCGGTAGCGGAGCGCCACGACTCCAGCACAACTGGGACAGTCGCGCGGCATGCAATTTCATCGGCGGCGGGTCGGGGACCGGACTGCTCTTGGCGGCGGCTGTAGGGTTTGCGTCCGGGTCACCCTATTTCCTTGCCGGCACGTTGGCGCTCGCCTTGATTGCCTTTGGGTTATCGATGGTCTGGCTGGAGATCGGGCGGCCGCTGCGCGCTTTGAATGTATTCTTTCACCCGCAGACCTCGTGGATGAGTCGCGAGGCTCTCTTGGCGTTGCCGGTTCTCGCGCTTGGCACGTTAGCAGTTCTCCTGGACCAGCCTTTCGTTTCTTTGCCGTTTCAGGGGCATCTCCCGGTCGCAGTCCTTGCGTCGGCGGCGGCAATCCTCGGTCTGGGGTTCTTATATTGCCAGGCTCGGATTCTTTACGCCTCAAAGGGTGTACCGGCATGGAGTGAGCCAGCTCTGCAGCCAGTTATTATCATCACCGGACTCGCGGAAGGACTCGGTCTTCTGCTGATGCTCACCGCCCTCGACGCGCAACCGCCTGTTTGGGCGGTACCGGCAGCGATCGTCGCTCTGCTGGCCAGAGCGGGCGCTTGGGACCACTACCGAGAGCGATTGAAAAGACGGGCTCCGGCGCCGGCCATCGCAGCACTGAACCGTATCTCTGTTCCGGTCCATTTGCTTGGCCACGCGCTGCCAGCTGTGCTGCTTGTGTGCGCGCTCCTCGTTCCGAGCGCGCCAGCATTGGCGGCCGTAGCTGGCCTTGCACTCGCGGCTGTTGGTGCGTGGATTAAATTTTCGGTCGTGACAAGCGCCGCATTCACTCAAGGATTCTCTATTCCATTTGTGCCGACGCGAGGACTCAGCCATAGCGCGACGCTGTGACACCAAACTGTGTGGCTTCAATCACTAAAGTGGGAGCGCCACGATGATAGAAATTATCGATGTCTTACGCCAGGAACATCGCAACATCGATAAATTGCTTCGCGTTATGGAACGGGAGTTGAGCGTGTTCGATCGTGGCGAACGGCCAGATTATGAGGTCATCCTCGCGGTAATCGATTATTTCAAGAACTATCCGGATATCTGCCATCACCCAAAGGAGGATATTATCGTCGAGAGGTTCCAAGCGCGCGACCCCGTCGCAGCGGCGGCCATCGGCGATTTCCATGCCGAACATCGGGAGGGAGCGAAACGTTTGGGGCGGGTCGCCTACGCCGTTGAGCGTGTGCTGAGCGACCAGGATCTCCTAAGGCAGACTGTGCACAACATTATTCGCGATTTCATTGACCATGAGCGAAAGCACATGGAGACAGAGGAGCGCGTCGTGTTTCCGGCAGTGCTTAAAGCGCTGCAGCCGGAGGACTGGGCAGATATCGCTCTGCATCTGGCAGATCGCTATGGCTCCCCCTCTGAGCCAGACTTTGAGGAGAAATTCAGCACGTTGCGGCGAGACATCCTGGAACTTGAAGAAGCTGCGGAGATCGAGCGCTCTGACTAAACTTCGTGGCCGAATTCTTGGAGATGGGCCATATTTGCTGATCCTCGGACAGGTCTTGCTGCTTGCAGCGAACCATGCGCGCAGCAGCATTCATGAAGGCCGCTGCCGTGGCTAAAACGCTCCTCCAAACGGAGGGCTTGACCCGGCGATTTGGCGGCCTGGTCCCTGCAAATGCGATCACACTCGACGTCGCTGTGGACGAAATTCATGCTGTGATCGGTCCAAACGGAGCCGGCAAGACAACGCTCATCGGCTTGCTTAGCGGCGAAATTATCCCGCACGCTGGCATCATCCGCTTCGACGGCGCCGACATCACCCAACTTCCCGTCTATCGCCGGAGCCACCTCGGTCTCGCGCGTTCGTTCCAGATTACCTCGCTGTTCAATAACTTCACCGCGCTCGACAACGTCGCGCTTGCCGTCCAGGCGCATTGCGGCCACTCGTTTCGCTTTTGGCGCGACGCTCGCGGCGAAGCCGAGCTCCGCAAACCCGCGCTGGCCGCGCTCGACCGCGTCGGGCTTAGCGAACGTGCAGGCGTGCGCGTCGACAAATTAAGCCACGGGGAACATCGGCAGCTTGAGATCGCGATAGCGTTAGCGACGGAGCCGCGCCTCCTGCTACTCGACGAGCCGATGGCCGGGATGGGTCCGGAAGAGTCGGCGAAAATGGTGCGCCTGCTGCGCCAGCTCAAGGGCAGCGTTGCGATCCTTCTGATCGAGCACGACATGGAGGCGGTGTTCGCGCTGGCCGATCGCCTTACGGTATTGGTCGAGGGCCGCATCATCGCAAGCGGACGGCCGGAAACGGTCAGGGCCGACGCCGCCGTCCGGCAAGCGTATCTTGGCGAAAGGGACGACGGCGCTAGGCGCGGCGGAGGCTAAGGTGTGTCGCTTCGTCGTTCTGTTTGCAGTAGCGGGATTAACGGTCGTCACGCCTACCTTGCCGCAGGCAAGGGGCGGTCCGCTGCACTTATCTGATCCGTTCAGTCCGCAACCACAGCCGATTTTCCGAGCTGGTATTCCAACTCCACCCGTATCGCCAGGCGATTTCTTAGCGGGTTGCGGACGAGGGCGTTACCGCGATCCTGCAACGCAAAGATGCCGAGGCCCGGCCGATGTTAATTGAGGCCGCCTCAGCTGGCGACCTCGCCTTTTTTGCTCTCGCGCGTTTTGGCTTGCTGCTGCGCTTGAACAAGCATTAGCTTCTCATCTGCGCGCTCGAGACCGACAAGTCCAGATTAGCCAGCCTTCTTGGCCCATAATTTACACCAGGCAGAGGGGCTTATGTCGCCGTCAACGACTTTGCAGGAATTCGGCGCCTCAAAGAAAGCGCAGTTACTGCACTCTTGCGGGCCTTTGGGTGAATCCTGATAAGCGACAACTGATCGAGCCATTTTTCCGGCGTTGGCATATTTGGCTGATTGGAGTAAGGCCGCGGCTCCGGCCGCACATGCGACGCTTCGCAAAAGGATAGTTCGTCGCGAAGTTGGATTCGATTGAATATGCGTTGAGTGGGTCATGTCTGGCTCCATAATTCCCGAACGCGAACCTTTTTTATTAAAAGGCGCGGTCAAGGCCGCCGGGGCTCTTTGGTGCCCTCTTTTTAGTCCGGGATGCTTTGACATAGATCAATCGTCCTTGCGCGAAGTGGGCGGCCGCTGCCGTCGACTCGGTTACTATTCAACTTCCACTGATCGTCGCCGATAAATGATGGCGACCGCCGAAACTGCCGCCGGTGATATCCTCGGCATCTTGCGCACCAGATCGCGCAGAGGTTCCACCAGTCGACGGTTCAAAATCGCAAGCCCCGCTCCCGCCGCGATGATCGCCGGTGTCGCAACCATGAGCAGCGTCCAGCCGCGCCATTGGCCCGGCATGAAAGTGAGGACGACAGCAAAGCCGGCGAGCCACTGCACCAGGAAGATGAAATACGCCCATTCGCCGAGCGTCCGATCCACCCGCACTATTATTGGAGCGAATTCCCGCCCCGCCAGGACAGCAACGACGATCGTGAACAGGGCGACGCAGAGGTAGTAGCCGAGACCAAAAATATACGAATCAGGAAGCATCCAACCGCCGGCCATTACATTCGCACACCACGCCACAAACGCTATGACGGCGGTGCCCGGACCGATTGGACACAGCTGGCGCTGGCGCAGGAAATAGACCAGCGCGCCTGCCGCGAAAGGCAATACGGCTGACGGCGCGGTGAAGTAGTGCGCCGCCCAGGGAAACTCCACATAGGAGCACGCCAGATGATAGAAGAGGCCCGCCACAAGCGCGACCGAGGCCCAAGCCAATCGTCGCGCGATTACCAAGTACAGCATCAGATACATCTCGACCTCAATCGCGATTGACCAGACCGGCGGCACCATGCGGAATGCGGGATCAGCGGTCTGAAGCGACAGAACGGAGAGATTGAGCAGCACGTCGCGGAGCTGTATATCGGCGCGCCAAAATTTAAGAAATTGTCCTGCCTCGTTCGGCACAACTGCGATGACTACAAGCGTAATCATGCTCACCAGATAATACGGCGGCAACAGTCGCAGAGCGCGATTGATGCAGAATCGTACGCCGTCGAAGCGATATATCTCGTTGAGCGCTGACGTCATGAAAAAGCCCGCGATAACGAAGAAGCCGACCACGGCGTAAAACCCGAAATGCGCCAGATAATCGCTGCCCACGAGGTGGCTGATGACGACCAGATAGGCCAACAGGAACCGTAGCAATCCCAACATCAGCGCCTCGCCGGTTATTTTTATGCAACGAGTCTCGGCAGCACTGTTGCCACCACCGCAAGAACCGCAACCATAGACGCCACCACGAACGTCAAACGGCGGCGCGCCGCGAAATCCGCCACGAATGACGCGAAGAAGCGCAGCGGATCGCGCGGAATCAAAAACGATGTCTGCGATCGATAGACTCTGAAGTCGGGGAAAGCTTGCGTGAGTACGCCTTCCTCCCAGCGTGCCCGCAGCACTTGCAGTGTAATTGCCAAGATCAATAACCCGACAGCGGGCAGCGACCGGTATTGCAGGGCGACGCCAGCGGTGGCCAGCATCTCGCACAGATACAGTGGGTGGCGGACGACGCCATAGGGACCGCTTTGCACCAACTGCCTGGCTTCCGGCATTACACTAAACGACCTACCGAGAAAACTCACGGTGACCACAGACATTATGTTGGCGAGCAGGCTGATGAATACGGTTAGCAGATTAACGCCAAGACTTGGCGGCGCCCGCTCAAGCTGCAAGAACATCAGGGGCACGCAGACCGCCATTAACGCCGCGATACGAGGCGAGATGGTCTCGGATTTCGCGATCGGGCGCAGCCGAAACAGCGGCTGGATCGACAGCAGGACCACGAACATCCATTGCGAGATCCGAGCCAACATGGCGATGACCATGCCGTCGTCGGGTCGTTCGAACATGCTCGGATCTTGCAGAACCTGCTGACAGAAGCCGTAAACGTCGCCATACAATATGAACGAGGAATAAGCCGCGATGGGACATCGCATCGCCCAGTCGTAGATCAGGCTCTGATCGAGCCTGCGGCGGAGATCCCCGAGCGGTGGGAGAAAAAAGTTGGTGATCGCCACGATACGCAACACACAAGTGCCACGGCGTAGGCATGCCCGCGCGGCGGCGTTCGAGAAAGCTTAGTCTTGCATCCCAATTAGCAAAACGAATTTAAGCCCAACCTTAATGTCCCTTATTTCCAGCACGCAAATTGGGTAGGTCTGCTATGCCGCCTTTGCGGGCCCCTTGCTTAATATTGCATTTCCAGACCGAAGATTGTCCGACCGGTCCGGGAACGAGACCTGACTTCGCGGCTAGCTTGATTTTAGTCAAGCACTCAAAATCGAATGTCCTCTATTTTTTAAATTGTGATGGCGGAGCCAGAGGAGAGTCAAATGTCAACGCTATCCGTTGGACAAAAAAGCGGGGCGCCTATTGAACTTATTTTGCGATGGTTCCTAAATTGGACTAGAGAGAGTCCTTTATTCTCTTGCGAGGACGAAGTAGAGCGCATCGCGAAAGATGTCGGTATATCTGCTTCAGAGTTCCGGAAGCTCGCGAGCGTTAGTCCTGAATCGGCTGACCTATTGCGGCGCCGCATGGCGGCCCTTCAACTGGATCTAAATGAGGTCGCCACGGTCGAGCCTCGAACGCTCCGGGATCTGCAGCGAGTTTGCACAATGTGTGAAAGTCACCGGCGGTGCGCAAGAGACCTTGCGCGCGATGCCGCTATTCCAGCATGGAAGGATTATTGCCCGAACGCCGCCACGCTCATGGCGCTGGATGCGTTGCCTTGGGCGGCACGCGGCGAGTGGTAAAGCGACGGGTTCGTTAATCACTTAGGGCCGCCAGCGATTACGTGTCGAGCCCACCGCACCACCGTTTCAAACGATTAGCGCCATGCCAGCTGAACTGTTGCAATTCTTGGACAGACGGATTCCGCGCTACACGAGCTATCCCACGGCGGTGCAGTTCGTCGCCGACGTGGACGGATCGACGTACACTGAGTGGCTCGCCGCACTGCCGGCTAACGTCCCAGTATCGATCTACCTACACGTGCCGTTTTGTTCCGAGCTCTGTTTCTATTGTGGTTGCCATACCACTGTAGCGCGCAACTATACCCCGGTGGCGGCCTATGTCGATTTGCTCGAGCGCGAGATCACCCTCGTGGGCCGGTATCTGGGCGACCGCCGTCGAGTAGTCCACGTGCATTGGGGCGGCGGCACTCCGACCATGCTCCAGCCCCGGGATTTTGCACGGCTGACGGAGGCGCTGCGGCGGACATTCACCTTCGCTATAGATTGCGAAATCGCCATCGAGATCGATCCGCGTACACTTACACGCGACGTAGTCTTCGCATTAAAGGAAGGCGGTGTCACGCGTGCCAGTCTCGGCGTCCAGGACTTCGATTCGCGGGTGCAAAAGGCGGTAGGCCGCGTGCAGAGCTTCGAGCAGACCGTCCGCGCAACGGACTGGTTGCGCAAGGCCGGGATCATCCACATCAATCTCGATTTGATGTATGGCCTCATTTACCAGACGGTCGAAACAGTCGCCGAAACCGCGCGACGTTCCCTCGCGCTCGACCCCGATCGCATTGCCCTGTTCGGCTATGCCCACGTCCCTTGGATGAAGCGGCATCAGAAGTTGATGTCGGAAGAGGCTTTGCCGGGCGCGCTCGAGCGTTTCGCTCAGAGCCGGGCCGCGACGGCCGTGCTGAAGCAGGCCGGCTTCCGGCCTATTGGACTCGACCATTTTGCCAAGCCGGACGATCTGCTGGCGCGACGACAACAACAGAAACGACTACACCGCAATTTCCAGGGCTACACTACCGACGAGGCGGCAGTCCTTATTGGCTTCGGCACCTCCGCCATCGGCGTTCTGCCTCAAGGCTACGCTCAGAATGCATCAAGTACGGTCGCCTATCGAGACGCAATTAAGGGAGGGCGGATGGCAACGGCACGCGGGCGAGCGCTGACTGAGGATGACCGCCTGCGTCGCGACATCATCGAGCAGCTTATGTGCAATCTGGAAGTAGACCTTGCTGTTACGGCGGCCAGGCGAAACAGGAACCTCAACGACTTCACCACAGAGCTGTCCGAAATCGATGCGCTGGCGCAGCGCGGATTGGTTTATCGCTCCGACGGCAAGATCACGATTCCCGAAGATGCACGGCCGCTGGTGCGGACAGTATGCGCCGTCTTCGATGCCTATTCATCGAACCAAGAGACGCGCTACTCGCGCGCCGTGTGAACATGAGAAACAAGATGCAAGAGGACCTAACCGACGTCTTAAACGAGATCGACGATCCCGAACTTGGCATCGGCATCGTCGACATGGGTTTGATTTATCGGGCGGAGTGGAACGCAAAGGGCATCGACGTGGAATTCACGACGACTTCGCCCTCGTGCCCGTTCGAAGAAATATTGTTTCAGGATATCAACGACATTCTAAGTCATCGCTTTCGCGAGGCCACATCGATTTGCGTGCGGCTTGTCCTGGATCCACCCTGGACACTTGAACGGCTCAGCGAGAATGCTCGCAGGAAACTCGGTTGGGTGCGAGATACGGCCGGCAACTTCGTCCGACAGCGCAACTTCATTAACTGAAGCCGGTCGCGATTAGCCCAGCGATGAAGGGCGTGCCTAATTGATTTACCTCAAGACTTTAACGGCCAGAATCTCTAGTGTTTTATTTGGCTCAATACGGGGGTATCTGAGCCAGACGGCCTTGACCGAGCCCTCATACGGTTCCGGTCTCGGCCGTCTCCTTTTGGCCAGCGATACTATCGCGAAGCGGATCAGCGACAGCGGCTTAGGCATTTTTGTGAAATCTTTAGCGTTTTTCCTATGGATAAGCTGAAGCGTGCTGCGCGCGACGGCCGAGTATGGTGGGAAGCGGTACAAATTGAACCTGGTCCCTTTCCGAAGCCGTCGGTCCCCTTTTGATTTTTTTGGTGAGCCTTCTTGACTTTGGTCAAGGGCGCTGCGCGATCGCCAAGATAAATTAAACCATAGGCGGCCCCAGGAGGTAATGGCGATGCAGAACGAGCGTCACAGCCACTGGATACAAGGTAACATGGACGAGCGTTTGATGGTGCTGGCTGTAATAGTGCTGTCGCTGCTGTCGCCTTTCGTAGTGTTGTTCCAATGGTGGTGAAACCACCGCGCGCTGACTAAGCTTTAGTTGGCTAAGGCGGCCTCAAGCGTTAGCGCGCGATACGTTTTCCCGTTAGTTTACTCTGATTCCGCCAAGGAAACTCGGCACAGCAGCGCCCGCAGCTGAAAGATTGCGCGCAGTATTCCGTTTCGTGTGTCGCTCGATGAAACACTGGATATTGGCGAGGATACTGGAACCCCGGTTAGCGAAGATTACCGCGTGCCATTCAAGTTCACTGGCAAATTGAACAAGGTAACCGTGGATATCAGTCCGACCGACAAGGCGACCGAACAAGAGCAACAGAAGGGCGAAGTGAACGCCGTAACACAGCTCGATTAAAATAAAGCCATTTTCGGCCGCCCGAGTATGATTTGGTGCGCCTCGGCGAGTCTGATTATGGCCCCGTTGCGTCACTTGGTGCAGCGCAAGCGAATGTCGGCGTTCAGGGTAATAGCGGAAGTCGCCGCCGAAAGCGTCAAACGACGCTCGTGACCCAAACCGACCGTTTGATGCGAGACTTCGCTGCAACGCGACACTTGAACGTCCATTGCTGGCGGGCCAAGAGAGCGACGGGGCCGTTCCATTAGTGGAGATCGCGCATATATACTGGCGCGGGCAACCGAAGGACCTTCATGCAAATTCCATTACAAGTGAATTTTGAAGGATCCGATCCGTCGGAGCCTGTGCGCGTTGCGATC
>JBEKGX010000015.1:0-103531 GCA_050012575.1 Xanthobacteraceae bacterium | reverse complement strand
CCTTGCTCACCTCGCAATTCTTCTCTCCGGCCGAGATCATCATGATCGATCTCGACGACAACCGCCTTGCAATGGCGAAGCGCTTCGGCGCCACCACGGGCATCAACAGCGCCGACGGCAAGGCCGTAGAGACGGTCATGAAGATGACCGGGAAGCGCGGTGTCGACACCGCCATCGAGGCGGTAGGCATCCCGGCCACGTTCGAGATGTGCGAGCAGATCGTCGCGCCGGGCGGCACCATCGCCAATATCGGGGTACATGGAACGCAGGTGGCTCTGCATCTGGAGCGCCTGTGGGACCGCAATATTTCCATCACCACGCGGCTGGTCGACACCGCCACCATACCGATGCTGTTCAAGACCGTCGGATCTCACAAGATCGACCCCAAGCTCCTGATTACCCATCACTTCAAGCTCGATAAAATCCTCGACGCCTACGAGACCTTCGAAAACGCGGCCAAAACAAAAGCGCTCAAGGTGATCATTGAGGCTTAGCACTATAGCGACAGCAGCTGCACGACAACATTGAAAGAGAAACCAAGCCATGACTTACCAAAGCCTCAACCCTGCCACCGGAAAGCTCCTGAAGAAGTTCGATGAGCTGACGGACAAAGAACTCGAGACCAAGATCGCGACCGCCGCGATCTGTTTTGAGAGTTGGCGGCAAAAGACCTACGCCGAGCGAGCGGTCGTTGTGGCCAAGGCGTCAGCGATCATGCATGCGAAGGCCGACGAGTTCGCCCACACGATGACGCTCGAAATGGGCAAGCGGATCAATGAAGCCCGTGGCGAGGTGGAGTTCAGCGCGAATATCTTGGCCTATTACGCCAAGAACGCCGAGCGCTTCCTGGCGCCAGTGAAGCTCCATCCGAGTCTCGGCGAAGGCCATATGGAAAGCAGCCCGATCGGCGTGGTCTTCTGCGTGGAACCCTGGAACTTCCCCTACTACCAGTTAGCGCGTGTCGCCGGTCCGCATTTGATGGCAGGCAACGTCGTGCTGGTGAAGCACGCGGGCATCGTGCCGCAATGCGCGATCGCCTTCGAGAAACTTTTGATCGAGGCGGGGGCGCCCGTCGGGTTGTATACCAACCTTCTGATCTCGCACGATCAGTCGGACCGTGTCGTCGATGATCCCCGAATCAAAGGCGTGGCCCTGACCGGCAGCGTCGCGGCTGGCCGGAGCATAGCGGCGCGAGCTGGAAAAAACCTCAAGCCGTCCTCGATGGAGCTCGGCGGCAGCGACGCGTTCATTGTCCTCGAAGACGCCGATCTCGACCACACCATCAAGTGGGCGGTGTGGGGACGGATGTATAACACGGGGCAAACCTGCTGCGCCGCAAAGCGATTCATCGTCGTCGACAAGCTTGCCGACAAATTCCTGGAAAAGTTTCAGGCGGCGCTTGCGACTCTCAAACCCGGCGATCCGCTGGACGAAAAGACGACACTCGGCCCATTGTCCTCGGAACAGGCCCTGCTTGACCTTTTGAAACAAGTCGATGGCGCGGTTTCCCATGGCGCAAAGGTGATCATGGGCGGCAAGCGCATCGACCGTCCGGGATCGTATATGGCTCCGACGATCCTGACGGACATCAAGCCGAACAACCCGGCTTTCAGAGAAGAATTCTTCGGCCCGGTCGCGCTGTTCTTCCGCGTCAAGGATGAAGACCAGGCGGTTGCGCTCGCCAACGACTCTGACTTCGGATTGGGCGGCTCCGTCTTCACCAAAGATATTGTCCGCGGCAGGAAAGTCGCCAGCCGCGTCGACACGGGAATGATGTTCATCAACAACATTTCCTGGTCCGACGCCGAACTGCCGTTCGGTGGCATCAAGGACTCTGGTTACGGTCGCGAACTCGGCGACATGGGTATCCAGGAGTTCGTGAACAAAAAGCTGGTTCGCTACGTCGCAGCTGAAGCGCCGCTATAAGGCACGCCGGACCGCGAAAAGACGATGAGGAGTTCCATTCACTCGGAATTCCTCATCGGTCGCGCTGACGCACGGCCGATAATCGGTCAACAACTGGAGCGCCTATGTACGTCAACGTCGCCGTTCTGAAGGAAACCCATCCGCACGAACGGCGCGTGGCGTTGATGCCGTCCGTTGCAGCAAAGCTCATCAAGCTCGGCGCGAAACTGCACATGCAGTCGGGCGCAGGAGATGCAGTCAGCCTGACCGATGGGGCCTTCAAAGATGTCGCGTTTATTGACGATCGCAATGAGCTGGTCGGCGACGCCGACGTCGTTCTCGCCGTGCAGCCACCCGCGCTGGATGTGCTCAACGCGATGAAGCAAGGCGCCATCCTCATTTCGTTCGTCTATGCCAACAACGAGCCGGCGTTGGTGCAGCGCCTGCTGGACAAGAAGATCACCTGCTTCGCCATGGAACGTGTGCCGCGCATCACCCGGGCGCAGGCGATGGACGCGCTGTCGAGCCAATCCGCCTTGGCGGGATATTACGCCGTGCAACTCGGCGCGACCCATCTCGCCCGCATCCTGCCGAAGATAACAACGGCTGCCGGCGCGATCGGGCCGGCCAAAGTTTTGGTCATGGGCCTCGGTGTCGCCGGCCTGGAGGCGGTCGCCACCGCCCACCGTCTCGGCGCCGTCGTCGAAGGCTATGACGTGCGCCCGGAAACCGAAGAGCAGGCTTTGTCATTGGGGGCGAAATTCGTTGAAACCGGCGTGGATGCGCGCGGCAAGGGCGGCTATGCCCGCGAACTGACCGCCGCAGAGAAAACCAAGATTGACGCCGTGCTGACCCAGCATATCCAGCAGTCGGACCTGATCATCACCACGGCCGCTATTCCAGGCCGGCCGTCACCAAAGCTCATCAGCAAGTCGCAGGTCGCCGGCATGAAGGCCGGCGCCGTGATCGTCGATCTATCCGCCGAGGGCGGCGGCAATTGCGAGGACACACAGCCGGGCGAGACCACGCAGGTCGGCCAGGTGACGATCGTGGCGCCGCTCAACGTGCCTTCGTTGCTCGCGCAAGATGCCAGCGAACTGTACGCAAAGAATGTCGCGGCGCTCCTCGCGCTGATGATGAAAGACAACATCCTAACCCTGAACTGGGACGATGAAGTGCTCGCCAAGACGGTCCTGACCCACGACGGCAAGATCCACAGCGATAAGAGCGAGCATGAGGCTTATCCCAGCAACAAAGCCGACAAAACCGCAGCCAAGGCTCCCGCAACCAAGAACCACGCAGCCAAGGCGCCCGTGAAAGCGGCTTGAGCCGAACGAGGACAACACGATGGACTTTTCAATCCAGATCACCGGCTTCGTAGCCTTGTACATCTTCATGCTCGCCGCCTTTGCCGGCTGGGTCATCATCGGCCATGTGCCGGCGATCCTGCACACGCCTCTGATGTCCGGCTCCAATTTCGTGCATGGCATCGTGGTGGTGGGCGGGATGTTCGTTTTGCTTAACGCCAGCACGGTGCAGGAGCAGGTGATCGGGTTTTTCGCCGTATTGCTCGGCGCTGGCAATGCCGCCGGCGGCTATGCCGTCACCGATCGGATGCTGGCGATGTTCCAGACCAGCGGACACAAAACCCACCACGCCAAACACAGTCGTGCGAAAGCCAGCCACCCGAAGAAGGGTTGAGGAGCTGACATGACGATGACAAGCGTCGCCCAACTCATCATCGGCGTCACCAACCTCGGGGCCGCTTTCCTGTTCATGTATGGCCTCAAGCGGATGTCATCGCCGGTGACGGCACCTTCGGGGATCTTCGTCGCCGGACTCGGGATGCTGGTCGCCGTCCTGGCCAGCTTCTTCTACGTCTTCGATGTCAGCGCTGCCGCCAGGCCGCATCTCATGGTCAATGTCGGCCTCGGAATCTTCGCCCTCATCGTGGGCGGCGGCATCGCCTGGTGGGGCGGCAAGAAAGTCGCGATGACGGCTATGCCGCAGATGGTCGCGATCTATAACGGCATGGGTGGCGGCGCCGCCGGTGCGATTGCCGCGGTGGAGCTGTTCGGCACCAAGACGCCCGGAATAATCCAGCTTGTGGTGACGCTTTTGGGTGCGCTGATCGGCTCGATTTCGCTCTCGGGTTCGCTGATTGCGTGGGCCAAGCTGCAAGGCGTCATCAAGAAGCCGTTGCGCATAAGAGGGCAGCAGTATTTCAATATCCTCGTCTTGCTGGGCACGCTCGCCGTCGCGGGCTATCTCGTTTACGTCGCACAAGGCGCGTCCAATCAGCTGCTGCCAACGCCACAGCTGATCTATCTGTTCTTCGGTTGTGCCCTGATCTACGGCATTCTGATGACGCTGCCGATCGGTGGCGCGGATATGCCGGTGGTGATCTCGATCTTTAACGCAGCGACCGGCCTTGCCGTCGGCCTCGAAGGGCTCGCGCTGGAGAACCCGGCGTTGATGATCGCCGGCATGGTAGTCGGCGCCGCAGGCACGCTGCTGACGCTGCTCATGGCACAGGCCATGAACCGCTCTGTTGCAAACGTCCTGTTCACAAATTTCGGTGGCGCGCCCAAGCACAAGGCAAGCCATATCAAAGGCAGCTTGAAGCCGACCGCGGCGGCGGATGCCGGCATTTTCATGCGCTATGCCAAGAGTGTCATCGTTGTACCCGGCTATGGCTTGGCTGCCGCGCAAGCTCAGCAGAAACTCTATGAGTTTGTAGAGCTGCTGCAAGCAGCAGGCGTCTCGGTCAAGTTCGCTATCCACCCGGTTGCCGGCCGTATGCCGGGTCAGATGGACGTCCTGCTCGCTGAAGCCGGCGTTCCCTATGATCTCATCTTCCAACTCGACGATATCAACGATGAGTTCAAGACCACCGACGTGGCACTCGTCATTGGCGCCAACGACGTCGTGAACCCCGCGGCGCGTACCGAAAAGGGCTCGCCCATTTTTGGCATGCCGATCCTCAACGCCGATCAAGCCAAGCAGGTCTATGTCGTCAAGCGTGGTCAGGGCAAAGGCTACGCGGATATCGTCAACGCCCTTTTTTATGCCGACAATTGCAATATGGTTTACGGCGACGCCGCGGCTGTGCTGACGACAATGATAGAGGCCGTGCGCGGGTTGGGGGCAAAAGCCGCCGCTTGATCCGCGTCGACGGCTCTCGAGTTCGCGACCATTCACGCCTATCGTCGGCGTCTGATGTTTAAGCCAGAAGACGTCGACGCGCTGTTTCCCATTATCCGCCGCGTAATCCGAGCGCTGCATCGCAGGTTTTGCCGCCTCGCTTAGATTGAAGGCAGAGTTGATCAGCGCGATATGAGATAGTGCTTGAGGAAAATTGCCCAGCAGACGTTTGCTTTTGGGATCGTACTCCTCGCTCAACAATCCCTTTTTTGGGTAGCGGGACCACGCTCCTCGCCGCCGCTCCGCGCGATTTAAAATCATTTCGCGCGGCGGTTTTGGCAAAGCAGAGTTAAATGAGCAAAGCCCTGAACGCGCTCAAGAACTTGATTCGCCTAATGACACGTTACGGAATGGGCGCGGTAGCGTGGCCGTCGCCATCTCGGTAGAATAGAAGCGATGGGCGAAGTCGGTGCCGATCAAAGAGACATTCGGCGGTAAGACAGTTTGGGAAGACGTAGTCTACGCGTTCAGCCTTGTTGGTCATCCTACAGCTAAGCGCGCCTACGCCTGGTCGTCTCCGATGGAGGGAAACGATAAGCGCCGATTCTTTGCCGTACTGCATCAGTGGCCGGTTACGTCGCCGGTAGAGGCGGTACGGGCTGCTATCGTGGCGGAGGCGACCAAATGATGCGAACGAAGTCAAATTAGGACACTTATCAGCGTCCCGTTTTCGGGAGCGATCGGGGCTATAACGGACATGCCTCGGACGTCGTCAATCGGTCGAAGATGACCCATTTCGGCCATCGGGCGTGATTAGGGCCTGTAGTCGGTAAGGCGCTATATCTGTAGCTAGGCTGGTTCGTTCGCGAGCCCTCTGATACGTGATCGATCCACCAATTTTCGGTACGGATCGCAAATGAATCAGCGGCTTCGCACAGGGACAGGCATTCGAATTACCGCCGAATCAAAGGAGAAGCCCGTTCATTTTGGCCTCGCGCCATTGTGTGCTCTGGCGGCAATCGTGGGGATCATTACGGGATGCGGGGCGTGGCTGTTCCGGGCCATGATCAGCTTAGTCCACAACCTTTTCTTCCTGGGCATCGTTTCCATTCACTATGACTCGAGCCAGTTCACACCCGCCAATCCATGGGGCGCCGCGGTCATTCTTGTACCGGTCGTAGGCGCCGTTATCGTGACCTTCATCGTCTCGAATTTTGCGCCGGAAGCGAAGGGCCACGGCGTCCCCGAAGTCATGGACGCGATATATTATAAGGGCGGGGTGATCCGCCCGGTGGTGGCGGCGGTCAAATCAGTCGCGTCGGCGGTTGCGATTGGCACCGGAGCGGCCGTCGGCCGCGAAGGGCCGATCATTCAGATCGGTTCGGCACTCGGCTCCACGTTTGGGCAATTTCTCAAACTGACGTCGGCCCAGCGCATCGTTCTCGTCGCCGCGGGGGCGGGGGCGGGCATTGCTGCGACCTTTAATACGCCGATCGGCGGCGTCTTGTTTGTCACCGAATTAATGTTGCCGGAAGTGAGCGTGAACACGTTCCTGCCGGTCGCCACCGCGACGGGCGTAGCGACGTTTCTCGGCCGGCTGTTTTTTGGACCTGACCCTGCGTTTTCCGTGCCCGAGATGATCCCTCTGCCCAACAGTCTTGGCGCCGGCGCCTTCACGCTATTGCTCTACATTGCACTCGGCGTCCTCACGGGAGTCGCCGCCGCGGCTTTTATCCGAGGCCTACACCTGATGGAAGATGCGTTCGATAAGATTCCCGGTCGTTACATTAGGCACATGATTGGAATGTTGCTCGTCGGCATCTTGATGTTTCTGCTGTTCCGTTATTTCGGCCATTACTACGTGGAAGGTGTCGGCTATGCGACGATCCAGGCGATCTTAAGCGGCCAACTAACCGGCGCGGGACTATTGGCGCTGCTGCTTATCGGCAAGCTTGCTGCAACCTCGACCAGCCTCGGCTCTGGCTCTTCCGGGGGCGTGTTTTCGCCGTCGCTGTACATGGGAGCAACGCTGGGCGGCGCCTTCGCCGGACTGCTGGCGCAACTCCTGCACGTGCCGGTGAATGTGCCTGCCTTCGCCATGGTGGGGATGGGCGCCATGGTCGGCGGCGCTACCGGGGCGGCAATGACAGCCGTAACGATGATCTTTGAAATGACACGCGACTATAACATCGTGCTGCCGATGATCCTGGCAGTCGGAGCAAGCCTTGCCACCAGGCGCCTGTTGTCGCGCGAAAACATCTACACGCTAAAGCTCATCCGCCGGGGCCATCCGGTGCCGCGGGGTCTGCATGCCAATATGTTCCTGGTGCAGAATGCCAAGGACGTCATGGAGACTGACGTGCCGATTGTGCCGGCCGAGATGTCCCTTGATGAATTCTTGCTGCAGCCCGAGAACAAGGGAGCTATTCGGCACGTTGTGGTGACGCGTAGCAACCGGATATCCGGCGTGCTGCGAATCAACACTGGCATTCGCCAGCAGCTCGCTCGTGCACAGACGGGCATCACGATGGGCGATGTCGCGCGTAAGGATTTCACAATTGTGCAAGAAAGCGACGCGGTCTTCGATATCATCCGCAGAATGTCGCGGCGGGGCGTCATGATGGCGTTGGTTGTTGATTTGCCGAATAAACGCACAATCCCACGGCCGTCCCAAATTCGTGGCGTGATCACGAAGGAGCATGTGGCCGATTCGGTGGCCAAGACCATATCGATTTACCCTCGCTAACTCACATGCCGCGAAAGTGCTTGGCTTCAACCTGTCGCCGTCATTAATTGCAACCGCTGACCGGGAGATCGAAATAGCGGTTCGATGTCTCCAATTGATGCTGTGGACGGCTCCTCCACCCGGCACGTGAGTGCCATAGATGTGGGGGCTGGTAAGGCTCCCACGATTCGGAGGAGCTATCCATGCAAGCGATCACGACAATCGGTCTCGACATCGCGAAGTCGGTTTTCCAGGTCCACGGCGTCGATGCTAGTGGGCAGGTCGTCATTCGGCGCCAGTTGAAGCGTCGCTACGTGCTGGGCTTCTTCCAGAAGCTGCCGCCCTGCCTGGTCGGTATCGAAGCTTGCGCCTCATCGCATTATTGGTCACGCGAACTCCAGGCGCTTGGCCACACCGTTCGCCTGATGCCGCCGGCTTACGTGAAGCCCTATGTGAAGCGACATAAGAACGATGCCACTGATGCCGAGGCGATCTGTGAAGCGGTCAGCAGGCCGAACATGCGGTTCGTCGCAACCAAGACAGCCGAACAACAGAGCTGCCTGACCCTGCATCGAACCCGTCACCTGTTCATCCGCCAGCAGACCTCGGTGATCAACGTCGTCCGTGCCCTTTTTGCGGAGTTTGGGATCGTCGCGCCGGTTGGGCGCAATGGTGTCGAACAACTGCTCGAGGTCGCCGCCGATTCCAATGACAAAAGGCTGCCCGACGTTGCCCGCGCTTGTGTCACCGCTCTCGGCGCCCAACTGCGGATGCTGAAGGCACAAATCCTGGAGTTTGATCGTATGATCATGGCCTGGCACCGATCGAGCGAGGCGAGCCGGCGGCTCGACGATATACCGGGCGTTGGGCCAGCACTGGCGACCGCTCTGGTTGCCAGCATCGCTGATCCCAAGATGTTCCGGTCAGGAAGGGACTTCTCGGCCTGGATTGGGCTTGTCCCCAAGCAGAACTCGAGCGGCGGCAAGGAGAGGCTTGGCAGTATCAGCAAACGCGGCGATCGTTATCTGCGCAGCCTGTTCACGACCGGCGCGCTCGCCGTCATCCGCTATGCCAAAATCCACGGCACCAAGCATCGGCCCTGGCTCACAGCGTTGCTGGCGCGGCGACCCACGAAGGTCGCGGCCATCGCACTCGCCAACAAGATCGCCCGGATGGCGTGGGCGATCATGGCCAAGGGCGAACGCTACAAAGAACCCGTCGCACTCGCGGCGTGAACGAGATCACATCGGGCATCCGGTGTGATGTGACGGTTGGAAGGGCGAACAGCACGTAATGCAGAGCCGGTCGATCCGGCGATCAGGACAACCCACATGGGCCAGAGCATTGTCGAATGCGTCCTATTGACCGGGACCTGATCCGCGGAGGGCATTATGGCCAGCGGTCATGTGAACCGCACGCAAAGGCCGAACACATGGCTGCACCGACCAATGCTGCATTCGTGAAGAAAGTCCTTGCCAACTCGGAGCCGTCCACACATGGCCCTTCGCTACCGATATTGCATCACGCCATTTTGGTAGCGATCGGAGCAATAGCGGACACGCCGAGCGCGCCGTTCAAATGACGCGATTGACCCAGCTGGTCTCTTCGCCGCGATGCCTGGACCTTTTGGCTTCGGCGCAAACTGGACCCGGTCAGTCATCCGCCCAGGCGCTTTACGAGTTCATGCTTCCAGCATCATGGGTGCCCCGCCGCGCGCTCCCGCATAATTCGGCGCCGCTCTAAGCTCGCCGCCGGCCAGACGGCGGCGAGGTCATAGAATTCCGGCACAGCCTTTGCGCCCGGCGGAAGCGTCACCCAGGGCTGCTTCGACGATGTGTAGATGTGGATGTCGGGAGGGCATCGATCGGGCTCGTCCAAGGTGCCGACCCGAACGAAGCGGACCGCGGGTCTGGCCCGCGGGTAGTTGCTCCAGATGGCGACCTTGCAGGCGGGGCAACGCGCGATCTTCTGGCCTCTTCCGCTTGCCGATGGCGTATTAATGATCTCCGGCTCGCCTGCGGTGAGCGCGACTCCAATGCAGCAATTCGGTAGCGATCGGAGGGAAAGCGGACATTGCGCAGACATCGTCGATCGGTCGAAAATGACCTAGGCTGTGTGAAAACGTGCCCGCGAGAGCAACGCGCAGAATTGTTTTCTCTATTGTCTTTTCTCGACAGCGCTCACCAGCATTGTTATTTTTTAATTTACAAAAATCGAGACAAACTTTCTATCCGCAAATTCAATTTTGGAGTTTTCACACAGCCAAGACCCATCTCGGACATGCCGCGCTGACTATCTTAATGCGCTCCGACCGTGTACAGCGGAAACTGGACGCTACACCGCCGTCTCGTTTAGCATGGGGTCATGGTCGAGGGCGACGTTGGGGTAGGGAGTCTCAGCGGTGAAACGGGGAATGGCAATCTGCTGGATCGCGCTCGCGCTATCCGGCTGCATGACTGCACAAGAACCTCAGGCACAAGCCGTCCAAAACATGGATGCAAGCGATGACGCTTATTGCCGGAAGCAGGCGGATAGCACCGTCAATTACGATCAGTGCCGCAAAAGTTTAATGCAACTGCGGCAAGCGGCGAACACCAGCGGTTGCACTTCGTATCACCAATACCCACCGTGTATGTCGACATGGCCTGCCGGAGACCCAAACTACCACGGCTCGACAAGTCCCGGCAATTCGGTTGACCACTAAGGCGGGACCAACAACGGGTTAGCCCGATATTATGGCGCAAACGCCACAAGCGGCGCGCTGAGAACTGAATAAGTCTCAGCGATGCCTGGGCGTTTCCTCACAAAACTTGGACTTCGCGCGGATTTTGCACCCCAAGCATGTTGGCCCGGTGGCAGATTCGTGGAAGGTATCAGCAATCGATGAAGGATCTTAAGGCGCTTTCGCAATATATCTGTGAACATCACCGTCGTGTCCGGGTTTCAGGCCGAATTTTCGAATACTATCAGAGCAGCAGAATCGGGAAGGATGGATATGTCGAAGCCCATGACGAAGTCTGAGCTTATCGGCCAAATTGCCGAGCATTCGGAACTGAAAAAGAGCGACGTTAAGGGCGTTATAGAGACGCTTGCGACTATTGGTTACAAGGAATTGAAGAAGAATGGCTCCTTCCTTGTTCCGGGCTTTGCAAAATTTGTTGTCATCAAGAAGCCCGCGACCAAGGAGCGCGCAGGTGTTAACCCCTTCACTAAAGAGCCGACCGTGTTTAAGGCGAGGCCGGCACGAAAAATCATCAGGGCGCGTCCAGTGAAAGCAGCCAAGGACGCAGTGTAAATTCCGCGACCGGCTGGGGCGCAAGAAAATATGGCGTTATGTCATCCAGCTTCGCCGCGCCGGTGGGTTGCATGGTGCGACGAGTTCGACACGCGCAGATGCTCGAGTACGTCCCTGACCCCATTTGACCCTTGCAAGGAGAGGCTCTAGGGCGCCGGCTGGCCGATCATCACAGCGCGAGCGCCGAGTCTAGGGCTTTGAATAGGCTCAATTGGCAGCAATCCGGTGAAGTGTCGCAGAATGCCCTTCTTGCCTCGATTGGGAGTTTCATGCGGCACCACATCTCCGCGGCATAGCCGAGTATTCCGATTGGTCGTTGTGCCGGTCGGTTTCTCGAGCGGTAGATAACTCCGAATTATCCTCGTTGAGCCGGGTGGTGGGACGCAAGAACCCGGATCGCGTTTGAGATTATCATGGAGCACGCTGGGATGCTGCGCAAATGACCGGCGAAAGCCGCGAAACCGAGCATGGCGCGCGGCGGCGAATCGCGTAGATAATCGCCATTACGTTTCGTCGATCGTCTGGATTATCTGCCAAAGCCCATGCCCGCACGCCCCTTCCGCGTCGGCCGGTCGTTGACCGGCCTCGGCTTGTTCGCAGTGAGGCCGATCAAACGACGGGAATACATCGTCACCTATTCCGGCCCGTGGATCGGCAACGACGAAGCCGATCGGCTGGAGCGCCGGGGCGCGCGCTACCTGTTCGGAGTCAACAGCGAATGGACCATCAATGGCGCGTCGCGGCGCAATCTCGGCCGCTACGCCAACCATTCGTGCCGGCCCAATGCCGAGGCGGTGCGGCGCAGAGGCAAAAAGAAGATGGTGCTGGTGGTCCAGCGCGCCATCGCGCCGGGCGAGGAGATTACTTTCGATTACGGCAAGGAATATTTTGATCTTTTTCTCAAAGGCAGCTGCCGCTGCGCGGCGTGCGTCAAGAAACGGCGCCGCCGCAAGTCGCGGAAGCGCCAGCATTAGCCGAGCGGACTACAGTTGGTATAGCTCTCGGCCACCGGCGACACCCCCTAGTCGTTGTCCCGTCTAAATACTGTCACGCAATACGCGCACCGTGGCGGAGCCACGCCAGTGCACACGCCAATTTAGTAGGCGGATCATGTCGTTGTCCCACCGCACTGAAGTCTACGAAAGGCAAAAGGAAGATGCCGATCGCAATCACAGCGGATACGGATTTGTTCTGGTTTTGGTTTGTGTTGGACTTGTTGTCCTGCTTGCCATCGCGATTTTCGATCCGGTGAGCATTGGTAGCGGAATCGACAACGAAACTTGGCTGGTCGGCCCTTAAAGCTCCGAATGAACTGCAACCGGACCTGCATCTGAGTTAGCCAACCTACATTTTTTACATTTGCGCACTGCCTGTGGCAGATGCAAGGACCCAGACATGCGGAGAACTATCCCTGTTGGTTCCCGTGACGCGAACGCCAATAGCAATCAAAAACCGTTAGAAATTTTTACTGACGATTTTTCTGTAGTGGTCGTGTTTAGCGGGGTCGGATTGCTTATCTCGTTAATCGCCATCGTCTGCGGCGAGCAGTTCTAAGCGGCGGTCGATCACTCATTTGCGCTCAACCACGCGAGTACGATTCTGAATAAGAAATCCACGGGGCACGCTAAATCTTGCTGATTGATGTTCAACCCGAAATTTTGAATATTTTTCCGTAAGCTCGCGCACGTATTTATTATCATTGCTGGCCAAAACTAGCTCCTCTGCGCATTTCGCCACGGCGGTGTTAATTCGATGTACCATTTCCACAGCGACAAGGCCGCCGTGCACTGTTCCACTCGGCTCTTGCTCAAAGTCTGGCTTCGTGTCTCGAAGTGTCTTTGGGTTTTTGGTGAGATCACACATCAAACACAGCCGCGGCGTAACCGGCAGAAATCTGATGAATGGTGGGACACCGCTAATCACTGCGTCGCCCTGGTCTTCGAAAGATGCGGGGTTGTCGCTTGTAATATATTCAGTGTCTGTATCGTTCTCAAAAACGTACCAGTCGGCGTTGTATAGCTTCCACGCGTACTTTATCAGGCCGCGAGCGCTCTCCGCGCGAATGAAGTCGGCTTCCGTCTCTAACTTGATCTGGCCGCGGTCGAGCGCTTCAATTGCTTCCGTTAGTTTCCGATCGGACTTCCCTTTTTTCCTCGAAAGTTCATCCGTCGATCGAAGAAAGTGGACAGCATCTTGATTATAAATTTCGATGCCCATCCGTCGCCAGGTGGGAGTACAAACCATTAGGTTTGCCCAATAGGCAGAAATATCCAGCTTAACGCGTTTTTCCATCGAGCGCGTTTTTAGAGCCTCGACAGCAAAATTCCAAGCAAGTTCAAATGTCTTCCTGTACTCGCCAAGATACTTTGGCTCCGATAGAAACTCGGGAATCAAGTCGCCGTTCGGCTCATAGCAAATGTCACGGGGTCGGCAAGGGAAGCTGGCGCCGTCAGTCTTTCTAAATGCCCGTAGGAGCCCGGACGGCCCTGTGAAGTGCTTTAGATAGGTTTGGGCGACATAGTGATCGTCTTGCATTGACGATTTCCGGCACGGGACGAATTAACAACGTCGGAACTCTCTGAGCATTTTACCGAAACAAAGCGGGAAACTAGATTCCCAACAAGCATTCCCAACACATTCCCAACAACACGAGCTAAGTGTTGGCGCGCTCGGAGGGATTCGAACCCCCGACCCTCAGATTCGAAGTCTGATGCTCTATCCAGCTGAGCTACGAGCGCACGTAGGAATTCAATCGCACTGATAAATGCGGGCGCACAATAGCCCCTTGGCCGCGGCGTTCAACACGGCGCGGCCGGCAGCTGCCGATTATGCCGATACGCCGATTGTGAAGATTTGCCGCCATGCCGATTCGGCAGGGCGGCTATTCGCCTGTGCAGGGGCGGGCAGGAACCGCGCGGGCTGCGGCAAGTTGTCAGCGAATAACCGCAAGGAGGCAATGATGAGTGATTATCGCGATCCCAACGATCCGCTGATGCGTAACACCGCCTACGAGCCGGCCGCCGGCCGCACCGGCACCGTTTGGGGCTGGATCGCGGCCGCCGTGTTCCTGGTGATCATACTTGGCATCGCCTTTGGCGTCGGACACGAGCCGAACCGGTTCGCTTCGAATGAGGCGGTTCCGCCGCCGGTAACCCATCCTTCGCCGTTGGCGCCGCCGGCCGCCACCACGAACCCGGCCCAGCCAATGGCCCCAGGTCTTGCTCCGGCACCGGCGCCTGTCGCGCCCGCGCCCGTCGCGCCGACGCAACAATAGTCTAGCGTCTGTCTTTGCAAGTTCAGTGACGAGCGGCCCCGGTTCACGCCGGGGCCGCTTGGCGCATGCGGCTCATTTCTCGAACCCCGGATCGATCGGCACGCGATAGCCATTGGCCAGGCGGTTCGTTTCATTGGCCATGCCGACCACCGCCATCAGCTCGCCGAACATCGCCTCGCTCATGCCGGCCTTGCGCGCCGCGGCGCCATGGCTGGCGATGCAATAGGCGCAGCCGTTGGTCACGCTCACCGCCAGATAGATCATTTCCTTGGTGCGCGCATCGAGCGCGCCGGGCGCCATGATCTCCTTGATGCTCTCCCAGGTACGCTTGAGCGTCGCCGGATCGTGCGCCAGGTACTTCCAGAAATTGTTCACGTCCTCGATCTGCCGCGTGCGCTTGATGTCGTCGAACACGGCGCGCACGTCCGGCTTGGCGTCGGGGTAATCGATCGGTCGATGCGGGGGCATGCGAGTTCTTCCTTGTCCGAGTAAGCGTGCGGCCGCCAGCTACTTCACCGGCACCACCAGTGGCTGGCCCTTTTCCAGCACATAGATCGCGAAGAATTTGCACGGCTTGTCACACGGCCGCGCCTTCGGCGTGGATGGCATGGTCCGGCACCTCCCCCGACTGGCCGGCGGCAATGATTTTTCCCGACTGGCCGTCGATCGCGAGCCAGAACTCGCCCTCGATGATGTAGACATAGACGATTCCGGGACGGAGATGACGCGGCGCCTTGAAACCCGGCGCGATCTCCACGATGGCGGTCTTGATCTCGTAATTCGAGTTCGGCAGCTCGGTCTTGCTGATGATATTCCGCTTGACCGGCGACGGCGTCAGCAGCGGATTCTGCGGCGAGCTCTGCGCCAGCGCGGCTCCGCCGATGGCGAGCGCGGCAACGGCGAGAATGATGGATCTCTTCAGCATGATGTTGCCCCCCTGTTGTTTGTGTCCCGTGAGCGCATCCTAGGCTCCCATGTCCCCTTGCGGGAGAGGGTTGCGGGTGCACAATCCTGCCGGCGACAACCGGGACCCCAACAGCCATGCCGAAGACAGCGGATTATTTCGCCGGCAAAACCGTCATCATCACCGGCGCCGGCAGCGGCATCGGCCGCGCCACGGCGCTGATCTTCGCCCGCGAGGGCGCCAATGTCGTCTGCGCCGATGTCAACGACAAGGCCGCGCGCGCAACGGCCGAGGAGGTCAACGGCAAGGGCAGCCAGGCGCTGGCCGTCAAGGTCGACGTCACCCGGCGCGGCGAGGTCGGCGCCATGGTGGAACGCGCCATCGCCGCGTTCGGCAGCGTACAGTTTTTGTTCAATTCCGCCGGCGCCGCCATCCGCCGCGCCAAATTTCTGGAGATCGACGACGCGCTCATGGAGAAAACCTTCGCGCTCAACGTCAACGGCACGTTCTACGCCATGCAGGCGGTGTTGCCGCACATGCTCGCCAACAAAGCGGGCGTCATCGTCAACATGGCGAGCATGGCGCATCGGCGCGGCGGCCCCGGCTCTTCGATCCACTACGCCGCGGCCAAGGGCGCGGTGGTGACCATGACCATGGGCGTGGCGCGCGAATTTGCCACGCAAGGCATCCGCGCTCTGTCGATCTCGCCCGGGCCGATCAAGACGCCGTTCCAGGACGCGGCGCAGTCTTCGCCCGAGCTGGTGCAGCGGTTTCTGGACGACGTGCCGATGGGGCGCTTCGGCGCGCCCGAGGAGATCGGCGAACTGGTGCTGTTTCTCTGCTCCGACGCGTGTCCGTTCATGACCGCGGATACGGTGTATGTAAATGGCGGCGGCGGGTGGCGGTGAGTTACTGCGAGTCTTTCGTCAGATAGCCGCGCTGTTTGTAGGGAAAGCCGGTCAACTCGCAATCGCGGCTTTCCTCGTGCTGGTAATAAGCGCGAATCTCCACGATACGGGCCGCCTTGAGCAGGTTCCAGTCAATGCCGCGAAACATCATGCGATCGTGTTTGCCTTTCGGCAGATAAGCGCAACTCCATTCGACGACCACCTCGTCGCCGTTCGCTAGCGCCTGGTCGATGCGCCAGATCGGCTTGTAGAGCATGTGGAACGCGCGCCAATGGCGGGCGAGCTGCTCACCACCTCTGATCGGCTTTTGAATCTCCGGCAGGAAGTAGTGCACGACGTCGGCATCGAGCGTGCTCTTGAGCGCCTCAAGATCGCCGCTGTTGCACGCAGCGAAATACTTGCGCACGGTTTGCAGGTTCGCTTCCGTGCTCATGGTCCGTCACCCGTCCGTCTTAGCTACTACACCGGCAGATTATCGTGCTTCCTGCCCGGCATCTCCACCGTCTTGCCGCGCAGCATGGCGAGAGCGCGCGCGATGCGCGGGCGCGTCGTGGACGGCATGATCACGTCGTCGATATAGCCGCGCTCGGCGGCGATGAACGGCGAGAGAAATCGTTCCTCGTATTCGCGGGTGCGCGCGGCGATCTTCTCGGGGTCGCCGATGTCGGCGCGGAAGATGATCTCGACCGCGCCCTTGGCACCCATCACCGCGATCTGCGCCGTCGGCCAAGCGTAATTCACGTCGCCGCCGATATGCTTTGACGCCATCACGTCATAGGCGCCGCCGAAGGCTTTGCGCGTGATCACGGTGACCAGCGGCACGGTGGCCTGCGAATAGGCGAACAGAAGCTTGGCGCCGTGCTTGATCAGGCCGCCATATTCCTGCGCGGTGCCAGGCAGGAAACCGGGCACATCGACGAAGGTCACGATCGGAATGTTGAAGGCGTCGCAGAAGCGCACAAAGCGCGCCGCCTTGCGGCTGGCGTCGCTATCGAGCACGCCGGCGAGCACCATCGGCTGATTGGCGACGAAGCCGACGGTGCGGCCGGCGACGCGGCCGAAGCCGATGACGATGTTGCGGGCGAAAGCCTCCGACAGCTCGAAGAAATCGCCCTCGTCCACGGTTTTGAGGATCAGCTCCTTGATGTCGTAAGGCTTGTTCGGATTGTCGGGAACCAGCGTATCGAGCGACGGCTCGATGCGGTCGCTGTCGTCGAATGACGGCCATTCCGGCGCGCCCGCGGAAAAATTCGGCGGCAGGAAATCGAGCAGCCGGCGCATTTGCAACAGGCATTCCACGTCGTTGTCGTAGGCGCCGTCGGCGATCGAGGATTTGCTCGCGTGCACCGAGGCGCCGCCCAGTTCCTCGGCGGTGACGATCTCGTTGGTCACGGTCTTCACCACGTCCGGGCCGGTGACGAACATGTAGCTGGTGTCGCGCACCATGAAGATGAAATCGGTCATCGCCGGCGAATAGACGTCGCCGCCGGCGCACGGCCCCATGATAACGGAAATCTGCGGAATGACGCCCGAGGCGATGACGTTGCGCTTGAACACCTCGCCGTAACCGCCGAGCGCGGCCACGCCCTCTTGGATGCGGGCGCCGCCGGCGTCGAACAGGCCGACGATTGGCGCCCGCGCGCGCATCGCCATGTCCTGGATCTTCATGATCTTCTGAGCGTGCGTCTCCGACAGCGCGCCGCCGAACACGGTGAAGTCCTTGGCGAAGACGAAGATGCTGCGGCCGTTCACCGTGCCCCAGCCGGTGACCACGCCGTCGCCGGCGATTTTGGTCTTTTCCATGCCGAAATCGTAGGAGCGGTGCACGACGAACATGTCGAACTCCTCGAAGGAGTTCTTGTCCATCAAGAGCTCGATGCGCTCGCGCGCGGTCAATTTGCCGCGCTTGTGTTGCGCGTCGACGCGTCTTTGGCCGCCGCCGCCGCGCGCGTTCTCGCGCAGCGCTTCGAGCTTGTCGACGATGTCCTTCATAGCCCCGCCCTTTGGCCGCTTTCGGCCTCGATGCGCCTGCGGCGGCCGGTCGCCGCAAGACCCATGCAGCATTTTCATAGCAAGGCTTACGCCCACTTTCATCATCGTTCTCGCGAGGTCATCCCCTCCGTGCTAAAGCGACGCGCTGGAACGGCGGACCGATGACGTTAATGATGGCCCGATTGATCGATGCGGTGGAACGCCGCCCGCAAACGGCATTTTTAGGCTTCCTCGCCGTCCACGGGCTGGTCTGGACGGCGTTACCGGCGCTGCTCTACCGCAACCTGCCGCTCGACGTGATTGAGGCCATGACCTACGGCCGCGAATGGCAGCTCGGCTACGACAAGCTGCCGCCGCTGCCGTGGTGGCTGGCGGAAGCCACCTACCGCGTGTTCGGCGTCGATGCCTCGCTCTATGCGCTCTGCCAAATCGCGGTCATCGCCGCGTTCGTCGCGGTGTGGATGACGGCGCGGCCGCTGGTCGGCGCGGTCGGCGCGCTGGCCGCGATCCTGATCATCGACGGCATGCATTATCTCAATTTCAGCTCGGTCAAATTCAACCATAACGTGATCGAGTTGCCGTTCTGGGCGCTCGCCGGTTTCGCGTTCTACGCCGCGCTGCGGCGGGAGAAGCTGCGCTACTGGGTCCTGCTCGGCGTGGCGCTCGGGCTCGCCTGGTGGGCTAAATATTTCATGGTGATCCTGGCGGCGCCGCTCGCATTATTTTTGTTGCTCGACCCCGACGCCCGCCGCCGCCTGGCCGGGCCCGGGCCGTGGATCGCCGCCGCCGTGGCGCTTGCGGTGATGGCGCCGCATCTCGTCTGGCTGGTGCAGAACGATTTTTTGCCGTTCCAATACGCCGAGGCGCGCGCGGCGGCGGCGCGCGGCGCGCTCGATCACCTCATCAATCCGGCCGCGTTTCTCGACGGACAAGCATTCTTTCTGCTGCCGGCGCTCTTGATCGCCGCGCCGCTGTTCTGGCCGCGAGGCAAAACGGTCGCGCGGTCGCCCGCCGACGCCTTCGACCGCCGCATCGTCACGCTGTTGGCATTCGGGCCGACGGCCACTTTGTTCGTGGTCGCCTTACTCAGCGGCCGCGGCACCCAGTCGACCTGGGGCTATCCGCTCTGGCTGTTCCTCGGTCTTTGGCTCGTCATGTTCGCCCCGGCCGCGCTCGAGCGCACGCGGCTTGCCCGCCTTGGCGCGCTGTGGGCGGCCGTGTTCGCGGTCTTCGTCGCCGCGTTCGCCGCCGACTATCTGGTGCTGCCGAACTTCGATCACCGCTATCGCGCCGCGTTCTTTCCCGGCGATCTTCTTTCGGCGGCGATCACGCAACGCTTCGAGCAGGCGACCGGGAAAAAGCCCGCTTACATCATCGGCTCGATGTGGGACGGCGGTAATGTCGCGCATTACTCCAACCAACATCCGCAGCCGCGCGTACTGATCGACGGCTTGCCCCGCCGCGCGCCGTGGATCGACATGGCCGATCTGCGCGCCCGCGGCGCCGTTTTGGTGTGGACCGAAAGCGATCAGAGCGTGCTGCCGGAAAATCTTGCCGCGATCGCGCCCGGCGCCGAGATCGGCGCGCCGTTCGACCTTCCGTTCCACCGCGGCGGCGACGCCGTCCGTGTCGGCTGGGCGATCCTGCGCCCGCAGGCGCCTTGATTTACCCCGCCGCGCCGGAATGCTAGTTTGCCTGCACAAAACGAAAAACAGAGCGAAAAAATGCCGGATTATCTGAGACTTGAGGCGTTCCGGGCGACGCCTTTGGTGCGCGAGCCGTTTCCGCATCTGATCGTTTCCGGCTTCATCGGCCCAGAAGCGCTGGCGGCGATCAATTCCGACTATCCGAAAATCTCCACGTCCGGGAGTTTTCCCGTCGATCGGGTCGATTTCGGTCCGGCGTTCCAGACGCTGCTCGACGAACTCGAAAGCGACGAGTTCCGCGAGACGTTCGAGGAAAAATTCGGCCTCGATCTGTCGGGCCGACCGACCGTGACCACGGTGCGCGGCCGCTGCGACGCCCGCGACGGCAAGATCCACACCGATTCTACCAGCAAGATCATCACCGTGCTCATCTACCTGAACGAGTCGTGGCAGGATGCGGGCGGCCGGCTGCGGCTCTTGCGCTCCGCCGCCGACCTCAATGACATCATCGTCGAGGTGCCGCCAGTCGCCGGCACGCTGCTCGCGTTCAAACGCAGCGACAATTCCTGGCATGGCCACGAGCCGTTCGCCGGCGAGCGCCGCGTCATCCAGTTCAACTGGCTTACGTCGCAGGGCAATCGGCAGATCGCGATGCTGCGGCACCACACCTCCGCGTCGTTCAAGCGCGTGCTGCAAATGATCTTGCCGAGCCGCGCTTGAGCCCGATAGAAGCGCGCACATTGTCCCGATAGCAAAGTTCGCCAATGCCCAACGGCACTGATCTGCGCGACCGCGACTTCCGCAAGATTCTGCTGATCAAATTGTCGGCCGTCGGCGACGTCGTGCACACCATCCCGGTGTTGAACAAGTTGCGCCGGCGCTATCCGGCGGCGCAATTGGACTGGCTGGTGACGCCGGCGATCGCCGAGCTGTTGCGACACAATCCGGCCATCAGCAACGTCATCGAATTCGCCCGTGAGGACTGGTCGGCGCCCTGGCGGCTTGCGCCGTTTGTCAGCTACGGCGGCCTGGCGTTGGAGCTGCGCCGGACCGGCTACGACCTCGTGGTCGACATGCACGGCCAGCTGCGCACCGCGATCTTCGCGCTGGCGACCGGCGCTCCGGTGCGCATCGGCTTCGACCGGCCGCGCGCGCGCGTCTGGGACGCCTCGCCGCGAAAATTCTCCAAGGAAGCGCGCAAGCATGCCTGGCAGGGCTCGCGCGAGGGAAGCTGGATCGCCTACACCCACCACATCGCGGTGCCCAGCCTCGACGTGCATGCGGTCGACCGTTATCTCAGCGTCGGGCCGCTTCTCGGCCTGGCGGAGGGGCCGCCGGATTTTTCCTTTCCAATTCCGCCGGCGGCGAATGCCCAAATCGACGCCCTGCTGCGGCGCCATGGCATCGGCGGTAACGGCCTCGTCACCATGGCGCCCGGCACGATTTGGGAAACCAAGCACTGGGGCAGCAACAAGTTCGCCGAGGTGGCGCGGCATTTCCTGCGCAAAGGCTTTGCCGTGGCGCTGATGGGAACGCGCCGCGAGCGCGCCGTCTGCGAGGAGGTGGCGCGGCTTGCGCCCGGAGCGGTCAACGTCGCCGGCGAGACGACGCTCACCGAGCTTGCCGCGTTGATCCGCCGCTCGGCCATCAGCGTGACCAACGATTCCGGTCCGATGCACCTTGCGGTGGCGCTGGATCGTCCGGTGGTGAGCGTGTTCGGGCCGACCGATCCGGTCTGGATCGGCCCCTATGGCCGCGACAACGCGGTGTTGCGGTCCGGCGAACCCTGCTCGCCCTGTTTCCTGCGCCAGCTCAGTCGCTGCCACTACGGTCATGCCTGCATGCACAACGTTTCCGCCGCTGCGGTGATCGAGCGGGCCGAGAGCATTCTGCATAACCAAGCCGGCGCCAGCGGGCTCGTCGAGGCGCGGGTCGGCGGCGGCTAGTTTTTGCCGTCCCTGCCCGGTTACGCCGGCTGCTCACGGGCGGCGCAGATCGCAAGCCACAGATACACGCACAGCAGCGTCGCTTCGACGAGAACGATGAACAGGCTGCCGCCATAGATCTGCGGAAAGAACACTTCCACGACCGCAATGGATACGACCGCGGTCAACCACACCACCGCGCCCCAGGCGGCGGCAAGCCACAGCCCGACCGCGGCCACGAGGTCGATCACGGCGAAGAATACCGTCGCCGTTTGCCAGGCGACCGTGTGCGCCTCGAAACCGCCATCGGCGGAAGCGCCGATTCCGCAAACCGCCGCCCAATGATAGAGCCCCTTGACCAGCGAGGCTGCCGCCATGATGCGCAGAAACAAAACCAGATATTCGGCCCAGGAGCCGGCGGCGTCCGCGGCCTTGCCGGCATGCACGGGCTCAAGCATTTCGCTCGGCCGCGCCGGTCGCCTCTGCGATTGATCGCTCATGGCAAGCGGGGCTTTGGCACCCACAGCAGGCTGAAGTCAACCATGCTAGCCGTAGGCTAGTGACGGATCGGTGCCGGAAGGGGTAAAAGAACCTCCGTTATTGGAAAGTGCACCCATGGCGATCAAATTCGGCCGCCCGCTCGAACGCATCCGACCCGCGCCCGCCGAGGCGGACGCGCCGGCCGAGCGTCTCGATCTTGCCGTCCGCCCGCGCCGCAACCGTCGCGCCGAGTGGTCGCGGCGCATGGTGCGCGAGCACGTACTCACCACCGACGATCTGATCTGGCCGCTATTCCTGATCGAGGGCGCAAAGCTGCGCGGCCCTGTCGCCTCGATGCCCGACGTCGAGCGTCTCTCGGTCGATGAGGCGGTGCGCGCCGCCGAACGCGCGGCCAAGCTCACCATCCCCTGCCTGGCGCTGTTTCCCTACACCGACCCGGACAAACGCGATGACGACGGTTCCGAAGCGCTCAACGCGCAAAACCTCGTCTGCCAGGCGATCCGCGCCATCAAGAAAGAGGTGCCGGAGATCGGCGTGCTCTGCGACGTGGCGCTCGATCCCTATACCAGCCACGGCCATGACGGCCTTCTGCGCGACGGCGTCATCCTCAACGACGAGACCGTCGCGGTCCTGGTGCATCAAGCGCTCATCCAGGCCGAGGCCGGCTGCGACATCATCGCGCCGTCCGACATGATGGATGGCCGCGTCGGCGCGATCCGCGCCGGCCTCGACAAAGCCGGCTTCGGCGATGTGCAGATCATGGCCTACGCCGCCAAATACGCCTCGGCGTTTTACGGGCCGTTCCGCGACGCCGTCGGCTCGAGCGCGACATTGATCGGCGACAAACGCACCTATCAGATGGACCCGGCGAACGCCGACGAGGCGCTGCGCGAAGTGGAACTCGACATCGCCGAAGGCGCTGACATGGTCATGGTCAAGCCCGGCCTGCCCTACCTCGACATCCTGTATCGGGTTAAAGAGGCCTTCGGCATGCCCACCTTTGCCTACCAAGTGTCTGGCGAATATGCGATGATCATGGCCGCCGCGGGGAACGGCTGGCTCGACGGGGAAAAGGCGATGACCGAGAGCCTGATCGCATTCAAGCGCGCCGGCGCCGACGGCGTGCTGACCTATTTCGCGGCGAGAATTGCGGAGAAACTCAAGAAGGGCGGCGCGTAACAACCGTCCACGCCTGGATAACACAGCGAAGGCGAACGTTATGCATGATGACAACGAGATTGGGCATTACGTGCCCTTATTGCGCCGGATCTTCATCCTGGTAGCGGTGATCACCGCGATCCCGGTGGTGTTGTGGACCATTACCGCTTTCGTGCGCTCGTATGTCGGACCGCCCAAAATCCCGACCTTCCATCAGCTCGCGGCAACGGCGTCGATCAACGCCCCCGCAAGCAACAATACCGGCCAGAACGCCAACCAAGACGCAGCCGACCGGATGATGGCCGACGCGGCAAAGCAGGCCAAGCTCGCCGATCCGTCGTCGTCGACGGTCGAAGCAAAAGCAACGGTGACGGACGCCCGGAACGACACGGCTGCGCCGAAGGGTCCGTTCCTCGGCGACCATACGCCGGAGAGTGCCGCCAACACCCCGGCGGGCACGCCGCCCCCGAGCGCACCGCCGCCGAGCGCGCCGCCTCCGAGCGCGCCGAAAATGGCCGATACGTCCACCAAAGTCCCGATGGAGCTTAAGCCCGCCGAGATGCCGGCGCCGCCAGCGACCGCTACGCCCGACGCAGCGACACCGAGCGTCGCACTCGCCGCGCAGGAGCCCGCAAGCGAGTCACCGCCCGACGCCATGCCCGCCGCGGCGCCGCTACCCGGCCCGATCCCGCTGCCGCGACATCGGCCGCACGGTATCGCCGAGGCGCAGACGGCACCGACGGCGCCGATGACGCAGATAGCTTCAGCAAGCCCGAGCAATGTGCCGATGCCGCGGCCGCGGCCGGACACCGCTGGTCCGGGCGCGCCGGCGGAAACCGCAAGCGGTGGACCGCTCGATTTTCTGCAAAATCTCTTCGGCGGCAAATAGCGCACCCTGCGTTCGCCGCGCTCTTACTCCAACGCCGTGCCGCTCGGCATGCGCACCGGCTGATACCCGTCGGCGGCGAGCGCGCTAAAAATTTCCTCGGCATGCGCGGCGTCGCGCGTCTCCATCGTCACGTCGAGCTTGGCGCCCTTGGCGGGAACGTCGAGGAACAGCCGATGATGATCGACGCTTAAGATATTGGCGCCGAACTGGCCGAGTCGCGTCGAGATCTGGCCCAGGATTCCCGGCCGGTCGGGAATGGTCAGGCGGAACGAAACGATGCGGTCGTCGCGCTCCAATTCGCGCACCATGATCGAGGCGAGAATACGCGGATCGATATTGCCGCCGCAGAGGATGAGGCCGACCTTGCGGCCGCGGAACCGATCGGGTGCAGCAAGCATGGCGGCAAGCCCGGCGGCGCCCGCCCCTTCCGCCATGGTCTTCTGTAACGTGAGGAAGGCGTTGACCGCGCGCTCGATCTGCGGCTCATCGACGAGGACGATGTCGCGGACGAATTCGCGCACCACCGGCAGCGTGAGCTTGCCGACATTCTTCACCGCGATGCCTTCGGCCAAAGTGGCGCCGCCGCACGGGCGGTTGCCCTGGTGCAATGCGTTCCACATTGACGGGTAGAGAGCGCTTTCGACGCCGACGATCTGGATCGAAGGCTTTTTCGCCCGCGCGGCGATGGCGCAGCCGGCGATCAGTCCGCCACCGCCGATCGGGACCACCAGCGTGTCGAGATCGGGCGCCTCTTCCAGCATTTCGAGCGCGATCGTCCCTTGGCCAGCGATGATGCGCGGATCGTCGTAGGGGTGGACCCAAACAAGATTGCGCTCGGCCGCGATTGCCTCGGCGCGCGCCTGCGCTTCGGTGATCGTCTCCCCGTCAAGCACGACGGTGGCGCCGAATGCCTCAGTCGCTTTGATTTTCACGAACGGCGTGGTCACCGGCATGACGATGGTCGCCGGGATGGCGAGCCGGCGGGCGTGATAGGCCACGGCTTGCGCATGGTTGCCGGCCGACATGGCGATCACGCCGCGGCGGCGCTCATCGGCCGAGAGCGCGGCAAGCTTGACGTAGGCGCCGCGCTCCTTGAACGAGTTGGTGACCTGCAAATTCTCATACTTCACAAACACCTCGGCGCCGGTCAGCGCCGAGAGCGGGGGCGCCGCCAGGAGCGGCGTGCGCAACACATGGCCGGCGATCGTGCGGCGGGCGGCTTCGATATCGGCAAGCGTCACCATGACGGCCTTTTTCCTCATTTCCGCCGGCGTTACAATGTCAGATTCGTACGAGAGGCCGTCATGAGCTATTCCGGGCCAAATCCGCGACCGGGCTTCACGGCCGATCTGCGGCCGCATGCCTACGATCCCGCCACCCATCCCGAACTATTCGAGGGCGTGCTGGCGCGGCGCGTCGTCGCCTTTATCATCGACCTGATCGTCATTACGTTGCCGCTCGTCGCGGCGGCGATGTTCATCTTCGTTTTCGGCCTGATCACCTTCGGGCTGGGCTGGGCCTTGTTCTGGCTCTTATCGCCGGCTTCGGTGGTCTGGGCGCTGTTCTACTATGGGGTGACGTTCGGCAGCCCGGCTTCGGCCACGCTCGGCATGCGCGCCATGGAGCTCGAAATGCGCACCTGGTACGGCGCGCCGGCCTATTTCGTGCTCGGCGCGGTGCATGCGATCGTTTACTGGGTCAGCGTCAGCGTGCTCTCGCCGCTCATCCTCGTGGTCGGCTTCTTCAACCCGCGCCGGCGGCTTCTGCACGACATGGTGGTCGGCACCATCGTCATCAACAGCGCGGCCCGGGCCGCAATGTTGCGAGCGCGCACGCCTGGCTATCACTGATTCGGCCTTTAACGCGCCGGTATTCTCGGGCAATCTAGGCGGTGGCCGAGGAATCTCAGTGAGGAGGCGAAAGGCCGGCAACGGCCCGCAAGTTCCGTGACCCAGCATTCGCGCGATACCCCGCAATTCTACCTGACCGCCCCGTCGCCCTGCCCGTACCTTGCAGGCAAGGAGGAGCGGAAGGTCTTTACCCATCTCGTCGGCGAGCGCGCCGGCGAGCTCAACAATATCCTCACCCAGGGCGGATTTCGCCGCAGCCAGTCGATCGCCTACCGGCCGGCTTGCGAGGGCTGCCGCTGTTGCGTCTCGGTGCGCGTGGTCAGCAAGGAATTTTCCCCGACGCGCAGCATGCGGCGCATCGTCAGCCGCAACGACGACATCGTCGGCGAGATGCGAATCGCCGTCCCGACGTCCGAGCAATACGCGATCTTCCGCGGCTATCTCGATTCGCGTCACCGCGATGGCGGCATGGCCGACATGACGGTGCTTGACTACGCCATGATGGTCGAGGACAGCCACATCGAGACGCGCATCATCGAGTATCGGCGGCGCGAGCCCGGATCGTCGATGCCGGCCCGCCGCGCCGGCGACCTCATCGCCGTGGCGCTCACCGACGTGCTCGCCGACGGTTTGTCCATGGTCTATTCGTTCTTCGAGCCTAACGAAGCCGACCGTTCGCTCGGCACCTTCATGGTGCTCGACCATATCGCGCGCGCGCAGCGCATGGGGCTGGCTTACGTCTATCTCGGCTATTGGGTGCGCGGCTCGCGCAAGATGGATTATAAGAGCCGTTTCCTGCCGCAGGAGCGGCTCACGCCCGAGGGCTGGGCGCGGGTGGAGCAGGAAGCGAATGGTGATAGCGAATAGAACTAACCGCTATTCGCTCGTTGCTTCAACCGTCGAACTTGTTGGTCTTCGGAAAACCCTTCGGCGCCAGGCGTCCGGCATCGGCGCGGTTGCCGCGCCAGTCGGCGAGTTCTTTCAATGACAGCGTGAACACGCGGCCGGCGGAATCGGTCCAGCTCAAACCCTTTTCCGCCTCGAAAACCTTAATATCGGAGAGGCCGCCGTCCTTGTGACGCTGTAACCGCACGCCGCGGCCGCGCGTCATCTCCGGCACCTGATCGATCGGGAAGACGAGCATCTTGCGGTTTTCGCCGATCGCCGCGACCAATTCGCCCTCGGCCGGCGCAATAGCGCGCGCTTTATCGGGCGCCGACACTTTGAGCACCTGTTTGCCCTTGCGGGTGTTGGCGACGCACTCATCTTCGGCGACGATAAATCCCCTGCTTTGGTGGCTGGCGACGATCAGCTTGCGCCCACCCTCGTGGCGGAACACGGTGATCACGTCCGCCTCCTGCTCCAGCTCGATGAACAAGCGCACCGGCTCGCCGTGGCCGCGGCCGCCCGGCAGCTTCGCCGCCTCGATGGTGTGGCAGCGCCCGTTGGTGGCGAAGACTAGCAGCTTTGACGTCGTCTCGGCGAAGAAGGCGAGCTTGAGCGCATCGTCGGCCTTGAACACGAGGCTGGAAAGATCGGCGACCTGGCCGCGCAGCGCGCGGATCCAGCCCTTCTCGGAGACGACGACGGTGATCGGCTCGCGCTCGACCAGAGCCTCCTCGATCGCGGCTTCGTCGTGCGCCGGCGCCTCGGCAAACCCGGTGCGGCGCTTGCCGAGCGGCGTCTTGGCGCCGAACCGCTCGTGTACTTCGCGGATTTGGCCGGCTATGGTCTTCCACTGCGCCTTCTCCGAGCGCAGCAGCTCCTCGATCGATTTCTTTTCCGCGCGCAATTCCTTGTCCTCGGCGCGGATCTCGATCTCTTCCAGCCGGCGCAAATTGCGCAACCGCATGTTGAGGATGGCGTCGGCCTGGACGTCCGAAAGCTTGAACGTCTTCATCAGCAACGGCTTCGGCTCGTCCTCCCTGCGAATGATCTTGATGACCTTGTCGAGGTTGAGATAGGCGACGAGATAGCCGCCGAGCACTTCGAGGCGATGCTCGATCTGACTAAGCCGAAAGCGCGAGCGGCGCAGCAACACCTCGCGCCGGTGCGTGAGCCATTCGCTTAAGACTTCGGCAAGGCCGATGACCTTGGGGACGCGGCCGCGCACGAGCACGTTCATGTTCAGCGCCACGCGGCTTTCCAGCTCGCTGAGCTTGAACAGGCTTTCCATCAGCAGCGCCGGATCGACGCTGCGCGAGCGCGGCTCGAAGACCAGCCGCACGTCTTCCGCGGATTCGTCGCGCATGTCGGCGAGAAACGGCAGCTTTTTCTCGTTGATCAGTTCGGCGATGCGCTCCACGAGCCGCATCTTCTGCACCTGCCAGGGAATCTCGGTGACCACCACCTGATAGGTGCCGCGCCCGGTATCTTCGATCTTCCAGCGTGCGCGCAGCCGGAACGAGCCGCGGCCGGTCGCGTAAGCCTCGGCGATCGTTTCCGCCGGATCGACGACAATGCCGCCGGTCGGGAAATCGGGGCCGGGCACGAATTTAAGGAGCGTGCGGGTGCGCGCCTTGGGCTGGTCGATAAGGTGAAGCGCCGCGTCGCACAGTTCGGCGATGTTGTGCGGCGGGATCGCGGTCGCCATGCCCACCGCGATGCCCTGCGAACCGTTGGCAAGCAGATTGGGGATGGCCGCCGGGAGCACTACCGGCTCCTGCGACACGCCGTCATAGCTCGGACGGAAATCGACGGCATCTTCGTCGATGCCGTCGAGGAGTAGCCGCGCCGCGTCGGTCAACCGCGCTTCGGTGTAACGCATGGCGGCGGGGTTATCGCCGTCGATGTTGCCGAAATTGCCTTGCCCGTCGACCAGCGGATAGCGCGAGGCGAAATCCTGCGCCAACCGCACCAGCGCGTCGTAGATCGCCTGGTCGCCGTGCGGATGGAAATTGCCCATCACGTCACCGACGATTTTCGCCGATTTCTTCAGCGCCGCACCCGGATCGAGGCGCAGGAGCCGCATGCCGTAGAGGATGCGCCGGTGCACCGGCTTGAGCCCGTCGCGCGCGTCCGGCAACGCGCGATGCATGATGGTGGACAGCGCATAGGCGAGGTAGCGCTCCTCAAGCGCCTCGCGCAGTGCGATCTCCTGCACATCGCCTGATTCCGGAGGAATCACCTTCTTGTTCATGGCGAGGAGGGGTAGCGCGGTTGGCCGTTGCGAACAAGAACGGCGGCGACGAAACGCCCGCGCGCATCCGGCATGGCAAGCCCGCGCGGCGCGAAAGCGTGGCGCTCGAGAAAGAAGCCGGTGAGCGCGAACGCGTCGGCAAGATCGGCGGCCGAGGCAGTCTCGGTCTCCAGGCGCAGGAAATCCGGGAGCCGCATGAGCTTGTCCCGGTAGGCCTCTCCACCCGCGCGCGAGACCGCGCGGCCGGAGCGCGGCGAGACGTAGATGAGATCGTCGGTCGTGCCGGTCGCGGCGCAGGATGAGAGGTCGAGGCCGAAGCCGAGTTCGGCGAGGAAGGCGAGCTCGAACCGCGCGATCATGGGCGCGACCGCGGAACGGTCGTCGAGCGCATCGAGGATCGCTTCGAGCGCGCCGTGGATGCGCGCGTGCGGTTCGCGCTCGGCGAGCAGGCGGCATAAAGCGGCCAGATGAGTGACGCCGTGCACGGCATGCGCCGCGCTGAGAAATCCGGCGGCGCGCAAATTGATGCCTTCGACCGCGTAATTGCCGAGATGATCGTCAAGCCGCGCCCGCCAGGTGGCGTGCAGCGAATTCCCTGGTTGGAGCACCCCGCGCAGCCGCGTGCCGGCGCCGCCGCGCACCAGGCCAAGATGGCGGCCGCGTTCGAGCGTCATTAGTTCGAGAATGACGCTGGTCTCGCCGTGGCGTCGCACGCCCAGCACGATGCCTTCATCGGTCCATTGCATGGGATGTATGTAGCGCGATTTGCAGGGATCCGTACCGGGTGCTTTCGGCCCGTCATTCCGGGGCCGAGCGAAGCGAGGAGCCCGGAGCGCGGCGCCCCGGAATGACGGCTACTCCTTCGGGAATTCCAGTCCCATCTCGCGATAGCGCTCGGGGTCGTCGCCCCAGCCTTCGCGCACTTTGACGAACAGGAACAGGTGAACCGGATGCTCGATGGACACGGCGATGTCGATGCGCGCCGCCGCTCCGATCGCCTTGATGGTCGCGCCTCCCTTGCCGAGCACGATCTTGCGCTGGCTTTCGCGCTCGACATAGATCGTCTGCTCGATGCGCACCGCTCCGCCCCGCAGCTCTTTCCACACTTCGGTCTCGACCGTCGACTGGTAGGGTAATTCCTGGTGCAGGCGCAGATAGAGCTTTTCGCGGGTGATCTCGGCGGCAAGCTGGCGCAGCGGCGCATCCGAAATCTGATCTTCCGGGTAGAGCCACGGGCCTTCCGGCACGCGGGCGGCGAAAAAGCCTTTGAGCGCGGCGACGCCGTCGCCGGAGCGCGCCGAAACCATGAACGTCGCGGCGAACGTCGCGCGCCCGTTGAGCGTTTCCGCCAAAGCGAGCAAAGTCGGCTTCGCGACGAGATCGACCTTGTTGAGCACCAGCACATTGGGCGCGCGAATATCGGCAAGCCCGCGCAAGATCGCATCCTCGTCGTCCTGCACCCCTTTGCGCGCATCGATCAGGAGAGCGACGACGTCGGCATCCCGCGTGCTGCCCCAGGCGCTGCCAACCATGGCGCGGTCGAGCCGCCGGCGCGGCACGAAAATGCCAGGCGTATCGACGAAGATGAGTTGCGCCGGCCCTTCGATGGCGATGCCGCGGATGAGCGCGCGCGTGGTCTGCACCTTGGGCGTGACGATCGAGATCTTGGCGCCAACGAGTGCGTTGAGCAAAGTCGATTTGCCGACATTCGGCGCCCCGATCAACGCCACGAAGCCGCAACGCGTGGCCGGGGCTGCTTGGGCGACTTGCTCCGCCGGCTCAGCCATCGCGCCGGTCGGTCTTGACGCCCTCGCGCGCCATCATGGCGGCGGCGGCGGCCTGCTCGGCGGCGCGCTTCGAGCGGCCGGAGCCTTCGGCGGGCGCAAGCTGCGGGAGCTGCACGGCAACGCGAAATTCCGGGTCGTGGTCGGGACCGGAGCGCGCGACTTCACGATAGGCCGGCGTCGGCAGCCCGCGCGCCTGCGCCCATTCCTGCAAAACGGTCTTCGGATCGCGCAGCGGCTGCGCCGTCGTTCGCATGCGCGCCTCCCACAACCGGCCGACCATCCCCTCCGCGGCGGGAAAGTCGCCGTCGAGATAGACCGCGCCGATCAGCGCCTCGCAGACATCGGCGAGGATCGCCGGCCGCTTGCGGCCGCCGGCGTTGGCTTCCGAAGCGCCGAGCCGGATCGCGGCGCCGAGATCGATGGCGCGCGCGATCTCGGCACAGGTTTCCTTGCGCACCAAATCGGCGAGCCGGCGCGAAAGCTCCCCTTCGTCGGCCTTGGGGAAGGCGCGGAACAACATGTCGGAAATCACCAACCCGAGCACGTGGTCGCCGAGGAACTCAAGCCGCTGATAGCTACCGGCGCGGTTGCGCGAGCCCTTGAGCGCGGAAATGTGGGAGAGCGCGCTGTTGAGCAGCGCCAGATCGGTGAAGCGATAGCCGATGCGTTCTTCCAGCGAGCCATCGCCGCGGCGACGGCGACGGCGAGGATCCTTCTGCCCGTCGCTGGCAGCGGCCGGCGCGGATGGCGCGCGGGCGACCTCGACAGCAGACGGCTCTTGCGGAGCGGGAACTGATTTGCTTTTGCCCCGGGCGCTCATCGCACCAGTGTGAACAGCCTGGTCCAGCGCACGGTCCATGGCCAGCGCCACGCCTCCCAGGCGTGCGCACCGTCCCTGATCGAGAAGAAGATGATCTGCGCCCTGCCGATGATGTTCTCGTAGGGCACGTAGCCGACCGCGCTGAGCACCCGGCTGTCGGTCGAATTGTCGCGGTTGTCGCCCATCATGAAATAATGGCCGGGCGGCACGGGATAGACTTGGGTATTGTCGTAGAAGCCGTTGTCGGTGAGATCGAGCGTGGTGTAGGTCACGCCGTTCGTCAGCGTCTCGCGATAGCGCTTGACGCGCTGCACGACGCCGTCGTCGTCGGTGACGAAATCCTCCATGCGCTCGCGCTTGACCGGCTCGCCGTTGATGTTGAGCACGCCGTCGATCATCTGAATGCGGTCGCCCGGCAGTCCGATGACGCGTTTGATGTAGTCGGTGGAGTCATCCTTCGGCAGGCGGAACACGACCACGTCGCCGCGGTTCACCGGCTGGCCGACAATGCGGCCCGAGAAAATCGGCGGCGAAAACGGCAGCGAGTAATGGGTGTAGCCGTAGGAATATTTGGAAACGAACAGATAATCGCCGACCAGGAGCGTTGGGATCATCGATCCGGAAGGGATATTGAACGGCTGAAACAGGAAAGTGCGGATGACCAGCGCGATGACGAGGGCGTGGAAAACCACGCGTATGGTTTCGGCGAAGCCGCCCTCTTTCCGTTTGGTTCCGCTTTGCACGCTCATCGGCCTTTGGTTTCCGTTATCGTTTTCCGCGCGCCCCGCGACCTTGTAACCCTTGAGGCAAGCCCACGCAATTACGCGCGGGATTTCGCCGCTGGGCCGTCCAATCGGCATTAGCTAGGCGCACCATGGGCTTACCGCCAGGGCGGCGCGCAGATGACGAATTTGTCACCCCGCCATGCAGACCTCCACGGGTCCGCTGTGCGCGGTCAATGACCGGGGATCGCGGTTGCCGAGATAATCACCAAGGCCTGGGCCATAGGCCCTTCGTCAGTCATGGTGAGGTCGATCCGGGCCTGGTAGCCGGCGGGCGTGATGGCCTCGAGGCGGCGTTTGGCGCCGCCGGTCAGCTGCAAAGTCGGCCGTCCCGATGGCAGGTTGGTGACGCCGATATCGCGCCACCACACGCCGGCGCGGAGCCCGGTGCCCAGCGCCTTGGCGCAGGCTTCCTTGGCGGCGAAGCGCTTGGCGTAAGTCTCGACCCGGTTTCGCCGCCTTTCCGCCTTCGCCCGCTCGGCCGGGGTGAAGATGCGGTCGATGAAGCGATCGCCGTGGCGCTCAATCACTTTGGCGATGCGGCGGGCGTCGCAGATGTCGGAGCCAATGCCGAGAATCATCGTGCGTTACTGCCGATCTGCGCGCGGCCGCGATTCATCGCCGCGCGCATCTTGCGTACCGCGCTGGCGAGCCCGTCGAACATCGCCTCACCGATGAGGAAATGGCCGATATTGAGCTCGACGATTTCAGACAGGCCTGCGATTTTTTCCGCGCTGGCAAAATCGAGACCGTGCCCGGCATGAACTTCAAGGCCGGCGCTCGCCGCCAGCGCCGCGCCGCGCTTAATGCGCGCGAACTCGGTAGCGGCGGCAGACGTATTGGCCGCGTCAAGCGCCGCGCACCAGGCCCCGGTGTGAATCTCGATGACCGGCGCGCCGATGGCGACCGCAGCCTCGATCTGCGCCGACTCGGCGGCGATGAAGAGCGACACGCGAATGCCGGCCTCGGCGAGCTGTCCTACCGCCGCGCGCAAAGTCTCGCGGCCGCCCGCGGCATCGAGTCCGCCTTCGGTGGTGCGCTCGGCCCGCCGCTCGGGCACGAGACATGCGGCATGCGGGCGCGTCTTGCGGGCGATCTCCACCATCTCGCGCGTCGCCGCCATTTCCAGATTGAGCGGCTTTTGGACGCTCGCCTTGAGCCGGGCGATGTCGTCGTCGAGGATGTGGCGGCGATCCTCGCGCAGATGCGCGGTGATGCCATCGGCGCCGGCGGCAATGGCGACCGCCGCGGCCTTGACCGGATCGGGATGCCGGCCGCCACGGGCGTTACGCAATGTGGCGACGTGATCGATGTTGACGCCAAGGCGGATGGGAGGAAAAGCGGGCATGCGGATCGTTGCGGCGCGTTTAGCCGTTAACCCGCTCGGCGTTGGCGATCACCTTCTTCGCCCGCAATTGCGCGATGATCGAAGTCAGGTGCTTGAGATTGTAGACCTCGAGATCGATGGTCAGCTCGGTGAAATCCGGCGACTGCCGCGACATGCGGATATTGTCGATGTTGCCATCATGCTCGGCGATCACTTGGGCGATCTGCGCGAGCGAGCCCGGCTCGTTCACCGACTGCACCGCAAGCTGCGCGGGAAACCGCTGCGGCGTCTTCTCGTCCACGTCCCAGCGCACGTCGAGCCAGCGCTCCGGCTCGTCCTCGAATTCCTTCAGCGCGGGGGAATGGATCGGATAAATGGTGATGCCCTCGCCCGGAGTCATGATGCCGACGATGCGGTCGCCCGGCACCGCGCCGCCATTGGGCGCAAAGTGCACCGGCAGGTCGGTGTTGATGCCGCGGATCGGGATCGCGGCGCCGTTGTCGGTTTTTTCCGGCAGCTTGAACTTCACCGCCCTGGCGCGCTTTAGTCCGAACCAGCCGCTCTCCGCCTTCGGCGCGACGGCCGTCACGCGCTCGTCCTTGTAATCGGGATACATGGCGCGCACCACGTCGGCGGCTTTCATTTCGCCACGACCGACGGCCGACATCACGTCTTCGATCGAGGCGCGGGCGAGCCGCGGCAAGGCGCCTTCGAGCTGCTCGTCCGAATAGGCGATCTTGGCGCGCTGGCAGAGCCGCTCGAGGATACGCCGGCCAAGGCCAGAATATTGGCTGCGCACGGCGGCGCGGGTGGCGCGGCGGATGGAGGCGCGCGCCTTGCCGGTCACGACGATCGATTCCCACGCCGCGGGCGGAGCGGTCTGCGCCTTGGAGGTGAGAATCTGCACCTCGTCGCCGTTTTGCAACGGTGCGCTCAACGGCCCGATCTTGCCGTTGATTTTCGCACCGACCGCCATGTTGCCGACGTCGGTGTGCACGGCGTAAGCGAAATCGATCGGGGTGGCGCCGCGCGGCAGCGCGATGAGCTTGCCCTTTGGCGTGAAGCAGAACACCTGGTCGTGGAACAGTTCGAGCTTGGTGTGTTCCAGGAACTCTTCCGGGTTGGAGCCCTCGGCCAGAAGTTCGATGGTGCGGCGGAGCCACGCATAGGCGTTCGACTCGCGCGAGAGCATCTCCGTCGGCGAGCCGACGCCGTCCTTGTAGAGCGCGTGCGCGGCAATGCCGTATTCGGCGATCTGCTGCATCTCGCGGGTACGGATTTGCAGCTCGACGCGCTGCTTGCCCGGCCCGATCACGGTGGAATGGATCGAGCGGTAATCGTTCTGCTTCGGCGTGGAGATGTAATCCTTAAAGCGCCCGGGCACGACCGGCCAGGTGGTATGGACGATGCCGAGCGCCCGGTAACACTCGGCCGCGCTGTCGACCACGACGCGAAAGCCGAATATGTCGGAAAGCTGCTCGAAGCCGACCGCCTTCCTTTCCATCTTGCGCCAGATGGAATAGGCGCGCTTGCGGCGTCCGGAAACTTCGGCGGCGATGCCGCTGTCGGCGAGTTTCCGGGCGAGTTGTTGTTCGATCTCGGTGATCCAGCCTTTGCTGCGCGCGGCGAGCGCCTCAAGCCGCTCGGTGATGACCTTGTAGGCGTCGGGATTAAGCTCGCGGAAGGATAAATCCTCGAGCTCCTCGCGCATCTCCTGCATGCCCATGCGGCCGGCGAGCGGAGCGTAGATGTCGAGCGTCTCCTCCGCCGTCACGCGGCGCGCCTCCGGCGGCCGATGCTCCAGCGTGCGCATGTTGTGCAGCCGGTCGGCGAGCTTGATCAGGAGAACGCGCACGTCGGCGGCAATGGCAAGCAGAAGCTTGCGCAGGTTCTCCGCCTGCTTCGCCTCCTTGGAGACGAGATCGAGCTTTTTCAGCTTGGTCAGGCCCTCGACCAAGATGCCGATGTCGCGGCCGAACAGGCGGTCGATCTCGGCGCGGGTGGCGTCGGTATCCTCGATCGTGTCGTGCAGGAGCGCGGCGGCAATGGTGGCATCGTCGAGCTTGAGATCGGTGAGGATCGCGGCGACCTGCAACGGGTGGGAGAAATAGGGATCGCCGGAGGCCCGCTTCTGCTCGCCATGCGCCCGCATGGCATAGACGTAGGCGCGGTTGAGCAGATCCTCGTTGGTCGCCGGATTGTACTGCTTGACGCTGTCGATGAGCTCGAATTGCCGCAGCAACCGCGGCTTGCGGGGCTTTTTGGGCGCTCCCTCGTCGTCCTGCGGCACGAGGTCGGGGCCGCGCGCGACCGCGACCCGCAGCCGGGGTTGGTTCTGCATCCGCGGCAAATCGATCGGCGAGCGCGCCATGAAAAGAACCTCGGCTTCGCCGGCCAAACCGGCGGAAGCTGATGGTTAGGATATCATGGCGCGGGCCCGGCGCCACAAGGCGACGGATCGGCGACCGCCATGGCGACCAAAGTCGCGGCGGTTCGCAAACTTATCGTTAACAGGCGCGGCGGGAGCCGGGAACGAGAAGGCCCTATTCCTCTTCGTCGCCGGCTTCGGGTTCGGGCTGGCTCTCCGGCGGGGTGAGACCCTCGAGACCCTTGAGCAGCTCTTCCTCGCTCATGCGGTCGGTGGTCACCTCGGTGTCGTCGACATCGGCGCCGGTGCCGGGCGCACCGATCAACGGCACACCTTCGGATTCCGGCTCGTCGACCTCGACATATTTCTGCAGCGAATGAACGAGTTCTTCCTTGAGGTCCTCGGGCGACACCGCCTTCTCGGCGATCTCGCGCAGCGCCACCACCGGGTTCTTGTCGTTGTCGCGCTCGACGGCGATCTGGCCGCCGGAGGAGATCATGCGGGCGCGATGGCTTGCGAGCAAAACGAGATCGAAGCGGTTTTCGACCTTGTCGATGCAATCTTCGACGGTAACACGGGCCATGATCGCTGCTCCTGCGCGGCGTGCGGCGGGGGACTTGGTTCCAGCGGCCGTTACCTATCGTCACGTATGCAGAAGCGCAAGGGTGTTCTCCAGGATTGTCCTGTGAAACCTTAGAAATTGGCCTCCCGGCAAGGCTCCTTCAGCCAAACTTTGGGAACCCGCGGGCAGCCCGATTTGTGTGCATTTGCGATTTACCGCGACGGCGTGCCACAGTGATCGCGGTCGCGGGGTCGCGCCATATGGCACGTGGTGCTTGCGCAGCGCCCGCGTCCGTCGCAAGCTGGACGACCGTGTTTTTGCCATCGTGGCTTCGTATTTTGTCACCGGTGGCGACAAGCAAGTTTTGAAGACCGCCGGAAACGTCGAGTCCATTGCGGCTAATCCGGTTTCATAACCAGAAAACGCATCGAGAGACACCATGTCGGCCCAGATCGAGAAGATTGCATTGTTTATTGACGGCGCCAACCTTTACGCCACGGCGAAATCGCTCGGCTTCGATATCGATTACAAGCGCCTGCTACGCGAATTCCAGTCGCGCGGCTATCTGGTGCGGGCGTTCTACTACACCGCCGTGATCGAGGATCAGGAATATTCGTCGATCAGGCCGCTGATCGATTGGCTCGACTATAACGGCTATACCGTGGTCACCAAGGCGACCAAAGAGTTCGTCGATCAGACGGGCCGGCGCAAGGTCAAGGGCAACATGGACATCGAGCTTGCGGTCGACGCCATGGAACTCGCGCCGCATATCGATCAGATGGTGCTGTTCTCCGGCGACGGCGACTTCCGTTCTCTGGTCGAGGCGGTGCAAAGGCGCGGCGTCCGCGTCATCGTCGTCTCCACCATCTCCACGCAGCCCCCCATGGTGGCTGACGAATTGCGCCGTCAGGCCGACCAGTTCATCGACATCATGGAGCTGCAGAATAAACTCGGCCGCGATCCGGCCGAACGCCCGATGCGCGAGCCGCGGGAACCGCGCGAGGCGCGCGAGCCGCGGCACACGCCGCAATTCCTCCAGCGCAGCACCGGAGCGGCCCAGCGCGTCGAGGTCGAAGTCGAAGACGAGTTCGACGAAGACTAGACGCCCGCCGGTGGCCGCGATGGCGCCCGGAAGCGGCAAGCCCGGGCGCGATTGTCCGCGCTGCCCGCGCCTGGTCGCCTTTCGGGAAAACTGGCGCAATGCCGAGCCCGACTGGTTCAACGCCCCGGTTCCGTCATTCGGGCCGATCGACGCGCGGCTCCTGATCGTCGGTCTGGCGCCCGGGCTGCGCGGCGCCAATCGCACCGGCCGGCCATTCACCGGCGATTATGCCGGCGATCTTCTTTATGCGACGCTCAAGGAATTCGGCTTCGCGCAAGGAAGCTATGCGGCGCGCCCCGACGACGGGCTGACCCTGGTCGATTGCCGCATCACCAATGCGGTGCGCTGCGTGCCGCCGGAGAACAAGCCGACGCCGCAGGAGATCGCCACCTGCCGCGGCTTCCTCACCGCGACCATCGGGGAAATGACCAAGCTGCGCGCCATCGTCGCCCTCGGCCGCATTGCCCACGAAACTTTGGTCGCGGCGCACGCCGCGCGGCGGCGCGATTACCCGTTTGCCCACGGCGGCGCGCGGCCGATGGGCGCGATCACGTTATTCGATAGCTATCATTGCTCGCGCTACAACACGAACACCGGCGTGCTGACGCCGCAAATGTTCCGCGACGTGTTCGCGCAGGTGCGCAAGCACCTGGACGAGGCGGAAACGCCTACTCGGCTGCCTCGCTGAAAATCGAGCTTTCGTACTTGCCGCTGCCCATTTCGCCCGGCGGGAAGATGCCGTGCCGCTCGATCCACTGAAACGATTCATCAAACGTCTCTTTCGAGTATTGCTCGAACACCAGACGCTCGCCCGGCCCCCAGCGCCGCGTGTCCATCTGGTCATGAAAGCGCACCGGGAATTCGCTCCGGTAGTAATGCGTATAGCGTTCCGGCCGCAGGTCGATGTCGCGCTGGGCGCGGCGCAGTGCCCGGAAGTATTTGCGCACATCTTCCGGGGCCGGCGTGCCGGTCACCATCGAGGCGATCATGAACGTCGTGTCGATGATTTTGCGAAAGCCGAGCTGCTCGGCGAAATAATACTGGCCGCTGAACAGCGAGGCCGCCGGCAGCTTGCCGTCGATCAGCATCTCCATGCGGCTGAACAGCATGCCGTCGGCGAACGACAGCTTGATCTGTTCCGGCTTGAGATACTGCTCGAGTCCCTGGATGGTCGCGTAGTGGCTGCCCGACTGATAGCCGACCGAGATCGGCACTCCTGTGAGATCGGCCGGAGTCTTCACCTTTGAATCCGCCGGCACGAACACGCCGCAGGGCTTAACCGAATAGCAATCGGCATAGAGCTTGCCGTGACCGTTGGAGGCCGCGACGTTGACCGTCCAGTGGCAGGCGCCGCTGACGTTGCAGGTGCGCCCGGCTTCGAAGGTCTGGTAGGCGCCGACCTTGCTGCCGAGGTTATGGCCGCTGCCCTTGCTCGAATCCATCGCCTCGCGGAATTCGTAATCGAGACTCTCGGCGGTGAAATAACCCTTCTCCTCGGCGACCCATTCCTGCAACCGGAAATGCGGAGCAACGACAAATTTGGACATGGAAAAGCCCTTTCGCGATTGCGCTTAAGCTAGCCGTGGCTGCGCAGCCACGCAACGACCTCCGCCGCGCTCCGGTCGGGCGGAAAGACCGGATAAAACACCTTGCTAATGACGCCATCGTCGATGACGAGCGCCATGCGCTTTAAGAGCGTCATCCCGGCGACGGAGAAAGTAGGCAGCTTCATCGCGCGCGTGAAGCTCAGCTCGGAATCGGACAGGATCGGGAACGGCAGGTGCAGCCGCTCGGCAACCTCGCGCTGATAATCGGTATCCTGGGTCGACAGGCCGAAAACGTGGGCCACACCCAAATCCTTGAGCTCGGCGAAATGGTCGCGGAAGCCGCACGATTGCGGCGTGCAGCCGCGGGCGCCGGGAATGTCGTCCCAGCCCGGCGGCAGATCGACTCCCGGCACGCCGGTGCGCGGATAAATGTAAAGCACGGTGCGGCCGGGGACGTGCGCCAGATTGAAGGCGCCGCGGCGGGTCGCCGGCAGCGCCAGATCGGGCAACTGCATGCCGGGAAGATGCCGCGCGGCGCCGTCGTCCTGCGGGATCGGGATGCCGGGCGGCAGGTAGGTTGGATCGTGCTTGCCGGGGGCTTCTTTTGCCGCTGTCATGCCGTGTGCTCCAGATGTCGCTTGCGCCTGATCTTGTGCGAAAGCCTGTGGCTGTTTTTCAGGGCCCTGCGTATAGGAAATAAACTCCATCAGCGAGCCGTCGGGATCGCGAAAATAGACGCTGCTGCCCGGCCCCTTGGCGCCGAAGCGCTGGAGCGGGCCGCGCTCGATGGCGACACCGCAGCGTTCAAGATGGATCGTGGCCTCGGCGATCGATCCGCGCCATTCGAAGCAAAGATCGCTGTTGCCGGGCGCGACCGGAAGGCGCGCCACTTCGGCGGGCGTCACCCCCGGCCCGTGGACGTTGAGCTGACGGTCGCCGAAGCGGTAGGCATAGCCGGCCGGCCGCGCCACCAGCTCGGCGCCGAGCACCGCCGTATAGAACGCATTGGAGCGTTCCCAGTCGGTCACGTGAATGACGCAATGATCGAGCGTCACCGGAAGCATCGCTTTAGCCCTTTTGCCGCAGCAGCCGGCCCCGCTCGCGCTGCCACGAGCGTTTCTTCTCGGTCTCGCGCTTGTCGTAAAGCTTCTTGCCGCGCGCCAGAGCGATCTCGATCTTGGCACGGCCCTTCTCGTTAAAATAGAGTTTGAGCGGCACCAGCGTCATGCCTTCGCGCTCGACCGCACCGATCAGCTTGTTGATCTGCCGGCGGTGCAGCAACAGCTTGCGCGGCCGTTTCGGCGCGTGGTTGAAGCGGTTCGCCTGCTGGTATTCGGGAATGGTGGAATTGATGAGCCAAATCTCGTTGCCGCGGGCGTCGGCGTAGGACTCCGCGATGGTGGCCTTGCCGGCACGCAGCGCTTTCACTTCCGTGCCGGTGAGCGCAACGCCGGCTTCCATGGTCTCGTCGATGAAGTAGTTGAAACGCGCCTTGCGATTGTCGGCAACGACCCGCAATTTCCTTTCGGCCTTCGCCATAGCGCTAAGAGCGGCTCTTCAAGAGATCGCGGATCTCGGTGAGGAGCTCTTCTTGCTTGGTCACCGGCGGCGTCTTGGGTATTTCGGCATGCATGAGCCGGTTGACGAGACGCATCAGCCAGAACAGCACCCAGGCGACAATGAGAAAATTCAGCGTGACGGTGAGAAAATTGCCCCAGGCGAGCACGGCGCCTTCCTTCTTGGCGTCGGCGAGGCTTGCCGCGGTCACCTTGGCCGAAAGCGGCAGGAAGTGATTGGAGAAATCGAGCCCGCCGGTGACCGCGCCGACGATCGGCATGATGAGGTCGCCGACCACGGATTGCACGATATTGTTGAAGGCCACGCCGATGATCACGCCGACGGCGAGATCGACGAGATTGCCGCGCAATGCGAACTTCTTGAAATCGTCGAGCAACGACATCAGGTCACTTCCCCCTTTCCTCCCCCGCGCGACGGGAGAGGAGGACCATGCGTACCCTGCCCGGCTGCGCCGGGAGAAATGTCTTAGTTGATCAGACCCGCATGCACCATGGCGTCGCGCACGACGGCGCGGGTCTTTTCGGAAATCGGGACCATGGGTAGCCGCACGGTGTCCGCGCACTTGCCGATGAGCGAGAGCGCATACTTGATCGGCGCCGGACTGGTTTCGAGGAAGAGATTGATGTGCAGAGGCGCAAGCTTGTCCTGAATCTTCAGGGCCGCGGAGTAGTCGCCCTTGCGGCACGCCGCCTGGAATTCGGCGCACAGGCGCGGCGCTACGTTCGAAGTCACCGAGATGCAGCCGTGGCCGCCATGCGCCATGAAGCCAAGCGCGGTGATGTCCTCGCCGGACATCTGGTTGAAATCCTCGCCCATCGCGGCGCGTTGTTGCGTCACCCGCGTCATGTTCGCCGTCGCGTCCTTGACGCCGGCGATGTTCGGAAGCTCGAACAGGCGCTTCATAGTGTCGACCGACATGTCGATCACCGAGCGCGGCGGAATATTGTAGATGATGATCGGTATGCCGATCGCGTCGTTGATCGCCTTATAGTGCTGGTAGAGCCCTTCCTGCGTCGGCTTGTTGTAATAAGGGGTGACGACGAGCACCGCATCGGCGCCGGACTTTTCCGCGTGGCGGGCGAGATCGACCGCCTCCTTGGTCGAGTTCGAGCCGGCGCCGGCGACGACCGGCACCCGGCCGCGCGCTTCCTCAACGCACCATTCGACCACTTGGCGGTGTTCGTCATGGGACAAAGTCGGACTTTCGCCGGTGGTGCCGACCGGAACCAGCCCGCTGGTGCCCTCGGCGATCTGCCAGTCGACCAGGCCGCGGAAGGCCTTCTCATTCACGGAACCGTTCTTGAACGGCGTGACCAGCGCGGTAAATGAGCCTCGGAAGCTCGTCTTGGCGGTCATGACACGATCCCATGCCGGTCCGCGGCACGCCCGCTGACGGCGAGTCGCGGCGGCGTTGCTGCCGCCAGGATAAATATCGGGTCGCGACCCGCCTTGAAAGCCCCCTCACGATAGGAACCGCGCGTCCATGGCGCTAGACTTAAATCCGCGAATCTAGGAGCCGTGACAGGATAGTGCCCCGCTTTTGCCGTGAAATTCGTCGGTTGCTGTTCCCGAGCGCGGACATTAGTAATTCGTCAATCTTGCCAGCCGAAGAGGGATTTCCGGGAACCGCCGGCGGGCGGCGCAGGGGCGTTGGGGGCACGGGGGGCGCTTTGGCAGAAAGGTCCGCGCCGATGACGGCCACTCGGCTCATATTTCTACTCGCTCTCGGTGGCCTTTTGGCGGGTGAAGCCCGCGCGGCACCACCGTATGACGCGATTCCGCTGCCGCGACCGCGGCCGGCGCTTAAATCCGACGGAGCGGCAAAGCTTGCGGCGCAGATCCCCGCCAAAGGCGCGACCGCGCCGATGTCGCTCGCTCCGACGTCCTCGGAAGTTTTCGCTACCTCGTCGATCCGCGCCCCTGGGCTTGCCGCCTACGACCCGCCGCGAAGTTCCGTCGGACCCACGCCAATGCGCTCTCCGGCCACGGCCGCGCCGGCACGATCCGCGCCGCAGCTCGTCATGGCGGCAAGCGCGACCACCTCGCCGCTCGATCTCGCCGCGGTCAAACAAGCCATCGAGCTGTCGCACCGCGGCCGGCAGGATGAAGCGACCTCCGCCGAGGGTTCGATTGCCGATCCGCTGGCGCGCAAGCTGGTCGAATGGGTGATCCTGCGCAGCGACGAGGCCACTCTCGACTTCCCGCGCTATGCGGCCTTCCTCGCGGCCAATCCGAGTTGGCCGGGGATCGTGTTCTTGCGCCGGCGCGCCGAAGCGGCGCTGTGGCAACAGCAGGCCGCCCCGCGCGCGGTCATCGAATTTTTCAAGAACGAGCGGCCCTACACCGCCAAGGGACGGTTTGCGCTGGCGCGCGCGCTGCTCGCCGAGGGCGATCGCGCCGGCGCGCAGGCAGCCGTGCGCGATGCCTGGCACAAGGACGGCTTTTCCGCAGATGTCGAAGCGCAGGCGCGCATCATGTTCGCCGATCTGATCAGCGTCGCCGACGACAAAGCGCGCATGGACGCGCGTTTCGACGCCGAGGATGACGATGCGGGATTGCGCGCGGCGCGTCAGCTCGGCGCGATCGAATCCGCTATCGCCAAAGCGCGTGCCGCAGTCATCAACAAGTCGTCCAAGGCCAAGGCGCTGCTCGATGCGGTCCCGGCGGCGGCCCGGCACGATGCCGGCTATATGTTCAGCCACATCCAGTGGCTGCGCCGCACCGACAAGATCGTGGAGGCGGCGCAGTGGATGCTAGCGGCGCCGCGTGAGGCGGAACGGCTGGGCGATCTCGATCAATGGTGGGTCGAGCGGCGGCTCATTGCCCGCAAGCTGCTCGACATCGGCGACGTGAAAGCGGCCTACGAAGTCGCCAACGGCGCCGCCGCGCCGGTCAATGAGAACTATCGCGCCGAGCAGCAATTCACCGCCGGCTGGATCGCGCTGCGGTTCCTGCGCGAGCCGGCGGCCGCGCTCGCGCATTTCGCCCGCATCGCCGAGGGCATCGCCAACCCGATCACGCTGGCGCGCGCCTATTACTGGCAGGGCCGCGCCACCGAGGCGCTCGGCCGCGGCGCGGAGGCGCGCGCTTATTACGAAACGGCGGCGCGTTATCCGACCGCCTATTACGGCCAACTGGCGCGCGCGCGGCTCGGCATCGAAGCGGTCACTTTGCGCACCCTGCCGGAGCCAACTCCCGAACACCGGCGTCTGGAGGTCGCGCGCGCTTTGGAGATTCTCTACGCCATCGACGAGCGCGAACTTGCCGCATTGCTCGCGGCGGAACTCGGCGACAAAGCTACCGACGTCGCCGCGCTCACCACCGCCGCCGAGATCGCCACGCAGCATAACGACGCGCGGGCGACTTTGCTTATCGGCAAGGGTGCGGTCGGGCATGGCCTGCCGCTCGAACGCTACGCCTTTCCGGACTTCGGCGTGCCGAACTATCAGCAGATCGGACCCGAGGTCGAACGCTGCGTCGTCTATTCGATCGTACGCCAGGAAAGCGCGTTCAATCCGCGGGTGATTTCCAGCGCCAACGCCATCGGCCTCATGCAGGTCACGCCAGCCGCCGGCCGCGACACCGCCAAACGCTTCAACGTCTCGTTCGATCGGCAGCGGCTGCTGGCCGATGTCGCCTACAACGCCCAGCTTGGAACCGCCGAACTGGGCAACGACATCGCGACCTGGCGGGGCTCCTATATCCTGGCCTTTGTCGCCTACAATGCCGGGCCCCGGCGGGCGCGGGAATGGATCGAACAATACGGCGACCCGCGCAACCCGAAAGTCGACCCGATCGACTGGATCGAGCGCATCCCGATCTCGGAGACGCGCAATTACGTCCAGCGCGTGATCGAGAACATGCAGATTTATCGCGCCCGTTTGGGCAACGATCCACGGCTCCTGATCGAAGCCGATTTGCACCGCGGGGGCTGATCCGGCCGTTTGAGGCACATTTCCTCGTTGCTCTCCCGCCCGGCTGGCAGCTAATGTCGATTTTGTGACCTTGCCGTATAGGAACGGCGAAGGCGGGCGACAGGGACCGGCATGAACAAGCCATCCCCTCATCTGAGGCCGGACGCGCGCGGCGGCGGGACCGATCCGGGCAAGAGCCTATTTGTCACCGCGCAGGACGGCCTGCGGCTCCACGTTTGCGAATACGGCGCACGCACCGCGCCCGGCCGCCCGGTGGTCTGCCTGCCGGGGCTGGCGCGCACCACCGCCGATTTCGACGAACTGGCGCCGGCGCTGGCCGCCGGCCCGCAGCAGCGCCACGTCATCGCCATCGATTCCCGCGGCCGCGGGCATTCCGATCACGACACCGACCATGCCAACTACAACTGCACCGTCGAGCTCGGCGACATCGTCAGCGTTTTGATCGCGCTTGACGTCGGCCCGGCAATCTTCGTGGGCAGCTCGCGCGGCGGCATTCTTGCTATGCTGCTTGCCGCGGCGCATCCGGCCGCGATCGCCGGCGTCGTCCTGCACGACGTCGGTCCGGTCACGGAACCCCAGGGCATGGCGCGCATCAAGAGCTATGTCGGCAAGCTTCCGCATCCCCGCACCTTTGAAGAAGGCGCCGACGTGCTGCGCCGCCTGATGGGCGCACAGTTTCCCAATCTCACGGCGGAGCAATGGCTCGGGGCCGCGCGGCGGACCTGGCATTTCAAACACGGCGCGCTCAAGCCGGCCTACGATATTGGCATTGCCAACGCACTCGCAGGCATCGACATCGAAAGGCCCCTGTCGACGTTTTGGAACGAGTTCGACGCGCTTGCCGACGTGCCGATGCTGGTCATTCGCGGCGCCAATTCCGACATCCTGACCGCGGCGACGGTGGCCGAGATGCACGCGCGGCGCGCCGCCATGGAGGTGATCGAAGTTCCCGACGAGGGCCACGCGCCGCTGCTCGAGGGGCAGCTGGTGCGCCAGATCGTGCGCTTCGTGGAAGTCTGCGAGGCCGCGCGCAACGCGCCGTCGACGGAGTAACCGCTCCGCGTCAAGAATCCAGAGCTGCCGCAGTGAAGGTGGGTTTGGCCTACCAGCCCGCTTTGTAGTTGAGCCGGCCGAGCAGGCTCTGGCTCTTCAGCGCGGTCGAATACACTTCCGGCGAGCCGGAGATGGGCGGCGCGCCATTCGGGGCGCCGCTCGGATTATTGCCGAAGTCGGTGTAGAGATATTCGAGCCCCAACGACAATTTGGGCGTGATCTGATATTCCAGGCCGAGACCGGCGGTCCAACCGTTGAGCTGCGAGCCTTGCGAGAATGCTCCGAGCGCCGGGCCGGCGCCTTGCAGCGTCGAACCGACATCAGCAGCGGCGAAGCCGCCTTTCACATAGGGAAGCCACTGCCCGAACGAATATCCGAAGCGGCCGGTCACGGTGCCGAGCCAGTTCATGTTGGGCGACCACGCGGCCGACGTGATCGCGGGCAAGTACGGCGCGGTGAAGCGACCGTCGAAGTTCGCCGCCGCCAAGGAGCCCTCCAGGCCGAACACGAAATTTCCCGACTGAAAATTGTAGCCGAAATTGTCATTGACCGGGCGGCCCTGGCCGGTCGGCGAAAAACCATTCGAAGGCCCGACCGTCGTCCACGGAATGCTGTCGGAGCCACCGCCGGGATTGGATTTGAGATAGAAGCCCGCCCAGTCGGGCTTTTGCGGCGCTGCGGGTGCGGGCGTCACGGAATTCAAATCGAACGCCGTCGCGACTTGCGCCAAGCAAGTCGCCACGCTGGCAACGACCAGAAATATGCAAGTCCTCTTGACCAGCACCAGCATCACCTTATTCGCCGTTCGGTTACTGACGAGTCGTAAGAGCCACACACACGTCAAAAAGTTACGTCAGCTAAGCGCGAATACTCGCGCTTCCGATTCGGCACACCTCGCCCACCCTGGATGATATACCCGCGGCGGTTACCGGTCGATTCCGGATTTGAATGAAAGGACCGGCCCAAGCCATTATTTACACTAGTATTTTTCGCCCTCCCCCGTTTTTCCCGGGGGGTGTTGTAAATATGGCTCAGCCTACGACTCGGTAAGGGAGACTTCACATAACGAAGGCGCCGCCGATTTTGGCCGGCGGCGCCTTGAGTATCTCAGGAGGAGAATTCGGACCGCGCTTAGAACCGGAAGCGGACGCCGGCCGTTGTCGCAAGATTGTTGCGGGCAATATCGCCGTTGGCGATGCCACCAAACGCCGCCGAGTACATGGTACCGATGTAAGCGTCCCACTTCGGCAGGAACCGCCAGTCGAGAACCAATGAGTACACGTCATACCAGCCTTGGCACCGCGAGTTGGCTGCCGCCGCCGAGGCACTGCAATCAACCCCGTTAACGAACGTGCTCTGGATGTAGTGATAGTAGGCACCAACGATATCTAGATCTTTGGTGATGCCGTATTTGGCACCCGTCCACATGATCTGAAAAGTTTCGTTGGTGCAGCCGGTACCCGATCCGCACGCGGCGTTGAACGCGTTGTTGGCGATCGTCGTGCCATTAGCCGAAAGGCGATTGGCGGCCGCGTTAACGAAATTGAACAAGAAGCCGTCATCCCGGAAGGCAGTCTGCGGATCGCTCGGGCTGGCGAACTGGATCCATTCGTAGCCGGCGAACAGGGTGAGCGGGATACCGGAGGGCCCGGATGGCGCAGGAGGTGCTTTACCCACGACCGGGGGCGGGTTCGTCCATCCACCGAAGCTATATTTGGCGAGCCCCATGAAGGACGTCTGGTTGGAGATCGTCGCCTTGAGGCCGCTGCAGCCCGGCGCCGCGCCGCAGCCAGCGAAGAAGCCGCCGGGGAATGTGGTCGGCCAGCCACCCGGAGTGGCTTGGCCAGGGAACGTTGTCGAAATATTAACCGCGTCTTTCTCCCAAGCTGCGATGGCATCCAACGAGAGAGTGCCGGGACCCAAATTCCTGATGTCCCCGCCGATGCCGCCTTCGACCGCGCCTTGGTTGGGGTTATATGCCCCGTAGCCGAAGCCCGGTTGCCCCATGGCTGACAGCCGGAAGTCGCCGATATTGACGCGATACTTGATCGCGGTGGTCCAGCGGGCGTCCTCGGTGTCACCGGCGCCGGCGGCCTTGCCGGAATAGCCGATCGGCGAGAAGGCGTACGCGGCGCCCATTGGATCGTAGGCAACGATGCCGTCGTTATACAGCGTGTTTTGCCGGCCGAACGTCAGCGTGCCGAAGGTCGCCGAGTTGACGCCAGCATAGATCTGGTCCGCCAGCCAGCCCCAGCGGCTCGAGTCGAACGGTAGCGCTTGCTGATTCTCCGCCACGCCGATGCCGTTCTGCAAAGCCACCGGCGCATTGGCCAACAGCAGCGAATAGGGATCGAAAGCAACCCCGGCTTGGCCAACGAACGACCAGCCGCCTCCGATAGCCTCTTGCACCTTAAGGCCGAAGTTCGACTGGCTCAGGCCGTTGGGAGCGAGACCAAATCCCGGTGTCCGGTTTGTCGCATTCCCACCACCAGCACCAAGCAAGTACGAGGCGCCGGTCGGGAAGTTCCGGTCGAACGGCGTGCCATGGGTCTGGTACGTGCCGCCCATATCGACCGTGCCGTACAAGGTGACCCCGTACCAGGTCAGCGGGCATTTGGTGAAAAAGAAGTCGTAAACGCTGCCGCAAGCAACCGGCGGCGGCGGCGCATAAGTCATCGGCGCCGCCTTGGTCGCCATGGCGTCCATGTCGGCCGCGCTTGCGGCGCCAGCCCAGGCAAGACCAAAGGCCGCGGCCAAAGCTGCGGAGAGACCGAAGCTTTTTGCCTTACCCGTTTTTGATTTAACGGCAGTCCCGACCATTGCCCCCTCCACAGTGCAAGTACCAAAATTAAGCAAAAGGTTAAACGGCCCAAAATGACAAAGCGATGACTTTTGGTTCCGCGGCCCTCGTTCGGGCGCCAATCCACAACGATTCTGCCGCGCCCGTGGTATAATTGCCACATCATTGGCCAGCGCCACTTTGCGGCGGTATTCAATCGAAGCTTAAAAAAAAGACGAGTTTTCGCAATAACTTAGCTTCCCGGGGTGCTTCGCACCGAAAAATTGCAAAAATCGCAGCAAACGCTGCGATTACGGTGCCGCGTTCGGGACGAATAAGGCCTTAAAGGCCGCCGCAATGGCCGGCAGCGGCGGCGGAATCGGCGGGAAGGCCTGATAATCCTCCCAGCCGCTGCCGAGCGATTTGTAAAGCGTCACCAGCTGCGCCGCCGCGTTCTCCTGCGCGAGAACGTATTGTTCTTCGATTTCGAATTCCTGTCTTTGCGCGTCGATGACGTTGAGCGAATCCGTCAGCCCGCGATCGAACCGCTCGGTGGCCAGCGTCACGGCGCGCCGCGCCGCCGTCAATGCGTCGCCCAAGTGGCGCAGGCGATCCTGCTGTGCCGCATAGGCGTCGACGGCGGTATCCACCTCGCGGACCGCATTGAGCACCGTTTGCTTGTAGTTGAACAAAAGCTCGCGGCTGCGGAAGTCGGCCTTTTCCACGACGGCGTCCAGCCGGCCGAAATCCAGCAAAGGCGCGGCGGCTCCCGGCCCAACCGACCAGATCGGATTGATGGCAGCCGCAGTCTGGCCGATGCCTTGCTGCCATCCGGCGGACCCGATCAGCACGACGTGCGGAAATAGGTCGGCGGTCGCCACGCCGATGAGCGCAGTGGCGCTGGCCAATTGCCGCTCGGCTTCGACGACGTCGGGCCGCCGGCGCAAGAGATCAATCGGCAAACCGGGGCGGATACGCGCCGGCAAGGCCGGCAGAACCCCGGGCCGTGCCAACTCGCGGCCAAGATTTTCGGGAAACTCTCCAAGCAGCACGGCGATCACGTAGCGCGCCGCGTCGATGCGGGCGATCAGCGGGGCTACCTGCGCCTGCAGTTGCGCCAACTCGCGCTGCGCCAGCGTGACATCTAGCTCGTTGGTGATGCCGCGATTGTAGCGCTCCTGGACGAAATCGACGTATTTCTGCGCCACCTCGATGTTCTTGCGCAGCACCGCGAGCTGCATTTGCAACGCGCGCAAATCGAGATAGGCGCGGGTCATGTCGGCGACGAGCGATATCAGCACCATGTTGCGGGCGGCGATGGCGGCGTCGACGTCGTAATGCGCGGCCTCGATGGCGCGGCGGAATTTGCCGAAAATGTCGATTTCCCACCCGGCATCGAAGCCAACGATATTTGTGACTCGCGTAAAGCCCGCGCCATTCTCGGCGGAGACGAGGGGTTGCGACACGCGGCTGCGCGCCAAGTCGCTGCCGGTGCCTAAGGCTCCGCCTTCGCTCGCCTCGGCCGCGGGCAACGCCGCGCCGATGACCACGGCCTCTTGAGCGCGCGCCTGCTGCAGACGATCCAGGGCGATCTCCAACGTCGGGCTCGCCGCGATGGCGCGGTCGATCAACGAATCCAGTTCGCGGTCGTGCAGCGTTCGCCACCACTTGGCCGCGACGGCGGCTTGGCGAATGTTGGCCTTGGACGCCGCCGCAACGAAGCTTTCCGGCATCGGCGGCTCGGGGGGATGATAATCGGGGCCGACGGCGCAGGACGCCAGACCGAAAAAGGCCAAGGCGCCAAGGATAACGAAGCGTAACCGCGCCGCAGCGCTCCCCTGGCGGCCGCCACGTTGACGCGGAAGCTTGGCTGGCGCCGGCACGGACGGATGCACTCCACTCGCGGAAGCGACGACGGCTCGGTGCAATGATCTTTAAGCCATCAGCGGCGCCGACACGGCACGCATGAACCCGCCTGCGGATGGTGTTCCCCCACAGTCGAGAATGAGCGGTTTTGCATAGGCACGCAAGCGACCGTTGGCCGCCCTTCCTCGAAAAAGGGAAGCAGCGGTTTCACGGCAACAGCGCTAAACTCGTCGCGATTTCGCCTACCCGCGGGACAGGGCGGACGCCGCTGTTAGAACGTCACGCGAAGCGTGCCAACGAAATTATTCTGGACGACCGGGGTCGGCGTCACCGCGAACTGATAGCCCGCGCCTATGATCAGGTTTATCGGCCGGGTCGGGCTGTCCATGCCTATCTTGAAGCGGCCAAGTATAATGCCCGGCGTGAGCAACACTTGGCTGAGACCGGAATGCTCGCCATTCAGGTAGTACGTGTAGTTGACCTCGAATTCCGGCCAAAAATACTCCAGGAAATGATATTGGAAGGTGGTGTTCCAGAGTATCGGCTCGCCGAAGTTCGCGTAATTCATGCCTGCCGTACTGCCGTTGGCAGTGATCGCGCTCACCGGATATTGCTGGCTGATCGTCATCTGAATGTCGAAATCGCCCCAGCCTTTGCCGAACGCCAAGGTCGGCTGTGCAACCAAGATATTGTTTGAGATTCTACCAGCCGTGCCGGACGGATCGGACATCTGAAAGAAACCGGTCACGATATAATTGCCGTTCTGCTCGTTCGCGGAAATGAAGCGGTATTTCGCCAAAAACATCGGCCAATCGCCTGGGCCTTCTGCATTCCCCCTGGGGCCAGAGGCGGTCTCGTACGACGGAGCCGCCAAAATGACCTCAACATTGTAGGCGGGGATGAACTCCACCCTTGCGCCGCCAGGTCCCCCGTAATTGTCGATGTGTTGGCCGTTCGCCTGGCCGTTCTGCGCACTGCCGCTTTGCTGGTTGTAGAAATCCCAGCGAAATTCTTGCTCAAGGCGTGGCGTGACGGTCACTAGGGGAGTCATCCAGTGCGGTTGTGCCGCCTGGGTGGCGCTCACCATGTCGAGCCAGGGTGTAAAGGGTGTAATCGGACCGGGAGAAAGAGATCCGTCAGAAGGCAGAGCCTTGGTCAGCAGGGGCTGCGCGTTTTGCGCGTGCGCATAAACCGGCGCAAGCGCGAATACCGTGCCGGCAAGGGCGCCGCGCCATGCATAAGCGATAGTGGATTTCCGAGCGCGCGCACGCGTCGGCATGGGGGCCGGATTGCTCCGGCTGTTCACAGTGTTTTTCATGCTAGACCCGCCCGCTATATTCGACAATATACAACGTAACCATCGGGCGTCGTTACACCCTTGTCAATATCGCCTTGGGAATTGATCCCCGGGCAGCGGGCAGATGTGACATCGCTGCAACAGGGCGCCGGCCGGGCTGTCGTCAGGCCGCGCGGCTCAATCGCTTGTGCCGCCTTCGGGCGCCAGCGCCGGCGCATAATCCCGCGGCACCTGGAAGAGGTCGGCGCTCTGCCGGCCGTAGCTCACCGAACGCGCCTCGATCACGGTCTGGCCGTCAACCACCAGGCGCAGCATCACGCCGTCCGGCGTGGCGCATACGGTGTGCGTCTCGACATCCTCGGTCCACGACCAATCGGTGCAGTGCAATCCCGCCACGACGGCCTCGTTGCCGCGCTTGAGCACCGCGCCCTTTTCCGGGTCAGCCGGCCGGCGCGGGGCTCCCTCCAGCTTGCGGAAGGTACGGGTTTTGGGATTCAGCAGCGTAAACTCGCCTTTATCGACATCGAAGATCGTGCTCGATTTGTCAGGTCCGTCGACGCGCTCAAGATGCTCGTCGGCCAACCAGCGCCGGCGTTCACGAATCTTCGGCTCCTTCGGCCGGGTCACATCATAGGTGACGTCAACGTCGCGTGTGGGAAGAAGTTGCGGCTCTTCGGCCCGAACCGTGGAGCCGACGAGTAGCAGCGCCAGGACGATAACCGGCGGTAAGCTGCGCAGATGGCTCATTTTGCGCCCATTCGGCTCACCTTATGTAAACGCGCAATGAGGCTGCGTCAGCGGCGCCGGTTACACAACCTCCCGGTTCGTATAGATTGAGACAACGGTACGGATCGACCCGATTCCCCGGCGGTCTTGCCGCTTTTCGGCCGGAGATAAGCGACGTGTGGATCGTTCAAATCGCCCTGAGGCGGCCCTATACTTTTGTGGTCTTCGCCTTCCTCATCGCGATCTTCGGCGTGCTGGCGGCGCGTCGCACCCCGGTTGATATTTTTCCCAACATCGACATTCCGGTCGTCAGCGTCGTCTGGAGCTACAATGGGCTTCTGCCCAACGACATGTCCAGCCGCGTCGTCTATTTTTACGAGCGCTACATCACCGCGCAGGTCGGCGACATCGAGCACCTGGAATCGCAGTCGCTCAACGGCTACGGCGTGGTCAAGATCTTCTTTCAGAAGAACGTCAACATTGCCGCGGCCTTGGCGCAGGTAACGGCGGCTTCGCAAACCGTGTTGAAGCTTTTGCCGCCCGGCATCACGCCACCCTACGTGCTCAGTTACAACGCTTCGAGCGTGCCGATCCTGCAGCTGGCTTTGTCGAGCAAAAAGTTGCCGCAGATGCAGCTGTTTGATTTTGGACAGAATTTTATCCGGCCGCAGCTCGCTACCGTTGCCGGCGCGGCGGTGCCCTCGCCCTACGGCGGCAAGGTTTTGCAGGTACAAGTCGATCTCGATCAAGACGCCATGCAGGCCCACGATGTCTCGGCCGACGATGTCGTCAACACCATCACGACGCAGAACCTCATTCTGCCGGCCGGCGACCAGAAGTTGGGCAAATTCGACTGGAACGTCGCGCTCAACGCCAGCCCCACCGTATTGGAAAACATCAACGATCTGCCGGTCAAGAAGGTCAACGGCACGATCATCTTCATGCGCGACGTTGCCTATGTGCATACCGGCTCGCCGCCGCAGACCAATCTCGTTCGCGTCAACGGATCGCGCGCGGTACTGATGACCATCCTCAAGGCCGGCTCGGCCTCGACGCTCAGCGTCATCGAGGGGATCAAATCCTTGCTGCCGAGGGTCGAGGAGAGTCTGCCGGCGAGCCTCAACCTGCACGCCGTGGGCGATCAGTCGATTTTCGTCAAGGCCGCCGTCTTCGGTGTCGTCCGCGAAGCCGCGCTGGCCGCCCTGCTGGTCGGCGCGATGATCCTTATTTTCCTCGGCAGTTGGCGCTCGACGGTGATCATCCTCATCGAGATTCCGCTCGCCATCCTGTTCTCGTTGACCGCGCTCTCGTGGCTCGGCGAGAGCATAAATGTCATGACCCTGGGCGGGCTTGCTCTCGCCGTCGGTATTCTCGTCGATGACGGAACCGTCACCATCGAGAACATCAACTACCATCTAGAACAGGGCAAACCGATCGAGCCGGCGATCATGGACGGCGCGCAGCAGATCGTCATTCCGGCGTTTGTGACGCTATTGTGCCTGTGCATCGTGTTCGTGCCGATGTTCCAGCTCGGCGGCGTCGCCGGCTATCTGTTCCGGCCGCTGGCCGAGGCGGTGGTATTCGCGCTGATCGGCTCGTTCCTGCTGTCGCGCACGCTGGTTCCGACCATGGCCAATTATCTCATGCGCGGCCATCACGGCGGACGCGGGCACGCGCACAGCGACGCCCCAACGCAATCCTGGCAATCGCGCAATCCGCTCAAGCGCTTTCAACAGGCGTTCGACGATCGCTTCGCGCGCGTGCGCGCGGGATACCACTCGCTGCTGTTGCTGGCACTGGGCCGCCCGAAGGCCTTTATCGCCGGATTCCTCGCCTGCGTCGTGGTCTCTTTCGCCCTGTGGCCGTTCCTCGGGCAGAACTTCTTCCCGGCCGTCGATTCCGGGCAGATTCTGATGCACGTTCGCGCCCAGCCCGGCACGCGCATCGAGGAAACCGCGCGCCTGTTCGATTTCGTCGAACAAGTAGTCCGCCAGACGATCCCGCCGGCGCAACTTGACAACATCGTCGACAATATTGGGCTGCCGTTTTCCGGCATCAACATGGCCTACCAGAACACCGGCACAATCGGCCCAGAGGACGGCGACGCGCTGATCGGCCTCAAGGAGGATCACGCGCCGACGGAATCCTTCATCAAAGAGCTGCGTACGATATTGCCGCAAAAATTCCCGGGGACGACGTTCTCGTTCCTGCCGGCCGATATCGTGTCGCAGATCCTCAATTTCGGCCTGCCAGCGCCGATCGACGTGCAGGTCATCGGCAATAACCAGACGGCCAACTACGCCTACGCCACCGAGCTGCTCAAGCGCATCCGCATGGTGACCGGCATCGCCGACCTGCGCATCCAGCAGGTCCTCAATTATCCGCAGATCAATGTCGACGTCGATCGGACGCTCGCCAGCGAGGTCGGGCTGACCCAGCGCGACGTCGCCAACAGCCTGTTGGTTACGCTGTCGGGCAGCGCTCAGGTTCACCCGAATTTCTGGCTGAACACCGAGAACGGCGTCTCCTACCCGATCGTCGCACAGATGCCGCAATACCGGATCGACACGATGTCGGACCTCGTCAACGTGCCGGTCAGCTCGGCGGATTCACATGCGCCGCAATATCTGGGCGGCCTCGCCCGGATTACCACGGGACCGAGCCCCGGCATCGTCTCGCATTACAACGTGCAGCCGGTCATCGACCTGTACGGCGCCATCCAGGGCCGCGATCTCGGCGCCGTCGCCGGCGACGTCAATCGTATTCTAGACGAGACCCGCAAAGACCTGCCGCACGGCTCCTACGTGGTGTTGCGCGGGCAGGTCCACACCATGACCGCCGCCTACAGTCAGCTTTATTTCGGGCTCGCCGGCGCGATCGTGCTCATCTATCTGGTGATCGTGGTCAACTTCCAGTCATGGCTTGACCCCTTCATCATCATCACTGCTTTGCCAGGCGCGCTCGCCGGCATCGTCTGGATGCTGTTCATGACCGGAACCACGCTGTCGGTCCCGGCACTCACCGGCGCCATCATGTGCATGGGGATCGCAACGGCGAACTCGATTCTGCTGGTGAGCTTCGCGCGCGAGGGATTGGCGGAGGGCCGGGATGCGCCTGCCGCCGCGCTTGAGGCCGGGTTCACGCGCTTTCGCCCGGTGCTGATGACGGCCCTGGCGATGATTATCGGCATGCTGCCCATGGCGTTCGCGCTCGGCGAAGGCGGCGAGCAGAATGCGCCGCTCGGCCGCGCCGTGATCGGCGGCCTCCTGATCGCGACAGTGGCCACTTTATTCTTCGTACCGACCGTTTTCAGCGTGCTGCATTCCAGGCGCGGCCGGCCCCAAGCCGAAGGCGCGGCGGCGCAACTCGAACCGACCGCCTGACCGGGAAAATCCATGGTCTCGGAAGATCACAGGCCCCCGCACGAGACGCCGCCGTCGGCGCCGCCGCGCAATCTGCGCCGGATTGGACTTATTGCCGCGGCCGCGGCGGTCGTCATTGCGCTGTTCGGAATCCTGCAACGGCGGAGCCACGAGGCGGAGGTCACGCAGTGGACGCAACAGCAGGCGATCCCGATTGTCGCCGTGATCAGTCCGCACGCCGGCGCCGCGGTGCAACGCCTGGTGCTGCCGGGCACCGTGCAGGCCTGGTACGAGGCGCCCATTTACGCCCGCGTCCCCGGCTATTTGAAGAACTGGTACTTCGATTACGGCGCTCACGTGAAAAAGGGTGACGTCCTCGCCGAGATCGAAACTCCGGACCTCGATGCGCAACTGGCCGCGGCGCAAGGCAAGCTCAATTCCGCCCGCGCGCTGGTCAAAGTCAGGGAAGCGGAAAAGCAGTTCGCCGAGACGACTTTTCAGCGCTGGCGCGACTCGCCCAAGGGCGTCGTCTCCGAGCAGGAGCAGGAAAGCAAGGAAGCCGATTACAACAGCGCACTCGCCCGCCTGAACGCGGCGACCGCGGAGGTCGCCGCCGATCAGGGTGAAGTTGACCGTCTACAGGCACTCGAAAGCTTCAAGAATATCACCGTGCCCTTCGACGGCGTGGTGACCGCGCGCGAAACCGATATCGGCGCGCTCATCAATGCCGGCAGCGGCGGCAACGGGCCCGAGCTGTTCCGCGTCGCGGACATTCACAAGATGCGCGTGTACGTCCAAGTGCCGCAACAATTGTCGGCCGGACTTCAAGCCGGCCTGACGGCTGAGTTGCATCTGCCGCAATATCCGGAGAAGACCTTCAAGGCCGCGGTCGCCACCACGTCGAGCGCCATCAACACCAGCGCGCGCACATTGCTGGTGGAACTGCATGCCGACAATCCGGACGGCCTGCTGCAACCGGGCGCCTATGCCCAGGTCGATTTCGAGCTGCCGAGCAATCCCAACGTCATGCAAGTGCCGACCAGCGCGCTCATTTTCCGCGAGCACGGCATGGAGGTCGCTACCATCGGCGCCGGCGACAAGATCGAGCTCAAGCCGGTCACGCTCGGGCGCAACCTCGGAACTGAAGTGGAAGTTCTCACGGGACTGACGCTCTCCGACCGGGTGGTGAACAGTCCGCCGGATTCGCTCGCCGACGGCGACACCGTGCGCATCGCCGGTCAGCAGTCGGGTGGCAATGTCGGGCAGGCCGGCAACGCGGACGTTGCGGTGGCGCCGGAGTCGAAACAGCATTGACGGGCGTGCCATGGCGCTGAAGGACTTGCTCGTTTACGTCGATCAGACCGAAAACTCGTTCGTTCGCCTGCGTCTAGCCGCCGATCTCGCCATCCGCCACGGCAGCCATTTGACCGCGCTCTACGTCAGGGAATGGAGCCGCGAGCAATTGGATTGGCGCAAATCCGCCGAGCTTGGTCTCGTCTCGGCGGTGGGCCTGCGCAGCCTCGACCAGCGCATCGAGGCCTCGATCGACGCCGCGGTGGAGCACCTGCAATCGACGCTCGCCGCGCTAACGCGCGAACGCGGCCTGCAAGCCGAACTGCGCGCCATCGACGGTGTGGCAGCGGTCGTCGTGCCGCAATATGCGCGCTACGCCGATCTCTGCATTCTCGGCCGCGATGAGCCGCAAGGGCCGGCTTCCGTCACCTATACCTTCTCCGAGCAACTTCTCTTCGTGACCGGACGCCCGATGCTATTCATCCCGCCGCAGGGATCATCGGCGACGCTCGGCCGCCACATCGCGGTGGCCTGGAACTCGAGCCGGCCTTCGGCGCGATCGCTCAACGACGCGATGCCGCTGATTGAGCGCGCGGAGCGGACGACCATCCTGATGATCAATCCGTCTGGGTTGATTGACAGCAATGCGGGGCCGCCTGGCGAGCAAATCGTCGAACATCTCAAACGCCATGGCGCCGTGGCCGACGCCATCCGCGTCGAAAATGTGCCGCACGGAGAGATTGCCGCCAGGCTGCGAGCCGAGGCGCACGCGCTCGGCGCCGATTTGATCGTCGCCGGAGCCTTCGGCCATCCGCGACTGTGGGAAAAGATGCTCGGCGGCGTCACGCACGATCTTCTCGCGCACATGCGCCAGCCGGTCTTCATGTCGTACTAGCGAAGGCTGGATGTCCTGGTTAGATGCCCTGCCCGCCCGAAGCACCGCGGCGAGGCCCACCAGTTCCGATCTCTCAACCACACAACAAATAAAATAGTGCGGCCAGCCGAGCCGCCCAAGGCAACTTAGGAACTCTCAAGCCGTTCGTGTAATTGGGGGAATGGCATCTGGTTGCTTTTGGGTCGTTGCCGTCTCCATTACAAAGCCACCCTGCAGGGCAATGCCCCCTGAGAAACCGAGAAAGCTACAAGGAGCCGCATCCTTGGAATGCAGCTCCGCTCCTGCCGTCGCTGAATGTAGAACACATTTTGACGAAGAGACGATGAACGGTCTTCCAGTATTCTACGACCAGATCCCTCTTTCGCCGCCACGATTCAAATCTGCGGCAATCGGGCGCATGATCCGCATCTGCGAATTGTAATTCATCCGGATGATTAAGCGCGGTTAGATTTCGCATGTTGGGACCGGCGACGCGCAGTTGCTGCACACTCGATTGCGCCCCCTGTCAATGAATCATGCGGTTCTTCCATTTTAGACGCTAAGCGCGAGTTGCTACCGATCGCGCGATATGACGCCTCGATCACGGGGGCATCTGCGCCTACTGCGCGAAGGGCGCGCTTCATCATCATTCGGCGAAGTCAGCGCTGCATCCGTTCATTAACGATTTGTAATTCGTTGGAACTCAAGCACGGGCGTAAACTTTTAGATACTGACCGAGCCGCGCCACGCATCACATAACGTGAATCGTCGGGGCAGTCTCAGATCAAAAAGGAGAGACTTCGATGCGGAGGAAACTGATTGCGGCTGTGACAGCTATCGCCCTCGGCATGACAATGACGACCACCGGCGCAATGGCGTTCGGGCACGGCGGAGGAGGCTTTCATGGTGGTGGAGGCTTTCATGGTGGTGGAGGCTTCCGTGGCGGCTTCGCCCGCGGCGGTATTGGCCACTTCGGCGGCGGTTACCGAGGCGGCTACGCTCGGGGCTATGGGCGCGGCTATGGTGGCTACGGCGGCTACGGCGGTTATGGCGGCGACTACTACGCTGGCGGGCTTGGACTACTAGGTTTGGGCTTAGGTCTGGGCCTCTACGGATACGGCGGCGACTATTGCTCGCCCTATTACTACCAACCCTATGGTCAGTGTTACGGCTACGGTTGGTGACTTGCACCAAAGGTAAGACGCCGCGCCTTTCTGCGGCGCGGCGTCTTCACGCCAAACAAACAAAATCTCGTCGGCCGAACAACAGAGCCACCAAACAATTGTTGACCCTTCGAAATTCGTAACGCGAATTTACTGAGCGCAGCGCCCGTGACGCGGCAACGCAGGGTCTGGCAATGCAGAGTCTAATGCCACGCCAAAGTGCATTCTGGAACTCGCGACCGGCAGGCTCCGCCTGCACATTACGGATTTGTAATTCGTCTCGATGACAGGGCGATAATAGAATTGTTGTTTGAGCGGGCACACCCCAAACGCCCAGTGCCCGGTCAATGAACCCCAGGGTCCTCGACCCTTACCCCCCGACACCTCCCTGGGGTTCTCCTTTTCCCGGCGCGAAGACCACGCTGCCGGCGCGACCCGATGATGTTGCTGCTGGGAAGGAAATCATGAATTCTAAGTTGCCTCGGATCCAAGCAGTGATTGTTGCGCTCGGGACGTTGGCTTTGGCGACCGAGGCTTCATCGGCCGGCCGTATCAGAGTGGGCACCCTAAGCTGCAACTTAGCACCGACCGTCGGTTTTATCGTTGGATCGCGTAAGCGCCTGTCCTGCCGCTACATTCCCGATGGGCCGTAGCCGCCAGAGATCTATTGTGATTATACCAAATCTCTGAAGGCATGACTCGTTTGGGATTCACAAATCGGCACGGGTCTGATTCAACGTGGCGAACCAAGGAGGTTCGCCATGTCGGTTCCGATACCATTGCGGCGGGATTTTAGTGCGGCTCGGCTGCGCGGATTGGCAAAGAAGACCAAAGATGGTCTGCCGCCGAAATGCCCCGAACTCAATCCGGTCGAGAACGTCTGGCAGTTCATGCGCGACAACTGGCTCTCGAACCGTGTCTTCAAATCCTACGACGATCTCCTCGATCACTGCTGCGACGCATGGAACAAGCTCGTCGAGCAACCCTGGCGCATCATGTCCATCCGTTTGCGCCAATGGGCGCACGGGTTCTGATCAATGAGATTTGGTATAACACCAGCGCGCGCACCTTACTGGTGGAGCTGCATGCCGACAATCCGGACAGCCTGTTGCAACCGGACGCCTATGCCCAGGTCGATTTCGAGCTGCCGAGCGATCCCAACGTCGTCCGTGTGCCGACCAGCGCGCTCATTTTCCGCGAGCAGGGCATGGAGGTCGCTACCATCGGCGCCGACGACAAGATCGAGCTCAAGCCGATCACGCTCGGGCGCAACCTTGGAACTGAAGTGGAAGTTGTCAAAGGACTGACGCTGAGCGACCGGGCGGTGAACAGTCCGCCGGATTCGCTCGCCGACGGCGACACCGTGCGCATCGTCGGTCAGCAGTCGGACGCCGCCAGCGGCAATGTCGGACAGGCAGTCAACGAGAACGTGGCGACGGCGCCGGAGTAGGAACAGCATTTTGAAAGCGAAACGGTCGTTGACAAACGGTCGCCGAATTATGTGATACATCCGACGGTGAAACGGCACATAACTCCGAATTATTGTTGGCTCGATGTGAACGGCGCGGATATCAACACCAACTAGCTTCGTCCGCACGAGGTGCGCGGAAAAGCTCTTGAATGTTCGCATCCATCAAGCGGAAGCCGACATTTCCATAAAGCTTCTGACGCCCTTCGTTTAGCACCAAACTCGGACTGCCTTCGATCCGCATCTTGTCAGCATCCTGATAGTCCGCAGCCAAGCCGGCGAATGCGACACCGCTGTGAATGAGTTCTTCAATAGCGCCGATGTCGGCGCCGAGGCCCTCGGCTATCTGACATTGGATCTCCCAGTGAGAAATGTCACGGCAGTCCCGAAAGAACGCGCAACGCAGTGCCCAGGTTACTTGATCAAAAATGCTCGGTTCAGATTTGCTTCCGATCGCTCCCGATTCATGGTCCCATACCTGGACTGCTTTCATAAACAGATGGGGGCTAGCCGAAGTCAGCGGGCGCGTCTTCAACCAAATCTCAGGGTGAACCTCGATATGCGGAAACCTCTCTGCCACATGTCGCAAATGCAAGTTGAACCCTTCGTATCCATTCTTATCCTTCCAGCTCGAATTGATCTTTTCGACTGTATCACCAAAGACGGAGCAAAACCGGTGCTTTATCCGCACAGAGTTGCCGAACTTTTCTTTGACTGCATCGACGCGCGCTTGTGAAACATATGCCCACACGCACAGGAGATCAGAAAAATAGGTTACTTCAACAATGGGCATTCCCAAATTCCCCGAACTGGCGCTCGACGCAACGCCATTTCGTTTAATGGTCCTTTTGTTAAGCGGCTGGCCTTTTGATCTTGCCGATGTCGAGAAATCTCATAACGACCTTCTCGTAATACGGTTCCGTCGTACCGGCGCGGACCTTGTGCAGGAAGTACTTCTCGAATGCTACCTTGGCGACATGCACCCAACGTCCGCTCGAAGCCCAATTGACGTTGCGCGGCGGATTTTGCGGTATAGCAACGAACGCTACGCCGGAATCGCCGAAATCCGCGAGGCAGATTGCATTCCATGTGGCTTCGTGTGTCGCCTCCTGGCCGCGAACGAGCTGACCGATGTTGAGCGCCGTTGCCGTCACCATAGACTCGATCATGTAACCGGTCTTGGGTACGCCGACGGGGACGGCGGTCTGCTCAAGGGGCGCAATGGCGATGCAGACGCCGACTCCGAAAACATTGCGGAATTTGGGATTGCGCTGATGCTTGTCGACGATAATAAAGCCGCGCGGATTCGTCAGGCCTTCGATCCCGCGCAATGTCGCGATGCCGCTGAGCAAGGCGGCCAGCATCGTCAGCGAATTCTCCGCCGATGCCCGGCCCGAAGTCGAGTCTTGCCCGTATCCGGTGGATGGCTGTAACGGGATTCAGTGGCTCCAAAGCTTTAAGAACCGACAACGTAACCGCGTACGCTCGCCAGAATAGGCCGCGCTGACTCAGGCGAGTCCGTGGAGAGGCGTTTCGACTCTGCCTCTATGTGGCCGCCATCTCAGCCTTGAGGCGAGCCACAGTGCCGTTACTGAGTCCTGCGTTAGTCTAACTCCTAACATTACCGCCAAATGTCTTTGAACGGCTCCGGGCTCATGGCGGTGTAGCGGACGGTGTTCGTGATCGAGGAGTGGCCGAGGAAGTGCTGAAGGCGTCTCGTGTCCATTCCCCGGCCCGCCAGCGCGAAGCCGGTACTGTGCCTGAGCATGTGGACATGCACGGGGAATGACAGCCTGGCAGTCTCGCCTGCCCGCTCGATCATGCGGCCAATGCCCATGCGGCCGAATGGATGGCCTCGCTCATTCACGAAGACGTAGGGCGACTTGAGGGCACTGAGCATGTATCGGCGCTGAAGGGCCTTGAGTCCGGCCAGTTCATCGCGTTCGAGATAATGCGTGCTGTCATCGCTGCCCTTGAGGCGGCGAACGATGATAGTGCGCTTGGCCAGGTTGATGTCGTCCCACCGCAGATCGCACGCCTCACTGACACGCAGCCCGTGGCGGTAGATGAGGAGACCGATGAGCCAGTCACGATGACCGTGGCGATTGCGCTTGAGGGCAGCGAGCAACTTGTCTAGCTCGTCTTCGGTCAAATGCTCGCGGACACGATAAGCCACGTTTGGCTTGCGCCCAACTGGTCGCATATCAGCGTGTTTGACGATCTTGAGGTGAGCCGCTTTCATTGGGAATCCCTCGCGGATTAAGATAGGACTGGTCACACAATACTTCAGAATATGACCAGTGTGAATCCCTCGTGGTGGAATTCTTTTGGGGATAGCATCATCCCCCCTGCCTCTCCCCGGCGTCACCGCCAAGCATAGGCCCGATCACCGGGCATGATCTGATCGTTGACGTTCGACGCCAGGCGGCCAGCGCCAGCGCCTAGCGCTGTCGCGTTTGAGTCTGACGCGATCCGCGATCCCCAAGGGGAGCCGTACTGTGTACCCTAGACCCGCTCCATCGCGGCGGCCTCAGCCGTATTTTTCCTTGTCCTACCCTGGTTCACGTCCAAAATTTCACAAAATAAAAATCCGAAGACTAAAATGGCAAAAGAGTGTCGGAAAGCATCCTCGCCCACCCTGCTAGTCTCGCCAAATTGGGCTACAATGCTTCCACGCAAATTTGCAACGGAGCGACCAATGCCTCGATCTGCTACCGATTTGAGTTTCTTGCGCGATGATCTTGCGGGTCAGCGCAAGATCGCCGAACAGGCGTTGGAGGAGGCCAAGAGGCTCGACACAACGCTCAAGACGACGGAGGATTCGAAAGCGAAAGAGGAGCTTGAAAGGGCTAAAGCGACGCTAATCAACATCGCCCGCGAGTTAGCGGCAAACGCGACCCACACATCGTCAGCCGCGACAATCACGTTCTTTAATACTGTTGTGGCGAAATAATGCCTGACGACATCCAACAGGTTGAAAATCAGGTTGGGCGCGAATTCGACGCCGTTGCGCGCCAAGCCGATTTACTAGCCAGACATCAAGTGACAGTAGATCGATCCTTCATCGTTAAAAGGGTCGTCTACCTCTACATTTTTTCAATCGGCGCAGCGATTGTATATCTAATAGGCCGCACGCTGTATTCGGGTGAAGATCGATTTCAGGACATTTCCGAGCTAATCAAAGTAGCTGTCATCCCGGTTCTTACATTGGTGATCGGGTATTATTTCGGCACTTCACGGAGTTGAACAAAAAGATTAGCCCGACGCTTGGGGACTGTAGATGCGAGTCCCTTCGTTATTTTTTGCGAGCAAAAGAAAGAGCCGCCGACGGTTCGCATGCTCTACCGGTATGCAGCAGAATACAGCGGCTAGGGGCGCAACTTCGAAGCTAGTGGATGAAATCTGACGTTTGATACCCACCCCGACACGCGAAATGGATCAGACACGAACGTCGCCTTAAGCCCAATTTCGACGTTTCGAGAGCGCGTCGGCTTTATGAGCAAAGGCGGAGGGCTGTTTCAACCGGCTCTCCGTTTGAGATGTACGTCAGGCGTTGGTTCGGTTGGGACACGGACGGGCGGCGACATCGCAGTCCGAATACGTTTGCAGTAAAACCAGATGCCGCCTCGCGGCGGTCGATCCCTTATCGGTATCGCGCAGAACGATCAGGCTGCGCGTGGAGCGCCGATTTTCCGCTTGCGCTGCCTACCGAGCACGACGATAACGCCAAGACCGCTAGCGAAAAGCGGTAGGGCGGCGGGGAGTGGTGTCGTTGCTACTGACGTCGTCCAAGTGCCTGGATTGCCTAGGTTGAATGCCAAAGAAGTTGGGGTAAAGACGGCATCCTCAACAATGAGCCCTGATGTGTTATATGTGTCAATCTGACTCGTATATAAAAGAGGATTGAATACGCCCCACAGCCACTGGTCAATCGTGCCAGCCGAATCTGTTTCGAATAGATTGTTTGAAATATACGAATTGGTGTTCGTCAACGTCTGCTGCCCATCGGAAAAAGAGTAAGACACCGGCGAAATCGGACCAAGACCGAAATTATCGCCCAGCGCGGTCGCAAGATCGATGGTCCCAGTAACCATCTCCGTAGAGGTGTAGGAGCCGCTAATGGAGGTGAAGTCATTGCCCATGTAAGTGTAAATCGTATCGGCGCTCGCGGGGGAGAAACCCAGCAGGGACATGAACGCCAGTAGGCCCAACAATTTCGTTGTCATGCGTTGCCTCCATCAGCCAACAATGCAAAATTGGCCCCCCAACCTTGGGTAGGCAAGCTCAACTCAATACAACGCGCCATTCCTAACCGCAGTACAAGGGCGATGAAGATATACCATTGACCGCTTGCGAACATCACCGAGGGGTCGTTAAGGCCTGACGGCTGCATCGATCACAACCGCGCGTAGCTCCCCGCCAGCCGCACAAATTTTGATAGTGTCTCGAAATGCTGTGATGCACGCGGCACTTCCGGAGCGGGTCAAAAGCCCATGCTCGCTCGTGATAAGGTTTTGAATGCCGCTGATAAAGTTCGACCGCCAGTTGAAACACTGAAGCCGCCCAAGCGCGGCGGCGCTTATTAAGACGCACTTTGGGCGTATCGACGCACAACGGTGACGCCGTTCAGGCGGCGGCGGTCAACAACGTACTCCCGCTCCTCGTGATATTCGGTGATCTGAACGTCAACGCCCAGCTTTTCTATTTCCTCTTGGGTAAACGGCCGGGGATATTCGACCGCGCAGATGATGGCGTCGGGAGGCGCAAGTGTTTCCAGCACTACGCTGCCTCCGTCGAATACCTGTCGCTCGCGGGCGAAACGCTCAGCGACGGCAATTTCCGGCGTCCACGAAAGCCCATAGATGCGGCGGCGGCGCTCGTTGGCGCTGCTGCCGCGAAACAGTCGAATGGCTGGTCCCTTATAACTTGGCAACAGCACGCGAGCGGCATCGCACAATGCTCGATGGTCGGCGACGCGCAAAGATAGCATCTTGCTCTCGATCCACGTCCCGAGAAACGCCGATTGGATTTCGGGAGTGACAGTCTGGATATGCCCTACCACGGCACGCATTGCTGGCCGCCAACCGTCACAAGTTCGATCATTGATAAAATGGATCGCGTCATCGAAGGCAGCGACGTCACCGGATCGGCATGCCTCCACCAGTCGAGCCGCGCCGTCTTTTCGCCGTGCGCCGCTCGTTTCTCAATTGGTCCGCAAACGGATGTAGCAATTTACTGCTCATTTCTCTTGTGCTCGCGGCGCTTTAGAATCATCAGACAACGAAGTCGTCAAGGCTATCGCCAACCGGCCCGAACGCCGGTTTTCGCAGTTTCCGGTATGTGAGAATTCCGCCCGATAGTGTGGTGATCGCCGCCGTGTCTGCGGTCAGCGCCGCCACGCGACGGCCCTGCAACAGCCACAGCAAGCCGGTGGCGTCATAGCGCGACAACCGGCTGTAGCTCGGATGCGGCTTCGCCGGCGGCGCGTGGAGTCCGAATAGTTCGGTCCCCGTCCAGCCCAGAGCGGAAGCCTTGTCGCCCCAACCCGCCAGGAACCTCTGAGCGTCGAGGATGCACTGTCGCCAGCGTTCCGGTTCGACATATTCCGGGCAGCAGCGATCAAGGTGATCGAGGTCGTCAGCGTAGGGGTAGTTTTGTCGGTTTTGTCGGTTCCCGTAACAGCCCCTTTCGAGCCCGCTAGCAGTGCCCGATTGCATGGCTGTGACCGCCTCATCGGCCGCCGCACCCGCCTCAGTTCCGGAAATACCCCTACTCTGTGCACTGACAAAACTGACAGAACCTAGTTTTGTCGGTTTTGTCAGTTCGCCAACTAGGGCCTTTTCGGCGCTCAGCCCCTTCGAGGCCGATTCCAGCCTATGCAATTTTGCGAGGTATTCGTTCACGCCGCAGCCCCCTTCTTCGGCTGAGGCACGGCGGGATTGATGAGGTAGCTGGCCGTTGGGCGACCGCCCTTTTGTCCCGGCGGCATGTCTTTGACCCCGAGATAATGCAGTTCGACTAGCAGGTCGAGGCCGGCTGCGACGTGGTGTGCTTCGGTAAGATGTGTCCAGTTCTTCCGCTGGATTTCGCGGGCGGTAAAGCCATCAAGCAGATCGCCGCTCTTTATATGCCTGAGTATGGCCTTGGCCGCCGCGACATCGGCCACGATGCCGGCGCCATAGACACGCCTCGCGTGGCTTTCGAGATACTTGGCGAAGGCCAGCGACCGGAGAATTGATGCCTGAGATACTGCCCCTTTATCGCGCTCGTCGGCGACGTGATTAATGAGGGCGAGTGCCGGAACCAGCGTGCGGTATTTGGCGAGATGTCCTTCTAGGGCTGGCGCTATCTCACCCGAGCGAATTAGCGCCTCAAGCCTCGCGCGCCACGCGCTGAATTCCTCCAGCGCCTTCGGATCGAGGCGCAAGCATGGAACGGAATCGAACTCACCCTTATGGGCGCCCATCTTGAGCGCCTCATTGAGATCAATCGCGCTCGCGTCCTTGAATACCTTCCAGGCCGCTTCCTTGGCTTCGACGTCGGGATATTCATCGACATTATTCCAGGTGGTGGGCGTGTCGGGCCACACCATCAGGCCGAAACGCTGCATCAAGCCATCGCCGCCGGTGCCATCTGCATTGGTTCGCCGGATAAACTCGGCAATTCTCGCCGGCTGTGTGTTGCCGATAATGCCGATGCACACCGCATCGACGGAACGATGGCCGCGCCCAATACGATCAAATGAATAGCTCGATTTGCCGGACCATCCAGTGAGATAAAAACCGCGCGCCACAACATGCTCTTCGTCCTCAAGGTACTTGAGCAAAGACACGATCTCGTCGCGCTCGACCAATATCCCCATCGGATTCCCGATGAGCAATTCGCCCAGCCCCTCATAAGTGGAATCGTTGGTGATGTAACGGATCGGCGCCGGCTCTTGCGGTTCGTCGCCGAATTCCAGATCAACCTTGGCGGCTGGATCCTTGTCTAGCGCCTTTTTCGCCAACGCATTTTTGGCGTCCTTCTTCAGCTTAAAGGCGTGAAATTCCCTTTCATGCCTTTCCTGCGCTTCGCCGTTCTCCTTTCTGGCCTCAGCCTCAATGCGGTGAAGTGGCCTTAATGCCTCTTCCATTGCTGGCGACTTCATCAGCCCTGGCGGCCCGATGAACATGCCCCACAGGTTCGGAACCTCGATCCAATCGGTTTTGGATTGCGGCTTGATGCCGAGCCGCCGCCCGATCAGCGTGCCGAGTGCGGTTATGGCGGCGACGGCGACATAATCGGGCGGGCATTGCAGGCGGTTGCTCGTGTCCTTGACCCATTCCCGAAGCGCAAGCGGTAGGAATTCGTAATCAAACGGATCGACCGGAATCATCCCGGCGGGAAGCGGCTTTGGCGCCGGCCATCCCTCCGGCGCCGGCGGCTGCCAATCTGCTAGATCTGCGACCAGCGCATTAAGTTGGTCGGCTGTGCCGCCGCCGTTTTTTATCCAATCGGCAATGTCACCCTTGGCTGGGCATTCTGGCCAGCACTTGGCAAGGTCAAGCAGGCGGATTCGCTTGGCAACGCCAGTGAGCGACGCGGCGACTTGCTCGGCATGATGACGGCCAGGCTCATCATTGTCCGGAACGATTACGACATCGGCGCCTCGCAAGAATTCAGAATGTTCACCGCGCCACTTCTTGGCGCCGCCAGCGCAACAGGTCGCGACCACGTTCCAGGCCGATAGGAGATCGGCTTTGCCTTCGCCCTCGACGATGATGACCGGATGCTCGCAGGCAATCGCCTCGATCAATTCCGGCAGCCGGTAGGGCAGCGGTGGAACGCCGTTGGCGTTAGAAATCCAACCGCCCGGATGTTCAGGATCGGGGCGCTTCTGGCGAAAACTCTTTTCGCGCTTGCCGTCTTTGGCGAGGACAAAGGTGCTGTCTGGATTCTGAAACTCGATCCGCTCGACCACCAATACGACCACGCCGAAGGCGTTGCGGTAGGGAAATTTCGCGACGACAATCTCCGCCCGCGCCGCTGGCGCCGCCTCGACCTTTAGCTTGGCGCCGCCGTTCGGCGCCGTGCGCGGCGCCATGATCGGTCGTGACGGCGCACCGGGCAGCAGACCTTCTTGCCGCAGCCAGTGGATCGCGGCGCCGTGGTCGATCCCGCGTTTATGTTTGATGAGATCAAGGACTCCGCCGCCGATGTTGGCCTCATGGTCGAAAAATTGCCCAGCCTCTTCATTGACGGACATGCTGCCGTGCGTGCCGTAGCGCAGGTCTTGCGGCGGCCTCGAAAGCCGCGCGTTAGGCTCGCCCAACAGGCGCTTGGCGACCGGCGCCATGAGCGCGGCGAAGTTAATCGGGTGCGCTAAGTTCATCGGCATCGCGGCACCAGAATCGCTGGCGGCTGCATCACGTCGCCGCCGAGCGCATAGACGGTGGAGACATCAAGCTGGCCGTAAACTTCAAGCCGTTCGAGTGGATCGGCGCCGCCGACTATTTCGCACAAAAGCTCGAAAGTCGGGCGTGCACCGAGCCTGTGCAAATGACTAGCCAAGTGGCGGAGCCGCGTTGCTATCGAGCTTTGAAGGGTCGCGGAGGTAATCACTTTTAGCCCTCTGGATCTTGCCGCTTGATCGGCGGCGCCGGTCGGGCTATTCAGACGGCGCCAGCCAGTTTTCTGAACTAAGCCCAATGCGAGCGCCGCCCCGAAAGGGCGGCGCGTTCGTTTAGGCTGCCGGCTTGGTTTTGCCCGCTTCTACCAGCATTCGCTCAAGCGCGATCACCGGCACGCGCACGGTCCTCCCAAGCCGTATCGTTGGAATCTCGCCGCGCCGCGCCGCGCCGTAGCTGGCGTCCCGCCCCAAATCGAAATATCGCCGGCCGGCTTCCGGCACGGTCAGGGTTTTCAGTTGTTCGGTATCGTTGCTCATCTTTCCGCACCTCGAATTCTTGCGAGGCATGCGGCTTAGCCCGGTCCTATTGCGTTTGCCAGCAAAAACGCCTATTAGCCTACACAATTGTCACACAATAATTTGGACCATGAGCAAGCGCACAAGACGTGGTCGCAAGCCCCTCAACATCGGGGAGCGGAAAGAACCGATCCTACACGTCCGAGTACAACCGGAGGTTCGAAGGGCTTTGGAGCGGTTAGCAAAAAACCGCAAACGCAAGCTTTCCCGCGAAGTGCAGCTTGCACTCGATCATTGGATCGTTCGCAGTCACGACCGTTTGGCGCGTCACGAGGCCCTTGCCCGCGCTATTTCAATCGTGGCCGAGTCCATCGAACGGGACACGGGACGAAGCTGGCTAGATGACCCTTTCACTGGCGGCGCTATTTGCTCCGCAACTCTGGTTATTTCGCTGCGTTACGCCGCGTCAAATCCGAAGGATGACGCGCCGGAGATTCCCCCTGCGGTCAACAGGGCGTTAGCGAAACTGCCATCGTATTTGGCTGAGCGCTACCGCAAGCCCGAGGAGTTCGGCGATCTAAAGGCAATGCAATTGATACGCGAGATCGACCAGGCAGCACGGCAGACGCGGGCTAATACGGAATTGGATATACCGATATTCCTCACCGGAGACGAAGAGGTGCTGGGAAAAATCGGGCGCCACCTCGGGCTAAACACAAAGGAGCCACGTCGATGAGAGGACATTTACGCGAGCGACCGAAAGGGTCCGGCAATTGGTACGCGGTGATCGACCGGCGCGACACCGCAGGCAAACGTATCCGCAAGTGGATTAGCCTCGAAGCTACCGGAAAACGGCAGGCACAGATCGAGTGCGCCCGCATCATTTCCGACATGAGCGGCATCAAGCACCTGCAACCGAACAAGCTGACGGTGTCGCAGTTCCTCGAACAGTGGCTCGATGCCGTTAAGCTTCAAGTTACGCCCAAAACGCTTGAACGGTATGCTTCGATTGTCCACAAGAATATCGTGCCGAGGCTTGGCGACGTCACCTTATCCAAGTTGCAGCCGATCCAGATAAGCGCGGCTTACAGCGCAGCCGCAACTCAGTTAGCGCCTCGCACCGTGCACCACATATATCGCGTCCTGAGTCAGGCCCTGAAACAGGCGGTGCGCTGGCGGTTGCTACCTGACAATCCCTGCGATGATTGTGACGCGCCCAAAGTAAAAAAGCGCGAGATGAAGTGTTGGGACATTGCGACGATGGCGACCGCCTTGGAGATGGCGCGACCGTGGCGGGTGCATATGCCAGCGGTGCTGGCGGCGTTATGCGGCTTGCGCCGTGGCGAGATTGCCGCACTGCGATGGCGGCATGTGGATTTGGAACAGGCTCAGCTATCCGTGACGGACTCCGCCGAACAGACCCGGAGCGGCGTGCGATACAAAGGGCCGAAGAACGACAAGGGGCGCACCGTGGCCTTGCCTGCCACTGTCGTCGCCGAATTGAGAGCGCACCGGCTGCGGCAAGCCGAAGAGCTTCTCAGGCTCGCCGTGCGGGCCTCGGGCGACACCTTCGTATGCGCTAGGGAGGATGGCGACCCGCAACAGCCGAATTCCATTGGCCACGCATGGGATCGGTTCCTAGCGGCCACCGGACTGCCCCGAATCCGCTTTCACGATCTCCGGCACAGCCACGCTACGGCCATGCTCAAAAGCAACATCAACCCGAAGATCGTCAGCGAGCGTCTCGGCCACAGCCGCGTATCCCTGACGCTAGATACCTATAGCCACGTGATTCCCGGAATGCAGGAGGAGGCAGCCGCCGCAATTGACGCGGCTTTCAGCGCCGCGCTAAACAAGCGTGCCTGATCCGTTGGGTAGCAAAACGGTAGCAAGCCACGTCGTCGAGGCGACGCTACTGACGAAAAGCCCAACTGTATCAAAGCTGGAGAGGTGGCCGAGTGGCTGAAGGCGGCGGTTTGCTAAACCGTTATACGGTCTAAAGCCGTATCAAGGGTTCGAATCCCTTCCTCTCCGCCAACACGTCCGTAATTCATGAGTTGGACGTCTTTGAACGTGTCTTCCACGTTCCGCGGGGCCGCGAACGGCGCTTTCGAACTATGAAGCAGATTTCAGATTGGTTTATGCGACTCGGCATGTCCGAGCACAGCCCGGAAGAGGGTGGCGGCCCTCGTCGTTTTCCTCGCCTCTGATGATGCCAGTTATTGCAATGGCGGTTTCTTCACCGTCGATGGGCGGCTTCACCGCCATGTGACGGCAACATGAAACTTTTTTCCTTCGCCGATTTTCGTCTACGCAATCGACGTAAGTGTTAAATTGTGCCCGGTTTTGGGGCTGCCGACTAGCTGCGATATTGGGCATTGTCGAGGCGATGCGGATCAAACAATTAACAGTGCACGAGGTCCTGGCGGACCTATCCTTGGCGGCGTTGTCCAGCGTCATCACTGTTCTCGGAACAGTAGCGTTTGCCGGCATGATTTTTTCCGGGCCGCTGGCAAAGGCCGTGCCGCTGGCCTTCGTGACCTTCCTGACTGGAACCGCTGTGTCAGCGTTAGTGATCGGCTTGTTAAGCCGTTTTTACTGCAATCTCAGCGGCGCCCAGGATCAGCCAGCGGCTATTCTAGCGACCTTCGCGAACGGCCTCGCCAGCATGAGTGCGCTCGATGAGGGAGCGGCCATCTCGACGATGTTCGCCGTCATTGTTCTTTCTACCGCTTCCTTCGGATTGGCTCTCCTGCTCCTTGGCGTCTTGAGATTTGGACGATTCACCCAACTCGTTCCCTATCCGGTAATCGGCGGCTTCCTGGCTGGAGTTGGCGTGCTGGTCTTGATCGCCACGATCCGCTTTCAGTCGGGGATCACGCCGAACCTGGACAGTCTCCCCCAGTTGTTCTCCTGGCAAATAACCTGGCGCTGGCTGCCATCCCTGATCGCCGGCAGCGTTTTGTATTGGGGAATGAACCGCGTTCGGCATGTCTTGTTTCTGCCAATCGCGCTGATCGGCATCGTGATCTCATTTTACATTGTGACCAGCATATTGTCCTTTTCGCTCGTCTCCCTGCGGGAGAGCGGTTTCGTCTTCCGGTCCCTGCCCGAAGGCGGCGTCTTCGACGCGTTCAAATGGCTCGCCGTTACGAAGATTGATTGGGGTGTTGTCCTAGATGGACTGGGAAAAATCGGCGGCCTGATTCTGGTCTGTACGATCGGCGCGTCGGTCGCCACGACGGCCCTGGAAATCGGTGCCGAAACAGAGCTAGAGCCAAATCACGAATTCCGGGCGCACGGTGTGGCGAATCTGGCGGCTGCGTTGGTCGGCGGCCTGCCTGCCTTCACCCTGACTGGACCCTCATTGTCCTATCTTCGCCTCGGAGCGTCCAGCCGCTTGATGCCGATCCTGCGCCCGCTTTTTAGTCTGGCGCTCGGGGCGGCGGGTCTTAGTCTCCTGGGGTTAGTGCCCAAGGTCATGGTGGGCACACTTCTTGTCGTGTTCGCATTCGGCCTGATGGACGAATGGCTGATCCGCGCCCGTCATCGCCTTGGTCGTAGCGACTACCTTCTTATCCTCTTGATCACCGGGATCATCGCGCTGGTCGGATTTCTGCCGGGGGTCGCAGCCGGTATTCTCGTCGCTGCCCTCGACTTCCAAGTCAAATACAGCAGATTGAATGTCATTAAGGCCGAACTTTCGGGACGCGATTTTCGCAGCGATGTCGAACGCTCCCCCCGCGCCGACAGCATTTTGCGTGAGGTCGGGGAGCGGGTTGTCACTTTCGAAATCCAGGGATTTATTTTCTTCGGGACGGCGATCGGACTTCTGGAGCATATCCGCAAGCGCATCGGCGCGAGCACGCAAAAAATCGAATTTGTGATTCTGGGGTTTGCGAATGTTGACGGGTTGGACGCCGCGGCGCATTTCGCACTGCGCAAGCTGAAAATTTTTGCAAAAACGCAGGATATTTGTTTGCTGTATTCGGGCTTGAGCAGCGACGCCACCAAAGACTTGCAGGCCGCGAATATCCTCGACAAGGATCTGTCGCTGTGCTTCGCGACGACGGCGATGGCTGTCGAATGGGTTGAAAACCGCCTGCTCAAGCAGTCTGGCTCGGACGATGACCCAACCAGCGCCCCGATCAGCGCTGAGGATGCCTTGGTTTCCGTCATAGGGGAACGGGACAAGGCGATGGCCTTGTTACCCTATTTCACCATCCGTGACATACGGGCAGGTGACACGGTGTTCCGCCAAGGCGACGATGACTTCGATACCATCTTGCTGGTGCGCGGCACCCTTTCGGCGCATCTCGATCTCGGCGGCGGACAATCGGTTCGCTTGCGGAAATTTTTGCCCGGCACCCTAACGGGGGAGATGGCTTTTTATACCGACAGGAAGCGTTCGGCCTCGCTGATGGCGGATACGGATGCGACCATCGGTGTTATTAGCGGCGCATCCCTTCTTCGCCTGAACCGGGATCAGCCCGCCGTCGCCGCCGAGTTTCACCAGATGGCGGCACGACTAATGGCGCATCGCATCATATCGATGAACGCGATGCTGCGGATCCTCCTCCCCGGCCTTGCCAACCGGACACATCGCGCCGCACCGGCGAGGTGATCGAAGAGAGGGATGAAAATGAATTTCGCGAGGGCTATCCCGCTCGTCACAGCAGCGTCGCTGCTTCCGCAGTCGGCTGATGCGGGTGACGCCGCATACGGCCGCGGTCTGGCGGAAAATTGGTGCGCTTTGTGTCACGTCGTATCGGCCGGGGAGCGCCCCGATAACAAACGCGCACCGGCCTTCACCACGATTGCCCAATCCCAGGATTTTACGGCGGAGCGCCTAGCCTACCTTTTGCTCGATCCGTATCCGAAGATGGCAAAGCTGGCATTGAGCCGTAAGGCGATCGACGATATTGCCGCCTACATCAGATCGCTCAAATAATCGGCAAGCTCGGGCGAGCGTGCGTCCGAGGTACGATTGCTCGATTGCCTGGCGTCAGGCGGCGATCGCCGGCGCAGGCACCTGCATCGTCTCGGAACCGCCCTTGAGCCAATCGCGCGCCGCGCGCTGCGCGACGGCAATCTCGCCGTCCGACATCTGATCGGCGATTTCACGCCGCAGCCGGATTGCTTCGAGGTTGCCCTTCGCCGCCGCGAGATTGAACCATTTGTGCGCGGAGATGAGATCGACCGGCACGTCGCGGCCGACCGAATACATGATGCCAAGCTCGAACAGCATGTCGCTGGCGGCGTGGCCTTCGCCAAGCGGCGCCGCGTTGCCGTCGAGAATTTCAAAACGAGCCATGATGCGCTCCTGTCTTTTCGCTTTCTCGCCTGTCCGCTTTTCGCGTGTTCGCCGAGGTTCATTTCCCAGCGGATACTCCGATAATCGTCAGAACATTTGAATGGTGGTTTAACTAATGCGATGAATCAAAACTGAACTTCGCGCGCGGCGATTGCGCGCTAGCGGAAACGCGGCGTTAAGCAAGGCGGCGCGCGATGCCGCCGGCGACGGCGTTTTGCGCGCAGACGCGGCGGCAATCGTGCCGGAAAGTAGCTTGCAATGGCGGTTTCGTAAGCTATCCTTTCGGGCTCACGTCAATGACGGGTATCGGGAGAGACGGCATGAAGATCCTTCGCAGAACGGCGGCCATTGTCGTTTCGGCGATCGCGCTCACGCTTATTGTGATGGCGCCGGTGCGCGCGGCCGATCCGCTCGGCACCTGGCTCACCGGCGACAAGAAGGGCAAGATCCGCATCGTCAGTTGCGGCGGCGCGATTTGCGGCACGCTGGTCTGGATGGCGGAGCCGATCGACCCCGACACCAACCAGCCCAAGCTCGACAAGCACAATTCCAACGCCAGCCTGCAAAACCGCCCGCTCCTTGGTGTCCCTATCGTGCTCAACATGGCACCGACCGGTGGCGACAAGTGGGAAGGCCAAGTTTACAACGCCGAGGACGGCGGCATCTATACGGGTTCGTTCGCCATGACCGGCGCCAATTCCGCCGAACTGAAAGGCTGCGTCATGGGCGGACTGATCTGCAAGGGCCAGACTTGGACGCGGACGAACTGAGGTTCTGCGACCGTCACTGCGCGCGCTGGCCGAACAGGATCGCGCGCACTTTCGGATCGTGCATGTCGACTGAAGCGGCCGCTTCGACGCGGATCGCGAAGGCGCGCTTGACCGCTTCCCGCGCGCGGATGGTTTCGAACCAGCGTTTGAGTTGCGGAAACTGGCTCAGGTCCTGGCCCATCCGCTCGGCGAGCCGGACCCAGCCGACGCAAGCCATGTCGGCGATGGAATAGCGGCCGGCAAGGAAGTCGCGGCCGGCCAGCCGCGCATTCATGACACCGAACAGGCGGTTGACCTCGTCGGTGTAGCGGTTGATCGCATAGGGAATTTGCTCGGGCGCGTAACGGCGGAAATGGTTGGCCTGGCCGGCCATCGGACCGAGTCCGCCCATCTGCCAGAACAGCCACTCCTCGACGGCGACGCGCGCGCGCTCCTCGCGCGGGTAGAATTTGCCGGTCTTACGGCCGAGATATTGCAAGATGGCGCCGGATTCAAAGACCGGGATCGGCCGCTTGCCCGGGCCGTCGGGATCGACGATGGCGGGAATGCGATTGTTCGGCGAGATCGAAAGAAAGTGCGGCGCGAATTGCTCGCCCCTGGAGATATCGACCGGGCGCACCACATAGGGCAGCCCGCATTCCTCGAGCATGATCGAGATCTTCCAGCCGTTTGGCGTCGGCCAGTAATAAAGCTCGATCGGCGCGCGGCGGTGCGCCGCCGGGTGCTTGGCTGCGTGCTTGACCGTTCTTGGCCCGGCTTTGGATTTGCGCTGCGCGCGGGTCATGAAGGTTTACTGCCCAAGCGCGTCCTCGCTTCCACCTTCGCGCTACGCGCTTCGGTGGACTCAAAGCCCGCCGGAGCTTGCGAAACGAGCGTAGGCGGGTTGCTCCCCGGAATGACGACAAAAAAGCGGCGTCGCAGATCAGCTCCACGACGCCGATAAGGACTTTGGGAGGATATTCCGACACACCGAGGGCGTCGGCGAGATGCCTGAGACTTAACTCCGCTGGCGATCTGCCATGGGAAGGTCCGGATCACCCGGCCCCTGACTCCACCACCGCGCGCTGGGCGAACGACCGTGAAGGCTAAGCCCCCGTCTCGTCGACGCCCTCTGTCGTTCACCTGAGCCGGCCCGTCTCGGGCGACCATCGATCGACCCTCGACAGCAGCCGGCCCGTGTGACGCGATCTTCGACTTCATGCGATGTCGAAGACCGATAACGGCGTCGTCGACTACTTCTACTTCTTCTTTTTCTTCTTTGCCTTTTTCTTCGTCTTTGCTTTCGCTTTTCGCTTCTTCGCCATTGCTGCCCTCCTAAGCTTGAGTGGATGGCGACATCGGTACAGTGCGGTCGCGAATCGACCAACACTGCATTCCGATTACTACAGCAGGGAAAAAATAACAGTGACTCTGCTTAATTTTGTGTGTAAGTGCCGCGCCCCGCGCGCGGCGGCGATCGCGGCGCGCACGCCGGTAAAATACGCGACAGAAAAATTCCGCCGCGGCGTCAACGCGCGCGAAGAATTCTCGGTCACGCAGAAGTGCCGATGGAATGCGGCTTTCTACCACGTCGCGCAGCGCGCTGTTGTCGCGTAAGCGCGCGCGCTCGGCGCCGTTTGCGCGCGATTTCGCCGGCGTGACACCGCCGCCGCCGGCGGATTCACCGCGCAAAAATAATTTTGCACCGGACCGCTCCGCAGGCGTTTCGACGGCCTCCGCGAGGCGCAAAACGCCCGAATCGGACGGTAGTGATTCGCGCCGGCGGTGCGTACCGCGGCCGTTCGCCTTGCCCCGCCGCGCCACCGCGCGAGATTTTCGCCGCCGTTTCGTCGAACAAGGCGCGCGCGACGTCGTCGTTCGCGCGCCGGCGATGCGGCGAGCGCCGCGCTCAGATGCCGACGCGTTTCTTCAGGAGATCGTTCACGGCCTGCGGATTGGCCTTGCCGCCGGACGCCTTCATCACCTGCCCGACGAACCAGCCGATCGCCTTCGGGTTGGTTTTCGCGTCGCCGACCTTGTCGGGATTGGCCACGATGATGTCGTCGACGAGCTTTTCGAGCGCCGAGAGGTCGCTCACTTGCTCCAATCCGCGCGCTTCGACGATCGCGCGCGGGTCGCCACCCTCGTTCCAGACGATTTCGAACACATCCTTGGCGATTTTGCCGGAGATCGTGCCTTCGGCGATGAGGTCGAGAACGGCGCCGAGCTGGCTCTCGCTCACCGGCGAGGCGGTGATGTCCTTGCCTTCCTTGTTCAGCCGCCCGGCCAGCTCGTTGATCACCCAATTGGCGGCGAGTTTCGGATCGCGCTTGCCTTCGCCGCCATCGACCAGCGCTTCGAAGAACTCCGCCGTCTCGCGCTCGGCGACGAGCACGCCAGCATTGTAGCCGGAGAGCGCGTAGTCGCGCGTGAAGCGCGCTTTCTTCTCGTCGGGCAGTTCCGGCAGATGCGCCTGCAAATCCGCCACGAGCGACGGCGCAAGCTCGAGCGGCAACAGGTCCGGATCGGGAAAATAGCGGTAATCGTGCGCCTCTTCCTTGCTGCGCATGGATCGCGTTTCGCCCTTGCCCGGGTCGAACAGCCGGGTCTCTTGCTCGATGGAGCCGCCATTCTCGACGATTCCGATCTGCCGCCACGCCTCGTGCTCGATGGCCTGGCCGATGAAGCGGATCGAATTGAGGTTCTTGATCTCGCAGCGCGTGCCCAGCGGCGCGCCCGGTTTGCGCACCGAGACATTGACGTCGGCGCGCAGATTGCCTTTTTCCATATCGCCGTCGCAGGTGCCCAGGTAACGCAGGATGGTGCGCAGCTTGCCGATGAACGCCTTGGCCTCGTCGGCGGAGCGCAGATCGGGCTTGGTCACGATCTCCATCAGCGCCACGCCGGAGCGGTTGAGGTCGACAAGCGACATCGAGGCGTGCTGGTCATGCAGCGACTTGCCGGCGTCCTGTTCGAGATGCAGCCGCTCGATGCCGACCCGCACCGTTTCGCCGTCGGGCATATCGACCAGAACCTCGCCCTCGCCCACGATCGGCGATTTGTACTGGCTGATCTGGTAACCCTGCGGCAGATCCGGATAGAAATAGTTCTTGCGGTCGAACACCGATTTGAGATTGATCCGCGCCTTCAGCCCGAGCCCGGTGCGCACCGCCTGGCGTACGCATTCGGCGTTGATGACCGGCAGCATGCCGGGCATGGCGGCGTCAACGAGCGAGACGTGCGAATTGGGCTCGCCGCCGAAGGCGGCCGAGGCGCCGGAGAACAATTTGGCCTTCGAGTTGACCTGGGCATGCGCCTCCATGCCGATGACCACTTCCCAGTCGCCAGTCGCGCCTGTGATCAGCTTCGATTTTCTTTGCGCCGGTATATCCATCGTGCGTTTCGCGTGATTCCGGGATGCGGGCTATAGCCGGCAGGCCCGGAATCCATAACTCACGAAATGTGAGTTTGTCGAAGACCGGTGCCGTCTCCGGCGGCTGTGACCATGGATTCCGGGCTCCTCGCTACGCTCAGCCCCGGAATGACGGTTCTACTTCCCCTCGCGCCAGATGCCGAGCGCTTCCTGCGCCGGACGGTCGGAGATCGAGAACAACACCGATTGCTCCGCCGCATTGTGGAAATGACGTTTCCACGGCGGCACGACGAACACGTCGTTGCGCCGCCATTCGAGCACCTCGCCGTCAACATTGGTGGTGCCGCGGCCTTCGGCGCAGGCGAAAATGGTGCCGTCGGTCGAGCGGTAGGGCTCGCCGCGAAAACCTTTCGGCAGCATGGCGAGGAAGGCGCCCATGGTCGGCAACACCGGGCCGCCATTGCTCGGATTGGCATAGCGCACGCGGGCGCCGTGGCGCTTGTCGATCTCGCCGGATTGCAGCATGCGCTCAATGATCGGGCGCGTGCGCGCGTAGGTGTAATTGATCACCGGCGTGCGGTTGATTGCCGGCGCACCGTCAGGCAGGACGCCGGACCCATAAAAACTCAGCGAATCTCCGTCCTGCCGCGTGGTCGGCTGCGTCGGGCTTTCGAAATCCTCGCCGAACGAGGTCTCGAAGAAATTCACCGCAGGTGCATCGAGCACGTCGAGCCAGAGCATCGGCTTGTTGGACGGATTGCCGTGGTCGTGCGGCGCCCAGTTGGCGGTGATGACGAAATCGCCGGGCGCCATGAACGCTTTCTCACCCTCGACCGCGGTGTAGGCGCCCTCGCCGTCGAGCACGAAACGGATAGCGGAGGAGACATGACGGTGGGCTGGAGCGATCTCGCCGGGCATGATCATCTGGATGCCGGCGAACAGCGTGTTGGTGATGCGCGATTCCCCGCGCATCGCCGGATTCTCCAGGATCAGCACGCGGCGCTTGGCCTCCTCGGCGGTAATCAGTCCGCCCGCTTCCATGACCAGCGCTTTGACGTCGTCGAAATGCCAGACCGCGGGCACGCACCGCGTCACCGGCTCGTCGGGGACGAGCGTGCTCATCACCTTCCACAGCGGCGTCATGGCGTGCTTGGCGATGCGCGCGTAATAGGCCTCCCGCATCGCCTCGATGTTGTGTTTGCGGTCCGGTGCGCCGTTGCCCGGCTTGTTCGCGGTTGCAACCGCCATGGCGTCCTCCAAAGGGCCGAAAGCCTCTTCTGTGACGGAATATAGTCGAGGCGGAAGGCCGCGGAAACAGCGCCCTCAACGCCGACGCTGCGGGGCTGCCATGCCGGCGGACGGGTCAGGTATTGGAGTTGCCGCCGTCGATTAAGACGTTCTGCCCGGTCATGAAATCGCTGTCGGCGCTGGCGAGGAAGACGAGCGCGCCGAGGAGGTCCTGTGGCTGCTGGTCGCGCTTGAGCGAACGCCCGGCCACCACGCGGTCGCGCGCGGTCGCGATGTGACCCGGATTCTCCGCCATCAGCGTCTCGCTCATGGTCAGGCCGGGCGACAGCGTGTTGACACGGATGCCGTGCTCGCCGAGCTCCAGCGCCAGCACGCGCGTCATCGCCAGGATTCCGCCTTTGGACGTTACGTAGTGCAGCATCCAGGGGATGCCATGAAAAATGCTACCCGAACCGATGTTGATGATCTTGCCGTAACCTTGCGCCATCATATGCGGGGCGACGTGCTTCACCATCAGAAACGGCCCGCGCAGATTGATGGCCATGACGCGGTCCCACAATGCCACATCGATGTCGGCACATTTTGTCTCCCGTAGCGGCGCGAACAAGGCGGCATTGTTGACCAGAACGTCGATCTTGCCGAACCGCTCCACGGTCTTGCCGACCAGCGCCTTCACCGCCGCTTCGTCGCTGACGTCGGTGACCGCGCTCGCCACCGAATTGGCGCCGTGGGCGCGGGCGATTTCGTCCGCCACCTCGGCGCCGTCGGCGATGTCGGCGATCATCAGCCGCGCGCCTTCGGCGGCGAGCGCCTGCGAATAATGCCGGCCGATGCCCTTGGCTCCGCCGGTGACGATGGCGACACGCCCGTCCAACCGCCCCATGGCTGCCCCTTCCCCGGTTCCGCCTTTTTCGCTCAGCGCTTGCCGGCGTGCTGCTCGATGAATTTCGCGAAGGCGGCAAGCTGCTGTTTGATGAAGCCGACCGTCTGCTGGTCGGTGATCTGCCCGGTCTTGGCGTCGATCCGCGTCGAGCAATTGCCGATGAAAATCTCCGGCTTGTTCAGCGTCACGGCGTCGAGGAAGATCATCGACCGGCGCAAATCGTATTGCATGCGACCGCCACCGAGCGCCCCGTTCGCCGCCGACTGGATGGCGACCGGCTTCCCGGCGAAGGGCTGATCCTTCACCCGCGACACCCAATCGATCGCGTTCTTCAAGCCGCCGGGCATCGAAAAGTTGTATTCCGGCGAATTGAAAATCACGCCGTCGGCAGCGCGGATGGCGTCGGCAAGCTTTTGCACGTCCGGCGGGATGCCGCTCGCCTCCTGTGCGTCGAAATTGTAGATGGAGAACTCGGCGAACGACGGCGCTTCGGTAAACTTCATGCCCTCCGGCGCCAGAGCCGGAAGCGCATGCATGACCATGCGGTTATAGGAGCCTTTGCGCAGGCTGCCGCAAATACAAATGACATTAATCGCTTTGTCGGCCATGTTGTTACCTTTTCCTATGTGCTTGGCGAATTCAACAGCGCTGGCGCCACGATCTCCTTCCAGCTCTGCGGTGGTGTCTTGAGTTCGCCATGCCGCCCCATGAAATCGGCAAACGCCTGCACACCGTGGACCGGACTGCCGAACTCATCCTTGATGCCCTCGATGATGGCGGCGACCGCGGCAACGTCGAGCGTCTTGAAGGGCTCGTGCACGAGATAGATTTCGGCGGCGTGGTGCGGATCGTCGTGGATCATGCGCGCCGCCTCGTCCATCGCCTTGGCCACCGCCTCGGCGACGCCCGGATGCGCCGCGACGTAAGCCCTGGTCGCACCCATGATCAGGAACGAGGCCTTGCCGTCGATCACATCGGCCGCGCTCAAGACCTTATGGATGCGCCCGTCGGCAAGCGCGATCTCGGTGAACGGCGCGGAGGAGAAGTAGCCGCTGACCGGGCCGGTACCTGCAACCAAAGCCGTGACCGCGTCCGGGTTCGGCAGGATGACGATTTGCTTGCGCAGCCTGTCGTACTGGCCAAAAACCTTCTCCGCCTGCATTTGCAGGAGGTAAAACTGCGGCGCCTTGGGCGCCGGGATGGCGATGCGGTCGCCGGGGCGGAAATCGGCAAGCGTGCGCACATTCGCCCGATTGGTCAGAAGCACGGGGGGCAACGTGGTGATGCCGGAAACGGCGAGTATCTGCCGCGGCGTATCCTTGGCCTTCTCCCAGGCGGCAAGGAGTGGCGCGGCGCCGAACGGCCCCATGTCAATCGTGCCGGCGCCAATCGCCTCCTGCACCGGACCAGCGCCCATGAAGCGCTGATAGCTCGCTTTCAGGTCGAGGTGCGCATCCTTGCCGTATTTCTCGATCAGCTTGAGATCGTCGCAGATATAGGCGGGCAGGAAAGCTAATCCGAAGCCAATACCGATGCGCACTGCCTCCTGCGCCGACGCCGGAATAGTCAGTGCCGACAGCGCGCAAAGCGCAGCGAGCACGCGCATCGGGTTTCGTACGCGCGACATCGAACCGTCGTCAGCCGGCCTTCTCGTCGGCGATCGGATTGCGCAAAGTCCCGATCCCCTGGATCTCCACCTCGCAGACGTCGCCGTTCTTCATCCACACCGGCGGGTTGCGCGCAAAGCCGACGCCCGACGGCGTCCCGGTAAAGATGATGTCGCCGGGTTCGAGCGTCATGCCTTGCGTGACATAGACCAGCATCTCCACCACCGGGAACATCATGTTGTCGGTGTTGTCCGACTGCATCACCTTGCCGTTGAGCCGGGTCTCGATCTTGAGGCCCTTGCCGCCGGGCGGCAATTCATCCGCGGAAACGAACCACGGGCCGAAGCCGCCGGTGCGGTCGAAATTCTTACCCATGTCCCATTGCGTGGTTTTGCGCTGGAATTCGCGCACCGATCCTTCGTTGCCGCAGGAATAACCGGCAACGCAAGACAGCGCATTGGCGACGGTCAGATGCTTGGCGCGCTTGCCGACAATGAGGATCATCTCGGCTTCGTAATCGAGCGTCTCGGTCACTTGCGGGCGGACGATGGGCGCACCGTGCGCGACGAGCGACGTGAGACCGCGCATAAAAATGGTCGGGAATTTCGGAATGTTGTCGCGTTGCGCGCCTTCCTTGACGTGCTCGAGATAATTCAACCCGAGGCAAATGACTTTTCCCGGCCGGCCGATGGGCAACCGGTAGGTCAGGCCCGCTAGCGGCTTGCGCGCGCTCGCGCCTGCGCGCTTGGCGATATCGGCAAGCGGCTTCACATCGCCGTTATTGCCTTTAAGCCATTCGCCGAGATCGGCCGGAACCTTGCCGTCGGCGGCTTGCAGGTCAACTACCTGATCGCCCTCGACAACGCCGAGCCGCGCGCCGCCCTGCCCTTCGAACGCAACTACTTTCATGACTTTAAGCCTTCCCTGATTGATCACGGTCGTTTTTGCCGGCCGCGACTATAACGGTCCGCACCGGCTCGATCTACCGGCGTGATCTCACGCCACCGTTGCGAAAAAATGCTCCTTGAGCCGCTCGCGCGCGGCCCGCGCGGCGGGAAGCTCGAAGCCGTTGACGACGGCAAGGCGGAAACCGCCCGGCGGCATCGCATGGCGCTCCGGCGGAACCTCCTCGTGGAAGGTGATCTGCACGCTGCTGACGCCGGGCATGCGCTTGATCGCCTCGATCAGCGCCGGCGGCGGATGGCGATAATGGGGGCCGTTCGGCCCGAACAGCACCACGCTGTAGCCGCCACGGCGATCCGCGTCGGCGAACTCCCAGACGCCTTTCTCGTAAAGCCGCACGATCGCGTCCACCCAGCCGGCGCCGTAGAGATCGGGCCATTGGTCGGCGAAACGCAGATGCGCTTCGATGATGGTGCCGCCGATGGTTTCGATGTTGAGCATGCCGGTGTAGCCGGCCAGATGCTTCTTGACCCATTGCCCGCAGCGGCCTTCGATCTCGGCGTCGCGCTCGGCGTGGACGATCCAGTAATCGAAGGTGCCCTTGCCCGCGGGCTTGCCGGTGACATGACGCCACCAGCGCGGCGCGCCGCCGACCACGGCGAGGTCGGAGGAGACATGGCGGCCCTGGAGCAAAGTCATCCAGAAATGGCCCGGCGCATAATGCCGCTCGTAATCGGCCGGCGACATCAGCATGCGGCTGCCGACACCCATGCCCTTGAGATTGACGATCGGCTTGGAAAACACCGGAAAGCGCGGCGGCATGGTGCCATGCGGGCCGGCTTCGAGCCCCTGACTGAACGCCACCGCGAGCTTGTCATAGACCCAGCGATACGCCGGATACCAAAGCCAAGCGTCGGTATCCTCGGTGGTGATGTCGGCAGCGGTCCGCACTTGCGAAAAATATTGCAGGCGCCAGGGATCGGCTTCGTGGATCGGCATCGATCACCGTCATTGCGAGATTGCTGCGGTCAGTCCGTCATCCGCAGCGCATGCACGCTGAACAGCCCGTCGGTCCAGGCTTTGAGCGGCGACCAGCCGCTGCCATGCGCCAGCGCCTGGAACGAGTCGATCGAGTATTTATAGCTGTTCTCGGTGTGAATGGTTTCGCCGGCGCGGAATTCGATGGTGACGTCGCCGAGGCGCACTTTCTGGCGTTTGATGCTGGCGAGATGCATTTCGATGCGGTTGCGATCCCCATTATAGAAAGCGTGGTGCTCGAAGGCGGCGATGTTGAAGTTGGCGCCGAGCTCGCGATTGATGCGGGCGAGCAGATTGAGATTGAATTTGGCGGTGACGCCCTCGGCGTCGTTATAGGCGCGGTAGAGAATATCGGGCGCCTTGGCGAGATCGACGCCGACGACGAACACCGAGCCGCGGCCGAGGATCTTTCCGGCGCGGCGCAAGAATGCCGCCGCCTCGTGCGGCTCAAAATTGCCGATGGTGGAGCCGGGAAAGAAGCCGGCACGCGGCATCGCCGCGATCTCGGCCGGCGGCTCGTCCAGAATGGTGAAATCCGCCACCACCGGATGGATCGCCAGATGCGGAAAATCGCGGCGCAACCGCGCCGCGTCCTGCCGCAAAAAGTCGCCGGAAATGTCGATCGGGACGTAAGCCTCGACGCTCGCCGCGGCGCGCAGGAGAATACGCGCCTTGCGGCTCGATCCGCTGCCGAACTCGACCAGCGCCGCGCCCGGCGGCAACAAGGACGCCATCTCCAGCGCGTGCTTGTCGAGAAGCGAAAGCTCGCTGCGGGTCGGATAATATTCCGGCAAACGGGTGATGCGGTCGAACAGACCGGAGCCGACGAGATCATAGAAATATTTTGGCGGCAGGCTTTTGGGCTTGGCGCTTAGACCGGCAATCACGTCGGCGGCGAATTCATTCGCCGTGTCGATAGCTGGCGCGCGAATGGCGGTCTGGATATTCATGGCAAATTATTCTTGTTATTCTTGGCGGCGTTTCAGCGTTCGAACTCTGCCAAGCGCAACCCGCTGAACTGCCAGCGCGCCGACGGATAGAAGAAATTGCGATAGGTGTTTCGCGAATGGCCCGCGGGCGTCGCCAGCGACGAGCCGCGCAGCACCATCTGATTGACCATGAACTTGCCGTTATATTCGCCGAGCGCTCCGGGCTCGGCGACATAACCGGGATAAGGCAAATAGGCGCTGCGCGTCCATTGCCAGACCGTGCCGAAAGCGTCGTCGAGCGCGCCGGCCCTGGCGGCTACTTCCCATTCGGCTTCGCTCGGCAGATGCTTGCCGGCCCAGCGCGCAAATGCGTCCGCCTCGTAATAACTCACGTGGCACACCGGCATTGCGGGATCGACGGCACGCAAGCCGCCGAGGGTCATCGAGAACCAGGCACCGTCGACGTGGCGCCAATAGCCCGGCGCGTCCCAGCCTTGCGCTTCGAGCGTCGCCCAGCCGTCCGACAACCAAAGACCCGGTGTCGTGTAGCCGCCGTCGGCCATGAATTCGAGCCAATCGCCGTTGGTCACGAGCGCGCGCGACAACCTCACCGGCTGGAGCAGCACCTGGTGCGCCGGCCGCTCGTTGTCGAACGAGAAGCTTTGGCCGTCGTGGCCGATCGTGTGAATGTCGGCAATGAGCATGTCGCCGGCCTCAGCGCCAGCTTCGCTCTCACCTCCCGGCCATTGCCAGTTGGCGTCGTAGGCCGGATGCGTCGCGTTTTGCGCAAAGGCGTGCAGGATATCGGTCAGCATCAGCTCCTGATGCTGTTGCTCGTGATGCAACCCGATCTCGACGATGGGAAATACCGATTCGCCGTCCGACGTGGTTTCGATCAGTGAAGCGACGGCCGCGTCGACGTGGGCGCGATAGGACGTCGTCTCGGCGGCGCCCGGACGCGTGATCAAACCGCGCTGCGGCCGTGCCTGCCGGGGACCGGCGGCGACGTAATAAGAATTGAACAGATAGGCGAAACGCTCGTCGAACGTCAAATAGGATGGCGCGAAGGCCCGCAGCAAAAACTGCTCGAAGAACCACGTCACATGCGCACGATGCCATTTCGCCGGGCTCGCTTCCGGCATCGATTGCACGACCTGATCCTCGGCCGAGAGCGGCGCGGCGCGGCGCTCGGTCTCGGCGCGTACCGCGGCGAATGCCTCGAGCCAACAACGCCGCGAATCGGCAACCGGCCGCGCGACCGCGGCGGCGATAGCGGTGCCGCCGGCTGAGTCGTGCAAGCGAGCGAGGGGGAAAGCGGCCGCGCGGGGCATCATATGGTCCGAAAAATCGACAGTTGAATGGCTGAAGCTCAATGCCTGGGAACTAATCAGACCGGTAGAGCGATAGTTCCATACCTATTCATACGGGCGAGGCAATGCAAAGGGTTCATGCTAACGCGGATGTGATCGGCGCACCCCATTGGCGCCAAAGGGATTGACGTTGCCGCAAAACCACTTAAGCGACGTGTCTGACAAAAATGGGGGAGCGGGGGATGGCCAAGTCGATGCTGCCGCGCGAACGCAGCGACTATTCGGCGATCGTCGACCGGCCGCCGCTGAGGCTTCCCGGCGGGGCGCGACTCGTATTCTGGACCATCGTCAATCTTGAAGTGTGGGATATCGGCAAGCCGATGGCGCGGCAGGTGCTGAGCCCTCCGGCCGGGCAGACGCAACTTCCCGACGTGCCCAACTGGAGCTGGCACGAATACGGCATGCGGGTCGGCGTCTGGCGCTTTTTCGATCTGTTCAAGCGGCTCAATATCCGCCCGACGCTCGCGCTCAATGCCCGCGTCTGCGAGGATTATCCGCGCGTCGCCGAACAGGCGCGCGCCGACCATTGGGAGTTCATGGGCCACGCCTACGAGCAGGGGCCGATCCACGCCGAGCCCGACCAGAAAGCAATGGTCGCGCGCTCGCTCGACGTCATCGAGCGCTTCTGCGGCAAACGGCCGCTCGGTTGGCTCGGACCGGGACTGACCCAAACGCTGGAAACGCCGGAAATCCTCGCCGCGGCCGGGATCAAATATATCGGCGACTGGGTGTATGACGACGAGCCGACCATGATCCGTACCGCTGCCGGCCCGCTCTTGACGCTGCCCTATACGGTTGAATTGAACGACATCCCGATGATGATCATCCAGCATCACGAGAGCGACTATCTTACCCGCCGCGCCATCGATCAATTCGACCGGCTTTATGCCGAAGGCGAACAGCGCGCAAAAATTCTTGCGCTCGCCATCCATCCTTACATCAGCGGCCAACCGCACCGCATGAAATATCTCGAAGCGATCTACCAGCACGCGCGCGCCTTCGACGGCGTCGTGTACTGGACCGGCGAGGAGATTCTGGATTGGTATTTGCAGTCCGGCATCACCGGTCTTTAAGGGAGAGCCTCTCATGACGAGACGCAGAATTGCCGGCACGGCATTGTGGTCCCTCGTCGTGCTCGCATCGCCCGCCGCGCAAGCCGCGCCCTGCCGCACATCCGGCAGCTACGATGCTTGGCTCGCCGGCCTTGAGCGCGAGGCCGTAGCGCAGGGCATCTCCCAGCGCGCGATTGCCGCCGCCGCGCCGGCGCTGACTTACGACCAGCACATCATCAACATCGACCGCGGGCAGCGCGTTTTCACCCAGACGTTTTTGGAATTCTCCGGCCGCATGGCCGCCGCCTACCGCATCCAGCGCGGCCAAGCGCTGATCAAGGCCAATGCGCCGACCTTCGCGCGCATCGAGCAGCAATACGGCGTGCCGGCGCCGGTCATCGTTTCATTCTGGGCGCTGGAAAGCGATTTCGGCGCCAACATGGGCAATTACCATTCGCTTTCCGCCATCGCCTCGCTGGCCTACGATTGCCGGCGCGGCGACAAATTCCGCGCCCAACTCCTCGATGCGCTCCGCCTCATCGACCGCGGCGACCTGGCGGCGGACGAGATGATCGGCTCCTGGGCTGGCGAGCTCGGCCAGACGCAGATGATGCCGTCGGAATATTTCAAATACGCCGTCGACTACGACGGCAACGGCCGGCGCGATCTCATTCACAGCGTCCCCGATGTGCTCGCGTCGACGGCGAATTATCTCCTTGGGCTCGGCTGGAAGCGCGGCGAACCCTGGCTCAGCGAGGTGCGGGTGCCGGCCAACATGGCGTGGGCGCAGGCCGACCTTTCGATTTCGCTCCCGCGCGCCAAATGGGCAGGCTACGGCGTCACCCTCGCCGACGGCCGCCCGCTTACCGCCGACAATCTTCCCGCCTCGCTCCTGCTGCCGATAGGCCGGCTCGGACCGGCCTTCCTCGCCTACCAGAATTTTCAGGTCTATCTGCAATGGAACAACTCGCTCGTTTATTCGACCACGGCCGCATATCTGGCGACCCGCATTGCCGGCGCACCGGCACTTATTCGCGGCACGCCGCCGCCGGCTTTGCCGTTCAAGGACGTCAAGGACATGCAGGCCATGCTGGCCCGCGCCGGTTATGACGTCGGCACGGTCGACGGATTTTTGGGCCTGAAAACCCGGCAAGCGGTCAAAGCCATGCAGGCCAAATACGGCCTGCCCGCCGATTCCTACCCCACCGCCGAATTGCTGGCGCACATGCGCGGGGGCCAGTAGCGGTTACATATATAAAGAATGCTTTGGCGCGGCCGCTCCACGCCGCCATTGCACGCGGCTCCGGCTATGCGGATCTCGACGACGAGGTGATGGCGATGATCATGCGCGCCGAACCGCTGCCGCCGTTCCCGGAGAGCATGCCGCAGGCGCGGCTCGATCTGACCGTGCCGATCCGCTTTTCGCTACAGTGAGAGATTTCAGTTGCCGTTGCCGAGCGGGCGAGAATAGGGATCCGGGGGCGGGTTGTTGAAACCGTTGCCCTGGAATCGATTTAACGGCGAGTATGGGGAGTATGGGCCTTGGCCCTGCTGCGCGCCGAACTGCACTGTCGGACCATTCGGGCCGAATAGTTGTGTGCCGCCCTGGCCGAAATTCTTGACCTGATCGTCCGGATCGCCAAACCTCGAAGCGCCGTTTTGATTGGTGTTGAGGTTTTCCTGGGTAAACGCCCGCGCCGGGGGACCGGCCAACGCGACCGCCGCAATCCCCAATGCCAACGCTGCGAAACGAAGCTGCGTCAATCGAAGCGTCATAATTTCCCCTCAACTGCGCCCGCGAAGCGCAATGCGCAGGCTACGAGCCTGCGACACCTCACGTCAAGCCGTCCTCTCGTGGTAGTGTCCGACTACCGCAACGCCCCATCATAAGCCATCATTCATAAGCCATCACAAGGAGCCATCATGCGCACCAAGCCGTCACTGACATTGACCGACGTGAAGAAAATGCTGGCCGCGGGCGAAGCCGAAGCCGTCAAGAACAAGTGGAATGTCGCGATCGCGATCGTCGACGAGGGCGCGCATCTTCTGGGCTTCCAGCGCATGGACGGCGCGGGGCCGATTTCCGCCGAAGTCGCGATCGGCAAGGCTCACACTTCGGCTTTGACCAAGCGTCCGAGCAAGTTCTTCGAGGATCGCGTCAAGGACCGGCCGGCCTTCGTCAGTTTTCCCGCCGGCGTGTTGATCCAGGGCGCGCTGCCGATCATGCACCAGAACGAATGCGTCGGCGCTATCGGCGTATCGGGCGTGCAGTCGCACGAGGACGAGCAGATCGCGCTCGCCGGCGTGAACGCGCTCGGCTAGCACTGTGGGCTGAAGCTCAGGCATCAAGCGCCTTGAAGTAGCGGTAGATGCCCCATTGGGAAAATTCGATGCGCCGCTTCGAGGTCATGTAGGCTTTTACGCGCGGGCGCTTGGCGACGCGGTCGTGCAGTGCGACCAATCCGGGGATTTTCTTCTCGAAACGCTTCATGCGCGTGGGGAAGGCGTAGCGCAAGCCTTCGACGATCTGGAACAGCGACAGATCGACGTAAGTGAGCCGGCGGCCGACCAGATATTCGCCGCCGTTTCTTTGCAGCACGCGCTCGAAATACCCCAAGAATTTCGGCACGCGATAGCGCCAAAAATCCTTGGTGCGCCGCTTCGCCGCCGGCCGCTGCTCCTCGAAATAGAGCCAGCTCGTGATCGGATGATGGGTATCGTGGATCTCGACCACGAGATCGGTGATGGTGAGCTGCAATTGGTTCAGCCACAGCCGACTCGCCTCGTCACGCGGCGCAAGCTTCAGATGCGGCCCGAGATAGAACAGAATGTTCGCGGTCTGCGCGATGACGAGCTTGCCGGCCTTGAGGAACGGCGGCGCAAACGGCGGTCGCGCGGCGCGCTTGTCCTCGATGATCTTCATCATCGCCGGCACGCCGGCGTTGCCGCTCTTGCGCGCGACATCGACGTAGTCGGCGCCGGCCTCTTCCAGCGCCAGGCGGACGAATTCGCCGCGGCCCTGGACCGTCGGCCAGTAATAAAGTTGGTAGCGCATGGGTCACCTCTCGCGCCGGGAGGTTAACCGCTACCCCACGGGCGGTCACCCTCCATCACGTCACGTCGTGCCGGGCCGCGTCGCGATCCACGTGCCGGCGCAACGGCCATCGGGGCCATCACCGTTCCAGGTACCGCTGCCGTGCGTGGCCGTCATTTGTCCGTGCGCCTCGCCATGAGCCGAACCGGTCGTAACCCGCACGGACGTGGCACCGCTCGCCTCGACGTGCCCAGTCACTTCGAGCGAGCCGTAGGCGTAAGAGATTTCTCCATTCACGATTTGCCCGCTGAAGCGGTAGGACGCGTCGCATGGGCCGATCGAGGTATACACGACTACGCTCCACTGGCCGTCATACTTGGTGGCTGCATGCACATAGGCCGCCGGCGTCAATGCCGACGCGGCAAATGTTGCAGCAAGCAGTAGCGCTCCGGCATTTGCGGATCATGATTGCCCCCAAAGCTTCGCGGCGTCCGTCAGGCGCCTTCAATCTCACGCCGCGTTGTATTGCGCGTCGGTGACCTTCTCCAGCCAATCGACATGCTTGCCGTCGAGCGCCTCATGGATGGCGATGTGGACCATGGTCGTCGCCGCAGCGGCGCCGTGCCAGTGTTTCTCATGCGGCGGAATCCACACCACGTCGCCGGCGCGCACTTCGCGCCGCGGCCCGCCCCAGGTCTGTACGCGGCCGGTGCCGGAGACGATGTAGAGCGTCTGCCCGAGCGGATGCGTGTGCCAATTGGTGCGCGCGCCCGGCTCGAAGCGCACGGTTGCCGCCCGTACCCGCGCCGGCTCCGGCGCTTCCACGATCGGGTCCTGCCAGACCGTGCCGGTGAACCATTCGGCCTTGGCGCGGCGCGAGGGCGCCGAACCGCAGGGGTGGATATACATGGTGCTTCCTCTCCTTCACAGGCCGCAAGACGCATACGCGCGACGGCGCCGGGCACGGTAAGATAACGGTAAGATAATAGAAATCCGCGCGCGATACGCTCCCCCTTAACCCTCGCGCCGCAAGAAGGTCGCAGTCGGCCGCTAGCCGGATATGATGCGGGGGCGTGACCAAGGGGATCGGGACCGTGGGGCTTATGCGGACAATCGCGCACATGGCCGGCGAGCCAAGCTTGCGGCTTCTCGCCGCGGTCGCTTTGGCGCTTGCGCTCGGCGCCTGCTCGAAATGCGATGTTCCGACGTGGCGCCCCGATTCACCCGCGGCCCCGCGGTCCTGCCACGACGGACCGGCGGCGCAGTAAACGATCACGCCGCGAGCATTTCCTTCACTGCGGCGACGAGCTGCTTGAGCGTGAACGGCTTCGGCAGGAACGCGAACTGGCCGTGCTCGGGCAGGCTTTTCTGGAACGCGTCCTCGGCGTAGCCGGAGACGAAAATAATCTTCAGGCCCGGATTGCGAATGCGCAGTTCACGCGCCAGCGTCGGCCCGTCCATTTCCGGCATGACCACATCGGAGACCACGAGGTCGACCGGCTTGTCGGATTTCTCCAGCACGTCGATCGCCTCGACGCCGTTGCCGGCTTCGAGCACGGTATAACCGCGTGAGGTGAGCCCGCGGGCATTGAGCGCGCGCAAGCCTTCCTCGTCCTCCACCAACAAAATCGTGCCCTCGCCGGTGAGATCGGCGGCGGCCGCGCGCTTGACCTGGTCGGCGGCGGCGAGCGTGCCGGAGATCGCCGGCGCCTCCAGCTTGGCGGCGCTCTCCGCCGCCTCCTGCGCGCTGGCGATATGCCGTGGCAGGAAGATGCGGAAGGTGGTGCCCTCATGCAGCGCGGAATCGACGTAAACGAAGCCGCCGGTCTGCTTGATGATGCCGTAAACCGTGGAGAGGCCGAGGCCGGTGCCTTTACCCACCTCCTTGGTCGAGAAAAATGGATCGAAGATCTTGTCGAGGATCGCTTCGGGGATGCCGGTGCCGGTGTCGCCGACCTCGACCAGCACGTAATCGGCCGCGGGCATGCCCTTGGCGTGATAGCGCTCGCACTCTTTCGCCGTGACGTTCGTGGTGCGCAAGGTCAGCCGGCCGCCCTCGGACATTGCGTCGCGGGCGTTGACGGCGAGGTTCACGACCACCTGCTCGAATTGCGAGATATCGACCTTGACCGGCCACAGATCGCGGCCGTGCACGACGTCGAGCGTAACCTTCTCGCCGATCAGCCGGCGCAGCAGCATGGTGAGATCGCTTAAGACCTCGCCGAGATCGAGCACCTGCGGGCGCAGCGTCTGCTTGCGCGAGAAGGCGAGCAGATGCCGCACCAGGCTCGCCGCCCGATTGGCGTTCTGCTTGATCTGCATGATGTCGCCGAACGACGGATCGGTCGGCTTGTGCGCGTTGAGCAGAAAGTCGGTCGCCATGATGATGGCGGAGAGCACGTTGTTGAAATCGTGGGCGATGCCGCCGGCGAGCTGGCCGACCAGCTCCATCTTCTGCTGCTGGTTGAGCTTGGTCTCGAGCTCGCGCTGCGCCGTGGTCTCCAGCGCATACACGATGGCCGCTTCCTGGTCGCGCTCCTCTTCCTCGACCGCGGTGACGTAGAAGCGCGCGGAGCGCTCGCCCTCGACGGCAAGCGCGGCATCGACCGGCGCGATATCGCCCCTGCCCCGCGCCGCCTGCGCGATGGCGGCTTCGAGCGCTCCCCGATCGCGCTCGGCAATGACCGCGCCGATCGAGCGGTCGCCGCTTTCGACGCTCAGCACATTGTGAAACAGCCGCGCAAACAGCGGATTGGTCCGCACGATACCGCCGTCGCGGTCCACCGTCGCGATCGCCATTGGCGTATTTTGGAAGAAGCGCATGAAGCGGATTTCCGCGGCGCGCTGCGGATCGGTGCCGTGGTCGCGGGCGCGATTGATGACCAGCGTGCGCGAAGCGCCGGGAGCGCCGTCGGCGCCGAAGGCGAGCTTGTGAAACAGGCGGACCGGCAGCGTGCCGCCGCTGCGGGTTTTCAGATCGAGGTCGAGCACCTCGGTCTTGATCTCGCCCGGGGCGGCACGCAAAGTCGTCAGCAATGCCGCGCCGTCGCCGGCAACGAGGTCGGCAAGCCTCAAGCCCCCGGAGCCGACCTGGGCGAGGTCCTGGTCGAGCCAGTTGGCGAGCGTAGCGTTGAGATAAATCACGTCGCCCTTGGCATCGACGGAGAAAAAGCCGGCCGGCGCGTGGTCGAGATAATCGACGGCGTGCTGCAATTCCTGAAAGACATTCTCCTGCCGCTCGCGTTCGCGCGTCACATCCGCGAGCGACCAGACGGTGAGGCGACGCGCCCGGGCGCCGTCGCCGAGCGGCCGCACGCGCAGCCGCAGCCAGCGCGCCGAGCGGCTTTTCGTTGCCGCGACACGCACTTCCTCCTGCAAGCGCTTGCCCTCTCGCGCCGCCTTGAGGAGCCGGTAGATCGCCTCGGAGGCATCCGCATCGCCGATGAACACCCGCTCGACCGGCCGCATGTCGTGGGCGTCGGCGGCGTCGGTGAGATCGAGGTAGGCGGTATTGGCATAGATGACGCGCCCGTCGCCGTCGGTGACGAGGACGCCGTCGAAGGCGTCATCGACCAGCGATTTGATCAGCGGGTTTGCCGGCCCCGCCGTCGAAGGCCGCAGGATGCCGGCGGCGAGCGCAAATAGCGAGAACACGCCGACGGTGGCGAGCACCGCCAGGAAGACGAGGATGTAAGGCTCGGCGCTGCCGTGGCGGAGCAGCATGAAGACGGCCGCGGCGGCGACCAGTATGCCGGCAACCAAGAGCACCAGCACGATGCTGCCGGCGCCCGACACCGCGGCGCTGCGGTCGACCGACTTGCGCGCGGGACCGGCGGAACTGCTGGTGATGCCGTGTGTCGTCATCGCCACTCCTATCCTGCCCAGCGAAGCGGGGCAGGATGAAGACTCTCTCGTGCCTTGTGCGACCGGCGCGCGCAAGAGCATTTGCGAAACGCTGCACAACGACTGCGACGGGCCCACCACGGCGCGCGGCCGCATGATGTCGCCGATGATTTCCGCGGCGGCGCGGTGATGGTACGGCGGGACAAGCGGTCGCTCGCGGCGGTACCTGCGGCCGATGCCGTGCCGCAGACCCTCCGCGCCTATGGTTAACGGCCGGTTAAGCCCGATCTTGGCCCGCTTTTGCCATTAAACCGCCGTTTACCATAGAAATGCTGCACGCTCGGGGATCGGGCTGTAAATCGCCCGTCGACTTTAGATTTTTGTTAGTATTCGCCGCGGCAAACGTTAGGGCGCCGTTAACCATTGGGATTGCGGCGGGCCGCAGCGTCGATACGGGGAGTAAGGCAAATGTTCGATTTGTTCGGCGCGGAAATGCCACTCGCCGTGCGCTTCTTCTTGGCATTCCTCATCGTACTGGGATTGATCGGAGCGGCCGCATGGGCAGTGCGCCGGTTCGGCAGCGCGCGCCTCGGCGGCGCGGTGCGCGGACGCCAGCCGCGGCTTGCGGTGATCGATTACGCCAGCGTCGACGCACGCCGGCGGCTCATTCTGGTCCGCCGCGACAATGTCGAGCATCTGGTGATGATCGGCGGGCCGACCGACGTGGTCGTTGAAGCCAACATCGTGCGTGCGGTACCGGCGGCGACACGCGACGTCCCGCCGGCGCGGCCGACCGCGCCGGAAATCTTCCCGCGCGCCATTCCGTTGCCGGAAGCCGGATCGAACGGCTCGGGCGGTTCCTGGCCGCTACAGCCGGAGCCGCCGCTTCCGATGCCGCCGCCGCGCCCGCAACGCGAGGCGCTGAGCGCGCTCGCCGACGATCTTGCGGCCCATCCGGTTGCGCCGGTCCCGGCAACCGCTCCGACCGCCCCGGTCCCGCCGCGCAATCGCGCCGCGCCGACGCCGCGGCCCGAGCCGCGCGTGCCGGCACCGTCTGCCAACAACGAGGCGGCCGATTTGGCGGATCAAAGCCTCGCGGAAATGGCGCAGCGCCTCGAAGCGGCATTGCGCAAGCCTAAAGCCGCGGAGCCGCGCGATGCCGCCGCCGCCGCCTCATCCACGCCGACCGCCGAGCCGGAGACCGGGACGACGTCCCCCGCCCCACCGCCGCGCCCCGCCCGGCCGGCCGAAGCCAAGCCCGCACGCGCCGACACCAAAGCGAAAGAAGGCAGCAAGGTCTACGACACCCTCGAACAGGAGATGGCGAGCCTGTTGGGCCGTCCGGCAGGCAAGACCTGAGGAGACCTGAGGACATCAACATAGTGGAACCTCCCTCAGCCGCTCGGCGTTAGTCAGCCGACAAACAAACCTGCTGAGGAGGATCCGTCTTGGGATTCGGACGCGGATTGTTGCTTTGGCTCATTGGCATCCCGCTGCCAATCATCATCCTGTTGGCGATTTTCTGGCACCATTAAGCTAGAGCAATGGCGAATTGCCGCGAATGCCCGCGCCCGTCGCGGGCATTCGCGTAGCAGTTCCCGCAAGCCAGCAAGGAACAACTGGCCGCCGACCGACGTTTCATAGCGGCCAAGCTCTCATTGTCGAAAAGGACCAGTGCCATGTCGGGCTCGTCGAGATATACGCGGGCGATCTCCGCCGAAGTGGGTGAAATCGAGCGGCGCTTGCGCCTGCTCGAAAAGGACCTGGAGAAGATCGGCGCGCGCGCTTCGGCCAGCGCCAAGGACACGGCCGAGGGGCTCGGCGACGCCATCGCCTCGGCGCTGTCCGGCTGGGGCGACCGGTTCCGGCAAAGCGCGGTTTCGCTCGGCGATCAGTCGGCGAGGATCGGCAAGGATCTCGGCAAGGATGCGGCCAAGCTCGGCATTCGTGCGTTGAGCCGGGTCTCCGAGGAGACCGGACAGCGCCCGTTGTTTGCGCTCGCGGTCGCGGTCGGCGTCGGCGTCCTCATCGGTGTCGCCAGCCGCAGCTGGGACTAAAGCATGATCCGGAAAAGTGGAAGCCGGTTTTCTAGCGCATCAGCGCGCCGCCATCGACGCTGATGGTCTGGCCGGTGACGAAGTTGCTTTCGTCCGAACACAGATAGATCAGTGTCGAGAGCAGATCGGCCGGCACCTGCTCGCGCTGGATGGCGCGCGCGGCGATGCCGGCGGCGCTGGCCTTGCCGGTCCAGTCCGGGTGCACCTTGACCGCTTCGCTCATGGTCAGTCCCGGCGCGATGGCGTTGACGCAGACATTATGCGCCCCGAGCTCGCGCGCGCGCGAACGCGTCATCGCGACCACCGCGCCCTTGGAGGCGACGTAGTGCAGGAGGTGCGGCGTGCCCTTGAATGCCGTGCCGGATGCGATGTTGACGGTGCGGCCCTTCTTGTTCTCGATCATCACCGGGGCGACCGCCTTGGCGCATTGAAACGTGCCGCGCACGTTGACCGCCATCACCCGATCCCATTCCTCCTCGCTGATATCCTGGAAAGGCTTGGTGTGCAGATCGGCAAACAGCCCGGCATTGTTGACCAGGATGTCCACCGTGCCGAATTCGCGCACGGTATCCGAGACGAGCTTCTCCACCGACGGCTTCGAGGTGACGTCGGCGCGCAGGTAAAGGGCGCGCTTCTGCGTTTCGGCGATGCGCTCGGCGACCGGATTACCGTCAAGGACGTCGGAAACGACCACCTTGGCGCCGGTGGCGGCCAAGCCTTCGCAGAAGGCGGCGCCGATGCCGCGCGCACCGCCGGTCACGATCGCAACCTTGTCCTTGAGCCGCGCATCCATGTTCTTCTTCCCTGCGTTTTGCCGGAGAGACTAGCAATCACAGGCCGTGAGACCTAGGGGAAACGTCATTGCCGGACTTGATCCGGCAATCCACGCGGCGATGAGGCTCCATGGATGCCCGGGCGTTCGCCCGCGAAGGAATCCGAGCAGTGTTGCTCCGACGAGTGCTATGGCCCGCAGGCGGGTCAAGCCCGGGCATGACAATGGAAGGTCGAGCCGCCGATAAATAAGGGCCGACCGCGGCGGCCGCGGCCGGTCCCAATTTTTTCAGCGACGCGCAGTGCGAACGAGGCGAATTATAGCGGCCGGTGCATCCGCCCCAGCAGCCATCCGACACCGAGCGCGATCGCGGCTGCGGCGTAGGGCTGCGTCTCGATAGTGTTGCGGATCGCCTTTTCGAAAGAGCCGGCGGTCTTGCGCGCCGCACTGCTCGCCGTATCGGCGACGTCGGAGGCGCTGTCGCGCGCCTGGCCGTACATGTCCTGCGCGGCATCGGTGATGGCATCGGCCACGCCGCTCGCCTCCCTCTTGGCATCGCCGAGCGCGCGGTTGAAATCGGTGGGTTTCGTTGACGTTTGGGCCATGGTGGTTTTCCCTCAAAAGCGGTGGTACGACTGGAGGATAAACGCGCGACCCTGCGTTCGGGTTCGACCGGCGGGAACTTTTTTTGCCGGACCGGCGAAAAACTAGCGCGCCGGCGCGGCCTCCGGCAGCTCCCCGCCGCGAAGGCCGCGAGTTTTTCAGCCGTGATGCTCGGCGTGCTTCTTCGAAGCGTGCTCGTGATGCTCGGTCGCGTGCAGGGAATGCCCATGCGCGACCTTGGAATGGTGCGCCGCCTTCTCGTGATTTCCCGCTTTATGGTGCTTGGCGGCCTCGCGATGATGCTTGGCCGCGTGCTCGTGGTGGTTCGCGGCATTCTCATGGTGCTCATGAATCTCGTGACTGCCCATCGTTCTCTCCCTGGCTGAGGCCTCATTGGAAAATGAAGCATTGCCGGGATCGATGGACCATTTGCGACGCTTCGGTGGCGGATTTCCGTCGCCGGCAGGCGCATCGCACCGCCGCCGGCTAACGAATTCGATGGTGGCGACACCTGTCGGTGTGGCGCGGACCAGAAGAATTCTGCGGCTTTCGGCGCTCCGCTCCCCTCGGCTTTTTGCGAGGGCGGCGAATCTTGAAATGGTTTTTTTGCGCATGATCTTTTCCGAAAACCGGTAGCCACTTTTCGGGATCATGCGGGCAAAAACTCGGACGCAGACGCGTCGCGAGAATGATTTGTGCTGTCCGGCGGGCTTCGTTCTTTCACCTCTCCCCACCGGGGGAGCGGGGAAAAGTAAGAGTCGCACGGCAGAGCTTATTCTTCGCGGTAAACCCGCTCGCGGCGTTCGTGGCGCTCCTGGGCCTCGATCGAGAGCGTGGCGATCGGGCGGGCTTCTAGGCGCTTGAGCGAAATCGGCTCGCCGGTTTCCTCGCAATAGCCGTAGGTGCCGTCTTCGATGCGTTGCAGCGCCGCATCGATCTTGGCAATGAGCTTGCGTTGCCTGTCGCGGGCGCGCAGTTCGATGGCGCGGTCGGTTTCCGAGGAGGCGCGGTCGGCGAGGTCGGGATGGTTCGTATTGTCGTCCTGGAGATGCTGAAGCGTCTCTTTGGCCTCCTTGAGGATGTCCTCCCGCCATTCGAGCAGCTTCACGCGGAAATACTCCCGCTGGCGCTCGTTCATGAACGGTTCCCGATCCGTCGGCCGGTAGATCTTGTCGAAGGGCCGGAAACTTTTGCCGTTCCTGCTCAATATTTCGTCGGGTCGACCGTTTTTGCTTTTCGCCGACTGCATGAACCTTATGTCCCCTACTCCGCGCACGCTCGCGCCACGTCCTCCCCGGAGGCGCGCTCCTATACCGCGGGTCTGTGACGGTGACAATATCGATGATGGAAGCGGTTACCGGCAGCCTTTTATGGCCGGTGGAGGCGCAGTTCATAAGGGTTTTGGCCAGTTCCACGGCAACCCGGGAGGTCGATCTTCGCCGGGAACCCGATCGAGCTGTCGCTTGCCCGAACCATCCCTGAGGCCGGCAACCGGCGTCCGAGCAGGTAATATTAAAGTTTTCTTTACCCTGTCTCGCATAATTGTGGCCGTCAGCCAGCCTCGGCCTCATGCAGCCATTCCACCGCAACACGCTCAACGACTTCTGTTCGACTTCCCCAGTCGAGCCCACCGCCAATACGGCGGTTGTGATCGCTCGCTCCACGTCCGAACCCGGCCCTGACGCCCTGTACGATCCTCAACCGATATTCGCGCCATACGCGGATATACGAGCTCTGGTCGGGCGCCGTCTTGCGGACGTCGAACGCGATTTGATCCTGGACACGCTTCGGTTTTGTCTCGGAAACCGGACACGGGCCGCTAAAATACTCGGCGTGTCTATCCGTACGATGAGAAACCGGCTTAAGGAATTCGCGTCGAACGGCCTAAGTATTCCTCCCACCGACCAGCAGCGCGGGACGTAGAAAAAGACAGCCGGAACAACGAAGTTTCCCCGCCTCGATTAACAATTTGCTAGCAACATCGCTCGCATCCGAGATCTCCCGATAAACGGCGCGCAATCGCCTCGTGCTATCAGCCTTGCCAGGGACGCTGACTGCACGGGTAGCGCGGGGATCGGGATTATGTTTGCCTTGGCGAAAGACGAGGTCCAAAGCCGGACCCAAAGGCTGGAGGCTGAGCTCGCGGCAGCTCGCTCACAGATCAAACAACTCGAATCCAGAATCGAGACAGACGCTCTTCTTGACATTGCCAACCGCCGGGGCTTCGAACGTGAGTTGGAGCGCGCGGTTTTGCATGTGCACCGCTACCAAAGGAGCGCCGCCGTCGTATTCATCGATCTGGATAACTTCAAATCCATCAACGACCAATTTGGTCATCTTGCCGGCGACGCCGCGCTAAAAGCCGTCGCGGGAATCATCATCAAGGCTAGCCGCGGGTCGGATACGGTCGCGCGTTTCGGCGGCGACGAGTTCGCCGTGCTACTCTGGAATCTGGGTGAGTGCGATGCCCGCGCGAAGGCGCTGTCTTTCGAAAAATTGATTGAAGCTATGAAAATTCGCTTCACAACCGACTTCTGTTCAGTCGGCGCTTCCGCCGGCATCACGATGCTGCGGCGTTTCGACAGTCCGACCCAGGTGATAACGCGCGCGGACAAGGACATGTATTCCCGAAAAATGGAAAAAAAGACCCAAGAGCAGCATTTGCCGACGGCGTCGGGCGTTGACGCCCGGCAAGTTGTTCGGCTTTGCGAAGGCATGCGGCCGCGCGGCGCCGAACTCGACGCTGGCGCGCGCTGACGGCCAATTCGGTCCGGGCTATCGCGCTCATCATTGCAAATTCGCGCCTATATTGCTTAGTTGCAGCGTCGCCCTTTAGGGCCAAGCAAGCGGATCCTCATGCGTTTCGAAGGCACCAGCGCCTACGTCGCCACCGATGACCTCAAAGTCGCGGTCAACGCCGCGATCGCTCTCGAGCGGCCATTGCTGGTCAAGGGCGAGCCGGGAACCGGCAAAACCGTGCTGGCGATCGAGATCGCCAAGGCGCTCGGCGCGCCGCTCATCGAGTGGCACATCAAGTCGACCACCAAGGCGCTGCAAGGGCTCTACGAATACGACGCGGTCACGCGGCTGCGCGACAGCCAGTTGGGCGACACCCGCGTCAAGGACATCCGCAACTACATCCGGCGCGGCAAGCTGTGGGAAGCGTTCGTCGCCGACGAGCGGCCGGTGCTGCTCATCGACGAGATCGACAAGGCCGACATCGAGTTCCCCAACGATCTGCTGCAAGAGCTCGATCGCATGGAGTTCTTCGTCTACGAGACCGGCGAGACGATCCACGCGCGGCGTCGGCCGATCGTCGTCATCACCTCGAACAACGAAAAGGAACTGCCGGACGCATTCCTGCGCCGCTGTTTCTTTCATTACATCCGCTTCCCCGATGCCGACACCATGCGCGCGATCATCGAAGTGCATTTCCCCGGCATCAAGCATCGGCTGGTGGCGGAAGCGCTGCGGCTTTTTTACGAGATCCGCGACGTGCCCGGCATGAAGAAGAAACCCTCGACCTCCGAATTGCTCGACTGGCTGAAGCTGCTCATGGTCGAGGATATCTCGCTGGAGACTTTACGCGAGCGCGATCCGAAGAAGCTCATCCCGCCGCTGCACGGCGCGCTGCTCAAGAACGAGCAGGATGTGCACCTGTTCGAGCGGCTGGCGTTTATGACGAGGCGAGAAGGCCGCTGAGCGCGGCGAGGGTCACCACAGCGGCCGCATGTTGAAGGTATAGGTGGCGCCGAGGCCGAAGATGAGCTGGTTCGGCGAACCGTTCAAGTGCCGCTTTTGAATGGCATTTTCCAATGAAAAAGACGTTGGCTTCCTATAGAGTATTTATGCCATAATTATCAATGTATTAGCTTGTGATACACTTCATTGGAAGTGTAGAAAACGGGGCTGCCGTCAAACGCCGGCTTAACGCTCGAATTTAACGAATCTGCGCCGCAAGGGGCTCTGCAGCTGTCATTTGTCGACTGTCGGGTTGCATTCCCGTGACAAGCGTTATTTTCCCGACTGTGCTTTGTGTGCAACTGCTTTTGGGTGCGGAAGTGCGTTACTATGCGAGTCTACTTTGTTTTTACGTTGCGGATTTTTAGGGGGCCAACATGAATCGGACCTTCGTCGCTTCGCTCATTTCCCTCACGCTCGCCTCTGGCGCTGCAATGGCTGCTGACTTGCCCCCGCCCACGCTGGCTTACAAGGAGCCACCTCCTCCCCCTGTCTATAACTGGACCGGCTGCTATCTCGGAGGCGGCGGCGGTTACGGAATGTGGAACCAGGATGGCCCGACCCTCACGAATGGCGGCAGGGGCTGGTTCGGCCAGGGCCAGGGCGGCTGCGATTATCAGTTCAGCCTACCGCTATCGTTCTGGAGCCCCAACGTCGTGATCGGCGCTTTCGGCGATTACGAGGCTGGCAATCTGCGAGGTACCGTAACGACACCAGCCGTCCTTTCCGGGGCCGAAAGCATGAATAACGCTTGGGCCGTCGGCGGTCGCGCGGGTGTGCTGGTGACGCCGAAATTCCTGACGTATTTCGACGGCGGTTACACCCAGGCGAACTTCGGGCAGGTGAACTTCGGTCCAGGGGTCTCGATAGCCGCAAATACTTACAATGGCTGGTTCCTCGGCAGCGGCTTCGAATACTCGTTCGATTTCCTGCCGGGCCTGTTCTTGAAAACCGAGTATCGGTTTTCGACTTACAGCACCGCGAATTTGCCCATCATCGGGACCGGCTTAGGCCTCAACTCGACGAATTACATACAGATGGTCTCGACCGAGCTGGTGTGGCGCTTTAACTGGTTTGGACACTAGGTAGAGAACCCATACAATGTATTGCTTTGTTTGGTGATTCTACCTTCTGATTGGGTTCGTCCAATCGGGAGGTTGTGATGA
>JBEKGX010000014.1:0-106496 GCA_050012575.1 Xanthobacteraceae bacterium | reverse complement strand
AATCGCGGCCCACGCTTCGTCGGATAGCCAAAATAGGCGTGTCATCACAACCTCCCGATTGGACGAACCCAATCAGAAGGTAGAATCACCAAACAAAGCAATACATTGTATGGGTTCTCTACCTAGGCGATGCAACTTGCCAGAGCGCCGTTGTTTGCGGCGCTCTTTATCTTTTTCCCGCTTCCGGCGCGGCATTGCAGCAGCAGACAGGATCGCCATGAAAAATCTCAGCCGGTCGACCGTCGCCCTCGCTTTCCTTTGCGCCGGTTTCCCGCTGGTGCAGCCCGCCGCCGCACAAACCATGCCAGCATGGCCCGACACCTTCCTCGCGCGGGTTGAAGCATTGGCGCTGGTCGAGACGCTCAATGCCACCTTGCTTGCCGCACGCAGCGCCACGTTCACGCTCGACAAATGGTGTGCGGACCATAAGCTCGCCGGCGAGACGAAGATTCACGCGCGCCTTATTCGCGGCGTCGACAAGCCCATCGCGGACGAGCAGCGCCGGCGGTTACAGGTCGATCAGAACGAACCGGTCAAGTTCCGCCATGTCGAGCTGGCGTGCGGTGACCGGGTTTTGTCCGAGGCCGACAACTGGTATGTGCCGTCGCGGCTCACCGCCGAAATGAACCGTTCGCTGGAAACAACCGACGCGCCGTTCGGGCGGGCGATCGCGGAGCTAAAGCCCTTTCGCCAAACCTTCGCCGTCGAGGTGTTGTGGAAGCCGCTCGAGGAAGGCTGGGAACAGCGGCCGCCCACCGCCGATCGTCCGCAACAGGCGCTGGCGATACCGCCCAAGCTCTTTGGGCATCGAGCGCTCGTTTACACGCCCGATCTCAAGCCGGTCTCCGAAGTCGATGAAATCTACACGCGAGAGAATCTGGCATTCGCGCCGCCCGGCTGATCGGGCGGCGCTCGCCCTAGTGGCGGCCTCTCAGCGCTTCGAGAACTGGAAGCTGCGGCGCGCTTTGGCCCGGCCGTATTTCTTTCTTTCGACCACGCGCGCATCGCGGGTGAGGAAGCCGCCGCGCTTGAGGACCGGGCGCAGATCCGGCTCGTGCCGCATCAGCGCCTTGGACAGGCCGTGGCGGACCGCGCCGGCCTGACCGGACAGTCCGCCGCCGGATACGGTGCAGACGACATCGTATTGGCCCTGGCGATTGGCGGCGACGAGCGGTTGCTGGATCAGCATGCGCAGCACTGGGCGGGCAAAATAGGTTTCTACCGGCCGAGTGTTGATGACGATCTTGCCGCCGCCCATTTTGATCCACACCCGCGCCACCGCGTCCTTGCGCTTGCCGGTGGCGTAAGCGCGGCCCTGCTTGTCTAGCTTCTGTACGTATTTTGGTGGCTGCGGCGCCGCCGCGGGCTTGAGCGCCGATAGCTCTTCGAGGGTCTGCACGGTCTCGGCCATCACGCGGTCCTCTTGTTCTTACGGTTCATGGCGCCAACGTCGAGCTGCACCGGCTGCTGCGCCGCGTGCGGATGCTCAGCGTGCGGATAGACCCGCAGATTGCCAAGCTGAATCCGGCCGAGCGGTCCGCGCGGCAGCATGCGCTCGACGGCTTTTTCGACGATGCGTTCGGGAAAGCGGCCGGCGAGTATCGACTTCGCCGTGCGCTCTTTGATGCCGCCGATATAGCCGGTGTGCTTGTAATAGATCTTTTGCTCGACCTTGCGGCCGGTCAACACGATCTTGGCGGCATTGATGACGATGACGTTGTCGCCGCAGTCGACATGCGGCGTGAAGGTTGGCTTGTGCTTGCCGCGCAGCCGCATCGCGACGATCGAGGCGAGCCGGCCGACGACGAGACCATCGGCGTCGATCATCACCCACTTCTTGTCGACCTCGGCGGGCTTGGCCGAATAGGTTGTCATCGTCACATCCGTTTGCGGAATACGCCGAAATGTTGGGCGTCTGGAGCGGTTATTTATCCGGAGTGCCGTCGCGGGTCAACACTACAATGCGGCTATTTTGCCTATATCTCAATGATTTGGCTCGAAGGTATTATTTAACCTCCTGAGGGATCGAATAGGTGGCGGTGGCATGCGCCACCAGCTCGTCCTCGCCCTCGGATCGGATCGCCACTTCCGCGACCGCAAGCCGTTTGCCGAGCTTGAGCAATCTTGCCTCGGCGAGAAGGTCCCGTTGCGCGGGCTTTTTGAGAAAATTGATGGTGAGGTTGGTGGTCACCGCAAGTGGTACCCAGCCGATGCTGGCCAGGATCGCGACATAAGGAGCGAAATCGGCAAGCGTCATCATTGTCGTGCCCGCGATGGTCCCGCCGGGGCGCAGCGAGCGCGAGTTGAAACGTTTGCGGACGCGACTGCCACCGAACCAGACATCTTCGATGCCATACCCGCCCTGCGCATCGAACATATGCGAAAATTCGGCGCCGAGCAGGCGCTCGAGCTCCTTGACCGTGAGTTTCGGCACCGCCATGTCCCTCATGCCCCTGCTCCCTGGATGACGGATCGGATACAATGCGAGGGATGACTTGCCAATCCGCAGGACAGGACCGGACTTAAAGGACCGGACTTAAAGGACGTGACCCATGAACGCGCAATCCGCCACCGCTGCGGCGACCGCGGCCTCTTCGCTGATCCTGTTGCGCGAGGATGTTGCCAGTGTCGCCGTGCTGACGCTTAACCATCCGCAGAGCCGCAACAGCCTGTCGGAGGCGATGCTGGAGGCTCTCGGTGATGCGCTCACCGCCATCGCCCACGACGATACGGTGCGTGCGGTGGTCATTGCCGCCAACGGACCCGCCTTCTCCGCCGGCCACGACCTCAAGGAGCTCAGTCGGCACCGCTCAGATGCCGATCGGGGCCGAGCCTACTTCAAGCACATGATGACGGCGTGCAGCACCATGATGCAGCAGATCGTCGCGTTGCCGCAGCCGGTCATAGCCGCGGTCCAGGCAACGGCGAGCGCGGCAGGCTGCCAATTGGTGGCAAGCTGCGACCTTGCGGTGGCCTCGCGCGAGGCCAAGTTCGCGACGCCCGGCGTCGATATCGGCCTGTTTTGCTCGACGCCCATGGTCGCGCTGTCCCGCAACGTGTCGCCCAAGCACGCGATGGAGATGCTGCTCACCGGCGAAATGATCTCGGCCGAGCACGCCGAACGTATCGGTCTCGTCAACCGCGTTGTCGCGCCCGGCCGCGAGCGCGAGGAAGCGCTCAAACTTGCGCGCGACATTTCCAGCAAGTCGTCCTTGACGGTCAAAATCGGCAAAGAGGGGTTCTATCGTCAGCTCGAAATGCGATTAGCCGATGCTTACAATTACGTCTCCGAGGTGATGGTAGAGAACATGCTCGTCCGCGACGCCGAGGAAGGCATCAACGCCTTCATCGAGAAGCGCGAGCCGAAATGGGAAGACCGCTGACTTCCGCCTCGCGATGAACCACGATTCCTACTCCGACGGTTACATCCGCGGCATTCTCGGTACCGTAAAGACGATCGCGATGGTCGGTGCCTCGGAGAAGGAGAACCGCCCGAGCTACTTCGTCTTCAAGTACCTGCTCGAACGCGGCTACAGCATGATCCCGGTCAATCCGGTCCGCGCCGGGGAATCGATCCTCGGACGTCGCATCTACGCGCGGCTCGGCGACGTTCCCGAACCGATCGACATGGTCGATATTTTTCGCAGCGCGCGTCACGCGCTGCCGATCGTGCAGGAGGCGCTGGCGCTCAAGCCGCGGCCGCAAGTGATCTGGATGCAACTTGGCATCCGCAACGATGAAGCCGCGGCGCTTGCCGAAGCCAACGGCCTCAAGGTGGTGATGAACCGCTGCCCGAAGATCGAGTACGGGCGGCTCTCTTCGGAAATCGCCTGGATGGGCGTCAACACCCGCACCATCTCCGCGAAGAAGGGCACCGCCGGCGGCATTCAGCGCCTGTCGCTCAGCCGCGCCTCGGCGCGCGGCGGCGAAACCGGGGCTGCCGCCGCCGCAGAACGCGCCGCGCGGGAGGACGGCGGAGCTTGAGCGATTTTCGCGGAAACGCGCAGTCGCGCCATTTTAGCGAGTTCACAAGGCAAAAAAGCGAATTGCTTAACTGCAAACGCGGGGAACTTTTTGCCACCCTCGCCGATTTCCTTACAGTCCAACCGCCATGAGCCATCAGGGCTCAACGCGAAAGGTCATGTGGAGGAGAGCGAGCCATGAAAATGCGCTCGGTACTGACACTAGTCCTATTTTGCACGGCACTGACACCGGCCGCGGCGCAGGCGGAAGATCAGCAAAATCAGAACGCTTGCATGAGCGATGCGATGACCGTCTGCGCGCAATTCATCCCGGACCGGCAGCGCGTCGCCGGCTGTCTCATCTCCAACCGCAACCGCATCTCGGCACCGTGTCGCGCGCAGCTGGCGCACTGGCATGGCTGATCGATAGCCCGTCCCTTAAAGCGTAACCTTTCGCCGCCGCGCCCGACAGCGCGGCGGTTTTGTTATTAACGCAACGCAGTGCCCGCGCCTTGACGGCCGTGGCCGGTCCTATAAACCGGAAGTGCTCCTTCCCACCGGGATCATTAAAGATCGGCCCACAAGGAACGGCACATGAGCGAACGCATTCCGGGTTTCTCGACGCTCGCCGTCCACGCCGGCGCGCGGCCCGATCCCACGACCGGCGCGCGCGCGACGCCGATCTACCAGACCACATCGTATGTCTTCGAAAGCGTCGATCACGCCGCCTCGCTGTTCGGCCTGCAAACTTTCGGCAACATCTATACGCGCATCGGCAATCCGACGACCGCCGTCCTCGAGGAGCGTGTCGCCGCGCTGGAAGGCGGCACCGCCGGATTGGCCGCCGCCTCCGGACACGCCGCGCAGGTACTCGTCTTCCACTGCCTGCTGCAGCCCGGCGACGAGTTCGTCGCCTCGAAGAAGCTCTACGGCGGCTCGATCAACCAGTTCACCCATGCGTTCAAGAATTTTGGCTGGAACGTGGTGTGGGCCGATCCCGACGACGTGTCCTCGTTCGAGCGCGCCATCTCGCCGAAGACCAAGGCGATCTTCACCGAGTCGATCGCCAATCCCGGCGGCGTCGTCACCGACATGGCGGCGGTTTCACAGATCGCGAGACGCGCGGGCGTGCCCTACATCGTCGACAATACGCTGGCCACGCCGTATCTGTGCAAGCCGATCGACCACGGCGCCGACATCGTCGTGCACTCGCTGACCAAATTCCTCGGCGGCCACGGCAATTCGATCGGCGGACTGATCGTCGACGCCGGCACCTTCAACTGGTCGCGCGAGCGCCGCTACCCGATGCTGTGCGAGCCGCGGCCGGAATATCACGGCATCGTGCTGCACGAGACTTTCGGCAATTTCGCCTTCGCCATCGCCTGCCGCGTGCTGGCGCTGCGCGACATCGGGCCGGCGCTGTCGCCGTTCAACGCTTTCCTCATCCTCACCGGCATCGAGACTTTGCCGCTGCGGATGCGAAAGCATTGCGACAATGCGATCGCGGTCGCGCAATGGGTCGCCGCGCATCCCAAGGTGGCGTGGGTGAGCTATCCCGGACTGCCGGGTGACCGCTATTACAACCTCGCGCGGAAATACTGCCCGGAGGGCGCCGGCGCGGTGTTCACCTTCGGGCTCAAGGGCGGCTATGACGCGGGCGTCAAGCTCGTCTCCAACGTGAAATTGTTTTCGCATCTGGCCAATATCGGCGACACCCGTTCGCTGATCATTCACCCGGCTTCGACCACGCACCGGCAGCTCTCCGACGCGCAGAAGATTGAGGCTGGCGCCGGTCCCGACGTGGTGCGGCTCTCGATCGGCATCGAGGACCAGGAAGACATCATCGCCGATCTCGACCAGGCGCTGGCGGAGTAGCTTTCTCAACCCGCTCGTCCCCGCGAAAGCGAGGACCCAGCCTGGATTCCCGCTTGCGCGGGAATGAGCGGGATACTGGCACGCAGCCGCAGACCAGCCGCATGGAGCGCCGCTGCGGTCAGGACCAGCATCGCCATCGCCTGATGCAGAAGCGCCAGCGGAAGCGGCACGCGCCACAGCAGGGTGACGATGCCGAGCGCCACCTGCAACGTCACCGCTGCGAACAGAGCGAACGCGCCGACGCGCGCCGCAGCGTGCTTTACGCTGCGTTCGACGTCGAAGGCATGCACCAGCGCGCCGACAAAGATCGCGTAAGCCAGCATGCGGTGATCGAACTGCACCGTGAGCGTGTTCTCGAAGAAATTGCGCCACAGCGGCACGGCGAAGAAGAGCCGCGCGGTATCGGGCACGAAAGTGCCGTCGATCAGCGGCCAGGTGTTGTAGAGATAGCCGGCGCGCAAGCCGGCGACCAATGCGCCGAGATAGATCTGCAAAAGCACAAGCACAAGGAGAACGATGGCGCTGACGCGAATGCGGGCCCCCTCCCTACCCTCCCCCGCAAGCGGGGGAGGAAAAGGTGGGGGCGGGCCGTCATTCAGCCGCCGCGCCGTCGCGAGCAGCGTGACATAGATAACGCATGCGAGGATAAGATGCGTCGCCAGCCGATATTGCGAGACCTCGACGCGCGCGGCCAGCCCGGACGCCACCATCCACCAGCCGACGGCGCCTTGCAGCGCGCCGAGCCCGAAAATGAACCACAGCCGCGGAAGTAACGATGGTGCCAGCGTGCCGCGCCAAAGAAACCAGAGAAACGGCAGGAGAAACGCCACGCCGATCAGCCGGCCCAGAAGCCGATGCGTCCACTCCCACCAATAGATCGTCTGGAACGCGTCGAGGGTCATGCCGGAATGAAGCGCGCGATATTGCGGAATGGCCTGATATTTCGCGAACGCGTCCTGCCACGCGCTTACGTCGAGCGGCGGCAGGATGCCGATGACCGGCTCCCACGCGGTGATCGAAAGGCCGCTCTCGGTGAGCCTTGTAGTGCCGCCGACCAGCACCATCGCCAGCACCAACGCGGCGACGGCATAAAGCCACAGCCGGATCGCGCGCGTGTGTTGCTCGGCAAGGCTTTGCGTCATCATCGGGTCGCTTGTCGCAGGCGCGCGGACCATATAGTGCTGCCCCCTGCTTTCGCAACCAACATCATTGCGAGGAGCAACGCGACGAAGCAATCCAGAATGTCGCAGCAGAAACTGGATTGCTTCGCTTCGCTCGCAATGACGCTTTATGTCGCTTGTGGTGCAACTTTCCCATGCCGCTTCGCTTGCGCAAATTCATCGGCGGTGTCGCGCTGTTCGTCCTCGTCATCGTCTGGGCGTTGCTCGCCATGGCGCTGGCGCAAATTCCCGCCATCCACGAGAACGCCATTGCGTCGACGGCCTATTACGTGATCGCCGGCATCGGCTGGGTAGTGCCGGCGCTTCCGATCGTCACTTGGATGGCATCGACCGGGAATCAGGGATCAGGAGTCAGGGATCAGGAAGAGGCCGGCACGTGGTCCTGATACCTGACTCCTGATCACGCCGCCTCTTTGCGGCGGAAGCCGTTCCACATCGCGGTGGCCGAACCCGACAGCAGCACGCGCACATAGCGCAATTGCTGATACTCGCCGTTGAGCGAAATGCGCGGCAGCGCCGTCATCGCTTCGGCGTGGGCGCGGAACATGACGCCCGGCTGCGTCGTCACCGCGGTGGCAAAACCGAGCTCTTTGGCGATGGCGAATTCGCGCGGGCCTGCCGCGCCCGGATCGCCGAAAGGATACGACAGATGCGCCGGCCGCACCCCCAGCGCCGCCTCGATCACCGTGCGGCTCAGATCCATTTCCGTGCGCGCGGTCTTCTCCGGGAGCTTGCTCAGCATCGGATGATTGATGGTGTGGGCGCCGATGGTCACCAGCGGATCGGCGGCGAGCGTCGCGATCTCGCGCCAGTCCATGCACAATTCCTGGCAGAACGCGGCGATGTCCACTGTATAGCAGGCGGCGAGATTGCGCACGATGTAGCGCAGCTCAGTCTCCGTCGGGCGGCTCCTCAGCCACCAGTAAAGCTCAGCGAACAGCGCTCGCTTTTCCGCGACGGTGGTGCAATCGAAGGTGCGGTTCTCGCGCTCGATGATCAGCCCGATGCGCTCGTTCTTGGCGATCACCGCTTCGAGCGCCAGCCACCACAATTCGCCCAGGCGATCGGGAAAGCTCGTCGCCACGTAAACCGCGAACGGCACCTTGGCCTCTTTGAGGATCGGATAAGCGTTTTGCAGCGTGTCGCGATAGCCATCGTCGAAGGTCAGCGCCACGAAGCGGCGGCGGAAATCGCCTTCGCGCATGCGGCGGGCGACCTCGTCGAGGCCCACGATGTCGACCCGCGAGCGGCGCAGCAATTTGACCACGCGCCTGAGGAAACGCGGCGTGATCTCCAGGAGCCGGTTGGGCTGGAAGCGGCCAGGCCGCGGCGGGCGCACGTGATGCAAAGTCAGGATCGCGCCGACGCCGCCGAGAAACGGCTTCAAGGCGAAATGCGCGCCGGTGAAGAACAGCGATTCCAGTCCGCCCCGGATGATGGTGTGTTTGAGGCCGGCCAAATGCGCTCTCGCTGCCGCTTTTCTCTTTATCGCAGTCCGATGCGGAGCATCGGCGCCTGCAGCTTTGCCAGTATTCCCACCGCTTGGTTGATAATCCTTTGCGCTGGCGGCGTTTATATGACGCGATCCCTCCCGCCCCGCGATAGCGGGGGCGGATGAAGTGAGAGCTTCGTCGGTTTTGCGTTACGCCGCGGCTTGAGCTGGGTCGACGGCCGCTCCCGCGGCTTCGGCGCGGCCGGAGACGAGGATGGTGACGTCCTCGAAGCCGCAATTGATCAAACTCTCGCGCGCCTTCTGGGTGGCGAGGTTCGACAAAGTCTCAACCACGAGTATGGCGTGCGGCGCGATCCGCGCCAGCACTTGCATGTCGGCGCCACCGAGCAGGCCAGCGTCGATGATGACGTGGGCATAAGTCGTCGCCAGCGCCTCGAAGTTCCTGGCCATGCCGGGCGCGGACAGGATGACGTGCCGCGAGGCGCTCCCCGCGGCAATCAGGTTGAGCGGGGATGCGTTGTCCTTGGTGATGATGCTGCCGAACGACGCCGAACCGTTGGCAAGCTCGGTGAGGCTCGCTGCGGCGGGATCGCCGGAAACCTCCCGGAACGCGGCGTCGCCGCTTCCCAAGCCCACCAGCACGACGCGCGCGTCGCGCGCCATGGCGCGGGCGAACTTGATGGCAATGCGCCCGGTGTCGAGATCAGGCGCGGCGCCGAAAAACGCTATCTGACTGCCGGCAAAGCCGACCTGATGCAGATTGTGGGCGAATTGCTCGATCGCGCTCACCGGCACGGCGACCGGCGCCGGCCCCTTCGTCACCGCGGCAATCCGCTCGGTCAGCACTTCCGGCGTCGCCGCGTTAGCGCCGGTCTCACTCGCTGCGGCCGGAACGATCGGCGGGCTCGCCTCGACAGTGCCGCCGCCAAAGCGCGGGAGGCGGAAAAGCGGGCCCGTATTACCCGTCGCTCCGCTGTTGCCGCCGGCGCCGCGACCCATCGTTCCGCCGAGCGGGCTCGCCAGCAATTCGCGGGTCAACACCATGCCGGAACACAGCACCATGGTGGCGAGCGAGGCGATCAGCACGGTCGGCAGCTTCTTCGGATAGGCCGGCACGTTCGATACCGTGGCGCGGGAGATCACCCGCGCATCGGGCGGCGCCGAGGCGATGGTGTCGCGGGCGCTCGCCTCGCGGTATTTGGCCAGATACGATTCGAGGAGGTCGCGCTGCGATTTGGCGTCGCGCTCGAGCGCGCGCAATTGCACGTCGTCTTCGTTGGAGGTCGCCGCCTGGCTCTTGAGCTGGTCGAAGCTGGCAAGCTGCGAGGCGACCCTGGCGTCGGCGAGCTTGGAGTCGTTTTCGAGAGACCGTGCAAGGAGTTCCGCCTCTTTCCTGATCTGCTTGTCGAGGTCGTCGATCTGCGCCTTCAATTCCTTGATGCGCGGATGGTTGTCGAGCAGCGAGGAGGATTGCTCGGCAAGCTGGGCGCGTAACGTCACGCGCTGCTCGGACAGCCGGCGGATCAGCTCGGAATTGAGGATGTCGGAGGATTCGATCGGCTCGCCGGATTTGAGCATGTCGCGAATAAGCCTCGCCTTGGCCTCGGCGTCGGACTTCTGCGCGCGCGCGGCGGCAAGCTGCCCGTTGAGATCGCCGAGCTGCTGGGTGGACAACGTGGTGTTGTTGGGGCCGACCAGCAGATTGGATTTGGCGCGGAACGCCTCGACCTTGGCCTCGGCTTCCGCCACATGCTTGCGCAGCGCGTCGATCTCGCCGGACAGCCAGGCGCCGGCGCTGTGCGCCTGGTCCTGCTTGGCGGACTGCTGGCGCTCGAGATAGGCCTCGGCGATGGCGTTGGCGACGCGGGCTGAGAGCTCGGGATTCTCCGAGAGGAAATCGATGACGATGACGCGCGATTTCTCCACCGGGAAGACGCTGAGCCGGTCGTAATAGGCCTCCAGCACGCGCTCTTCCGGCGTCATGCTCATCGGGTTTTTGGTGACGCCGAAAAAGCCGAGGAGCGCCCGAACGAGCGACACGCCGTTCAGCGCCGGATCGAATTCGGGCAGCTCGTTGAGCTTGAGCTTGGCGATCACTTCCTTTGCCAGATCGCGCGAGAGCACAAGCTGCGCCTGGCTGACCACCGCCTCCTGGTCGATGACGTTGCGGTCGATGAGGTCCTTGTCGGCGTCGGGGCGGAGGTAAATGTTGTCGCGGCCGATGACGAGGACGCGCGCCTCCGACTGGTATTTCGACGGAATCATGATGACGACGAGGAAGGTGAGCAAAGCCACGACGATGGTCGGGCGCAGGATCTTGAAGCGGTTGCGCCAGAGCGCGGAGCCGAGCGCCGGCAAATCGAGATCGGCGTCGATCAACGCTCCTCGCAAATACGATCGCGGCGGTGGCGACGCCAAACTCATGTTCCGCTCCTGCACTTAAGCTTCTGCACTACCGACGAAACGCCGTCCGCCGATAACAGTCGATTATGGTTGCTATCCGGTTAAACCGCCCTGCGGACGCGGCACGCGCAGGCTGGCAGTCAGGCTTTCTTAACCCCGGCACGGCTCAATCGTGTTAATTCGCTGTTGCGACTTTTAAGGATTCGCATGATGGGCGACGGGCGGGCCGCCGCGTCGATGCAGATGGCCGTTGCCGCCGGTGCCGCCGCTGCAGCGATGCGTGCGGACGTATCGCCAAGGCCAAGCGCGCCGCCGCTGAAGATTCTGCACATCTTGCGGGCGCCGCTCGGCGGTCTTTTCCGGCACGTGCTCGACGTCGCCCACGGCCAGGCCGAGCGCGGCCATCGCGTAGGCCTGATCGTCGATTCGACCACCGGCGGGCCGCGCGCCGATGCCGCGCTCGCCGAACTGACCCCGCATCTGACGCTCGGATTGCAGCGCGTCGCCATCACCCGCGAACTCAGCCCGCGCGATTTCGGCGCGCTGCGCCTTATCTGGCGGCAGATCAGCATCGCCGCCCCCGACGTGCTCCATGGCCACGGCGCCAAGGGCGCCGCTTTGGTGCGGCTCGCGCCCGGCGCACCCAATGCCATCCGCGTTTGCACGCCCCACGGCGGCTCGCTGTTCTACCGGCCCGGCACCTTCGGCGGCGGCTTCTACCGCTCGCTGGAATGGCTGCTCAAATGGCGCACCGATTTGTTCCTGTTCGAAAGCGCCTATGTGGCCGGCCTGTTCCGTGCCGAAATCGGCCGCCCGCCGGCCATGGTGCGCGTGGTGCATAACGGCGTCGGCGAGCCAGAATTCGCGCCCATTGAAGCGGCCGTCGACGCCACCGATCTCGTCTGCCTCGGCGAGTTGCGGCCGGTCAAGGCGTTCGACCTCCTGATCGGGGCGCTGGCGATCTTGAAGAGCTCCGGGCGGCCGGTGAGCGCCACCATCGCCGGCGAAGGGCCGCTTGACGCCGAGCTCAAGCGGCTCGCCGAGCGGCTTGGTGTCGCCGATATGGTGCGCTTCGCCGGCCACCGCCCGGCGCGCGAAGCGTTCGCCATGGGGCGCATGCTGGTGATGCCCTCGCACACCGAATCGTTGCCCTATGTGCTGCTCGAGGCCGCCGCCGCGGGGCTGCCGATCCTCGCCACGCGCGTCGGCGGCATTCCGGAGATCTTCGGGCCCGAGGCGGCGGCGAATCTCGTCGCCGCCAACGACGTCCGCGCGCTTGCCCGCGCCATCGGCGCAGCGCTGGATACGCCGTGGCAGATCAAGCGCGTCGCGCAGCTCGTCAAATCGCGGGTGCGCAGCGAATTCTCGCTGGCCGCGATGGTCGACGGCGGCCTTGCCGCCTATCGCGAGGCCATCGCCATGCGCAAACTCGCGCAGTTCAGATAACCGATTTTTGGACTTTATTTACTATTCTGGCGCTCAAACTGCCGGAGCGGCCTTCCGCGCCCGAGCGCGGGCGGCAAAACGCGTGGCAGAGATGTCCAAACCCGAGCCCAACACGATCTTCGGTACCGCTTCGGCGGTGCTGTCCGCGGTATCGGCGATGCCGCGTGGTGGCGCGAGACCGCCGCCGCCAGCGGAGCTTTCGCCCACCGCCGCCGCGCTCGCCAAGGAACACTACGAGTCCGCTTTGTCGCCGATCGTGCTCGCCGGCCTCGTTCGCGTCATCGAAGCGACCTTGGTCATGCTGGTCGGCTTCACCGTCTATGTCTGCTACGTGGTGCCGGCCCACGGTTTCCACTGGCATTACTTCGCCGCCATCTTCGGCATCGCGCTCCTTGCCATGTTCGCGTTCCAGGTGGCCGACATCTATCAGGTGCAGGCCTTCCGCGGCCACGAGAAGCAGTATATGCGGCTCGCCTCGGCCTGGTCGGTGGTGTTTCTGATCGCGATCAGCGTGTCGTTCTTCGCCAAAGCCGGCGACCAGTTCTCCCGCGCCTGGCTCGGCAGTTTCTATGTGCTTGGTCTGTTCGCCCTGATCGCCTTCCGGCGCGGGCTGTTTCTCCTGGTGCGGCGCTGGACGCGCGAGGGCCGGCTCGATCGCCGCACCGTCGTGGTCGGCGCCGACGCCAACGGCGAATCGCTGATCCAGTCGCTCGCGGCGCAGGGCGATTCCGACGTGCGCGTCATCGGCGTATTCGACGATCGCGGCGACGAACGCAGCGCGGCGAGCTGCGCCGGCGTTCCCAAGCTCGGCGCCGTCGACGATTTGGTGGAGTTCGCCCGCAACACCCGCGTCGATCTCGTGATCTTTTCGATGCCGGTCTCGGCGGAAGGCCGCATCCTGCAAATGCTCAAGAAGCTGTGGGTGCTGCCGGTCGACATCCGGCTCTCCGCGCACACCAACAAGCTACGCTACCGGCCGCGCTCCTATTCCTTTGTCGGCAACGTCGCGGTGCTCGACATCTTCGACAAGCCGATCGCCGACTGGGACGTCGTGACCAAGTGGCTGTTCGACAAGATCGTCGGCACGCTGGCGCTGATCTGCGCGCTGCCGATCATGCTTATCGTCGCCATCGCCATCAAACTCGACAGCCGCGGCCCGATATTCTTCAAGCAGAAGCGCTACGGCTTCAACAATGAGCTTATCGAAATCTACAAATTCCGCTCGATGTATGTCGATCAGACCGACGCCAGCGCCAGCAAGCTCGTCACCGTCGGCGACCGCCGCGTGACGGGCGTCGGCCGCTTCATCCGCAAGACCAGCCTCGACGAGCTGCCGCAGCTCTTCAACGTCGTGTTCGCCGGGAACCTGTCGCTGGTCGGCCCGCGCCCGCACGCCTTGCAGGCCAAGGCCGAGAACCGCCTCTACGACGAGGCGGTGGACGGCTATTTCGCCCGCCACCGCGTCAAACCCGGCCTTACCGGCTGGGCGCAAATCCACGGCTGGCGCGGCGAGACCAACAGCCAGGAGAAAATCCAGCGGCGCGTCGAGCACGACCTCTACTACATCGAGAACTGGTCGATCCTGCTCGACCTTTACATCGTGGCGCAGACGCCATTCGCGCTGATCCGCACGGAGAACGCTTATTGAGCGAACGGGAGACCGCGGCGGCGACTTTTGCCGGCGGTGAACCGTCCGCCGCCGCGACGGCGCTGCCGCAGCGGTTCGTGCACGTCGTCCTGTTCTTCACCGTGCTGTTGAGCTCGATTGCCTTCATCGAGCCGTCGCCGCACGACCTGCTCATGCTGCTGCTGCTGCTGACCTGCGTCGGCGCGCGCCTGCGCTTCGACCGCAAGCTGGCGCCGCTCGTGGTGCTGCTGACGATCTGGCTGGTCGGCGGCTGCTTGTCGCTGATGCAGGTCAGCGACCAGCAGCAGAACGTCCAATATACCGGCACGTCGTTCTACATGGCGCTGGCGGCGGTCATGTTCGCCTGCCTGTTCTGCGACGGCAATCTCATCCGGCTCGAGATCGTGCGCCGCGCCTACATCGTCGCCGCGCTGATCGCCACCGCCGCGGGCTATATCGGCTTTTTCCACCTGCTCCCACACTCGGAAATTTTTCTCGACAACGACCGCGTCAGCGCCACGTTCAAGGACCCGAACGTCTACGCGCCGTTCCTGATCTTTCCGCTGCTGACGGTGATGATCGGCCTGATGATGCGTGGCGTGCGCCTTTCCAGCGTGGTCATCGCGGTGCTGCTGCTCGGCGGGCTGTTGCTGAGCTTCTCGCGCGGCGCCTGGGGGCACTTCGCGATCTCCGCCACCGTGGTGGTCCTCCTCCTCTACGTCACCACGCCGGACCCGCGCATGCGCAGTCGCGTCATGCTGTTCACCGTCGGCGCCGTGGTGGCGATGACGCTGCTTTTCGTCGCGCTGATGTCGATCTCTTCGGTCCACGACTTGTTCCTCGAGCGCGCGAAAGCGATCCAGCCCTACGACGTCGGCCCCGGCGGCCGCTTCTGGGAACAAAAACTCGCGCTCAGCATCATCCTCGATCATCCGAACGGCATGGGACCCTTCGAGTTCAGCCGCGTGTATGGCACCCAGCAACACGATGTCTACATGCAGGGCTTCCTCGTTTATGGCTGGCTCGGCGGCATCGCCTATCTGACGTTCGTCGTGGTCACGCTGGCGATAGGATTGCGCGCGGCGCTCCTGCCGACGCCGTGGCAAAACTATCTCATCGCCGCCTATGCGGCCTTCCTCGGTGAGGCTTTCGAGGGCCTGATTGTGGACACCGATCACTGGCGCCACTTCTTTCTTCTCCTCGGCATGGTCTGGGGTTTGACCGCGGCGACGATCAATTTCCGCCGCCGGCAAACGTGGGCTGCCGATTTCGATGAAAGCCCGGAATTGCTGCCGCTCGCACAACCAGATTAAGACGCCGCCAAGGTCGCGCTTCGGTATTTAGATCAGCCCGCAGCGCACGATCAGCGCTGCGAGCCACGTAAGCCCGGCGAGGCAGATGCCGCAGAACACCGCCGCCGAGCCGAAATCCTTGATCCTGAGAATCTCGATGTGATGCTCGCGCGTGACATGGTCGGCGAGTTTCTCGATCGCGGTGTTGAGAAGCTCCACCGCCAGCAGCACCAGGAGCGACCCGACCATCATCACGTACCAGCCGACGCTCGGCGCGATGACCAGGCCGAGGATAAGCCCGGCGCCGAGCAGGATCGCCTCCTCGCGCACGGCGGCTTCATGCATGACCCCATAGCGAAATCCGCGGATGGAATTGAGCGTCGCGCTGTAAAGCCGTCTCAAGATTTAAAGTCCGGTTGCGTGGGGTGTCCGATAAGGAAGGCGAAGCACTCTACGCGGTCGCGCGCCGCCGCGCGAGCGCTGGTTGCGTGCTCTAGGAGCGCTTACTATAGTCCGGCCGCATCGGCGGAGCGTAGCGCAGCCCGGTTAGCGCACCAGTCTGGGGGACTGGGGGTCCCGAGTTCAAATCTCGGCGCTCCGACCAAATTGCATCGATAAATCAAAGGCGCATTTGAGCCACAAGGGCTGACTTGCACCACCCGTTTGCAAACCGTTTGCAGATTTGTTCGGTGATCGTTCCAAAAGAGGTGCGGTCGCAGTCCACCCCACCCGCCTCTACTTTACTCGCAGCCATTTGAAAGAAGCTAAGCAATGGCCGCAGAATCCATAGCTATTTGGCATTCCATCTCGTGCCGCTCCGAGAGCATCCAATCCATCTGCAAATTCCATTCAGTCGGCACTGACGGTTTGCATGAGGGGTGTTGGCCCTAGATGTGAACAGCTTACGAGGTGAACGGTCGCGACTTGATTAGGCCGGTTTATGACGGTGACATATTTGGACATTGGAGCCTCTTGGGTTAAGAGGCTCCCCATTTGCTACACGCGGCATTCGCCGTCTATGTTCAAAATGCTATTCACTTACAAAATGTCGCAGGCCACCTAAGTATCAGCTCGGATTTCGAGACGAGCGCAAAGGCAGCTATCCCTTCAAATTATTCTGCCGTGTCATCACCGTGAGTCTCGAAACGATTAAGATTGTAGGCGGCTTACCTAAATTAGACCTGCGGGACGAACCAGGCATACCGACGCTGAATTGAAAATTAGAGTCGGTTTGGAAATGTTATAAGACTCAAGCAATACGCCGGACGATGAGCATGATAAAGTGATGCCTATACGTTATAAAAAGCCCCCGCCGGAACGCTTCGGAGGCGTCTTGGCGCGGCGCGTATAAACTTCGGTCCAAATCTCGTAAGTCTCTCGCACCATCTCTGCGAGTTCGTCAAAGGTGAATAGTGCTACGCCCTCGTCTGTGTAAAGGATTGGAAGTCGCGGCCCCTTTTTTGGAACGGTGAACTGAAATATTCCCAGCAGAACGTTCGCATAATCAGGGTCGGCAACTCTGATGCGTTCGTGCATCGTGGAGAACGCGAACCGTCTCCCTAATTCTGTCAAGCGGGTAGCTGTCCGCCGCGGATCAAAAAATGGCACCAACGGTTTGCCTTCGTACGCAAGTAACAGGGAATGCCAGTAAACGAGCTTAGAACCAGTTCCAATGTTCAGCGGAAAGAAATCAACCCGCCTGCCCGTGAGGCTCATGGCAACTGCGTGGTTATATAGTCCCTCCGCCACCCTGAGATTGGCCTGAAATTCTTCGGCCGTTCGTGACTCGATGCGAACGACTTCCCTCACATGCGAAAAGGGAACGCGGGGTGTACTTTGCAAAAATCCAGATTGGACATTGAGAATATCAGAATACGATTTGCGTACTGGCAAGTAACGGTAAGGTGGAAACGAAATTCGGTAGTGTTCTAGGGCATTCCATTTGTGCTCGGTCGGCATCGGCGCGATGCGAGCCAAATCCGTTTCAGGAAGGAGGGGTATCTTCACAAGGCTCTCCGATTGAAGGTTGGCCACCTATTGAGACTTTGTGGTGCTTGAATCGACTCAAGATCACATCATCGGTAATTCGCAGGCCAAAAGATAGATTTGTTCTTGATTTGTCCACAACGAAGTGCCACGGGGCATCCTTTGCGTGCGATATATCCACCAGCCTACCCGCCGTCAGCCTCCCGTAATGCGCCATCACCCTCGTGATGTGCTCCCGAACTTCAGGGTCGTTTGGTGGTTCAATCGGTGTGCATTCCCCCGTGAGCGGGTCTTGGCGTGCTGCCGGAGCGCCAATCGGCATTTCACGTACGCTCTTGAATGCTTGATACACTGCCGGGTGAACCGGTCCGTACTCCCAAGCTTCAAAGTAACCGGACACAAGCGGGCGTTTTTTTTCGACGAGAAAGAGCGCGTGCGCAAAATAGAGCAGCTTTTGCAATGCTAAATGGCTGAGCGGCCTATTGTTCCGACGCGCTTCTTCGAGCATCAGATTGGCGACAGCTCTAGAATCGTAGATCTTTTCAGCCACAGTTTCTTCTACCTCAAACGCGGTTTGCGCCCAATGATTCGTACAGTCGCCGTCAGCAATTGCTGAACTCGCAACTGTTAACGTCGGGGATACCCTGGGTTATCCGCGGCGCGGAAACTTTAGGCTGCTCTCCAGCCTCGCCAGACGAAATCTCGGTTAGCGTTTCGAATCTCATTAGAACAAAAAGAGAACATTTGCCGCGCAGCGTCAAGTAACGGCTTGTGTGGCATCTTTGACATTTATAAATGACCGTTTATAATTGTAACACCTAAAGGGGCAACGTGGTGTCTGAGGGCCGGTTCGTCGCCTATTACCGCGTGAGCACCCAAAGTCAGGGCCGCTCAGGCTTGGGGCTGGCGGCACAGCAAAAGGCCGTTCGGGATTTTCTTGACGGCGGGCATTGGAAGCTCATCGCCGAATTCACTGAGGTAGAATCGGGAAAGCGCTTTGATCGCCCAAAGCTCGCCGAGGCCATGCGAGTTGCAAAGCGCCACAAGGCAACCCTCGTTATCGCGAAACTCGATCGCTTGGCGCGCAGCGTTGCTTTCATCTCCGACATCATGGAGGGCGACGTCGAATTTGTTGCTGTCGATATGCCCATGGCGAACAGACTGACGGTTCATATCCTAGCGGCGGTGGCCGAACATGAGCGTGAAATGATCTCTCAACGGACAAAATCTGCACTGGCCGCGGCAAAGGCGCGCGGCACCCTACTCGGCAATCGTACCAACCTTGAGGTCGCGCAACTCAAATCCCGCGCTGCTCGCTCGAACGCCTCAGCCCAGTTCGTGCAAAACGTGATTCCCGTGATCGGGCAAATCCAGGCAACTGGCCTCACCTCGCTTAGAGATATCGCAGGAGCACTAAATGCACGCGGCGTTCGGTCTGCGCGCGGCGGAGAGTGGCAGCCTACGCAGGTTAAGCGGGTGCTGGTGCGAGCCGACCAAGGAGTAGTCAGATGACCGGCAAGAAACGCAAGTATGTTCGGAACTCCCTCTCTACCTGGTCAGAAATTTGCGCATTGTGGGAGATCGGTGACGTTACGTTGCCGGAACTGGCGGAACGGTATTCGGTCAGCACCCGAACGCTTCAGGCCCATTTTGGCAAACGTGAAATCATAAAGGGGTCGAAAGCCGCAGCAATGGCGGCAGCAGTCATGACGGAGGTATTCAAAAGCGAGATGAGCGATCAAGGCACCGTCACCCATCGAGCAAAGGAAACTCGCGACCTTGCCTACACCAACGCAACGATTATCGAAGGGCTCGTAATGGCGCAGCTATCGCTTGCCCAGAAAGATCCAACTCAGGCGCACAAGGCCGCGACGGCCGTGAAAACGCTCTCGCTCGCGGCGGCCACATTGGAGCGCACTCAAGCTGTCAAATGGCGCGCTCTTGGTTTGGATCGGGAAAACGCTCTGCCTGATGAAATGCCCGTGCTCATTTTTCGCGATCTCGGAAAAGATGAATTGGAAGCCCTTCAAAAGCGCGATGAGGCTGATGAAGAGAGTGACCTCGGAATCCCGATCGCGCCTGCTGGCTCGGAATTGGGTCTAACTGCCACCGAAAGCGAAGAATCCGACGACATCGTCGAAGAAGGGCGCGAAAGCGAAGATGCCGACATCATCCTAGAAGGCGTAGACGTCTTCATAGAAGGTGATGATGTCATCGTGGGGAGTGACGAGCGCGATGACTTGGCAAAGCTTTGCCCCAAACCTTTGGCCCATCCCGGTGGTGGGAGACTAGTGAAGGACGCGCTGCCCTAAGATTGCGTGGGAATGTCGCGTCGGCGGGCGTGATCGCGCATTGAGGCGAAGTCCGCTGGGATTTTTTGCGATCGCGTCCCCATCGGCTCTGTGGCGACGAGATTTATTTCAAGGCGCAATCAGTCCTCGCTGGCAGTGGATCGACGGCGGCGACACCTCGTCTACGGTCGCTATACCCCCAAAAGCGACCATTTTCGTTGCGTCGCAGTGAATGTCTGCTTTGGGCCGATTGTGTTGCAAAAGTCGCTTTGCACTGATGATCGAAAATTCTGCGGGCTACAGGCGCGGCTTTCGTGCAAAGATGTGAGGGACCTCATCGCCTCACGTTAAACTCACAGGCGACTTCGGTAATGCGATTGAGGTTATACGAATCGGCGATTGCTTCCCGTTTCGTGTATTTTCGCGAAAAATTCGTAGATCTGCAACTTTCGACTTTTGCAACACAATCGGCCACAACCAGACTCATGCACTGCAACATAAGCGCCAACAGAAAAACCGCCTCGCGGCGGTCTTTCGAAAATTCAATCAGGTGTTTTGATTAGACGCAGTGGCGTTCTTCCGCTTCCTGCGCCAGCCAAACAGACCCATCACGCCGAGGCCGGTGGCGAAGAGTGGGAGGCCGGCGGGGAGAGGCGTAAATTGATCGCTTTCGCTGATGGTCCCGCTAAAAGCAAAGTCTGCGGTTGAATCAAGTTGCACCATGTTATTGAGATCCCCCAAGTAAAACGCCGTCGCAGGTAACGCAGTCGTAAATGAAGATACGGCCTCGATCTGAAAAACCCCGAGCGTGTAAGCAAAAAATGATAAAGGTAAAATATCCGACGAAGATGTGCTGCCGTAAAGTTGAATGCTCATAGATGAACTTCCATTTAGCGGTGTACCGTTGAGAGAAATGGTATCGTTCGACTGCAAATCCCACCGCCAGTCATTGTCTGTTCCCGGCACAACAATGATGGAATCGATAGGTCCTGAAAACACGTTTGCGCCAATTTGTACCGTTATATTCCCGATTACAGATGGCCGAACACCAGTTCCTCCGAAACAAAAACCGCAGCTCGGTGGTAATGTATCCGGTGTTGTAGGATCGATACTAAACACGCCGGCGAAAGCTTCTCCCGAAGTAACGGCAGGAAAGATGGAATCTGCTTCGGCCATTTCGCAGACAAAGCTACAAAGCAGCGCCAAAGCCGCGACTACACCCAACATTTTCGTTTTTATGAACAAGCACTCCGTCGCACGGCAGACGACTTGCTGCGCGTTATCAACCGCCGCACTAACTACTCGCATCGCACGGCACATGACGTCCCCACTTACCATCGCTCATAATCTGCCAAAGTAGTGTTAGGCTTCTGACGTGACGTTTGGTGCTTTTTATAATTGGCGGCTAGGCCATCGAAGTGTCCGCAGGCCCCCTTCCACCGGACATAATTGGCTTTTCCGTTCCACGCCGAATAAGACAGCCATGCGCGCATTTTTCGAAGCGGTGCCGACCATCCAGGAATAGCCGGCCACGGACATATCCCATGTCGATCAAGAAGCTGGACCCACGATTTGGCAATGCCTTGATTTAAGCGCGCCAGGTATGGCGTCGTCACGCGCGCCGATGGGATTAAGTGGGCCAGTTGCAACTCCGGAAAATAGGCCACGCTCCATCCAGCTTTAATGGCGTGTAGGACCATGTCGCAGTCTTCGCCTGACGCCAGCTCATTTCCTTGCCTGCCGGTCACGACTTCTGCGGCATTCATGGAGCCCAACCAGGCGCTCAACGCGGCACGACGGACAACCATGCCGGCTCCAATAGGTGCGCAGGCTGGATATTTGAGGGGTGACGCCGCGGATTCGATGAGGATTTCAGGGCCGAGGTCGCGAACGGCCAAGGGCCCGTAAAATTCGTTCAACCACTCGGGAATAATCGCTTTCTCGTCCCATTGAGGGCTCGAACGACCTCCCGCCATGCCCACTTCCGGATGGGCATCCATGAGCGTCTTGGCTCGTTCCAGATAGTTGCTATCGGGCGCGTTGTCGTCGTCAACAAACACAATGAGCGGCGCCATGGTGTTTTTGATACCGGCCAATCTGCCGTAAGCGAGACCGAGACGTTCCTCGCGGATAAGCCGATGCCCTCGCGCGTCAAAAGGCTCTGACGAGGCATTGTCGACGATCAAGAGCGAATACCGGTCCTTCGGCATTGTCTGCGTCTCGAGTGCGATGAGAGTTGCACGCAGCCGATCGGCATCGGGGTTGTGAGATGAGATCAATACGTCAATTGCGGCGCTGTCATTCATTTGAACCTCGTTGGTTCGAAAGTGACGTGGCGTATTCGATCACGCAAATCTAGGCTTGCTGAGCTTTGCGTGGGCCATCGCCATTGCGGGCCGTTCGATCACGAGAAAGAAAATGGTTGCTGCGCAAATCGATGCGCAAAGAACCGCGAAATCAATGCCGATGTGGATCGCAACGTTTATGTGTCGCAGAGGATCGAGCACTCGTAACAGCAACCAAACACCGATAGGGACGTGGAGGAGATAAAGCCCGCCGAGCCTAATAGATGCAATTACCGCGCGGTAGCCTATCGCAGACCTCGCGCAATGAGCCAGGCGCTGAGTTTTGGAATCACGTCCGGTCGGAGACCATGTCCATCAGAAATAGCCCACGAGAGCGTGTAGTCGTGAACCGAAAAGCCAATTTCTTCGAGAATTCGACCGGGCCTTGATTTATGGCTTGTGATCCAGTGCGAGAGAAATGCTCTTACATCTGTTCGGAGCCGTCCATCAGCATCGGCGATGGGTTTTGGTCTGCCCTTTGAAGTCCCCGTCTTCACCCACTCCTGAAACTCATCCCTTTGAGCCTCGCTCGCCCTTTTCCACTCCCGTTTCAGGGCATCCACCCGAGTTGGTAGATGTATCAAGTCGGCTTTGGCGCTCGCTGCACGGACACTAAGTCGGCCGGCAACAACCTCTGCATAGATCAACGGATGATCTTTGGCCAACCGCTTCCGGTAATAGGCAGAATCTCGTTTTTTCATAGTTTCCGTGGTGGATAGATCTACCCCCCCTAGGCTGTTGCGCGTTCAGGTCCGACTGCGCTCAAGCGCTATAAATGCACTTACAGCAACTTTGGAGAGGGACCAACAAAGCGATTCACGCACGGTGTGAGCAAGGCTAAACGGGCTACCTAAGCTTTGCACATACCAGCGCTGTCTTCGCTTCGTGACCATACAACCATGAAACAAGCAGTAGGCTACATACGTGTATCAACCGAAGAGCAAGGCAAGAGCGGGTTCGGCCTTCAATCGCAAGAAGCGACCATTCGTGCCATTGCGAAGTCCCACGGATACCGGCTCGGGCCTGTCTATGAGGAGGTCGCGTCAGCAATCAGTACGAGTGCCCATGAGCGACCTAAGCTGCAAGAAGCCATACATGAGGCACGCCGCCGGAGACGTCCCCTGCTCGTGGCAAGCTGGGATCGCCTCTCACGTGATGCCGTCGAGATCGAGGCGATCGTCAGGAAGTCGGGGATTGAGATCATCGACGCGGTTGTCGGTCGTAGTGCTGATCTAGCCGCGATGCAGGCGGAGGCTGCCCGCGTTGGGGAAGAAACGAGAATGTTATCCGAGCGGACCCGCGCGGGGATGCTGCGCGCGAAGCAGCAGGGGAAACAATTCGGCAATACCCGCAACCTGCCCGAGGCTCAAAAGAAGGGCGCGGCAGCTACCAAACGGAACGCCGAAATCCGCGATGCGGAGATTACCTCGATCATACTGAGGTCGCGGGGGCGTCCTCTATCTCAGGTCGCGGACGAACTTAACCGCTGTGGTAGTCGCACGGCGAGGGGCAAGCCTTGGTGCAAAGACAGTCTGCGCCGAGTGCGCCGGCGAATTGAGCTGACAGAGCAGCAGCGGGAGCGGAACCAACTGGCGCACTTGGAAAGCCCGCATTGGGGCATCTTTTAGAGCCAGACCTTGCTCGCGCTATGGGCCAGCGCTGCGGCGCGGTCCGCTGTCTGGATCAATTACCCAGCGCTCCCGCTAGGGTGTGGCAGGCAACATCCTTTGACTCACCAGCGGGCTTCCCTGACTCACCCAGAGGTATCTGGCGAATGTTCACCTGTTTCAATACCGGTTCGAGGCCGTCCACAGATGATTCCCTGGCCAGCTTTCGCTTGTAATAGACAGCGTCACATTTTTCTTCATCAGGCTGGGTAGATAGATCTATCGGAGCCGTCAATGGGCGCGCCGGCGGCTGCGGTGATCACCGTGCTGAAGTTGCTATAACTTGGTGTGTATGTTGCTCCCGCCCGAACCTCACGTGATCAGTCGCGACGTTCCATTACGCTTGGAACCCGTTCGCTTGGAACAAATGGGACTCACGGGACTACCGCGTGGACTGACTGCCGTTGCAGCAGCCAATTACGCCGGGTGTCAGACTGTTGCTGCATTCCGCGCGTGGGTTCGACGGGGGATCATGCCCAGACCAATTCCAGGCACCCGTCGGTATGACCGACGGGCGATCGATCTCGCGCTTGACCGACTTTCGCAAATAACATCCCACTCACCGGAATCGTCAGCCTATGGGCAATGGAAACGCCAAAATGAGGGTTCGGCTCAAAGGAGTTAACACAGTCCGCCGCTATCGGACTGACGGCTCTTTTGCGCTGTACCATTACCATCGCGCTACAGGTCGCCCGTTGGATGGCGAACCCGGCTCGCCTGAATTCATTGCGAGTTACGCTACCGCGGAAAAGAGTATCCGTGAACGCGCCAAAGGAACGATTGCCGACCTAATTCGGCGGTTCGAGGCATCGCCCGAATTTGCCAATATGCGCGAGGGCACTACTCAAAAGGAGTACCAGCGCAAGTTCAAGGTCATCGATAAGAAGTGGGGCTCTGCGCCGATTGCCGCCTTTAACGACAAGGAATTTCGGGTCGATGCACTCAACTGGCGCGATGAAGTAGCCATACGCGCCCGTCGCGAAGCCGACAATCTCATGTCGGCCCTCGCTCGGCTTGGCTCTTGGGCGTTCGACCGCGGCGAGATCGAACGCAATGTACTCGACAAGATCAAGCGAGTTTATCGCTCCGACCGGGCCGACAAGATTTGGCTGCCGCCGCACGTGGCGGCGTTCACCAGGCACGCAACGCCAGAAATGTACACGGCGCTCATGCTTGCGATGCACACGGGTCAGCGCCAGGGCGACTTGCTGCGTTTGCCTTGGTCCGCCTACGACGGCAAGCGCATCGTCCTGAAGCAAAGCAAGGGCGGTCGGCTGGTATCGGTACGCTGCACGGTAGCGCTGCGCACACTTCTGGACGGGATGGTCAAACGCGGGCCATTGATCCTGATGACCGCCAGCGGTCGGGGTTGGAAGAAGCGGTATTTCAACCAGCGCTGGACAGCGGTGGTGGAGAAGGCCGCGATCACTGATCTCCACTTCCATGACCTGCGGGGGACGGCGGTGACGATGCTGGCGGAAGCCGGCTGTACAGTGCCAGAAATCGCGGCGGTCACAGGCCATACACTCAAGCATGTGACTCATATCCTCGAAACCTATCTGGCGCGAACTAAGTCCCTCGCCGACGCAGCGATCGTAAAGCTTGATCGCCACACGAAGCGTCTGCAAAAAAGGCCCTAGTCTATTTGGTCGCGGAAGACCGCGGCAAGGAGTGATTTTGATTTTGACCTTGCGCGGAGATTTCGTGTCGACGGGCGCAACAGCGCAATCGCTCGAAGTCCCATTCAATTTTGGACGCCAGGACCCCTAGCGGCTCTGTGCTCAGGAGGTATTTTTCAAGGCGCAATCTGCTCCGACGCCCTCATCAAAATTTGACTGAGGCGGTCCCCAGATGAAAATCAGCACCGCGCGCAACATGCCAAGGATGAGCCCGAAGGTATTGAGGCACTGAGCCGTCGTTGCGATCACGACTGCAGTCTCCGCTGAATGAGCGCCGGCGCGCCGTGCGGCGCGAGCGTCATCAGTAATCGCACGTCAGTCCGCATAATTGCTGCCGGAAATTTTGCAGCTGATGAATGATCCATCCCATGCGAAAGTGTAGCAGGCTAAGGTCTTGTGAGGCTTTCCGGCGGCGTCTATGTAATCGATGAGCTCCGATGCCTGAAATGCCGACCCAAGGGCGTTGCTCATCGCGTGATTGAACTCTCAAGACTTCTGCCAATTAGGGTAGATTCAAAAGGCATAGCGACTCGCCGCTCATGTGGAATCTCGCGTGGCCAAAGCCGACCATATCAAGAAGCTCGTTGCGAGCTACGGAAGAACTCATCTGCAAGCTCGTGCGCTCGCGCAATCTCCTGCGCCTTCGGTGCATGGGCGCAATCCCGGATCAGAATTTAGGTCGTTTCGGTAATGGACTCGCTGATGTTCACACGCAGCCAACCTAGCAGCACGAGATTGCGGATGGCACTTGCCAATGCCCGTCTTTTATCATCGGCACCAAGATTTCTTCCAGTCTCGCGTCTGTGGTGGTTTTGCTTTGGGCATCTAGGTCCTTCAGCAAGCGGAAGCTATCCTTGAGCGACTACCGCGCTAAGCGGCGACGATTCGAACAGCCGCTCCGACTTGCAGATCTCATCGACGCCTCAGCCTCGATTTGACGACGAACGTCAGATGTGTACTTCTTGCAACCAATGCGTGCAGGCGTGCGGAGGCAACCATGAAATTCCTATTTGTTATCTCAGGACCAGTGGGAGTTGGGAAATCAGAGTTTTGCAAAGAATTTAGGTATCGCTTCGGAGCCGTCCGCCTTTCAACCCGCGAGATACTCACAGATAGGGGTGTTCCGGATGATCGCGGCGCGCTTCAGGCGGCCGGCGAACAACTGGACAGAGAAACAGATGGCAAATGGGTGACAGATAGTGTTGTCGGCCGCGTTGGAGGTCTTTCGCAGGACGCAGTTCTTTTGGTCGATTCTGCGCGAATCAGGCAGCAGATCGAGCATCTGCGACGTGCTTATGGCCAAAATGTTTTTCACGTTCATCTCACCGCTTCGATAGAAATACTCCGAGAGCGCTATTTAAAACGCGAGCGTAAGCTCCGCGAATTTGATGCTTATGACGAACTTAGAACAAATACGACTGAAGCTAATATCGAACAGCTTGGCGCGATCGCCGATGTCCGCATCGTCACGGATCGGTGCGAACCTAGGTCGATACTCGCGTTAGCGGTTGCCGGTCGGGGCCTGTATCCAAGTGAACCAGAACGCCTCGTTGACGTGATCGTTGGTGCCCAATATGGCAGCGAGGGGAAGGGCAATATTTGTTCGTATCTGGCCGCTGACTATGACGTCCTTGTGCGTGTAGGCGGTCCCAACGCGGGTCATTGGGCTTCCGTTCCCAAGGCGATAAAATATGTACAGATACCCTCTGGTACGGCAGCGAATCCGAACGCAAAGATTCTGATCGGAGCCGGGGCTACTATTAGAGTTGCTCAGATTTTGAAGGAGATTGAGGAAAATCGCCTTACACCAGATCGCTTATCGATAGATCCCAATGCGATGCTAATCGAAGATGACGATCTAAAGTTCGAGCAGGGCGGCCTTGAAGTCATAGGCTCGACCAAGCAGGGCGTTGGTGCCGCAACAGCTAGAAAAATCCTGGGCCGTGATGGCAATCAGCATTTGGGCTCAACCGTTAGACTCTGCCGCGAGGCTATAGAGCTAAAAGACTTCGTCCGCAGCGTCGGTGTGGAATTGGAAAATGCTTATACAGATGGTCGGCGAATTTTGCTCGAAGGCACCCAGGGGACCGATTTAAGTCTTCATCACGCGGCCTACAGTCTACCCGATCAGTACTATCCTAACGTTACATCACGCGAGACCACTGTGTCCGGCTGTCTAGCGGATGCGGGTATCTCTCCCTTGCGTGTGAGGCGAGTTGTTATTGTAGCGCGTTCGTATCCCATTCGTGTTGGGGGAACTTCGGGACCTATGGGACGCGAAATTGATTTCGAAACAGTTTCGCAACGATCCGGGCTTCCGGTTAGCGAAATTGCAGGTACCGAGGTAGGAACTATTTCAGGGAAGACCCGCCGGATTGCCGAATTCGACTGGGAGCAGCTTAGGAGGTCCGCCGTCATTAACGGCGCGACCGACGTTGCACTCACTTTTGCCGATTATCTGAGCTCCGAAAACCGAGCGGCGCGGCGTTTTGAACAACTATCGACTGAAACACAAGATTTTATTGCGGGGATGGAAAGAGTCGCCAATGCTCCGGTTTCACTAATCTCAACTCGTTTTGTGAGGGATGAAGATGCCGCAGATCGACGCGGTATTATTGATAGAAAGAGCTGGCGTTGACGGAGGAAGAGCTTATTCAAACGTATCCGCGCCTATGGCACATGGCGGAAGACGGTAGTTGGAGCTCGATTTCTGAGCGGGGTCTTCTTAGCACGTCAGCATTGCTCGATTTGTATAAAATCGATGACGCGACGCGACGTAAGATTGAGTCCGAGCATAGACCCCAATCGGTCAAAATTTCCAGCGATGGGGTTCCTGATGCGGTGATAAGAGATCAAAAACCTATGAGCGATTCCGCGCTCAGGAAATGCCTTACCGACGGAATTACTCCATCACAGTGGTATCAAATCCTCAATGGAAAAGTATTCTTCTGGCTTTCTAAACGGCGCCTACGCCGACTACTCGGGGCAAGAGCTTATCGGAACTTTCCGCAGACCGTTCTGACGTTGGACACGAAGACTCTAGTCAAGGCACATAGCCAAAAAATTCTGCTCAGCCCGATCAACAGCGGTTCGGCGATTATGCAACCGCAGCCCCGCGGGAATGATACATTTCTTTCAATTGCGGATTACCCGTTTGACGAGTGGCGCAAGAAGCGATCCAGGCGAAACGCTGTTGTTGAATTAGTAGTTCCTGGAAGCGTCGGTGATATTATGGATCATGTGATCGCTGTTCATCGAGTAATTCAGGCGAGGCCGACCGAGCTTTGGCGTCGGCCGGGCTCCGATCCGAACGATGGACCCTAATGCATTAAGCAGCTTTGAGCTTTCGTCTCGATATTATTTTCGCAGGGCGTTTCGTCTTGCGAAGGAGATCGGCGAAATGGCTCGTTAATCCAACTTCACCCTCAATCCGCACGCCGACGTCAGCTGGTAACCTAGCTAGAAACTTACGCAATTCCTCTAATCCTTGCGATGCCTTGAAGACGACCCATCTGGCGGCTTCACCTGGCACCAATGTTGCCGCCCCGCTACTCGTTCCGCCTGCGTGGAGCTGCACGATCCACGCGCGTTCACCGTCATGAACCCACTCAAAACGGGTGGCACCTATCGCGGCCACGATCTCGGCATATGTTCTCTCGACGTCCGCGCGAACTTCCGTGGGCAGGACTTCAGGGCAGCGCTCCCCCAGCATGAAGCGGTTGCCTTCGCCACGGGCTCCTTCGATGATAGGCTTTCCGTGACGATCAGTTATAGCGGCGCCAGAAAAGCGCGCTCTCAGCGCTGACTGGGATAAAACCGAGGCTATTAATTGGTTCTCAGGATCTTCGATAGCCAAAAGTTTGAAGGGATCTACCCAACCTTTGACGGTCGTGAAGCGACCGGGCTCCTGCTCAAGTGGGCAAGTACGAGTCCAAACCTCCAACGTGCCAGTCGATTGGCCGAAGGTGAAGGGTGCCACCCTCCGTGCGAGGACGGTTGTTCTCGGGACCGGAAGTCCGATCACATCGGCGATTAATAGGCCGAACGCCTTGTCGCCGATGTGTCTGCTGAACCGGTTAGGCCATCCGAGATTTGCGCTCGCCGGCGCACTGTCGGACTCTTCGAATTCCCACATTAGCGTGTGGGTCTTCTTCCATCCGCGGGGCTTGGGATGAATGCTGAATTCGAGGCGGCCAGTACCGACATCAAAGATTTCTGGTTCGAAACCATACACCCGCCGAAGAATTGATGCCCCCCACATAATCGGCAGCGACGCCGCACCTTCCTTTTCAACGCACCGTGGCGTGTCATCAGGCGCAAACTCAATCACGCCGCCTTGGACGACACCGGAGATGCCTCCGTCTGCAACGTCAACCGTCTCGTTTGCAATGACGAATAATCCATCCGACAAGAGTTTATCAGTTAGCGCGTCTGCTTCGTCGATATTCCCAACGCCATAATAAAAATCACGGCTGCGCGGACTCTCGGGCGTGAAGCTTCGGAGATTGATCGTGCCTTCGGGGCTGGCGGATAGCAGCGACGCAATGGCTTCGCGCTTCGTGGCAAAGACGTGGTTCGGATCGAGCCCTGCAACGCGGCTGAATTGCTGAGAGTCGTGAGAGCCTTCGGGTGCGAAGCTAATAAATTGGGCAACGTTTCCAATTTGGGCGAGTTCGTCGAGCGAGATGTCCTTCCTGATAGACATGATACTGTGGTCTCGTAAACGTCGCGGAATGTATAGACCCGAAGGCGTATCGCTACGCCGCTCCGGACGAGCAGTCCATGCGCGCTAGACAGTTTGTCACCGCAGTTCACTGGGGGGCACAAAACTGCTTCCTTGTGGCTTGCGCAGCACATATGCTGCACGGAGCGCCTCGAAACGATTTAGAAACATACGTTTCGCCTCTTTGGGCGGGAGGTGTCTTACTTCGATGGGGGCGGGTTCGACCTTTCGGCCGCGCACCCATGCGTCCGTTCCTCCTGGCATGATCTGCTTTTGCTCCGCCGCGAGAACCCTCAAATCTGCTTGTTTGACCTGCGGGGGCATAGGTCCGATCACACCGAAACGATCGAGGATGATGCGTTGCACATTCGCCTCGATCTTTTTGTATTCCGGCAGTAACTGCTTCAAAGGTCGTGTGATGTCTCCGGTGAATGCCTCTGCGGCGTCATGTAAGAGCGCTTCGAACTCGAAGCCCTTCGCAGTTTCGCTCACGAGGATGCTGTGCTCCGCGACCGAATAGAAGTCTGTGCATTGCCCTGAATATCGGCAGATATTTGCTAAGCCGTGAGCAACATCTTCAATGGTGAAATCGCTCGAGGCGGGCGCACAGAAGTCGAACCATACTCCACTCCGTAGCATGATCGCAGGACCCACGCCGATTTTTACCGCCGCAAGCCGACCTGTTTTCCAAGTCATCGCCAATGCTCCGCGTTACATCGTCACCCAATTCGTTCCTGCCAATATATGCATTAACCGAGTCGCAATAGGGGGGTTAATAGCCGATCAGCATCTTTGCAGCTCCCCATTTGCTACACGCGGCATTCGCCGTCTATGTTCAAAATGCTATTCACTTACAAAATGTCGCCGCTATAAGCGTGAATGGGATGGCAATCCTGCCGGCCGAAAAGCCTTGGAAAGAATGGTGAGGCCGGCAATTAGCGAGTGGTGCGACGCCCTGATTTTGGGGTCGCACGTTGGTTACGGCAACGATGTGTTCTGCACTACTGACACGGAGAAGAATATCAGCTCGACTGTCTCGACCTTGAGCTTGCGCGGGCGCAGCAAGACCCCGTGAATTTGCAGGCGCCGGTAGTCCGAGTATCGTTTATCTTCGTATTTGGGAACATTGACGTTGAAACTGAGGTCCCAATCCAGCCCGTGATCTCCACATGGTAGTAGGCTGGCGCAAGGTCTTTGCGACGCCGTTTCTTTCGCGGCATGGGGTAGCCCGAAGGATGATCCTCGACCCGTGGCGGCGGGTCTCGCGAGCATCATCGTAATCGTCCACGTCTCTCCTTTGGAATGACACCTGAAACCGTTTGCAAAATCAATCCTAAGCCATTGATCGCAGGTGGCCCCAAATCAACACCGTTTGCAAAATTCATCTGATAAATCTACGCGCAACCCCTGCCTGGGGGACTGGGGGTCCCGAGTTCAAATCTCGGCGCTCCGACCACAACACCGCGCGCGATCTGCAGCGTCTGCGGGATATTCGCGCCCACATTGTACGCCGGGATGGTGATGTCGAGGCGCGGCGGCGCGGCCGGAATCATTGGATGACGTTGGCGCCGTCGAGATGACCCCAGACATCGAAGACGGGCTTGCCCCTGAAGTCGGTCTCCCGGTAGGCGGCATGCGGAGCGCACAGGATCAACAGGTCGCTCTTGGCGATCACTTCGTCGAGTGGTCGAAGCTCCGGGTCGGTTGTCACGAAAGGGTCGGTGGTCAAGACCGCGCGCGCCTGCCCGTTCAAGACCTTCTTGAACTTGTAGCTGAGTGAGGCGCGGATATCGTCGCTTTCGGCCTTGAATGCCATGCCGAGCAGGCCGATCGTTATGTTAGCGAGGTCGTAGCGGCGCTTGAGGTCCTCGACGACGTGCAGCACCAGCCCCTCGTTGATCAGCAAGGCGGCATGGCCAAGGCCGAACTGGTTGCGGGCGAAGGCGCTGAGCTGCATCGTGTCCTTGACCAGGCAGGGGCCGGCGGCGAAGCCAGGCCGCGGCATGCCCTGCAAGCGCACATACTTGTGCTTCATCGCCATCAGCACGCGCTGATAGTCGACGCCGGCCGATTTGGCGATCAGGTAGAACTCGTTGGTGGCGGCGAATTCGATGTAGCGATAGGCATTGGCAAACAGCTTGGCGAATTCGGCCTCGATCGGCGAAACCGCCACCACTTCCGGCGCGATACGCTCAAACAAACTTGCCGCCTCGTGCTCCGCCTCCGGCGTGGTGCCGCTGACGATCTGCGGCATCTCGCGCAGTTCTTTGAGCCCGTAACCCTGCACCACGCGTTCCGGACAGAACGCTACCTTCAGCTTGCGGCCTTGCGCCTGCAAATAGGTCGCCAGCCATTCCGTGGTGCCAGGGAATACCGTCGAGCGCAACACTACGAGCTGGCCGTCGACGAGCGACGGCAGCATGGCGTCGATGCAGTCTTGCACCACCTTGCGGACCGGATTGAGAAACTCATCGATCGGCGTGCCGATAGTGACGATAACCGGTCCGCCGGTCGAAATCCGATCGGACGAATGGGTGAAGATGAGGCGCTTGTTGATCAGCGCCTTGCTCAGCACGCTGTCGGCACCGTGCTCGATGAACGGCAACCGGCCTGCTTCGAGCGTGTCGAGGCTTTCCTTGTTGAGATCGTTGACGTTGACCCGCAGGCCTGCTTCCGCCAGCGCCAGCACCAGCGGAATGCCGACATGGCCCGCGCCGCCGATCACGGTGACGTCCGCGTTCTCGACGGTGGTGGGCGTGCCGGAGGCGGCGATGTCGGGCCGCACGGTCATCGCGGCGTCTCTCCATTGGCCAACACGATGGCCTTCTCGTGAAGACCTTCGGTGTGCACGATTTTGCCCGGCATCACAAGGATCGCGGCATGGGCAGCGGCGAGATGAGTTGGCCGCGGAAGCCCTTGGTCTTGAGCTTGGGCGCGAGCTCATCGGCGATGTGCCAGGAGAAGATCACCGCGCAATCGGGCTGGTCGGTAAAGAGCCGCGCCTCGTCCACCACCGGGATCCGGGTGCCAGGCATGAATTTTCCGATCTTCAAAGAGCCGGGAATTTCGCAGACATAGTCGATGATGCCTTCGTCGAGGCCGACATAATTGACCAGCGTGCTCGCCCGCGATGGCGCACTGATGCCGGCGATGCGCGCTCCCTTTTCCTTGAGGTCGCGCAGCATCGAAAGCAGGCGCAGCTTCGAGAGCACGACGTCGCGCCGGAAGGACCCCAGGCGCTTGACCATGGCCTCGCCGCGCGGCTCCGCGGAAACCATGCGCGATACGCTGTCCTGCACCGTATGCGTGCCGCGCTTCGCGGCGTAGACGCGGATCGAGCCACCATGGCTCGGGATCGGCCGCGCATGGAACACTTCGAGGTCATGCATTTCGAGCAGATGCTTGAGGCTCGTCAGCGAATAGTAGCGCAAGTGCTCGTGATAGACGGTGTCGTATTGCAGCGTGTCGAGCAGGCCGACGAGGTAGTGCGATTCGGAGATAAACACGCCGCCGGGCTTCAGCAGCTCGCCGATGGCGTCGACGATCGCGTGCACGTCCTCGATATGGGCGAAGCAGTTTGCCGCAGTGACGACACTAGCCGGTCCATGGTCGCGCTTGACCTCGCGCGCGACGTCGGGCCCGAAATAGCGCTTGATGGTCGGGATGCCGCGCTCAATGGCCATCGCGCCGACGTCGGTCGGCTCGATGCCGAGCACGCGGTGGCCGCCGTTCTTGAAATTCGACAGCAATGTGCCATCGTTGGAGCCTATGTCGATCACGAGATCGTCTTTGCCGAGGCCCAACATGGCGGCGGCTTCGCGGCGCAGATCGGCGAAATTATCGCGCAGCAATTTGGTGGTGCCACTGGTGTAGGGATATTCCGGCGGGAAGATGATGACGGGATCGACCGCCAAGCCGAGCTGCACTAGGTCGCAGTTGCGGCAGTGCATCAGGTTGGTCGGGAACCACGGCTGCTGGTGCGGCGCCTGCCCGATCGGCACCATCTGGTTGACCGGCGGCATGTAGCCGAGCGAGAGCACGTCATCGAGCGGGGCGTGGCCGCAGACCTGACAGTATTCGACCGGAACGCTGCCGCCCGTGCCGGCGGCGCTCGCGACTTTGGTGGGACGCAAAAGGTCGGTCTCCCTGCGGGTAATGCGGTCAGGTTTTTGGCGCCAGATCGGCGTTGCGCCAGTACCAGTCGAGCGTCGGCTTTAGGCCTTCGTCGAGGGCCACGCGCGGCTTATAGCCCAACCGGGCGAGCTTCGAAATATCCGGGCACCGCCTTGGCGTTCCGCCCGCCGCCGGCGGCCCCGCACTGGGCTCGATCTCGCGCCCGGCTGCGCGCGCGACGCGCCGCGCCAGTTCGGCGATTGTCACTTCCTCCTTGGTGCCGACATGATAGATGCCGAGATGCTCGCCCTTCTCGCGCATCACCATGACTCCGGCAATGAGATCGTCGATGAAGCAAAAGCTGCGGGTTTCCTCGCCGGTGCCCTGCATCTCGAAGCGCAGCCGGCCGGCGGGCTGCGCTTTGGCGAGCGCATCCAAGCGCAGCGCAAATTGCGGGATTACATGCTCGAAGCCCATGTCCGGGCCATAGGCATTGTGCGGGCGGAAAATCAGCACACGCTGGAAAAACTTACGGCCGAAATTGATCGCCATGATCTCGCTGATCAGCTTGCCGGCGCCGTAGGAATAGCGGGGATTGAACGGATCGGGCACGGTGAGCGGGGCGCTCTCATCGGTCGGAATTCTGGGCGGCGTCTGGTAGACTTCCGAGCTCGACGCCAGAAGCAGAGTGCCGATGCCATGCCGGCGGCAGGCGTCGATCACATTGATCATCCCGCGCACGCCGACGTCGAGCACGAGCTCGGGCGCCTTGTAGAAGAATTCGGTGCCGTTGACGAAGGCGAGGTGATGCACCTCGTCCATGCCCTCCGCCGCGCGCGCGACCGCATCAGCGTCGCGGACGTCGCCGGCGATCAATTCGATGTCGTTGGCGACGTCCTTGAGCCGGCCCGGGTTGCCGCGCGAATTATTGTCGAGCACCCGCACTTGGTTGCCAGCGCCAACGAGCGCCTTCACAAGGCCGGAGCCGATGAAGCCACTGCCGCCGGTGACCAGAATGCGGCGCGCGGTCATGGCCCGGCCGCCGGAAGATCCGTGCTCGTCTGCATGATCGTGAGGTTCGGGTACCCCTGAAAGCGACTATATTTTTGCATTTAACAGATATCCATGATGTAGATAATTGCAGATTTCAGCTCGCCATGGCCGATCAAGAATTCCGCGGCGGCCGCGATCGGGGGCGTCCATTCGGGCCGATGTCCAAGTCGAGTGACCATTCCTATCAGCCAATCGCCTGGTTCGGTCCGCATCTTACCGGCCGCGAGCTTGACCGGCTTCGCGACGTGCTCGATCGGCAATACGTCAATGATGGTCCGCTGGCCCGCGAGTTCGAGCAGCGGGTCGCGGCCTTTGTCGGGACGCGGCACGCCGTCGCCGTGACGAGCGGCACTGCCGCCATCGCGCTGTCGCTCATGGCCGCCGGTATCGGTCCGGGCGACGAGGTGCTGGTGCCGGATCTCACCTTCATCGCGACCGCCAACGCCGCGCGCCTGGCCGGCGCGACTGTCAAGCTGGTCGAGGTCGAGCCGATGCGTTTCAGCGTCGATCCCGACGCCGTGGCAGCGGCCATAGGACCTCGCACCCGTGCGCTGGTGACCGTTGACGTGAACGGCCGCGGCGCCGATTATCCGCGCCTCGAGCAAATCTGCGGCAAGACCGGATTGGTGTTGATCTGCGACGCCGCAGAAGCGCTGGGCTCCCGTTTTGCCGGGCGCATGCTCGGCTCCTTTGGATTGGCCGGGTGCTTTTCCTTTTCCGCGAACAAGACCATCACTGCCGGGCAAGGCGGAATGATCGTGACCGACAGCGATCAGCTGCATGACCATCTACGAGAACTCAAGGATCAGGGGCGGCGAACTGGCGGGACCGGCGGCAATGACGATCATCCGGTCCTTGGTTTCAATTTCAAGTTCACCGATTTGCAAGCGGCCGTGGCGCTCGCGCAGTTCGACGAGATCGAGCAGCGGTTGGCGGCGGCAGTGCGCCGCGACCGGGCTTATGTTGAGCGGCTGTCCAATCAACCGGGCTTGCGGCTGCCGCCGTTTTCCGAACCGGGCGAAGTCCGGCAATGGACCGATGTTTTGATCGAGGATCGCCCGTCCGTCGCCGCCGCGCTCGACACGGCGAAGATTGGACATCGCTCCTTTTGGCATCCGCTGCACCGTCAGCAGCCGTATCGGGCGGACGATCGCGGGTTCCCGAACAGCATCGATGCATCCCGCCGCGGACTTTGGCTTGCCTCGCGTCTCGATCTGACGGAATCCGACATCGATCGCATCAGCTCGGTGATTGTCGCGGCGCTCAGGCGCTGAGGTAGCCGAGTTCTTTGGCAAATTGAACCATCGTTTCGCGCGGCCTCAACTTTCTGGCCTGGGCGGGAACGCCCGTGTAGATTGTCCACGGCTCGGTGTTCTTGGTTACCAGCGAGCACGCACCCACCACCGAGCCTTCCGCCAAAGTCACGCCCGGCATGATCACGGCATTTGCCCCGACGTTCGCGAAATTCTCCAACACGACCGGCGCAAGTTTCATCTTGTCCTTGTATTCGGACGGTAAGCTCGCGGGGCCGATCAAGCCCTCGCCCATGAAGCGGTCGGTGCCGCAGATGACGCGGCAGCCCGCGGCGAGATTGGTAAAGTTGCCCATGATCAAAAGCGCATGTTCGCCACCGATGACGGTTACGTAAGGTCCGATGTGAACATAATCTCCGATTTCCGCGGCGGTCGTGATATAGCCGCCATTATCGATGGCGACGTGGCTGCCGATGCGGACGAGATGGGGGCGCCGGATTTCGACATTCTGCCCGATGTGGACATCGTCGCCGATCCTGGCGAATCCACCATTGTGATATTGTGCGGTCATTGAGGCACGATCGACGCCCGGTTGAATTCATCATAGAACATGATCGATTCGAGTAGAACAGCCAACGCCCCGATCCTTGCCACGACGCGTAGCGCCTGGTGCCGTTTCGCGGCTCTTGCGCTCGCGGTCACAACTGTCGGCGTGCCGAGTCTGTATGACAGTGTGGCTGTGCGCGCGCTTAACACAAGAGCTGCCTTTGCTTGCTGACAGGCTGCGCACGTCCACGATTCCCGAGCGCATCGTCGCGTCTTGGAATACCATCGCCACGCAATGGAACCCCATCGCGCTGATCATCGTTGCGTGGGCGACGCAGACGGTGCCCCTGGTATTTTTTCGCGGCTACAATTCTGACGAGGGCCTCGCCGTCTCCATCGCGCGTACCGCGCTCGAGGACGGAGATTGGCTTGTCCCGCACGTGTTCAATGTGCGCTGGGTCCAGCGCCCGACCTTGCTGTCGTGGATCATCGCCGCGATCAGTGCGCCCTTTGGAAGCGTAAGCCAGATCACGGCGCGTGTGCCGATCGTCTTGGTTGTCCTCCTTGGCTGCTTGTTGATCTATTGGCTGCTGCGCAAAGTGGCCGCCAGCATTCCGGCCGCGCTCTTCGGGGCCGCCTTGTTCCTGGCCTGTCCGCTCGTCATACGCTGTTACGTGATGATCACCGCGGACCTGCCGCTCGCGGTCTTGCTGTTCTTGGCTTTCTTTTTGTGGTGGGGCGGCTACGGGAAGGGATCGGTCAGCTTCGGCCGCTGGCTTGCAATCGGCATTGTGCTCGCGCTTGCCGGACTGCTGAAGGGACCGCAGCAGATCGCCTATTTCGCGCTCGGGATCGGTCTTTACGTTCTCGCAACGCGGCGCTGGCGACAGATTCCGGGACTGGTCATGGCGGGTCTGATCTGCGCGATCCCGCTCGCGGCGTGGTACGCTGCGATCTACACGCCGGGCGACGAAGGGAGCTGGGCGTCATTCATGCGGGTGCGGCCAAGCACCCCGCTACCCGGGCCGCTCGTTGCAAGCTTCAAGATATTGACCGAGACGCTGCCGGCGGCATTGGCCGCCGCCGCGTTTCTCATTGCACAAGTGTTTCGCGGGCGAGGTTTTGTCCGGCCCGGCTTTCTCGCAGCGTTGGCGTGCTACGCATTCACGGCGTCGCTCGTTGTCCTTTTCTGGCCGGGAGGCTCGCTCCCCCGCTATTTCTTTCCGATGATTTTGCCGCTCTGCGTGTTCGGCGGCCTCGGCTACGATCTGCTCGGCACGCGACGGCCGGAAGTCGTGGCGCCGATCCTGCTGCTGACCGCCGGTCTCCTCCTCTACGCTTTGATCTACTCCGCCTTATCGCCACTGTTGCCGCTGCGCTACCGGCAAGCGCAATTCGACGCCGCGCGGATCATCGCATCGGTACAAGCCGCGCCGGCACCGATCTACAGGACGGACGCCACGGCGCTCAACGTGCTGCCTTACGTGCCGGGCCGCATTCTCAACGCGTCGCTCGATGAATTGGCGGCGTTTTCCGGACCTGCGTGGATGGTGCTACCGATCGACCAAGCCGAAGCCTTGGTGGCACGGCGGCCGGACAAACTCCATGTGGTAATGCCGGTCGGCGACGCCGAACAATGGCGACTGCTGCGCCTCGATAGATGACGCGCGGCTTCCATGCCGGAAATGCTACACACGGGCCGATTACGCCAGGTTCGGGTCATTCCATGACGTCGATGCGCGAAGATGCAGGGCCTCACGGCGCCCGATGGCGCACGCTTGCCGCGCTTGCTTTCGCGGTCGCAATTGTCGGCGTGCCGATCAACCATGTCGCTCCTTATGCGCTGCTGCTGATCGTGACAGTGGTCATTTTCACCGGCGAAGTGAGAGCGCGCGCAAGCGCCTGGGTTACCGCGGCCGCCATTGTGTTCGTCGCTGTGTCCGGTCAATGGCTCATCTCGCCGCCACGCATCGCGGAAGGGCACAACGTGTTCCTGCCCGGGCCACCCGACGGCGCCTTGCAGCGCGGATTGCCGACGGAGGTCTATCGGCACATGGCCGATGAGTTCGAGGCGCAATATCCGTCGGCAGTACGCTGCCTGCCGGGCGCGGCCTTCTGCTGGCAAGGCAGTCATCCAGAGCGCGCCTTCGCATTCTCCGCCGACGGCATTTTCCACCCTTCCGATTTGTCGCGCGCTGCCCCTACCGTCGACTTTTCCGATCCAGTGTGGCTTCGTCTTGGGTTCATCAACGAGCTGCGCTACAATTGGTCCACCGCCGCGCCCGACGTGCATCGTGGCGACCGCGACCGCCGCTTTTGGATGGGGCTGCGCCGTTGGCACCTCGCCATGCCGTGGTTCGAGACGATCCGGCTGCCGGCGGCGTTTGTCGGCGGCGAATTGTGTTGGGCCGGCGAACTGATGTGGGAAGACGCGGACGAACATTTCACCGCGCTGCCCGGCGACCAATGCCGCACGATTGCACCTGACGATGCCGACCGGCGCGTATTCGGCATCGCCGTCAAACCGGATACGCTGGCCATGCACCTGACGCCGCCATGGCGGGTGCGGCTGTTGCAGTTGGCGACCGCGGCTCTCGAATTGGCGGCCGCTTTCGGGCTGATCGTCGTGCTGGTGCGCGTCAAGGCGCGGCGCACCGTCCTGCCTTTTCTCGCGATCGGCTTGGCGATGCTGGTCATCGCCATCAACGATGCAAGCTTCCTCGGCGGCCACCGGCCTTTCGACGGGGGCGACGACGGGCTCTTCTACGACGGCGCCGGGCGCGTCATTCTGCAGAAGATTTTGGCTGGGGATATTTACGGCGCGCTCGAAGGCGGCGAGAAAGTCTTTTATTACGGCGGTCCCGGCTTGCGCTATTTCCGCGCCCTTGAGCATGTCGCGTTCGGCGAGAGCTATCTCGGCTATCTGTCGCTCGTGCTGCTGCTGCCGTTCTTGACTTACGGTCTGGCGCGACGGTTCTTGCCGGAGCGCTGGGCGCTTGCATTCGTCTTCATCTTTACCGCGATCCCGGTTGGCGAGTTGTTCGGCTCGACTTTCATCGATTACGCCAAATGGGCGGCGCGCGGCTTCGCCGATCCGGCGGCGCAGATTCTGCTGCTCTGGGGACTATGGGTGATCGTAGGCCCGCGCGAAGGCGGCGGCCCGCGCGTCGCCGCCGCGGCGGGCGGCGCGCTTTTGTTCGCGCTTGCCGTCTTCACCAAGCCGATCGTCGCGCCGATCGCCGGCATCGTTCTTGCCGGCGCTGGCCTGGCGGCGCTGGCGCAACGGCAATGGCGCCGCCTGGGGGGAATGTGCATCGGCTTCCTGCCGGTGCTCATCATGCCGTTGCACAACTGGTATTTCGGCCACGCGTTTGTTTTGCTCAGCAGCAATGCTCGGCTGCCCGGAACCTACGTGATGCCGCCTTCGGCCTATTTGTCCGCTCTCGGCGAACTGCTTCGGCTTAACTTTAGCGGCGCCTATTTGCACCAGGCGGTGGTGCAGATCGGGGCTTGGCTGAGTGAGCCGAGCCAGTCGCTTGCGTCAATCCCCTTTAACGTTGCCGCTGCCGCCATCGTCGTTTATGTGACGGTTCGCGGCCGCGATTTCGATCCTTGGTTGCGTTTGATCGGCGGAGCAGTGCTCGCCGAATACGTTGTCGACATGATCTATGCAGCGACCCCGCGCTATTTCTTCGAGATGTGGCTACTGACCGCTTTGATCGTTGTCGTATTTGTCGCGCGGCGGCTCCCAGGCTGCATGCAGAAGTCTAGCTGGCAACGAGCGGAGCAAACGCTCAGGCGCTTCTTTGGCTATCGGCCGGCGGAAGCGTCATGACCGATTCTGTGGTCGCGCTTACGATCCTTTTGCCGGTTCGCAATGAGACCCTGAATCTGCGCGTCATGTTGCGCATCTTGCGCGCCGTTCTTGTGGTGCCGCACGAAATTCTCGTGATTTTCGACGATGCAGCCGATGTCAGCATCGCCGTGGTGGAGGAAGTGCGCGCTGCCTATCCGCAGGTCCGGCCGCTCCTCAACCGTTCCGGCCGTGGCGTTGCCTTTGCCATCCAGGCCGGTGTCGCCGCGGCGTCCGGCGAGCGCATCCTGATCTTCGCGGCAGACGAAGTTGGGCCGGTGTTGGCGATCGATGACATGGTGGCGTTGATGGACGAGGGCGTGGAGTTCGTCAGCGCCACCCGTTATGGCCACGGCGGGCGCCGGCTGGGCGGTTCGATTATTGGCCATATCCTATCGCGCATAGCCAACTGGCTGCTTTACACTGTTTCCGGCACCGGACTTTCAGACTCGACAACCGGGATCAAGATGTTTCGGCGCGCCGATTTCCCCCGTTTGAGCCGCGACGCGAAATCGGTAGGTTGGGCGATCGCATTTGAGATGGCGATCAATGCCCAGTTGATCGGCCTCAAGCTCGGTGAGGTGCCGATTATTTCGATCGATCGCCTGTTCGGCGGCAAATCGTCGTTCCAACTGATCCCTTGGGTCGTCAACTATTTGGGCTATTTTATCACCGCCATCACCAGGCTTCCCCGCACGACGCGGCCGAGCGTCAAGGTTCGCCTGCCGACAGGAATGTAATTGCGACGCCGCCGAATGCGGCATGCGTGTCAATGTGCGGAAGGCGTAGTGGGGAATGGCAGCGGGCTGCCAAAACGGTTTGGCTCGAGTTGGGTCACACTCCGAGCGCCGTTGCCTGAAGCAGCATCATGCCCAAGAGGCCTCTGCTCGTTTTTTTGCGACAGATCACCCTTGGCAGGTTTCTGTTCGTGTCGGAGATTGTTGGAAGCGATTCCACCCGCGATGCTGGCGCCTTGCTCAATTTGCAGCGTTCCGTAGCTTACATTTCCATCGATGCTACCGGTCGAGCGCAGGATCAAGAGACGCTTGACGTCAAACTTCTCAAAAACCTTGCCGAAAACCTCGGCATTTTCTGCAACAACAATTTTGCCTCTGATCACGCCTGTTTCACAGACGACCAAATTGCCGGCCGACACGTCACCTTCGAGCACGCCGCAGACCACCAAGGTATCAGGGACGGATGTCTCCCCCTTGATGGTAACCCCCTCTCCGATGAAGAGCCTGCAGTTGTCCGGTATGCGGGTGTCGGCTAAGTAGGCGTCTCGCATAGAAGCTCCTGTCGGGGACATTTGCTGGCCCCAATACACGCGCATCCACACACCTGCCATTGCTATTGGGCATTTACTTTATGAGTCGGTAAAGCAGATCAAGTGAAATCTTGGCCGGAGGGCACGTTGCTCACGCAACAAGTTCCGCCCAGCCAAATATCTCGCTTGCGTGAATGGGGGGTCGCGAGCTCAAGTCTGCTGCCTCGGGCCAATCGCGTCGTCTGCATTGTGGCAATCAGGTTTCCGACAGCGCCGCGTCGATCAGGCGGCGGCAGGCGATGAGTTCGTCGAGTGCCGCCTGCAATTTTCGCCGGTCCTCGCTGTGGACGCCGAACCGCGGGGCCAGCGGCACAATCGTCGGTTCATGCCGTGCCCCCGCGCGTTCGCCGGCCGGCTCGGCCAATGGCGACGACACGCCGAAAAAGGACGGCTCGTCGTCGGAACGTAGGCTCGCGCGTTCGTCCCCGTCGACCGCTTCGGTTTCCTCCGCCTCGCGCGGCGGCGGTTCGGCGCCGGGATGCCAGACGCTCTGCACAAACGCCATGCCTTCTTCGCGCAGGATGCGCTGCACGCCGCGGATGGTGTAGCCCTCGCCGTAGAGCAAGTGGCGCACGCCGCGCAGCAAATCAACGTCGTCCGGGCGATAATAGCGCCGCCCGCCGCCGCGCTTGAGCGGCCGGATCTGCACGAAGCGGCTCTCCCAGAAGCGCAGCACGTGCTGAGGAACGTTGATCTCCTCGGCGACTTCGCTGATGGTGCGGAATGCGTCGGGCGCCTTGTTCAAGGCCTACTCCCCGCTAGTGCGGTGGATTTGAAGTTCCTACACCTTGACCGGCAAACGCGGGACACCAATCCGTCATTTGCCGTTGCCGCCGTCCGGCCCGGAATTGATGCGCTGCTTGAGGATGGCCGAGGGCTTGAACACCATGACCCGGCGCGGCGAGATCGGCACTTCCTTGCCGGTCTTGGGATTGCGGCCGATGCGCTGGCCTTTCTTGCGCACGACGAACGAGCCGAACGACGAGAGTTTCACCGTTTCGCCACGCTCCAGGCAATCGGTGATCTCTTTGAGAACCAACTCGACGAGCGTGGCGGATTCGGTGCGCGAGAGGCCGACCTTCTGATAAACGGCTTCGCACAAATCCGCACGCGTGATCGTCTTCCTCGTCATCGCCAGCCCCGCTCTCGGCGATCGATAACCAATCGATCATCGTATCGTACTGAATTATCAACGATATTGAGTTCTCGCCGAGCGGTCAACGGCCTTCCGGGGGCTGTTCCTCACCAGCGCAGGAGCGCGGCCGCCCATGTAAAACCACCGCCCATCGCCTCGAGAAGCAACAGATCGCCGCGCTTGATGCGACGGTCGGCTACCGCGTCGGCCAGAGCGAGCGGTATGGATGCCGCCGAGGTGTTGCCGTGCCGATCGACCGTGACGACGATCTTGTTCGGCGGAATACCGAGCTTATGCGCCGAGCCGTCGATGATCCGCTTGTTGGCCTGGTGCGGGACAAACCAGTCGATGTCGGCGACAGTCATGCCAATCGCCTTGAACGCGTCCTCGACCACGTCGGTGATCATCGCCACCGCGTGGCGAAACACCTCGCGGCCTTCCATGCGCAGATGGCCGACCGTGCCGGTCGATGACGGCCCGCCGTCGACATAGAGCTTTGATTTATGACGGCCGTCGGAACGCAGCCGCACCGTGAGCAGGCCGCGGTCTTCGGGCTTGCCCGGCAGCTCCTGCGCTTCGAGCACGACCGCGCCGGCACCGTCGCCGAACAGCACGCAGGTCGAGCGATCGGTCCAGTCGAGCAGCCGCGAGAAAGTCTCCGACCCGATCACCAGCGCGCGGGAGAACGCGCCCGATTTGAGCAGTCCGTCCGCCGTCGCCAGCGCGTAAACGAAGCCGGAGCACACCGCCTGAATGTCGAAGGCGGCGCCGCGGGTGATGCCGAGATCCGCCTGCACGGAGACAGCGGTCGCCGGAAAGGTGTTATCCGGCGTCGAGGTTGCCAGCACGATGAGGTCGATCGCCTGCGCATCGAGGTGCGAATGGGCGAGTGCGGCGCGGGCCGCCTGCGTTGCCATGCTCCCGGTCGTTTCGCCGAGCGCGGCGATGCGGCGTTCATGGATGCCGGTGCGCTGCACGATCCACTCGTCGGAGGTGTCGACCTTGCGCGCGAGTTCGGCGTTGGTAAGCACCTGGTTCGGCAGATAGCTGCCGCAACCGACCACAACGGAACGGCGCACCGTCACGACGCGACTCCGCGCAGCGCGGGTTGCGGCTCCCTGCCCGGCCGCCCGAGCGCCGCCGTGATCTTGGCCAAAAGCTCGTCGCGCACGACGCCATAGCCGAGTTCGATTGCCGCGGCGAAGCCTTCGGCGTCGCTGCCGCCATGGCTCTTGATGACGATGCCGTTGAGGCCAAGGAAGACGCCGCCATTGACCCGCCGCGGGTCCATGCGTTCGCGCACTTGCCGGAACGCCGAACGCGCGAACAGGTAGCCGATGCGCGCGCCGAGCGAGCGGCTCATGGCGCTACGCAGATATTCGGCGAACTGGCGAGCGGTGCCTTCGGCGGTCTTGATCGCGATGTTGCCGGCGAAACCCTCGGTGACCACGACATCGACCCTGCCCATGCCGATGTCGTCGCCCTCCACGAAGCCGAGATAATCGAGGCCGGGCAGTTGTTTCTCGCGCAGGATGCGGCCGGCTTCGCGCACCGGTTCGAGACCTTTGACTTCCTCGACGCCGATATTGAGAAGCCCGACTGTGGGACGATCGACGCCGAACAGGATGCGTGCGGTTGCCGCGCCCATCACCGCGAGGTCGACGAGGTGCTCGGCATCGGCGCCGATCGACGCGCCGACGTCGAGCACGATCGATTCACCGCGCAAGGTCGGCCATAACGCGGCGATGGCGGGCCGCGCGATCCCGGCAAGCGTCTTGAGCTCGAACTTCGACATCGCCATCAGCGCTCCGGTATTGCCGGCCGATACAACGATATCGGCTTCCTTCTTCTTGACCGCCTCGATGGCAAGCCACATCGAGGATTTGCGGCGGCCGTGGCGCAGCGCCTGGCTCGGCTTGTCCTCCATCCGCACCGCGACCTCGGCGTGGACGAGCCGCGAGGCTGATTGCAGCGCCGGGCGCCGGGCGACGAGCGGGCCGACCAGCGCGGTGTCGCCGAAGAAGAGAAATTCGCTCTGTGGGTGGCGCGCCAACGCCAGCTCCGCGCCGGCGACGACCACGGCCGGGCCGTGATCTCCTCCCATCGCGTCGAGAGCAATGCGGACCATTTGCGACATCGAATGACCGCGGTCCTACACCATGATCCGCAGCAACTCGATCGAACCGTGCCGCGGACTTTTTCGCATACGCGTGATCTTTTCCGCAAGCCGGCTTGCAAGCTTCGGAAACGAGGGGGAGGCAAAGCCGCAGGGACAATAGCGGTTCGGCGCCCGGAAACAACTGCGATCAACGGCCATCGCGACCCTTCTTCAGCGCGGCGAGCGCGGCGAACGGTCCTTCGTCGGGCTTGGCGTCCGGCGGCGGCGCAAACACCGCGCCGGGCTTGCGCGGATAGGGATCGAGCCCGAGGATAAGGAATTCGGTGGCGAGCGCGCCAAGATCTATCGATCCGCCGATCAGCGGCTCCGCTTGATCGGCGTTCCCATCGGGCGCGCCGGGCGCTCCGCGTGCCAGTTCGGCGGCCGGCGGCGGCAAAAACAGGAGATCGATCTCCTCGTCGACCTCATTGGCCAGCGGCTCCAGCGTGACCACGCAGGCTTGGCCGACGATGGCGGAAACGCGCCCGGCGACGCGCACGCCCTCGGCGCCATGCCGCGTCACTTCGAAATTCGCGTGCAGCCGCGGCAGGTCGCGGAGTCCCGCGATCCGCGCCAATCCGGCGCGGATGTCTGCATCGGCCACGAGCTCGAAACGTTCGCCGGTCTCGGCGACGTCCTCGACCGCAACCGGAACGCGCCACGGCAACGGCGCGCGCTTCTCGGATTGACGTTCAGGCATGCGCGAAGGCCTCCGGGCGGGGAAAGACAGCCTTGCCGGCGACGAGGGCACCCTCCTCCTCGGTGTCGAGCCGGCTCGCCGCCGCGCGCGCATAGCGCGCCAGCCGCGCCGCTCGCGCATCGGCGCCGCCGGCTGCAAAGATATTGCGCGCGAACGCTTTCTCAAGCTCCCGGTTATCGGCGGCGGCGAGCGCGGCGGTATAGGACGCCTGCCGGCCGTAGAATGCCTCGCCAAAGCGCCGCATCTCCCGCGGTACCGCCAGATCGCCGACGCCCATCTCGCGCAGGTTGTCGTCGAGGTCGCGGCAAAACACATCGAAGAGTTGCTGCCCGCTGGTCCGTCCCGGTTGGCGCCTGGGACCGGGACCCGGCGCGGTCTCGTTCGGTCGGCCAAGGCGGCCCAGGATGAGCACGAGATGCAGCACGATGAGCTCAAAGCGGCCCTCGACGCTGTCCGGGACCCCGTAGGCGGTGTAAAAAGTGGGCGAGCGCGCCTGCGCCACGATGGCGCCATAGAGCGCGTGGATGTTGCGGTTGTGGTGACCGCGCCGAAACGCCGGTAAGATCATAGAGATAGCATACTTACGCAAAGCCCGCTGGCATACCCCGTTCGGCTCCGGCGAATTGCCAATTTAACATTTCGGGGGTACGGCAGGCGGCTGTCGGACACAAGCTGGATTGGCGGAAATGCGGGGCGGTCCTGAGAAAAGCGGGGGGAGGCGCGCAGCGGCCTACGCGTTGATCGTCGCGCTGGCGCTGCCGCTCGGCGGCTGCTTCGGCGAGACGTTCCAGCGCGGCTATGTGCTGCCCGACGGTGCCCTCGAGCAAATCCGGCTTGGCGCTTCGCAGGAACAGGTGCTGATCGTGCTCGGCACGCCCTCGACGGTAGCCACGGTCTCGGGCGAAGCCTTCTATTACATCTCGCAGCGCGCCGAGCGACCCGTTTCGTTCATGCCGACCACGGTTACCGACCAGCGCGTGATCGCGATCTATTTCGACAGGGACCGCCGCGTTCAGCGGGTCGCCGCCTACGGCATCAAGGATGGCAAGGCCTTCGATTTCATCAGCCGCACGACGCCGACCGCCGGATCGGATCTGGACTTCATCAACAGCCTGCTCAACATAATTCAAAACGCGCATGTCGGGTTGCCGTTCTGACGAAGTCTCGCCATTACGAGCGTAAGCGAAGCAATTTAGCTCTCGATCGTTGACGGCTTGGATTGCTTCGTCGCTTCCGCCTTCGCGCTCCGCGCTACGGCGGACTCAAACCCGCCGTAGTCCGTCAAGCGAGCGTAGGCGGGTCGCTCCTCGCAATGGCGAGATCAATGCGCCAGAACCGCGAGCAGCAACAGCGCCACGATGTTGGTAATCTTGATCATCGGATTGATCGCCGGCCCGGCCGTATCCTTGTAGGGATCGCCGACCGTATCGCCGGTGACCGCTGCCTTGTGCGCGTCGGATCCCTTACCGCCGTAATGGCCATCCTCGATGTATTTCTTGGCGTTGTCCCAGGCGCCGCCGCCCGACGTCATCGAGATGGCGACGAACAGTCCGGTGACAATCACGCCGAGCAGCATGGCGCCGAGCGCGGAGAAGGCCGCCGACTTTCCCTGCGCGCCGCCGCCGGCGATGAAGTAGATGATGAAATAGCCGACGATCGGCGAAAGCACCGGCAACAGCGACGGCACGATCATCTCCTTGATCGCGGCGCGGGTGAGCATGTCGACGGCACGGCCGTAATCGGGCTTGTCCCTGCCCTGCATGATGCCAGGCCGCTCGCGGAATTGGCGCCGCACCTCCTCGACGATCGAGGAAGCGGCGCGGCCGACCGCGGTCATGCCCATGGAGGCGAACAGGTAGGGCAAGAGGCCGCCGAACAGGAGGCCGGCCACGACATACGGATTAACGAGTGAAAAATCCGGTGACACGCCCTGGAAATAGGGATGCTTGTCCGCGCCGGCGATGAAGAACTTAAGGTCCTCGTTATAGGCCGCGAACAGCACCAATGCGCCGAGCCCGGCCGAGCCGATGGCATAGCCCTTGGTCACGGCCTTGGTGGTATTGCCCACGGCGTCGAGCGCGTCGGTCGATTTGCGCACCTCTTTGGGCAAGCCGGCCATTTCGGCAATGCCGCCGGCATTGTCGGTGACGGGGCCGAACGCATCGAGCGCGACGACGATACCGGCAAGCGCCAGCATCGTCGTCACCGCGATGGCGATGCCGAACAGGCCGGCGAAATTATAGCTGACCAGGATGCCGGCGATGATGACAAGCGCCGGAGCCGCCGTTGCTTCCATCGACACGGCGAGGCCCTGAATCACATTGGTGCCGTGGCCGGTCACCGAGGCCAGCGCGATCGAGTGCACCGGCCGGTAGTCGGTGCCGGTGTAGTATTCGGTGATGACGATGATCAGCGCCGTGACGACGAGTCCGGTGATGCCGCAATAGAACAGCTGGGCGCCGGAATAGCTGACGCCGGCGAGTGGACCGAAACCGATCAGGTAATGCGTCACGCCGGCGATGCCGATGAGCGACAGGATCGCGGTGGCGATCATGCCCTTGTAGAGCGCGCCCATGATCGATTGGCTGGCGCCGAGCCGCACGAAAAACGTGCCGACTATCGAAGCAATGATGCACACCGCGCCGATGGCGAGCGGGAACGTCATCATCCGCAGCACCATGTCGGCGGACACCGCGCCGAAGAAGATGGCGGCGAGCACCATGGTCGCCACCGTCGTCACCGCATAGGTCTCGAACAGGTCCGCGGCCATGCCGGCGCAGTCGCCGACATTGTCGCCGACATTGTCGGCGATGGTGGCCGGATTGCGCGGATCGTCTTCGGGAATGCCGGCCTCGACCTTGCCGACAAGATCGCCGCCGACGTCGGCGCCCTTGGTGAAGATGCCGCCGCCCAACCGCGCGAAGATCGAAATGAGCGAAGCGCCGAAGCCAAGCGCCACCATCGAATCGACAACCGTGCGATCGTTCGGCGCCATGTGCAGCATGCCGATGAGGAAGCCGAAATAAAGCGTCACGCCAAGCAAAGCGAGCCCCGCAACCAAAAGCCCGGTGATGGCGCCGGCACGGAAGGCAAGCTCGAGACCGCCGGCGAGCGAGCCGATGGCGGCCTGCGCGGTGCGCACGTTGGCGCGTACCGACACGTTCATGCCGATAAAACCGGCGGCGCCGGACAGCACGGCGCCGACGGCGAAGCCGACACCGACCAGCCAGCCGAGGAAGTAGCCGAGGATGAGGAAGATCACGACGCCGACGATGGCGATGGTGGTGTATTGCCGCCGCAGATAGGCCTGCGCGCCCTCACGCACGGCGGCGGCGATCTCCTGCATCTTTTCGCTGCCCGGATTGGCCCGCATCACCGAAGTTGTGGCCCAGATGGCGTAGATCAGCGCAAGAACGCCGCAAAGAACGATGAGCCCCAACGTCGTCATGGAGAGCACCCCGGTTGATGGGGGCCAGAGGGTAAACCCGGCCCGGTAGGAAGGCGCGCCCCCACGCAAGTCACGCGTCGAGCGCAAATCGGCGCGGACATTGCCAAAAATGAACGCGCGGTGCAACGGCGGCGAGCGTCTTTCCGGCGGCGAATTTTGCTCCCAGCCTGTTCCGTCGCGCGAATTAGCGCTTTTTCTTCTTCGCCTTCTTTTTCACGCCCTTCGTCTTCGCGCCCTTCTTGGCGAAAATCGCGTTCCAGTTTTCCTTGTAAATCCTGGTGACTGGCTTCTGCCCCTCGCCGCGGCTATAGCTGGAGGATGCGGCAGCTGTCTCGCAACCCTCGGCTTTGGGTGAAACTTCGGCGGGAGTGCTCTTGTTCTTTGTAACCGGTTCGCTCTTTGTGACCGGGTCGCTCTTTGCAGGCGGCTCGCTCTTTTTAGCGATACCGGTTTCGGCTTTCTTGTTGTCGCTGGCCATCGTCTTTCCTACGCTGAGTGGCAACGGGTCACGCTGCGCTATAAAATAGCCCTGGGGTGAAAGAATTGCTCAATAAAAGCCACGCGCCGATCGCCTGCCTCACACCGGGCTGGGCCGGCGCGCCAGCATGCCCCAGGCCAGCAACACCGCCGCGGCGGCCACCACCGGGAAGACCAGCTCGTTGACCGCCGCCCAGCCGAAGCGGCTCAATAACGCGCCCGAGGAGAAGGAGCCGATCGCCATCGAGCCGAATATGAGAAAGTCGTTGAACGCCTGCACTTTGTTGCGCTCGCGCAAGCCGTGGCATTCGGTGACCAAAGTCGTGGCGCTGACGAAGGCAAAGTTCCAGCCGACGCCGAGCAGCGCCAGCGCCAACCAGAAATTCCACACCGCCGTACCGAGCAACCCGACCGTGGCGGCGGCAAGCATCAGCACAAGCCCACTCGCCATCATCGCGCCCAAGCCGAAGCGTGCGATCAGCGCCCCGATGAAAAAGCTCGGCGCATACATGCCGATCACGTGCCACTGGATGCCGAGCGCGGCGTCGCCGACCGAATGGTTGCACATTACCATGGCGAGCGGCGCCGCGGTCATCATCACGTTCATCATCACGTAGCTGGCAACCCCACAGGCGACGGCAACGATGAATCGCGGTTTGCTGACGATGTCGACGAGCGGCCGGCCGTCGGTGAAGGTATGCGGGATGGCCGGCCGCGGAATCCGCAGGAAGGCCAGCACGATTGCGGCGACAATTGCGCAGGCCGATTGCGCCAAATAAGTCGCGGCAAACAAATAAGCCGGCCAGATGTCCTTGGTGAAGATGACAATCTGCGGTCCCAGTACCGCGGCGAAGACGCCGCCGGCCAGCACCCAGGCCACCGCCTGGGCACGGAAGTGCACGCTCGCGGTATCGGTCGCAACGAAACGGTAGGATTGATGCGCCGCCGCGTAGAGGCCGCCGCACAACGTGCCGGCGAGCAGAAGAAAGAACGATCCCGACAGCATGGCCGTGCAGGAGATGACGCCGGAGAGCACGCCGAACGCCGATCCGACCTGCAGGGTGAAGCGGCGGCCGAAAGCCTTAGCCAGCATCCCGACCGGCAGAGTGCCGATCCACATGCCGACCACCATGACGCTGATCGGCAGCGTCGCCAGCACCGGATCGGGGGCGAGTATCGCGCCGGCGATGCCGCCGGTCGCCACGATCACGGTGTTGTTGCCGCCGGCCAGCGCCTGCGCCGCGGCCAGGATCAACGCGTTACGCGCTGCCAGGCGGTCGTCAACGACGTCTAGCGATTGATCCGCAAGGACCGCCATGAGAGCTTCCGATCAAACGTCTGCTTTTATAGCCGCCAGCGCGGCGCAGCACTACGGCAGCGTTTGCAGGTCAGAACTGCAAGGCGCCCGCGTGACGGATGGCAAGCAAGCGCAGCTCCTCCACGCTATGCGCGCCCAGTTGGCCGAGTGCCGCTTGCGTCTCCTCGATCAACAGATCGATGACGTGTCCGGGCCCCTCCTCGCCGAGCGCGCCCAGCCCCCACAAAAAGGCCTTGCCGGCAAACACCGCGGCGGCGCCGAGCGCACAGGCGCGTACCACGTCGGTACCGCTGCGCACGCCAGAATCCATCATCACGGTGGCGCGCGTGCCGACCTGACGGACGATGGCCGGCAGCGCGTCGATCGGCGCCGGCAGCGCCTCGACTTGCCGTCCGCCGTGATTGGAAACGATGAGGCCATCGACGCCGAGCGAAACCGCCTTCTCGGCATCCTGCGGATGCAGGACGCCCTTCACGATCAGCTTGCCCTTCCAGCGCTCGCGGTATTTTCGCACATCGTCCCAGGTGAAGGCGCCGCCCATCTCACGGCGCACGAAGCCGATAAGTTCGTCGAGCGAGGCGCGCTCGCCGGCATATGCGCGCAGATTGGCGAAACGCGGAATGCCGTTCTTTAACAGCGCCAAGGCCCAGTGCGGCGCCAGCGCGGCTTGCGTGACAATGCCGAGATCGACCTCAAATGCGCCGGCAAGCCCGACGGCCGCTTCGCGCGGGCGCGTGGTGCGTACCGGCACGTCGAGCGTCAGCACCAGCGTGCGGCAACCGGCGGCCTCGGCGCGGCGAACAAGATCGAGACCGATCGCGTGGTCATTCTTGGCAAACCGGTAAAGTTGGAACCAGAATACGTCGGGCGCGATCTCGGCGATTTTTTCGATCGTGGCACCGCCGACACTGCTCAGTATGTAGGGAACGCGCGCGCGCTGCGCGGTGCGGGCAAGATGCAAGTCGGCGCCGGGCCACACGATCCCGGGGCCGCCCATCGGGGCAACGCCGATCGGCGCGGTGTAGCGGCGGCCGAACACTTCGACGTCGCAGGGCGGCAGCGACGGCATGACGCCGTAACGCGGCACCAGCTCGACCGCATCGAGCGCCGCCCAATTGCGCTTGATGCCGGCATCGTCGTTGCCGGCGCCGCCGTCGGCATATTCGAAGGCGAAATGCGGAACGCGCCGGCGCGCCTGCCGCCGCAGATAATCGATATGCGGGTAGCGCCGGTGCAGCTTGGCATAGCGCGGATTGCCGCTGCGGCTCTCCAGCGGCTTATGCTGCGGCGAAGCGACGGCCGTGGTGTCGTGCATGACGTCCTTTTTGCCTCGCTCCTCAGTGCACAGTATAGCCCGTCCGGTCCGCGTTGAGCGACGGCCAAGGGCGGTGGAAAAGCAACCGCTCGCCGCGTATTATCGACGCGATTTAAAGGCCAGGGAAGGTGCCGCTATGAGCGACAGCCGAGCGGCAATTGCCGACAAAACCGCGCAACTTCTGGAGACGATGCGCGCTGCGCGGCCGCTCGTCCATAACATCGCCAACTACGTATCGATGGATGTCGCGGCGAATGCTTTGCTTGCCATCGGCGCCTCTCCTGCCATGGTTCACGCCCGCGAGGAGGTGGCCGAATTCGTCGCTATCTCAGGCGCTCTCGTCATCAACATTGGTACTTTGTCGATGCCTTGGGTCGAAGCGATGCTGCTTGCCGCTCAAGCCGCTGCGCGGCACAGCAAACCGTGGGTGCTCGATCCCGTCGGCGCCGGCGCGACGCGGTTGCGGACCGAAACGGTCCGATCGCTCTTGCCGCACCGGCCCTCGATCATCCGCGGCAATGCGTCCGAGATCATGGCGGTTGCCGGCGGCGCCGGGGTGGCGCCCAAGGGCGTCGACAGCGCCAATACCACGGAAGAGGCGCTGGCCTTCGCCTTGAGCCTAGCCAAGCATGGGGGCTGCATCGTCATCGCCACCGGCGCGATCGACCTCATCACTGACGGCCGCCGCGTGGCAAGGCTCGCTAACGGCTCGCCGACCATGGCCAAGGTGACCGCGCTAGGCTGCGCGCTCTCTAGTGTCACGGGAGCGTTCGCTGCCGTCGGCGACGACCCATACGACGCGGCCGTCGCGGCCGTCGCGGTTTTCGGAATTGCCGGCGAAATCGCCGCGGAGCGGGCCAAAGGCCCGGGCTCATATCGGGTGGCATTTCTCGACGCGCTCGAATCTATCAGCGGAAGGGACATTGAGTCTTGTCTTAAGATCGTCGACTAACACCCTAGAATGCCGAAAGAAAAATACTATCAGCTATGCCTCGTTACCGATCGCTCCCTCGCGAACGGGCGCTCGCTGGCCGGCATCGTCGCGGCGGCCGTCAAGGGCGGCGTCACGATGGTCCAATTGCGCGACAAGACAGCGTCGACACGGGCCTTTATCGAGGACGCTCGGGCGCTCAAGGCTCTGCTCGCGCCGCCGCGCGTGCCACTATTGGTGAACGACCGGATCGATGTCGCGCTCGCGGCCGGCGCTGACGGCGCGCATGTAGGCCAAGCCGACATGCCGGTTGCGCTCGTGCGCAAGTTACTCGGCCCCAAGGCGATCGTCGGACTTTCGATTACCCAATCAGCCGAGGCCCGCGCTGAGGACATTGAGTTTGCCGATTACCTCGGTGTCGGTCCGATCTTTCCTCAGCTGACGAAACCCGACGCTGCACCACCGCTCGGCCTCGAAGGACTGGCGGAGATTCGCCGCATAACCAGCAAGCCCATCGTCGCGATTGGGGGCGTGACGGCGGCAAACGTGCGCGCGGTACGGTCGGCCGGAGCGGACGGCGTCGCCGTAGTGAGCGCCATCATGGGCGCGCAAGATCCGATGGCCGCGGCGGCGGCTTTCAATCTCGCTGATTGAGCTTGGTCGCCGCTAGCCGATTCGTCCGGGTTGTTTTCAGCCCCGGCGCAGCAAAGATGTGGAAAATGCGGCGCGCAAGGCAAAGGGGGCTCTCACTATCGAAGCAAGTCTGACAGCCAAGCTTTTTCGTCCGTCCCTCGTGCGGCTGCCCTCGCCTGCCTTGTTTTCGCTTCGCGGTGCGGGTGTGTCGTATGCCCAGGTCATGTAGATCCCGCCCCAGGTGAAGCCGCCGCCGAAGGCCGCGAGGAGGAGGCGGTCGCCGGCCTTGAGTTTCCGCTCGTAATCCCACAGGCAGAGCGGGATCGTCGCAGCAGTGGTGTTGCCGTATTTTTGGATCGTCACCATCACCTGCTTCGCCGGAAGGCCGAGGCGTTCGGCGGTCGCTTCGATGATACGGAGGTTGGCCTGGTGCGGCACCAGCCAATCGACGGTGTCCTTGGTCAGGCGGTTGCGAGCCATCAGTTCGGTGGCAACTTCGGCCATGCGCGCGATGGCGAATTTGTAGACCGCGGCGCCTTCCTGATGGACGAAGTGCAGGCGCTTGGCGACGGTTTCCGCCGTCGGCGGCATGCGACTGCCGCCAGCCTTCTGGTGCAAATGCTTCATGCCGGCGCCGTCGGAGGCGATCAGCGTATCGAGGATGCCGTATTTGCGGCTTGGCTCGACCAGCACGGCGCCAGCGCCGTCGCCGAACAGGACGCAGGTCGCGCGGTCGGTATAGTCGATGATCGACGACATCTTGTCCGCGCCGACCACCACGATTTTGCGGTAGGCGCTGCTCTCGATGAATTGCGCGGCGATGGTCAGCGCATAGACGAAGCCGGAGCACGCGGCCTGCACGTCGAAGCTGCCGATGCCGCGAATGTCCGACATGTCGCAAATGAGATTGGCGGTCGAGGGAAACACGAAGTCGGGCGTCGTAGTGGCGCAGATCAGAAGGTCGACGTCCCCCGGCGCGGTGCCGGTCTTCTTCAACAGGCCGCGCACGGCCTCGGCACCCATATGCGACGTGCCGAGACCCTTGCCCTTGAGGATATGGCGTTCCTTGATTCCGGTGCGCTCGAGGATCCACTGGTCGCTGGTGTCGACCATCCGCGCCAGCTCGGCATTGGTGAGCACGTCGGGCGGCACGTAGCCATGCACGCCGGTGATCGCCGCGCGGATCGAGGAGTTTTGTTTTTTGGCCTTTTTCGTCATACGCACGCGAGACTTAGGGGTTCCTCGAACGCCCATTTCCTTCGGTAGCAGGATGGTTAGGGCATTGATAGCGCGCCCCTGCCAATAAGCGGTTAACTTTCGCGAACCGCGACGGGGGCAAGATCGTGCCGGCCGCGGCGAGCAACCTCCAGCACCACCGCGGCGGCCCTGGCGCTCGGCGTCCCCTCCACGGCCATGATGCGATCGAGCCGGGCGAACGCCTCGATCTGCCGCGACCGCTCCGGCGTCTCGGCTAGCAGCGGCACCAGCGCATCGGCGAGAAGCTGCGGCGTGCAATCGTGTTGCAGAAACTCCGGAACCACGTTCTCGCCAATCACTAGATTGGCTAGGATGATGCTTTGCAGATTGGCGCGCAGCCGAATAAGCCGGGCGATGATCTCCTCGATCAACGTCACGCGGTACGCAGCGACAGTTGGGACACCGGCAAGCGCGAGTTCGAGCGTCACCGTGCCGGAGGCGGCAAGCGCGGCGCGCGCGGTGCGGAATGCGGTCCATTTTTCCGCGGCCTCGACGACGACGCGCGGCGATACCGCCCAGCCGGCGACCGCCGCGCGCACTTCGGCGGCGAGATGCGGCACGGTCGGCAGCACGACCTCCATCGGTCCAACGCGGGTAGCCACGCGCGCGATGGCCTCGCCGAAGATCGCAAGCAGCCGGTGGATCTCGCTCGAGCGGCTGCCGGGCAGGACGAGAACGAGCGGCGGGTCGGCGCGGCGGCGCCTTTCTTCATCCGTGTTGGGACGGAGTTCGGAGATGCGCTCGACCAGCGGATGGCCGACATAAATGCACGGCGGACCGCCGAGCCGCACATGAGCGGCCGGCTCGAAAGGCAGGATCGCCAGCACGCAATCGACGTAGGCGCGCATGGCGCGAGCGCGCCCGGAGCGCCAGGCCCAGACTGACGGCGAGACGTAATCGACGATCGGGACCGAAGGCGCGCGGGCGCGCACGCGGCGCGCGACGCGGTGGGTGAAATCCGGACTGTCGATGATGACAAGCACGTCCGGCTGCGCCGCGACGACGGTGTCCGCCGTCTCACGGATACGACGCAAGATCATCGGCAGGCGGCGCGGGATGACGCTGACGCCGATGATCGAAAGCTCCTCGATCGGAAACGGACTCATAATCCCCGCCGCAGCCATGGCGCGTCCGCCGACGCCGGCGAGCTTCAGCGCGCCGCCCGCGCTGGCAGCGAGTGCGCGCGCCAAAGCCGCGCCGAGGTGGTCGCCGGATTCTTCCGTGGCGACGAAGTGGATGGACAGCGGTCGCGGCAGCGGGGCGGAGTTCATCCGGCCGCGTCCTCGCGCACGCCGACGAAGAAGATCTTCGCCCGGTCGGCTGCCGCGGTCACCAGCTGCGGCTCGGCAATGATCGTGCTGCCGGCGGCGACGGCTAGTCCGGCAAGACCGGCGCGCGCGACGTTCTCGACGGTTTGCGGACCGATTGCCGGCAGGTCGAAGCGCTGATCCTGGCCGGGCTTGGGCGCCTTGACGAGAACGCCGACGCCGGAAGGCGTCGTCACCCGCCCCTGACGGCGCAATTCGGCGATGCGAACGAGCAAATTGTCGGTGCCTTCCGCCGCTTCGACTGCAAGCACGTGATCGTTGGCGACGATCGCCGCCTGACCCACGTCGAATGGACCCAGCGTCGCGATCACCTTAAGTCCGCGGGCGATGTCGGCGCGATCGCGCTCCGAGGGTTGCAGGCGTCCCAGAACGCCTTCGGGCACGATGATTTCCGGCGCCACGTCCTTGACGCCGATCATGCGCACGCCGCCATCCTCGATCACCCTGGCGAGGCCGGACAACAATCCGTCGTCGCCGCCGCGAAAGAAGCGAATGATCCGCGGCAGCAAAAGAATCGATGTCCAGTCGAGGCGAATCTGGGTGATCGGCGGCCGCAGCAGCGTGCCGATCAAGAGTGCCTCACGGCAATTCTCGGCGCGGGCGAGGCGGAAGAAACGTCCGACCTGGCCGATTGCGATCCAATGATGCGCATAGCGCTCGACCACCTTGGGATCGGCCCAGCCGCGCACTGCGAACATCACCGGCCGCCGGCCGCGGCGCGCGATCGCCTCGGCGACCGCGCCGGGAAAGCCGCCGCCGCCGCAAATGATCGCCACCGGATCGTGTTGTGGACCCGCGCCGGCCGTGCTCGGCTCGTCAGGACGCATCGTCGCCGTTCTCATCACGTGGCCGTTTGACGCGCGGGCGCATTAGCGGCCGCTGGCCACCGGCGCGGATGAAGGCAATGACTTTTTCAACCAGCGGATCGCCGGCGAACGCAGTGGCGACCGCTTCGATGCGATCGGCAAGCCGCCCCTCGGCGAAGAACAGGGCGCGATAAGCTTGGCGCAGCCGATGCATTTCCGGGCGCGTCGCGCCGCGCCGTCGCAGGCCGACGGTGTTGAGCCCGACCAACGCTCCGGTCTGGCCGAACGCAAAGCCGAAGGGGATGATGTCGTCGCGGGCGGCCGACATGCCGGCCATCATGACGCCCTCGCCGATGCGCACGAATTGGTGGATGGCGGAGTGGCCGCCGAGGAACGTGTAATCCCCGACCGAGACGTGACCGCCGAGCACGGCATTGTTGGCAAAGGTCACCTCGCTGCCGACTGCGCAATCGTGCCCGACATGCGCGCCGACCATGAATATGCAGCGCTCGCCGACGCGGGTCATGCCGCCGCCATCTTCGGTGCCGGTGTTCATGGTGACGCCCTCGCGCACCTCGCAGCGCGCGCCGATAACGAGCCCCGTCGCGCCGCCGCGATAATGGACCGATTGCGGCGGCGTACCGAGCGAGGCGAACGGATAGACGATGCTGTCTTCCCCGATGCTTGTGACCCCGGTGACGTTGACGTGGCCGATCAGGCGCACCCCGCTCTTAAGCTCGACTTGCGGACCGACCAGGCAATAGGGGCCGATCTCAACACCCTCGCCAATGCGCGCGCCGTCGGCGACGCGCGCGGTCGGATCGATCGCCATCTAGACCTCGGTAATGACGGCGCCGACTTCGGCCTCGGCGATCAGCGCCTCGCCGACCTTGGCCTCGGCGCGGTACCACCACATGTTGCGGCGATGCGCGATTTTGTTGACGTGATATTCGAGCGTGTCGCCGGGCACGGCCGGCTTGCGGAACTTGGCTTTGTCGATGGTCAGGAAAAACATCGAACGCGGACGATCGGACGGCATGTTGCGCAGACACAATACGCCGGCGGTCTGTGCCATGCCCTCGATCACCAGGACGCCGGGCATGACCGGATTGTCGGGAAAATGGCCGAGGAACTGCGGTTCGTTGAAGGTCACATTCTTGATGCCGATGGCGTGCTCATCACCGTGCATGTCGATGACGCGATCGATCATGATGAACGGGTAGCGATGCGGCAACAGCCGCAGGATTTCGCGGATGTCGGCGATGGCGAGACTATCCGCGCTCATTCCCCTTCCCCGTCGGGCGTACCGCTCGTGCCGCTCTTGCCGCGCGCGAGCCGCCGCAACAAAGCTACGCCCTTCACGTATTCCCGCACCGGCTGCGCGGGCGAGCCGATAAAGCGGCCGCCGGGGGGAACGTCCGCCATGTAGCCGCTCTGCCCGGCGAGCATGGCGCCGGCGCCGATGGTCACGTGGTCGGCGAGCCCAACCTGGCCTCCCATCATCACGAAATCTCCCACCTGCGAGCTGCCGGATATGCCGGTTTGCGCCGCGATCAAACAATGGCGCCCGATGGTGACGTTGTGCGCGATTTGCACAAGATTGTCGATCTTGCTGCCCTCGCCGATGATGGTGTCCCGGGTCGAGCCACGGTCGATGGTAGTGTTGGCGCCGATTTCAACGTCGTCCTGGACGATGACGCGGCGGATTTGCGGGATTTTCTGATGGCCTTGCGGCGAGGGAAGGTAGCCGAACCCGTCCTGGCCGATGCGAACACCGGCATGGACGATCACGCGATCGCCGATCAACGCGTGCAGCACGGTGGCGGCGGCGCCAATCGCGCAGTCGCGTCCGATCGCGACCCCCGGGCCAATCACCGCGCCGGCGGCAACGAGCGTACCGGCTCCGATCTCGGCGTTGGGACCGATCACCGCCAGCGGATCGATGGTAACGCCGGCTTCGATATGCGCCGAGGCGTGGACCTGCGCGCTCGGCGCGCGCCCGCTCGCGCCGAACAGCGAGGACGGCCGTAGCGTGTCGGGAAACAGCGCCCGCGCCACGGCGACGAAAGCGCGGTACGGCTCCGCCGTCACCAGCACCGCAAGCTCCTTCGGCGCCGCATCCTCGAAACGCGGCGCCAACAAGCAGGCGCCGGCGCGGGTGACCGCGAGCGCGTCGAGATATTTGGCGTTGTCGAGGAAAGTGATGTCGCAGGCGCGCGCCGTATCGAGCGGCGCGACGTTGGCGATGCGCCGGTCGAGCGGAAGGCTCGCACGCGGCTTGGCGCGCGTGAGCGCGACGATCTCGCGGATCGTCAGCTCGTGGCTCGATGGGAAGAAGTCCGGCATGCACCCTCGACGGTCGCAAGGCGCGATCAGAATCGCGTTCCGCCGCCAAACTGGAAGAACTGGGTGCGGTCATACGGCTGTTTCAGGAGCGGATAGGCGAGATCGAAACGCAGCGGACCGAACGGAGAATCCCAGATCAGGCTGACGCCCGCGGACACGCGTGGGGCGGCGGTGTCGGTGTATTGCATGCCGCAGTTGCCGCAAAAGAAGCTATTCGCGGGGCCGCCTAAAGTGGTCGTGATGGTACCGTTGACTTCGCCGTTCGCCGGCCATGAGGTCTCGCCCTTGTAGCCCCACTCCGCGCCGGAATCGACGAACACCGCGCCGCGCAAGCCCGCATCTTTGGGCAGGAAGAAGAACGGATATTGGAACTCAAGGCTAGCACCCCAATAGTGTGTGCCGCCGAGCGCATCGTCCGACGCATTCTGTGTGATGTCGCGCGGGCCGAGGCCGGCCGGCTGAAAGCCGCGGACGAGATTGGGGCCCATCTTGAAATCATCAAGCATGCGGACGTAGCCGCCGTTGGAGGCGCAAGCATTCTGTTCCGGACAGCCGCCAAAGCCCAGTATGTCGCCGCCCTGCAAATGCAGAATGCCGATAAGATCGGAGATGACCTCGTAATAGGCGCGAAAATCCCCAACCGAGCGCATGTAATACGCATCGCCGCCGAGACCGGCAAAATCCTGACCGAAACTCATAAGCATACCGCTGGTCGGGCGCTTGTTGTTGTCGAGCGTGTTGTAGGTCAGTCCATATCCAGCAAGCGACGTCACGTAGCCACCTTGGGCTAGTTCGAACCGGATCGGCAGCGAGGCCTGGTAGGTTGGGGCGCCCCCGAAGACCATGCAGTTCGCCTGATTGCCCGCTGCCAGCGCAGGGCCATAACCTGGATAGGCCCCGGCAAGAACGCCGGCGCCGGCCGCCGCCGCGGCGTTAAGGGCATTATTCGTCGGAAAGGTGGTCGAGAAATTCGGATTGACGTTGGCGCAATCGTCTATGCTCGACGACAGGGTGATCGCCTGCCAATAAATCGAATAGCGCAGTTGCAGACTTAAGTCTTCGCGCAGCGGAATGCCTAGTTTCAGGTTGGTGCCGATATTTTCGGTACCGTAAGACAGATACGGGCTCGACAGCGTCTCGCGAGCGAACAAATCGATGCCACCGGACATCCGTTGATCGAGCAGATACGGTTCGACGAAATTAAACTCGACGCCGCGGATATATTGGCCGATCGTGGCTGAAGCTTTGGCGTACTTGCCGGTTCCAAACAGGTTGCGCTCGGAAATCGATACCTGGCCCATGAAGCCGTCGGCGGTCGAATAGCCGCCCATGACCGAAAAGTCGCCGGTCGATTGCTCCTCGACGTCGATATTGATCACGACGCGGTCGGGTGCCGAGCCGGGCTCGTTGGTGATCTTCACCGTTTTGAAGAAGTTCAGATTCTTGATGCGTCTTTCGGCGCGATCGACCAGGGCGCGGTTGTAGGGATCGCCTTCCGAAATATCGATCTCGCGCCGGATCACATAATCGCGGGTGCGGGTATTGTTGCGGATGTTGATGCGCTCGATATAAGCGCGCACACCCTCGTCGAGGACAAAGACGACGCCGACGGTCCGCGTTTGCGGATCGCGGTCGCCGCGCGGCCGCACCGTGGCGAACGGGTAGCCGTGCTTGGTGATCTCGACGGTCAGATTCTCCACCGTCTTCTCGATGGCATCGCCGTTGTAAACGTCGCCCGAATACACCCGCAGGATAGAGCGAAGCGATCGCGGATCGATGGCGCGGATGTTGGATTGAATGTCGATCGTGCCGAAGCGGTACAGGGGGCCTTCTTCGATCGTGAAGGTGATGAGGAAGCCCTTCTGCGCCGGATCGTACTCGCCGGTGGCGGACACGACCTGCACGTCGGCGTAGCCATGACTGAGATAGAAGCGCCGGATCAGATCGCGGTCGGCTTCGATGCGGTCCGGGTCGTAGACGTCGGTGGTTTGCAGGAAGCTCAGGAAGTTCGAGGCTGAGGTCTTGATCACTTCCTTCAGCCGAGAGGACGAGTAGGCCTTATTGCCGACGAAGTTGATGGTCTTGACACCGGTCTTCTCTCCTTCCTTGATCTCGAAGATCAGGTCGACGCGATTGTTCGGCCGCTCGACGATTTTCGGCACGACCTGGACATCAAAGCGCCCGTTGCGGTGATAAACCTCGAGGATGCGCTGGACGTCGGCCTGCACGGTGGCGCGCGACAGCGTGCCGCGGGCTTTCGACTGGATCTCCTGCTGGAGCTGCTCGTCCTTGATCTTGTTGTTGCCCTCGAAGGCGAGCCGATCGATCACCGGCGCCTCTACCACGGTCACGATGAGGCGGCCGCCCGACTGGGAGAAGCGGATATCCTGGAACAGGCCGGAGGCGTAAAGCGCCTTCAGCGCGCTGTCGATCTTGGCGGCATCGAGACGTTCGCCGGGCGCAACCTTGAAGTAGGAGCGGATCGTGTCGGCTTCGACCCGGCGGTTGCCTTCCACGACAATGGAGCTGACGGGCGCGCCGGTTTCCGCGGTTTGCGCAAATACCGCGTCCGAGCCACCCCCAAACAATAATATGGCGAGGAGCAAGCCGGCCACGACAAGCCCTCGTCTTACCAACACACACATGTCCATGCGCAAAGCGCCCTTAATTCCCTCGTGGCCGCCCCCAGGGCGGGTTGCTCGCAGTCTCCCTCAGCTTACGTCTTAAACCAGCGACAAATTTTTCTCTCCGCGTTGAATTGGCGCGCTTATTCGCCCTGCCCCGTGTCAGGTGCGACCGCCGCTTAGGACGTCGTCAGATGGATGATGTCATTGAAAGTTGCAAATATCATCAACATCAGGACGATCGCGAGGCCGATGCGAAATCCCACTTCCTGGGCCCTTTCGGAAAGCGGACGGCCCCGTATGCCCTCGATCAGATAGAACAAAAGGTGACCGCCATCGAGCAGCGGGATGGGAAACAGGTTTAGCAGGCCGATCGATACCGACAGCACGGCGGCGAGCTGAATGAGCGGCACGAAGCCGAAGCTCGCCACCTGCCCCGACATCTGCGCGATGCGGATCGGTCCGCCGAGCTGGTTGGCCGCCTCGCGGCCCGCGATCACGCCACCGATATAGCGCATTGTGCGGTCGACGACGGACCAGGTCTCCTCGACGCTCAGCCAAATGGCCTGCGGCGGAGCGACCGGATGCAATTTCAGATCCTCCGGCGCCATCGACCGGCTGATGCCGAGAATGCCGATGCGCTGCACGTTGCCGAAATTGTCCTTGACCTCCTTGAGGGTGGGCGTCGCCTGAAGCACGCGCTGCGTCCCGTCGCGGTCGACGGTGATGTTGAGGGTTTCGCCGGCGCTCGCGCTGACGACGCGCTGCATCTCGGCAAAGCTGTCGATGGCGCGACCGTCGATCGCAACGACGAGATCGCCGGGCTTGAATCCGGCCGTCGCCGCGACGCTGTCGGGCTGCACCGCGTCCACGCGTGCGCTCATGGTTTGCTTGCCGTAGAGCATGAACACGGCGGCGAAGATCACGATAGCTAGGAGGAAATTCGCCAGCGGTCCGGCCACGACAATGGCCGCGCGCTTGATCACCGGCTGAAAAACGAAGCTTCGGGCGCGCTCTTGCGCGTCCATGCTCGCCAGGCGTGCGGTATCGGGCGCGCTCGCCGCATTCTCGTCGCCGAAGAATTTCACAAAGCCGCCGAGCGGAATGACGGAGATCTTCCAGCGCGTCCCATAGCGATCGTTGAAGCCGACGATTTCCGGGCCGAAACCGATGGAGAACACCAGAATCCGCACACCGCACCAGCGTGCGATCAGGAAATGGCCAAGTTCGTGGAAAAACACCACAAGGCTGAGCACGAACAAAAAGGGAATAAGATAGCCGACGACGCCGCCGCCGAGCGCATGCAGGTGCGACAGAAAATAGGACCCCATGACGTTGCCCACCCCGCCCCTTATTCCCCGGCCAGCTTCCTAGGATGCCATTGCGGCAATTTCGGGCAAGAGGTCGGCCGCTAACCTTCTTGCATTATGGTCAATGGCGACCGCGTCCTCGACCGATTGCGGCTCGGCCATTGCACCACGCCGCTCCGCGGCATCGAGCGTAGCCTCGACCAGCGCGGAAATACTGCTAAATCCCAGGCGCCGGCCGATGAACTCGCGCACAGCGACCTCATTGGCGGCGTTGAGGACGGTCGGGGCGGCACCGCCTGCGGTGAGCGCGCGCCGCGCCAGCGCCAGCGCCGGAAAGCGTATCGGATCGGGCTCCTCGAAGGTTAGTGTCGCCAGCCGCGCCAAATCGAGCCGCGCCGCCGGCGTGCCCATGCGCACCGGCCACGCCAGACAATGGGCGATTGGGATACGCATGTCCGGCGAACCGAGCTGGGCGACCACTGAGCCGTCGCGGAATTCGACCATTCCGTGCACCACCGACTGCGGATGCACGACCACGTCGAGCGCGTCCGATTCCAGCGCGAAAAGGTGATGCGCCTCGATGAGTTCGAGGCCCTTATTCATCAGCGTTGCCGAATCGATGGTGACTTTCGGTCCCATCGTCCAGGTCGGGTGCTTGAGCGCCTGCTCGAGCGTCACTTTGCGGATGGCCTCGATCGGCCAGGTGCGGAACGGACCGCCCGAGGCGGTCAACACAATGCGGCGCACGTCCTCGCGCCGGCCCGCACCGAGCGCCTGGAAAATCGCATTGTGCTCGGAGTCGACCGGGAGGATCCTGGCGCCGGCGGCGGCGGCGCGGCGCATGAACATTGCGCCGGCGCAAACCAGACATTCCTTGTTGGCGAGGGCAACGGTAGCGCCGCGTTCGGCCGCGGCCAGCGTCGGTTGAAGGCTCGTCGCGCCGGTGATCGCGGCCATTACCCAATCGGCCGGCCGCTGCGCGGCCTCGACCACGGCGGCGGGACCGGCGGCCGCCTCGATGCCGGAGCCGGAAAGCTCGGCTTTGAGCTCGGCATAGGCATCCGGATCGGCGACGGCGGCGAAGCTTGCGCCGAGTTCGCGGGCGAGCCGCGCCAGCGCCGCCGCATTGCGATGCGCGGTCACCGCCTCGACGCGGTAGCGGCCGGCCTCCTGGCGGAGCAGATCGACGGTGCTTGTGCCGATCGAGCCGGTGGCGCCAAGCAGCGTCACGGTGCGCGGCACCGGCGCCAGTTCCACCCGCGCCAAAGGCTGCTTTTGCTTCATCGACTTACCATACCAGCAAGCCCCGCGCCGGCGAACCAATTCCCTGGCGAAGGATGCCGATGACGAGGGCGGCAAGGGCGGCGACCAGGAAGCCGTCGAGCCGGTCCATCAAGCCGCCATGACCGGGGATGAGCCGGCTTGCGTCTTTGGCCCCAAAGCGCCTCTTAACCGCGGATTCGAACAGGTCGCCAGCCTGCGCCAGGATGGAAAGCAACAACGCCATGACCCAGATCATCCCCAGCTTGGCGACCCCGGTCGCATAGGCGACGGCGATGCCGGCGGCAACCCCCCCAATCAGCCCCCCAAACGCCCCCGACCAGGTCTTGTTCGGACTGACTTCGGGCCATAACCGAGGTCCGCCGATAAAGCGGCCGCAGAGATAGGCAAAAATGTCGGTAATCCAAACGGTTGCGAAGAGGAATAAAAGTGCCGTGAGACCCCATTCCGGGTCGCTCCGCAAGAGCGCCGGGCCGAGCAGGCCGACGCCGGCATAGACCACCCCGACCGCAGCCCAGGCCGCAGCGCTTGGCGCGACCTCATCGGGCGGCAAGGCGACCAGCACCAGGCCCGCAAGCGCCGCCCCGATGGCGATCATGCCAAAGGAGGCGCCAGGCAGGCCAAGACCGACGAAAGTCCCGGCGAAGAGCAATGCCACCCATCCCGGCGTCAGAATCCGGGCGTCGGCCCGACGCGCGACGAGCGACGTCCATTCCCAGAGGATGCCTGCGGCCGCCACGGTGCACAGTGCGAAAAAAACCCAGCCGCCGACATAGGTGATCGCCAGTACAATCGGCGCGAGCACGGCCGCGGAAGCAATGCGAAGCTTCAGGTTGCTGCCGCCGCTCGTCCCCTCGCCGGTCGTGCCGGCGCGATGGTCAGGCTCGGTCACGATCCGGTATTGGCGACCAGTCCGCCGAAGCGGCGCTCGCGGCGGCGGTATTCCGCGATCGCGCCTTCGAGCGCGGCGCGGTCGAAATCGGGCCAGTTGATCGGGACGAAAACGAGCTCGCTATAGGCCGCCTGCCAGAGCAGAAAGTTGGACAGGCGCTGCTCGCCGCTGGTGCGGATGATCACCTCGGGATCGGGGATATCGGGAGCGTGCAGATAGCTGCCGAGGCGCTCCGGCGAGACCTCGTCGGCCGACAGGCGTCCCTCCGCCACCTCGATCGCCAGACGCCGCGCGGCGCGGGCGATTTCCTGGCGGGCGCCGTAATTGAAGGCCACGACCAGCGTGAGGCCGTCGTTGCCGCGCGTTAAGTCTTCCGCCTCTTGCAGCAATAGGCAGATGTCGCGTTCCAGCCCTTCGCGTTCGCCGATGATGCGCACGCGCACATTGCTCTCGTGCAGTTCGGCAAGGTCCTTGCGGATGAAGCGACGCAGCAGCGCCATGAGGTCGCCGATCTCCGACTGCGGTCGCGACCAGTTTTCCGAGCTGAAAGAAAAGATAGTCAGCACCGAAATACCGAGATCGGCCGCCGCGCGCACGGTGCGGCGCAAGGCCTCCACGCCGCGGCGGTGGCCCTCGACGCGGGGCAAGCCGCGCGCGGCCGCCCAGCGGCCATTGCCATCCATGATGATGGCGACGTGCCGCGGCACCTCGAAGCTGTCGCTTCCTTCCGGAAGCGGCGCCTGCGCCTTCGCTCTCGATCTGGCTGCGTCGCTCAAACCGTCATGATCTCCTTTTCCTTGCCGGCGAGGAGCTTCTCGACCTCGGCGATGGTCGCGTCGGTGGCCTTCTGCACGTCGCCGGCCTGCCGATCGTGATCGTCCTCGCTGATCTTGTGCTCCTTCTCCAGCTTCTTGAGAAGATCGAGGCCGTCGCGACGGACGTGGCGAACCGCCACGCGCGCGGCCTCGGAATATTTATGGGCGAGTTTGACGATTTCACGCCGCCGATCTTCGTTCATCTCGGGGACACGCAGTTTGATCACCTGCCCGTCCGTCGAGGGGGTCAATCCGAGGTTGGCCGCCGAAATCGCCTTCTCGACGGGATGGATCATCGAACGGTCCCACACCTGGACGCTGAGCAGCCGCGGCTCCGGCACGCTGATCGTGGCGAGCTGGTTGAGCGGCATGTTATTGCCGTAGGCCTCAACCTGCACATGTTCGAGCAACGCGGTCGAAGCGCGGCCGGTGCGCAAGCCCGAAAGCTCTTGTTTGAGTGAAGCGATTGCGCTCTGCATGCGGCGCTTGAGGTCATTCATGTCGAACGTGGTCGTTGCCATGGCGCCCTCCGCGATCCCGGCGGCCGTTTCGCCCGCTGACGCGAACCGTCAACCGACGGTGGTGAAGTGACCTTTTCCGCGCAAGACGGTCTCGATCGCACCGTGCCCCCGGATCGAAAAAACGATGATAGGCATCCGGTTCTCCCGGGCAAGCGCGAACGCCGTCGCATCCATGATCTTGAGATTGCGGTCGAGCGCTTCCTGATGGTCGAGGCGCTCGTAGCGCTTCGCCTTCGGATCGCGCTTGGGGTCGGCGGTATAGACCCCATCCACGTCGGTTGCCTTGAGCACGGCGTCGCAGCCCATTTCGGCGGCGCGTAAAACGGCGGTGGTATCGGTGGTGAAGTACGGATTGCCGGTGCCGCCGGCGAACACGATGATGCGCTGATCCTCGAGATGCCGCAGCGCGCGCTGGCGCTCGTAAGTCTCGCAGACTTGCGGCATGGCCAGCGCCGACATAGTGCGGGCGCTCACGCCGGCGCGCTCGATGGCCGTCTCCAGGACGAGAGCGTTCATGACCGTCGCCAGCATTCCCATCGAATCCGCCGTCGGCCGCGACAGCCCATCCTGGGAAATCTGCGCCCCGCGCAGGATGTTGCCGCCGCCGACCACGACGCCGAGTCCAATTCCGAGCTTATGGGCGGCGACGAGATCGGCGGCAAAGCCGTCGATGGTTGCCTGGTGGATGCCGAAAGACTCCGGCCCACTCAAGGCTTCGCCCGAGAGCTTGACGATTACCCGGCGGTAATTCGACTTCGCCATCGCACGTTTCGCCCCTCGCCGCCGCTACCGGCGCGCCGGTCATACGGCTATCGCATCCGCACGCGAAACAACAGGGGCGCGTCGGCTTCAACAGGCCTAGTGGGTGCCCGCCAGCGCCGCAACTTCGCCGCCGAAATCTCCCTCGGGCCGCTCGATGCCTTCGCCGAGCGCGTAACGCACGAAGCCGCCGATCTTGATCGGCGCGCCGGCTTTCGCCTCGGTCTCCTTGAGCGCCCGCGCCACGCTCTTTTTATCGTCGAAGATGAAGCCCTGGTCGAGCAGGCAGACCTCCTTGTAGAAGGTCTTGAGACCGGATTCGACGATCTTGTCGATGACGTTGGCCGGCTTGCCCTGCGCCTTGAACTTCTCCGCCAGAACATTCTTCTCGCGCGCTATGGTCGCTGCCGCCAGGCCGGAAGCATCGATCGCCTGCGGATTGGCCGAGGCCACGTGCATCGCCACCATGCGGCCGAAGGCTTTAAGCTCGTCGGCATTGCCGGTGGATTCGAGCGCGACGATGACGCCGATCCGGCCCAATCCATCGGCGACGGAATTGTGCACGTAGCTCGCCACGATGCCTTTGCCGACGAACAGCGCGGCGGCGCGGCGCAGCGTCATGTTCTCGCCGACCTTGGCGATGGTCTCGCTGATGGCATCGGCGACGCTGCGGCTGCCGACGCGCGCGGCGAGGATTTTCTCCACGTTGGCACCGGAATCCAGCGCGACGTCGGCGATGATCTTCACCAGACCTTGGAACAGGTCGTTGCGCGCCACAAAGTCGGTTTCGGAATTCACCTCGACGACGATTGCCTTATTCGCCGAGAGCGCGACGCCGATCAAACCCTCGGCTGCGATCCGTCCCGCTTTCTTCGCCGCCTTGGCCAATCCCTTCTTGCGCAGCCAATCGACCGCGGCTTCGAGATCGCCGTCGCTCTCGCCGAGCGCCGCCTTGCAATCCATCATGCCGGCTCCGGTCTTGTCGCGGAGCTCTTTCACCATGCTCGCGGTGATATTCGCCATTGGTATTGTCCTTCGTCATTCCGGGGCCGAGCGAAGCGACGAGCCCGGAAACCATAAACACAGCACTACGAAATAAGCACTCGGAGCTGAAAAACCACGCGTCGCGGTTATGGATTCCGGGGCTCGCCGCTGCGCGGCGCCCCGGAATGACATCTCACTCGGCCTCGGTCGCCACCTGTTCTTTCGCCCGGGCGATCCAGCCTTCGACGCGGCCGGGCAGCCCGACCTCCTCGCCGATTTTATGCGCGGCAACCGAAGGCAGTTCGGCGATCTGCCAGACGTGAAAAATGCCGAGATCGTTGAGCTGCTTCTCGATGGCCGGCGACACGCCGGGGAACTTCTTGAGGTCGTCGGCCACCCCGCGCGGCCCGGACAGAGGTTGGAAGCCGAGCTTGTCGCTTTCGGTCGGCAATTCCTCGATCACCTTCGGCTCGGTCAGCGCGCCGACGTCGATGCGCTCGCCTTGCGCGCGCGAAATGCCGTCGATCACCGCCTTGGCGACAAGATCGCAGTACAGCGTGACGGCGCGGCTGGCGTCGTCATTGCCAGGCACGACAAAGGTGATGCCGTCCGGATCGCAATTGGTGTCGACGATGGCGGCGACCGGCACGCCGAGCCGGCGCGCTTCCTTGATCGCGATGTCTTCCTTGTTGGTGTCGATCACGAACACCAAATCGGGAAGTCCACCCATGTCCTTGATGCCGCCGAGCGAGCGATCGAGCTTGTCGCGCTCGCGTTGCAGCGTCAGCCGTTCTTTCTTAGTGTAACCCTGCGCCTCGTTGGAAGCGAGCATTTCTTCCAGCGTCCGCAGCCGCTTGATCGAGTTGGAGACGGTCTTCCAGTTGGTGAGCGTGCCGCCGAGCCAGCGCGAATTGACGTAATATTGCGCCGACCTCTTGGCGGCCTCGGCAATCGCGTCCTGCGCCTGCCGCTTGGTGCCGACGAACAGGATGCGTCCGCCGCGCGCCACCGTGTCGCTGACCGCCTGTAAGGCGCGGTGCAGCATCGGCACGGTTTGCGTGAGATCGATGATGTGGATGTTGTTGCGGGTGCCGAAGATGTACTCCGCCATCTTCGGATTCCAGCGGTGGGATTGGTGGCCGAAATGAACGCCAGCTTCCAAAAGCTGGCGCATGCTGTAGTCGGGCAGCGCCATGTCATTCTCCGGTTGATCCGCCGCGGACCGATGAGCCGCCCCCTCTATCGCCTCCCCCGCTTGCGGGGGAGGCGATAGAGGGGGCAAGGCACCGGACGGCTTTTTAGGCCAAGGTCCGCGTGTGAAGTTGCCGGGTTTATATAGGGTTATCCCCCTACGACGCAACTTGAACCTTGCGGATCGGAGGGATCGCCGCGATGAAGCTCAATAGCCGCGCCGCCGGCGCTTCTTCGCGGCCTTTTTGGCGGCGAACCGGGCGGCGGCCGCCGCGTCGATGACTGCCGTCCGATCGGGCATGGCGCCTTGACCATCGATCGGCTGCGAAGGCGATACCGCTGATTTGGCGCGATCGAGGACGAAACGGGCGTAATCGTCCATATCGCCCTCAAATGGCTTGATGCGGCCGTCGGCCGTCAGCCACAGCCGGTCGGCGACCAGATCAATCAGCGAGCGGTCGTGGGTGATCAGGATAACCGCTCCTTCATAGTCGTTGAGCGCATCGAGGAGCGCGCGCCGGCTGTCGATATCGAGATGGTTGGTCGGCTCGTCGAGGATGAGAAGGTGCGGCCCCGCCATCGCGACGAGGTTGAGGAGGAGCCGCGCGCGCTCGCCGCCGGAAAGATTGGCGACCGTGGTCTCCTGCTTGTCGAACGACAGCCCGAACTGCGCCAGCCGCGACCGGCGCGACGACTCGCTGTCGTCCGGCCGCTCGCGGCGAATAATGTCCAACGGCGTGTCGTCCGGATCGAGCGCCTCGATCTGATGCTGGTGAAACCAGCCGACCCGGATGCGCCCTTCGCGTTTCATCTCGCCCGCCTGAAGCGGCAGCGCGCCGGCCAGCATTTTCGCGAAAGTAGATTTGCCGGCACCGTTCACGCCGAGGAGCCCGATCCGGTCGTCGACGTCCAGCCGCAGATTGAGATTGCGCAGCACTGGCGCGCCGTTGTAGCCGACCGTGGCATTGTCGAGCTGGATCAGCGGCGGCGCCAGCGGCCGCCTTGGCGAAGGCAGCGTGAACGGCGTCACGCGCTCTTCGACCACCTCCGCGATCGGCTCGAGCTTGGCCAGGCGCTTGATGCGCGATTGCGCCTGCGTCGCCTTGCTGGCTTTCGCCCGAAACCGGTCGATGAAGCGTTGCAAATGCGCGCGTTCGGCGTCCTGCTTGGCCTTGGTCGCCGCTTGCAGCCGCGTTTTCTCGGCGCGCCGCGTCTCGAAATCGTTGTAGCCGCCGGTATAGAGTTCGAGCTTGCCGGCGCTCAGATGCAGGATGGCGTCGACTGAGTTGTTCAAGAGCTCGCGGTCGTGGCTGACGATGATAGCGGTATTCGGGTATTTCTTGAGCCGCGCCTCCAGCCACAGCGCACCTTCCAGATCGAGGTAGTTGGTGGGTTCGTCGAGCAACAGCAAATCGGGCTGCGCGAACAGCGCCGCCGCCAGCGCCACGCGCATGCGCCAGCCGCCGGAAAATTCCGCCATCGGCCGATCGAGATCGGCATTGGCGAAGCCTAATCCGCTGAGAATCTCCGCCCCGCGCGCCGGTGCGCGATCGGCATCGATGGCGTTGAGCCGCTGGTAGATTTCCGCGAGCTGTTCGGGTTCGGCGACTTCCAGCTCGGCATTAAGCGCTTCGCGCTGCGTATCCGCGGCCAGGATCGTGTCCAGGAGACTCGTTGGCGTGGCGGGATGCTCCTGATCGACTGAACCGATGCGGGCTGATTTCGGCAAGGCGATCTCGCCGCTCTGCGCGGCGAGATCGCCGAGGATCAGCCGAAACAGCGTCGACTTGCCGACGCCGTTGCGTCCGACCAAACCGACTTTCGTGCCGGACGGTATGGCGACGCTTGCGGAATCGAAAAATCGCCGGCCCCAGGCGTCAAAGACAAGGTTCTCGATCCGAAGCATATCGCGGAGGCCACAAATTGGAGGAGAGACGGGAAGGAAGCGGAACCGCTCCTTACCGCACGCTGCTTCAGATAGCGATGGAAGATGCCATCAGCAACGGTGGGATAGCCGTCATCGCGAGGAGTTCAGCGAAGTAATCCTCACAGCGCTTCGACGGTGACCACGCCCGACACCGCCTTGATGGCGCCGGCGATCTGCGGGGAAACCTTGAAACGGCCGGGCAACTTGACCTCGACCTCGTTGCCATTGCCGAGCATCAGCACCACGCTGACTTCGCCATCGCCGCCTTCCCCGCCGTTGCGGCCGGAGGAAAGCTTGATCGGCTCGAGGCGGCGGGCCACGCCTTCGATCGGTGCGTCGTCGCGCAGGAATACGCGCAAGCCTTTCTGCGTCTTTGCCGCCGCCTCGTCGAGCGGCTCGACCGACTGGATGCGGGCGCGCACCTCGTCGCCTTGCACCTCGGCGGTGAGGAACAAAAGCACCGCCGCGCCAGGCTCGAGCAGGTCGCGATACTGCGCCAAGCCTTCGGCGAACAGCACCGCCTCGTATTGGCCGCTCGGATCGGAGAGGCCGATGATGCCCATCTTGGAGCCGTTCTTGGTGCGCCGCTCGGTGCGCGCGACGACAGTGCCGGCGACGCGGCCGGCGCCGGCGCCGGCGCCCGCCTTCACCGCTCGGCTGAACTCAGACCAGGATTGCACCCGCAGTCGTTTCAGCGCCGCGGTATAATCGTCGAGCGGATGGCCGGAGAGGAAGAAGCCGACCGCTTCGTATTCGCGTTGCAGGCGCTCGGCCGCCAGCCACGGCTCGATCGCGGGCAACGCGATCGGTACCGGCGCCGCGCCGCCGCCGAACAGCTCCGATTGACCGATGGCGGCATCCTCGTGCGCGCGTTGCGCGGTGCCGAGCATGGCATCGACGGCGCCAAACGCGCTTGCGCGGTTTGCCTCGATGGTGTCGAAGGCGCCAGCGGCGACCAGGCTCTCCAGCACGCGCTTATTGACCGCGCGCGGATTGATGCGGCGGGCAAAATCGACAAGCCCCGCGAAGGGACGCTCGCCGCGCGCGGCGAGAATGCTGTCGACGGCTTGCCGGCCGACACCGCGCAAAGCCGCCAGCGCGTAATAAATAGTATTGCCGGCAACGTCGAATTCGACGCCGGAGCGATTGATCGACGGCGATTCGACTTTGATGCCAAGCCGCTCGGCCTCGGTGCGGAATTCGGCGAGCTTGTCGGTGTTGCTCATGTCGAGCGTCATCGAGGCGGCGAGGAACTCGACCGGGTAATTGACCTTCATGTAGGCGGTCTGATAGGCGACCAGCGCGTAGGCGGCGGCGTGGCTTTTGTTGAAGCCGTAATCGGCAAAGCGCGCGAGCAATTCGAAGATCGTCTCGGCCTGCCCCGGTTCGACGCCGCCCTTGACGCTGCCGGAAACGAAACCCTTGCGCTGCGCCTCCATCTCCTTGCGGATCTTCTTGCCCATGGCGCGGCGCAGTTGGTCGGCTTGCGCGAGCGAATAGCCGGCCAGCAACTGCGCGATCTGCATCACCTGTTCCTGGTAGATGATGACGCCGTAGGTCTCGCGCAGGATCGGTTCGAGCTTCGGATGGATGAAATCGGGCTGCTCGACGCCGTGCTTGCGCGCGCAATAGGTCGGGATGTTCGCCATCGGCCCCGGCCGGTAGAGCGCGACAAGCGCGATGATGTCCTCGAAGCGGTCCGGGCGCATGTCGGTCAGCGCCCGCCGCATGCCCGCGCTTTCCACCTGGAACACCCCGACCGTCTCGCCGCGCGCCATCATCTCGTAGGATCTGGCATCGTCGAGCGGCAAATTGGTCAGATCGAGATCGACGCCGCGCCGTTTGACCAGCTTGACGGCGAGATCGAGTACGGTGAGCGTTTTCAGTCCGAGGAAATCGAACTTCACCAGGCCCGCCGGCTCGACCCATTTCATGTTGAACTGCGTCACCGGCATCAGCGATTTGGGATCGCGATAGAGCGGCACCAGCTCGGTCAGCGGCCGGTCGCCGATGACGATGCCGGCGGCATGGGTGGAGGCGTGGCGAGTGAGGCCTTCGAGCTTCTGCGCGATGTCGAAGGCGCGGCGCACCACCGGATCGCGATCGCGCTCGGCCTGCAGCCGCGGCTCGTCGTCGATGGCGCGCGCCAGCGTGACGGGATTGAGCGCGTTCTGCGGCACGAGCTTGCAGAGCTTGTCGACTTGGCCGTAGGGCATTTGCAGCACGCGGCCGACGTCGCGCAGCACGCCGCGCGCCTGCAAGGTGCCGAAGGTGATGATCTGGGCGACCTGCTCACGGCCGTATTTCTCCTGCACGTAATGGATCACCTCGTCGCGCCGCTCCTGGCAAAAGTCGATATCGAAATCCGGCATGGAGATGCGCTCGGGATTGAGGAAGCGCTCGAACAGCAGCCCGAAGCGGATCGGATCGAGATCGGTGATGGTGAGCGCATAGGCAACGAGCGAGCCGGCGCCGGAGCCGCGGCCCGGGCCGACCGGAATGCCTTGCGCTTTCGCCCACTGGATGAAGTCGGCGACGATCAGGAAGTAGCCGGCGTATTTCATGCTCTCGATAACGCCGAGCTCGAAGGCGAGCCGGTCGTGGTAATCCTCGGCGGTATGGCCCGGCGCCAGCGGGTGCCGCGCCAGGCGGCGCTCTAATCCGGCAAGCGCGGCGCGGCGCAGCTCTTCCGCCTCGTTGCCTGCTTGCGTGGAGAAGCGCGGCAGGATCGGCGCCAGCGTGAGCGGGCGGAACGCGCAGCGCTCGGCAACTTCGACGGTCGCCGCCAGCGCTTCGGGCAGATCGGCGAACAGGGCCGCCATTTCCGCGCGGGTCTTGAAGCGATGCTCGGGCGTGAGCTGGCGGCGCTCGCCGTCGGCGATGAGCTTGCCCTCGGCAATGCAGAGCAGCGCATCGTGGGCCTCGTAATCCTCGCGCGTGGCGAAGAACGGTTCGTTGCTGGCGACGAGTGGGATGCCGCGGGCATAGGCAAGCTCGATCAGCGCCGGCTCGGCAATGCGGTCGGCCGCCAGGCCGTGGCGCTGGAGTTCGATGTAGAGGCGATCGCCGAACAGGCGCTGCAAGTGTTTGCAGCGCATTAAGGCAAGCGCGCTCTGCCCCGCCCCGATCGCGGCGTCGAGCGGCCCGCCGGGGCCGCCGCTGAGCGCGATCAATCCGCTTGTCTCGCCTTCAAGCCAGTCGAGTTTGAGGTGCGGCCGTTCGGTCGGCGCCGTATCGAGATAGGCACGCGAGCAAAGCCGCATGAGGCTTCGATAACCGTCCTCGCGCGCGGCCAAGAGCACAAGGCGGGAAAAATCCTCCCCGGGCGTCCCACTGCGATTTTCGTGATCGCCGAAATCGACGGCCAGCGCGCAGCCGACGATCGGCTGGATGCCTGCGCTCGCCATCTTCTCGGAGAATTCGAGCGCGCCGAACATGTTGTCGGTATCGGTCAGCGCCAGCGCCGGCTGCCGGTCTTTTTTGGCAAGCTCCGCCAGCCGCGCGATGGTCAGCGCGCCTTCCAGGAGCGAGTAGGACGAATGGACGTGCAGATGCACGAAACCGGGGGACGCGGCGGTCGCAGCGGGCATATTGCTAGATACTCGCGGATGACGATTCTGCGAGAGGCGAGCATGCGGGATCGCGCGCAATACTGTCCATCATCCGGCGCACGTCATACATCGCCGCGCACAGAAAGTTTCATGCCCGCGGCATGGGCGAGCAAAGCGACGCCGTTCTTCGAACGGCTAGGCGCGGACATGCACGCCTTATCAAACGACCCCGAGCACCTGCACCCACACGGCAACCATGGCCAGGAACAGGGTGATCGAGGTGAGCGCCAAGGCTTCTTCGGCGACCGCGCGAACCATGTTGTCTCTCCCCTTCGCGAGAACGAATAGGGAACATAGTTCGCTTATTGTTCCGGAGTCAAGGCAGGGCAGTGGCTCCTTTCAATTGTGGCGGCGGAATAACCGCTATGATTAATGAATGGCCATGCTCGATCCGAACAAGGCTTGGTCCCTCTTCATGATGGACCCGGTCGATTTCCTTATCGCCGCTGCGGCGATCATCGCCTTTTTCGGCGGCGGTGCTTGGTGGCTGCGTGGTCATCTAGGAAAGGAGCGCATTGCCGCCTTGTTAGAGCGATTGACGCTGGCGCGCGAACAATACACCGCCGTCAATACTCAGCTTACGGATTTGAAAACGAACGTGGCCGAGCAGGACAAGATAATTACCGATCTCAGAAAAGCACCCGCGCCGCCGGATCGCGTGAAAGAACTAACAACAAGCAACACTGAAATTAAAAACGCGCTCACAAGTTTATCTACGTCAACGGCAGAATTGGGCACGACGCTGACGATTGTCGGTGGAAGGTACAAGCTCATGGTCGAACCAATGCCGGAGATCACGAAGCGTTCGACGTGATGGACTTTCGAGCGTGGAGCCAACCGACCGACTCGTTCTTGATCCAGCGCCACGCCCCGCCTTCCGTCGCAAATGTATCGGTGATCTTTTCCGGCTCGCTACCGGGCATCGTGACTGTGACGTAATAGCCGTCGCCGATCCGCCACGGCTCAACGTTGAAAATCACTTTTGGCTGGCGCTTGCGCTTCGCCTCGAAAGCATCAAGCACATCTACAACGTCAGTCATTTCCCAAAGCCGATCCGTCACGCCAGCGGCCATTGCGGGAGAGACTTTTAGCGTTTGGTGTAGCCGCACGAAATTGTAATACATCGAGTGCAGTGCGACCGCACACGCATGGTTCTCAATCTTTTTGCTAAAAGCATTTGTGAGGCGCGTGAAGCGGCGCATATGCATCCGCATCGTGAGGTTCTGGCGCTCAACATAAGACGTGCTGATATGGTTCGGATCAGGGGTACCGCTCACTTCTCGCTTTTGTGCGCCGATGCACTTCGCCGGGCTATATCGCTTCTCGCCGCCCGGCTCCGCGCCATAGATTTTTTGCAGCATGGCGTAATCAACATCTTCGCCGAACACGGCATCGACCGCGACAAGATATGCGCGAAGGCCATCACTTGTTAGTTGCACGCGGTTCGCCAGCCGCTCTTTCAGATCGTCCATGAAAGTAAGCGCGGATTGAACCTTGCGATCCGCGACCAGCCAGCTAATGAGCAACTTTGTGTCCGCGTCGATTGCCGTCCACGTCCATACATCGCCCGCGTCTTTCGGCGCGGCCTTCGCTTCCGCCACGTTATCGTTTTTCGCGTAAACGAAATTCCAGATTTCATCGACCTGCACACGGGCGCTGGTCAGGTTCCGCAGCACTCGATCCTGATATTCGGTGCAGGCGTGACCAGCATCGACAACTAGCTTCATGACGGCCTTTTTGCTTATGCCGGTTAGTCGGGTCGCAGCCCTGATCGACTGCCCCTCACAAAGCAGGTGAAGGACACGGGCGCGGGTTTCACGGTCGAGCTTGTTCATGGCCCGACTATATGACCCTTTATGCTTAGCGTCAAGCATGAAAGTCAGTTTAGAAAGGCTTTTAACCATGAGTTAGCTGAGTCAGACTGCCGCACCTATAGCGTGCGGAAACTCGTTGACTTATATGTCAATACATACGATAGTGCAAGCCAGCTTAGGTCACCGACTTTTTTTGCTGGAACCGGCCATCAAAAGTGACCCATCGGTTCGGACCATGATTGTGTCATTGGAGGTCCGAGATACCGTAGACGCCACCTTCCCTGACAATTGGGACGGTCTGCGGTTGGTCGACCTTCGAGAAACGCTAGACGCGTTTACGACAGGCGAAGAAATTACGGTCGGCGAGCACCCTCACAAAAAACCGAACGACTGCTTCATGGCGCGTGTTGATCCGATTGCGCTTGAAGTTTTTGATGTTCGTACTTTGTACGGACCAGGCATCCGCGCATTTGGATGTTTTCTCGATAAAGACTGCTTCGCCGCCCTAACATGGGACTATCGAGAAGATATGAACTTCGACTACGAATGCAAAAAGTGTCGCCACGATTGGCAACAAATTTTTGGTTCGCTCGAACCGTTCTCAAAAGGGAAACAGCCGCATGAGTACCTTACAAAATTTCTCGCTGTCTAAACCGATCCCCGGCGAACCGATCCCGGTTTCAACGCTCGCATATTTTCGCGCGCGCGGTCGAAGAAAACTACACAGCTTGATACTTGCTGAATTTAAGGACAGCGGCATTAGCCAAGCTGAACTTTGCCGCCGACTGAGAAAGGAGCCAGCTCAGATTTCTCGGATGCTGGGGAGTCCCAGTAATCTACGGCCAGATTCGGCAAGCGATCTCTTGTTTGCAATTTCAGGCGCAGAAATTGTGTATCAGACTGCTTATCCGTTGGACAAACCGCCTCGAAATTTCCGGAAGCCTGATTGGCTGGATTACACACAAACGCGCACCAAGACCGCTAACGGAGCATTTTTCGACCTTCGTTTTGGTGACGTCCCACCGCAATAACAATACTAAGCGTGGAGTAGTTCGGTGGCCGAGATACCAAACGCACCGATTATTGAATTCGCGCTCCTATGCGACGATGTCCGCCGGGAAATCACGGGGAAGGACATTATTATCGGTGTTTACGGCGAGGAACTTACAACGCCAACTTTTCCGGCCGTGCTTGTTTTCAACTTATTCATGCGGGCGCGATTCCCTCAGCCAAACACCAGATATTTGGTTGAGTTTCGAGTCATCGGTCCATCCGAACAGCCATTAACACAATCGGCGAAATCGATTCTTATATCGCCTCCCGCAGACGGCCCCCCGACATCGACGGTATCTTTGGGAGGTATCCCGCTACAAATTCAATCACCCGGCCTTGTCCGATTCCAATGGAAACCGAGCAGTGACGGTGAATGGACTACACTTGCCAAAATTGAAATCAAAAGGGGTGCGGTAACGCTCCCGCCGGGGGTTCACATTAATCCGATGACCACCGCTTAGTCGCCGCGTTTTTTGCAATTGCTCGGCGTTGTTCGCTGGTCATTTTGGTAGCGCGGGCATGACCGCCCTTTCGGCCTAAAGCTGCCGCTGCCGGGTCCTTGCCCTGTTCCTCGGGCGTACGAGGGCGGTCCTCGACCTGCCCCGTGGCAATATCCACAACCATTTTAGCGGCTTGGGAGAAGTCCCTAGGGCGTTTGGGTTGCTTTGGGGCCATTACAATTGCCTCGGCTCTCCTTGCCGCAATCCAAGCTTCTCGACCGTCGCAGACAGGGCCTTGATCCCACTCCAATCCACCTTCGACGTTGGCCAAAGGCGTAGGACTGCCTGAATGGCCTGTTCCGGGCTATCGTCTAGGACTAGAAATAGCCGCCTGTGGGAGCGGTCCAGCGTCTCAGTATCAACACCGATTAGGAAGGCTTCGGGCATGTTCCGCAATATGTGCCACGCCCGTCCCGGCGGCTAGCCCATTAAGCCGCTGCCTTATTCAAAGTAGCCCACTACCCAAGGCAGGGTAGTGGGTCACTTTGGTCATCGGCGCCCTACCATCCAATTCAGAAAAGCGTCGAATTTGTCCGGATAGGCCAGAAAATAGAGCACAACGGACAAGGGAAACGCGATTAGCAAGGCGTCCAACGTATATTTAGCGATTTTGCGGACTTCGGCCATGTTGGCGAATATGCGCCCTACGGCCCGAGTGGCAAGCCGATTTGGCTGCCTTATTCAAAGGAACCCACTACCCAAGGCAGGTTGCATTCGTGGCGGCCGTCGGTGTCGGGACAGTTATCTCGGCATTTTGCGGCCAACGTAGGTCACGTCGGCCTCAAAAGCGTGAGTCGGTCCGTGGGTGGTGCCACGGCCGCAACACCAATGGTTTGACCGCCCCTCCGCCACAATCTATCCGTTTCCCGTGGCAGACAAACTCACATCAGTAGCGTCGTCATCCGCGACTGAGGAATCGGGCAGCATTGCGGTTACTGGCGGCAATGGCTCTCTGACCAATTGCTGCGGTAATCCAAGTTGAACGTTGGACTTTTTCAGACCCCATTAAGTGAGGGTGTCTTGCTTTTCCGCCAACCAAATTTGTGATTCATTCCTGATCCAGCGCCACGCCTCGCCTTCCGTGGCAAACGCATCAGTTTCAACCCGCTCTGGCGCGCCGTCCGGACAACATGACGGCGACGTAATAGCCCCCGCCAATTCGCCATTGCTCAACGTTAAAAATTACTTTCGGCTTGCGGTGGATATTCCGCAGATTGCCGTTTTTGCTGAGGCAGCGAGAGGACCCGCCCGTTTCGCTGTCGAATTTATGGATGTTTTCAAGAAGGCTGGAATTAGTTCCCTTGGTCCAATCTCTACGATTCCGAATTTTGTTTCCGAGACCGGCATTTTAGTTGGTTTGATTGATCCCGAGAAACCGTCCGAATTAGCAAACAAATATATTGAGGTCCTGCGTTCGGCCGCTCTGGAAATTGGAACAACAAAATGTCAAATGGTAATCTCGACCCCAAGTAAGAATATCGACTTTGACTTGTACGTCTGTGGCTATTAGCTGCTGCGAGCATTAAGCCACACCACGGCTTCGTTTTTAATCCAGCGTGCCGCCTCGCCTTCCGTAGCAAAACCTTCGATCCGATCAACTGTGCCATCCGGTTGCGTTGCGCGCACATAAAAGCTGTTGCCGATTTTTGCCGCGGCTAGGAAACGTTCATAGGGTGTTTGTGGGGGCTCGGTCATTTTGCGTAGCCCTGCGATCTCAGCCAATCTATTCGGCGGGTTCCCTGTAGCCATTCATCCGCCTCGACTTTGCTCTTAAACCCCTTGATGTAGCGAATTTCGGCTCCGGGACAGTGGGCCTCAAATTGCCAATCGTCTTCGGCGATGCGCTTGTGCTTGAAAATAACTCTAATTCGCGGGGATTTGGCCATGAGGCCGAATATGCGCCGTTTTGCCTAGGCTGCAAGGGCTTAGGGGGCCCTGCCTTATTCAAACTGCCCCAATACCCAAGCCGGCGCTCCCAAGGGGGTGAACCGAACCGGCCATCCATTCGTATAAAGCTACGAGGCTTGTTCATCTCCGGCTCAGGGATGCCGAAGTAAGTCTCGGGTGTTACCGTATTGTCGTGTTCTCCTTTTACGAAGCGTTTACCACAACAACGGGAGGTCTTTGATGGCTAAACTCGCAATCACATTGACGGCGGTCGCTTTGCTTTTGGGTTCGGCGGTATGGACCGCACAGGCTCAAACCCAAGGCGCCGGCAGTATCCAGGCGCAGGCGCAAAACGCGACGATGATCCATAAGGCGGCATGCTTCGGCTTTGGCCGCTGGTGCCCGCCGGGTATGCGCCGGGTCTGCGGCCCGTATCGTTGCTGGTGCCGCCCCTGCTGATCGGCAGCCGCGACGCATGAAAATCAGCGAGGCCGCCTGGGGGCGGCCTCGTTATTTTTCGGTTCTAGGCCAGCTCGACGACCGCGCCGTCGCGGATGGTCACGCGGCGATCCATTTGCGCGGCAAGGTCGAGGTTGTGCGTGGCGATGATGGCGGCAAGCCCCGAGGCGCGCACCAACTGATTGAGCGTGGCAAAGACCCGCGCCGAGGTGCGCTGGTCGAGATTGCCGGTCGGCTCGTCGGCAAGCAGGATGCGCGGTGCGTTGGCGACGGCGCGCGCGATGGCGACACGCTGCTGCTCGCCGCCGGAAAGCTCGGTCGGCCGGTGCGTCAGGCGTTCTTTGAGGCCGAGATAGCTCAACAGCTCGGCTGCGCGCGTTTGCGCCTGCTCGCGCTTCAAGCCGCGGATCATCTGCGGCAGCATCACGTTCTCGAGCGCCGAGAACTCCGACAAGAGATGATGAAACTGATAGACGAAACCGATGTCGGTGCGGCGGATGCGGGTGCGCTGCATATCGGTCAGGTGCGAGGTCGCCCTGGCGTCGATATAGACTTCGCCGGAATCGGGATGCTCGAGCAGTCCGGCGATGTGCAGGAGCGTCGATTTGCCGGCGCCCGACGGAGCGACCAGCGCCACCGACTGCCCCCGCCAGACCGCAAGCTCGGCGCCTTTGAGAATGTCGAGCGTGGTGTCGCCCTGGCGAAAGCGACGGCTGATCTCGTGCAGGAACACGATCGGCTGGTCATCATCGTCTGCGGTCGACGGGGCGGGCGCCAGGGCAGGTTCCATGATCGTGGTGGTCTCGTCCATCGCGCGATCACTCGTACCGCAAGGCTTCGACCGGATCGAGCCGCGCCGCCCGCCAGGACGGATAGAGCGTCGCCAACAGCGATAATCCGAGCGCCATGACCACGACGGCCGTCGTTTCGCCGGCATTCATGTCGGCGGGAAGCCGCGACAGGAAATAAAGCTCGGGCGAGAACAGCTCGGTATTGGTGAGCCATGACAAAAAGTGGCGGATCGATTCGATGTTGAGGCAGACGATGGTGCCGAGCAGGAAGCCGACCAGCGTGCCGACCACGCCGATCGAAGCGCCGGTGATAAGGAAGATGCGCATGATGGCGCCCTGCGTCGCGCCCATGGTGCGCAGGATGGCGACGTCGCTGCCTTTATCCTTCACCAGCATGATCAGGCCGGAAACGATATTGAGCGCCGCTACGAGCACGATCAGCGTCAGGATCAGGAACATCACGTTGCGCTCGACCTGGAGCGCGTTGAAGAACGTGGCGTTACGCTGACGCCAGTCGATCATATAGATCGGCCGTGCCGCGGCCTCGGTGACCAGCGGCCGGTAGCGGTCGACCCGATCCGGGTCGTCGGTATAGACCTCGATCGCGGTCACGTCGCCGGCGCGGTTGAAATAGGCCTGCGCCTCGGCGAGCGGCATGAACACGAAAGCGGCGTCGTATTCCGACATGCCGATCTCGAACACAGCGGCGATCTTGTAGGATTTGATCCGCGGCGTGGTGCCCATCGGCGTCACTGCGCCGCGCGGCGCAACCAAAGTGAGATTGTCGCCGGCCCGCACCGACAGCTGCTCGGCGAGCCGCGAGCCGATGGCGATCCCCTGCCCCTCATCGTAGCCGTCGAGCGTGCCCTGCCTGATATTCTTCGCCACCGAAGACAGCTTGGCCAGATCGCCGGCGCGGATGCCGCGCACCAGGACGCCGGAAGCGTTGAACGGCGAGGACGCCAGCGCCTGGCCCTCGACGATCGGCGCCGCCAGCCGCACGCCCGGGACCTTGGCGACCCGCTCGGCGACCGCCTGCCAGTCGGTGAGCGGAGATTCGAGCGGCTGGATGAGCAGGTGGCCGTTGAGCCCGAGGATTTTGTCCAGAAGCTCCTGGCGGAAGCCGTTCATGACCGCCATGACGATGATCAACGTCGCCACGCCAAGCATGATGCCGAGAAAGGAGAACCCGGCGATCACCGAGATGAATCCTTCCTTGCGCCGCGCCCGAAGGTAGCGCAGCGACAGCATCCATTCGAACGGCGCGAAGGGATGAGTGCCGGTCGGTTCTCGCATCAATGTCTGGTCCCCGCGGATAACCCGACTTTCACATGATTCTGTCCGTTTTAAGCCGCGAAACATCGCACCATGGTGCGGTCGCACACAGCTTCACGCAACAAGCCGGACGAGCGCGTCCTCGGGGCTCATGAGTTCCCGCGATCCGTCGGCGCGGCGCTTGAGCTCCACCTTGCCTTCGGCAAGGCCCCGCGGCCCCACTAGGATCTGCCAAGGGACGCCAATGAGGTCGGCGGTGGCGAATTTGGAGCCGGGCCGTTCGTCGAGATCGTCGTAGAGCGTGTCGATGCCGCCGGCAGTGAGGGCGGCATAGAGCTGCTCGCAGGCCATATCGGTCTCGCTCGCGCCCTGCTTGAGATTGAGGATGGCGACGCTAAAAGGGGCCACCGCTTCCGGCCATTTGATCCCGGCCTCGTCGTGAAACACCTCGATCAACGCGGCGACCAGCCGGGTCGGCCCGATTCCGTATGATCCCATATGCACCGGCCGCTCGACGCCGTCGGGGCCGGTCACGACCGCCCGCATTGGCTCGGAATATTTGGTGCCGAAGTAGAACACCTGGCCGACTTCGATGCCGCGCGCCGATATGCGCTGTTCCGGCGAGAGCTTGGCGAAAGCGGCCGCATCGTGCTTGTCCGAAGTCGCGGCATAAAGCGAGGTCCACTTGTCCACGATCCCCTGCAGGCCGGGCACGCTGTTGAAGTCCACATCCGCGCCCGGGACATCGAAGCCGAGATAATCGCGGTGGCAGAACACCTCGCTCTCGCCGGTGTCGGCGAGCACGATGAATTCATGCGACAGGTTGCCGCCGATCGGCCCGCTTTCCGCGACCATCGGGATCGACTGCAAGCCCATCCGCGCGAAGCTACGTAGATAGGCGACGAACATGCGATTATAGGCGTGCGTGGCGCCCGCCAAATCCACATCGAACGAGTAAGCGTCCTTCATCAGGAACTCTCGCCCGCGCATCAGCCCGAAGCGCGGCCGCACCTCGTCGCGGAACTTCCATTGCAGGTGATAGAGGTTGAGCGGCAAATCCTTGTACGAGCGCACATAGGCGCGAAAGATCTCGGTGATCATCTCCTCGTTGGTCGGACCATAGAGCATCTCGCGCTCGTGACGGTCCTTGATGCGCAGCATCTCCTTGCCGTAGGCCTCGTAGCGGCCGCTTTCGCGCCACAGCTCCGCTGACTGGATCGTCGGCATGAGGAGTTCGATGGCGCCGGAGCGATCCTGCTCCTCGCGTACGATCCGGCACACCTTGTTGAGGACGCGCAGCCCGAGCGGCAAGAAGGCATAGATGCCGGCCGCCTCCTGGCGGATCATGCCGGCGCGCAGCATCAGCCGGTGCGAGGCAATCTCGGCTTCCTTGGGCGTTTCGCGCAGGATGGGGAGGAAGTAACGGGAAAGTCGCATGAAATCTCGTCGGGCCGGGCTGCGGAATCACCCCTTCAGTGAATCCGGAACGGCCTCGGAATTACAAGGGGGCGCCGTGAAGGGCATCGGGTTCCGCCAATACCCGTCGGCGTTAATTTTTTTTGTCACCGAAGCCCGGTAAGCTGATGACATCGGTTCGAAGATCGAGTACCAACAAAACACGCGATCCCGGAACCGGATACCTCGTGTCGGGTTCGGAAGGACGGTCCAAGTCATGGGAGGATGGTCCAACGGCGCGAAATCAACGCTGCCGCTACGCCGAAAAGCCTAAATCGCCAGAACAACGGCGCGGATTAAGGATCAGGTGAAGATCATTTGGCAGGGCTTTGGCCCTGCTTCTTTTTTTGGCATCCCCCCTGCCCGCGTCAACGCCCCCCGAAAGGCGCGGTCAGGCCCTCGATCGTGACCAGGTGCTCGACGTAGACGACGTAGCAGGCGGCAAAGATCAGTGCCGCGACGAACGTCGTCCAAAGGAGCTTGCGTCTTAAATACGGGATCGCCGGCGCGCCCGGGTCGGTGCCGGGCACGATCGTGCCGCCTTCGTGCTGGCTACGGACGCCCCAGGGCAGCACCGCGAACAGCACCACCCACCAGATCAGAAAAAAGATGGCGGCGGCCGTGGTGATCGACATGGGTCAGCGCTGTTCCAGTTCGACGAGCGTGCCGGCAAAATCCTTCGGGTGCAGGAACAGCACGGGCTTGCCGTGGGCGCCGATGCGCGGCTCGCCGTCGCCGAGCACGCGGGCGCCCGCGCTCTTGAGCGCATCACGCGCGGCGCGGATGTCGTCGACCTCGTAGCAGACATGGTGCATGCCGCCGTCGGGATTGCGCTCGAGGAATTTCGCGATCGGCGAACCTTCGCCGAGTGGTTCAAGCAGCTCGATCTTGGTGTTCGGCAAGGTAATGAATACTGTGGTCACGCCATGATCCGGCTGTGGCACCGCGGCCGAAACCTCCGCGCCGAGGACGTCGCGATAGAGCGCCGTCGCCTTGCCGATGTTGCGCACGGCGATCGCGACATGATTGAGTCTGCCGATCATAGTTTAGTCTCCTAAGACCCGGCCGTTCGTAGGGTGGGTTGAGCGAAACCCACCGCATTACGAGCTCGATGATGGGCTTCGCTGTGCTCAACCCATCCTACACCACGAGCACATGCACGTGGCAGATCGGCTTCTTGTTCCAGTGCGCGGCGATCGCGCCGCGCACTGCGCGCCGCACCGCCTCGGCGACCTCGTCGGGATCGCGCCGCCGCGGTTTCGGCAGCGTCTCGAACGCTTCCTCGACCGCGTCGCGGGCGATTTCATGCATCGGCCGGCCGCCGGCATCGGTCGGCGGAACGCCGATCTGCTCGATTTCCGGATCGGCCACCAGCACGCCCTTCTCACTCAGCGCCAAGGCGACGGTGACAATCCCCGCGAAGCTTAAGCGGCGGCGGGCGGCCACGGTCGGGCCCTCGGCGTCGATCAGTAGCGCGCCGTCCTTGTAGACGCGGCCGGCGGGGACTTCGTCGATGATTTCCGCCGGCCCCGGTGCGAGGCGAACGAGATCGCCATTGCGGCAAAGGAGCACTTCGGGGACGCCGGCGCCGCGGGCGAGCTTGGCGTGTTCGGCAAGGTGTAAAGCTTCGCCGTGCGCCGGGATGAGGATCTTCGGCCGGACCCAGCCCATCATGTCAAGAAGTTCGGCGCGGCGCGGATGGCCGGAAACGTGGACCAAGTGGCTCCTGTCCGTGATGACCTCGATGCCCTGCGTCACAAGGCCATTGATGACCCGGGAGACGGCCTTCTCGTTGCCGGGGATGGTGCGCGAGGAAAAGATGACGCGGTCGCCGCGCGTCAGCGTAATCTCCGGATGCTCGTCTTCGGCGATGCGCGCCAGCGCGGCGCGCGGCTCGCCCTGACTGCCGGTGCACAGCGCCAGCACCTTGTCGGGCGGCAAATAGCCGTAGCTCTCGGCCGAGCGGAAATCCTGCACGCCGTCGAGATAGCCGGTCTCGCGTGCAACTTGCGCGACGCGCTCCATGGCGCGGCCGACGAGCACGACTTCGCGTTTGGCGGCACGCCCGGCGTCGGCCACCGCGCGGATGCGCCCGACATGGGAAGCGAACGTCGTCACCGCGACGCGCGCCGGAGCGGTGCGGATGAGGTCGGCGAGCGTCTTGGCCACGTCGGCTTCGGAGGGCGAGCGGCCTTCGCGGACGGCGTTGGTGGAATCGCCAACGAGCGCCAAAACGCCTTCATCGCCGAGCGCGGTGAGCCTGGCCTGGTCGGTTGGCGCGCCGATGAGCGGGGTGGGATCGATCTTCCAGTCGCCGGTATGCAGCACCGTGCCGAGCGGCGTGCGGATCGCGAGCGCGTTCGACTCCGGGATCGAGTGCGCGACGTTGATGAAGTCGATCGTGAACGGGCCGAGCGTCACGCGGCCGCCGAGCGGCACGACGTTGACGGGGATTTTCGGGGCGCCGGGCTCGGACGATCGGCGGGCCTCGAACAACGCCGCCGCGAATGGTGTGGCGTAAAGCGGCACGTTGAGCCGCGGCCACAGATCAATGAGCGCCCCCATATGGTCTTCGTGGGCGTGGGTCACCGCCAGGCCGACGATGTTGCGCCGCTCCTCGATGAGGAAACGAATGTCCGGCAGTATGAGATCGACGCCGGGCAGGTGCTCCTCGGCGGCAAAGGACACGCCGCAATCGACGATGAGCCACTGCCGCAGCCGGCCGTCGCCGAAGCCGTAGATCGAGAGATTCATCCCGATCTCGCCGATGCCGCCGAGCGGCGCGAATAAAAGTTCGCCTTGCGCCATCACTTCTCCCGCCGGCTCGGGACGATCCGGCCGCCACGCCGCGCAAACGGAAACACGTCGCCCGCCGATATTTTCTCGACGCGCCCGCCGGGATGCTCCAGCACCAGGCGGCCCAATTGATCGAGGCCGACAAAGCGGCCGGTCTTATCGCTGCCGTTCTGGCGAACGCGGATTTCTTCGCCGAGGCCGCGGGCCGAAGTGAGCCAGTCGCCGAGAATGGCGGTAAAGCCCCGGCCGCGGTCCCATTGGGCGATGCGGGCGCACATCGTCGCCGAAAGGCGCGTGAATAATTGCTCCGGGGTGACGTCGGCGCCGTGCGCGTGGAGGTCGGTCGCGGGAAACAGCACCGCGTGCTCCCCGAACGGTGCAGAATGCAAGCGAGTCGATTTTACGGCGTCAGGCGCGCGGTCGGAGGCCATCGGCGGATGGTGCGCGCAATTGACGCCGATGCCAATCACAACGGATACGGTCTTGGCCGGCTCGACCTCGCCCTCGATGAGAATCCCGGCGCACTTCTCTCCGGCGAGCAACAGATCGTTCGGCCACTTGAAGCCGAGCATCGCCGCCAGCGCCGGCGCTTCGGCGACGATCGCATCGCGCAGCGCCAATGATGCGACGAAGGCAAGTTCGGGCGCGCGCTCGAATGGCGACGATTCGGACAGAAGCAGGCTGGCGTAGAGATTGCCCGGCGGTGAGTTCCAGGAGCGGCCGAGACGGCCGCGACCGGCAGTTTGCGCGTCGGCCGTGATCCAGAGCGGGCCGCGGTGGCCATTGCGGGCGCGGGCGCCGGCCTCCTCGTTGGTCGAGCCGATTGTCCCCAAGGCCACGAGCCGTGCGCCCGCCTCGATCGCGCTGGGATCGAGTTGCATCAGAACAGCGAGTGGGCGGCGGCGCTCGCGACGCCGACCAGCGGTCCCGGGTAAACGAAGAAGAGAATGTTGAACAACCCGCAAATGCCGAGCACCACTTTGAGCTCATCCGGCATGCTGTAGAAATCTTCCGCCGGCTCGTCGAAATACATGATCTTGACGATCGCCAGATAGTAATAGGCGCCGACCACGCTCGCCAGCACGCCGATCACGGCGAGGATGTAGAGCCCGGCCTTGATCGCGGCAAGAAAGACATAGAATTTGGCGAAGAAGCCGGCGAGCGGCGGCACGCCGGCCATCGAGAACAACAGCATCGCCAGGAAGAACGCCATGGTCGGGTGCGTGCGCGCGAGCCCGGCGAGCTGGTCGATCGATTCGACCATGCCGCCGCTTCGTCGCATGGACAGGATCACGGCGAATACGCCGAGCGTCATGGTAACGTAGATCGCCATGTAGACGAGCACACCCTGCACGCCCTCCGACGTTCCCGCGGCGAGCCCGATGAGCGCAAAGCCCATGTGGCCGATCGACGAATAGGCCATCAGCCGCTTGATGTTGCGCTGGCCGATCGCCGCGAACGAGCCGAGCAGCATCGAGGCGACGGAGACGAAAGCGACGATCTCCTGCCACTGCCCGGTGATGCCGGGGAAAGCTGAGACCGCGACGCGCACGAACATGGCGATGCCGGCGACCTTGGGCGCCGCGGCGAAAAAGGCCGTCACCGGGGTCGGCGCGCCTTCATAGACGTCCGGCGTCCACATGTGGAACGGCACGGCGGACACCTTGAAGCAGAAACCGGCGAACAGAAAGACAAGGCCGAAGATCAAGCCGGTGCCGGCGTCGGCGGCGGATTGCGCGATCCCGGAAAAATTCACCGTGCCGGTGAAGCCGTAAACCAGCGAGGCGCCATAAAGCAACATTCCCGACGACAACGCGCCAAGCACGAAATATTTAAGCCCCGCCTCGGTTGAGCGCAGCGACGAGCGATGGCTGGCGGCCACCACGTAGAGCGGCAGGCTCATCAATTCGAGGCCGAGATAAAGCGCAATGAGATCCGCGGCCGAGATCAGCATCAGCATGCCGAGCGTGGAGAGCACGATCAGCACCGAATATTCGAAACGCTGCTGCTTCTCCCGCTTGTCGTAATCGATCGACATCAGGATCGCGGCGGCCGAGCCGAGGATGGCGAGGATTTTCAGGAACCGGGCGAAGTCGTCGACCACGAAGCTGCCACCGAAGGTCACAAGCTTGCCCCCGGGAAGCGCGAGCACGATCAGCCCGGCGACGATCAGGAGCACGATCGCGGCAATGTCGATCACGCGCACGCCGCCCTCGCTGCGATAGACGCCGAGCATCAACAGCGCCATGGCGCCGACGCCGAGCACGATCTCCGGCAGCAGCGGGACGAGGCCGGTCATGGTCAGGGCCGGATACATCGCCTCACCTCGCCAGCGCCGCGGCTTGCACGCTTGAGACCGCGTGCTGGAAATTGTCGACCAGCTGCGTCACCGACGCGGCCGACATATCGAGCACCGGTTTCGGATAAATGCCGAATACGATGGTCAGGATCACAAGCGGCGCCAGTACGGCAATTTCGCGCCAGCCGATGTCCTTGATATGCAAGAGGCTCGGCTTCTCCAGCTTGCCGAAGATCACTTTGCGGTAGAGCCACAGCGCGTAAGCGGCGGAGAGGATGGTACCGAGCGTCGCTAGCGTCGCCACCCAATTGTTGACGCGGAAGGTGCCGATCAGCGTCAAAAACTCGCCGATGAAGCCGGAAGTGCCCGGCAATCCGATATTGGCGAGCGTGAACACCATGAAGACGAAGGCATAGACCGGCATGCGGTTGACGAGCCCGCCATAGGCAGCGATCTCGCGCGTATGCATGCGGTCGTAGATGACGCCGACGCAAAGGAAGAGGGCGGCCGAAACGATGCCGTGCGAGATCATCAAGAAGATGCCGCCGGCGACGCCCTGCGCGGTCATGGCGAACAGCCCCATGGTGACGAAGCCCATATGCGCCACCGAGGAATAGGCGATGAGCTTTTTCACGTCCTCCTGCACCATGGCGACCAGCGAGGTGTAGATGATGGCGACGATGGAGAGCGCGTAGATCAGCGGCGCGAGTTCGAGGGAAGCTTGCGGGAACATCGGCAGCGAGAAGCGGAGGAAGCCGTAGCCGCCCATCTTCAACAGAATCGCCGCGAGGATGACCGAGCCCGCGGTCGGCGCTTCGACATGGGCGTCGGGGAGCCAGGTGTGGACCGGCCACATCGGCATCTTGACCGCAAACGAGGCGAGGAACGCGAACCACGCCCAGGTTTGCAGAGACCGCGGGAAGGCGTGATGCAGCAACGCCGGGATATCCGTCGTACCCGCTTCCCAATACATCGCCATGATGGCGAGCAGCATCAGCACCGAGCCGAGCAGCGTGTAGAGGAAGAACTTGAAGCTCGCATAGACGCGGCGCGGGCCGCCCCACACGCCGATGATCAGGAACATCGGAATGAGGCCGCCCTCGAAGAACACATAGAACAGCACCAGGTCCAGCGCGCAGAAGGTGCCGACCATCAGCGTTTCCAGCACCAGGAACGCGATCATGTAGGCGCGCACCCGGTGCTGGATCGCGGTCCAGCTCGCCAGGATCGAGATCGGCATCAGCGCCGTGGTGAGGATCACGAACGGCAGCGAAATGCCGTCGACCCCCATGGAATAGGTGATGGTGCCACCGAGCCACGGCCGTTTTTCCAGGAACTGAAAATCGGCCGACGCCAAATCGAAACGCCAGACCAGGATGAGCGAGATCGCAAAAGTGATGAGCGTCGTCCACAGCGCCACCCAGCGCGCATTGCGCGCGCCGGCCTCGTCGTCGCGCAGGAACGCGATGAACAGCGCCCCGGCGATCGGCAGAAAAGTAACGACGGAGAGGATCGGCCAGCTCGTCATCAGTGCACCCCAACGCCTGAGAACATGAACCAGGTGACGAAGGCGGCCACGCCGATCAGCATGGCGAAGGCGTAGTGGTAGAGATAGCCGGTCTGTAGCCGGACGACGTTGCGCGTCACATCGAGCACCCGCGCGGAGACGCCGTCGGGGCCGAAGCCGTCGATGACGAAACCGTCGCCGCCCTTCCAGAGCACGCGCCCGAGCCACATGGCCGGACGCACGAAGATGAAATCGTAGATGCGGTCGAAGTACCAGGCATTGAGCAGGAAGCGGTAAAGCACGGCCTGATCGCGCGCCAGCGTGGCGGGGATATCGGGCCGGCGGATGTAGAACTGCCAGGCCATCAGGAAGCCGCCGATCATCATGACCGTGGGCGCCAGCGTAATCGCCAGCGGCAGATGCTCCATGTCCTCGAGCACCGTATTGGCCGGCCCGAACATCAGCGAGTTACGGAAGAACTCTTCGGCGCCGTGGCCGGTGAACAGGCGAAGAGCCGGCCAGCCGGCAGCGATCGATCCGATGGCCAGGATCACCAGCGGAACCAGCATCGTCTTCGAGCTTTCGTGGGCTCCCTCGTAGTGGTGATGATCGTGCGGCTCGCCGTGGAAAGTCTTGAAGATGAGCCGCCAGGAATAGAACGAAGTGAGCGCGGCGGCTCCGACCGTCATGATGAAGCCGTAGCTCGCCATGGTGCCTTTGACGACGTCGTCGGCCTCGATGATCGCATCCTTGGAGAAAAAGCCGGCAGTGAGCGGGAATCCGGTGAGCGCCAGCGTTCCGATCAGCATAGTCGCGTAAGTGAGCGGAATTTTCCGCCACAGGCCGCCCATTTTGCGGATGTCCTGCTCGTGATGCATGGCGAGGATCACCGAGCCGGAGCCGAGGAACAAAAGCGCCTTGAAGAAGGCGTGCGTGAACAGGTGGAACATGCCGATCGAATAAGCGCCCGACCCCATGGCGACGAACATGTAGCCGAGCTGCGAGCAGGTCGAATAGGCGATGATGCGCTTGATGTCGTTTTGCACAAGAGCGACCGTCGCCGCGAACATCGCCGTCGTGGCGCCGATGAAAACCACGAACATCTTGGCATCCGGCGCCAACTCGAACAGCGGCGACAGCCGCGCCACCATGAACACGCCGGCAGTCACCATGGTGGCGGCGTGGATCAGCGCCGACACCGGCGTCGGTCCCTCCATGGCGTCGGGCAGCCAGGTGTGCAGCAAGAACTGCGCCGACTTGCCCATCGCGCCCATGAACAGAAGGAGACAGATGACGGTCAGCACGTCGACGTTGAAGCTGAGATAGTGAAAGCTTTTGCCGACGAGGTTCGGCGCCTGGGCGAAGACGGTGTCGAAATTGATCGAGCCGGTGAGCAAGAATACGGCGAAGATGCCGAGCGCGAAACCGAAGTCGCCGACGCGGTTGACGATAAAGGCCTTGATCGCGGCGGCGTTGGCTTCCGGCTTGTAAAACCAGAAGCCGATGAGAAGATAGCTCGCTAGCCCGACGCCTTCCCAGCCGACGAACAATTGCGCGAGATTGTCGGACGTCACCAGCGTCAACATGGCGAAGGTGAAGAACGACAGGTAGGAGAAAAAGCGCGGCTTGTGCGGATCGTCGGCCATGTAGCCGATCGAATAGAGGTGGACGAGGCCGGAAACCGTCGTCACCACGACCAGCATCACCACGGTCAGCGGATCGATGCGCAGCGCCCAATCGACTTTCAGGTCGCCCGAGCTGATGAAATTGAAGAGGGCCACGTGGGCGTCATGTCCCTGCAAGCCGACATCGACGAAGGCGAAACAGGACAGCAGCCAAGAGATGGCAAGGAGCGTCGTCGTGATCAGCTCGGCTGCCTGCGAGCCGGCGGTCGGCTCGGCGATCTCGTCTTGCTCTGGGCGCGGATGATCGATTTCGGCGTGCTTGGATTGCGGCGCCGGCGCGCCGTGGATGTGTTCCGGCACCAGCGGCGCGGCGTAATCGTCGTGCGGCGGCGGTGGATCGGCGCCGGGATGCCGGTTGCGTGCGCCGATGAGCGCGATCGCGCCGGCGATGATGGCGCCGAGGAGCGGCAAGAAGACGATAGCTTCGTACATACTTGAGCGCCCTCAGCCCTTCATCAAATTCACGTCTTCGACCGCGATCGAGCCGCGGTTGCGGAAGTAAGCGACGAGGATGGCGAGTCCGATCGCGGCTTCCGCCGCCGCGACGGTGAGCACGATCAGCGCATAGACCTGACCGACGATGTCGCCGAGGAAGGCGGAGAAAGCGACCAGGTTGATGTTGACGGCGAGCAGGATCAGTTCGATCGACATCAGAATGACGATGACGTTCTTGCGGTTGAGAAATATGCCGAAGATCCCGAGCGTGAACAGGATCGCGGCGACCGAAAGATAATGACCGAGCCCGATCGTCATGGCAGCCCCTGCCCCGATTTCACTTTGACGATGTCGATGGCGCTTGCCCGCCGGCGCGCCAGCTGCTCGGCGATGACCTGCCGCTTGGCGTCCGGTTTATGCTGCAAGGTCAGCACGATAGCGCCGATCATGGCGATGAGCAGGATCATGCCGGCGGCCTCGAAGAAGTAGACGTAACGGGTGTAGAGCACGAGGCCGAGCGCCAACGTGTTGCTGATGTCGCTTGCTGCCGGAATCGGCGCCGTGATCGCCTTGGGCACGCCGGGTTTGATCACCCAGGCCCCCACGATAAACAGCAGCTCGGCGAGAAGAACGGCGCCGACCACGCCGCCGATCGGCAGGTAATTGAGAAAACCCTGGCGCAGCTCGGCGAAATCTACGTCGAGCATCATCACCACGAACAGGAACAGCACGGCGACCGCGCCGACATAGACGACAATGAGGATCATGGCGAGGAATTCCGCCCCCAGCAGCATGAACAGACCGGCCGCGTTGACGAAGGCGAGGATGAGAAAGAGCACCGAATGCACCGGGTTCCTGGCGGTGACGACCATGATCGCCGAGGCGATGCACACGCCGGCAAAGAGATAGAAGAAAATGGCGTTGATGATCATTGGTGGCTTTTGGGCGGCTTAGCTTCAACGATACGGCGCGTCGAGTTCGATGGCCTTGGCGAGTTCGTGCTCCCAACGGTCGCCGTTCGCCAGGAGGCGGTCCTTGTCGTAGTACAACTCCTCACGCGTCTCGGTGGCGTATTCGAAGTTCGGGCCTTCGACGATGGCGTCGACCGGGCAAGCCTCCTGGCACAGCCCGCAATAGATGCATTTGACCATGTCGATGTCGTAGCGGGTGGTGCGGCGCGTGCCGTCGTTTCTCCGCGGGCCCGCCTCGATGGTGATCGCCTGCGCCGGGCAGATCGCCTCGCACAGCTTGCAGGCAATGCAGCGCTCCTCACCGTTCGGATAGCGCCGCAACGCATGCTCGCCGCGGAAGCGCGGCGACAGCGAGCCCTTCTCGAACGGATAATTGAGCGTCGCTTTCGGCTTGAAGAAGTAGCGCATCGACAGGAAGAACGCCTGCACGAACTCCTGGAGGAAAATCGAACGCGCGGCCTGATCGAGTCTCATGTCAACCTCTGATGACTTCGAGTACGCCGGCGACGATCGCGACCATGGCGAGCGATATCGGCAGAAAGACTTTCCAGCCGAGCCGCATCAACTGGTCGTAGCGATAGCGCGGCACGAACGCCTTCACCATGGCGAACATGAAGAACATGAAGCTTGTCTTGAGCACGAACCAGACGAGGCCCGGGATCCAGGTGAATGGCACGACCGGAAACGGCGGCAACCAGCCGCCGAGGAACAGGATCGTGCCCATGGCGCACATCGTGGCGATGGCGACGTACTCGCCGAGCATGAACATCATGTATGGCGTCGAGCCGTATTCGACCATGTAGCCGGCGACCAGTTCCGATTCCGCCTCGACCAGATCGAACGGCGGCCGGTTGGTTTCGGCGAGCGCGGAGACGAAGAAGATCACGAACATCGGCAACAGCGGCAGCCAATACCAGCCGAGCAGTCCCCATGACGTATTCTGCGCCTCGACGATGGCGGAGAGGTTGAGCGAGCCGACGCAGAGCAGCACCGTAATAATGACAAACCCGATTGAGACCTCGTAGGACACCATCTGCGCCGCCGAGCGCATCGCCGCCAGGAACGGATACTTCGAGTTCGATGCCCAGCCGGCCATGATGACGCCGTAGACGCCGAGCGAGGAGATGGCGAAGATGTAAAGAATGCCGACATTGATGTTGGCGATGACGATGCCGGCGCTGAGCGGGATCACCGCCCAGGCGGCGAGCGCCAGCGTGCAGGCAACGAGCGGCGCCAGCAAAAACACGCCCTTGTTGGCGCCGGCGGGAATGACCGGCTCCTTGAGCACGAATTTTAGGAGATCAGCAAACGACTGAAACAGGCCCCAAGGACCGACCACGTTCGGGCCGCGCCTGAGCTGGACGGCGGCCCAGATCTTGCGGTCGGCGTAAAGCACGTAGGCGACGACAATCAGCAAGACCACGAGCAGCAGCAGGCTCTCCGCCACCATGATCGCCAACGGCCAGATGTAGTCGGACCAGAACGCGGCCATCGTTTCCGTCCTATTCCGCCGCCGTCATGGCCGAGCGCCCAATCGCCAATGCCGAGCACTCCGCCATCACCGCCGAGCAGCGCGCGATCGGATTGGTGAAGTAGAAATCCGCGATACTCGACCGGAACGGCGCTTTGTCCGCGGCGCCGCCGCGCGCGGCAAGCTTCTGAAGGTCGGCGGCGTCGCCCGGCATAATCGCGCCGATGCGCATGAGATGCGGATGAGCCCGGTACAGCGCCTGACGCAGCGCGGCGAGTGAATCGTAAGGCAGCTTTTTGCCCAATACATCCGACAGCGCGCGCAGGATCGCCCAGTCCTCGCGCGCATCGCCGGGCGGGAAGGAGGCACGGGTCGCCATCTGCACCCGGCCTTCGGTATTCACATAGGTCGCCGACTTCTCCGGATAGGCCGCGCCGGGCAGCACCACGTCGGCGCGGGCGGCGCCGCGGTCGCCCTGCGTGCCGATGTAAATGACGAAGGCGCCGGGCGCGATGTCGATCTCGTCGACGCCGAGCAGGAAAGCAATGTCGAGCGTGCCGGACGCCGCCATCTGCCGTGCGGTCAAGCCGCCGTCGGCCGGCACGAAGCCGAGATCGAGCGCGCCGACGCGCGAGGCCGCATGGTGCAGCACGCTATAGCCGTTCCAGCCGTCCTTGATGGCGCCGAGCTCGGTCGCCGCCTTCGCCGCAAGCGAGGCGATCGCCGCGCCATCCGGCCGGGCCAGCGCGTCGGCACCGACAATGACCAGCGGCCGCTCCGCCTCGCGCATCGCCTCGGCAAAGCTGTGGCGGCCGATGCCGGCGAGCGTTTCCGGTCCCGCGCCGAGATAATCGTAGGTGTAGGTGAGCGGCACCTTGGCGCCAACGAGCCCGATGGGAAAATTCTTCGCATTTCGCCAGCGTTTGCGGATGCGCGCATTGAGCACGGCAGCCTCCCGCCGCGGGTTGGTGCCGATGAGAAGGAGCGCGTCGGCCGTATCGATGCCGGCGATGGTCGCGTTGAACAAATAACCGGCACGGCCCCATTTCGGGTCGAGCGCCGAGCCGTCCTGCCGGCAATCGAGATTGGCGACGCCAAGCCGGGTCATCAGATCCTTGAGCGCGAACGTCTCCTCGACCGCGGCGAGATCGCCGACCAGCCCGCCGATCCGCTTAGGATTGGCATGCGTAAGTTTGCTGGCGATGACGCGGAAGGCATCGCCCCATGTTGCGGGACGCAATTGCCCCTTGCCGTCGCGCACATAGGGCTGGTCGAGCCGCTGCGTGCGCAAGCCGTCGACCACGTGCCGGGTCTTGTCGGAGATCCACTCTTCGTTCACGTCGTCGTTCACGCGCGGCAGGATGCGCATCACCTCGCGCCCGCGGGTGTCGATACGGATCGCGGAGCCCAGCGCATCCATCACGTCGATGGACTCGGTCTTGTTGAGCTCCCAGGAGCGCGCCGCGAACTCGTAAGGCTTTGAGGTGAGCGCGCCGACCGGACAGAGATCGACGACATTGCCCTGCAATTCGGACACCATCGCCTCTTCCAGGTAGGTGGTGATCTCCATGTCCTCGCCGCGGCCAATGGCGCCGAGCTCGGGCACGCCGGCGACTTCGGTGGCAAAGCGGATGCAGCGCGTGCACTGGATGCAGCGGTTCATCGCCGTCTTGACCAGCGCGCCGAGATATTTGTCCTCGACGGCGCGCTTGTTCTCGCGGAAGCGGCTCTGATCCATGCCGTAGGCCATGGCCTGGTCTTGCAGATCGCATTCGCCGCCCTGATCGCAGATCGGACAATCGAGCGGATGATTGATGAGCAGAAACTCCATCACGCCTTCGCGCGCCTTGCGCACCATCGGCGAGCGGGTTTTGACTTCCGGCGGCTCGCCTTTCGGCCCGGGACGGCAGTCGCGCACGGCCCAGGCGCAGCTCGCGACCGGCTTTGGCGAGCCGGCAAGCTCGACCAGGCACATGCGGCAATTGCCGGCGATCGACAGCCGCTCGTGGAAGCAGAAGCGCGGAATTTCCGCGCCCGCGGTTTCGCAGGCCTGGAGCAAAGTGTATTCCGGCGGGACGTCGATCTCTTTGCCGTCGACGATGAGTTTGGTCATCCGTTTCTCACTCCGCCGCCGCGGGCACCGGCGGATCGAGCACGCCGTCGGCATCCGGGTTGGCGGTATATTCGTCGATGCGCCGCTCGATCTCCGGCCGGAAATGCCGCAGCAAACCCTGCACCGGCCATGAGGCGCCTTCGCCAAAAGCGCAGATGGTGTGGCCCTCGATTTGCGTGGTCACTTGCATCAGCATGTCGATCTCGCGCTTTTGCGCGCGGCCTTCCGCCATGCGCGTAAGCACGCGCCACATCCAGCCCATACCCTCGCGGCACGGCGTGCACTGGCCGCAGCTCTCATGCTTGTAGAAATACGAAATGCGCGCCATAGCCCGCACGATGTCGGCCGACTTGTCCATGACGATCACCGCCGCCGTGCCGAGCGACGTTTTCTTGTCACGGCAGCCGTCGAAATCCATGAGCAGCGTGTCGGCCTGATCGGGACCTGCGGGCACGAGCGGCATCGACGAGCCGCCGGGGATCACGGCGAGGAGATTGCTCCAGCCGCCGCGGACGCCGCCGGCGTGCCTTTCGATGAGCTCGCGCAGCGGAATGCCCATCTCCTCCTCGACGGTGCACGGCCGCTCGACGTGGCCGGAAATGCAATAGAGCTTGGTGCCGCTGTTGTTCTTGCGGCCGATCCCGGCGAACCAGGCGGCGCCGCGGCGCATGATGTCGGGCACCTGCGCGATGGTCTCCACATTGTTAACCGTGGTCGGGCAGCCATAGAGGCCCATATTGGCGGGGAACGGCGGCTTGAGCCGCGGCATTCCTTTTTTGCCTTCGAGACTCTCGAGCAGCGCCGTCTCCTCGCCGCAGATATAGGCGCCGGCGCCGTGGTGCACGATGATATCGAAGTCGAAGCCGTGGATGTTGTTCTTGCCGATGAGTCTTGCGTCGTAGGCCTGCTGCACGGCGGCCTCTAGGCATTCGCGTTCGCGGATGAACTCGCCGCGGATATAAATGTAGCAGGTGTGCACGCCCATGGCGCAGCCGGCGATCAGGCAGCCTTCGACCAACAGATGCGGATCGTACCGCATGATCTCGCGATCCTTGCAGGTGCCGGGCTCCGACTCGTCGGCGTTGACGACGAGATAGCTCGGCCGGCCGTCGGACTCCTTTGGCATGAACGACCATTTGAGGCCGGTGGGGAAGCCGGCGCCGCCGCGGCCACGCTGGCCCGATGCCTTCATTTCGTTGACGATTGCCTCGCGGCCTTTCTCCAAAATGGCCTTGCTGCCATCCCAGGCGCCGCGGGCGCGCGCGCCGCCGAGGCCCCAATCGTGCTGGCCGTAGAGATTTGTAAAGATGCGGTCCTTGTCGGCAAGCATCAGCCGCGCCCCTGCTCGGATGAATCGGTGGTCGGAGGATTTGGCGCCGCCGGCGCCGGTCGCCCCTTGCCCTCGTAGAGCGAGGGGTCGGTGAGCGTAGTTGGTCCGCCGACCGGGGCGGAATTTTGCCGGTCGATCTGCGGACCGGGCTTCGGCGACTTTCCCGCCGCCAGATCGTTGAGGATGCGCGTCAGCGTCTCCGGCGTCAGGTCCTCGTAATAATCGGCATTGATCTGCACCATCGGCGCGTTGACGCAGGCGCCGAGGCATTCGACTTCGGTCCAAGAGAACGTGCCGTCGGCGCTCACCTCGTTTTCATGGCCGATCATGCGGTGCAAGACTTTCTTGAGGTGATCGGCGCCGCGCAACATGCATGGCGTCGTGCCGCAGAACTGCACATGGAAGCGACCGACCGGGGCGAGATTGAACATGGTGTAGAAGGTCGCCACTTCGAGCACGCGGATTTTCGCCATGCCGAGCAGTTCGCCCACCGCTTCGATCGCCTTTTGCGGCAACCAGCCGCCTGATTGCTCCTGTGCGCGCCAGAGAAGCGGGATCACCGCCGATTGCTGGCGGCCCGGCGGATATTTGGCGATCTGCGCTTTTGCCCAGGCGAGATTTTCAGCGCTGAATGCAAAGCTCGGCGGCTGCTTTTCGGCGAGGCGGCGTACGCTCATCGGTCGACCTCCCCGAAAACGATGTCGATCGAGCCGAGGATCGCCGACACGTCGGCGAGCATGTGGCCGCGCGAGAGAAAATCCATTGCTTGCAGGTGCGCGAAGCTCGGTGCGCGGATTTTGCACTTGTAAGGCTTGTTGCTGCCGTCGGCGATGAGATAGACGCCGAACTCGCCCTTGGGGGCCTCGACGGCGGCATAAACTTCGCCGGCCGGAACGTGGAAGCCTTCGGTGTAAAGCTTGAAATGATGGATCAGCGATTCCATCGAGCGCTTCATCACCGCGCGGCGCGGCGGCGTGATCTTGTTGTCGTTGACCACGACCGGGCCCTGCGCGTCGGCGGCGTGCAGTTTCTCGATGCACTGTTTCATTATGCGCACCGACTGGCGCATTTCTTCCATGCGCACGCAATAGCGGTCGTAGCAGTCGCCGTGCTTGCCCACCGGAATGTCGAAATCAAACTCCGGATAACATTCGTAGGGCTGCGCCTTGCGCAAATCCCAAACCGCTCCCGAGCCGCGCACCATCACACCGGAAAATCCCCAGGCCCAGGCGTCCTTCAGCTTGACGACGCCGATATCGACGTTGCGCTGTTTGAAGATACGGTTCTCGGTGAGCAACTCCTCGAGATCGTCGCACACCTTGAGGAACGGATCGCAGAACGCCGCGATATCGTCGATCAGCTTCGGCGGCAGATCCTGATGCACGCCGCCGACACGGAAATAGGCCGCATGCATTCGCGAGCCGGAGGCGCGCTCGTAGAAGCCCATGAGCTTCTCGCGTTCCTCGAAACCCCAGAGCGGCGGCGTCAGCGCGCCGACGTCCATCGCCTGCGTGGTCACGTTAAGGAGATGCGACAGCAGCCGGCCGATCTCGCAATAGAGGACACGGATCAGCTGCCCACGCCTGGGGATCGGCAGCTCGAGCAGCTTCTCGGCGGCGAGGCAGAAAGCATGCTCCTGATTGATCGGGGCGACATAATCGAGCCGGTCGAAATACGGAATCGCCTGCAAGTAGGTCTTATGCTCGATCAGTTTTTCCGTGCCGCGATGCAGGAGCCCGATATGCGGATCGACGCGTTCGACCACTTCGCCGTCGAGCTCCAGGACCAAGCGCAGCACGCCGTGAGCCGCCGGATGTTGCGGGCCGAAGTTGATCGTGAAGTTGCGTTCTTTTGGCGCACTCATAGCTGTGGCATCTCACAACCTACCCCTGGCCGCCGCCGACGATTTTCCCCGCCTTTTCGTCTCCCGGCAGCACGTAGTCGGTCCCTTCCCAGGGCGAGAGGAAATCGAAGTTGCGGAATTCCTGCGCCAGCCGTACCGGCGCGTAGACGACGCGTTTGAGCTCGTCGTCGTAGCGCACCTCGACGAAGCCGGTGAGCGGAAAATCCTTGCGCAAAGGATGACCGTCGAAACCGTAGTCGGTGAGCAATCGCCGCATGTCCGGATGGCCGGTGAACACGACGCCGTAGAGGTCGTAGGCTTCGCGCTCGAACCAATCGGCGCCGGAAAAGACGTCGATGATGGAAGCGACCGGCGTCGTCTCGTCGGTCTGGATTTTGACGCGCACGCGCACATTGTGCTTGGGCGAAAGCAGGTGGTAGACGACGTCAAAACGCGGTTCCCGGCCCGGCCAATCGACCGCGGTCACGTCGATAATGTTCCAGAACAGACAGCGCGGATCGTCGCGTAAAAAGCGCATGACCGAAACGATGTCGCGCGCCTCGGCCTGTACCGTCAATTCATGGTGCGCGATCGAGTAGCTCTTGACCACCGAAGGAGTAAGCGCTTCGGCAACGGTGCGGCCGAGAGTGTCGAGTGTCTCATCCATCTTCAGCGTTCGATCGTGGAGGTGCGGCGGATTTTCTTTTGCAGCAGCAGCACTCCATAAAGGAGCGCCTCGGCGGTCGGCGGGCAGCCGGGCACATAGATGTCGACCGGCACGATGCGGTCGCAGCCGCGCACCACCGAATAGGAATAATGGTAGTAGCCGCCGCCGTTGGCGCACGATCCCATGGAGATCACGTAGCGCGGCTCCGGCATCTGGTCGTAGACCTTGCGCAGCGCCGGCGCCATCTTGTTGGTGAGCGTGCCGGCCACGATCATCACATCGGATTGGCGCGGCGAAGCGCGCGGCGCGAAGCCGAAACGCTCGGCGTCGTAGCGCGGCATCGACATCTGCATCATCTCGACCGCGCAACAGGCGAGCCCGAACGTCATCCACATCAGCGAGCCCGCGCGCGCCCAGGCGATGAGATCATCCGCCGCCGCGACAAGAAATCCCTTGTCGGCAAGCTCGCCGTTGAGACCGGCAAAAAACGGATCGTTGGCGCCGGCTGGGCTTCCGGCAGGCGCGGCGGCCAATTGCCGGCGCGGAGTAAGTATCGTGGGTTCGCTCAACTCCATTCGAGCGCTCCCTTCTTCCACTCATAGATAAACCCGATCGTCAGCACCGCAAGGAACAGCATCATCGACCAGAATCCGAACAGGCCGAGCTTGCCGAAAGCCACCGCCCACGGGAACAGGAAACTGACTTCGAGATCGAAGATGATGAAAAGAATGGCGACGAGGTAGAAGCGCACGTCGAATTTCATGCGCGCGTCGTCGAAGGCGTTGAAGCCGCATTCATAGGCGGAAAGTTTTTCTGGATCCGGGTGCTTGTAGGCGATGAGGAAGGCGGAAAGGAGCAGCGCCAAGCCGATCACCGCCGCCACCGCGATGAAGACGACGAGCGGCAAATAGGCGAGCAGCAATTGATGGAGCGATTGAGTCATCGGCAGCTCCTCCGGTCGGCCATCATCCGGCCTTCGTCCCTACCTCAGGAACATGCCTCCCAAACGACGGCTCCGCGCAAGCCGGGACTGCGCCGAATTGCCCCAAATCTCTGCGGATTCGCGCTGGAAACTGCACTTAAAACGACCCTTAGCGCAGTGCACAAAAAGGCGCAAGGCGCGGGCGCGCGTTCGCTTTCATCGGAGCCGCGGGGAACGGTCTAAAGCGTTGAAACCGGCTCGACAAAAGAGCCGAAACGGCGCCGGCGATAGCGGGCTAAATGCTTGAAATGATGGCGGGAGCGACGGGACTCGAACCCGCGACCTTCGGCGTGACAGGCCAGCCAATTCTTCAACGATCTCAACGACTGTTCCGGCTTTTTCAACATTAAAAGCCGCGGCAAATCAGCCGGAAGTCGGAACCCGCCCAAGCCATAACCCGCCGCCCGATCCTGAAAAAGCGACCCATCCGCCCACGGACGCGACGATGCGGACGCTTGCTGGCGTCGTCATTGGGAACGGCAACCCCGCTGGCCGCATGGCGTCAGCGCGCGCCGTCCAGGATAGCGCCACCGCCGGGAGACGCTGCGTCGTGAGCGTCGTCCAGTGGGCTGGTATCGCCGGGTTGGCCGACGATTGCCGCTCGCTGGCAACGGCGCGCAGGCTCCTTGCCGAAGGCGAAGGGCCAAAGGTCGTGAAGGTCGGGCGACGTGCTGGCGTTCAGCTTGGCGATCACGCCCTGTGGGTGCGGTCGAAGCCGTGGGCGAAATACCTAGCAGCGCGCGCGGCGCTCGAATTCGAGAAACGCGAGCGCAAATCCAAACATAGGAGCAAATAGAGCGAAGCCCGCGCGGTTGGCGCCACGCGGGCTTCTGTACCTTCGCCGGTCGGTACGAGATGACAACAGCGGCGAAGCACCAAACATCGACCTTACTGTGGGGCGTCCCCAAGGGTCAACGCAGTCCGAAAAGCCGAAGCGTGGGGACAGGGCGAGTGCTTCTCGCTCTCAAGTAGCGGCCGACGTCGCCGAGGAAGCCACGCTGCGGCGTGCGACGGTGATGGCCCGAAGCGACGGTCGGCTCCGGTGAGCACGGCAAGATCGCAAGGGCATAGGGACCAACCCTCGCCATCGCGAGGGCTTGGTCGACCTATGCCCGCGCTCTGGTCTCACCAGTAAGCACGGATGAACGGAAAAGAGGGAGATTCGATGACCCCTTCGCTAACGACACGACAGCAACTCGTCCGCGTCAAGGATCGTCGGCCTCATCCTTTTGGAGCGTTAAAAAAAATGAGCAAAAGCGCGAGACGATTTTCGTGACGGAAGCCGGCTCGCAAAGCCAGCCCCACACAGCGTAGCGAGCGAGCCGGCTGGTTGGTTGTCCACAGTGGCAGTCTTCGAAGCAAATTGAACTCGGAGGAGGACACCGGATGCAGACGAAAACTTCTGGATCGAGCGGAACACCATCAAAGCGTACGCGCCGCGACCGCCTGCGCCGCCGCAGCGGTATCCGTATTTTCAACATTCGCGTTACCGACACGCGGGTCGATGCGCTAGTAGCCAAAAAGTACCTTGAGGCTAACGAACGCGCTGACATGAACGCAGTCCAGGCCGCGATCGAGGCTTTTATCGAAAACGAGCTGGGCGCGCTGTCAGGTTGGAGCAAACGATGACTGAGTGCGTCGGCCGAGGACAGTTGACTGGGACGTGGGCGCCACGGCCGGGAGCATGCCCGAACATCCGCGGTGGGATCACAATCGAGCGCGATATCGCGGCCAAGACCAAGCTCTGGCTGACGGGCTGGACCAAGACGATCGCCGGAGGCACGGTTGTGTCGCTCCGGGTCGAGCTCGCCGACGAACGCGGGAGGCCGAACCGGTGATCCGTTCCCCAACCCCTGCCGCCGAGCGCATGCGCCGTCATCGCGACCGCCGCCGCAGCGGGACGCGCTGTGTCACAATTCGCCTGACCGACGCGGAAATCGATGGGCTAGTCGCAGTGAGGTATCTTGGGGCCGACGAGCGCGACGACAAGAGCGTCGTTCAGGCCGCGGTCGAGGCTTTTATCTCGGACGAACTGGCCGCGCTGATCTAAAGCGTGGGGAAAGTCTGGCTATGACAAAGCAAGTGACCCTTTCGAACCGCGCTCCCGCAAAGCGTATGCGGCTCCATCGGCGGCGGCGACGCCTTCAACTGCGGCCCATCCGCATTGAGTTAAGCCGAGAGGAAATAGAGGCCCTGGTGACGCGAGGCTATCTCCAACCGGGCGACTGTGATGACTCGAGCGCGGTCGAGTTTGCGGCGAACGCATTCATTTCGGATCAATTGATGATGCCGTAACGGCAGCGTACCAGAAAGCCAATGACGACGTAACCGAAGGACGATTAGGCGGCTTTTCTTGGATCAGACTGCAACGGTTCCACAGAGTATGGCTGGGCTATCAAAGCGCTCCCCGACCCGGATCAGCACCATGCCCGCTCCTAAGGGGCAAAAATTGGCGAAATCGATCGAACTCAGCCAGCAACTCGACGATTTGCTTCTGCATTTTTCACCAGGGGGCTGGTGCAGAAATTACGACGTAACGGTGCTCTCCGCCCTAGTGACGCTGTAATTATGACGCCAGACACCCTACTGAAAACGGACAAATGACGATTGCGGTCGAAGCCGCGCCCGAGGGGAAAATACGAGTTCTGACAATCGCTTGGGCGGAGCCGGTGGTCATTCTGGCCGACCAGGTGCTCGAGGTCAGAATTCGGCGCGGGCAGGTCAATATCCTGCGCAAGCCGCGGATCGAGGACGACGAGGACCGGAAGTTCCGGGAGACGAACGCCGCCTATCTCGGCGATGACGTCTGAGCCGTCATGCGTGACGGCACCAAATACGTCGTGCGTCATGCGTGACGGGGTCGCGAGCGCTCGTCGCGCTAAAATCTATCGGCAGCGCCGGCGCCGGGGCATGCGCTGCTTCATGGTGCGGCTCGACAACGCCGAGATCGAGGCACTGGTGAGGGCCGGCTACCTCGAGACGCCGATCACCGGCCCGACCGCGGTGCAGATCGCGATCGAGGCGTTCATTTCCGACAAGCTGGGGGAGTTATGACGCGCGACGCGGCGATCGTGACCAAAGCGTATACCAGCGTCCCACCGGCCGGCTGGGTGGCCCCGCCAGGCGCCGTCGGAACCTCTCGTTGCGGTCCTCGAGGCGTTTGGATCAAGTTAGGCGAGCCGAAGCAGGTACCGGCAACCGAAGTAATCGCAGACATCACGATTTATGCTGGGCCCGGGCCGTGTCGGGTAGGCCGTCACTCGGCCAAACAAATTGGCGGTATGCTCGAGCGCGCCGTCAACCGGTCCAATGCTCAGGGAA
>JBEKGX010000013.1:0-107719 GCA_050012575.1 Xanthobacteraceae bacterium | reverse complement strand
CTTCTGCCGTCTCAAGAACTGGAGACGCCTTGCAACAAGATATGACCGCCTCGCCAGAAACTATCTCGCCGCACTCGCTCTCGTCGCCGTAGTCACTGAGTGGATCTGAATGAGTCCTCTACCTAGGAATCTTCCGGCGCCGTCGTGTTATCGTTGACCGGCCGCGACACCGGCGCGGATTTGGGGCCGCCTTTCGACACCCCGACCATCGCCGGGCGGAGAACGCGCTCGCCAATCATGTAGCCGGGTTGCACGACCTCGACGACACTGCCCGCCGGTACCGATGCATTAGGCACTTCGAATATCGCCTGATGGACATTGGGGTTGAACTTCTCGCCCCGCGGGCTGAACTGGCGCACGCCGTTCTTTTCCAGCGCTTTGAGGAGTTCGCGCTCCGTCAGCTCGACGCCGTCGATCAGTGCCTTGACGCCGGCCTCGGCGCTGGCGCGCAGCTCCGGCGATACGGCATCGAGCGCGCGGCGCATATTGTCGGCGACGGCGACGATGTCGCGCGCAAACGAAACGACACCGTAAAGGCGGGCGTCGGCGACCTCGCGCTCGGTGCGCTTGCGCAGATTTTCCATCTCGGCCAGCGTGCGCAGGAGCCTGTCCTTGAGCTCGGCTGCAAGCACCGCCGCATCGGCCTGCGGCGGCGCGGACGGCTGGCTCGTTGGCGAGGCGGCGCCCGGCGGGTCCGCCGCGTCCTCAGCACGCGCGGTCTGGTCCGTCATATCCATACCTATCGACTCTAACTGGTGCCCGGCATATCAGGGCTCGGTCGGTATAAATCAAGCGTGTCGGACCGCCGAGCGCGGCAACCGGCTTTAGCCCGCGAGCAGTTTGCTCACGATCTTGGCGGTATAATCCACCATGGGGATGATCCGGGCATAGTTCAGCCGGGTCGGCCCGATCACACCGAGCACGCCGACGATATGGCCCGAGGCATCGTGGTAGGGCGCCACGATCGTCGACGAACCCGAAAGCGAGAACAGTTTGTTCTCCGAACCGATAAAGATGCGTACGCCCTCGGCCTGCTCGGCGCGGCCCAAAAGATCGACGACTTCCCGCCGGGTCTCGAGGTCGTCGAACAACAAGCGTACCCGTTCCAGATCGGTGAGCGCCTTGAGATCTTCGAGCAGATGCGCCTGGCCGCGCACAATCAGCTTGCGTTCGTCGCGCTCGCCGCCCGACCAGCTGGCGAGGCCGGCGGCGACGATCCTCTGCGTGAGCTCATCGAGTTCGGCCTGGCCCTCCTTGAGCCGCTGCTCGACCTCGGTCCTGGCCTCGGCGAGCGTGCGGCCGCGGATGCGGGAATTGAGGAAATTGGCGGCCTCGATCAGCGCCGAGGTCGGCAGGCCGACCGGAATATTGAGGACGCGATTCTCGATCTGGCCATCCTCGGCAACCAGCACCACGAGGGCGCGCTCGGGCTCGAGCCGCACAAACTCGACATGCTTGAGCCGCTGGTTCGATTTCGCCGTGAGCACCACGCCGGCGGCACGGCTCAGACCCGACAGAAGACCCGAGGCTTCGGTCAGCACGGCTTCGACCGACTTTGCCTCGCCCAAACCCGCGACCTGCGCCTCAATCGTCTTGCGGTCGTGCTCGGCGAGGTCGCCGATCTGCATCAGCGCATCGACGAAAAATCGAAGCCCGATCTCGGTCGGCAAGCGCCCGGCCGAGGTATGCGGCGCATAGACCAGACCGAGCTGCTCGAGGTCCGACATGACGTTGCGCACCGAAGCCGGTGACAGAGTCATCGGCAGGATGCGCGACAGATTGCGCGAGCCGACCGGCTCGCCGGTCGCGAGATAGCTCTCGACGATCTGGCGAAAAATCTCGCGGGAGCGCTCGTTGAGCTGGCCGAGGCTCAACTGGCTCGCGGCAAGCGGCAGGTCATGACTGGCCAAAGCTGACTCCTAGACCGCTGCAAGACTCCCTTGCGGCATTTGTTGCAACCCAAGGTATCGGCAAGATGGTGCCCGAGGCAATCGAAGCTTCTTTGCGGCATTAATCATCCCGCAAGCGCCCTTGTCGGTGCCACCTGCCGCCCCTAAAAGACGGGGCCGATCAGCCTGGTGCGGCACCGACCGACGCGCCGCCGGCAAAGGCAGTGCAAGGGAGCCAACATGCGGCCGAGCCGCCGACAAAACGACGAATTGCGGCCCGTCTCGCTCGAACGCGGCGTGGTGAAGTTCGCCGAGGGCTCTTGCTTCGTGCGGTTCGGCGATACGCATGTGCTAGTCACCGCTACACTGGAGGATCGGCTGCCACCCTGGCTCAAGGGGCAAGGGCGCGGCTGGATCACGGCCGAATACGGCATGCTGCCGCGCGCCACCCTTGAGCGCACGCGGCGCGAGGCGTCCGCCGGCAAGCAGAATGGGCGCACGGTCGAAATCCAGCGATTGATCGGCCGGAGCCTGCGCTCGGTCGTCGATCTCAAGGCACTCGGCGAACGCCAGATCACCATCGATTGCGATGTGATCCAGGCCGACGGCGGAACGCGTACTGCTTCCATCACCGGCGCCTGGATCGCGCTGTATGATTGTCTCGCCTGGATGAAAACACGCGACATGATCCAGCAGGAGGTTCTGCGCGACCATATCGCGGCGATCTCCTGCGGAGTGTGCTCCGGAGTGGGGGTGCTTGACCTCGATTACGCCGAGGATTCGCAGGCCGAGACCGATGCCAATTTCGTGCTGACCGGCTCCGGCAACATCGTCGAGGTGCAGGCCACGGCGGAAAAGCTGCCGTTCTCGGAAGAACAGCTCACGGCTTTGCTCGCGCTCGCGCGCAAAGGCGTGACCAAGCTCATCGATCTGCAAAAGATGGCGGTGATGTGAGGGAATCTAAGCATCGCCGTATCATCGGGCGCCTTGTGATCGCGACGCATAATCCCGGTAAGCTGAGGGAACTGCGCGAACTGCTGGCGCCTTACAGGATCGACGCCATATCAGCGGGTGACATGAGCCTTAACGAACCCGAGGAAACCGGAACGACGTTCCGCGACAACGCCCGCATCAAGGCCGATGCGGCGGCGAAGGCGTCGGGCGCAGCCGCCTTTGCCGACGATTCCGGCCTCGCGGTCGACGCACTCGACGGCGCGCCGGGTGTCTATTCGGCCCGCTGGGCCGGCCCCGACAGGAATTTTCACCGCGCCATGGAGACGGTTGAGCGGAAATTGCGCGAGCGCGGCGCGACGACGCCGGACCGCCGCAAGGCGCATTTCGTCTCCGCGCTTTGCGTCGCCTGGCCGGATGGCCATGTGGAGGAATTCGAGGGCCGCGTCGGCGGCACGCTGATTTGGCCACCGCGCGGCGACAAGGGCTTTGGCTACGATCCGATATTTTTGCCCGACGGCCACGCGCGCACCTTTGGCGAGATGCCGAGCGAAGAGAAACACGGCCTGCCGCCGCGCGGCAAAGGCCTGTCGCACCGCGCGCGGGCCTTTCTGAAACTTGCGGAGGCCTGCCTTGAACAGCATTGAGCAGGCCTTTGGCGTCTATATCCACTGGCCGTTTTGCCTGTCGAAATGTCCCTATTGCGATTTCAATAGTCACGTACGCCGCGCCCCGATCGACGAGGCGCGCTTCGTGAGCGCATTCACCGCCGAAATCGCCGCGACCGCCGCACGTGTGCCGCGCCGCACCGTTTCCACGATCTTCTTCGGCGGCGGCACGCCGTCGTTGATGCAACCGGCGACCGTCGCCGCAATACTCGATGCGATCGCACGACATTGGCGCGTCGCGCCCGACGTCGAAATTACCATCGAAGCCAACCCGACCAGCGTCGAAGCCGGCCGCTTCCGCGGTTACCGCGCAGCCGGCGTCAACCGCGTGTCGCTCGGCGTGCAGGCGCTCAACGATCGCGCGCTTGCCGAGCTCGGACGGTTGCATTCGGCGCGCGAAGCGCTCGACGCCGTCGGCATTGCGCGGGGCGTGTTCGACCGCGTCTCATTCGATCTCATCTACGCCCGGCCGCAGCAGACACCGCAGGATTGGGGCAACGAGCTTAAGACGGCGCTCGCCGATGCCGGTGAGCATCTCTCGCTCTATCAGCTCACCATCGAGCCTGACACGCCGTTCGCGGCGTTGCATGCGGCGGGCAAGCTCAAGACCCCCGACGACGATCTTGCGCGCGCACTCTACGATACGACGCTGGAGGTCTGCGCCGCCCACGGGCTGCAAGCCTACGAGATTTCCAATCACGCGCGGCCCGGCGCCGAGTGCCGGCATAATCTCGTTTACTGGCGCGCGCACGAATATGCCGGCATCGGCCCCGGCGCCCACGGTCGACTCGACATCGACGGCGCCCGACACGCCACCGCGACCGAGAAACGCCCGGAAGCGTGGCTGGCCCGCGTCGAAAGCGCTGGGCACGGCCTCGTCACCGACGACGCGCTCACGCGCGAGGAAATGGCCGACGAATTCCTGCTCATGGGGCTCCGCCTCGCCGAAGGCATCGATCCGGCGCGCTACGCAATGCTGGGCGGCCGGTCGCTCGACGAGACGCGGGTCGCCGCGCTGCATGAGCACGGCCTCGTGGAGACGACCGCCGACGGTCGCCTGCGCGTCAGCCTGCCCGGTTTTCCCGTGCTCGACGCGGTGGTCGCCGATCTGGCGGCGTGATGCTCTAGCCCGAGGCGCCGAAGCTGCGCGGCGCCGCCGAGATCGTCTGCGCGCCGGACGGCGTCACCCGCAGCACCGCAAGTCCGCGCTCGTTGGTGCCGTCGGGCCGGAAGCGGAACAGCCCGTCGATGCCGGTGAAGCCGGACGGGTTGGTCAGGACCTCGGCGGAGAAGCGCTGCGGGCCCTGCGTCTTGACCAGCGCCGCAATCAGCGCAACCGCATCATAAGCGAGCGTCGCGGTCCGCACCGGCGGCTGCTTGAAGCGCGCGGTATAGCGAGCGGAGAAATTGCGATAGCCGGCGGCGTCGGGAGCGGCGTACCAGCCGCCATCCAGCGCCGGCGTGGAATTGATGCGCGGATCGTCACCCCACAGGCCGGTGCCGAGAAACTGGATCTTCTTGGTGTTGACGCCATTGGCGATCAGCCCCTGGACCACGTCCGGCACGGCGTCGCCGCCATCGGGAATGAATATGGCGTCGGCGCGGGCCGCGGCCTGGGCGACGGTCTTGACCGGTGTCGCCATGGCCGCTTTGTCGTGCGGGTAGCGCTCGATCGCGACAACCTGCCCGCCGCGACGCGTGACGACCTGCTTAAACGCCGCTTCGACCACCGTCCCGTAGGGATTGTCGGGAATGAGCGCCGCGTATGAGCGTTTCCCGGTTGAGCCGGCATATTGCACGATGCGGGCGACGTCGGATTCCGGCAGGAAGCTCAGGAGATAAACGCCGCGCGAGGCGACATTGGCGTCGGTTGAAAAGGCGATGACCGGAATGTTGCGCGTGCGCGCCACCTGCCCAACGATGCCGACCGACTGCGCGAACAGCGGCCCGACGATGATCTCGGCTCCTTCATCGAGCGCCTGCTGTGCGGCGAGGCGCGCGCCCTCGGCGGTGCCGCCGTCGTCTTTCACCAGAAGCTGAATATTCGGCGCATTGAATTCCGCGAGCGCCATCTCGGCGGCGTTGCGCATGGCCTGACCGGCGATACCGGCGTTGCCGGTAGCCGACAACGGCAGAATGAGCGCGGCCTTGACCTGCCCGGTACCGAGCGTGGTCGCCGGCGCGGGTGGCGCCACCGGCGGCTGCGGTGTCGAGGAGAAAGGTGTCGAGGAGAAGTAACTGGAATTGCCCGAACAGGCCGCCAGCAGGAGGCCTGCTATTGCCATCAGGCCCGCAAGCGAGCGGCGCCGTGTAGGCATGGCGGCCGACCCCTGAACCGGCAACTCCGCGGACACGGCAGTTCTCCTGAACGCGACATCTCGGTGGAGCATGATCTTTTCGGAAAACCGGCTTCCACTTTTCCGGATCATGCTCTAAGCGCCGAAACAATAGGGCAGCGCCAATCTGTCATTCTGGCGGCGAATGGTTAACCAAGTGAAAAGGATAAGGAATCCGCCGCGAGCATGACGGCCGGGCCGGGCGGCGCTAGGGTGCTGACAATGAGGCAGACGAACCCGCCCGGCACAGAGGATCGCGCCCCGCGCCGTTACGTTCTCGCCGGCCATCCCAATGAGGTCGGCAGGATCGCGCCTGGGCTGCACATCGTCGCGACCCCCATTGGCAATCTCGGCGACATCACCTTACGCGCACTCGCCACCTTGGCGGGCGCCGATTTGATCGCCTGCGAGGATACGCGGGTGACCCGCAAGCTCCTTGACCGCTACGCCATCGCCACACCGCTTACTCCCTACCACGACCACAATGCGGCGGCGGCACGGCCGAAGCTGTTGCGCCGGCTCGCCGAAGGTGCCGCCATCGCGCTTGTCTCGGATGCCGGCACGCCGCTCGTCTCCGATCCCGGATACAAGCTCGTGCGCGGCGCTCAGGAAGCCGGACATGTGGTCACCGCGCTGCCCGGCGCCTCGGCCGTGCTGACGGCGCTGACTGTCGCCGGCCTGCCGACCGATCAATTTCTCTTCGCCGGCTTCCTGCCGCCGAAACAGGCCGCGCGGCGCGCGCGCATCGCCGAGCTTGCCCGCATACCGGCAACCTTGGTGCTGTTCGAGACCGGGCCACGCGTCGCGGCGTCGCTCGCCGATCTCGCGGCCGGCCTCGGCGACCGCGAGGCCGCACTTTGCCGCGAGCTCACCAAACTGCACGAAGAGATCCGGCGCGGCGATCTCGCGAGTTTGGCGCAAGGCTGCGCTGCCGGCGAAGTCCGCGGCGAGTTCGTCCTCGTCATCGCGCCGCCGATGGCGGCGGAGCGGCCGAGTGCGGGCGACACCGACTCACTGCTGCGCTGGGCGCTCAGCCGGGTTTCGCTGAAGGATGCCGTGGGCGAAGTCGCGGTTGCGACCGGACTGCCGCGCCGGGAGCTTTACCAGCGCGCGCTCGTCCTCGCGAAAGAGGAAAACCGTGGCGCGCCGCGTTGAGCCGGCCGAACCGCTCGAGGGGCCGCGGCGCGGGCGCGTCGCCGCATTCCGGCTCAGTCTATCCGCGGAAAGCCGCGCCGCCATATTTCTCATCGCCAAGGGCTACCGGATCGCGGCGCGGCGCTGGAAAACGCCCTTCGGCGAGATCGATATCGTCGCCCGCCGCCGACGTACCTTGGTCTTTGTCGAGGTCAAGGCGCGCGAACGCGCCGACGATGCGGCGGAAGCCGTGACCGCGCGCGGCAAGCGCCGGATCGTCGCCGCCGCGGAGCTTTGGCTCGCTCATAACCCCGACGATGCGCAGCACGACATTCGTTTCGACGTTATATTGGTGACACCCGGAAGAATCCCCCGGCACATCGCCAATGCCTTCGATGCAACCCGTTGAATAGAGCCGCCCGCTTCGGTACCAACGCCCATGCCCCTGAACGTCGCCGTGCAAATGGACCCGATCGAGCGGATCAACATCCGCGGCGATTCCACGTTCGCCTTGCTCCTGGAAGCGCAACGCCGCGCTCATCCCCTCTCCTATTACACGCCCGACCGGCTGGTCCTCGACGGCACCACGGTGTCGGCCTCGGTGCGCCCGCTGGTCGTTCGCGACACGGCCGGCGACCATTTCACGCTCGGCGATCCCCGGCATGTGGATCTTTCTTCCTTCGACGTCGTGCTGTTGCGGCAGGATCCGCCGTTCGACCTCGCTTACATCTCGACCACGCACATGCTGGAGCGCATCCATCCCAAGACCCTTGTGGTCAACGATCCGGCCCACGTGCGCAACGCGCCGGAAAAAATCTTCGTCACCGAATTTCCCGACCTGATGCCGCCGACCTCGCTCACCCGCGATCTCGAGGCGATCAAGGCGTTTCGCTTAAAGCACGGCGATATCGTCATGAAGCCGCTCTACGGCAAAGGCGGCGAGGCGGTTTTCCGGGTCGCGCGCGAGGATCTCAATTTCGGCTCGCTCTACGATCTCTTCGCTACGATGTTCCGCGAGCCGTGGGTGGTGCAAAAATTCCTGCCCGCTGTAAAGGACGGCGACAAGCGCATCGTTTTGGTCGACGGCGAATTCGCCGGCGCGGTCAACCGCGTGCCGGCGCCCGACGATTTGCGCTCCAACATGGTGCGCGGCGGTGTGCCCAAGGCGACGGACCTGACCGCGCGCGAGCGCGAAATCTGCGCCCGCCTCGGCCCAGCCTTGCGCGAGCGCGGCCTCCTCTTCGTCGGCATCGACGTGATCGACGGCTTCCTTACCGAGATCAACGTCACCTCGCCGACCGGCATCCGCGCGATCAAGAATCTTGGCGGTCCCGACGTCGCGGCGCTGATCTGGGACAACATCGAGGCGAAGCGGAACTAGTCGTTCATCCTTCGCTCTCGATCTTCTCCCGCGCGGCGCTGGCGAGGAAGGCGGAGCGGGTGAGCCCGCGGCGCGCGGCCGCTTTGTCGATTGCGTTCAACAGGCCGGCATCGAGCGAGAGATTGGCTTTGACTGGGCGTCCGGCGTCGAATACGAGCGGCACGTAGGCGAGGACAGCGCCGCGCGCGAGCGCGGCAACCACCTCCGGATCGTGCCGCAGTTTTTCTACCGAACGAGGTTTCGGAATTTTCTCGCCGTCCGCATGGGCGTCTTCAACCCACAATGTGACCGCCTCAACCGCGTTGCGCAAAGCCACGTCGACGGTCGCGCCACCCGAGGTGCACCCCGGCAGATCGGGGACCACGACGCCAAACGCGCCCGGCTTTCCGTCCACAAGTGCGACATAGCGCGCCATGAAAACCTCGGTCATTGCCATCCGGCTTGACGCGCGATCACGCGGGCCACGCCAGGAGAGAGCGTTCGGTGACGCGGAACCGACAATGCGGCCGGGCCTTCCGGGGTGTTTGAACACATCGTGGTCGCCGCCATGACGTTCGATCCAGCCCTCACGCTTGAGTCTTGCCGCTACCTTCGTCCGGCTCGTCTCGGGTTTGCCCACGGCAACCACACTTGAATGCGCAAATATTGGCGCATTTAAGAATGTCAAGCAAGCCGGGGCGTGTTAGCCGCGCGCCGGCGCCGGCGAAGCCGCGTCTAAACCCGCCGATTTGGGCTTGGCGATGGTCAGGACAAGCGCCGCGGCGAGAAGGCACAGCACCCCGGCGACGAAGAAGGCCGGCAGATAGCTCGCAAACTCGGTACGCGAAAAGCCCGCGCCGAAAGCGGCGCTGGCGGCGCCGAGCTGGTGGCCGGCAAAGATCCAGGCAAAGAATATTCCGGCGCGTTCGCGCCCGAAACGGTCGGCGGTCAGCTTGACCGTCGGGGGCACCGTCGCGATCCAGTCGAGGCCGTAGAACACGGCAAACAGCGAAAGGCCATAGAAGCTGAAGTCCGTAAAGGGCAGATACAGCAGCGAGAGCCCGCGCAGGCCGTAATACCAGAACAGCAGCCAGCGATTGTCGAAGCGGTCGGACAGCAAGCCGGAGCCGATCGTGCCGATGAAATCGAAGACGCCCATCATGGCCAGCACGCTCGCCGCCGTTACCGCGGTCAGCCCGTAGTCGCCGCACAAAGTGATGAAATGCGTCTGGATGAGTCCGTTGGTGCTCGAACCGCAGATGAAAAATGTGCCGAACAACACCCAGAACAGCGGCACGCGCGCCGCCTCTCTCAGCACTTCAAGCGGGGCAAGGAGAAGCGACACAAGTCCTGCACCGGCGGCCGGCGGCGGGATGACCGCGGTCTCGCCATAAGGCGGCAAATCGAGATCGCTCGGCCGATCGCGCATCAACGCCAGCGCAACCACGGCCGCCGCCGCCAAGAGGCCGCAGACGAAAACCAGCGCCATGCGCCAGCCGAAGCGTTCGGTCAATTCCGCAATCAGCGGCAGGAACACAAGCTGCCCGGTCGCCGAGCTCGCCGCGAGGAGGCCGACGACCAGGCCCCGGCGCTGCGTGAACCAGCGCGTGGCAACCGTCGCCGCCAGAACGATGGCGGTGAGGCCGCTGCCGACGCCGACAACCAGGCCCCACAACAACACCAGTTGCCAAACCTGCGTCATCGCCAGCGAGGCGATAAGACCGGCAGCGATTAGCGTAAGCGCGCAGAGCATGATGCGGCGAAGGCCGAAGCGATTCATGAAGGCGGCGGCAAACGGCCCGAACAAACCGAACAGCAGCAAGCGAAGCGCCAGCGCCGTGGAAATCTGTGTGTTGTCCCAGCCGAACTCGCGTTCCAGCGGGACGATGAGCACGCCGGGCGCACCCATGGCGCCGGCCGTCACCAGCATAGTGAGGAAGGTGACGGCGACGACGACCCAGCCGTAGTGGATATTGCGGCGGCCCAAGGCTGCGGCGAGCCCAGAGGACATCATGGCGGCGTCGGTTCCGTCGGAGGGACTTTTAGATGATGCCTATCATCTTTCCTTGCTTATTGATGACGATCGTCATATAAATTGTCAAGCGTCGTTGCCCGGCGCGTGGCTGAACTGCACCGGTGAACTGCACCATGAGAGTGAGCCGCGAAAAAGCCGCCGCGAACCGCGACCGTATCGTCGATGCGGCCGCCACTTTGTTTCGCGCCAAGGGTTTCGGCGGCATCGGCGTCGCCGACATCATGAAGGCGGCCGCGCTGACGCATGGCGGCTTCTACGGCCATTTCGCCTCGAAGGAGGATCTCGTCGCGCAAGCGAGCCGGCGGACCATGGCACGCGCCGCGGCGAACTGGGAAGGCATCGCAGCCGACGCGCCCGATCATCCCTACGCGGCCCTGCTGCGGCACTACCTCACGCCGCGTCATCGCGACGATCCCGGCCGCGGCTGCCCCTTCGCGGCGTTGGGTACCGACGCGGCGCGGAGCGGCAAAGTCGTGCGCACGGCCTTCGCCGAGGGCCTGGAGCCGTTGATCGCGATCCTTGCTGAAGCCATCGCAGGAGGCTCGAAGGTGGCGCGGCGGCGCAAGGCCGTCGCCGCCATGGCCGGGCTCGTCGGCGCCCTGACGCTCGCCCGCGCCGTCGGGGATGGGCCGCCGTCGGACGAAATCCTTAACGCCGTGCGCCGCGAGCTGTTGGCCGCGGCCGAGCACGCATAGGACCTCGCCGTAGCCCCTCGGCGCATTCTGTTCCCTAAATGTTCTTGACTCCCCCGGGCGCCAGCAGCATATGGCCTCCTTTCCCGGGACATCTGCCCCGGGGAACGGAGGGCGATGGACAGCCGGGCGGAGTAGGCGATGCCGCGTACCTTTGCCGAGTCGGACTCGAAGCTACGCCCTAGCTCAGGTCAAGCTACAGCTTGTAGGAGTCGGCGTTATCCACATCGGCGCTGGTATGGATAAGGCGCAATTCACAGCACAAGGTACAGCAACTTACCCTTGCGGCCCCGTTGGGTGGCCATATTTGAACAAATGGTAGGTGGGCAATCTAGGAGATCGCGCAATGCAGTCTGTGCTTTCGTCAAGGATTGCTGATGCCCAACTGGCCGAAAAGGACGCCTGGAAACGTTATGCTGCGGCAAAAGGCGACGATTGGCGTGCAGCCTTCGCCGAATGGGCGGAAGCACGCGAGGCAACGTTGGCGGTATATCTCGATGAGGCCGCCCGCTGGCCTAGGTGAGTCAGCTACATAATTCCGGAATTCGCATCGCAAGCGTTCGACTCGCTGCGCCAACCATCGCGTCACTTATCCGTCGCGCTTCATGCTGGTCGCGGCGATGAATCCATGCCGTTGCGGGCGCGCCGACGAACCCGGCTATTCCTGCCGCCGCGGCGCCAACGCCCGCTGCGCCGCCGATTACCAAGGGCGTATTTCCGGTCCGCTCATCGACCGCATCGACCTGCATATCGAGGTGCCGGCGGTGACCGCCGCCGACCTCATCCTGCCGCCGCCGACAGAAGCGAGCCGCGAGCGGCAGGCGGCACGCTATGCAGCGATCGGATTGCCGCATCTGCGCAGCAATGCCGCGGTCTCAGGCGCGGTGCTGGAAGACGTGGCGCGGCCCGACGCCAGCGGGCTGACGCTATTGCGTGAAGCGGCCGATGCGATGCGGCTCTCCGCCCGCGGTTATCACCGCGTATTGCGCGTCGCGCGCACGCTCGCCGACCTCGACGGCGCGAAAAAAGTCGCCCGCGTGCACCTCGCCGAGGCTTTGTCCTACCGCGCGCTTGCCGACGAAGTCAGGCGCGCCGCGTAAAATTACCGTCACCCGTTGCTGACGTTGATCGCGCCACGCATGCCGATGGCGGCGAGGAATTCGTGCCGGGTCTCGGCGTGGTCGCGGAAAACGCCGAGCATGCGGCTGGTCACCATGGAGACGCCGGTCTTGTGCACACCGCGCGTGGTCATGCATTGATGCGTCGCCTCGGTGACCACGGCGACGCCATGCGGCTTGAGCACTTCGTCGACACAAGTGGCAATCTCGGCGGTCATCTTTTCCTGGATTTGCAGCCGCCGCGCATAGACCTCGACCAGGCGCGCCAGCTTGGAAATTCCGACGACGCGGTTGCGCGGCAGATAGCCGATATGCACGCGCCCGATGATCGGCGCCATGTGGTGCTCGCAATGCGATTCGAAGCGGATGTCGCGCAGCACCACGACCTCGTCGTAGCCGCCGGTCTCCTCGAAGGTGCGCTTGAGATAATCGCGCGGATGATCCTTGTAGCCGGCGAACCATTCCTCATAGGCGCGCACCACGCGCCCAGGCGTGGCGAGAAGTCCCTCGCGGTCGGGATCGTCGCCCGCCCAGCGGATGAGCGTGCGCACCGCGTCCTCCGCCTCTTCGCGCGTCGGCGGCGTTGACCCGCCCGGCCCGGAAGATTTGGCCCGCGAGCGCTTCACATTCACCATCTTGTCCATCCGCGTTCTCCGGTCGCGCCTCAATTATCGAGCCGTCCATAGGCCCAGGCAATGTTAACAAAGCACTGCCCGGTGGCCTAGAAACCCTTATTTCATTGGCATTTTTGCATTTCTGTGGTTGCCATTCGACTGCCGAGCGATAGTCGTCAAACACGATAAGGAAATCGCACCGGCCATTCGGGGACCCCGCCGGTCCCTTTTTCTCTTTTCCGATCTAATCGCTTACGTATGCCTGAACGGTAACGAAGTCACTGGCGAAGTCACCGATTGCTGCGCGACTCCCAAGGCGATAAGTATTGACGATGCGAACCGTGGCGTTCGCTGCCCTTCGTCGCGCAGGCATGGTCCACGCGATCTAGGTGCGAACTACCAAGTCCCCCCGATTTTCAAAGCTGAGAGACACCTATGGCGAAAGCATCGCGCCTGTACCCGATTTTTCTTTCGACGAGCGAGCTTGCGGCGGCTGTCGGCGTGTCGCGCAGGGTTGTCTACCAGTGGGTGAGGCAGGGCCTTCCTGTTTATCAGCTTGGCGTGAAGAAAAAGATTCTCGTTGCTGACGCCGTCGAATTTTTCCGCGCGAACTTGAAACGCGCCGATCTTAAGGGAGTCCCAAATGCGTGATTATGTTGGTGAGGGCGAAGTCCGCCAAGGCTGTCAGAATGCGAAGGTGCTCGAAAGCGCCATCGAGGATTTCGTCGATGAATTTCGCGCAGAAAAGTTCACGCGAGCCGAAATCGACGAGCACATTTTCAAATGCCGCACCGACAAGCCGCAGCGTTGGGGTGGCCGAACTGAAAACGACGAATTGTATGTGAGCGCCTTCGGGCCGAAGCCGAACTATTCGCAGCAAGGCGAAATCGTCCGCAAGTTCGGCGAAGATCGCGCCAAGGAAATCGCGGCAGAGTTCGGCACCACGCTCGGCGGCAAGCCCGGGGTCGTTCCGGAGAGCATCAAGGCGAAGCCGGTTGACGAAGTGAAAATCCCGGGAGGGGCCACCAATCCTTTCTCAAAAGCAGGCTGGAATCTTACGGCTCAGTCGAGATTGGTCGTCGCACTTGGCGAGGCCAAGGCCAGCGCCATCGCGAAAAGTGTTGGTGGCCATTTAGGAATGACGAGGCCCGTCCAATGAGCAAATTTCGCACATCTCACGATGCGCCCAAGCGGCCACCAACGAAGCCGACCGATCCACCCGGCACGCTTCCGGATAACAAGATTCCAATCATCGACCACAAGGGCAACGCCCGAGGTTCGGTCGGTCATCTCGCTACGCAAGCCGTGGTTTCCAGATTCGGCGTGACCGGAGCAAAAATCGGCAAGCACGAAGGCAGGACGGCGTGGGTTGAGCCGAAGCCGTCTCCGCCGAAGCCGCCGCTTGCTCAGATTGCGAAGCGTGCGGGCCAGCTACGGCAGGCAAAGGGTTCAGTTGGACTCAGCCTCGCCCAAACTTCGGCACTCGGGGCCACGGATTTCAAATCGGGTGGTGGGGGATAATTCATGAGCAACAAATCAGTCGAGGTTCCGTTGAACGCGCGGCACGTCGAGCACAACGATGGCCAAAGCCGAAACATTGCCCTCAAGGGTTCTGTGCCGAAGAAATCCAGCGGCGCATGCGCCGTGCATCCTTCGATGACTCCACTTCAAAAGAACGCCGCCGGTTTAGGTGGCATGGGACACGCGACTGCCTCGATCACTGACGGTGGCACAACCATCGCTGCGTCGAGCGCAGCCGCGCCGTTGGAACATTGCTATGGCGGCGCGCCATCCCTGAAAGCAGGGAAGGCCGTTGCTGTGTCTCCGGGGATGAGGTCGCGGAGCGCAACTCCTATCAGCGCGATTCACGCTATCGGGGAAGCTATTTTAAATGAAGCGTTCAGCGCCAGTGACGCAGCAACAAGACAAGCGCACGGCCGAAAATAATGTTCCAGCGGCTAGGCGTGCCGGACGAATCAAAGACGTTGGCGGAACGCTTTCCGTCGAAGAACTGAGGAGAAACGCAAATTGGCATTAAACCTCCAACAAGAGCGCGACCATTATTTGCGGTGCGCTGAGTTCGCCGACAAAGAGGCGTTGATACTGCGTTACAAATTCAACGATCCCGTCTGTGCGAAAATATGGGAAACCGGAGCGCAAAACCATCGCGATTGGGCGGACTATCTCGGCGCAAAGATAAATGCGGGGAAGTGACATGGCACAAATACACCTCACCACAAAGAATCTTCAAAAGCTTTGTGACATTTTAGTTTCGCGGCCTAGCTGGAAGTCGGCGATGGCGCAAATGTCGGGCGCGAGCGAGCGCACCGCGTTTGTGTGGCGTGCGGCTTCGATCAAGGCGCGGGAAGAAAACGACACGTCGTCGCCATTCTTTTTTGAGCACCGAGGCGTTTACGATTTTTTCCACTGTCACGCTGGCCGCGCAAGGCTTGAAAATATCATCCTGCACGAATCCACAGTCCGCGATCAAAGTTTGCGAGGCATCGAAAGCGTGGTCAGGGGGCCGACGCAAGAGATTCTATATGTTCAGCGCCCCGAGTTCATCGGCCGCAGCGACGCCTATGTGAGACAAGCGGAAGGCATGGGCGATTGGGAGGATGATGTTGCTTGGCACCGGCTTGAACACGACGCCAATGGCAATCCGATTCCGCAAACGAAAATCGAGCAGTTGCCCGCGCCGCTGCGCTTGCGCGTCCTCGAACAAGACAAGCGATATATTCAGCGCATCGAAACGGACGTGCAAGTCACTGGCGAAATCACTGTGCAGAAACCCCCGGCACGCCTGCCCGGCGAACCCGCTCCCCGCAGCATGGCCGAGTTGCGGCGGCTTGCGGCCATGTCTGTCGAGCAAAGGCGCGCCGAGCTTGGCGCGAGCGCGGTGCCCGCTCCGAAACATGGCCCTGTGACGGCTACCGAAGCCGCGCCGCACCAACAACTCGCCGTGCGGCCATCACCGCGCCAGTCGCAGAGCCTCGACCAATCAGGCACCGGCAGAGGATCGCCACCGGAAGGCGGTATGAAAACGGTCTAGCGTCATGAGCAACAAAGTCAAAATAGTCCCGCCCGAACGCCTTGAGCATTCGCCCGGTTACTTCCCGGACGGCGCGTCGATCTATTCGCATGCGGCGGCGAAAGGCCGCGCAAACAACGATCCGAAGTTTCGCGACCGCGTCCCGCGTGAACGGCAAGAGTTCTCGCGCCTCGACGAGATGATAAAGAACGAACAATATCAGGTAGAGCGTCTTGAGAGGCGCGCCAAGGAAGCTCGCGAGACTGGCGACCGGGTGAGGTTTTTGGGCATATGCTCGCGCCTGCGACGCACCCGGGATTTGCTCGCCCGCCTACGCGCCGAGCAACAAAGGGGGGCGTCATAATGGGTAAGGGTCCGTGGACCGCAGCGACACGCGCAAAGTGCATGGCAACGCACGCGGCAAAGAAGCGTGCGAAGCTCATAGCCGAAGGATTGGACGAAGTCGAAGTCGAAGTCGAAGGCGATCCGGTTCACGTTACGCGGCCCTCCCATTGGAACGTCGGCGAGGAAACGATAGCGCGGCGAGCCGCTGCCAGGGCCGAACTCGACGCCTTCCGCGCCAGTAGCATCGCCGTCGTTTTGAAATCGAGTCGAGCTTCCGCGAAGGCCAGAAAGGCAAAATTTTATGTCGGCGGCGAATGCAACAGACATTTTAATCGTGTCCGCCATCTGAATGGTGACTGTGTTTGCTGCTCGGCTGAGCGCCGCAGTGCCGCTCTAGGGAATCCGCTGCGCATCGTCGGGAAGCTTAAGCAACAAGCTCGCCGCCCGTGGCTTCGGCACACGCGGACGATGATGAAGCGTGGTCCCGATGGTGCGTTCAGCGGAGCGACGCCGTTGCTGATAATCGACTCGTCGGAGGATTGAACCGATGAGCCATCGACCCGTTACGCGCGAGCGCGAGCGACTTGCCCGTCAAGAGCTACGTGAACGCGGACCACTTCCGCCATCGACGTGCAGTCGTCGATATGATCGCTTGCGTGCAAGCCAACCGACAAGGCGCGCCCGCCCGCCCCGCGTGCCCCGCAGACCTTGGCGCGGTTGGTTTTGCCGGTCGAAAGCGGAGCACCGGCCATGACTTGACCGGCCGGTTAACCATTCCCCAAGCGGGGCCAACCGGCCAGCGCGGCCCGCTGGACCCGCTCGACGGACCCGCCCGCTAGTCGCCCGGCGAGGCTGGCGTATGAGCGGCGATTATAAGGATTTTTCGGACAGGGTCCGTTAATAAAGCGGCACGTTAGAGTTAACTTAAGTCGAAACGCCGTTCCAGAGTTCAATTGCGGTACACCGGATAAATGGGAACCTTACGACTATTTTTGGCCCTCGCAGTCGTCAACAGCCATACTGAACCTCATAGTGTTACGTCAATGCTTTCCGGGGGAGAGGCCGTCCAACTATTCTTTGTCATCTCCGGATTTTACATGGCGCTTATCCTGAGCAAAAAGTACCACAGCGCGAGCCTTTTCTATTCTAACCGCTTCCTCAGGCTCTATCCGACCTATGCGCTTGTTCTGTTAGGCACAATGATCTGGTTTTTGATCGAGTGGGCCTACACCCATCAGAGGCCGCCGCCCTTTTGGATCGCAGAGGCGAATGCGCAGATGCCAATATGGCAGTGGCTCGCCTTGCAGTTCAGCAATCTTACCATGCTGGGACTGGATGTGCCGTCGTGGTTCCACTGGAAATCCGGGCAAGGCTTCCTATTCCTACACGGCGGTGCCGAGACTGCGCCAGACGGTGCCGAATGGGGAGCGAGGTTCCTATGGATCGAACAGGCATGGTCTGTCGGCACCGAGATTTGGTTCTATCTGCTCGCTCCGTTCCTTGTTCGGCGGAGTGTCGCCATTCAGATCGCCCTCGCAAGCGCGAGTTGCGTCCTCATGGTCCTGATGATGAGAGTTTCGCCGCTCACTTATTTCTTCTTCCCGGCGAACCTCTGGTTTTTTCTCGTTGGTTCACTTCTGTTTCGACTCTCCCGATCCCGATACTTTTCACCCCCGGAGTGGAGCGGCTCTCTGGCACTCGCTTATGTACTTGCCGCAGGGTGTTCGGTTGATGCGGTCAGCAATCCGATAGTTCATACCATAATGCTGGCGTTTATCGCCTTAAGCATCCCACTCTTATTTCACACGTTCGCAAACAGACAATGGGACAACGTAACCGGCAATCTCTCTTACCCAGTCTATCTCATCCACCTTCTAGTTATCGGCATTCTTGTCGCGACCTTCCGCATCCACTCGGGACCTTTGGCTGCAATCGCCAGTGTATCAGCAGCGATGCTGATCGTGCGTTTCATCGAAAATCCTATGGATAAATATCGACAGCGGCGAGTATCGCGCGAGGGTTGAAATTCTGCCTGTTTGGTTCGCGCTGGAAGCGGAAGAACGCCGCTGCTATCTCAGCCGCCTGAACAAAGCACCTGATCGTATTTGGGAAAGACCGCCGCGAGGCCACATGATCGGCCGATTAACTTCCGCTGGTTAACTGATTCAGGCTCACAAGCGCAGCCGCCAGTTGATCCCGGGCGCGTCCCGGCTACCTGCCTGGCCCGGGCGCACCAGCGGGGGCTCAGAAGGGAAACAGGCACAGATAGAGAACAACCGTAGCCAATGGCACACTTTAATGCCGCCATATTTAATCGAAAAAGAAGTGCGAATCCAAAGGCTTCCAGATGGTTAATGCTTGACTTTGCCGCCCGAATTTGGCAGTGTCTTTGGCTCAAACAAAAAGACCGCCCGGGCGGGCGGTCTGTTTGCGGGTTTCCCCGATTTAGGAAGCTCGCGGTGGGTCAAGCACCGAAAGCAGACGACACAATGTCCAATATCGTCGAAAATCCCGAAATAGTCAAGGACCGTGTTGCGCTCCTAGCTCTTGAGCTAGAGCGTGCGGAGTTCATTGACTGCGATCCCCTTCTACAGCCGTATCGGTATACCAAAGAGTCTTGGGTGGAAGTGTTCAGGCATCCGGCGGTCAGAGCCTACCGGGCGGCGATGCGGGAATGTTGGTCACCTATTCCTACCAGCGAAGAACATTTGCGCCGACAACTCACCGACGCTGAGCGCCGCGCGGGGCAGGCGCACGATGAGTGCTGTCAAAGGTTAACACGGCGAATGGATGGTATCTGTGATGGCGGCATCCGCCGCTATTGCGACGCCGCCGATGCAAGAGATTTGGCAAAGCGAAATGCACAGGTCATAAAAGAGCGGATTAGATTGCGAAGGCTCGACCAAACAATGCAGCGCAGAGTGAAGAACTATTCCGCGAAGATCGAAGAACAAAACAGACAAGCGGCCGGGCGCCGTCGTCTGCGCAGTATGGGATTAGCGTGCTGACATGAAAAAGGAAGTCCCCGAGCAACAGTTTAAGGCCGCGCTCACCGAGCATATCGGTTGCGTCAAGCCGTTTTGCTTCATCCGCCGTGCCGACAAGGAACTGATCGCTCCCAACTCCTTCGACATGGAATACAATCGCGTGGTGAACGACATCGACGGCGTCGGCACCGGCAAGGGTGCCAAGTATACTGACAAGGCGGCGAAGTACGCCATCGCCTCACCCGCGCTCAAAGTCGTGCGCACCATCTGCTACCGCCCGGACGGTCCGCCGATCATCGACCGCAAGTTCAATATGTGGACTGATCCGCGCATCAAGCCGTTGGAGAAGGGTGAGCCGACGATCTTCCTCGAACACATCAATTATCTGATACCGAACGAGCGCGAGCGAAAGCTCCTCCTCCAATGGCTTGCTTGGATTGTGCAGCACCCGGAGGAAAAGGTGATGTACGCCATCTTGATCGTGGGTCGCGGCGGCACCGGCAAGTCGTGGCTCGGCAAGCTCATGGAACGGATTTTCGGCGCGGACAATGTAGTGCTGATTTCCGAAGAAAACGTCGTCACCGGCATGTTCAACGGCTTCTCTCAGAACAAGCGGTACGTGTTCCTGCATGAGACGCCACCGAAGGCGATGGAGGAACTACTCGACAAAGTGAAGGGTCTAATCACCGAGACGCACATTCACATCCGCCTCATGCGGCAGGACTACTTCAAGGCGGAGAACTTTGCGAACCTCATGGCGGTCTCGAATGAGGATGTGAAAATCAATCTCTCAAACCGCCGTTGGGCTGTGATCCGCGCCGCTGACGATCCGTTCGCCGCTGACGGCACTCCCGAGCACAAGGCTTATTATGGGCGGCTGTTCAACGTGGTGCCCAAGGATGGCACCATCACGGACGAAGCTCGCCGCGTTCTCCATTATCTGCGGACTCTGCCACTCGCCGACTTCGATCCCCTCGTTGCGCCGCTCACTGGCGCTAAAGAGGAAGCCGCCGAGACTGGCGACGATGGTGTGTTGCAGGCACGCGTTGCCAATGCCTACCGCAACAAGGAAGGTCCGTTTCGATTCAACATACTGACGGCCGAAGATGTGGCGAAGCACGTCAGCTATAGTGCCAACAAGACGCTAACAGATGCCATGCACGAAGTCGGTTGCCGCAAGTTGCGCGGCTACAATGGCCGTGACGTACAGGTGACCATTGACGGCAAGCGCGTGCGCCTATGGGTCATCAATCCGGCCGTTGAGAAGCACCACGCCAACACCGACGCGGACGAGCTTGTGAGGCTCTACAAGGCCGAGCGCAGTGGAGCGCCAGCGGTCAAGCCGATGGACAGTCTAGCCAACGATCCTATGTTCGCGGCCGACTTCGAGGACGGCGACGGGACCACCGTGCATTAGGCCGGTTCTCGGGCACTGCACAGATGCACCTGCACAGATGCCTTCCCGGGTTTGCTATTATGTATATGCGTGGGCTGAGGCGTAAAAGGCTGAGGCATTACTCTCTCGCGTATTTCAATTTAGACCTATCTGTTCTGTGCATCTGTGCAGTTAGGTAGGATGGTCTTTTGCACAGATGCACAGACATGGAATTGCAGCCATTGCAGTGATTCATCCGGGTTTCAGATTGCAGTCACGACCCTAATTTGATGGCAGAACGCCTCGACACGGCACGGATCGGCCTTCAAACATGCGCCAATGGGCCGATTTTAACCATATCGCTTAACCATCCTGTTCGCCGCCCGGCCCGCAGCGTTAATCGCCTACGCCTATGACCACGACCAATACGTGCAGACAAGTTTAGCGACCGCGCCAAATCGGTTGCACATGCTTTCACTACGGCCGCAGCCACATCTTTTGGGCGTCTAAACGATCAGCATGCAGCCAACGATTTCAAACGCTTGTTCGATAATATAAGTGGCTGAATACGCAAAGGATTTCGCAGGTTGTGTTCCATTCGCATAATAGTCCATATGGCACCGATTTTAACCATATCGCTTAACCATCCTGTTCGCCGCCCGGCCCGCAGCGTTAATCGCCTACGCCTATGACCACGACCAATACGTGCAGACAAGTTTAGCGACCGCGCCAAATCGGTTGCACATGCTTTCACTACGGCCGCAGCCACATCTTTTGGGCGTCTAAACGATCAGCATGCAGCCAACGATTTCAAACGCTTGTTCGATAATATAAGTGGCTGAATACGCAAAGGATTTCGCAGGTTGTGTTCCATTCGCATAATAGTCCATATGGCACCTGCGAAGGGATTTGGTTAACGCCCTGCGGCGCGGCGGCCGGGCGCATCAGATCACTGTCCACCCCGGGGGGCACCAGCGGCGACGGCTGGCCCGGTGGGAGTGGGTGGAGGGGGGCCGCTGAGGTAGGGCGGTGCCGTTAACGAAGCCGCGCCCAAAATCGGAGGGGCAAGGTGCCCCCGCACCGTCGCTCGCGCCGACCCTCGTCCGTTCGGAAAAAATAAGACTAAAAAGAGTCCCCCGTCTGTTCACCAACTCGAAACCACGGCGTTGACCCGGAGCGCCGGTCGGCGATAGGAAAAGGGCGACGCCACCTGCCAGCAACGTCGCCCTTGTCACTCCCGAATGCGTCCGCCTGACCGAAGGCAGGCGAGACGCCGACAACCGGGAAGCGCGCACCATCGCGCCGCCGCGTTGCGATCCCATTTCGGCAATCGCGAAAATTTTAGTGTTGCAGGAACGCAATGCGGCGCTCCGATTGCCAGCACAGCCCGCACGTCGAGCACGACTCGGTTTTGCCCACCTGTTCGGGGCAAAGGATCGCGTCGGGTGGGACCTGATAAGGGTGCTCGACCGAAATCGTCGAGCGCGTCTCCGATGGCGCATTGGAGAAGCGCATGGCGAAGCGATCCCAATGGACCAACGATGCCAGCGCGGCGGCAATCGGATCGTTCCAGTGTGCCGTGTAGCCCCACACATGCAGCGCGGAGTGTCGCGCCAGCAAGCGACGCCAAAGCGCGACGTATTGCAGCGAGTAGAAGTCGCCTAGATTGTGCAGGCGCACCGCGAAGCCATTAGGATGGTCAATGTCGAGAAGCGCAACCTCCCTCTCTAATCTCCATTCCAAATCCGGCCCCGCTTGGACGCGATCCGCGTAGTTCATCTTGTTGCCATAGCAGGATCGCCAGTGCTGACAAGTGCGCGGGCACGTCGCGCGTTCCTCAAGCGTGAGCGTCCAAACCGGAAAGCCCTTCCACTTACCTTTGAGAATTTCGTCGCCGATCTTGCGCGAATGCTCGCCGCGTTTAAGCGCCCAACGGTCGCTACTGCGGGCGGCTCGCACCGTGCCGGGAAAGATCGTGCGACCGCTCATGATGGCCGGATGATCGTGCGCTGGCAGAGAGGCTGACTGCCCGTTGAGCGGACGCGACGCGAACCGGCTCTTGGTCCGCCGCACGACTTTTGCTGGCACATCCCCGCGCGGCCGAGGATAGGGCAAGGATTTAAAGCCGAGTCGCGTCGCCTCTGTCTTGCCCGCGACCGTTAGCGCCCGCCAATAGAGATACTTTCCGGCATCAAAATGCGGCTCTACGCTGCTGGTAGGTGAAATCTTACGTGCCGCATCAAGCACGCCGTCTCTTGGCGCGAGGAAGCCGCGCGCGCTAATCCATGCAGCGGCCCGATCCTCAGTGTAGCCATTTGGAATTTTGCTCAGCACTTTAGCAAGCTGTTTGAGCTTGGCCGCCGACCGCGTGCCGAACCTGAGATTGAGCGTCCGGCCGGGACAAAACACGCCGTCGATAACCAGCCCGTCGTTAGCGGGCCGCTTCTGCCCGTCATAGTGCCAGCCACTAGCTTGATAAACGCCCCCATGGTGACCATGCGTCCAGTCGGCGAACGCGATGACGATATGGTGGCCGCGTGCGCGTAACTGGTCACAACACCATGAGATGAACTGCGACATCGGCACATCGCAATCCGGCCCACGCACAAGACGACCGAGAGCGACAACCGGCTCTCGATATTTCGTCGGTGAAATCAACGCAGCGGCGATCAGCACGCCTGCATCATTCCTGATACCGAATGAGATGATCTCGTTCGTGTTTAGCCGCCGCGAGTAGTGAAAATGCGCGACTAAAGGTTCCATTTCCTTGGTTTTAATCACGCAAAAATTTGGTGCGACCCTGTGGGGTTGCACCATATTCGCACCTTCGGGAAAAGGTTCATGCTGTACGCGCGCCAGCTTCATGCGGCTTCGCGTTCTTCGGCCGTGTCGGCGGGGACGATCAAGTCATCCCATGTCAGATTGAGGCGAGCGCGTTGCCGCTCGACGATCAATGCGGCGCTGGCGCGTTCGGCGGCGTGCTCCGACCCGAGCATGGCGAGCGCCCGGAGCAATTCCTTGCGCGCGGCGGCGGGGATGAGTTTCGTGTCGGCACCAAACATCGTCGCCACGGCGATTGCCCGCGCTGTCTGAAATTCGGCTTGCGCCTTGTGCATCAAGGCAAGCTCTGGAGTCAGTGCAGGCCGCGCTTGTTTAGGCGACTGAACAGCGGCGCGCTTGGCCTTCGATTGCGGGCCGAACGGCGTATCTTTGAAACCCGACGCCTGCCACTTCAAGAGCGTGTTAACCCACGCTGCCGACTTGCCGATGGCCTTGGCGCTCTGGCGCTGTGTCGCGCCCTGCTTACGGGCTTCGGCGAGGTATTCGGCTGCCTGCCGAAAGCTGCCTTCGCCTGCCGCAATGGCCCGCCGTGCCTTGTCGTGAAGTTTAGCGATGGTCGCCATTCGGCCAGTGAAGCACAGGCGAGTTGTTATTCCGTGTTGCTATTCCGTAAAGTTGCGGTGGATGCTACGCTCGCCCCATGGCCGACGATGACAAGCCCGAGCCGGTTCCGTTCACTGTTGATGTGACGGTGGACAAGACGCGCGTCACGGTCACATTGCTTTTGCGGCCGGGCACTGCGGTGACCGTCGAGGAAACAAAGACCACGACTGAGCCGGGCACCGCCGCGCTCACTAGCGCACCTTAACTAGCCCGCGCAAAAATGCTGGATTGACCACATAAAGCAGATCGCCAGCTTGGCGTGCTCGATCCGCTTCAAGCCTACGCATGTCGTAGAGCCGATCATAGATAAATAGCGGCTTGCCATCGTCGCCTGGAATACCGAGAAAGCCATACCACACCAAAAAGTCTATTACTTGCCCGGCCGATAAGCCGTCGGTCGGACCAACAATCTCGACAATTTCCTCTGGCGTAAAAGTGTCGCCCTTACCAATGAACTTATAGAAAAGCCCTTCACTCAAACCGGAAACGTCACGTAGCTCGTAGCCGAAGTCGCTAACGAGAAACAGAGATTGCTGCTTTAATGCGTCCTCTACATCGTCCACTGTTATAGCGGTGTGCCGCCGGTTTATTGCAAACGAAAGCATCTTTTCACATAGCTCGATAAGAAAGCGAGGCCGCATCAGAGAGCTTTCGATCATCTTTCGGATAGCAGTTGTTCCGCCAGCAAGCGGTGGATTAACTGCATCCCAGGCGGTGGTCATTTTCGACTCGTCCACACCTGAAACAACGCGCTCTCTAATAAGAGCTTCAAGTTGCTCCGAGTCCGACCAATCAACCCGGATCAGATTGAATTTGCCCCGGTCGGACGTGTCCGCAACAAGGGTATCGTAAACATCCGAACGCAGAAACAGAAGATATTTGAACTGCATTCCGGCGCGGCGAAGTTCGCGCTCGATTTTGTTCAAGGCCTCGATTAAGTGGTGAACCGTTTGAATGTCATGAGCCTCAATCTGCCGGGGCGGCCAACCCTTATCGATGTTATCGAAAAGGACTACAATCGTTTGAAATTCGGCGGACAACTCAATGATCGCATCGCGCAGCTTTGGGATGTCAGTTTCAAACAATAGATTGGTGAGTTGATGACGAACATTGGTGCCAGGGGCGAACGTCTTGAGATTACCTATTATTGACCGTATCGCCGCCTCAAGACGAGAGGTAAAGTCACCAGCGACGATTTCGTCGGACAGCTTGAAATGCTCTTCAACCTCTCTAACCTTATTTAGGAGCGTCAAGTCGTATCGAGCTTTCGGCAGAATTAATTCACGAATTTTCAGAATGATTTCTGCGTACAGGATGTATTGCCAGAATGCCGCGATAGTATGATCAAAGATGCCGACGTTTACGACTGTCAAAAGCTCTTGTCGTAGCTCGCTCAGGCTGTGCGAAGCAGGGTTTAGCTCCAACACAAGATTTCGCCTGTCCCGCGCGTGTTCTTCGGCGACTTGATAAAAAATCGCCGATTTCCCTGACCCTTTTCTACCGGCAACGATGGCGCGATCTGCCCGTTTCGCGCGCTGAAATTCCGCGGTCTGGATAAAATAACTGGCAAGTTTGTTTGACTCGTTCTCCGCCGAGGATGATCCAATATCGATTTCCGTCAGTATTGTTGTGCGCGCTCGCCGGGAAAATGATGCGCGACGCTGATTTTTGACCAGTGTTTCTTGACAATACTCAGAAACCGATTGCTCAACTTCGCGCCTGATGCGAGTCGTGTCGATGTAGTCTTTGTAATCCACAGGCGCGGGCGCATCCTCGTATTGGATGATGAGTGGTTCGATTTCGAGACCGTGGCTGATGCCCGCCAGAAATGCAGCGCGCAAATTGTGCCGCTGCCAATCATCAATTTGAGTGGAAATGAGCGGGATGATGACACCCGCCGATGCCGATACATCGCCGATAGCGGACGTAATGGATAATCTGGACGTTTCTTCCGGATCGAAATGCCGCTTTTGCACGAGCGAATTTGCGATGGTTTGGGTTATGTAGTTTCGAAAATTCGTTTTGCGAAGTGCATCCAAGAGAAATAGCGGCTGCGTGTGATCTTTGTCCTTGAAGTATTCGTTCGCCCAAGCGAACGCGTCCAAATTGGCGAGTTGGGCCACCAATTCGGTTGAGTTTTGGTATCGCAGTTGGCCGATGGTGTCGAAGAGACCTGTCAAATTGACATTTTCACTGGCCTTTTCGACGGAATAATTCATCGAGAGTACAAAAGGCTTTTCACGCCCGACTGCATAGCCAATCTCGTAATAAACGTTGAAATTTGGATGGGTTACATCTGCGATAAGGAAATCCGCGCCCGCTATCCGCTCGCGAATTAGATCGTCGAGCTTCAACCCAATGATGTTAAGCTTCGACCAAGGGGTAATTATTAGATCGTGCGTCGTGCGCGCGCTCGGAATTGAGTCCTGTATGGCGTCGCTGAGAAACTGCGGCTGCGCTGGGTAGGCGAAGAAAGCAGTTCTCGGCATTTTCCAGGACCAATTTGGCCGTGCACCGTTTCGGCGCGCCATGCGACAGCCATGGATCGACTATAGCCTGATGCCTAACAGCCCGACAGTGCGTTTTGAGCCGACTGCACCGTCGCACTAGGATCGTGTCCGATGTGGCGAGAAACAAATAACTCGGTGCCTACCTTGGCCGAACTGCGGAAGTATAACGCATGGATATGGGTCTATTGCGGGCGGTGCTTGCATCACTCGCCCGTTGCGTTCGTCCCGCTCATGATCCGGTGGGGCGCTAACGCATCAAGCGACAATTTGCGGCGCCGCAAATAAGACGTAGGTCTCCATTATTCATGCCTCGATTATATCTTGCCGCCTAGCAACTCGACAATCCGTTTGCTTATCCGCCTTTGAGCGGTCTTAAGCCCCGGCCCGCCCTCGACGACAGCGCGGGTCACATATCCCTGAGAGATTCCGACAAGTGAGTGCCCGAGCAATAAGCGGACCTGTAACTCGTCAATCCCTAGATCGGCGGCGACCGATCTATAAGTGTGGCGCAACGCATGGCCCTTGAACGGTAGCGCGTCGGCCCACTTCCGAGCACCGGGAAAAATAACGCTCGTATCTGCGCTACTGTGTCCGGCGCATTTCAATTCCCGAACGATGGCCGAAGTCAGCGGCACGGTTATGTCGGCCCCGGCCTTGGCGTGGCGCACAGTGATCGTGCGTTGCTTCAAATTCACATCGCGCCATTCGAGGCGGCCCGCTTCACCGCTGCGGAAGCCGGTCAGGAGTACGAAGCGGTAGAACGCGGCGCGGATCGGCGGCAGGCTCGCCACGCTTTGCCGCCACGCCCCGAACTGATCGAACGGCATGGCGGTCTGCGCAGGTTCCTCTTTGTTCATGCGCACGGCGCTGATCGGCGACGCGCTCGGCAAGCTCCGGTCAAGTCGGCTCGCGTGCCGATACACCGCAGACAGAATGCCCATGACCCGGTTGGCACTCACTGGCGCATCGCGGCTGATCTTCGCATGGTGATCGCGGACAAGCGCGGGGCTATCGCTCAATTCGGCGAGTGTGAACTTGCCAAGGTCCGATAGGTGAATGCGCGCCAGTCCCGCGACACGTCGCGCCGACTTCTTACCCCGCGCCTTGAGACTTTCCACGTAGTCGGCAATGGCGGTGTCGAGGGTCAGAGCGTCTCTTTTGCCGACGACGGGCTTCCCCTCAGCAATATGGCCCGCGAGCGCCAGCGCGGCCTTGCGGGCATCTAGGACGCCCATGGAAGGATAGAAGCCTAGCCTACGCGCTACGGTGTAGCGGCGACCACGGAAGCGGCCTTGCCGAAAGAACGACCAGCTATGCCGACGCCTGCCTAAGCGGATGCGAAGGCCGTGAACTTTCAAATCCCAAAAGACATTCGGCTCACCCTCGGCGAAGTCGATTGCGCCTTCGATAATTCTGTCGGTGAGCTTGCGGAAGGTGCGGGGGGATTTGGTTGCCATCAAGCTGCCAGCTTATAGCTCTGACACTTGGGAAACGTGCACGAAACCTCAATAAATGGCTAATTTCCAGCCTAGCGCGACCCCCTGAAATCTTAACAAAGCATCAACCCTCGCTCCAATCGTTCCCGCCGGCGGCAAGGGATGCGCAAGGGTTCATAGGCCAAAATCCGCATCACTGCATTGATAACAACGGGCACCGACGCGGCTCCTGATCGACGGCCGCGGCAGGCATGCCAAGCGGGAAAGGGACCATGCGCCCTCGAGCCGACCTCGGAACACCCGCCATTATCGGCCGCCGGATTTTCTCGCTCCTCGTCCGTTCGGCCATCATCATCTCGATGTCGTTTGCGGTGGCCTTCGGCTTCCTCGCCGGAGCGACCTCCCCGGTTGCCCACTACGACCCCTATATGTTCGCGATCGGCGTCGCCTCGCTGTTCGGCGCCTCGTGCGGGGCCCTGGGCATCCTCATGTCCCGCATCCGCCGCATGAAGCGCGAGCTGCGCGATTTCGAGACCCGTCTCGACGAGGCGGCGGACCGCAACTGGGAAATCCGCGAAGCGCAAGAGCGCACCACTAGCTTTTTCGAGGCGCAGGACGACGTGATCGTGCGCCGCGACGGCACCGGCGCCATCACCTACGCCAATGACGCTTTCTGCGCGCTCGCCGGACACGCCCGCGAAGATCTGCTCGGAACCGTCTTTGCGCTGCCGGTAGTGGAGCAGGGCGAAACTATTCTCCTCGCCGACGGCGCGCGCGCCTACGACCAGAAGATCGCCGCCGCCGCCGGCGCACGCTGGATCGCCTGGCGTGAAGTCAACGTCCGCGCCGATGGCGACAGCGAGATGCAGAGCGTCGGCCGCGACGTTACCGACCGCGTGCTCGCCGAACGCGCGTTGGCCGAGGCGCGGGATCAGGCCGAAGCGGCCAATCGCGCAAAGTCGCGCTTTCTCACCATGGTGTCGCACGAAATCCGCACGCCGCTGAACGGCATTCTCGGCATGGCCGATCTTCTCGGCGACACGCCGCTCACTCCCGAGCAGGCGACATATCTCAACGCGGTGAAGACCTCGGGGGAAACGCTGCTGTCGCTGATCGAGGAGGTTCTCGATTTCTCCAAGATCGAGGCCGGCCGCCTCGATCTTGCGGCCCGACCGTTCCCGCTGGCGGCTTTCGTCGAGGAGGCTGTCGAGCTTCTGGGGCCGCGCGCCCAGGCCAAAGGCCTGGAAATCGGCGCCTATGTCGATGAGCGCCTGCCCGCGCGTGTCGTCGGCGACGCCGCGCGCCTGCGCCAGGTTCTGTTCAACGTCGCCGGCAACGCCATCAAGTTCACCGAACGCGGCGGCGTGTCGATCATCCTCGAGCGAGGCGAGCAACCGGAAGCGATCGCCATTACGGTGCAGGACACCGGCATCGGTATTTCATCGGAAGACCAGGCGCGCATCTTCCTCGAATTCGAGCAGGCCGATGGCGGCTCGACGCGAAAATTCGGCGGCACCGGCCTCGGTCTCACCATATCGAACCGGATCATCGAAAGCATGGGTGGCACGATCGCGGTCGAGAGCGTCCCCAATGAAGGCTCCACGTTCCGCGTCACCGTTCCGCTTGCGCGGGCTGGCGATGCCGACGAACCGGAGCTCGCGGTGCCCGATCTTGCCGGCGACGATATCCTGATCGTCGCGCCGGCCGCGATCGAGGCCTCCTTGCTCGCGCGCCGCCTGCAACGCTGGGGCGCACGCACGAAAATCGTTCCCGACGACACCGTGGCGGCGGCGCTATTGCCGGAGCAAATGTGGAGCGCCGTGCTCGTCGATCACGCGCTCGGCACGCAAGCGTGCGAGCTTCTGGCGCGTGCCGCGGCCAGCGTGCAGCGCCGCATCGTGCTGGTCACGCCGGCAATGCGCAACGAGCTCGCCGCGCTCAAGGAGGCCGGTTTCACCGGCTATCTGATCAAGCCGGTGCGCGCGGCCTCGCTTGCCGCGCGCTTTTCGCAGGATGACGCCTTCGACCCCGGCGCGGCGATGGATACCGCGGAAGTGCCGAGCGCTTCGCGCCCGGGCGGCGGGCTTTCGATCCTCGTCGCCGAGGACAACGAGATCAACGCGCTATTAGCGCGCGCGCTTCTGGTCAGGCTCGGCCATCAGCCGACCATGGCCGCGAACGGCGCCGCGGCCGTCGAATCCTGGCTTGCCGCACGCGCCGCCGGCACGCCTTATGACCGCGTGCTCATGGACCTGCACATGCCGGGTATGGACGGATTGGAAGCAACGCGCCGGATCCGCACCATCGAAGCGGACAGCGACATTGCACGAACGCCGATCCTGGCGCTGACCGCGAACGCCTCCGCCGAAGATCGCGAGACCTGTCTCGCCGCCGGCATGGACGACTTCCTGGTCAAGCCGCTCGACCGCGAACGCCTTGCCGCCGCCCTTGCGTCGGCGGCCGGTGCCGCGCTCGCGGCGTAGAACGCAATCGCTTCAGATTGAACCGTGGGCGGTCTTACAGCCTGCGCAGCGCCACTTCCTCGACCTCATGGCTTTCGCCTTTTTTCAGGATCAGGTCGGCGCGCGGCCGCGTCGGCAGAATATTCTCGCGCAGATTGACGAGATTGATGCGGTTCCAAATCGAGGTAGCGGTCGCGGTCGCCTCCTCGTCGGACAGGCGCGCGTAGCGATGAAAATAGGATTTCGGATCGGCAAACGCCGTGCCGCGCAACGCCAGGAAGCGATTGACGTACCACGACAGCAGCACGCCCTCGTCGGCGTCGAGATAAACCGAGAAATCGAAGAAGTCGGAGACGAAGGGAATGGCTTTGCCATCCTTAGGCAGGCGCCCGGCCTGGAGGACATTGAGGCCCTCAACAATGAGGATGTCCGGCCGGTCGATCTCGATCCATTGGTTCGGGATGACGTCGTAGACGAGATGCGAATAGATCGGCGCGCGCACCGGCCGCCGACCGGCCTTGATGTCGGACAGAAAGCGCAGCAGCGCCGGCAAGTCGTAGCTTTCGGGAAAGCCCTTTTTCTCCATCAGGCCTTCGCGCTCGAGCACGGCGTTGGGGAAGAGGAAGCCATCGGTGGTGATGAGATCGACTTTGGGCACGTTCGGCCAGCGCGCGAGCAAGGCTTCCAGCACGCGCGCGGTTGTCGACTTGCCGGCCGCGACCGAGCCACCTACGCCGATGATGTAAGGCATTTTGGCGTCCTCGGTGCCGAGGAAGCCCCGTTGCGCGCGAAACAGCCTTTGCGTCGCCGCTACGTAAAGCGACAAGAGCCGCGACAGCGGCAGATAGATTTCCTCGACCTCCGATATGTCGAGCCGGTCGTGCAGGGAGCGCAGGCGGACGATCTCCGGCGGCTCGAGCGTCATCGGCGTGTCTTCGCGCAAATTCGCCCATTCCGCGCGCGAGAAAACACGATACGGCGAGACATCCGGGTCGGTGCGTTGCTCCATGCGGACCGCTCTTTAGTCGCCGCCTTTGCGGGCGGCTTTTTCGTCGAGGCCCGACTGACGCGTGCGTTCGGCCAGCGCCGCCTCGACTTCGGCAAGCGCGATACCCCGGGCATGGAGCACCACGAGCAAATGGTAAAGGAGATCGGCTGCCTCGGCGACCACGCGGCCGCGATCCTCGGCGACGGCGGCGATGGCGATCTCGACTGCTTCTTCGCCGAGCTTTTTGGCGCAATAGGCAACGCCCTTGTCGATAAGCGCGCGCGTATACGACGCCTCGGCGCTTGCCTGCGCCCGCGCCTGCACGCGCTTTTCGAGATCCTGGAGAGTGAACGGGGCGGCCATCTTTATCCGGTCACGGCACTTGCCATGCCGGTAAGTAACACCTCTACCGGGCACCTGCGAGAGCCGTTTTCACGGATCGAGCCGCACCGGCAAACCGGCGCGCGCCATGTATTCTTTTGCCTCGCGCACTGAGTATTCGCCGAAGTGAAAGATCGAGGCGGCAAGCACCGCGCTCGCATGGCCGTCACGAATGCCTTCGACCAGATGATCGAGATTGCCGACGCCGCCGGAGGCGATAACCGGCACCGGCACGGCGTCAGCGACGGCGCGGGTCAGCGCGATGTCGAAGCCCTGGCGGGTGCCGTCGCGATCCATGGAGGTGAGCAGGATTTCTCCGGCGCCGAGCGTCACCACCTCGCGGGCGTAGGCGATGGCATCGAGCCCGGTCGGATGGCGGCCGCCGTGGGTGAAGATTTCCCAGCGGTTTTCCTGCTGCGGTTGCGACACCTTCTTGGCGTCAATGGCAACGACGATGCATTGGTCGCCGAATTTCTCCGCTGCTTCCTTGACGAAAGCGCGGCGCGCCACGGCCGCGGTATTGATCGACACCTTGTCGGCGCCCGAGGAAAGGAGCGCGCGGACATCCTCGATAGTGCGCACGCCGCCGCCGACCGTGAGCGGCATGAAGCAGGCCTCGGCGGTGCGCCGCACGACGTCGAGGATGATGCCGCGATCCTCGTGGCTCGCCGTAATGTCGAGGAAGGTCAGCTCGTCGGCGCCGGCCGCGTCATAGGCGATCGCCGCTTCGACCGGATCGCCGGCGTCGCGCAGATTGACGAAATTGACGCCCTTTACGACCCGGCCGTCCTTGACGTCAAGGCAGGGAATGACGCGGACCTCGAACATTTTTCAAGCAACCTGGGCTGCGCGGACAAGCTGTAACGCCGCCGCCGCATCGAGCCTGCCATCGTAGAGCGCGCGGCCGACAATGGCGCCTGCGAGCTTCTTCGCGCGCGGCGCCAAGAGCGCGCGCACATCATCAAGCGACGCCAGGCCGCCCGACGCGATGACCGGGATCGCCACCGCGTCGGCGAGCGCGAGCGTGGCCTCGAGGTTGAGGCCCTTGAGCATGCCGTCACGCGCGACATCGGTGTAGATCAAAGCGGCGACGCCGGCATCTTCGAACCGCCTCGCGAGATCGAGCGCGGAAAGTTCGGCGGTCTGCGCCCAACCCTCGACCGCGATCTTGCCGTCGCGTGCATCGAGTCCGACGGCGATGCGGCCGGGATACTTTTTCGCCGCTTCTTTCACCAATGCCGGATCGCGCACGGCGGCGGTGCCGATAATGACGCGGGCGACGCCGTTTGCGAGCCACTTCTCGACGGTCGCGCGGTCGCGGATGCCGCCACCGAGTTGCAGCGGAATCTTCACCGCGGCGAGGACGCGATCGACGGCCGCGGCGTTCATCGGCCGGCCGGCAAACGCACCGTCGAGATCGACGACGTGCAGATAGTCGAAGCCCTGCGCCACGAAGCTGCGGGCCTGCTCGGCCGGGTCGCGATGAAAAATCGTCGCGCGCGCCATGTCTCCTTGTTCCAGGCGCACGCAAAAGCCATTCTTCAAATCGATCGCGGGAAAGAGGATCACGGCTTCCACTTGAGAAAATTCGCGATCAGCGCCAGCCCGAGCTTTTGGCTCTTCTCGGGATGGAATTGCGTGCCGACGATATTATCGCGCGCCACGATCGCGGTGAGCGGGCCGCCGTATTCCGCCTCCGCCAGGAGATCGCTGCGTTGCGCCACCTTCAACTCGTAGGAATGCACGAAATAGGCATGCAAACCCTGCGGGCCGAGGTTAAGCCCGTCGACCAGTTTGTGCGGGCGGGCGACGTTGAGCGTGTTCCAGCCCATGTGCGGAATTTTCAGATCCGGATTGTCCGGCGTAATGCGGTCGACCTCGCCGGCGATCCAGCCAAGCCCCTCCGTCACCTCGTATTCGCGCCCGCGCTCGGCGAGTAATTGCATGCCGACGCAAATGCCGAAGAACGGCCGGCCTTTTCGCCGGACCGCCTCGTCAAGCGCGGCGACCATGCCGTCGACGGCCTCGAGCCCGCGGCGGCAATCGGCGAACGCGCCGACGCCCGGCAAGACCACGCGGTCGGCGGATGCGACTGTTCGCGGATCGCTCGTCACCACAATCGGCTGGTCGAGGCCGGTATCGTGCGCAGCACGTTCGAACGCCTTCGCGGCCGAGTGCAGGTTGCCGGACCCATAATCGACGATGGCGACGGTCACCGGTTTGCTCCCGGGTCGGGAAACAGACCGACGATGTCGGGCGCTTGCGACACGCGTGGCGGCGGCGCCGCCGACGTGGCCGCGGCGGGCCGCTGAGCGGACGCCGTACCAACCCAGGCGTCGAAAAAGCGCCGCTCGGCATTTTCGACATCATCACCGCTGACAATCCCGACATTGCGCCAACCCCGCCGCGTCAGCGCAAAGCGCCGCAAGGTTGCCGCCTCAATGCCGATCAAGAGCGACATGAGAAGCTGGACGAGGACGATGACGGCGGTGCCGATACCCGCGTAATACATCGCTTTCTCGACGCCGACGGCGAAGATGGCGTAGATCAACAGCACCAGCCACAGGTGGTGCCGCAGCATCCATAAAGGTGTGAGCAAAAACGCCCAGAAATAGAACCCATCGCGCACGAATACGAAGCGATCAGGATCGGGTGCGGTTTCCGCGGCGCGCAGCGGCGGTTCGTGGACGGTGTAAACGGACATGGTTTTAATCCAGTGCGGTCGCGTAGTTTCGCGGCGCGAGAAAACGGTCAGCCGCCGAGCGTGCCCTTGGTCGAAGGCACTTCCTGCGCGGCGCGCGGATCGATGGCAACCGCCGTCCGCAGCGCCCGCGCCAAAGCTTTGAAGCACGATTCGGCGATATGGTGATCGTTAGTTCCATATAGTGTTGCGACGTGCAGCGTCACCGCGGCGTTGATGGCGAAAGCCTGGAACCATTCCTGCACCAGTTCGGTGTCGAACGGACCCACCTTGTCGCGCACGAATTCAGCGCTGAAGACGAGAAACGGCCGGCCGGAAATGTCGATCGCCACGCGTGTAAGCGCCTCGTCCATGGGAACGTGGACGTCGGCGTAGCGCGTGATGCCCTTCATGTCGCCGAGCGCCTGCTTCACCGCCTGGCCGAGCGCGATCCCGACGTCCTCGGTGGTGTGATGATGATCGATATGCAGGTCGCCCTTGGCCTTGACCTCGATGTCGATGCGCGAATGCCGCGCCAGCAAATCGAGCATGTGATCGAGAAACCCGATGCCCGTGGCGACGGACGCGCGGCCTTCGCCGTCAAGGTTGATCACAACCTCGACGGCGGTTTCCTTGGTGGTACGTTTCACCGACGCCTTGCGCATGGTCTTCTCCGCGGCGCGCAGCGCCTTTTATCAGGGCTTTGGGCGCTCCGCCAATCGTCTGCGCGGCGCATTTGCAATGCCGGCGGTCAACTCCTAAATCATGCTTGAGACGAGGCTTTCCGGCACATGTCACCCCCCGAAACCGGCGCATCCGGCCTTTGGCACGGCACCACCATCCTGACCGTCCGCAAGGGCGGCCTAGTGACCATCGGCGGCGATGGACAGGTTACGATCGGCCAGACCATCGTCAAAGCCAACGCGCGCAAGGTGCGCCGGCTTGGCAGCGGCGACGTGATCGGCGGCTTTGCCGGCGCCACCGCCGATGCCTTTACCCTGTTCGAGCGGCTGGAAGCGAAACTCGAGCAATATCGCGGCCAGCTCATGCGCGCGGCGGTCGAGCTGGCCAAGGATTGGCGCACCGACCGCTTCCTGCGCCGCCTTGAGGCGATGATGATCGTCGCCGACAAGGACGTGTCGCTGGTGCTCACCGGCACCGGCGACGTGCTCGAGCCGGAAGCCGGCATCGTCGGCATCGGTTCGGGCGGCAATTATGCGCTTGCCGCCGCCCGCGCGCTCGCCGACGGCCCGCTCGACGCCGAAGCCATCGTGCGGCGCGCACTCGATATCGCCGCCGACATTTGCGTCTACACCAATCGCAACGTGACCATCGAAACGCTGAAGACGTGATGAACGTCATTCCATGAGCGACTTTTCCCCCCGCGAAATCGTCTCCGAGCTCGACCGCTTCATCGTCGGACAGGCGGATGCCAAGCGCGCGGTCGCCATCGCGTTGCGCAACCGTTGGCGCCGGCTTCAGCTCGACGAAAAGCTGCGCGAGGAAGTCCTGCCGAAGAACATTCTGATGATTGGGCCAACCGGCGTCGGCAAGACGGAAATCGCACGCCGCCTCGCCAAGCTCGCCGGCGCACCGTTCCTCAAAGTGGAAGCGACGAAGTTCACCGAGGTCGGCTATGTCGGCCGCGATGTCGAGCAGATCGTGCGCGACCTCGTCGAGATCGCCATCGCCCAAACCCGCGAGAGAAAGCGCAAGGACGTTGCGGCAAGAGCCCAGCAGGCGGCCGAAAGCCGGGTCGTCGACGCACTCGTCGGTCCCGGCGCCAGCGCGTCAACCAAGGAGGCGTTCCGCCGCAAGCTGCGCACCGGCGAGCTCAACGACAAGGAAATCGAAATCGAGGTGCAATCGTCGGGCGGCATGCCGCTGTTTGAAATTCCCGGCATGCCGGGCGCGCAGATGGGCGCCATTTCAATCGGTGACATTTTCGGCAAGCTCGGCGGCGGCCGCACCAAGACGCGGCGTGTCAGCGTGCACGATTCCTACGGGATCCTGATCAACGAGGAATCCGACAAGCTGCTCGATACCGACCAGCTCACCCAGGAAGCCATCAAGGCGGTGGAGAACAACGGCATCGTCTTTCTCGACGAGATCGACAAGATTTGCGCGCGCGACGGTCGCATCGGCGCCGACGTCTCGCGCGAGGGCGTGCAGCGCGATCTGTTGCCGCTGATCGAGGGCACGACCGTGGCAACCAAGCACGGCACGGTGAAGACCGATCACATCCTGTTCATCGCGTCGGGCGCCTTCCACATCTCCAAGCCCTCCGATCTCTTGCCGGAGCTGCAAGGACGGCTGCCGATCCGCGTCGAGTTGAAGCCGCTGACGCGCGACGATATGCGACGCATCCTGACCGAGCCCGAGGCGTCGCTGATCAAGCAATACATCGCCCTGATGCGAACCGAAGGCGTGACGCTGGAGTTCTCCGAGGACGCCATCGATGCCGTTGCCGACATGGCGGTCGCGGTCAATTCGAGCATAGAAAATATCGGCGCGCGGCGGCTGCAAACGGTGATGGAGCGCGTCCTCGACGAAATCTCCTTCGCGGCGCCCGACCGCCCGGGCGAAACGGTCAAGATCGATGCCGCCTACGTGCAAAAGCACGTCGGCGACCTCGCCAAAAACGCCGATCTCAGCCGATTTATTCTGTAGCGAGCATGATCCCGAAAAGTGGACACCGGTTTTCGGAAAAGATCATGCTCAAACTAAAATCAGAAGCGCTGCCTCAGCGCGGCAGCTTGTTCTGCCCGCCCCGTTCGCCGCTGATCTCGCGGATCACCGCCATCCACTTTTCGACCTGGGCGAGGACCTGCTGATCCGAGGTGTTGCTTCGCGAGGCGGGCTTTTGCTGTGCAATGGCGGATTCGGACATGGCGGCGCGGTACTCCCTTCAGGGGCGCCGTTGTCGCAGACGAATTTGACCGTGTCGTGCCCGGACGGTGGAATTCCAACCGGTAAGGTTAATGCCGCTGCTAGCGCGCGCGGCGGAGGCGGACGTAAAGGGCGCCCTGCCCGCCGTGTCCGACATGCGCGTCCTCGAAACCGACGACAAAGGGGCGGAATTCCGGTAGCGCCAGCCAGACCGGCACCATGCGCTTGAGCACGCCGCGCTCGGCCGCCGCGTCGCGTTGGCCTCGCGTATTTCCCTTGCCGGTGACGACGAGCACGATTTTGGCGCCGTCCACTTGGGCGCCGCGCAAAAAGCGCAGCAATGCGGCATGCGCTTGCCCCTGCGTGAAGCCGTGCAGATCGAGGCGGTCGTCGATCGGTTCACGGCCGCGGGCGACGCGCCCCTTGAGCCGTCGCCCGAGCGGCGCGAGCGGAGGCGCTTTTTTTGCTGGCAATGCGTCATGACGTGCCGGCGGGCGCGGCGCGGCCGGGGGCGCTTCATCAGCGGAACTCCCGGCATCCTCACCGGCCTGCGGCTCGACGGACGGGCGCGAAGGCTGCAACGGCTTGATCGAACGCGCGACACCGCGCCAGAGCGCGCGCTCTTCCTCACTCAATGAACGCCGGCGGCTCATTGTCTTCGCCGCAATTTCGGCTTCGGCTCCGGCTCGACCAGAGGCTTCGCCTCCGGCAGCGGCACGTCTTCCGCGGTCGGATCGATCATGCTGCCGGCGGTGAACTGCGCAAAGAAGCCCGGACGCTCCGGCGGCAGCGGTATATTGCGCCCCGCCTCGACGGGATCGAGCTCGCGCGGCAACAGCATCACGAATTGACCCGGATGGCGGATGCGGCCGGCGATCCGCGCCGCTTCAGCGCCCGCTCCGAAAAAGATATCGGCTCGCGCCGGTCCGACAATGGCCGAGCCGGTATCCTGCGCAAAGACCAGCCGGCGGAATTTCGTCCCCGCCTTGTCGTTGGCGATCGGCAGATCGGCGGCGATGAAGAACGGCGTGCCGTAAGCATGCAACGAACGGTCGACGGCGATCGAACGGCCGGGCACCAAAGGTACGCCTTCGCCGCCGACAGCCTCATCCTGCGTCGCCAGACTCGTGATGTGGAAGAAGACGTAGGACTTGTTCTGCCCCCGCACATCCTTGGCCGCGCCCGGATTGGCTTCCATCCAGTCGCGGATGCGCTGCATCGTCACTTCGTCCTTGGCAATGATCTTGCGGTCGGCAAGCACGCGGCCGACGGGCGTGTAGGGCCAACCATTATGCGAGTCGTAATTGACGCGCAGGATGGTGCCGTCTTCCAGCCTGATGCGGGCCGAGCCCTGGATTTGCGCGAACAACACGTCGAGCTGGCTGCGCAGCCAGCAGATTTCCAGGTGCCAGCCGTCGAGCGCGCCGTCCTCGATCGCGGCGCGATCGTAATACGGCACGATCTTGCGGCGACCGACGCGGCGACCCACTTTGACGCCCTTTGAGGGAAACGCATCGCCAAGTTTGCGCCGGCCGGAAACGACGAGGTTCGGTGGGCGGCGATAGAGCGGCGCCGTGAACTCGCCGGTGGGCACGCGCGAGCCTTCGATGATCGGTTCGTAATATCCGGTGAGAAAGCCGTCAGTATCGCCGAGCTTGTTGATGCGCAGCGGCCGGAAATTATCCTCGAAGAACTTGCGCGCGCCGTCTTCCTCGAGCGGGACAGCCGCGAAACCGCGCGTGCAAACCGTCTTGAGCGCTTCCGCGATCGTCGCCGTCTCGGGGGCGGGCTGGCGGTTAGCGTTCAACGCCCGGCAGCTTTCGAGAAAGGCGGCAAAAGCCGTGGCGTGATCGTCGATGGCCCAGCCGTCAAGGTCGGCCCAATCGACCGGCTCGTATTGGGTATCCGGAAATACGATCGGTTCAAGCTCTGCGCCTTGCGCGACCGCCGGTGCTGCGGCGAGACCGATGAGCGCGGCGACCAGAAGCAACGCTCGACCACCGACCGCCATCGGCCTCACTGCCCGGCTTCGGTTGCAACAACCTTCCAGTTGGGATCGCGTGAGGAAACGTCGCGCGCGAAGGTCCACACGTCGGTGACGTCGGTCACCTTTTCGGCGTTGCCATCGATCACGGTTCCGGATCGATCGCGCGTCGCGGAAATGAGCTTGGAAACGAACCGAATCGTGATCTGGGCGGTGCGGCCGCGCAACTCGGCGCCGGTGATCGTCGAACCGTCGATCGAAACAAAGCGCGTCTCCGCGGTTTCGCCGCGACCCTCACGTTCGCTGATCGCGGCGTCGAAACCGTCAAAGACCTCGCGCGAAAGCAGATTGCGCAATTGGCGGCGATCACCCTCGGCAAAGGCGGTCACGATCATCTCATAGGCGGCGCGCGCGCCGGTAATGAAGTGCTTGGCGTCGAAGCTTGGGTCGGCGCCGATGATGGCGTCGAGCCCCGCCGCTATGCTCGATCCGCTCTCGGCGACGTCCTTCCAGCGGTCCGGCGGCGCTGCCGCGACCTCGACCGGCCGCGTGGTCGCGGGCTCGGCGGCGGGACGTGGCGGTAAAGCGACCACCTTGTCGGTCACCGGGCTGCGTACGGCGTCGCGGGTCGCATAGGGATCGTAGGGTGGCCGCTCGCGGCCGGTACGTTGCCCCAAGACGCTGCGAAGCCGCAGGAAAATGAACACTGCGAGTGCCAGGAAGATGATGGTGTAAATGTCGAACACGTCTTGCGTTCTCTCGGCGTCGCGAAGGACGGGACGGCACATCCCGATGGCGGTTCAAGCAACAGACCGCGGTGGCGCCCGGTCCCCGCTCTATGTAGGCATATACGGGGAACCATCCAGTGGCCGCTATCCGGAAAGCGTGCCCACAGGCAAAGTCTAAACGATCACCGCCGTCGCGCCAACATTGTAACCGAAAGAACCGTTCCCGTTTGTGTCGAATCTGCGGAAACGGAGCGGCCAATTCCCCGGACACGAAGTACAGCTTTTGGGCAGCGGACCGGAAGCCGGGGCATCGCCGGCCGCCGCCGACCGCTCGCGGTTGCCGGCATTGTTCACCCGCTTTCCCTGTGTTAGCCAAGCCGTAGCACCCGGGGGCGGGCCGGAGACGAGTATGTCAGCGACAAACGGCGGTCCTGCGCCCCAAGCGGCGATGCCGCAAATCGGCGTGCTCGCGCAATACGTGAAGGATTTTTCGTTCGAAAATCCGAATGCGCCCCGCTCGATGGCGCCCACCGACCAGCAGCCGACCATCAACATCCAGGTGAACGTCGATGCCGCTCCCATGAGCGGCAGCGATTTCGAGGTGAGTTTGCGCCTGGAAGGCAAAGCGGAAAACCAGGGCCTATTGCTGTTCAGTTTCGAGCTGGTCTTTGCCGGCGCCTTCCGCATCCAGAACGTGCCGCCCGACAGCTTGCAGCCGATCGTGCTGATCGAATGTCCGCGGCTCCTGTTTCCCTTTGCGCGCGAGATCGTCGCCACGGCGGTGCGCAATGGCGGCTTCGCGCCGCTCCTGCTCGACCCGATTGATTTTGTCAGCCTCTACCGCCAGCGACTTGCAGCCGCGCCGCCCTCGCCACCGCCGCAACCGGTCAATCCGAACTGACGTAATCGTGCCAAACGGCGTTCTCGCCAAGCGTGGCGATGAACGCCCGATGCGCCGCGCGTTCTTCGGCCGTGACCATCGCGACAAGTGGCACGAGACGCTGACGCACAATGATGGGCTCGCCGTGCACCCGGCTCGGCAGGGCCGCCTGGGAAAGAACGAGTTGCGCCTGGCGGGCACCGATCAGTTCGACATAGACCTCGGCGAGGAGCTCGGCATCCAGCAACGCGCCGTGCTTGGTGCGGCGGGAATTGTCGATCGCGTAGCGCACACAAAGATCGTCGAGCCGATTCGATCCGCCGGGATGCTTGCGGCGGGCAAGCAAAAGCGTGTCGACCATTCGCTCACGCCCGATCGGCGGCCGGCCCGCGCGGTCGAGCTCGGCATTGAGGAATCCGAGGTCGAACGCGGCATTGTGGATGACCAGCGGTGCATCGCCGAGAAATGCGATCAGGTCGTCCGCCACCTCCGCGAAAAACATCTTGTCTTTGAGGAATTCCTCGCTGAGGCCGTGAACCGCGAACGCCTCCGCCGGCATGCCACGCTGAGGATTGAAATAGTGGTGGAAGGTTTGGCCGGAGGGAATACGGTTGATCAGCTCGATGCAACCGATCTCGACCAGGCGATGGCCGTCCAGCGAATCGAGACCCGTGGTCTCGGTATCGAGCACAATCTCGCGCATCAACCTCTCACGCCGCCTGTGGCTTAGGCCGCCGGTCCGTCACGAATCACCGGCGCCTTCCCGTAGTTTAGCCACAACCCGCAGGATGTCGCGCACCTGGGCGTGGGCATGCTCGAATGATCGCGAACTGTCCACGATAAAGTCCGCATGCCGGCGCTTTTCCGCATCCGGCATCTGCTTAGCGACCAACGCGGCGAACTTTTCCTCGGTCATGCCGGGCCGCTCCAGAGCGCGCCGCCGTTGCATTTCGGGCGGCGCCGAGACCACGACGACGGCATCGCAGCCGCGCTGCGCGCCGGTTTCGAACAGCAGCGGCACGTCGAGCACGACAACGGGCGCACCACAGGCTTGCGCTTCGGCGAGGAACTTCTCCCGCGCGGCGTTGACCAGCGGATGCACGATCGCTTCGAGCCGGGTGAGCGCGGCGGCGTCGCCGACCACCATGTCCGCAAGCTTGGTGCGGTCGACTTTGCCGCTGGCGGCCGCTCCGGGAAACGCCCGCTCGACGAGCGGCACGGCTTCCCCTTCGTAAAGCGCGTGCACGACCGCATCGGAATCGTGCACCGGCACGCCTTCCTCGGCGAAGAACTTTGCGGTCCGCGATTTGCCCATGCCGAGCGAACCGGTCAGGCAAAGGACGAATGGGCGTTGCGCGCTCATGCGAGAAGGCATCCGCGCCGACGCAGAAAATCGAGCACCGCCATCAGCGGTAACCCAAGGATGGTGAAGTAGTCGCCGTCCACGCGCTCGAAAAGCTGGATGCCCGGCCCTTCGATCTGGTAGGCGCCCACGCTTTCGGTCGCCGCGTCTCCGACGGCGTCGAGATAGAGATCGAGGAACCGATCGGAGAGCGTGCGCATCGTCAGCCGCGCCGTACCCACATATTCGAACAGCACATTTCCATCCTGCACGAACGCAATCGCCGAATGAAGTTCATGGCTGCGGCCGGCAAGCGCGCGCAGCTGTGACCGGGCGGTTGCGCGATCGGCCGGCTTGGCAAAGCGCTTTTCATTGAGCGCCAAGGTCTGGTCGGCGCCGAGAACCAACCGGCCGGGGAATAACCCCGCGACACGGGACGCCTTCTTGCGGGCCAGGAGCGCCGCGATTGCAGTGGGCATCCGGGATGGCGCCTCTTGTTCCGCGCTTCTCTCGTCGAGATCCGCCGGATGCAGCTCGATCGGAACGCCGGCGGCCTCGAGCGACGCCCGTCGCACCGTGCTTCTCGATGCGAGCACGAGCGGATGCGAGGCAAGCCACAGCGGCATGGCTCACGAAGCCATGTGCCGGCGACGCTCCCCGAGGAGTGCAAGGACCGCCGCCGCAGTTTCCTCGATCGAACGCCGCGTAACATCGATCAACGGCCAGTTGTGTTTCGTGCACAACCGCCGCGAGGTCGCAATTTCCTCGGCCACCGCCTGCTGATCGATATATTTGTCGTTGTCACGGTGCGCCTTCAGCCCAAGCAGCCGGTTCTGTCGAATTTGCACGATGCGCTCAGGTGTTGCGAACAGACCCACGACCAGCGGGCGCTTGAGCCGTTCGATGCCGGCGGGCAACGGCACGCCCGGCACCAGCGGTATGTTTGCTGTCTTCACGCCACGGTTGGCGAGATAGATCGAGGTCGGCGTCTTCGAGGTCCGTGACACGCCGATCAGCAACACGTCGGCTTCTTCGAGATCGTCGGCCTGCTGACCGTCGTCATGCATCATAGTGTAATTGAGCGCGTCGATGCGGCGGAAATAATCGGCGTTGAGCGTGTGCTGGGCGCCAACCTTGTGCGTGGATTCGGCGCCGAGATAGGCCTGGAATAGGTGCAGGACCGGGTCGAGGACCGACAGGCACGGCAGACCGAGCTCACGGCACTTTTCCTCCAGCCTGTCGGCCAGATCCCGTTGCAGCAAAGTGTAGAGCACGATGCCGGGCGATTCCTCAATCTCGGTCAGCACCCGATCGAGTTGCTTTGCCGTTCGGACAAGCGGATGCACGTGCTCGACCGGCGTGACCTTCGTATATTGCGCTGCAGCAGCGCGCGAGACCGTAATTAGGGTCTCTCCGGTCGAATCGGAGATCAAATGCAAATGAAAATGACCAGCGGCGGGCGTCATCGGATAAGTTGATAACCTGTCGATCCGTGGGGACAAGGCCATGGCTCGAGGTGCCGCGCAACCATAATAGGCAATGCGGTGTCGAATCCGTCCACACCTGTCTCACTCCGCTCGTGGAAGCGATCGCTCGGCTGGAGTATTGGTGAAATGTGCATAGCATACCGACAACACGCCCAAAACACCGCAAAGAGCCGCGGTACATATAGCGAATGATCACAATTAAAACCGTGAGACGTTTAGCGGAAATATGTATGTCGACTGTGGATGACATGTGGGTACAAATGCATGAGTCCAATCAACCGTCCAACTACCACAACAGATTCTATTAGATTGATTGAGTTTAGGATGGGAGCGTGACGGGTAAATCTGTGAACAAACCGCTTCTTCGCGTGCTTGCAGGCGGCTGTGAGCCTGTTCCGCCGATCTGGCTTATGCGGCAGGCTGGACGATACCTCCCGGAATACCGCGCTATTCGTGAAAAAGCGGGAAGCTTCCTCGATCTGTGTTTTAACCCGCAGCGCGCGGCGGAAGTAACTTTGCAGCCGATCCGGCGCTTCGGCTTCGATGCGGCAATCCTGTTTTCCGATATTCTGGTCGTGCCGCATGCGCTCGGGCAGCGTGTAACTTTCGAGGATGGTGAAGGCCCGCGGCTTGATGCACTCAAGGACCCCGCAGCGCTGAGCAGACTTGACTGGGAAATCGACCACGCGCGGCTGGAGGCGGTTTACGAGGCTATCGGACGGGTGAAGCAGGAGCTGCCGCCCGCGGTGGCGCTCCTTGGATTCTGCGGTGCGCCGTGGACCTTGGCGACCTACATGATCGCAGGGATCGGAACTGTCGACCAACTTCCCGCTCGGCGGTTTGCCTATCAGTTTCCCGACGCATTTGCGAAATTGATCGATAAGCTGGTCGAGGCCTCCACGAGTTATCTAATCCGGCAATTCGCGGCAGGAGTCGATGCGGTACAGATTTTCGATACCTGGGCCGGAATTTTGCCGGACGATGAGTTTCGGCGATGGTGTATTGAACCCTGCGCCCGGATCGTGGCAGCGGTACGCGCGCATGTCCCGGATGCCGCCATCATCGGCTTTCCCCGCGGCGCCGCAACCGGGCTCGCACGCTATCTCGATGCCGTTGCCGTCAACGCGGTCGGAATAGACTGGACGGTGGAGCTTGGTTTCGCACGCGATCGCGTCCAGTCGCGCAAACCGCTTCAAGGTAATCTCGATCCGTTGGCGCTGTCGATCGGGGGCGCGGCGCTTGATCGGTCGATCGATGCGATCCTCGAGGCGTTTTCGCGAGGACCGTTCATTTTCAATCTCGGCCATGGCGTGCTGCCGGACACGCCGATCGCGCATGTCGAGCGGCTCATTGCACGCGTTCGCGGCGCGCCGGCGCGCGGCTGAGACATTCGGAAACGAAGCACGAGGAAAGACGGTGGATACTTACGCGTGGATTAAGGCATTTCACATTATTGCGGTGATCGCCTGGATGGCGGGGATGCTCTATCTGCCGCGGCTGTTCGTCTATCACTGCGCCGCCGAAAAGGGATCGGTGCAGTCGGAAACCTTCAAGCTGATGGAGCGCCGGCTGTTACGCGGCATCATCAATCCAGCGATGATAGCGACCTGGGTGCTCGGGCTGTGGCTTGCCTGGCACGGGCCTGATTCTCGCTATGGGTGGTTCGCGTCGGGCTGGCTGGAGGCCAAGCTGGCGCTGGTGATCGTGCTCACGGCGGTGCATGGATTGTTTGCCATTTGGGTCAAGGAATTCGGCGCCGATCAGAACCGGCATTCGCAGAAATTCTATAGGGTAATCAATGAAGTACCGACGATCATCATGATCGCGATCGTCCTTCTTGTGGTGCTGAAACCGTTTTGAGCTGCCAGCGTTGGCAGTGAACAAGGCCTCTCGGCACTTGCGTAAAGTGCAGTCTTTTCTTATGTTTGCGAAATCCCACCGAACGTAGGCGGATGCAATTGAGTTCTGGCTCCAATGGATTGGAGTCGGCTGGTGCATCGGGACCGGGGGCCCCAAACCCCTCGCGACCCAAGACCTACGACTTTCTCTCTCTTCCGCCAGCGACTCTGCGACCCAACCCCGCCGCTGGCCCGATTTCCATAGGACATTCTGTATGCAGGAAATGAAACTCCAAGAACTTAAGACCAAAACTCCGGCGGAGCTCGTCTCCTTCGCCGAAGAGCTTCAGGTCGAGAACGCTTCGACCATGCGCAAGCAGGAGCTGATGTTCGGCATCCTCAAGCAACTCTCCGCCCGCGAAACCGACATTGTCGGTGAGGGCGTGGTCGAGGTGCTGCCGGACGGCTTCGGGTTCCTGCGCTCGCCGGAAGCAAATTATCTGCCCGGACCCGACGACATTTACGTCTCACCGTCGCAGATCCGCCGTTTCGGGCTGCGCACCGGCGACACCATCGACGGGCATATTCGTAGCCCCAAGGAAGGCGAACGCTACTTCGCCTTGCTCAAGGTCAATTCGCTGAATTTCGAAGACCCGGAGAAGGCGCGCCACAAGGTCAATTTCGACAATCTAACGCCGCTCTATCCGGACCAATGGCTGAAGATGGAATTCGAGGATCCGACCAAGAAGGATCTCTCCGCTCGTGTCATCGACATTGTCGCGCCGGTCGGCAAGGGCCAGCGCGCGCTGATCGTGTCGCCGCCGCGCACCGGCAAGACCGTGCTCCTGCAAAACATCGCGCACTCGATCACGCACAACCACCCGGAATGCTATCTGATCGTGCTGTTGATCGACGAACGGCCAGAAGAAGTCACCGACATGCAGCGCTCGGTGAAGGGCGAGGTGATCTCCTCGACCTTTGACGAGCCGGCAGTGCGCCACGTCCAGGTCGCCGAGATGGTGATCGAAAAGGCCAAGCGCCTGGTCGAGCACGGCCGCGATGTGGTGATCCTGCTCGATTCGATCACGCGGCTCGGCCGCGCCTATAACACCGTCGTGCCGTCGTCGGGCAAGGTGCTCACCGGCGGTGTCGACGCCAACGCGCTGCAGCGCCCGAAGCGCTTCTTCGGCGCCGCGCGCAACATCGAGGAAGGCGGTTCGCTCACCATCATCGCCACCGCGCTGATCGATACCGGCAGCCGCATGGACGAAGTGATCTTCGAAGAGTTCAAAGGCACCGGCAATTCCGAGCTCATCCTCGACCGCAAGGTCGCCGACAAGCGCACCTTCCCGTCGATGGACATCACGCGCTCGGGCACGCGCAAGGAGGAACTGCTCGTTCCACCCGATCAGCTCAAGAAGATGTACGTGTTGCGCCGCATCCTCAATCCGATGGGCACCATGGACGCCATAGACTTCCTGCTCGACAAGCTGCGCAACACCAAGAACAACAGCGAGTTCTTCGACTCGATGAATACGTAAAGGTCGGCCCGTTGCGCCGATCAACTCTGTCGCGCCGCCTCGATGGCACGCGGCAGCCCGGCCGGATCGGTCACCGGCAGCGAGCAGGTTTCCCCGACGCAGACAAAGGCTTGCGGCCCCGCCGCCGCGCGGACCTGCTGCATGGCCGGATGCGACGGCGGCAAAGCCTTCGCGGACCGCGCATGAAACACGATCCGGTCGAGCGGCGGTAACACGCGCGCCGCGGCGAGAAGCGCGCCGGCGCGCTCTCCCTCCCCGGTCACCACGATCTCGGCGGCGCGCAGCCGCAGATCGATGGCGTTGAGAAGCGCCATATGCATGTAGGGATTCTCGACCGTCGCCGGCGCGATCGCCGCGATCAGCCGGTCGGCCTTGGCGCGCCATGCATCGTCACCTGCCAATAACGCCAGCCGGATCAGGTTTTGCGCCGCCACCGCGTTGTGGTTCGGCGTTGCCTCGTCGGCGGTTGACGCCGGCCGAATCACGAGGCCTTCGGCATCGGCGGCAGTGAGATAATACGTTCCCGTATCGGCGTCGGCGTAATCGCGATCGAGCGACCGCTGCCATGCGAGCGCCTGGTCGAGATAACCCTGCCCGCCGGTCGCTTCGTGGAGCGCGAGCGCCGCGCGTATCATCGCCGCGTAATCGGACGCAAGTCCGGGAAACTTCAACTGCCCCGCGCGCCATGAGTGACCGAGCCGGTCGCCGCGCGTCATCGCGCGAACGATAAAGTCGAAAGCGCGCCGGGCGATATCGAGCCATGACGGCTCAGCGAGCATCGGGCTCGCATTGGCGAGCGAAGCGATCATCAGTCCGTTCCAGTCGGCCAGCACTTTGTCATCGAGGCCGGGGCGCACGCGGGTCGCGCGCACGGCGAGGAGCTTTGCCCGCAGCGCGGCGAGCCGCGGCTCGTCGGCGTCGCTGCGCGGCGGCGGCTTGAGCCTGTTGAGGATGTTGTGGCCTTCGAAATTGCCCTGCGGCGTCACGTCGTAGTGGCGGGCGAAGAACTCGCCGTCCTCGCTGCCGAGCGCTTCGATCACCGCGTCGGAGGACCACACATAGAACTTTCCTTCCTCGCCTTCGGAATCGGCATCGAGCGAAGCGCAAAAGCCGCCCTCGCCTGTGGTCATCTCGCGCGTGAGCCAGCCGACCGTCTCGCGGGCGCGCGCCCGGTACAGCGGCTTGCCGAAGCGCAGATGCGCGATCGCCAGCAATTCCAGGAGCTGGGCGTTGTCGTAGAGCATCTTCTCGAAATGCGGCACGAGCCAGCGCTCGTCGACCGAATAGCGCGAGAAACCGCCGCCGAGATGATCGTAAATCCCGCCCTCGCAGATATGGTGCAAAGTGATATCGACGGCGGCGAAATAACGGGCTTCGCCGGTGCGCAGGCCGGCGCGCCACAGAAGCTCGAACAAAGCCGCCTGCGGGAATTTTGGCGCGCCGCGCGTGCCGCCATTCGCCGGATCGATCAGGCCGCCGAGCTGACGCGCGGCATTGTCGAGTTCGGCCACGCCGATCGTGACGGTGCCGGGTTTCCTTGCGTTCGCGGCGAGCGCGTCCATCAACGCCGCGCGGTTGTGCTCGATCTTCTGTGGCTCCTCGCGGAACAGCCTTGCGACCTCACGCAGCACGTCGACGAATGCCGGTTTGCCATAGCGCGAGGAATTCGGAAAATAGGTGCCGCCCCAGATCGGTTCGCCGGCGGGCGTGAGGAACATGGTGAGCGGCCAGCCGCCCTGCTCGCCGAGATGATGCAACGCGGCCATGTAGATCTGATCGATGTCGGGGCGTTCCTCGCGATCGACTTTGATGTTGACGAACAGCTCGTTCATCACCGCCGCGGTGGCGTCGTCCTCGAAGCTTTCGTGCGCCATCACGTGGCACCAGTGACAGGCCGCATAGCCGACCGAAAGCAGGATCGGTTTATTGTTGCGCTTCGCCTCCTCCAGCGCGTCGGGTCCCCACGCCCACCACTGCACGGGGTTGTCCTTGTGCTGGAGCAAATATGGGCTTGTCTCTTGCGCGAGGCGGTTTTGGTGCGCGGCGGCGTGCGGAAACGAGGTCATGGGAGCAGTTTCGTTTTGCTAGGCATCGGATGCCTAAGGATCTTGGGCTGCGAAACCATAACGACTTGCCGCTAAATGGATGCGGAATGCAGCCTGGTTCGAGTAATCGGCGTCAGTGTGGCATCGCGCAGGGAATGGTCCGTCGCCCGTGCCGACGGTAAATGCGGAAGTCTCCGTCTATCGTAACAAGGATGGGGTCCGCCAGCGTTTCGGTCATTCGGACGAGGCAGGCATCGGCAAAACTCATCGGGACATCCGCATACTTCTGCATCAGCTTGAGCACCTCTTCGATGTGCTCAGCCAGATCGAAGGCGCAGACGACGGCGCGACGTCTGAGCAACGCGACAAGGGCAGGACTGCCTTCCGTTCCCAAGAGGTAAAATGCTTCCGATAAGGCCGCCTCACATGTCTTCCAGGGCGGTGGCAGGTGCGGCGACTGGTCAACTGCCCACCGATGACTGGCCTCTCGGCGGTTAAGCAGCGCGACCAGGAATCCCGCGTCAACGAGGACGTTTGCGGCCATAGCCGGTCGCCAGGTATTTTTTCTTGTTCGCGCCCAGGTCGGTAGGCGGTCCGTCCACTGAGCCGATGAGGTCGGCGATGGCATCGAGTGCCGCGTGTCGTTGTCGCGACGGTGCGGCATCACCCGTCAAGCGTTCGCGGACAACGTCTGATTTCGACAGCTTGCGTCTGCGCGACTCGACCTCAATTTGGGAGATCAGCGCGTCCGGAAGCCGTATGGTCAAGGTTTTCATTCGGTAGTTGTATTACGAAGATGGCAAAGCCGCAAGACAGACGTGCCTTGGGCCTTAATGTCTTGTCGCTGTGCACTGCGTTTGCTGCTTGCGCCGCATCCTCGCGCCGTTTGCAATAATGTCGGCCGTTTTGCCTTTACCTGCAATCAGCTTCGCGCCATCGGTGTCGTTCATGCCGGATGCTCGCCCCACCATCTTTGCCCTCTCCTCCGGCCGGCCGCCGGCGGCGATTGCGGTGGTGCGTTTGTGCGGCCCCAATGCGCGGCTGGCACTGGAACGGCTGATCGGCCGCGTGCCGCCGCCGCGGCAGGCAGCGCTCGCGCGTGTGCGCGATCCGAAAAGCGGCGAGGTAATCGACGAAGCGCTAGCGCTCTGGTTCCCGGCGCCGCATAGCGAGACCGGCGAGGACATGGCCGAGTTTCAGCTTCATGGCGGTCATGCGGTCATTGCCGCTGTGTTCGACGCGCTGGGGGCGATCGAGGGATTGCGGCCGGCCGAACCGGGTGAGTTCACCCGCCGCGCGTTCGACAACGCCCGGCTCGACCTCACGGAGGTCGAGGGCCTGGCCGATCTGATCGCGGCGGAGACGCCTGCGCAGCGACGACAAGCGTTCCGCCAGCTCAAGGGCCTGATCGGCGACCGCGCCGAGACGTGGCGGCAGAAAATCATCGAAGCTTTAGCCCTGGTCGAGGCCCGTATCGATTTTTCGGATGAGGCTGATGTGCCGGAGGATCTGCTCGGTCCGGCGCTAATTGCTGCGCAGCAATTGTGCGAAGAGATCGCAGCATCGCTGGCCGATAGCGGCCGCGGCGAGCGTCTGCGCGACGGCCTTGTCGTCGCGATAGCGGGGCCGCCGAATGCCGGGAAATCGACGCTGCTCAATCGGCTCGCTCGGCGCGAGGCGGCCATCGTCTCGCCCTATCCCGGGACCACCCGCGATGTCATCGAGGTGCACCTGAACCTCGACGGCTATCCGGTTACGTTGCTCGATACGGCTGGCATCCGGGAAAGCAGTGATCCAGTGGAGCAGGAGGGTATTCGCCGGGCTCGCGGGCGTGCCGCGGCCGCCGATTTGGTGCTGTGGGTCACTGACGGATCAGCCATTGGCGGAGACGCGGGGAATATCGAAGAAAATCTCTCTAAATCAATGACTTGGGTGTTGAAAAACAAGATCGATCTGGCTGTGGATAAGCTGTGGATAAGCAATGAATCACGGTTCGCTCAGTGCTTCTTGATTTCGGCGACGACCGGGGCCGGAATGGACTCGCTGGTCACGGCGCTGACGGCCTATACCCGTGACTATTTCGCGGCGACGGAGACCGCGATCGTCACCCGGGCGCGGCATCGCCGGGCGCTTGAGGAAACGGTTTCGGCGCTGGACCGTGCGTTGGCCCAAGGCGCCTTGGGGCGCGAAGAGCTCATCGCCGAGGAATTGCGTTCGGCGGCCACCACCCTTGGCCGCCTCACCGGCCGCGTCGACGTTGAGGACATCCTCGACGTCATCTTCCGCGACTTCTGCATTGGTAAATGATTCGTTAACGGCGGTAGCTGGGTGGCATGTTTCACGTGAAACAAGGGGTCTGTTTCGGGCTCTGATTTTGACCGCGGAATCGACGTTCGTTACAAGCGCGCCGAGTGGAGAACGCGATGCATTCCGGCTTCGATGTGATTGTGGTTGGGGGTGGCCATGCCGGCTGCGAGGCCGCGGCCGCGGCCGCGCGCGTGGGCGCCCGAACGGCGCTGATCACCCAGCGGTTTGCCACTGTAGGCGCCATGTCCTGCAACCCCTCCATCGGCGGCCTCGGCAAAGGCCACCTGGTGCGCGAAATCGATGCACTGGATGGCCTGATGGGCCGCGCGGCAGATGCGGCCGGCATTCATTTCCGCCTGCTCAATCGCCGCAAGGGGCCGGCCGTGCGCGGCCCACGCGCCCAAGCCGACCGCAAGCTTTATGCGGGGGCCATACAGGAGGCGCTGCGGCTCACGGCGAACCTGACGGTGATCGAGGGCGAGGTCGACGATCTTCTGACCGATCGCCGTGCGACCGGCGTACTGCTAGCCGATGGCCGTAGCTTCGGCGCGGAAGCCGTGGTGCTGACCACGGGCACGTTCCTGCGCGGCCTGATCCATATCGGCGACCGTCAAATTCCGGCGGGCCGCGTCGGTGAGGCGCCGTCCGCCGGCCTGTCGGCGACGCTCGAACGCGCGGGCGTCGCGCTCGGGCGCCTGAAGACCGGCACGCCGCCGCGGCTCGACGGCACCACGATCAATTGGGCGGCGGTCGAAATGCAGCCCGGCGACGAGCCGCCGCAGCCGTTTTCGACGCTGACGACGCGCATCGCCAACCCGCAGGTGAAATGCGGCATCACGCGCACGACGCCGGCAACGCACGCCATCATCCGCGAAAACGTGCACCGCTCCCCGATGTATTCCGGCCGGATCACAAGCCGCGGCCCGCGCTATTGCCCCTCGATCGAGGACAAGATCGTCCGTTTCGGCGAGCGCGACGGCCATCAGATATTTCTCGAGCCGGAAGGCCTCGACGACACGACGGTTTATCCGAACGGCATCTCGACATCTTTGCCCGAAGAGGTTCAGCGCGCGCTTGTTGCCTCCATTCCGGGGCTCGAACAGGCGCGTATCGTGCGACCGGGCTATGCCATCGAATACGATTACGTCGATCCGCGCGAGCTGCATCCGTCCCTGGAAACCAAGCGTCTGCCGGGCCTTTTTCTCGCCGGCCAGATCAACGGTACGACCGGTTATGAGGAGGCCGCGGCGCAAGGCCTGATCGCCGGTCTCAATGCGGCAGCGGGTAGCGGCGCCGGAGCAGCAATCGTGTTCGACCGCGCCGAAGGCTACCTCGGCGTGATGGTCGACGATCTGGTGACGCGTGGCGTCACCGAGCCCTACCGCATGTTCACCTCGCGTGCCGAATACCGCCTGGCGCTCCGGGCGGATAATGCCGATCAGCGGCTCACCGATAAGGGTATCGCGCTGGGCTGTGTCGGCCAGGAGCGCGCGCTGGCGCATCGCGCGAAAATGGCTGCGCTGCAGGCGGCGCGGGCGATGGCGCAAGAATTGACGGTGACGCCGAACGAGGCTGCACGGCAGGGCCTTTCGTTGCGCAAGGACGGACAGCGCCGCTCGGCGTTCGAGATTTTGTCTTATCCCGATATTGGCATTGGCGATCTTGCACGGATTTGGCCGCGCCTCGGCGAGCTCGACGCAAAGACCGCCGAGCAATTGGAGATTGACGCGAAATACGCGGTTTATCTCGATCGGCAGGCCGCCGATGTGGAATCCTATCGCCGCGATGAAAGTCTCGTTTTGTCGGAAGACATCGACTATTCCACGTTGCCTGGACTATCCAACGAAGTGCGCCATAAGCTGCAAGCGCATCGGCCGCGCACCATCGGTCACGCCGGCCGCCTTGATGGCATCACGCCGGCGGCGTTGACGTTGCTCGTCGCGCACATGCACCGCCAAAGCAGCAAAGGGCGCAAGCGCGATCGCGGCGCGGCATGAGTGCGGGCGATCGCGATCTCGCATTGGCGCTCACTTCTGTTTCACGTGAAACAACCGCGCGTCTCGACCGTTTCGTCGCGGTGCTCACCGATTGGCAGCAGCGGATCAATCTGATCGCACCGTCGACCGAGCCGACACTCTGGACCCGCCACATCGCCGATTCGCTGCAGCTTCTGCCGCTCGCGCCGGAGGCCCGCATCTGGGCTGATCTCGGCTCCGGCGCAGGGTTTCCGGGCTTGGTGATCGCGTGTGGCCTGGCGGAAACGGCGGACGCTCGGGTGCATCTCGTGGAAAGCAATGGCAAGAAGGCGGCCTTTCTCCGCGAGGCGGTCCACGCCACCGGCGCACCCGCTGTCGTCCATGCCGTGAGGGCCGAGGACTTTGCCAAAAATCTCCCCGAACCTATCGACACCGTGACGGCGAGGGCGCTGGCGCCGCTGCCGAAGCTGCTGGCTTTGGCATATCCGCTGTTGAAAAAGGGGGCCATTGGCCTCTTTCCCAAGGGTCAAGATGTGGCGGCTGAATTGACCGAGGCCGCTAAATGTTGGACCATTCAAGCCAGTCTGGCCATGAGTCGGACTGATCCGAAGGGCCGAATTGTCATCGTGCGTGGTCTCGAGCCGAAGCTTCGACCCGCGCGCAAACGGCGATTCTGACTTGTGCGGAATAACCCATCAGAGAGGTCGAATCGGCCGCAATGAGTGACACGTCATCCCCGGAGCAGTCCCCCGGCGCGGCGGCTTTTTCGCCGCCCCGCGAGGCGCCTCTGGCCGCGGTCCGGCCGCCCCGGATCCTCGCGGTCGCCAACCAGAAGGGCGGGGTCGGCAAGACGACGACGGCCATCAACCTTGGCACCGCGCTCGCGGCCATCGGCGAGGATGTGCTGATCATCGATCTCGACCCGCAAGGCAACGCTTCGACCGGTCTCGGCATCGATCGGCGCAACCGGCGTCACTCGACCTATGACGTGCTCGCCGGCGAGACGGTGTTGCGGGACGCCATCGTTCCCACCGCCGTGCCGCGGCTGCAGATCGCGCCCTCGACGCTCGACCTCTCCGGGCTCGAACTTGAAATCGGCCAGGCGCGCGACCGCGCCTTCCGCCTGCGCAGCGCGCTGGCGCAGCTCAAGACGCCCGTGGCCGGGCAAACGAATTTCACCTACGTGCTGGTCGACTGCCCGCCGTCGCTCAATCTTCTCACCGTGAACGCCATGGCGGCGGCGCACGCGATTCTGGTGCCGCTGCAATGCGAATTTTTTGCGCTCGAAGGTTTGTCGCAACTTCTAAAAACAGTTGAGTCCGTGCGCGAGCAGCTCAATCCGGATCTCACGATCCACGGCATCGTGCTCACGATGTACGATTCGCGCAACAATCTCTCAGGTCAGGTCGTCGCCGACGTTCGCCAATTCATGGGACCCAAGGTTTACGACACGATCATTCCGCGCAACGTGCGCGTGTCCGAAGCACCGTCCTACGGAAAACCGGTGCTGGTCTACGATCTCAAATGCAGCGGCAGCGAAGCGTATCTGCGGCTCGCCACCGAGATCATCCAGCGCGAGAAAGAATTGTGCGCATGACCGAGAGTTCAGGAGAAGCCGCCATGGCGGAGGAGGGGACACGATCGCGGCTGGGACGCGGGCTTGCCTCCTTGATCGGCGATGTCGGCGGCGAGAGTTCTTCGGAGCGTCCGCGCGGGCAGCGACGATTATCGACCGGCTCGTTGCGTCCGAATGCGCGCAACCCGCGGCGCACGTTTGCCAATGACGAGCTTGACGAACTAGCCGCGTCGCTGCGCGAACGCGGCATCATCCAACCGATCATCGTGCGGCAGTTGCGCGGTACCGCAGACGGCTATGAGATCGTCGCCGGCGAGCGGCGCTGGCGCGCGGCGCAGCGCGCCGGACTGCATGAGGTACCTGTCGTCGTCATCGAAGCGACCGATGCGGAGGCGTTGCAACTCGCGATCATCGAAAACGTGCAGCGCGCCGATCTCAATGCGCTGGAAGAGGCGGAGGGATATCGGGCTCTGATCGATGAATTCGGCAACAGCCAGGAAGACGTCGCCAAGATCGTCGGCAAGAGCCGCAGCTACGTCGCTAACACGCTGCGGCTGCTGCGGTTGCCGGAGCCGGTGAAGGCCTACATCCACGCCGGCAAGCTCGATGCCGGACACGCACGCATGCTGGTCGGTGATGCCAACGCTGCGGAGCTTGCCGAGGAAATCGTCGCGCGCAAACTCAATGTGCGCCAGGTCGAAGCGATGGCGCGCGAGCGAGCAAACAAAAACGGAAAAAACGGTGGTAAGCCGCGCGGCGCGGCTGCGAAAACCGCCGACATGCTGGCCTTCGAAAAGCGAGTTTCCGACGCGACGGGTTTAGTCGTGAGCATCGATCATCACGACGATCGCGGCACGCTGACGATCCGCTACCGCAGTCTCGAACAGCTCGACGATCTGGTCCAGAAATTGGCGCGAAGGCAATGAGCGCGAAAAAGCCAGAGAGCACGGCGTAACCCGCAGCTTTTTACTCCGCCGCGCTTCTTCCGGCGCCGGCGCCTGAGCCGAAACGCCGCTCGATGTACTCGACGACGATCTTCTGAAAATCGGCGGAGACCGTCGGCCCGCGCAAGGTCATCGCTTTCTTGCCGTCGATGAAGACCGGCGCGGTCGGCGTTTCGCCGGTGCCGGGAAGCGAGATGCCGATGTCGGCGTGCTTGCTCTCGCCGGGACCGTTGACGATGCAGCCCATCACCGCGACGTTAAGACCTTCGACGCCGGGATAATGCGTCTTCCATTCCGGCATCGAGTCGCGGATGAAGTTCTGGATGCTGGCCGCAAGCTCCTGGAACGTGGTGGAAGTAGTGCGGCCGCAACCGGGGCAGGCGGCGACCAGCGGCACGAAGGTGCGCAGACCGAGTGTCTGCAACAGCTCCTGCGCGACTTGCACTTCCAATGTGCGGTCGCCGTTCGGCTCCGGCGTCAGCGAGATGCGGATGGTATCGCCGATGCCCTGTTGCAGCAGCACGCCCATCGCCGCGGAGGAGGCGACGATGCCTTTCGAACCCATGCCCGCTTCGGTAAGCCCGAGGTGCAGCGCGTAGTCGGAACGCCGCGCCAGCTCGCCATACACCGCGATCAGATCTTGCACCGCCGAGACTTTGCCGGAAATGATGATCTTCGATCGCGGCAAACCGATCTCTTCGGCGCGCGCGGCGGATAACAGCGCCGATTGCACCATGGCTTCGCGCGTCACATCGCGCGCTTCGACTGGATTGTTGGAGCGGGAGTTCTCGTCCATCAAATGCGTGAGCAACTCTTGATCGAGTGAGCCCCAATTGGCGCCGATGCGCACCGGCTTGTTGTGGCGGATCGCGGTCTCGACGATGGCGGAGAATTGCCGGTCTTTCTTTTCCTTGAAACCGACATTGCCGGGATTGATCCGATATTTGTCGAGCGCTTCCGCGCAGGCCGGATGGTCGGCGAGCAGCTTGTGTCCGATGTAATGGAAATCGCCGATGATCGGCACGTCGACATTCATGCGCAGGAGCCGCTCCTTGATATGCGGAACGGCGGCGGCCGCCGCGTCGCGGTCGACGGTGATGCGAACCAATTCCGAGCCGGCGCGCGCCAGCGCCGCCACCTGCCTCGCCGTCCCCTCGGCGTCAGCGGTGTCGGTGTTGGTCATTGACTGCACAACGACCGGCGCGCCGCCGCCAACGGTGACGTTACCTACCTTGACCGCGACGGTGCGGTGCCGTTCGGCTGGGTGGGGAAATTCCATCATCGGCAATCCTTTATTGGAAGTCCCTTGCTACGCGGCTCAACCCTCGGTTCCCCGGTGGATGAGGGCTACCCCTGCGCGGGTGATAATTTACCCCTGATATAGCTTCATCGCGGCCGGTTTACGAGGACCAAGCCCAGGGCGGACCAGCGCAACCCGGGGCCACCGCCGGGCAAAGAAAGGGGTCAATGACAAAGCCATGCGGCGATGAAAGCCACCGGTCAGCGTTCGCGGCAATGCGAGCAAATGCCGGCGATTTCGATGACCGGGCTCTTTGGCGTAAAGCCGGCCGCGCGGCATGAGGTTTTGAGGGCTTCCGCGACCGTGCCGCCGGTCGCTTCGCCGACCGCGCCACAACGCTCGCAGATCAGGAACACGACCGGATCGCTGCCGGCATGTTCGTGCACACAAGCCACGAACGCGTTACGGCTCTCGATCCGGTGGACGAGCCCATTGTCGCGCAGGAAGTCGAGCGCGCGATAGACCGTGATCGGCGCCGGGCGCCCCTGGTCCGCGAGCCGTTCCATGATCTCGTAGGCGCCGAGCGGCTTGTGACTCGCAAGCAAAGTCTCAAGTACATGGCGGCGCATCGGCGTCAGCCGCTGCGACCGCGCCGCGCAGAGCTCCTCGGCGTGGGCGATGGCGGCGCTCGCACAGCTATCGTGATCGTGGTCGGGCGTCGGGAAAATCACTTGCTGCATCGCGGTAATTCCTCTGCCCCGATCTGCGGAGCCCTTTTGGCCCGGCATTGTACCGATTCGGCCGCTATAGCGAAAACGTGACGCAACCCCAGATTTTTATGTTGCGCCGCAGCAAAAAGCGTCTCAGATTGCCGCCCGCTTGCGTAAAAGTCAGCCAATGAGGACGCTTTCCGCAAGGCGCACCGCTTCAATTGGGGATCACCATGCTCAAGGGAAAGACCGCCCTGGTCACCGGCTCGACGTCCGGCATCGGACTAGGCTACGCGCGCGCGCTTGCGGCGCAGGGCGCCAACGTCACGATCAACGGCTTTGGCGATGCGGCCGCGATAGAAAAGGAGCGCGTCGGCATCGAGAAGGAATTTGGCGTCAGGGCGTTCTATTCGCCTGCTGACATGACCAAGCCGGCCGAGATCGCCGACATGGTGCACGCAACCGAGAAGACGTTCGGCTCGCTCGACGTGCTCATCAACAATGCCGGCATTCAGTACGTCGCGCCGATCGAGGAATTCCCGATAGAGAAATGGGACCAGATCATCGCCATCAATCTCTCGTCGGCGTTTCACGCCATCCGCGCCGCGGTGCCCGGCATGAAGGCGCGCAAATGGGGCCGCATCATCTCGACCGCGTCCGCGCATTCGCTGGTCGCCTCGCCGTTCAAGGTCGCCTATGTGTCGGCCAAGCATGGCATCGCCGGTCTCACCAAGACAGTCGCGTTGGAACTCGCGACCTTCGGCATCACCGTGAACTGCATCAGTCCCGGCTATGTGTGGACGCCGCTTGTCGAGAAACAGATTCCCGACACCATGAAAGCGCGCAATATGACCGAGGAGCAGGTCAAGCGCGATGTGCTCCTGGCCGCGCAGCCGACCAAGGAATTCGTCACCGTCGAGGAAGTGGCCGCGCTTGCCGTCTACCTTTGTTCCGATGTGGCGAAGGCGATCACTGGCGCCAACCTGTCGATCGACGGCGGCTGGACCGCGGAATGAACTTTTGCCACGGCGCGATACCTCTGACCTCGCAATCGTGAGGCGCGCATCGTCATGAAAAATCCGCTCGCGGCGCTGTTGCCCGGCCGAGCAGCCGGAGGGAAGGGGACGCCAACCACCAAGCGCATCAACCTCGCGCTGCAGGGCGGCGGCGCGCACGGCGCTTTCACCTGGGGCGTGCTTGAGCATCTTTTGAGCGACGGCCGGCTGGTGATCGAAGGTGTTTCCGGCACGTCCGCGGGCGCGGTTAATGCCGTGATGCTCGCCGACGGCCTGGCGCGCGGCGGACCCGCGGAAGCGCTCAAAAGGCTGGCCGAATTCTGGCGGGCTGTCAGCAATAACGGCAATCTGCCCCCGCTCCAGCGTGCCGTTGTGGAGCGGATGCTGTCGTTTATCCCGCTCGAAGGCACGCCCATGCAGGCGTGGCTCGACATGATGTCGAAGTATTTTTCCCCTTACGATTTCAATCCGCTCAACATCAATCCGCTGAAGGATCTGTTCGAGCGCTTCGTCGACTTCGATGCCGTGCGCGCCTTTTCCGATTTGCAGCTCTTTATCTCGGCCACCAATGTGCAGACCGGCCGCGTGCGGATTTTCTCGCGCGAGAAGATCACCGCCGAAGCGTTGATGGCGTCTGCCTGCCTGCCGCTTCTGTTCCGTGCTGTCGAAATTGACGGTATTCCTTACTGGGACGGCGGCTATCTCGCCAATCCGGTGATCTTTCCGTTTTTCGGCACGACGACGACCGAGGACGTGGTGGTGGTCCAAATCAATCCGCTGATGCGGCAGGCAACGCCGACATCCGCCAGCGAGATCATGAACCGCATTAACGAGATCACTTTCAACTCCTCGCTGCTTTCCGAATATCGCGCGATCGAATTCGTCGCCCGCCTGATCGATCAGGGCCGATTGCCGCGCGGCACCGGTCCCGGTGAATACCGCCGCGTCAACGTTCATCGCATCGTGCTCGATCAGTTCGGAACCGGTCTGGACGCGGCCAGCAAGATCTCGACCGATTACAATTTCTTCGAAGCATTACACATCAACGGAAAGCGTGCCGCCCGCCGTTTTCTCGACGACCATTTCAACGATATCGGCGTAAAGAACACCGTGGATTTGGCAGCGGAAGCGCAGGCCGAATGGGCGTGATACGCTCGGGAGCATGACGCCGCTGCTTTCGGCGGAAATCGGTTCCACCCGACTCGATATCTGCGTTGCCGACATCACGACACTCGCGCTCGACGTGATTGTCAATGCGGCCAACCGGACGCTGCTCGGCGGCGGCGGTGTCGACGGCGCGATCCATCGCGCCGCCGGGCCCGATTTGCGCGCGGAATGTGAAAAGCTCGGCGGCTGTGACACCGGGGCTGCGAAGATCACGCGCGGCTATCGGCTGCGGGCGAAACATGTGATCCACGCCGTCGGGCCGGTGTGGAGCGGCGGTGGCAAAGACGAAGAGGAATTGCTGGCATCGTGCTATCGCGCGGCGCTCGAACTTGCCGCCGCGCATCGGCTCGCCTCGGTCGCATTCCCGGCAATCTCGACCGGCATCTACCGATTTCCGCCCGATCGCGCCGCGCGCATCGCCGTGGGGACGGTCGCCGCCGAGCTGGCTGCGTCGCCGCGCGGCATCGCGCACGTCGTGTTCTGCTGCTTCGCGCCGGATGCGGCGGAGCATCACATGGCGGCTTTTGCCGACCTCGGACTGGCTTGAGAGCGCACCCACCGAGCCGGGTTGTGGCCGCCGCAATACTGACCTGCATCAATGCCCGTAGATATTATATAAGCCACCTTATATTGTGGATTACTAGCTATTACCTTGTAGGTCCCCGGCGATGCCAAGGCCCTCGCTCAATAGAGAATTCGCATTTATTCTCAATGATGTAGCCCGTCTTCTGCGCACCTATGCGGATTACAAGGCGGCGCAATTCGGCATCACGCGCGCGCAATGGGCCGTGCTGGTCCGGGTCGACCGGTTTGAGGGGCTCAACCAGTCGGAACTTGCCGAAGGGCTCGACCTGCAACCCATCACGCTGACGCGGTTGCTCGACAAGCTCAGCGACAGCGGCCTTATCGAGCGTCGGCCCGATCCCGCCGACCGCCGCGCCAAGCGGCTTTTTCTGACGGCGGCGGCGCGACCCTTGCTGGAACGGCTGAGCGACCTTGGCGAAGAGACGATGGCGAACACACTCGCCGGCGTCGACGTCGCGAGCGTCGAACTTATGGTTTCCAAACTTTCGGTCGTGAAGGACAACCTGCGCCGTTTGATCCAGCAGCGTGGCGCCGATCCCACGACGGGGGAGCGGCACTATGGCTGAACCCCTTCGCAAATCGGTGCCACCGCGTGCGGAAGCGCCGGAGGCTCCGCGGGTGCCGATCGCGCCGGTCGCTCCGGCGGAAAAGCGCTCGCGGATGCGGACTGCAGCCACCGATAAGCTTTTTTCATTGCGGCGGCGCGACCGGATTCGTTGGACGTTATTTGCACTACTGCCGATCGTCCTGATCATCGGCTGTTATTGGTATGTCAGCGGCGGCCAAGTGATGTCCACCGATGATGCCTATGTCGAGGCCGACAAGGTCGGCGTCTCGACCGACGTGTCGGGCATCGTGCAGGAAGTCGACGTGACGGATAACCAGCACGTCGCCGCCGGAGCGGTTCTCTACCGGCTCGATCCGCGCCAATTCCAGATCGCTCTCGACAACACCAAGGCCAATCAGGCGCAGACGGCGCTGACGATCGAAGCGATGAAACAGGATTACAAGCGGATGCTCAGCGACACGGCCGCGCAGCAGGCGCAAGTGGACCTCGATCAGCTCAACTACGACCGCAATGCCATGCTGCTGCACAGTGCAACTATACCTCAGGCCGTTTACGACCAGGCGCACTACACGCTCGACAACGACAAGAGCAAACTCGCTGCCTCGCGCGAGCAGGCGCAGATGCAACTCGCCAAGCTCGGCGGCAACCCTGATATCGTTGCAACGGAACACCCGCAATATTTGCAGGCGAAAGCGCAAGTCGAGGAGGCGCAGCGGCAACTCGATCACACGGTTATAACGGCGCCGTTTGCCGGCACCGTCACCAACGTGCCGGCGATCGCGCCCGGAAAGTACCTCGCCGCCTCGACGACCGCTTTTTTCCTCGTCGACACCGATCACGTCTGGGTCGACGCCAGTCCGAAGGAGACGGAGCTGACTTATGTGCGGGCCGGGCAGCCAGCCATGGTGACGGTGGATACCTATCCGGACTTTGAGTGGCACGGCGTGGTCGAGAGCGTGAGCCCGGCCGCGGCGCAGGAGTTCTCGCTGCTGCCGGCGCAGAATACCAGCGGCAATTGGGTCAAGGTCGTGCAGCGCGTTCCGATGCGCGTGCGCCTCGATACAAGCGACAAAAAGCTGCCGCCGCTGCGCGCCGGGATGAGCGTCGAGGTTGACGTCGATACCGGGCATGCGCGCGGCTTCCCGCACTTCCTCACGGCGCTGTTCGGTCGGTCGCATCGGGCCCCGTGATGGGCGGGGAGCTTACAGCCGCCGGCGGCAATCGCGCGGGCCTAACCGTCTGCGTGATCCTTGCGACACTCATGCAGGCGCTCGACACCACGATCGCCAACATCGCGCTGCCTTATATGCAGGGCAGCGTCGCGGCCAGCCAGGACCAGATCGCCTGGGTGCTGACCTCCTACATCGTCGCCGCCGCGATCATGACGCCGCCGACCGGCTTTCTCGCCGGCCGGTTCGGTATCAGGCGGCTTTTCCTCGTTGCCATTGCGGGATTCACCGTCGCTTCCATGCTGTGCGGCATGGCGCAGTCGCTGCCGCAACTCGTGTTGTTCCGGGTGCTGCAAGGCGCGTTCGGCGCATCGCTTGTTCCGCTGTCGCAGACCGTCCTGCTCGGCAGTTATCCGCGTGAACGCCAGGGCTTCGCCATGGCGCTGTTCGGCATCGGGGTGATGATCGGGCCCGTTCTCGGCCCGGTGCTCGGCGGCTGGCTCACTGAAAATTACAGCTGGCGTTATGTCTTCTATATCAACCTGCCGATCGGCATTGTCGATTTGATCGGCATCATGATCTTTCTGCCGGAAGCGCCGCGCGAAGCCCGCGCGAAGCTCGATTGGTTCGGCTTCGGGACCTTGAGCATCGCGATCGGTGGGCTCCAGATCGTGCTCGACCGCGGCGAACAGCTCGACTGGTTCGGCTCCGGCGAAATCATCATCGAGGCGATAGTTGCGGCGTCGGCCTTCTATCTGTTCCTCGTCCACACTTTCACCGCGAAAAATCCGTTCGTGCGGCCGGCCATGTTCCGCGACCGCAATTTCGCCGCCGGCATATTGTTCATTTCCATCGTCGGCCTCACCTATTACGCCTCGATGGCGCTGCAGCCGCCCTATCTTCAGGAGCTTATGAACTACCCCGTGGTCACCGCCGGGCTGGTGATGGGACCGCGCGGTGTCGGCACCATGGTCTCGATGCTGATCGTCGGCCGGCTGGTCGGTCGTGCCGATACGCGAATCCTGCTGGTCATCGGGCTCGGCCTCACGGCGTGGTCGTTCAATCAGATGACCGGTTGGACGCCGGACATCTCGCAGGCCACGATCATCGGCGTCACCATGGTGCAGGGCTTTGGTCTTGGCTTTCTGTTCGTGCCGCTGAGCGCGGCAACGTTATCGACGCTGCCGCTTGCGGAGCGCGCCGAAGGCGCCGGCCTGTTCAGCCTGTCGCGCAATATGGGCTCCAGCGTCGGAATTTCAGTCGTGAACAGCCTGCTGGTGCAGAATACCCAAGTGAACCACGCTAATATCGCGCAGAACGTCACGCCGGTGAACCGGGCCTTCGAGAACCCGGCGATCGCGCATTTTTGGAACCCGTTGACTGCCGGCGGGCGCGCCGCGCTGGATGCCGCGATCACGCAGCAAGCGCAGATCATCGCCTATATCGACGATTACAAGATGCTGATGATCGCGACTTTGGTCGTGATCCCGCTGCTCATGGTGTTCCGCAGACCGTCCCGCGGCGGCGCACCGGCGCATATCGTGGTCGAGTAGCAGGAGGCTCCGCTCGCGGGAATGAGCGGGAAACGTTACTCCCCTGCCGCGGCGGCTTCGCGTTGCTCGCCACCCTCGGCCTTCTGCTTGGCTTCGAGGTCTTCGCCGGTCTGCTGATCGATCACCTTCATCGACAGCCGGACTTTGCCGCGCTCGTCGAAGCCCAAAAGCTTGACCTTCACCTTGTCGCCTTCCTTGACGACGTCGGTGGTCTTCTGCACGCGGCGTGGAGCGAGCTGGCTGATGTGAACGAGTCCGTCTTTGGCGCCGAAGAAGTTCACGAAGGCGCCGAAGTCCATGACCTTGACGACGGTGCCATCGTAGATGTGTCCGACTTCGGGCTCGGAAGCGATCGACTTGATCCAGTTGATCGCCGCCTTGATGGCGTCGGCATTCGCCGAGGCGATCTTGATCGTGCCGTCGTCCTGGATATCGATCTTGGCCCCGGTTTTTTCCACGATCTCGCGGATCACCTTGCCGCCCGAACCGATCACCTCGCGGATCTTGTCGACCGGGATCTGCATCACTTCGATCCGCGGCGCATGCTCGCCAAGTTCCGCGCGCGCCGACGTCAGCGCCTTGCTCATCTCGACGAGGATGTGCAGGCGGCCGTCTTTCGCCTGAGCCAGCGCGACGCGCATGATCTCTTCAGTGATGCCCGCGATCTTGATATCCATTTGCAGCGACGTGACGCCGCGGTCGGTGCCGGCGACCTTGAAGTCCATGTCGCCGAGATGGTCCTCGTCGCCGAGGATGTCGGAGAGCACCGCGAAGCGCTTGTCTTCGAGGATAAGTCCCATGGCAATGCCCGCGGTCGGGCGCTTGAGCGGCACGCCGGCATCCATCAGCGACAGTGAGGCGCCGCACACCGTCGCCATCGACGACGAACCATTGGATTCGGTGATCTCGGAGACGACGCGGATCGTGTAGGGGAACTCGGTCTTTTCCGGCAGAACGGGATGGATCGCCCGCCAGGCGAGCTTGCCGTGGCCGATCTCGCGCCGGCCCGGGGCGCCCGTACGGCCGGTCTCGCCAACCGAATAGTGCGGGAAGTTGTAGTGCAGCAGGAACGATTCTTTGTAAGTGCCCTGCAGCGCGTCGATCCACTGCTCATCCTCGCCGGTGCCGAGCGTCGTCACCACCAGTGCTTGCGTCTCGCCGCGCGTGAACAGCGCCGAGCCGTGGGTTCGCGGCAAGACGCCGACCTCGGCCACGATCGGGCGCACGGTCTTGACGTCACGGCCGTCGATGCGGTTGCCGGTGTCGAGGATATTCCAGCGCACGATCTTGGCTTCGAGGTCCTTGAACACGCCGGCGACCTGGAGCTTGGAATATTTCGGGCTCTCCACGCCCTCGGGCAGGAAATGCGCCATCACTTTTGCCTTGGCCGCTTCGACGGCGTTGTGACGCGCCATCTTGTCGGGAACGGCATAAGCGGCGCGCAGCTCCTTCTCGACCAGGCCGAGCATCTCTTTTTCGAGCGCGGCATTGTCGGCGACCGTGAGTTCGCGCGGCTCTTTGGCGGCCTTTTCCGCGAGCTTGATGATCGCCTCGATGACCGGCTGGAAATGCCGATGGCCGAACATCACCGCGCCGAGCATGACCTCTTCGGACAGCTCCTTCGCCTCCGATTCAACCATGAGGACGGCGTCCTGCGTGCCGGCGACGACGAGGTCGAGCTGGCTTTCCGGCATCTCGTCCAGCGCCGGATTGAGCACGTATTCATTGTTGATGAAGCCGACGCGGGCGCCGCCGATCGGCCCCATGAACGGCGCACCGGATAGCGTCAGCGCCGCGGAAGCCGCAATCATCGCCACGATATCCGGGTCGTTCTCCTGATCGTGCGACAGGACGGTAACGGTCACCTGCGTGTCGCAGCGCCAGCCGTCGGCGAACAGCGGACGGATCGGGCGATCGATAAGGCGCGACGTCAGCGTATCCTTTTCCGTAGGACCGCGCTCGCGCTTGAAGTAGCCGCCGGGAATCCGGCCGGCCGCGTAATATTTCTCGGTGTAGTTGACGGTCAGCGGAAGAAAATCGATGCCTTCCTTCGGCTGTTTTGCCGCGACCACGGCGGCGAGTACGGTGGTCTCGCCGTAGGAAGCGAATACCGCTCCGTCGGCTTGGCGGGCCAGCCTGCCGGTCTCTAGCGTGAGCTTGCGGCCACCCCAGTCAAGTTGAACACGATGAATGTTGAACATTGCGATTGTCTTTCATGGTTTTCGCGAAAGATGCGAAAGCCATAAGCAAGACGGCGAGACGCTGTCGGCGCAGCGCGCTTGCTGCCGAGCCTGCCAGCGTCTGGCGATCCTGCCATGGCCTTCGACCTTCTCTGATATCGACGAACCAACGGTTCGCCATCCAATCGGCAGCCTCGCTGCCGCACATGTAAGCGGACGCCTTTTGCGCTCCGCCGGCAAAACGCGCGGGGCGTGTCCCGCGCGCAAATTCTTCAACGGCGAATACCAAGCCGTTCAATCAACTCCTTGTAACGTCCCTCATCCGTGCGGCGAAGATAGTCGAGAATCTGGCGCCGCTGCGACACGAGCTTAAGCAGCCCGCGCCGGGAGTGGTTGTCTTTGATGTGGGTCTTGAAGTGATCGGTCAGGGTGTTGATCCGCTCCGAAAGGAGCGCAACCTGTACCTCGGGCGAACCCGTGTCACCGGACTTGACGGCGTACGTCTTGATGACTTCCGCCTTGCGCGCGGTCGTAAGCGACATCGTCACTAACCTTTTCGTCTGCCGGCGCGACCTGTCACGCCGGTCAAATTGAACACGCGCTTAGGGACGATCTCGCCGCGGTCGGCCTCGGCAATAGCCACGAGCTCTCCGCTCGAAGCCACCTGGACCGTACCGCGGACGATGGCAGCGTCCCGTCCGCGCAACAAAATGGCTTGACCCCTGTGGAGCCTTGCCGCGTCTGCCGGGCTAACGGCCAGCGCCGGGATGTCGTCCAGCGCGGTCTCGATCGGCAGCAGCATATCGGCGAGATTTCCCTCGCCGGCGGCCGCTCTATGGCACAAAGACTCGAGGCGTTCCAGTGAAATCATGTCGCTCTCGGCGAAGGGGCCCACCCGGCTGCGGCGCAGCGCGCAAACGTGACCCAGCGCGCCAAGCTCACGGCCGAGATCGCGGGCGAGCGCGCGGACATAAGTTCCCTTCCCGCACTCGGCGGTAAGCACCGCATGATCCCGATCCGGCATTTCCACCAAATCGAGCCGGTGTATTGTCACCGCGCGCGGGGCGATCTCGACCACCTCACCCTCGCGCGCGAGATCGTACGCGCGCTCGCCATCAATCTTAACGGCGGAAAACCGCGGCGGCACCTGATCGATCGTGCCGACAAAGCGCGGTAGCAAGGCTCGGATCGCGGTTCCGTCGGGACGGCTTTCGCTGCTCGAAACGACGCGGCCTTCCGCATCGTCGGTGTCGCGTTCCTCGCCCCAACGCACGGTAAAGACGTAGGTCTTACGGCCGTCAACGACGAACGGCACTGTCTTGGTGGCTTCGCCGAGCGCGACCGGCAGACAGCCGGAAGCCAGCGGATCGAGCGTACCGGCGTGACCGGCACGTTTCGCGGCAAACAAGTGCTTTATGACCGCCACGGCGTGGGTCGATGTCATGCCGACCGGCTTGTCGAGCACGACCCAGCCGTGAACGTCGCGCTTTTGCTGCTTTTTATTCGCGCTGTTTGCCGGCGACCGAGGATTGGACTCGATGGCCGGTGTGAGCCCGGACACCTGTTCGGCCTCACCGCCCTGTGCGGACGGCATATTGTTCGTTGCCGACATTACTTGTCCTTTTCGGCGAGGTCGCGCCGCACTTCCGGCGTTTGCAGAAGCTTCTCGATGCGCTCCGCTTCGTCGAAGCGGTCGTCGATGCGAAAGCGGATTTCAGGCGCAAACTTCAGGTTTATACGCCGCGCGATCTCGCCGCGCATATAGCGCTTGTTGGTTTCGAGCGCATCGAGCACTTTCTGCTCGTCTCGCCCGCCGAGCGGCACGATGTAGATCGTGGCCAGCCGCAGATCGGCGCTCATGTGCACTTCGGGAACGGTGATCATATGCGTTTCGATGACCGGATCGTGAATTTCGCCGCGTGAAAACAGCTCCGCCAGCGCGTGACGAATGAGTTCGCCGACGCGGAGCTGGCGCGGTGAAGCGCCTGCGGACTGATCACGATGCTGATGACGGGCCATTCTCTTTGTCATGCCCGGGTCTGACCCGAGCATTCTTCTTACTTTTCTAACTATCCACCTGGCTGCATGGGTTGCCGGATCATTAAGCACCAAGGCGGCGCTTCGCGCTTTTTGTCCGGCAATGACGAGGAAGAGGCGAACCTCGAGTCTCGAACTCACAGCGTTCGCTGCACACTCTCCACTCTGTAGCACTCGATCACGTCACCGGCCTTCATATCCTGATAGTTCTCGAACGCCATGCCGCATTCCTGTCCGGCGACGACTTCGCGGGCGTCATCCTTGAAGCGCTTGAGCTGCGACAGCTTGCCCTGATGGACGACCACGCTGTCGCGAATGAGCCGGACGTTAGCGCCGCGCTCGACGACGCCGTCGGTTACCCGGCAGCCGGCGATGTTACCGACCTTCGACACCTTGAAGATTTCGAGAATCGTCGCGTTGCCGAGCATGGTTTCGCGCAAAGTCGGCGGCAGCAGTCCCGACATCGCTTTCTTCACGTCGTCGACGAGGTCATAAATGATGTTGTAGTAGCGAATTTCGATTCCGGCCCGCTCGGCGGCCTCGCGCGCTTCCTTATGCGCGCGCACGTTGAAGCCGATGACCACCGCGCCCGAGGCTTCCGCCAATGTCACGTCGGATTCGGTGATGCCGCCGGCGCCCGCGAAGATCACGCGGGCTGCGACTTCCTCGGTCGAAAGCTTTTCCAGCGATCCGACGATGGCCTCGATCGAACCCTGCACGTCGCCTTTGACCACCAGCGGGAATTCCTTGAGGCCCGAGGTCTTGAGCTGATTCATCATCTGCTCGAGCGAGCCGCGCATGCCGGTTTGCCGCGCCGCCAATATGTCGCGCTTCTGCCGCGCGCGGTAATCGGCGATCTCGCGGGCGCGGGCTTCGGTATCGACCGCGGCCAGCCGGTCGCTCGCCTCCGGGGTGCCGTTGAAGCCCAGGACCTCGACCGGCATCGAGGGCCCGGCGGCGACGACCGAATGCCCAGTGTCCGACATGAGCGCGCGCACGCGACCCCATTCGGAGCCGGCCACGACGATATCGCCTGGCTTGAGCGTGCCGCGTTGGACCAAAACGGTGGCGACTGGCCCGCGGCCGCGATCAAGTCGCGCCTCGATCACCGTGCCTTCGGCCGGCCGGTTGGGGTTGGCCTTGAGGTCGAGCACTTCGGCCTGTAGCGCGATTATGTCGAGCAGCTTGTCGAGATTGCGCTTCTCTTTCGCCGACACTTCGACTTCGAGTGTGTCGCCGCCCAGCGATTCAACCTGGATCTCATGCTGTAACAGCTCGGTGCGCACACGCTCGGGCTTGGCGTCCGGCTTGTCGATCTTGTTGATGGCGACGATGATCGGCACCTTGGCCGCCTTGGCATGGTGGATCGCCTCCACCGTCTGCGGCATGACGCCGTCGTCGGCGGCGACTACGAGCACGACGATATCGGTGATCTTGGCGCCGCGCGCGCGCATGGCGGTAAACGCGGCATGGCCGGGTGTATCGATGAAAGTGACCCGTCCGCCGGACGGCGAGGTCACCTGATAGGCTCCGATGTGCTGGGTGATGCCGCCGGCCTCGGCGGCAGCGACATCGGTCGAGCGGATGGCATCGAGCAACGACGTCTTGCCGTGATCGACGTGGCCCATGATGGTGACGACAGAGGCCCGGGGTAGCAGGTTTGCCGGATCGTCGAGCGCATCGAACATGCCCTCTTCGACGTCCGACTCGGCGACGCGCCGTACGGTATGACCGAGCTCCTCGGCGATGAGCTGGGCCGTATCGGCGTCGATCGTGTCGGTGATCTTCGCCATGTGACCCTGCTGCATGAGAATGCGGATCACATCGACCGCACGCTCGGCCATGCGGTTGGCCAATTCCTGGATCGTGATCGTCTCCGGAATGGTCACTTCGCGAACGAGCTTTTCCTTCGGCTCGCTGTCGCGGTGGCCGGTCATGCGCTGGTTGCGCCGCCGGAACGAGGCGACCGAGCGTTCGCGGACCTCGTCGGCGGAAAGGGCGGTGACGACCGTCAGCCGGCCGCGGCGTTTTTCGCCGACGCGCGGCGCCTTGGGGGCCGGCGCCGGGCGCGCTGCCACGCCGCCGCGGCGGGGCCGTGGGGCTTCGTCCTCGTCGGCTTCGAGTGCGGGGCGCGCCCCGGGTTTCGCCGCCGTCGTCGCATCGGTGCCAAACCGCTTCTTGGCAACCTCGTCGGCCTTGCGCTTGGTTTCCTCGTCGTGCTTGCGGCGCACCTCTTCGTTGAGTTTGCGTGCTTCCGCCGCCGCACGCTCGGCGCGGTCGATCTCTTCGCGACTATGGCGAATGCGGGCTTCTTCTTCGGCGATCTTGCGTTCTTCGGCCTCGCGCAGCCGCGAGTCGGCGAGCGCATGCGCGCGGGCGCTACGCTCTTCCTCGGTCAGCGTGCGCAGCACCACGCCGGAAGACTTCGGAGCGACGGGAGCGGCAGCCGGCGCCGGAGCGGCGGCCGGCGTGGCGGCAATTGCGGCAGATTTGGCGGTCGCGGCGGCGCGCTTCGGCGCCGTTCGCTCCGCGGGGATCACAGGTTCAGGCTTGGCCTCACCCGGTCCCGCGGCGCGGCGCTTGACCTTTTCGACGACGACGGCCTTGCTGCGACCATGGCTGAAGCTCTGGCGCACGACGCCCTGCTCGACGCCGCCGCGTTTCAGGGTGAGCGTCTTCGCCGAACTCACGCTCAGCTTTTCGCCGGTATTCTTGGTCGTCTCAGTCATACCCGTCCATTTCTATACGCGTTCATTGCCCGGCCGGCTTAGGTTCGGCGCCGCCTCTCCGGCCTGATTGTGCTGATCGCCGGTCCGAAACCGTTCAAGGCGCCGACAACGGGCCAAAAAGGTTTCGCTGCCAGGGCCGGCGAGCAGGGCTGCATGTATCACATTTGGGCGGTTCAATGCCAAATCCAATTGCGCCGAGGTGAGGAATCCAATCACAACCAGCGGTCCACCCTGTTGCCGGCGCCAGGCTCCATCAAGCCTGCGGGCTTCCGCGGAAGAAGCCTCGGCCGCGTGCAAAAGCGCGACAACCGCATTGCCCTCCAAGGCCGTTTCGGCCCTGGTGAAGCCCGCCGCGACCAGTCCGGCCTTGCCGGCGACGGCCAACGCATCGAGGGCCGATCGTTCGAGCAGCTGCTCGGTGCGGTCCACGAAGTCCGACGGCAGGCGAACCTCCCGCTTGAACCCGCGGGCAAAGGCTTTGCGCTCGATCGCTTCACCCAGTGCATCCCGGGTAGCGGTGACCCAGATGCCGCGTCCCGGCAGCTTACTTTTGATATCGGGTATCGCCTCGCCGTTCGGCCCAACGACGAACCGGATCAGCTCCGACACCGGTTGCACCGTTCGTGTGGCTGCGCAGAGCCGGGCGCGTTCGCGCCCGCGCGGTCCGCGGTCCAGCTCGACATCGAGTGCAATGTCAGATGCAATGTCCTGGGTTTGGGCGATCATGCGTTCGCTGTGTTTCCTTTAGGCCTGCGCCTCGGGGAGCGGGGCTTCTTCCACGGCAGGCGGCGGAGCCAGGTCAGCCTCCTCGACCCAACCCGCTTTCAGCCGCGCCTGCATGACGAGCGACTCGGCCTCCTCGCGCGAAATATCGAAGCCGTCGAGAATGCCGGCTTCGCGCACGGTCTCGCCGTCCTTGCGCTCGGTCCAGCCGGCGAGGTCGTCGGTCGCGCATCCGGCAAGGTCCTCGACCGTCTTGATGCCGTTCTCCCCGAAACGGACCAGCATGGCCGTGGTGACACCCGGAACCTCGTTGAGCTCGTCGGCGACGCCAAGCTCCTTGCGCTTTGCGTCGAGCTCGGCCTCGATCTTGGCCAGATAATCGCGGGCCCGGGTCTGCAATTCACCCGCGGTGTCTTCATCGAAGCCTTCGATACCGGCGATCTCCTTGGTCTCCACCAATGCGAGCTCCTCGACCGAATTGAAGCCCTCCGACGCCAGCAATTGTCCGATCACCTCGTCGACGTTGAGCGCATCGATGAACAAGCGCGTGCGGTTCTCGAATTCGGCCTGGCGGCGTTCCGATTCCTCCTGTTCGGTCAGGATGTCGATGTCCCAGCCGGTGAGCTGCGAGGCCAGTCGCACATTCTGCCCGCGCCGGCCGATGGCAAGCGAGAGCTGCTGATCGGGGACCACCACCTCGATACGCTCGCGTTCTTCGTCGAGCACTACCTTGGCCACCTCGGCGGGCGCCAGCGCGTTGACGACAAACGTGGCAATGTCCTGCGACCACGGAATGATGTCGATCTTCTCGCCCTGGAGCTCGTTGACCACTGCCTGCACGCGCGAGCCGCGCATGCCGACGCACGCGCCGACCGGATCGACCGAGGAGTCGCGCGAGACGACCGCGATCTTGGCGCGCGATCCGGGATCGCGCGCGACCGCCTTGACCTCGACGATGCCGTCGTAGATTTCCGGCACTTCCTGCGCGAAGAGCTTCGACATGAATTGCGGGTGCGTGCGCGAGAGGAAGATTTGCGGCCCGCGCTGCTCGCGGCGCACGTCGTAGATGTAGGCGCGGACGCGGTCGCCATTGCGAAAAACCTCGCGCGGCAGCATCTCATCGCGCCGTACGATGGCCTCACCACGGCCAAGATCGACCACCACGTTGCCATACTCGACGCGCTTGACGATGCCGTTGACGATGTCGCCGATCCGATCCTTGTATTCTTCGTATTGACGGTCGCGTTCGGCCTCGCGCACCTTCTGCACGATCACCTGCTTGGCCGATTGTGCGGCGATGCGGCCATATTCGAGCGGCGGCAGCGGGTCGGCGATGGTGTCGCCGATCTGCGCGGCGGGATGCCGCCGGCGCGCCTCATCGAGGCTGATTTGGGACGCTGGGTTTTCGACGGCTTCCATCACCAGCATGTGGCGGGACAGGTGCAGCTCGCCGCTCTTCGGATCGATCTCCGCGCGGACTTCGGTCTCGCTGCCATATCGCGAGCGGGCCGCCTTGGCGATCGCATCCTCCATGGCGCCGAGCACGATCTTGCGGTCAATCGCTTTTTCGCGCGCGACTGCATCCGCGATCTGTAAAAGTTCGAGTTTGTTGGCGCTTACGGTCGCCATCGTCAGTCTCCCTTAAGTTGGTTCACGCGCCGATCTTGTTTCGGCGTGGGGTCTATCTGTTGCCGCCGGTGCGAGTTCCGTCGGTTGTTCGCTCGCGCGCCGGTCGCAAGCCCTTCTGGTTTGCCGCCGTGTTTGCTCCGCCGCAGCGATTGGGAAATGAGTGCGTCGGTAAGGACAAGCCTCGCCTCCACGATATCGTCGACCCGCAGCAATATTTCGACGGCCGCCGCTGCCGCCGTCTCATCCGAGCGAAGGCGAACGCATTCGCCCTCGGTGCCGATGAGCTCGCCGCGAAAGCGCCGACGGCCTTCGACGGGAACGAGCATCTCCACGCGGGCCACGTGGCCGGCATAACGGTCGAAATCCGAGCGCCGCACCAACGGCCGGTCGATGCCGGGTGAAGAGATTTCCAGCTGATAGGAGCCCTCGATCGGATCGGCGACGTCGAGCACCGGCGAGAGCGCACGCGAGGCGGCCTCGCAGTCCTCGACGGCCATGGCGCCGTCCGGCCGCTCGGCCATGATCTGAACGGTGCAGCCGGCGAAACCCGAAATGTGCACGCGCACCAGCCGAAAGCCCAGCTCGGAAAGTATCGGCTCGGCGATCGCGGCGACGCGCGCCGCTCGCCCCGGCTCGGTGATGAGCCGCGGCTCTTCGGCAAAGGCTGTCGTCCTGTCGTCCATGCTGTTCGCGAGCGTACGTCCTGCACTATCCGTCCGGCAGAGGAACCGGCGGGCCTCAGGTAATAAAAAAGAGCGGGTCCCTGCGGGGCCCACTCTCAAAGCCGTTCGGATCAACCGACCGTTATTGAGGTATCCATTACGGACACCCCAAATATAGCGGTTTCATAGGGCATTGCAAGGGTGCTTCAGGGATCGGTAATGAGTAATCGGTAATCAGTTACGAAGCAAATTCTGATTACTGATCTCTGAAGACCGATACCTGATGATTGCCACAGCCCTCGCGCTGATCCCCGAACTGCAAGACGTGGTCCGGCACGGCTCGCGCGAGAAGCGCGCCGATACGCTGCAACGCCTCACCGCCCTCTTTCTCCACGGTGCCGGCCGTTACAACGACGAGCATGTCGCTCTCGTCGATGATTTGTTCGGGCTGCTGCTTATCGAGGGGATCGACAACAAGGCACTCGCCGAGCTGTCCACTCATGTTGCGCCACTGAGTAACGCGCCGGTCAGACTCTTGCGCAAGCTCGCCAACGACGACGATATCGCTGTGGCCGGGCCGGTGCTGAAACTGGCGCCGCGTCTGGCGGAGGCCGTTCTTATCGGCGTTGCGAGGACCAAGGGCCAGGCGCATCTGCAGGCGATCTCGGCGCGGCTTTGGGCGAGGCCGTTACCGATATTCTGCTGCGCCGCGGCGTCGGCACACAGGCCCACCCGCGCGACTATCGCGCCGCGCGTCGTGCTCGGCCTCGATCGGGCGAAGCGATTGGATGAGGCGGCACTGACTTCGTTCTGTGGCGAGGGCAAATACGAAGCGGCGATAGTGGCGCTTGCCACGCTCGCCAAGGTGCCGATCAAAATCGCCGAGCGGCTGATGAGCGGCGATCGGCCGGATCCGGTCCTGATCCTGTGCAAGGCTGCTGGTCTAGGCTGGCCGGCCGTCAAAGCGCTGATCTTGCTGCGCCCGGACGGAGCCGGGACCTCGACCCAAGAGCTCGATGCGGCCTTCGCCGGTTTTGGCCGGCTGTCGGCTCCGACCGCGCAACGCGAAGTCCGTTTCTGGCAGGTGCGCGAAAGCCCATAGCGCCCTGCCGCAGGCGATCAAACCCGGCGGAAGATCAGGAAGCACGGCGCGCGCGCCTCGCGCGCGGCCTTGGCGTGGTAGCGCGTGCCGGTGAAATCGGGCCAGGCCTTTCGCCAATCGTCCGCACCTTGCGCGGTCCAGTCGAAATCGGCCGATCGCACGAGACGCTGAAGCGTCCACGAGGCGTAATCGGCAACGTCGGTTACGAAGCGCAGCTCGCCGCCGCGCCGCAGAATGCGGGCGAATTCCGCTATCGTGGCGTCCTGGACAAAGCGGCGTTTCCAGTGGCGGCGTTTAGGCCAGGGATCGGGATGGATGAGGTCGATGCGCGCCAGCGACGCGTCCGGCAGCCACGCCATTAGGGTCGTGGCGTCATCGAAGTGCAGGCGGACATTTTGCAAACTTAAGTCATCGATCGCCGCGAGCGCCTTGGCCATGCCATTGACGAACGGTTCGACGCCGATGAAACCCGCGCGTGGCCGCGCCGCGGCCTGCGCGACCATATTCTCGCCGCCGCCAAAACCGATCTCGAGCTGAACCTCGCTGACCGGCGAAGCAAATAGTGCGGCGAGCGCGGCCGGAGCGGGATGCGCGAGGTCGATCGTAAGACGCGGCAGCAACGCGTCCATGAGGTCAGCTTGCCGCTTGCGCAGCTTGTGACCTTTGCGCCGGCCAAAGAAGGCGCGCGCGTGATGCCCCTCGGTATCCATCGCGATGATGCCCGCGCCGCCGCTTGACAGCGTCAGACTATCTTTGGCGTCAGACTATCTTCAATACGACGGCTCGGGCGAGGGGTTTTGCGTCGCCCGCTCGCGTTTCTTAGCCGCGTGATGGCCGATGACACAGCCCGCCGCCGCCCCGAGCAAAGCATGATGGCCGGCGTAGTGTCCGGCGATGCCGCCGACCACCGCTCCCTTGATGCAGCCCTTGGCGTCGGCCGGCGTCGTCGCCATCGCGAAGGCCAGCGCCAGTGCAGAGCAGGCAAAAACCGCCTTCATGTCAGCGCGATCTCCGTGGGTTATTCTGCCAAACCCGCAACGGCACGGTTCGTTCCGTCGGCAATGCCGGCCGACCCGGCTACGGACCGGGGACTGTCGGACAACCGAAAACCGAGTTGGCGTTTTGCTCAGCGCAAGCCGCGTCTAAGCGCGTCGACGAGGTCGGTCCGCTCCCAGGAGAAGCCACCGTCTTTCTCCGGCGCGCGGCCGAAATGGCCGTACGCGGCGGTGCGGCGGTAGATCGGCCGGTTGAGTTTGAGCGCGCGGCGAATGTTGGTCGGGCGCAGCGGAAACAACTCCGGAAGCAGCTTTTGCAACTTTGCTTCTTCGACCGTGCCGGTGCCGTGCGTGTCCACAAAGACCGACATCGGATCGGCGACGCCGATCGCATAGGCGATCTGGATGGTGCAGCTCTCGGCGAGACCGGCGGCGACCACGTTCTTGGCGAGATAGCGTGCGGCATAGGCGGCGGAACGGTCGACCTTGGTCGGATCCTTGCCGGAGAAGGCGCCGCCGCCATGCGGCGCGTAGCCGCCATAGGTGTCGACAATGATTTTGCGCCCGGTGAGGCCGCAATCGCCGTCCGGACCGCCGACGACGAAATTTCCGGTCGGATTGACCAGAAAGTCGCTCGCCTTCTTCGGCATCCAGCCTTCGGGCAGCGCCGATTCGACCGCATCGGCAATCATCTCTTTGACCATGCCCGGCGTATATTTTTTACCGTTGCGGGTCTGGGCGTTGTGCTGCGTGGAGACCACGACCTTGGTGCAGCCAACCGGCTTGCCGCCGACGTATTTGACGGTCACCTGGCTCTTGGCGTCGGGCTGAAGGTCGAACAGCGCGCCCGAGCGGCGCTTTTCCGCCAGCACTTTAAGAATCTTGTGCGCGAAATAGATCGGCGCCGGCATGAACGAGCCCTTTTCATAGACCTCGCTTTCGGTGCAGGCGAAGCCGAACATCATGCCCTGGTCGCCCGCGCCTTCTTCGTCGCCGCTCTTCTTCTTTTTGGCGTCGACACCCATGGCGATATCCGGCGACTGGCCATGCAGGAGCACCTCGACGTCGGCGCCATAGTAGGAAAATCCATCCTGGTCGTAGCCGATATCCTTCACCACTTGGCGCGCGGTTTCCGTGATCATCTCGCGATTGACCACCGCTTTGTCGCCATGTTTGTGGAACAACGGGGCCTGCCCGCGTCCCTCGCCGGCGATCACGATCTTGTTGGTCGTGCACAGGGTCTCGCAGCCGAGCCGCGTATTGACTTTGCTCTCGTCGGCAATGCCGAGCTTGACGTCGTTCTCGATGAAGGCATCGAGGATGGCGTCCGAAATCTGATCGCAAACCTTATCCGGATGACCTTCCGACACGGACTCGCTTGTGAACAGGTAGTTTGAACGTGACACTGCGAAACACTCCCCTCGATAGCCGGCCCGATCGCCGCCGGGCCATGTCGGTTCGAGCGGTGGTGGGGCCGCACGCCGATCCGTGACAGGGTTGTTGCAGCGTCGCTCCGCGCGGTCAAGATGTGGGCGAGACGTGGGCGAAAGCGGGGGACGCGTCGACGAAAAATTGGCGCAGCTTCTCAGTGTTTGTCGTTGAAAGCAATCTGCTCGACGAGATCGACGATGCGCCGCCGCAGCTTGGAGTCGCTGATGCGCATGAAGGCCTTGGTGAGCGCCAAGCCATCCGAAGTGGCGAGAAAATCGGAGACGTAAGCGGGCGAGGGCGCCTCGCTCATGCCTTCCGTGTGTATTCCCGTTCCGACAGTCGGCGCGCCCTCGAAAAAGAACGATACCGATACTTGCAGGATCTGCGAGATCTGCTGAAGGCGGCTCGCGCCGATACGATTAGTCCCCTTCTCGTATTTCTGAACTTGCTGAAATGTCAGGCCGAGATTGTTTCCGAGCTTCTCCTGGCTCATCCCCAGCATCATGCGGCGCATACGCACGCGGCTGCCGACATGCTTGTCGATGGGGTTTGGCGCCTTCTTGGCCATCATAAAACCGATCTCCTAGCCTTACCTATTTACCGTAACAGCTTCAGATATCAAATCTGGTCCTGTTAAATATTGGGCAGACGTGCGTTTTCACCGTGATCTTTAGGCGTTAGATCGCACGAAATACGATTAACTTTAATATTGGCGAGTATCAGCGGCCTCCGGTTGCGCGGGATAGTTGAGCTTGCGCCGCATTATGCATCCAGCGGTCGGTATCACACGCCGGATCGCGTGTCCGCCACACCGCTTTACCGATCCATATCAGGATGAACTTTTGCTTTGCGTGCGACGCTAAATCTTCATGACGTCCGGCTGCGACCGGCGGCGAATAATCGCGAGCAGCGCCAGTACGAGGATCATGGCCGCGGGGACGTCGCCGACGCGGGCGTAAATTGGTGTGCCAATTGGCCTCGGCAACGGTGCATCAATCACGCCGTCGGTGCCGAGCGGCAATGAATTGATGATCCGCCCCAGCGGATCGACAACAGCGGAAATGCCGGTGTTGGCGGCGCGAACCAGCGGCAGGCCCTCTTCGATGGCGCGCACGCGCGCCTGTTGAAAATGCTGATACGGGCCGCTCGAAATGCCGAACCAGCCGTCATTGGTGACATTAATAATCCAGTCCGGCCGCCGGCCTTTGGGCATCACCGCGCCCGGAAAGATGATCTCGTAGCAGATAAGAGGTAGCGCGAGCGGAGCGCCGGGTACGGTCAGAAGTCTGCGGCGATCTCCGGCGAGAAAGCCGCCACGTTGCTTGGTGAGCTGCTGGAGGCCGAGACTTTCGAGGAAGCGCTGGAACGGCAGGTATTCACCGAACGGCACGAGGTGCACTTTGTCATAGAGGGAGACAATCGAGCCGTTGTGGTCGATGACGTAGATCGAATTGTAGACCGCCGGTTCGGCGGAATTGACCGGCTCCGCCGCCCGCACGGCGCCGGTGATCAGCACGGTACCGCTCTGCAATAGCCGCGTGATTTGGGCCAGCGCGTCGGGTTCGCGCGCCAGGAAGAACGGAAACGCCGATTCCGGCCAGATCAAATGCGTTGCGTCGCGCACGCCAAGCGATTGCGGACCGGAAGCGCGGTCGGATAGTGCGACGTAGCGGTCCATGACTTGTTGCTTGGCCGCATAATTGAAACGCACGTCCTGTTGCAGGTTCGGCTGCATGATGCGCAGGTGCACGCCGTCGACCAGTCGCGTCGGCGTGCGCGTGAGCCGGAGCGCGCCGAAGCCACCGAGGCCGGCGAGGACAGCGACCGCGAGTGCAAGCGGCAGCCACGCCCAGCGGGTTTCGGCGCGATCGTCGGTAAGTGTGGCCGGGCTAGCGAAGACGACGACAGCGATGAAGGTAAGACCCCAGATGCCGATGACTGAAGCCGCCTGCGCCAGCGCCAGCGGTGAGGTGAGCGCATAGCCGAATGTGTTCCAGGGAAAGCCGGTGAGCACGTGGCCGCGTAACCATTCAACCGCGGTCAGCGTGACAGCCAAAGCCAGGATACGCATGGCCCCGCGCGTCCAAAGCAGGCGCGCCAGCGCCACCGCGAATGCCGTAAAGATCGCCAACCCCGCCGGCAGGCCGATCACCGCGATCGGCAATAACCAGCCGAACGTCGGCGCATCGACCAGGAAGGCGTAGCCGACCCAATACAGGCCGGCGAGAAAATAGCCGAAACCGAACCACCAGCCGATGGGCGCGGCCCCCGTCGCCCCACGCCAACGGCCGGCTCCGGTGCCGTCGATCAGCCAGACCAACGCCGGAAAAGTCAGGAATAGGACCGGCCAGGCGTTGATCGGCGCCATGGCCAGTGCCGAAAGCGCGCCCGCGCCGAATGCGATGAGCCAACGCCGCCAGCCAAAGGACAATACGATTGCGTGGATCAGGGCCGTCGGCTTCACGGCGGCGGCTGAGAGCTTGGGTTTGATCGAGCGGTCTCGTCGCGCGGCGGCGAAGGACGTGACACCGCCGGTCTCAGTAGCGGCGGCAGCTCGCGCGGCGTGCCGGGACCACGGCCCTTGCTCCGATAGATTTTGACTCTCTTGACGCGGCGCGGATCGGCATCGAGCACCTCGGCCTCGAACGAGCCCGGACCGGGTACCAGCTCGCCGCGTACTGGCACGTGACCCGCGCGCATGACCAAATATCCGCCGAGCGTGTCGACTTCCTGCGCGGCGTCGCCGACATCGAACTCCTCGCCGATCACGGCGCGCACGTCTTCGAGGCTGGCGCGGCCGGTGGCGAGGAATGAGCCGTCGCTCTGGCGCGTCACCGCCGCCGTCTCGGCTTCGTCATGTTCGTCGGCAATGTCGCCGACGATCAGCTCGACCAGATCCTCGATCGAGACCAGTCCGTCGCTGCCGCCGTATTCGTCGATGATCAGCGCGAGGTGAATGCGGGTCGCCTGCATCTTGGCAAGGAGATCGAGCGCCGGCATCGAAGGCGGCGCGTAGAGCATCTCGCGAACGATCCTGGTCGCCGAAAGCGGCATTGAAAGATCGATCTTGGCCAAATCGAGATCGGCGGCCGGTAGTTCTTCCTGTCTGCCGGCGGCGGGATCGATCGCGGCGTGCACCGCCATGAACGCGAGCAGGTCACGGATGTGGACCATGCCCGTCGGATCATCGAGCGTATCGTTGTAGACCACGAGTCGCGAATGACCGGCGCCTGCAAACACCATGACGAGTTCGCCGATGGCGATATCCTGCTGCACGGCGACGATATCGGCGCGCGGCACCATGACGCTCTCGATCCGGCATTCGCGCAGGCCGAGAATATTCTTGAGCATCGCCGCTTCCGTTGGCGAGAAGCCCGATTCCGGCTGCTCGGCGGTGAGGACGAGTTCAAGGTCGGCGCGCGTCGCCGCGGCTCTCCAACCAAACAGAATGCGCATGACGCGCGCGAGCCAACCTTCGTGCAGCTCGCCGGTCTCCGGCACGACCATGGGGAGGCCGCGGTGCTCGGTCTCGTTCTTCTGTTCGCCGCGCGTTGGAGATTGAGCCATGGGCTTAAGATGTGGGCTTAAGATATGGGCTTAGGATATCAGGTCGTCAGTTGTCGGACAGTCAGCGTATTCGGGCCTTGCCCGAACGCCGATAGGGGTCGGGTATGGCAAGTCGCTGCAGAACGTCGCGCTCGATCCGTTCCATGGTCTCGGCATCGGGCTTGCGCACGTGGTCGTAACCCAAGAGGTGCAGGAAACCGTGCACGGCAAGGTGGGCGACATGATGAACGAATGGCTTGCGTTCGGCGCGCGCTTCCCGCGCAACGGTTTCAAACGCCAGAACGATGTCGCCGATGAGCGGCGGCTCGTCCCCGGCGCCGCTCGCCGGGAACGACAGGACGTTCGTGGCGGCATCGACCCCACGCCAGGCGCGGTTGAGCAGGCGGATAGCCGAATCATCGGTCAGTACGATAGCAAGCTCCGCGCGAGGTGTTGACAGCATGGCGGCGGCTTCGGCGATTGCACGGCGCGCCGCCGCTGCGGCGTCTTGCGTCGCTTTCCAGAGAACGGATTCGACGAGCACATCGATCTTGAGCGTCGTCCGCGCCCGCTGCGCCGCCTGCGTCATTACGGCCGCTCGCGCCTTACCGCCGCGGCTTTGTCGTAAGCTTCGACGATGCGCGCGACGAGCTCATGACGGATGACGTCCGCCGACGTGAAGCTGACGTGAGCGATACCCTCGATGCCATCGAGTAATCGCACCGCCTCGGCCAGGCCGGAGGTTTGGCCCGGCGGCAGGTCCACTTGGCTCGGATCGCCGGTCACCACCATCCGGCTGTTCTCGCCAAGTCGCGTCAGCAACATCTTCATCTGCATTGCGGTCGTGTTCTGCGCCTCGTCAAGGATCACCGCTGCGTTCGACAGGGTCCGGCCGCGCATGAAGGCGAGCGGCGCGATCTCTATCTCAGTGCTCTGCAATGCGCGCTCGACGATGCGGGCGTCCATCAGGTCGTAGAGCGCGTCGTAGATTGGCCGCAGATAAGGGTCGACCTTCTCGCGCATGTCGCCGGGAAGAAAGCCGAGCCGCTCGCCGGCTTCGACGGCCGGGCGCGAGAGAATGATGCGGTCGACTTCTTTGCGCTCGAATAATTGCACCGCATGGGCGACTGCGAGCCAGGTCTTGCCGGTGCCGGCCGGCCCGGTGGAGAAAACAAGCGCGTGACGCTTGAGCGCGCGCACGTAAGCGTCCTGCGCCGGAGTGCGGGCGCGCAGACGGCGCTTGCGCAGATTGATCTCGTCGAAGCTCTCGCGCGCCGAAGCCGGACCGAAGTCGAACAACGAACCCTGCGAAATCGCCAACCGGATGATGGCGTCGACGTCCCCCTGCACCACTTCGTCGTCGCGTTTGAGCCGCTCGTAGAGCGTTTCGAGCACGCGGCGCGCCTGCTCGGCAGCCTCGCGCGTGCCCTCGAGCGTGACTTGATTGCCCCGCGACGTGGCGGCGATGCCAAGGCGCCGTTCGATCAGAGCGAGATTCTGCCCATACTGCCCGAACAGCGTTGAGGCGAGGCGATTGTCGTCGAAGGTGAGAACGATCGGTACGATGTTATCCGGCGCGACGAGCGATCCGGCATCGGTTCCAATGGGAGGATCGGGTGTTCGCATTCAGGCTCCTGCGCCGGCGAGCGCCGGCACTTGTGAAGACTTTTGCGCGAGTGCGCCGAATAGGCTGTAGGCGGCGATGTCATCGACTGTGACGGCGGCGATTTCACCAATCAGCGAAAGCGGCGCCTCGATATGCACCGGCTGAAGATAAGGCGAGCGGCCGACAACCTGGCCGTTGCGCCGGCCCGGTCGTTCGAACAGCACTGAAATCGTGCGGCCGAGGCAATTGCGATTGAACGTCGCCTGGTTGCGGTCGATCGCCTCTTGCAGGCGGTGGAGGCGGTCGGATTTTGCAGCTTCCTCCACTTGCCCGTCCATGTCGGCGCCGGGAGTTCCGGGCCGCGGCGAGTATTTGAACGAGAACGCGCCGGCATAGCCGATTTCGCCGACGAGACTCAGCGTTGCGGCAAAATCATCTTCCGTCTCGCCCGGAAAGCCGACGATGAAATCGGAGGTGAGCGCCATATCGGGCCGCGCTTCGATGAGCCGGGAGACGACATCGACATAGTCGGCGCGGGTGTGACGGCGGTTCATGACGGCGAGGATGCGGTCCGAGCCGGATTGCACCGGCAAATGCAGTAGCGGCATGAGCGCCGGCAAATCGCGGTGCGCCGCGATCAAATCCTCAGTCATGTCGAGCGGATGACTGGTCGTGTAGCGCAGCCGTTCGATGCCGGGCCGCCGAGCGAGACGCGCCAGCAGCCGCGCCAACGACCAGGCGCGCTTATCCGGCCCCTCGCCGTGATAGGCATTGACGTTCTGCCCGATGAGCGTGACTTCGCGGACGCCGGCATCAGCCAGCCGCTCGACCTCGGCTGCGATTTTGTCCACGGGGCGTGAGGTTTCCGCGCCGCGCGTATAGGGCACGACACAGAACGAGCAGAATTTGTCGCAGCCTTCCTGGACCGTGACGAAAGCGGTGACGCCGCGCGCGCGCGTCGCCGCCCGCGTTGGCGCGGCGAGATGATCGAATTTATCGTCGAGGGGAAACTCGGTGTCGACAACCTGGCCGTCGCGCTCGGCTCGCGCGATGAGCTGCGGCAGGCGATGATAGTTCTGCGATCCAACCACCAGGTCGACCGCGGGCGCCCGGCGGACGATCTCGCCGCCTTCGGCCTGGGCGACACAACCGGCAACAGCGATGAGGAGATGTCGGCCGTCCGCGGACGCCGCCTCCTTGAGGAGGCGCATGCGCCCAAGCTCGGAATAGACTTTTTCCTCCGCCTTCTCGCGGATGTGGCAGGTATTGAGGATGATGAGATCGGCGTCCTCGGCGGTCGCGGTTTCGACATAGCCTTCCGGCGCCAGGGTGTCCGCCATACGCTGGGAGTCGTAGACGTTCATCTGGCAGCCGAAGGACTTCACATACAGCTTGCGCGAACCTGTCATTCCCAACGAATCTGTGCCTTTCTCAGCCTTTGGCGGATCATAGCGTTTTTGCGCCCCGCCGTCAGCCAAGGTCGCGGCGCAACACCAGGGCGGCTGTGCCGCCGTCATAATAGCCCTTCCGGCGCCCGACCTCGTGGAAGCCTGCCCGGCGGTAGAGCCGGCAGGCCGGTGCATTGTGCTCATCCACTTCGAGGAACACGGCGCGGGCGCCGAGCCCGGCCAGGCGGCGCAGATGCAGATCAAGCAGCGGGCGCGCGAAGCCGCGTCCACGCCGCGCCGGCGCGATCGCGACCGACAGGATTTCCGCTTCGCCGGCGGTGATGCGGGACAAGATGAATCCGATCAGGGTCCGGCCGACGGTCGCGCGGTGGGTGACGACGGAGCGGTCGGCCATCAAGCGATGAAACTCATCCTCGCCCCAGCTCCGCTGGAACGAAGCCGCATGCACGGCAGCGACGGCGGCGGCGTCGTGCTCGCGGGCTTCCGAAACTATTGGCTCGGGCCGGGCGAGCAAGCGCATGACGAAGTTCATCATCGGCGCGGGAGCTGGGCGGCGTTTTGCGGTTGCGCATCCGGTGCGCGCAGATATTGCGGCTTCGGCGGCGATTGGCCTTCCGGCACGACCGCGCCCATTCGTGCCACCCACGCTATATCGGGCGCGGGGCGCGGATCGACGGCGGCGGGGGGAGCGCCGGCTTGCGACATTGCGTCGGCGACCAATTGAGCCGCCGAGCCGACGATAAACGCCTGCGCTTCGGACGCCGCTTGCACCGCTTCGCGCAAGCTGGCGAGCCGCGGCGTCGTGAATGAGTGGCCGCCGGGGCTGAAAACTTGCAGGTAGACGTGCGCATGCCGCGCATCGATGGCGGCGATCACCGGAAACCGGTCGTCAGCGGCCAAATGCGGAGCGGCATAGGCCGACAGCGTGGATAGGCCCACCGCCGGCTTGTCGGCCGCGAGTGCAATGCCGCGCGCGGCGGCGATGCCGACGCGCAAGCCCGTGAAACTGCCGGGTCCGGTCGTGACCGCCACCCGGTCGATGTCGGGAAACCCCATTCCCGCCTCGTCCATCACCCGCTTCAGTAACGGCATGAGTGCTTCGGCATGGCCGCGCACCATCGGCAGGCTCTCGCTGGCAATGATGCCACCATACTCGGTGTCGAGCACCGCAGCGGAACAAGCCGCCAACGCCGTATCAATGGCGAGCACGCGCATGAGTAATCGTACGGCGAGAAGCCCGGCTCGATCGCCGAGTTACATCGGCCGGACCTCGGTCACGTCGGGAATGAAATGACGCAACAAATTCTGGATGCCGTGGCGGAGCGTAGCCGTCGACGACGGGCAGCCCGCGCACGCGCCTTTCATGTTGAGATAGACGACGCCGTCCTTAAAGCCCCGGAAGGTAATGTCGCCGCCGTCGTTGGCGACCGCCGGTCGCACGCGCGTTTCGATCAATTCCTTGATGGTCGAGACGGTCTCGGCGTCGGCCGCATCGAAAAACTCATCGGCGTCGCTCTGCTCGGCGGCGCCGGCTGCGACGAGCGGCGCGCCGGACATGAAATGTTCCATGATGGCGCCGAGGATCATCGGCTTGAGCTGCTGCCACTCACCGGTACCTTTGGTCACCGCGATGAAGTCGGAGCCGAAGAACACCCCGCTGACGCCGCCAATGGCGAACAGCCGCTCGGCGAGCGGCGACTGCGCCGCCTCGTCCTTGTCGCGCAAATCGAGTGTTCCGTTTTCGAGCACGGCCCGACCGGGCAGGAACTTCAGGGTCGCCGGGTTTGGCGTCGCTTCCGTCTGGATAAACATGGGGTCCTCTGGTGTTCCTTTGGTCACCCGGCGCGGGCCGCTGCCGGTCATGCCGGAATTTCGCCAATCTACTCTATTACGTGGCGAATTCTCTTGGAAGTTCAAGTGTCAGTTCCGTTACCCTGAGGTGCGACCCCCCGAGCGGCCGCCTCAGGATGACTGTGGGGTTGCTGTCTTACCCTCACGACAAGGCATCGATTTCCTCGTCGCTGAGGTGCCCGGGCACGATCGCCACCGGGATCGGATAATCGCCCGCGGTGCGGCCAATTGTGGCGACCAGCGGGCCCGGCCCTTCGGTTCCCGTGCCCGCCGCAAGCACGAGGATGAAAATGTCCTCGTCCTCATCGATCAACTTGAGAATTTCCTCCGCCATGTCGCCGTCCCGCACCGCGCGTTCGGGCGTGATGCCGGCGATGCCATTGGCGCGCGCGGCGTATTTGTTGAGCTCTGCGTCGGCTTCCTCGCGGGCCTCCGCGCGCATGATGTCGGCGACGCCGAGCCATTGCTGGCTTTGGCCCTGCATATCGTTGACGCGCAGCATGACGACATTGCCGCCGATGCGCGCCGCACGGCGGCTGGCGAAATAAACCGCGCGATCGCATTCCTGGGTTTCGTCGATCACGACCAGAAGCTTGGGTCTATGACCGGCTTCGTAGCTGCGGCGCCTGCGGGACATGGCATTTCTCCGGGCAACGCCAAGCGGGCAATGCTGCCACGGCGGCGCGTGGTCAGACAAGCCGGTCCGCCATGCACGGATTTGGCGCTACGAGCGCACGAAGCCGACGATGTCCTTGACCGCCTTCATCGTCGCGCCGGCGAGTTTTTGTGCGCGCGCGGAGCCGTCGGCGAGGATAGCGTCGATGGCGGCCCGGTCTTGGAGCAGCCGTTTCATCTCCGCGCCGATTGCGCCGAGCTTGGCGACCGACAGATCGACCAGCGCCGATTTGAACGTCGAAAACTGCGCATTGCCGAATTGTGCGAGCACGCCGGCGCGCGTGGTGCCGGCGAGCGCCGCATAAATGCCGATCAAATTATCTGCTTCCGGCCGCGACTTTAGGCCAGCCTCCTCGCTCGGCAACGGTTCCGGATCGGTTTTCGCCTTGCGGATCTTCTGCGCGATGGCGTCGGCGTCGTCGGTGAGATTGATGCGGGAATAGTCGGAAGGCTCCGACTTCGACATTTTCTTGGTGCCGTCGCGCAGCGACATGACGCGCGTCGCTTCGCCGGTGATCAGCGGCTCAGGCAGCGGAAAGAATGCGTCGCCGAAGCCCTTCGCCGCAATCGACGCGCCGAAATCGCTGTTGAACTTCTGCGCGACGTCGCGTGACAATTCGAGGTGCTGTTTCTGGTCCTCGCCCACCGGCACGTGCGTGGCGCGATACACCAGAATATCGGCCGCCATCAGCGTCGGATAGGCATAAAGGCCGACCGAAGCATTTTCACGATCCTTGCCGGCTTTTTCCTTGAATTGCGTCATGCGGTTGAGCCAGCCGAGGCGAGCGACGCAGTTGAACACCCAGGCAAGCTCGGCGTGCTCGGCCACCTGGCTCTGGTTGAACACGATGTGTTTTTTTGGATCGATGCCGCAGGCGATGAATGCGGCAGTCACTTCGCGGATCGCCTTCGGCAGCTCGGTGGGCTCCTGCCACACGGTGATCGCGTGCAGATCGACGACGCAATAAATGCAGTCGTAACGGTCCTGTAGCTCGACGAAGCGCTTGATGGCGCCGAGATAGTTGCCAAGATGCAGGTTGCCGGTTGGCTGCACACCGGAAAAAACCAGTTCTTTAAACGCCATGCGTCGGCTCCGCGAACACCGTCCCCATGCCACGTCCGCGCCTTGCCCTGCAAGGGCCGGCCGCTATAGTGCGGCTCCCGCCGCGCAAGTTTCCGCAAAGAGTTTCCCATGCCATCCAACCGCTACGACGTTCTCGGCATTGGTAATGCGATCGTCGATGTCATTGCCCGCACCGATGAAAATTTTCTGCTCAAGCACGGGATGCACAAGGGCACGATGGCGCTGATCGATGAGGCGCGCGCGCAGGCGATCTACGAGGCCATGGGCCCCGCCATCGAGACGTCCGGTGGCTCCGCCGCCAATACGATCGTGGGGCTTGCCTCGCTCGGCGCGCGCACGGCCTTCGTCGGCAAGATCAAGGACGATACGCTCGGCCGCGCTTTCGCCCACGATATCCGCGCCGCGGGTGTCGCTTTTACGACGCCGCCCGCGGCGCAGGGCGCTTCGACCGCGCGCTGTTACGTGCTGGTGACGCCCGACGGCGAGCGCACCATGAATACCTATCTCGGCGCCGCGCAGGCGCTTAGCCCGGCCGACATCGACGCCGATTTGGTGGCGGCCTGCGCGATCCTCTATCTCGAAGGTTATTTGTGGGATCCGAAAGACGCCAAGGATGCGTTCCTCGAAGCGACCAAGATCGCGCACGCGGCCGAGCGCACGGTAGCGCTCACTTTGTCGGATGCGTTTTGCGTCGATCGTTATCGCGGCGAGTTTCTGCATCTGATGCGCTCGAAGACGGTCGATCTCATTTTCGCCAATGAGGCCGAGCTGCACAGCCTGTATGAGACGTCCGATTTCGATACCGCGGTGAAGGCGCTGCGCGCCGACGTCGACGCGGCGGTGGTGACGCGCAGCGAGAAAGGCTGCCTGGTGATCGGTCCCGACGGGACGGAAGCGGTGTCGGCCTTTCCGGTGGACAAGGTCGTCGATACGACCGGCGCCGGCGACTTGTTTGCGGCCGGCTTTCTTTCCGGCCTGGCGCGCGGCGCCGACGACCGCACCTGCGGCCGCCTCGGCGCGCTCGCCGCAGCCGAAATCATCCAACATCTCGGCGCCCGTCCGGAGACCTCGTTGCAAGATCTGGCGCGGGAAAACGGCCTCGTCGATTGAGCCTTGGGCCTTCGCTAACCAATTGCTAACCAAACAAGGCTACCGACGGATCAGCCGCAATCCGGAGATCCGACTATGGCCAATGCGCAAGAGGGCGACGGCGAACCCGCCGAACCATTATTGCCGATCGTCGCGGCGCCGAAGCTCGATGGCTCCGAGGCTGACGAAGACGCGAGCGAGCCGATAGGCGAAACGGCCGCGCAGGCGTCGCTGTCGCGCTCGTTACGTTTCGCGCTGCTGGCGGCCTGTATCGCATCCGCGGCGGCGCTCGGCTCTTTTGTCGGATCGCTGTCGGCTTCCGGAGTGACCCGTCTTTGGCCGGGTGCGGCGGCAAGTTCGACTGTGGCGGCGACGAATATGCTGCAAGGGACCAAGTCCGCCGAGCTCGCCGAACTTGCCGCGCTCAAGGCAAATCTCGACGGCGCGGCGCGGGGCGCCAATAGTCAGTTCGGCAAACTTGCGGACCGTCTCGATCGCGTCGAGCGCGTGCAAATCGAGGCGGCGACCAAGCTCGCCCATGTCGCCGATGCCATGGACCGGCTCGAGAAGAAAAGCGTAACGGCTTCGGCCGCCCCGACCGCGCCAGCGGCGCCGGAGACGACCGGCTCCATCGCGAATAGCCAGCCGGCGGCGGCACCGGCCGAAGCCAAGCTACCGGACAAGATCCTGCCGGACTGGATCGTGCAGGATGTGCGCGCCGGTCACGCGTTGGTCGAGAACAGCCACGGCGGCGTTTTCGACGTCACAGCCGGCGGTATGATCCCCGGGCTCGGCCGTGTCGAGACGATCAAGCGCCAGGACGGGCAATGGATCGTCGTCACCGCGCGCGGGCTGATCTCGTCTTCGCCCTGATTCAACCCGTACCGCAGCGTCATCACCGGGCTTGACCCGGTGATCCATCTTATCGGGCACGCCAAGAAGTTGGATTGCCGGGTCTGGCCCGGCAATGACGACCAATAGATAGCCGGCCGCTTCATTCCGTGCCAACTTGTCCGCTTGCTGGGGCGCGGACGAGGAGTTGGCCAATTGACGCGCTTGCGCATCGGCGCGATTACCGGCATCACGCGCTTTGCTGTGACGGCGCTCGTTTGCGGGGCTTTTTCCGCCGTCGCCTCTGCGCAGGAATCCCCGGCGCCGCCGTCGCAGCCACAAATGCAGGAAAATTGTCCCGGTCTCGTCGCCGCCGATCGACCGCCGGTCACTCCCGCCGCCTTGCGGCTCGCAGCGCTCAACGAAGACCAGGTGCGGCTGACCTTTATCGGCCACGCCACGTTCCTGATCGAAAGCCCGCAGCTGGTGCGCATCGCGACCGACTACAACGACTATGTGAAGCCGATGGTCACCCCCGACATCGCCACCATGAACCATGCGCATGACACGCACTATTCCGACCACCCCGATCCGGCGATCAAACACGTGCTGCGCGGCTGGGGCGAAAGCCCCGACCAGCCCGCCATCTGGGATCTGAAATACCGCGACGTGCGCGTGCGCAACGTGCCGACCAATATCCGCAACTGGAGCGGCGGCACCGAACGCTACGGCAATTCGATCTTCATCTTCGAGATCGCCAATCTGTGCATGGCACATCTGGGGCATCTGCATCACACGCTGACGCAGCAGCAACTCAACGAAATCGGCCGCGTCGACGTGGTGATGGCGCCGATCGACGGCAATTACACGCTCGACCTCGACGGCATGATGGAGGTGCTCACCGCGCTCAAGGCGCCGCTGATCATTCCCATGCATTTTTTCGGCTGGTACACGCTCGACCGCTTTCTCGACCGGGCGCGGCTGCAATGGGACGTTGAAAGGGCGGGAGTCCCCTCGGTGGTGGTGTCGAAAACCACGCTGCCGAAGAGTCCGAAAGTCCTGGTGCTGCCGGGATTTTGAAGCTCGCGCAGCCGATTGCTTGAGCTTCCGGTCGGTTGGCGATCATCGTATAAGCATTTGTCGTCATCCGTGGCCGGAAGAAAGTTCGCCGATGTTGAGCGCGGAGCAGAACGATCTCATCACCCGCACGTCGCCCGGTACTGCCGCAGGCCTGCTGCTGCGCCGCTACTGGCAGCCAGCGGCGCTGGTCGATGAGCTTGCCGGCAACCGCCCGGTGAAGCCGGTGCGGTTCATGGGCGAGGACCTCGTCGTCTTCAAGGACGACAAAGGTCGCTACGGGCTGATCGGCCGGCACTGTCCGCATCGCGGCACCGACCTCGCTTATGGGCGGCTGGAAGACGGCGGTCTGCGCTGCGCGTTTCACGGCTGGCTGTTCGACGTCAATGGCCAATGCCTGCAAACTCCGGCCGAGCCCGACAACAGCAATCTCTGCGCCAACATCAAACAAAAATCCTATCCGGTCGTGGAAAAGAGCGGCATCCTGTTCGCCTATCTCGGCCCGGGCGAGGCGCCGGCGTTTCCGCATTTCGACTGCTTCGTCGCGCCATCGACGCACACTTTCGCGTTCAAGGGCATGATCGATTGCAACTGGCTGCAATCGCTCGAAGTCGGCGTCGATCCGGCGCACACCTCCTTCCTGCACCGTTTCTTCGAAGACGAGGATCCGGAGCAGGGCTACGGCAAGATGTTCCGGGACACCTCCAAGGACTCGGACATGCCGATGACGAAAATCATGCGCGATTTTCCGCGCCCGCGCATCGAAATCGAGCCGACCGATTACGGCTTTCGGTTGATCACGTTGCGCCAGATCGGCGGCGACAAGGCGCATGTGCGCGTCACCAATCTGATTTTCCCCAACGGCTTTATCATCCCGATGAGCCGCGAAATGACGATTTCGCAATGGCACGTCCCGATCGACGACGTGAAACACTATTGGTATGCGATCTTTACGTCGTTCGGCTCAGCCGTCGACAAGGACGAGATGCGCCGCCAGCGGCTCGAACTCTACGAATTGCCGGATTACGTGCCGCGCAAGAACAAGAACAACGATTACGGCTTCGACGCGCACGAGCAGGAGCACGCGACCTATACCGGCATGGGGACGGACATCAACGTGCACGATCAATGGGCGTGCGAGTCGATGGGGCCCATCCAGGACCGCACCCAGGAACATCTCGGCACTTCGGATAAGGCGATCAGCGCCTACCGCCGCCTGCTGCGTCAGGCGCTCGATCAATCCGGCACAGGCGCAAAGCCGATGATGGTGCTCGATGCCGCGGAAGCGGCGAAGATAACCGGCCCGGCCTGCGTCGACGGCATCGGTCCGGCAGCCGACTGGCAAGGCTATTGGCAGCGCGCGCACCAGAGCCGGCAAGAGACCAAAAGCTGGGCCAACGGAGGATAGCGAATGGGGAGTGGCGAATAGCGAAATAGAGGAGCTGCCGAAAACGCTCCATTCGCTATTCGCTATCCCCATTCGCCACAGCAAAATGCCTCCGCGAAATCGAGTTCCTGCAAGTTTTGTCGAGCGGCACGGCCTGTGGACCGGCGAACAGGCGCGCCGGGCGAAGGCCGTCGCGCGGGCGATCAAGAAGCATAAGCTCGAACTGGTGCGATTTTCATTTGCCGATCAGCACGGCGTGCTGCGCGGCAAAACCGTCGTGGCAGCCGACGCTCCCGGCATGATGCAAACCGGCGTCACCATGACGACGACGCTGCTTGCCAAGGACACCGCGCACAAGACGGTCTATCCGGTCTTCACGGCCGGCGGCGGCTTTGCCATGGCGGAGATGCAGGGCGGCGGCGACTTCGTCATGGTTGCCGACCCGGCAACGTTTCAGGTGTTGCCGTGGGCGCCGAATACCGGCTGGCTCCTGTGCGACATCTATTTCACCAACGGCAAGCCGGTCCCGTTCTCGACGCGGCAGGTGTTTCGCGATGCGCTGGCGCGGCTTGCGGCGGCCGGGTTCGATTTCGTCGCCGGGCTTGAGGTCGAATTCCATCTGTTCAGGCTGGAGAATCCGCGGCTATCGCCGGAAGATGCCACCTGGCCGCCGCGCGCGCCGAAGGTGAGCCTGCTCAATCAGGGTTACCAATATCTCACCGAGTCCCGTTTCGATCAGATCGATGCGGCGCTGGAGCCGATCCGGCGCGGCGTCGCGGCGCTCGGCATGCCATTGCGTTCGCTCGAAATCGAACTGGGGCCGAGCCAATGCGAATTCACCTTCCGTCCGCAAAGCGGGCTTGCCACCGCCGATACGATGATTTTGTTCCGCGCCGCCACGAAACAGATCGCGCGCCGCCACGGCTATCTGGCGAGCTTCATGTGCCGCCCGGCGCTGCCAAATATTTTCTCCAGCGGCTGGCATCTGCATCAGTCGCTGATCGAACGCAAACGCGGGACCAACGCCTTCGCTGGCGACGAACGCGACGGCCTTTCCATGATCGGGTTTCGCTACCTCGGCGGACTGCTGGCGCATGCGAATGCGGCGGCGGCGTTCACGACGCCGACGGTCAACGGCTATAAGCGCTACCGGCCTTATACGCTGGCGCCCGATCGCGCCATTTGGGCGCGCGACAATCGCGGCGTGATGCTGCGCGTGCTCGGCCAGCCCGGCGATGCGGCGACGCACCTGGAAAACCGGGTCGGCGAGCCCGCGGCCAATCCTTATCTCTATATGGCTTCGCAGATTTACGCCGGACTCGATGGCATCGCACGGCATCTCGACCCCGGACCGTCGGCGGATACGCCTTACGAAACCACGGCTCCGGCGTTGCCAAAAAATCTCGGCGAAGCTTTGGCCGCGCTCCGCGCGAGCGAGGTCTTTGGGAAGAATTTCGGCGCCGCCTTCGTCGACTATTACGCCCGCATCAAAGAGGCCGAGCTGGCGCGCTTTGCCGCCGAAAACGCCGCGCCGGCCGAGCCGGCCGAGGTGACGGCCTGGGAGCAGAACGAATATTTCGATTTGTTCTAGAGCGGCTTCGCAATGACGCGCAGGCTACACATCCACGCTCGCGGCCAGCGCGTGCTCCTCGATAAACAGGCGACGGGGCTCGACCTTGTCGCCCATCAACTCGTCGAAGATCGTGTTGGCCTCGTCGATCTCCTTGACGCTGACCTGGAGCATCGTGCGTGCGTTGGTGTCGAGCGTCGTTTCCCACAATTGCTGCGGGTTCATTTCGCCAAGGCCCTTGTAGCGCTGCAACGAAAGCCCCTTGCGGCCGGCCGCCATCACCGCCTCGAACAGGCCGACGGGACCGTGGATGGCGACGTCCTCGTCCTTGCGGCTCAGGACGCTCGGGCGCTCGTATGCGGCTTGTAGCGACGCAGCATGCTCGTCGAGCTTGCGCGCGTCGGCGGAATTGAGCAGCGCCTGATCGATATTGGCGACTTCCTTCACGCCACGCAGTGTGCGCTCGAAGGTAAAACCCTGACCCTCGCTGAAGGCGCCTTTCCAGCCGCGATCGGTTTCCTCGGAAAGCGCATCCAGACGCCGCGCGATATAGGGTGCCGCGGCGACCGCCTTTACCGGGTCGCCGAAGATATCCGCGCTCAGCACACCGAGAATGGCAGCTTGCTCGACGACCTGACGATTGTACCGGCTATGCAGTCCGTTGAGCGCATGGCGGATGACGCGGGCCTCCTCGACCAGCTCACGCAAATCCTTGCCGGTGCGGCGCTCACCCGAATGAAGCTGCAACACGGCGTCTTCAACGCCGGTGTCGATCAGGTAGTTTTCGAGCGCACGCTCATCCTTGAGATATTGCTCAGATTTTGCGCGCGTGACCTTGTAGAGCGGCGGCTGCGCAATATAGAGATGGCCGCGGTCGATGATTTCGCGCATCTGCCGATAGAAGAAAGTCAACAACAGCGTGCGGATGTGAGCGCCATCGACGTCGGCATCGGTCATGATGATGATCTTGTGATAGCGCAGCTTGTCGGCGGTGAATTCGTCGTGACCTATTCCCGTGCCGAGCGCGGTGATCAGCGTGCCGATCTGCTCGGACGAGAGCATCTTGTCCATGCGCGCGCGCTCGACGTTGAGGATTTTGCCGCGCAGCGGCAACACCGCCTGGAATGCGCGGTTACGGCCCTGCTTGGCGCTGCCGCCGGCGGAATCGCCCTCGACGATGAATAGCTCGGATTTCGCCGGATCGCGCTCCTGGCAGTCGGCGAGCTTGCCCGGCAGCGATGTAATGCCCAGCGCGCTCTTGCGCGTCATTTCGCGCGCCTTGCGCGCCGCCTCGCGCGCGGCGGCTGCCTGGATGACCTTGCCGACGACGATTTTTGCCTCGCCCGGATGTTCCTCGAACCACGCCTTGAGCATGTCGTTGATCACGCCTTCGACCACCGGACGGACCTCGGAGGAAACAAGCTTGTCCTTGGTCTGCGAGGAGAACTTCGGGTCGGGCACCTTGATCGAAAGCACGGCTGTCAGCCCTTCCCGGCAATCGTCGCCGGTCAGCGCGACCTTCTCCTTGCGCGCGGCGCCGCCCGATTCGGCGTAGCCGGTGATCTGACGGGTCAAAGCGCCGCGAAAGCCGGCGAGATGCGTGCCGCCGTCGCGTTGCGGAATGTTGTTGGTGAAGCACAGTACGGTCTCGTGGTAGCCGTCGTTCCACCACAGCGCGCATTCGACGCCGGTTCCGTCGCGTTCGGCCTTTATGACGATGGGCTGCGGGATAAGCGGCGTCTTGTTGCGGTCGAGATATTTGACGAACGCCTCGACGCCGCCCTCGTAGCGCATCTCCTCGCGCTCCTCGACCGCGTGGCGCATGTCCGAGAGCGTGATCGTGACGCCGGAATTGAGGAACGCGAGTTCGCGCAGCCGGTGCTCCAGCGTGGCAAAGTCGAACTCGGTCATGGTGAAGGTTTTTTTCGAAGGCAGAAAAGTGACTTCGGTGCCGCGCCGGTCGGATGCCGCGCCGACGACGGCGAGCGGCGCGACGGCCTCGCCGTCGCGGAATTCCATGAAGTGCTGGTGGCCGTCGCGCCAGATCGTGAGCTTCAGCGAGCTCGAAAGCGCGTTGACCACCGATACGCCGACGCCATGCAGTCCGCCGGACACCTTGTAGGAGTTCTGGTCGAATTTTCCGCCGGCGTGCAGTTGCGTCATGATGACCTCGGCGGCGGACACCCCTTCGCCCTTGTGGATGTCGGTCGGAATGCCGCGGCCATCGTCGCGCACGGTGCAGGAGCCGTCGGGATTGAGCGTGACGACGACTTCCTTGGCAAAGCCGGCAAGCGCTTCGTCGATGGCGTTGTCGACGACCTCGTAGACCATGTGATGCAGGCCCGAGCCGTCGTCGGTGTCGCCGATATACATGCCGGGCCGCTTGCGCACGGCATCGAGCCCCTTGAGCACCTTGATCGATTCTGCGCCGTAATCGGAGGGTGCGACGGGGTCTGGTTTACGGACGGGCTCGGCCATGCGAAATGTTCTCGAATCGCTTGCGGAAGGTGGATGAATCGCCTATTTTCTTGTACACCAAAACCGGGTCGCGTACAGGTCAAATTAGTTCCCAATAACATATTGTCAAAACGCCATTTTTCAAGGATTCGGCAGGCCCACAAACAGGTCCGCAAACGGGGCGGGAATCGGGCCCCAAGCGGCCTGTCCGGGACCGCAGGCGCCCGGCCTGGCGGCGACAATTTGGCGATCAAAAATTTCGCGGAAAAGCGTCGGAATCGCGCTTACGATCAGTGCGGCGCATGCAATCGGCCGTGATCAGTTTCTCAGTTCCAAACGGCCGGCGCGGACTTCGATCATCGCCGCAGCGCCCTTGATCTCGGCAAACTGCGCCGGATCGGCACCGGTCATCCACACTTGCGCGCCAAGCAATGCAAGTTCGGCATGCAGCGCGGCGCGGCGTGCCGGATCCAGATGCGCGACAACCTCGTCGAGCAAGAGGACCGGTGTGGACGTCGTCATCTCGGTGATCAGCCGCGCATGCGCAAGCACGAGGCCGATGAGCAGGGCCTTTTGTTCGCCGGTCGAAGCCTCGCCGGCGGCAATGTTCTTCTGCGCGTAGAGAACCGAAAGGTCGGTGAGGTGCGGGCCGTCGAGCGTCCGCCCGGCGGCCGTGTCGCGGCCGCGGTTCTCCCGCAGCACCGCGCGATAGCGCTCCTCGATTTCGATCGCGGGATGGGTCGGAAGGAGCTGCTCCATCCAACCCTCAAGCGCGATCTCTGCCGGCGGGAAGCTCGAATCCTGGCGGCTCGCAAGCACGGAGCCAAGGCGGCGTACCGCTTCCGCACGCAGTCCCGCCACGGCGACGGCAAGCTCCGCGGTCTCGTGTTCGACGGCGTCGAGCCAGTGCGGGTCGGGCCGGGTCTCCAACAAAAGCCGGTTGCGCGAGCGCAGCGCCCGCTCGAGTGCATTGACCCGGCTGGCATGCTCGGCATCGACTGCGAGCGCCAGCCGATCGAGAAAGCGGCGACGCTCCGACGGCGCGCCGACAAATAAAGAATCCATTGCCGGCACGAGCCAGACCACACGCAAATGATCCACGAAAGCGGCGGCCGAGGCGACCGGTTCGCGATCGATCCGGCACTTGCGTTGCGTAACCGCGCCCTCCTCGGGCGCGCGCTCGACGCCGGTGCCCAAAGTGGCGAGCCCCAGCGCGCCCTCGATTTCGGCGGCGACGGCCCAGGAACCATCGCCCTCCTGGAACGCCACCTCCTCGAGCGTCGCCCGGCGCAAACCACGACCGGGTGCGAGAAACGAGATGGCCTCGATCAGATTGGTCTTGCCGGCGCCGTTCGGCCCATAAAGCACGATCGGCCGCGCATCGGCTTGCAGTGTGGCCGCGCGGTAGTTGCGGAAATCAGTCAGCGTCAGGCGGAGGATACGAGCAGCCGTCATAGCAAATCGCTTGTAATCGTCATGGCCGGGCTTGTCCCGGCCATCCACGTCTTAACTTGATGCCCCAAAGACGTGGATGCCCGGCACGAGGCCGGGCATGACGTAACCGTTAGCGATTGTTCGACCTCACACCCGCATCGGCATCAGCACATAGAGCGCGCCGCGCGCCTCTTTATCCTGGATCAGCGTCGGTGACCCGGGATCCGCGAGCTTGAGCACCGCGGCCTCGCTTTCGATCTGCGTCGCGATATCGAGCAGGTATCGCGAGTTGAAGCCGATATCGATCGGGTCGGCTTCGTATTCGACTTCGAGTTCCTCGGTGGCGCTGCCGGAGTCGGGATTGGTGACCGACAACAGGAGCCGTCCGGCGGTGAGCGACAGCTTCACCGCGCGACCGCGCTCGCTCGAGACGGTGGAAACGCGGTCGACCGCAGCCTCGAATTCCTTTTTGTCGACGATCAGCTCCTTGTCATTGTTCAATGGAATGACCCGCGCATAATCGGGGAACGTGCCGTCGATCAGCTTCGAGGTCAGGATCACGGCGCCGACGGTGAAGCGAATCTTCCCCGGCGACAGTTCGACGGTGACCTCGGCTTCGCCGTCCTCGATGAGGCGCTGGACTTCGCCGACCGTCTTGCGCGGAACGATGACGCCGGCCATGCCGGCGGCGCCTTTCGGCAGATCGAGCTCCATCTGCGCCAGCCGATGGCCGTCAGTCGCGACCGCACGTAGCGTTTGCGCCTGTCCGGCGCCGGCGATGTGAAGGTAGATGCCGTTGAGATAATAGCGTGTTTCCTCGGTCGAGATGGCGAACTGCGTTTTATCGATCAGCCGCTTGAGGTCGGCGGCCTTGAGCACGAATTTATGCGTCATATCGCCGGGAGCGAGATCGGGAAAGTCGCTCTCCGGCAGGGTTTGCAGCGTGAAGCGCGAACGGCCGGCGCGGATCGAGAGCGCCGCACGGTCTTCGGAAGATTCCACGACGATCTGCGCGCCTTCGGGCAATTTGCGCACGATGTCGTAGAACATGTGGGCGGGAACGGTGGTCGATCCGCCGGGGCCGGCTTCGGCCGCGATCGTGTCGGTCACCTCCAGATCGAGATCCGTGGCCTTTAGACTGAGCTTCGATCGGTCGGCGCGAAGCAGCACGTTGGCGAGAATAGGGATGGTGTTGCGCCGCTCCACCGCGCGATGCACGTGGCCGAGCGACCTCAACAATTCCGAACGCTCTACGGTGACCTTCATCGCATGACCCGTTCACATGACCGTTCACATGACCCATTCATATGGGGGTACCGAAAGTGGCGCGGCGCGGCGCTTTCGGCAAGTGTGGAGCACCGCCGGGGCGGCTTTTTCCCTCGTTTCGCACAGCAATAACGCGATTAGAGGCGGCACGGTCGCGGCTCATGTTTGGCGTCCGGCGTGGCGGCGGGCCAATCGGTCCGCCGTCAATCCTGGAGCTGGCGCTTGAGCGCCTCGATCTCGTCGGCAAGCGCGCTGTCGTTGGCGGCGAGCGCCTCGATCTTGCGCACGGCGTGCAGCACGGTGGTATGGTCGCGCCCGCCAAATCGCCGGCCGATCTCCGGCAGCGAGCGTAACGTAAGGATCTTCGCCAGGTACATCGCCACCTGGCGCGGACGCACCACATTGGCCGTGCGCCGCGAGGACAAGAGGTCGGCGCGGCTCACGTTGTACTGCCGCGCGACGACGCGCTGGATATCCTCGATCCTCACTCTTTTCGGTTCGGCCGGCCTGATCAGGTCGCGCATTTCACGTTCGGCCATCTCCAGCGTCACCGGCTGGCCGCTGAGCTTATTGTGGGCCAGCAAGCGATTGACGGCGCCTTCGAGGTCGCGGCCGTTGTGGGTGACCGATTTGGCGATGAAGACGAGCACCGGCGGCGGGACTTCGAAGCCGGGGTGATGGACGCAAGCCGCTGCAACCCGGCTCTTGAGGATTTCGAGGCGTAGTTCCTCGCCGAGCGAGCCGATCTCCACCACTAGGCCGCCGGCAAGGCGCGAGCGGGCGCGGTCATCGAGGCTTTCGAGATCCGCGGGCGGACGGTCGCTGGCGATCACCACCTGACGGCCGGCGTCGATGAGCGTATTGAGAGTGTGGCAAAACTCGGCTTGGGTCGATCGGCCCTGGAGGAATTGCAGGTCGTCGATGATCAGGACATCGATGGCGCGCACCGCCTCCTTGAAGACCAAAGTCGTCTGAGTGCGCAACGCCGAAACGAAGCCATACATGAACCGTTCGGCGGTCAGATAGAGCACTTTGCGCTCGCTGCCGTTGCCGGCCCAGGTGATCGCTTGCAACAGGTGGCTCTTGCCGAGCCCAACGCTGGCATGAACGTAGAGCGGATTGAACATAAGCGTGTCGCCGCGCCGGCTGGTCGCCACTTGCCTCGCCGCGGCGTGCGCGAGCGTATTCGAGCGCCCGACGATGAAGGTTTCGAACGCAAGCCGCGGGTCCAGCGGCGATCCGCCGAGGGCTTCGTGCACCGACATAAAGGGCACGCTCCCGCGAAGGCCAGCGCCGTTTTGCGTTCCGTCATGCAACGCGCGCGACGGTATCGGTGCCTCCAGCGGCTTCGGCTTGGTAGCAAGCGGCCGGATCGCCGCCGACCGGACGCTGAGTTCCACACGGGTGATCGCTGGCTCTTCCGACTGCCAGTTGGTCAGCACGCGCTCGCTGTAATGCGATTGAATCCAATTGCGCAGGAAGCGTGTCGGCACCGACAGTCGTACCCCGCCGTTGTCGATGGTTTCGAGCTCCATGCGTGCGAACCAGCTGCTAAACACGTCGTCGCCGAGTTCAACGCGAAGGCGGCTCTTCACTCGCTGCCAGCGCTCCTGGTCCGTGCTCGTCATGTGGGGCCTGCTTTTCCGGGTTCTTGAAAGACTTTAAGCGAGCAACTCGGGCGAGATACGCTCACCATGCCCCACATCGGGGAAACGCAACGTGCGCATCGCGTGATGAGCTTGGCGGCGCATGCGGCAAACGAAATGCAGACGCCGTCGGAATCGAAAGCCGTTCAACCGCTGGACGTGATTGTTGCCCGACGACAGCGGCACGGCGCCGATGAAAGGACGAACGCAAAGAGTCGAGCGACTCCGGATGAAGAGAGCCTAGCTGCTTGCAACCGTTGGCGGATTATCATTTTCATGCCCCCACTTCCATCGCTCCCACTCGATGGTCATCGCTGATGTCCCGCTAGTTTCCCGCGAGACGGCCCCAGGCCTGCCACCTGTGTATTTTCACTTCTGGTTCACGCGGCCTGCTAAATTCTCAGCAGGTCCTTTCCCACCCAAATCGCGACTATGCCGAAGCTGCGCGACACTTCATTGGACACAACTCTCCCGCACCCATACTCCGATGAGTTTGGTCAGGACCAATTTTTGAAGACCCTTCGGAGACCGAAGAATTAAAACGCTATCACGCCGTTTCCGGCCCGCAACCGCAAAAAACCTCGCTAAAATTGGACTTTCAGAAGCTGCGGCGCCGGCGCATTGCGCAAGCCGCTGTGCAAGACTTTGACTCAATGGGCCGATTCACAATTCTGTGACAATCGCGCAGAGCCTCGAATCGACAAAATCGCGCACCGGAGCAAATAAACTTGCACACATCGAATTTGCCGCGGACTCAAAGTCCATCGCCTCGCATGAGCTATAACCCTTTCATTGCGCACCAATTCTTTTGCTCAAGTTTCATGGGTAACCCCGCGGTCGTTCATGCGGAGCAAATAAAAACTTCACAGCCTGACGCACGAAGCGCAACGGAACACTACCGCTGTCAGTTTTGCGTTTTGACGTGATAATTCTGCAACAGATCGATGGCAATTCACTGAAAACTTGCTCCGGCGCTCCGTGCGTCTCGCTTGTCCCGCGAATGCAGTGCCATTACCGCGCGCTGAATTGAATCCGGCGCAACGATCGGCGCGTCATTAGGCTTGGTTCGTGGGCTTGCGTCTGCGCAAGCCGGACGGCGGAACGGCTATGATTTGCCGAGCTCGGCGATCCGATGGGCGAGCCGCGAGACTTTGCGGCGAGCAGCATTGCGGTGCACGATATTTTTTTGCGCCGCGCGAATGATCACCGGTTCGGCTTCGGCCATGGCGGCGAGCGCGAGGGATCGATCGCCGGCGGCGATCGCCTCCTCGACCTTTCGTACCGCGCTGCGCAGGCGCGTGCGGCGTGCCCTATTGACTACGGTACGACGCGCGCTTTGCCGTGCAGCCTTTTTGGCGGATTTTGTATTGGCCATGCGTTGCGTTGGAGCTTGGTGAAGCGGCGCTTATAGGGGCGGGCAGGGCCCCCGTCAACGCCGCGGGGTGCTGCTGCCGCTGCATATATTGCCATTTGCGGACGTATCGAGCACCATTCCGAGGCTCGCGGCACTTATTCAGACGCAGCAGAACACGCGGCCGGTGGCCTCCGCGATCCGAGCCAACTTCAATTGTCGAGAGCGATTTCGCGCCTACCGACGGCACCAGGCAGCCATATTATGAAGTCGGCGATTTCGGTAGATCGCCGATTTTTGGGCAGCTCTCAGGCAAGCACTGCGCTGCGCTTGACCGTGCGGAGAGATTAACCTGTTTTGGACACGGTGTCTCCCAGTATCGGATGTCCGTTGTGGGTCATTCACGACCGATGCATTCAGTACCCGTGCTGATCAACGTCCGTTGTTACTCCAATAGCGACATTATTGTTCGGCGCAGCGAAGTGACACTAAGGGCCAACAAGAGCTTTCACTGTCCCCCATGGAGCGGCCCAAAAGTGTGGGCGAGCATTACCGACATAATCAGGATGCCCGCCCCGAGGGCAAGCACATGCTGGGTCTTGCGCAGATTGAAGCTGCCGACTCGACAGACGAGCAGATAAGCTATGGCAAGATTGAAAAGGCCCCAAAGGACATTGACCAATGAGGAGGACAAGCCGACTCCCGGCGGTGATGAGAAGGGGCTCTGGAACGCGTTCCCAGAAATCCCATTGCCAAGATGGGGTATGGTGTTCGCAAGGAATGCGCCGCCGAAGAAGTACGCTAAATAATGGTACCAGCGCATTGTTGTCCCCCTATCAAATGCCTAGACAATGCTAGTGGATGCCGCCCCACTACCATCAGGAGAGTACACCATCAGCCGAATAGTACTGAGAGGCCCCGACTGGCGGCTTTGGGTCAACCTCGACATATTTGCAATGTCCGCACAATGTCGGTTTGTCCTCCAACTGCGGAAGTATTCCTGTATCGCGGCGAACGACGTTCGGGGCCAACCACCGCCTAATACACCGCAGCAAAGTAGCGGCCAATTTTAATTTGCTAGGTCAGCCGTGCAGTTCATCAAGCAGTGCCTTGGCCTCCTTCAGATCGAGCGTGTCGAAGCCTTCGGTGAACCAGCCGTAGACCGGAGCGAGAAGCTCGCGGGCGTTACCCTTTTTGCGTTGATCGAGCCACAGCCGCGCCATACTCGTCGCCGCGCGCAGCTCCCAGGACTTTGCCCGCTGCGCCCGCGCAACCGAAAGAGCGCGCTCGAAATAGACTTGCGCTTTTGCTGCATGCGGCTCGCTCGACTTCAGGGCGATCTCGCCGGCGATGCGGTTGGCCTCGGCTTCGAACCATCTTTCCTTGCTTGTTTCGATCGCGGTCATTGTTTCGCTGATGCAGCGCCGAGCATCATCAAACTGTCCTAGTTCCGCGTAGGCCCAAGCCAAATGTGATAACCAAAACGGAAAAAATACTGTCGCGGTGATCCCAGTGTTGATCGTTTGCACCGCGTCAGAGGCTTTGCCGGTAAGGGCCAATACGCAACCCCGCTGCGCCGTCGCGAAGGCCTTCCAGAACACGGCGCCTTTTTCCTCAGCCAAGGCAGCGCACTCATCGAGTTGCGCGTTGACGGCCGCATAATCTCGACCGCAGGTGTGGGTGAACGAGCCGCAGCTTAGCGCAAACAACAGCGTTGGCGCATGATCCGTCTCGCGCGCAACCTTGCGCGCGCGGTCGATTTCCGCCAAAGCGGTTTTGGGGTACCCGAGCAACCACAGAGCTAACGGCCGAAAGGTCAGGGTGGCCGCTCCCACGTCATGGCCAAACCGTGTCGCCAGCGGAGGATGCGCGGCCGGATCGTAAAGTGTGAAAGCGCGATCGAGATGGGCCAAGCCTTCGGCTGCGTCGCCGAGGACCAGCAACGTCGTGCCCAGCAGACGGTGTCCGATCATAATGGAGGCCGTCGCGTTCTGCTGCTCCGCGAAAGTGAGGAATTGCGTCGCCAGAGCGCGCGCTGCATCGCCGTCAAACGCGATAAATTTCTGCATGAAGAAACCGTAGAGGACGGAGTACAGCAAGAGCGGGTCTTCGGGGGGCTCGCCTAACGCTTCCGCTCGCTCGATCAACTGGCGGGCGTCATCGAACGCCGCTTTTGTCTCGGCTGCCGCGATGCCCTTGGTATGATACAAAGTGTTCGCCAGCCCAACCTGCAGCTTTATCTGTTCGCGGCGCAGCGCGGGCGTTGCAGGCAAGGACGCGACTTGGTCGAGGGCGCGCGTAAACTGTGCAACCGCTTCGATCATCGCGGAGCGCTTCAGTGACCGCTGGCCGGCCTTACCCCACAGGCCCGCGGCTTTCTCGATCAGCCCGGCTTCGGTGCAGTGACGCGCCAGCAGCTCTGGCCGGTTCTCGGCAATTTCGGGAAATTGGCTCTCGAGTGCTTTGGCGATTCGGGCGTGAAGCGCACGGCGCGGTTCGCGCAACAGCGTGCCGTAAGCCGCGTCCTGCACCAGCGCGTGCTTGAAGAGATAAGTCGTATCCGGCGGCACGCCCTGCCGGAATAACAGACCGGCCGTAACGAGACGCTCTAGCGCCGAATTGAGCTCCCCCTCGGGCTTCCGCACCACCGCAGCCAGCAGAGGATGCGAGAATTCCCGCCCGATCGCCGCCCCGATCTGCGCCACTTCCTTGGCCGTGCCGAGGCGATCAAGCCGCGCCAGCAGCGAGGCGTGCAGGCTGGCAGGCACCGTCAAGGCGGGAGACAGAACCACCGCGGCTGTGCGTCGCACGTCGCCCTCGCTCTCCGCTTCCAGCACCGTTTTGGTCATCTCCTCCACGAACAGCGGAATGCCGTCGGTGTGTTCGATGATTTCCTGCCGGAGAGTGGCTGGAAGCAACTTGTCGCCGACGACGCGATCAATCATGGCGCTGACTTGGCGCTCGGTGAGTCGATTGATTGTTAGGGCAGTGACGTATGACCTTCCGATCCAGGGCGGCTCAAACTCCGGCCTGAACGTCACGATCAGCAACACGCGAAGGGTTGGTACCCTGTCGACGATACGACCGAATAGTTCGAGGCTAGTGGGGTCGATCCATTGCGCGTCCTCAAGAATCATCAGCACCGGATTAGGCCGGGACAGTGTCTCCACTTGAGCCATAAGTGCCTCTAGCGTCTTCTGACGGCGTTGCTGGGGGCTCAGTTCAAGCGTGGGATAGCGTCCGTCGCTCGGCAGCGACAACATCTCTGCGAACAGTGCGGCATCTCGGGCCGGCGTTGAACTTTGCGCGAGTAGTGCGTCGAGTTTGTTGAGCTTCGCCTGCAAGGTGTCATCGCGGGCGAATCCAGCGGCGCGCTCGATTTGGCCGATTGTCGGATAAAGGGCGCTATCGGTGTGCTGCGGCGAGCAGAAATTGCGCAATCGCGTGTGTGGCTCGGACGCGATGGCTTCGAGCAGCGCCGCAGTCAGCCGCGACTTGCCAATGCCGGCCTCGCCGGAGAGCAACACCACCTGACCTTCGCCGGTTTTTGCCCTCGACCAGCGCCGCAGCAGTAATTCGAGTTCTTCCTCGCGACCAACCAGGGCCGTCACGCCCGTCCCGTGCAACGCCTCAAAACGACTTGCCGCCGAGCTTGGTCGCAATGCCACCCAGGCGCGCACCGGGCCTGCAATTCCTTTGAGGTCCTTCGTCCTTCCCAGTTCCTCGAGTTCAAATAGATTGCCGAGAAGCTTTCGCGTGCTCTCGGCGATAACCACGGTATCAGGCTCGGCGATAGCCTGGAGACGCGCGGCGAGGATCGGGGTTTCGCCGACGATGCCGCGCTGCTGCGTACCTCCCGCATCGGTCATGTCGCCGACGACCACGAGGCCGGTTGCAATTCCGACGCGCGTTTGCAGTGGCGCGCGGTGTCTCCGTGCAGCGACCGTCGAAATCAATTCAAGCGCCGCTCGAGCCGCACGCTCGGGGTCGTCCTCGTGCGCTTGAGGATAGCCAAAATAAACGACGGCAGTGTTGCCATACGTGTGGGCCACGAGTCCGTTGTGCCGACGTACGGTCTCAACGACGCATCGGTGATAGTCTTCGGTAGTCTCGCTTAAATCCTCCGGGTCCATTGTAGTGGTCGTCAACTCGAGCAGCAGCTCGCAAGATGCGATGGTGAGCTGGCGGCGCTCTGCCGGCGCTGCTTCATTGCAATACGCTGCTGTCCGTTTTGGACTTCCCGTGTCAACGACCGTAAGAACCGCGGCGGCTTTATCTAAGGGCCTTGCTCGTTCCTGCACCCCCCCAACAAAGCGGATGCCTTTGCGTGGCAGCGTGCGGATCAGCCGCTGCTGGTCACCATCGTCGCTGACCGCGGTCCGCGCCGCATTGATGCGGGTGGTAAGCGCGGATTCCGACACGATGCGCCCACCCCAGACTGCTTGAAGAATATCGTCCTTGCTGACGACCCGGTCGCGATTGGCGATAAGGTATCCCAGTAAGTCAAAAACCTGCGGCTGCACGGCGATCACTACATCTCCGCGGCGGAGCTCGCGGCGATCCGGGTCGAATACAAAATCTTCAAAGAAATAAGGCATTTCTGCCCCCACCGAAGCGGGACTGCGCTATGCGCGCGCATCCTAGCCCAGATGCCCGAGCGGCAAATCAAGCTCATCGTAAGGAAATATCAAGGGCGGCGTAAAGCCAAACCGCGAGGCGTGTCTATGATGCGGGTGCCGACGCCAGTTAACAGAGTGACCCTAGAAAGTGTGTGCCGAACTTTTTCGGCATATCGCGCCCTGGTGCAGCGGCCAGTTGGAGCAATAGGTGTCGTTCAAAATACGCCGGTCACTCATAGGCAATTCGGATAAAGCCGTCGTAGACGAACTTAGAGGGTGCTATGACCCGATACCGCCTCGATCCCGTGTTCGACCGCACTCCAGACGGCGGAGTCGTTGGCATCACCCGCTACGACATTTATCTCGACGGTCATTTTGTCGGCTCGCGTCGCTGGCACGCGCTGTGTCACGACTTTCTCGATGAACTCATGCCCTTAACCCCTGAACCGGGCCGCGGTACGGCGACCATCCATCAACTACGCTGCCGCAACTCCTCACGCTTGCCGACGATGTGATCGAATGACTCTTTCGCAATGCGGTAATAGACGTGGCGAAGTGATGTCATGGGTCATCAGTGACGTTTTGAGCGTGGGTCAGCAACTTCCGCTCTCACCCCATAAGCCGACATTTTGTTGTCGCACATCATCTGTCGCTAAGGGCCATGTGTGGACGGCTCCGAGTTGGCAAGGACTTTCTTCACGAACGCAGTATTGGTCGGTGCGGCCATGTGTTCGGCCTTTGAGTGCGGTTCACATGGCCGCTGGCCATAATGCCCTCCGCGGATCAGGTCCCGGTCAAAAGCTCGCATTCGACAATGCTGTGGCCCAAGTGGGTTGTCCTGATCGCCGGATCGACCGGCTCTGCATTACGTGCTGTTCGCCCTTCCAACCTTCACATCACGCCGGATGCCCGGTGTGATCTCGTTCAAGCCGCAAGCGCGGCCGGTTCCTTGTAGCGTTCACCCTTGGCCATGATCGCCCACGCCATCCTAGCGATCTTGTTGGCGAGCGCGATGGCGGCGACCTTTGTGGGTCGCCGCGTCAGCAACGCGGTGAGCCAAGGCCGATGCTTGGTGCCATGGATTTTGGCATAGCGGATCACCGCCAGTGCACCGGTCGTGAACAGGCTGCGCAGATAGCGATCGCCTCGTTTGCTGATATTGCCGAGCCTGTCCTTGCCTCCGCTCGAGTTCTGCTTCGGCACCAGCCCAATCCAGGCCGAGAAGTCCCTTCCTGACCGGAACGCCTTTGGATCAGCGACGCTGGCAACCAGAGCGGTCGCCAACACTGGACCGACGCCGGGTATATCGTCGAGCCGCCGGCTTGCTTCACTGGATCGGTGCCAAGCCATGA
>JBEKGX010000012.1:0-113479 GCA_050012575.1 Xanthobacteraceae bacterium | reverse complement strand
GGAAGGGCCTTGGTGCCGATTCCGAAGAGAAGCACGAGCCCGTGAGTGACATCGACACTGCAGCGGCGGATAGTCTGAAAGCGCTTGACCCCAAACGGCCGATTAGAGAAGCGGAAGTATCGCAAGGGCGATATCGGCTTCCACCATTACGCCTTCGAGCTTGCAAGCCGCGGCGATGTGGACGCGCTCGGCGCGTTTTTGGCGGACAACAGAATGACCGTACTCGATCCGCCCGGCGAGTATTACGGCCGCAACTACTACGCGGTCTATTTCGCCGATCCGGATGGCATGAAGCTCGAAGGCATGATCTGGGCGCCGCCCGGACCGAAGCGCAAGCCGGTGGCGCGGAAAAAGCTGCGGCGTAAATCTTAAAATCGCGTTCGCTTGTTCAACTCGCCGCGCTGAGCAGGAGCGGCACCTGCGCGACAACGGTGTTGCGGCCGCGCCGTTTGGCGGCGTAGAGCGCGCGGTCGGCGGCCTCGACCAGATCGGCGGCCGATTGACCCGGCTCCGGTACCTGCGATTCGACGCCGATACTGATGGTGACGAAGCCGCTGCTGGCTTCGTCATGGACGATGAGCAAATCTTCGATCGCCCTGCGCGCCTCTTCGGCAAGCGCGGTCGTGCGCGCGATATCGAGTCCCGGCAGCAACAACGCGAACTCCTCGCCGCCGTAACGGGCAACGAGGACGGCCTCTTCCAGTGTGACCAGCGACAACGTTTCGCCGACGGCGCGGAGGCAGGCGTCGCCGCGCACGTGGCCGTAACGGTCGTTGAACAACTTGAAATGGTCGATATCGATCATCATCAGCGCCAGCGGCTGGCTGCGCTCGGCGGCCCGCTGCCATTCGCGCTCGAACTCGCGATCGAAGCCGCGCCGATTGGCCAGACCGGTGAGGCCGTCGAGACTCGCCAGCTCTTCGAGGTGCTGATTGGCGATTTGCAATTCCTCTTCGCGGCCGGCGAGTTTGCGCGCCATGTCGTCAAAGGCGGCGGCGAGCGGTTCAAACTCGGCGAGCCAGGGCTCGTCGGCGGCGCGCACTTGCAGATCGCCGCGGCCCAGCCGCGTCGCCATGCGCACCAGCGAGCGGATCGGCCGCAGGATGAGCCGCTCGCCGCCGAACCAGGCGGCAAGCAGAACGAGTATGCCGAACAAAGCAAGCTGCAAATAGGCGATGCTGATCTCACGGTCGAAGCTGCCATGCACCACCGCTTCATCGAGGCCGACGGCAAGCCGCGCGCGCGTCCAGGGCAGGCGGATATACGCGAAAATGCGCCGGACACCGTCGAAGCCAACGGTCGTCATCGTGCCTTCGTCGTTGGCGAGCATGTCGCGGACCAGCGGAAGCGCGGCGAAGTCCTTGCCGATCAGCGCTCCCTGGTCGGCCGATGCGGCCAAGAGCGTGCCGCTGCCGTCGATCAAGTCCACGGAGGTATCGGCGCGCCGCGCCGCAGTCGCGGCCAGATCGCCCATCCATTGCAGGTTGATCGAGGCGAGAACCACCCCGTCGATGGAGCCGTCGTCCTTCAGCACGGGATAGGTGGCAATGAGGCCGGGGAGTTGATAAACCCTGCTGATCAGGTAATCGCTCAGTGTGAAATCGTGCGTATGCAGGGCGCTCTGGAAATAGGCGCGGTCGGCGACGTTCACGCCGACCCCGCGTGGGTCGGTGGCGCATTTGATCCGGCCGTCGATTCCCGCGACGTTGATCCCGCGAAGCCACGGAACATTGCCCGTGAGATTGCTGAGCGCGCGGCTGCAGTCCGCTTCGTCGGACGGCATCCTCACATAGGCGCGCGCCACGACCTGGAGCAACACGCGCATGGAGGAAACGATCTCGCGTTGCGCGGCAGCGCCGCCGCGCGTCAGATCGATGACCTGCGATCGGGCAAGTTCGGCGCGCTCGACGCGAGCGCGTTCGAGACCGCGCACGCGCTCGACCATCAGCGGGGCGATGGCCAAAAGCGCGACGACGATCAGCCGGGCGCGGATGCTGAGGATGGGCTTGCTGCGCCGTGCGGTCTTGGCTGATGTTTTGGCAGACTTTGCTGCAAGGTCCGGCATATGCGTTTTCCCCGCCCCGGTTCCGCAAGGTAGTAGATATGCGTAAAAGCGGCCTTCGCGCCGACGCTAAAATTTGAATCGTTCCGAGCGCGTTGACGAAATGGAAACCATGAACCGAGGGGGTGGGCTTGCCGCGGTGCGCGCGGATATCGCGCGCGCCTGCCGCGAGGCCGGGCGCGATCCGGCCGGCGTGACGCTCGTGGCGATAGCGAAAACATTCAGCGCCGAAGCGATCGAGCCGGTCATCGCCGCCGGCCAGCTTGTGTTCGGCGAGAACCGCGTGCAGGAGGCCAAGGCTAAATGGCCGGCGCTGATCGCCCGCCAAAGAGCGCACGATGGCGGCATCGAACTGCACCTTGTCGGCTCGCTGCAATCGAACAAGGCGCGCGAGGCGGTGGCGCTGTTCGACGCCATCCATTCGCTCGATCGCGCGAGCCTTGCCGAAGCGCTCGCCAAGGAGATTGCCAGGGAGGGCCGCCGTCCGCGCCTCTTCGTCGAGATAAATACCGGCGCTGAGCCGCAAAAAGCCGGTGTGCAGCCGCAGGACGCCGACACTTTCCTCGCCGCCTGCCGCGACCGCTACGGACTCATGATCTCTGGCCTGATGTGCATCCCGCCGGTCAACGAGGCTCCGGCGCCGCACTTCGCCCTGACCGCGCGTATCGCCCGCCGTAACGGCCTTGAATTGCTTTCGATGGGCATGAGCGCCGATTTCCCGACGGCCATCGCCTTCGGCGCAACCCACGTCCGCGTCGGCACGGCAATCTTCGGCGCGAGAGCTTTTGCCGGCTAGTTATGAATTATGATTCGCGTCTTCGGAGTGATACGGCTCAAAAGCATCCGCAGGTCGCCCCGCCGCAACGCGATGCAGCCCGCGGTCGGCGCAAATCCAGGCCGCGCGACGTGGACGAACACGGCGCTGCCCCGGCCGGCAATGCGCGGCCGCGCGTTGTGGTCGATCTCGATGAAGATGTCGTAGAGCCCGTCATCGCGCCAAAGCCGGTCACCTGGTCCATTGGCCGAGCGCCGAAAGGGCCGATTGTAGCGCCGGTCGCTCGGGTCCTCGCACCAGGCGTCGGCGCGGGCGATGCGTCTTGTCGGAAGCAAGGTCGACGGGCGAGGAAGCCGGTCGGCCCGCCACCACAGAAGCAGCGGGCGGAACCGCCCGCGCGGCGTAGCGCCGTCGCCCTCGCGCTTATTCGCCCGTACGCCGCTGCGGCCAAGCGCCACCGGCACGCACCAGGCGCCGGCGCGCATTAAGCCTTGCGAGCGCCGCCCGGGGCGCACGCTGACGTGGATCGTGGCAAGGTTAGTCCGTCGCATGCCCTAGGTGCTTCACGCCGAGGCGAATTCCCAACTCCCGCTTGCTCTTGTATCCTTGATCGTTCTACTTCGCCCTAGTGTGACTAGCGCGGCGCGGCAAAATCGCAAGGAAAGCAATCGGTGGCCATTTCATTGACCGGCGGGCGAGCGGCCGCGGGGGTGCGGATTGATGCCCAACACGCGTAAGATTCTTATCGTCGACGACGACGCCGAACTGCGCGACGCGCTGACCGAACAATTGTCGCTGCATGAAGAGTTCGAAGCCGTCGCGGTGGAGAACGGCGCCAAGGGCGTGCAGGCAGCCAAGGCCGGACAGATCGATCTCGTCCTCATGGACGTCGGCCTGCCCGACATCGATGGCCGCGAAGCCGTGCGCATCCTGCGCAAGAACGGATTCAAGGCGCCGATCATCATGCTCACCGGCCACGATACCGATTCAGACACCATCCTCGGGCTGGAATCTGGGGCCAACGATTACGTCACCAAGCCGTTTCGTTTCGCCGTGCTGCTGGCGCGCATCCGCGCGCAACTGCGCCAGCACGAGGCGAGCGAGGACGCCATTTTCACCATCGGCCCCTACACCTTCCGGCCGAGCTCGAAGCTCCTGCTGAACCCCAAAGGTAGCAAGGTCCGCTTGACCGAGAAGGAGACCTCGATCCTGCGCTACCTCTACCGCGCCGGCCAACGCCCGGTGTCGCGGGAGACGCTGTTGCAGGAAGTCTGGGGCTACAATTCCGGAGTGACGACGCATACGCTGGAAACGCATATCTACCGGTTACGGCAGAAAATCGAGAAGGACGCCGCCGTGCCCGCCATCCTCGTGACCGAGGCCGGCGGCTACAAGCTGGTGCCCTAATCCGCGCCGCGCCATGACGATCGAGGCCGACATCGCGTTCCTTGAGCGGATTCCATTTCTCCGCCGGCTCGGCGCGCCGGCGTTGCGCATTCTCGCCATCGGCGCCGAAAGCTATCGCGTCGAGCCGGGCCAAGTGCTGTTCGCAGCCGGCGAGACCGCGGACGGCGCCTATATCGTGCAGCAGGGCTCGTTCAATCTGCGGCCGGGGGCGGGCGCCGAGGCGGACGTCGTCGCCGGGCCGGGCACGTTGCTCGGCGAGGCGGCGCTGCTCGCCGAAACGAAGCGCCCGGCAACCGCCACGGCGCGCGAAGGTTCGACGGTGCTTCGCGTCCCGCGCGCGATGTTTCTCAAGATGCTCGAAGGCTATCCGGACGCCGCGCAGCGGCTGCGCGAAGTGATCGCGGCGCGCGCCGATGAATGGGCGCGCGACATGGAGAACGTCCGTGCCGCGCTCGCGGCCGGCAGCGACCCGAAGTAGTGCCTTGTCTCAATCGGCGCGGCCGGACTTCGCTTGCCGCCGATGCTCGAGCTCGAGACTGACCAGCCGCGCCAACAGTGTTGCCGGAAAGAGCTGCCCGATCACCGATTCCAGATTGGCGAGGTTGCGCGCGAGCGGATTGAGCGGCGTGATGTCGCCAAAGCCGGCGGTGGTGAGCGTGCTGAAGCTGAAATAGAGCAAAGCCGCCCCCGAGCCATGCTCCGCGCCAGCCTGCGGCAGGCCGGAAAAGCAATTCGGTATCAGGGTTTCAATGAGCCGATAGATCACGAAAAAGAACAACGCGAAATTCAGGTAGAGCACGACCGCGCCCTGGACTCGATGCACGGTCACGCGTCCCGCGCCGAACACGGCGCGCGCGATCACCCAGCTCAACGCCCCGAGCGCGAGCAGGCGACCGGCCGCGCTGAAGCAGTCTGTGAACAACGAGGGATGCTCGGCGCGAACGAAGGCCCCGAACGGGCTCAGCACGACGGCAATGACCACGAGCGCCGCGGCGAAGTGACTGCGTGAGGTCACCACTAGGATGGCGATCACCAGCAGTACGAACATTATCGGCACGACGAGCTCGGGTATCGCCCCCATGCCGGCGAGCGGCATGGCGATGAAGATGAGCGAAACTTCGATCATGAGAAGGGCCGTCAGCCCCGGCTCGCGCGTGCGTTCCTGAAAATTCCTGAAGTGGCTGCGGGCAGCCTTCAAAGCATTCATCGCCACATGCGTCCGGGCCGGTTTGCGCTGGCGCAATCCTAGCGTTCGCCGCAACGGCTGCAACCTCGCGGGCGCCTGTTGCGCCGGCGCGTTTGCCGAGGCTGCCAGTTGGGGGGCAATGCAACCCGCGCGCAATCGCTTCAGATTGAATCGATTGGCGCTCTAATATCTTAGTGGAGCATGATCTTTTCGGAAAACCGGCTTCCACTTTTCCGGATCATGCTCTAGTGCGGAGAAGCGATCAGCAGCCGGTACACGTGATAGGCGGCCCGCCAGGTCGGGGATTCGCGCGGCAGATAGGCAATCGCCGTGGAACGGACGCGATCGACGACATTTTCGTAGAGGCGGTGATAGTACCAGTCGACCCCTGCGCGCCGGCGGTACTCCCGCAGATAGGCGTCAACCTCGCGATGTGTCTTCACGCGGCCGTTGTCGCCGAATTTGGTGACCGCGAAAGCGAAATCGCCGTCGTAGAGCGAGCCCATCTTGTGCAAAGTCGTCTTCATGAAATTCCCGATCAGGAGATCGTCGAAGATTTTGTAATCGATCGCCGTCATCAGGCTGTTGCGGGGAAGCTCGAAGGTGATGCCGCGGCCATTCTTGCCGTCCAGCGAGACGAAGTTGGCGCGGCCGCCGGTATTTGGCGTTGAGGATGTCGCGCTTGCAGTCGGGCGGGATACGGTGGCTCAGTCCCCAGCTGCCGAAATAGGCGGGGTTCTCGTCGCCGAACCACGGATCGGTCGCAAGGATCGGTTTGTCGTCCTAGGGAATGAGCGTCGCATTGCCCGTGGTCGAAACGCCAAGCATGGGATTTCCGCCATCGCCGATCCGCGATCGCCATCCTGCCCGAAACTAGCAAATACGCGGTTAAGGCAAAGCTGAAAAAGCGGCGTCTCAGACGATGCGCGTCTTGCGTCCCTGCCAATAGCGGTCGCGTAACAGGCGCTTGTAAAGCTTGCCGGTCGGCAGCCGCGGCAGTTCGGCCTCGAAATCGATGGAACGCGGACATTTTTGCCGCGCCAGGTGTTCGGCGCAGAACGCCATCAGCTCGTCGGCGATCTCCGGTCCTGGCGCGGTGCCGGGCATGAGCTGAACGGCGGCCTTCACCTCTTCGCCGAGATCGTCGTTGGGCACGCCGAACACCGCGGCATCGGCGACCTTCGGATGGGTGATCAAGAGGTTCTCGCATTCCTGCGGATAGATGTTGACGCCGCCGGAGATGATCATGAAGGTCGCGCGGTCGGTGAGGTAGAGATAGCCGTCATCGTCGACATAGCCGACGTCGCCGACCGTGCTCATCGAGCCGTCGGCTGACTGGGCCTTGGCGGTTGCCTCCGGGTCGTTGAAATATTCGAACGGCTTTGCGGTCTTGAACCAAAGTGTGCCCGGCGTCCCGGTCGGACAAGGCTTCATCTCCTCGTCGAGGACATGGAGTTCGCCGAACATCACCTTGCCGACCGTGCCGCGATGCTTGAGCCATTCGGCGCTGTCGCAGGCGGAAAATCCCATCGCTTCGGTCATGCCGTAATATTCCAAAATGATCGGTCCCCACCATTCGATCATTTGTTCCTTGACCGGCACCGGACACGGCGCCGCGGCATGCACCGCGCACTCCAGCGACGACAGATCGTAACGGCGGCGCACGGCCTCGGGCAGCTTGAGCATGCGCGAGAACATGGTCGGCACCAGCTGGCTGTGCGTCACCTTGTATTGCTGGACAAGCTGGAGATAACGCTCCGCATCGAAGTCCTCCATGATGATCGCGGTGCCGCCGCGGTCGATGGTGAGACTAACCGCCGCCTGCGGCGCCGAGTGGTAGAGCGGCGCCGGCGAGAGGTAGATCATCCCGTCGCGGTAGCGCCAAAGCTTATCGAGGAAGGCATACAACGGCAGTTGCTGCGCCGGCAGCTGCTCCGGCAGCGGCCGCAGGATTCCTTTTGGCCGTCCGGTCGTGCCGGACGAATAAAGCATGGCAATGCCGAGCGTCTCGTCGGCGATCGGCGTCGTCGGATAGTTGGCGGTCGCTGCGTCGAGATTTTGCACGTGCGCGCCGTCGCCTTTGCCGTCGGCGATCAGGCAGAGCTCGATCCTGGGACACTGCTTCAGCGCCGCCATCGCCACCGCGCGCCCGGCTTCCGAGGTGATCAGAACCCTGGATTCGCTGTTGTTGACGATATAGGCGAGTTCGTCCGGCTTCAGATACGAATTGATGCAGGTGTAAAATAGGCCGGCGCGCGTGCCGGCGGAGCAGCTTTCGACATAGCGCGCGTTGTTCTCCATGAAGATCGAATAATGATCGAGCCGCTTGATCCCGCGCGCGCGAAACAGATGCACCAGGCGGTTGCTGCGGGCCTCAAGCTCGGCGTAGGTCACCGCCTCGCCGGTCTTGGCCATGATGAAAGCCGGCTGAGTCCCGCGCGCGACGGCATGCTTCCCCGGATACACGACGCTCCCCCTTGTCCGCTCCCCCGCGTCTTTTATAGCTCCAGCGTCGCCGTCACCGGCACGTGGTCGGAAGGGCGCGCGGCGCTGCGATAATCCTTGGCCACCGCGATTGCCGAAACGCGATCGGCGAGTTTATCCGATGTCCATATGTGGTCGAGCCGGCGGCCCCGGTTGGATCGGGTCCAATCGGGCGAGCGATAGCTCCACCAGGTATAGAGCTTGGTCGGCTGCGGTACGAAGGCGCGCGCGGCGTCGATCCAGCCGCCGGACTTTTGCAAGCGAAGAAGCTTCTCGCATTCGATCGGCGTGTGCGAGACGACGGAGAGGAGCTGTTTGTGGCTCCAGACGTCGCATTCGAGCGGCGCCACGTTGAGATCGCCGACAATGATGGCGCGCTCGGACGGCGCCGGCCGGAGCGTGTCGTTTAAGTGCATCTCGTCGAGGAAGGCGAGCTTGTGGGCGAATTTGGGATTGACCGCCGGGTCGGGGAGGTCGCCACCCGCCGGCACATAGAAATTGTGCAGCGTGATCGAGTCCTTTAAGCCGGCGCGCTCGCCGAGCACGGCGGCGACGTGGCGGCAGTCGCTCTTGCCGCAATAATCCCTGATCGCGGTCGACTCGAACGGCAGCCGCGAGAGCACGACGACGCCGTGGTAGCCCTTCTGGCCGTTAAGCGCGACATGCTCGTAGCCGAGCCGCTTGAAGCGCTTGCGCGGAAAAGCATCGTCCGGGCACTTGGTCTCCTGCAAGCACAATATGTCGGGGCGCACCGCCTTGATGAATCTGGCGACGAGATCGATGCGATAGCGCACCGAATTGATGTTCCAGGTGGTGATGGTGATCTGCATGCGAGGATGAGCGTGAACGAATGGCAGATTTATATGCGAAAGCGCCGCGCTTGGCACAAGACCGAATGGACGAAGCGCCTGGCCGCCGGTAACGGAACTCGTCGGCCGCCTGCCGTTACCCTATGATGGCCGCGCGGGAGACTGGCATGAACACGCAAGCGCAGCGGCCACGGGTGGTGATCGCCGGCGCCGGCTTTGGCGGACTGCAAGCGGCCAAGGCGCTGGCCAAAGTCGATGTCGACGTAACCCTCGTCGACGCTTACAACCACCATTGTTTTCAGCCGCTGCTTTATCAGGTCGCCACCGCGGCGCTGTCGCCCGCCGATGTCGCCTGGCCGATCCGCGCCATCCTGCGCGCGCAGAAAAACGTGCGCGTGATCATGGCGCGGGTGCTGGCGATCGACGCTCCGGCGCGGCGCGTGCATACCAGCCAGATCGACCTTGCCTACGATAATCTCATCCTCGCCACCGGATCGACGCACTCCTATTTCGGTCATGACGACTGGGCGCCATTCGCGCCCGGACTAAAGCACATCGCGGATGCGACCGAGATTAGGCGGCGCTTCCTCCTTGCCTTCGAGCGCGCCGAGGTGGCGGAGGACGAAGCCGCCCAGCAGCGGCTCCTCACATTCGTCATTGTCGGCGGCGGCGCCACCGGTGTGGAAATGGCCGGCGCCATTGCCGAGGTGGCGCGGCGGACGTTGCAGCACGATTTCCGCCGCATCGACCCGCGCACCTCGCGGATCATTTTGATCGAGGCCGGACCTCGGCTGCTGCCGACATTTCCCGCCCCGTTGGCGGATTATGCCACCCGCTCGCTGCGCGGCATGGGCGTGGAGATCGCACTCGGCCGCGCCGTCACCGGCTGCGACGCGGAAGGGGTTTCGCTCGACGGCAGCCGCATCGAGGCGGCGACGGTGATTTGGGCGGCCGGCGTCGTCGCCTCACCGGCGGCGGAATGGATCGGCGCCGAACCCGATCGCGCCGGACGCATCAAAGTGAACGCCGATTTGACCGTGCCCGGACGGCCGGAGATCTTCGCCATCGGCGACACCGCAAGCGTCGTCGCCGGCGACGGCCGCCCGATGCCCGGGATCGCGCCGGCGGCAAAACAGATGGGCAATTATGTCGCCAAAGTCATCGCCGCGCGGGTGCAGGAGCGGCCTGCGCCGCCGCCGTTCGCCTATCATCATCTCGGCGATCTCGCCACGATCGGCCGCAAATCCGCCGTGGTAAAGCTCGGGGTCTTTCAGATCACCGGATTTTTGGGCTGGCTGTTCTGGAGCGCCGTGCACATCTATTTTTTGATCGGATTGCGCAACCGCTTCGTGGTCGCGCTCAACTGGCTGTGGAGCTACATGACGTTCCAGCGCGGCGCCCGGCTGATCGGCATCGCGCCGCCGCGGTGACCTGCGTCATTCCGGGGCCGAGTGAAACGAGGAGCCCGGAATCCATACCCACCGTCCGTGAATATGGATCCCGGACTCGCCACGCGGTGGCGATCCTGAATGACGGACCAAGCCGTCCGTCATTTCAAATAGCTCTGATAATTGATGACAAACAAATTCGGATCGGGCTTTTTCGCCGTATCGAGATTGTACACGGCGACGGTGGTATCGAGCCCTTGCGGGTCGGTCACCGTCCATTGCTTGAGCTGAAGATTCTTGACGTCGAACATGATCATCAGCCGGTTGGTGCCGACCATGACCTGGGTTTCCTCGATGACCACGGTGATGAAAGTGTCATCCGCCGATACGCTGACCACGTCGGTGTCGCGCAGGAGATCGATGCGGTCGGCCAGCAAATAGCGCAAAGGCGTCTGCGAGAGCGGGTAAAAGTCCGTCGTTTCCAGCGAGCGGTCGCGGACCACGACCGAGGAGCCATCGGCGATGATGTCGATCGGGCTCGGCGGGCTGTATTGGAAGCGGACCTTGCCCGGCTTTTGGATGGAGAAGGTGCCGTCGACGCGCCGGCCGTCCGGACCGATCTGCACGAAATTCCCGACGAGCGTCTGCACGCCGGACAGATAACCGCTGATCTTGTCGAGGAGAGCGCGCTGATTGGCGTCGAACGCGGTCGCCGGGCTCGGCGCCGCGGGTTTGCCGAGCGAAAATGAGAACGGGAACGAGCCCTTGGCGCTGCCCGCCCCGGGCGCCGCGGCAGCGGGAGCGGGAGCGGTCGATGCAGGCGGCGCTGCCGATGAAGGCTGGGTGACGCCCGATTTTGCCCGCGGCGCCGGCGTCGGCAGCGGCACGTCTTCGGCCGCGGCCGATGCGGCCAGAAGCGCTACTCCGGCGATCGCCAGAAGAAACGTCCGCGCCCCTCGTGCCGCCATACCTTCGCTCCCGTAACTTCGCACGAACGCTCTCAAGACCAACCGCTACCCGCGCGATATGGCGAATTCGCGGCCTTCACCGCTTACAGAGCGGCCGCTTGATTCTCAATAGGGATCGTCCTCGGCGCCTTCGACGAGGATCTCACGCTTGCCGGCGTGATTGGGCTGGCCGACGATACCTTCCGCTTCCATGCGCTCCATCAGCGAGGCGGCGCGGTTGTAGCCGATTTGCAGCCGGCGCTGGATGTAGCTGGTCGAGGCCTTGCGATCGCGGGTCACGACCTGCACCGCCTGCTGGTAGAGATCCCCGCCCTCGGCGGCGCCCATACCGGTGGCATCGAATACCGCCTGGCCGTTCTCGCCTTCCGCCTCTTCGGCGGTGACCGCTTCGAGATATTCCGGCACCCCTTGAGACTTCAGGTGGCGCACGACCTTCTCGACCTCGCCGTCGGAGACGAACGGGCCGTGCACGCGGCTGATACGGCCGCCGCCCGCCATGTAGAGCATGTCGCCCTGGCCGAGCAGCTGCTCGGCGCCCTGCTCGCCCAAAATCGTGCGGCTGTCGATCTTCGAGGTGACTTGGAAGGAGATGCGGGTCGGGAAATTGGCCTTGATCGTGCCGGTGATGACGTCGACCGAGGGCCGCTGCGTCGCCAGGATGACGTGAAGTCCGGCGGCGCGAGCCATTTGCGCGAGCCGCTGCACCGCGCCTTCGATGTCCTTGCCGGCGACCATCATCAGGTCGGCCATCTCGTCGACGATGACGACGATGTAAGGCAGCGGCTCGAGATCGAGCTCCTCTTTCTCGTAGATGGCTTCGCCGGACTCGCGGTCGTAGCCGGTATGGACGGTGCGGGTGAGCTTCTCGCCCTTGGCGCTCGCCTCGGCAACGCGCGCGTTGTAGCCGTCGATATTGCGCACGCCGAGCTTCGACATTTTCTTGTAGCGCTCCTCCATCTCGCGCACCGCCCATTTCAGCGCCACCACCGCTTTCTTCGGATCGGTGACGACGGGGGTGAGCAGATGCGGGATGCCGTCATAGACGGAGAGTTCCAGCATCTTCGGATCGACCATGATCAGCCGACACTGGTCGGGATGCAGCCGATAGACCAGGCTGAGGATCATGGTGTTGATGGCGACCGATTTGCCCGAGCCGGTGGTGCCGGCGATGAGCAGATGCGGCATGCGTTGCAGATCGACGAGAATCGCTTCGCCGCCGATCGCCTTCCCGAGGCAAAGCGGCAAGCGGGCAGCAGTCTCGGCATAATCGTGCGAGGCGAGCAATTCGCGCAGGAAGACTTTTTCGCGGGTCGGGTTCGGCAATTCGATGCCGATGGCATTCCTTCCGGACACCACGGCGACGCGCGCGGAGAGCGCGCTCATCGAGCGGGCGATATCGTCGGCAAGGCTGATCACGCGCGACGACTTGATGCCGGGAGCGGGCTCCAGCTCGTAGAGCGTGACCACCGGCCCCGGCCGCGCATTGATGATCTCGCCGCGCACGCCGAAATCGGCGAGCACGCTTTCGAGCGCGGTGGCGTTTTCCTGCAGGGTTTCGCTGCTGACGGTGGCGCGGCCGATTTTGCTCGGCTGGGTGAGGAGTTCGAGCGGGGGAAGGATGTAACCGCCGCTCGAGCGGCGCGGCTTGGGCATGCGCGGCTTGCGCGCGGCGCGCGGCGGGCCGCCGGTCAATTCGTCGTCGGACTCATGGGCGATGCGATGGTCCGGCCGGCCGTCGAAACGCGGCTCGAAGCGTCGTGACGCCGCGGCCTCGCTGCGCAGCGGAGCTTTGGTGCGGGGGCGGCGGCGAAAAACGCGAATGAGCCGCGAGCGCAGGCTCAGCAATGCATGCATGAGGCGGCCGAGCGAAATCCACGCGCCCTCGTCCTCAGCGTCGACTGCGTCTTCTTCGTCGTCCGCCGATCCGCGCCAAATCATGCCCGCTGCGCCGGCAAAAGCGACGAGCGTGGCAATGCCGAACGCCACTGCGGCCGCGATCCGATAAGTTCCGACGAGCGGGGTGCCGAGGAAAGTCACCGGCAAGCGCAGCATGGCGTCGCCAACCACGCCGCCTAGGCCGCACGGCAGCGGCCAATGCGTGCCGCGCGGCAGCGACGAGGCGAAGGCGGCCGCCAGCACGGCGCCGAATACCCAGAGCAGCAATCGCAAGCGCTCGCGGCTGAGCGGCCGGTGGCCGAGCAGCCGATAACCCCACACCGCGATCGGCAAGATCAGCGCCAGCGAGCCCAAGCCGAGCAATTGCATCAGCAGATCGGCGGCGACCGCGCCGGGCCGGCCGAGCAGATTGTGCACCGGCGCGTCGGTGGCGTGGCTGAGCGAAGGGTCGCTCACCGACCAGGTGGCGAGCGCCAGCGCCGCCAGCATAGCGAGACTGACGAGCGCGATCCCGCCGACCTCGCGCAGCCGCCGCCGCAGGATGGCGCCGAGTTGGCCGGAGAGAACGGCCATTCCGTCGAGGCTGCGGTCGATCATCGACATCGCGTTGCTCTTAGATTCTTTGGTTTGAGCATGATCTTGTCCGAAAACCGGTTTCCACTTTTCGGGATCATGCTCTAGCCCAGCACCGCGACGAGGCGATGCAGCGCCTCGGCGGTGATCTCCTTGTTCTGCACCATGGCAACGCGAATGTAGTCGGCGCCGGGATTGCTGCCGTCGGCCTGCACGCGCGCCAAATAGCTTCCGGGCACGACGCGCACGCCGGCTTCGCGCCACAAAGCCAGCGTCGCCGCCTCGCTGCCGCCTTGCACCGCGACATTCAGCCAGAGGAAAAATCCGCCCGCCGGCCGGCGGTAGCCGTAACGGTCGCCGACAATCTGATCGGCGAGATCGAATTTCTCGCGGTAGAGCCGGCGGTTTTCCTCGACATGCGTCTCGTCGCCATAGGCGGCGATGGCGACGCGTTGTGCCGGCATGGCCACCTGCGGCGCGGCGACGTTGCGCAGTTCGAGATAGGCGGCGAGAAAGCGCCGGTCCCCCGCGGCGAAGCCGACGCGCAGGCCGGGCAAGCTCGACCGCTTCGACAGCGAATGAAACACCACGGCGTTGGCGAAATCCGGCGCCGCCGCCTCCAGCATCCCCGGCGGCGGCCGGTCGCTATAGATTTCGCAATAGCACTCGTCGCAGAAAACGAGGAAGCCGAAACGCCGCGCCAGCGCCGCGAGCTTCGACAGGTAAGCGCGGTCGGCCACCGCGCCCTGCGGATTCGACGGCGAGGCGAGATAGCAGGCGACCGTGCGCGCCAAGAGATCGTCGTTGAGCGCATTAAGGTCGGGCAGGAAACCGGTAGCCGCCGTCGCCGGCAAATAGACCGGCTCACAATCGGCGGCGATGGCGCCGGCGGAATAGGCGGCATAGAACGGATTGGGAATGAGCACGGCCGGCCGGCCGGCGCGCGGCTTCACCCATTTTTTGGCGGCGAGCGCGGCGAGAAAGAGTCCTTCGCGCGTGCCGTTGAGCACCAGCACTTCGGTGGCCGGATCGACCGGGCGCTCGAGCGCGTAACGGCGGTTGAGCCACTTGGCGACCGCTTCGGTGAACGCGTCCAACCCCTTGTTCATCGGATAGCGGCCGAATTCGTCGATGTGCGCCGCGATCACCGGCCCGACGAAAACGGGAATCGGATGTTGCGGCTCGCCGACCGCCATGCTGATCGCGGGCTTGCCCGGCGTAATGTCGCCGAGCAGCTCACGCAGCCGCACGAAAGGCGAGCGCGCATCGGGCGCGCGAACCGGCGAAAGGGAAGCCTGGCGGGTCATCCTATACATCATGAACAGCGGGACCGCCCGCCGCATCAGCGACGGGATAGCATAGGAGAGCTGAGGTTAAGACCCAATTAACCATCGGCCTTCGGGGCCGCCAGACAATCGAACAACCGCGTCAAGAATACTTTTCTTCGAGATCGACCGTGGACTCGACGCCGATGCGGTCGAAGTTGGCCTTGAGCCAATTGTCGGCGCGTTCGCGGCCTTTGTCGAAGAGGTATGTGAGAAACTCCCAGTCGCCGTTCAGTCTGCTTGAGGGGACAAACTCCCGGATCAGGTCTTCCCCTTCGATCACGTGCACCAGCACGCGCTTGGGTTCCGCCATTATGCCGTCATCGATCCGCTTGTTCCGCAGCGCGACGGCCCGCATTTCGCGGATGAGGGCGGTATTGAAACTGATCTCCTGCATGCGGTTCATGATCGCGGGGGAGGACGTCGGAATCTCCGGCCGTTCAGCCGGGGTGAGGTGAACCAAGACTATGTCGGGAGCTTCGCATTCGAAAACCAACGGAAAGATCGCGGGGTTTCCGGCGTAGCCGCCGTCCCAATAATATTCACCGTCGATTTCCACCGCCTGCATCAACAGCGGCAGGCACGTCGAGGCCAGCACGTGGTCGGCGGAAACTTCCTTGCAGGTGAACACCTTCACCTTGGCCGTGCGAACATTGGTGGCGCAAAGAAACAACTTGACGGCTTGTTGGCCGCGGACCCGCTCGAAGTCGACGAGTTCCTTAAGCAGTTGCTTGAGCGGGTTGATGTTGAGCGGATTGAGCTGATACGGCGAAGCAAAATAAGCGAGCGCCTCCATAAAAACATAACCCGGCGAATGATCGAGACCGTGCGTCGGACTCAACTTGTCGAGCCAAGATGGCTGGAACAGCCCTCTCGATGCGCCCGCAGACAGTTTTTGCCAAAAGAGCCGCAGCGCGTTCTTCGCGCCTTCACGGCCTCCTGCCGCCAGGCCGTCGGCAAGCACGACGGCGTTGACGGCACCGGCGCTGCTCGCAGTAATGCCTTCAAAGGTCAGGCGCTCGTCCTCGAGCAAGCGGTCGAGCGCGCCCCAGGTGAAAGCCCCATGCGTGCCGCCGCCCTGGAGCGCGAGGTTGACGATCTTCTGTCCGGCGGCCTGGGGGGACGCAGGGCCGGCTGCGCCGGCTTCTTTGTCTGCGAAATTCATCGTGGCAATGAAGCAAAAAAACCGCGCCTTGAGTAGCGGCGCATTCGCTTATCTCGTTTGCCGAGAAATAACCTGAGAGCCAATACGGTTCGACCGCTTTGGTTCCCGTAAGCGCGCCGAGGAATGCCGCTTAAGATTATTGCTAAGCGTGCGCCTTGCGCAGCGGGTCGACAATGCCCTCGAGCTTGCCGAGGACGCGCATGCAGGGCAGCACCTGGGCGAGGCTCGAATTCGGCTCGCGCTTGCCTTTGATCGCGGCGATGAACTCGCGATCCTCGAGCTCGATACCGTCCATGGAAACGTCGACGCTCGACAGGTCGATCTTGTTGTCTTTGCCGTCGACGAGATCGTCGTAATAGGCCTTGTAGGTGCCGTTGTCGCAGATGTAGCGGAAGAACGAGCCGATCGGCCCGTCATTGTTGAACGATAGCGACAGGGTGAGGATCGAGCCCGTCGGCACGCGAGCGACGATGCCCATGTCCATGGCGATGTTGAGCTGCGGGTGGATCGGGCCCTGCACGGCGTAGCAATCGGAGATGGTCTGGCCGGTCTGGTACTGGAACAGGTCGATCGTGTGCGCGGCATGGTGCCAAAGCAGATGATCGGTCCAGCTGCGCGGCTGGCCGGCGGCGTTCGTGTTCTTGCGCCGGAAGAAATAGGTCTGCACGTCCATCTGCTGGATTTTCAGCTCGCCATTGGCGATGCGCTTGTGCACCCATTGATGGCTGGGATTGAAGCGCCGCACATGGCCGGCCATAGCGACGACGCCGGTTTCCTTGGCGATCTTCACCAAAGCTTCGGCGTCTGCAACGCTGTCGGTGACGGGAATTTCGACGAGCACGTCCTTGCCGGCGCGCATCACCTGCTCGCCCTGGCGGTAGTGCATCTTGGTCGGCGTGGTGAGGATCACCGCGTCGGCGCGCTTGATGCCCTCGGAAAGATCGCCGCTGTAATGCGGGATGCCGTATTTTTTCGCCACCGCGGCGGTGGAGTCCTGGTTGCCGCCAACCAGCGAGGTGACTTCGGCGTCGGCAATACGCTTGAGCGCGTCAAGGTGCTTCTGGCCGAAAGCGCCTTGACCGGCGACGCAAATCTTCATCAACGGCCTCGGATGATCGGCGACTTCGCGCGTGCCGCCGCGCGCCTGTGCTTGGCGGCGGCCGGCTTGCGTTTGCCCGACGCCTTCGCGCCGCGCGGCCGGTTGACGAGGATGATGTGCCCCACCGCGGTGTTCGATGCCGGCACCGTGTAGAAGCGGTAGAACTCATCGACCTTGTCGTCGAGCGCGCCGCGCATGACCAGCCACATGACCATCTCGATGCCTTCGGCACCGGCTTCGCGCATGTAGTCCACATGCTGAACCCTTGCGAGCTTCTGCGGGTCCTTCGACAGATTATCGAGGAAGGCCTTGTCCCACTTGCTGTTGATGAGACCGGCGCGCGGGCCGGAAATTTGGTGCGAAAGCCCGCCGGTGCCGAAAATCACGACTCTGAGGTCTTCCGGATAGGATTCGACCGCCTTGCGGATCGCCTTGCCGAGCATGTAGCAGCGATGCCCGGTCGGCGGCGGATACATCACCACGTTGACCGCGAGCGGGATCACCGGGCACGGCCAGTGCGCGTTCTTGTCGACTTTGCCGAACAGAAGGTTCATCGGCACGGTCATGCCGTGATCGACTTCCATCTTGTTGCAGATGGTGAGATCGAATTCGTCGAGGATGACCGACTGCGCGATATGCGAGGCGAGTGCCGGATAACCCTCTACCGTCGGCACCGGACGCGGCCCCCAGCCTTCGTCGGCCGGCGGAAATTCCGCGGCGCAGCCGAGCGCGAAGGTCGGGATCATCTCCACCGAGAACGCCGAGGCGTGATCGTTATAGACGATGATGGCGACATCGGGTTTAGTTTCGCGCATCCAGGCTTGCGATTTTTCGAAGCCCGAGAACACCCGCTTCCAATACGGTTCCTCGGTCTTGCCGTTGTCGATCGCTGCGCCGATGGCGGGCACGTGCGACGAACCTATACCTGCGATGATCCTGGCCACGATTTCACTTCCGTTTTGCTGATTTGGGTTTGGACTTCGATTTGGACTTTGCCTTCGGCTTCGACTTCGCCTTGGCGGCGGCTTTTTTCGCCGCGCCGCCGGCAACGAAGGGCGATGGCGCGTTCTTGCCCGACCGCGAGCGATTGCCTTCGACCGAACGGCCGCCGCCGAGCATCATCTTGGCGTAGCCCTCCTGCGTGTTGCCGGTCATCAGCGCGGCAAGATGCTGGAACGAGTGGCCGTCGGTGGCGCCGAGCTTGGCGGTGAAATAGATGTTGCCGCCGAGTTCGAGCATGCGATTGTAATCGCGCTTGAGGATGGCTTCCGACTGCTCCGGCGTCAGCCTGAACTTTTTCAGATATTCCGGCTCGTTGGCCTTGAAGGCTTTGCGGTTCTCATCCTTCATCAGCGACATGCAGAACATGTTGATGCCGAAGCCCTGGCGCGAACGCTCGGCGTCGAACACGAATGTTCCGGGAATGTCGTCGTAAACCTGCTGTTTGCGCGCCATTGGCGTCTCTCCCGTTCGGCTTTTCACATATATAGCGCAGGCAAGCTTGGCAACGTAAGCGGTTCCCGCAGTCTCGAACCGTTCCAACCACCAAATATTAACCCGTCACGCCGGCCTTTGCCTCAGGCCACCTCCTGCAATATCCCAGCCAGCCGCTCCGGCATGTCGAGCATGACGTCGTGACCGCACGCCAACTCGTAGGTACACCAACCCCTTTTACGCGCGGTCGCCAGTCCGAGATCAAAGTAAAGGCTCTCATATCCGGTCGCCCGGATGTAGGTCTTATCGGCGATGCGCTCGCGCGCGCCGGTCAGCGTCAGCTTCTGCAAAAACGACTGAAGCGGCTGCGGCGTGCATTGCGCATCGACCCAAGCGCGATCCTTTTCGTTGACGTTGAATACCGCCGCCGAGCGCGTCGGCAAGGCGGTTGCGCCGTTGCGTTGCGCGGCCAGCACCCCGTCCCGCACCGGAGCCGACACTATATCGACCACCGCTTGCCCATTCTCCGGGAAGAACGCATCCAGCATCACGAAAGACGAGATCGCCTTCTCCATTTTCTCGACGACGCCGGAAATCACCATGCCGCCGTAGGAGTGGCCGACCAAAACGACGTTGTTCAACTCCTGCCACTTCATCTCGTTGACGACATCGAGAATGTGGGTCTCGAGATCGATGGCGGGTGTCAACAGATGCGAGCGTTCGCCGACACCTGTCAGCGTCGGCGTAAACACGTCATGGCCGTTGCGGGCAAGGAGCCGCGCAACGCGGCGCCAACACCAGGCGCCATGCCAGGCGCCGTGAACTAGAACGAACGTCGCCATCCTGCTCCCAGAAATTATGTGGACGCATCGCCGTCCGCCGCAGGTTATCGCGGCGGTCCGCTTAACTCCAATAAAGCCGCATCGGATTGTCGACCAAAAGCCTTTTCTGAAGGTCGGCCGCGGGAGCAATCCTGGGAATGTAATCGACCAACGCGCCGTCGTCGGGCGCTACTTTCACGTTGGGATGCGGCCAGTCGGTGCCCCAGATCACGCGGTCGGGAAAGCGCTCGACCAAAGCGCGGCCGAACGGCACCACGTCGTCATAGGGCGGGCCGGCGACGCTCATGCGCTCCGGGCAGGAGACTTTCACCCAGAAGTTTTTGTGCTTGTCCATGAGCTTGTGAAAGTTCTGGTTCTCCGGGTGATCGACGCCCTTCTTCACGTCGGGCGTACCCATGTGATCGACCACGACGGTGGTCGGTAGCGAGGTCAAGAAATCCTCAAGCTCAGGCAAATCCGGCATCTCGAAATAGACCACGATCTGCCAGTCGAGCTTTTGCACGCGCTTGACGATGCGTTGGAGCACGTCGCGCGGAATGTAATCGACCAGCCGCTTGAGGAAATTGAAGCGCACGCCGCGCACGCCGGCCTTGTCCATCCATCGCAGATCGTCGTCGGTCACCTCCTCGCCGACGAACGCGATGCCCTTGGCGCGGCCCTTGGCGGCGTCGAGCGCATCGACCATCGCGCGGTTGTCCTTGCTGTGGGCGGACGCCTGCACGATGACATTCTTGTCAAAGCCGAGAAAGTCGCGGAGCGCGAACAGCTTCTCTTTCGGCGCATCGCACGGCGTGTATTTGCGTTCCGGCGCGTAAGGAAACTTCGCCTCGGGCCCGAACACATGGCAGTGCGCATCGACCGCGCCCGGCGGCGGTTTGTATTTCGGCTTCGATGGATTGGGATGGAAGGGAACGTAACCGGGACTCATCGGCACGGGACTGCTTCTCCAACTAAACCCGTTCCAGCGCCAGCGAAACGCCTTGGCCAACGCCGACGCACATGGTGGCGAGCGCGCGCGTGCCGCCGCGCTCGTGCAGCCCGTGCACGGCAGTGAGCGCCAGCCGCGCGCCCGACATGCCGAGCGGATGGCCGAGCGCAATGGCCCCGCCATGCGGATTGACGTGTTCGGCGTCGTCGGCGACGCCGAGCTGACGGAGGCACGCGAGCCCCTGCGATGCGAAGGCCTCGTTGAGCTCGATCAGATCGAAGTCGCCGATCTTGAAGCCCAGCCGTTCCATCAGCTTACGTGTCGACGGCACCGGCCCGATGCCCATGATGCGCGGCGGCACCGCAGCCGAAGCCATGCCGAGGACGCGCGCCCGCGGATGAAGGCCGTGCACCTTCACCGCCTCTTCGCAAGCGAGGATGATGGCGGCAGCGCCGTCATTGACGCCGGACGCGTTGCCGGCGGTGATGGAGCCGCCGTTGCGCACGATCGGCTTGAGCCTGGCGAGATTGTCCAGCGTCGTGTCGGGACGCGGATGCTCGTCCTTGTCGACGACGATCGGACCGGCCTTGCCTCCCGGCGCTTCGACCGGAACGATTTCCTCGGCGAAGTAGCCCGAAGCGGCCGCCTTGCCGGCGCGCTGCTGCGAGCGCAACGCGAAAGCGTCCTGGTCCTTGCGCGCGACCTGAAACTCCTCGGCCACGTTCTCGCCGGTCTCGGGCATCGAGTCGATGCCGTATTGCGCCTTGAGAACCGGATTGACGAACCGCCATCCGATCGTCGTGTCGTACATTTCGGTCGCACGCGAAAACGCCTCGCCGGCCTTGCCCATCACGAACGGCGCCCGCGTCATCGATTCCACTCCGCCGGCGATGGCGAAATCCATTTCGCCGCTGCGGATGGCGCGCGCGGCGTCGCCGACGGCATTGAGCCCGGAGGCGCAGAGCCGGTTGATGGTCACCCCGGGAACGGAGTCCGGCAGCCCGGCGAGCAATGCCGCCATGCGCGCGAGATTGCGGTTGTCCTCACCGGCTTGGTTGGCGCAACCGAAGAAGACTTCGTCGAGCCGCGACCAATCCGCCTGCGCGTTGCGCGTAGCGAGCGCCTTGATCGGAACAGCGGCGAGATCGTCGGTGCGCACCCTGGCGAGCGCGCCGCCGTAACGGCCGATCGCGGTGCGCGCCGCATCGCAAATAAATACCTCCCGCATGGCTCGCTCCCTTAAACTTGCGGCACGGCCCGCCGCCTTATCGTTCCGCGGCTTTGCCGTCCTGGTGTCGGGCTGTACGGCGCAACGATTGCGCCGCTTTACGCTGCATATCGTTATTTACGGGCCGTGGCGGACAGGGTCAAATCGCGCCCGCGGCATCGATCGACGCCGCGCCTTGACGCGGTTAGGCAGCCATGTCAGGCGGATTGCGCATCTCTTTTGGTATCAATGTCGCGCACGTTGGCAAAGACACATTCGGCGCAAAGTCGGGCGCCGCTGCGGCCGGTCCGGCTCGGTCCGGCGGACGTGCTGGTCGAGTATAGAGCCGATGGCACCCTGCTCCTGCGCTCGCCGCACCCGCTGCAACCCTATCCGCGAGCGCTCACCGAACGGCTCGCTTATTGGGCGCAAGCCGCGCCAGGGCGAATCTTTCTTGCGCAGCGCGATGCCGCGGGTCATTGGCGCACGCTGACTTACGCAGCGACATTCGCGGCGGTGCGGGCGATCGCAGCCGCGCTGCTCAAACGCGATCTCTCGCCGGATCGTCCAATCGCCATTTTGTCCGGCAACGACATCGAGCATGCACTGCTTGGTCTTGCCGCCCTGCATGTCGGCATTCCCTATGCGCCCATCTCGGTGCCCTATTCGTTGGTCTCGCAAGATTTCAAGAAGCTCAAAGGCATCATCGAGATTTTAACACCCGGCCTCGTCTTCGCCGCAAACGGAACCGTGTTTGCGCGCGCCATCGCCGCGACCGTACCGCCCGACGTCGAGGTTGTGACCACCACGAACCCCGCGAGCGATCGGCCGACGACGCCATTTGCGAAACTATCAGGCGCGCAAGCGACGCCGGCCGTCGACGCGGCGCACGCCGAGGTCGGTCCCGATACGGTGGCAAAAATCCTCTTCACCTCGGGCTCGACCGGACAGCCGAAGGGCGTCATCAATACCCAGCGCATGCTCTGCGCCAATCAGGCAATGCTCCGTTCAAGTCTTGCCTTCGTTGTCGATGAACCGCCGGTCCTGGTCGAGTGGCCGCCGTGGAACCACACGTTCGGCGGCAACCATGATTTCGGACTGGTGCTCGTCAATGGCGGCTCTTTCTATATCGACGAAGGCAAGCCGATGCCCGGCGCCATCGAGGCAACCGTGCGAAACTTGCGCGAGATCGCACCGACGATCCACTTCAACGTGCCGAAAGGCTTTGAGATGCTGCTGCCCTACCTGCGCAGCGACGCGGCGTTGCGCGAGAGTTTCTTCAGCCGGCTCAAGGTCCTGTTCTACGCCGGCGCCGGACTCGCGCAGCATGTCTGGGACGAATACCAAGAGCTCGCAGCGGCGACGACGGGCGAGCGCATCATCTTTCTCTCCAGTCTCGGTTCGACGGAGACGGCGCCGGCCGCGATCGCATGCACGTGGGAAACCGAGCGCGCCGGCAATATCGGGGTGCCGCTGCCGGGGGTGGAGCTCAAGCTCGTACCACGCGACGGCAAGTTCGAGGCCCGGCTCAAGGGCGCAAACATCACGCCGGGCTATTGGCGAGCGCCGGCGCTGACCGCGGCCGCGTTCGACGAGGAAGGGTTTTACAAGCTCGGCGATGCGCTCAAATTCGAGGATCCGGCGGACCCGGCAAGGGGGATGATCTTCGACGGACGTCTTGCCGAGGATTTCAAGCTCGCCACCGGCAGCTGGGTCAGAGTTGGACCGCTGCGGGCGGCGTTCATCGCCCAATGCGCGCCGCTGGTGCGCGACGTCGTGCTCGCCGGGGCGGATCGCGACGATGTCGCAGCCTTGATCATTCCCGATATCGACGCCTGCCGAAAATTGACGCCCGATCTCGCACCGGACGCGCCCGCCGCGATCGTGCTCGCCGACGCGCGCGTGCGCGAGAGGTTCGCGCGCCTGCTCGAAGCGCTCTCTGATCCGAGCCGCGGCACTTCGGGCCGCATCCGCCGCGCCATCCTGCTCGCCGACCCGCCCTCGCTCGACGTCGGCGAGGTGACCGACAAGGGATCGATCAATCAGCGCGCGGTGCTCGCCCATCGCGCGGCCCTGGTCGATGAGCTTTACGCCGAGCCGCCGGCGGCGCACGTCATCGTCGCCCCCTCCTTTCCCTCCCCGGCAAGCGGGGGAGGGTTAGGGTGGGGGCCCGCAGCACAAGCGAGTTGATCATGGACATTCGTGGACACGTGGCGCTGGTCACCGGCGGCGGCTCCGGCCTTGGGGCCGCGACCGCGCGCATGCTGGCCGAAGCCGGCGCCAAAGTCGCCATCCTCGACGTGAACGCCAAAGCCGCCGCCGAGGTGGCGATCGATATCAACGGCATCGCCATTAACTGCGATGTAGCCGATAGCGCCTCTACCGAAGCGGCGATCGCCAAGGCCGCCGCCGATCACGGTCCCGCGCGCATCCTGGTCAACTGCGCCGGCGTCGGGATGGCCAAGCGCATCGTTGGCAAAGAGGGGCCGATGCCGCTCGCCGACTTCGAGCGCATCATTCGCATCAACCTGATCGGAACCTTCAACGCCATGCGGCTCGCCGCCGCCGCCATGGCAACGCTCGAGCCGCTCGCCGACGGCGAGCGCGGTGTCATAGTCTGCACGGCCTCGGTGGCGGCGTTTGAGGGGCAGATCGGCCAGGCTGCCTATGCGTCGTCCAAAGGCGGCGTCGTCGGCCTGGTCATGCCGGCGGCGCGCGAGTTCGCCCAGTTCGGTGTACGCGTCAATGCCATCGCGCCCGGCATCTTCCTGACGCCGATGTTGATGGGGCTTACCCCGCAGGCGCAGGAGAGCCTCGCCGCCTCGCTGCCGTTCCCGAAAAAACTCGGCGATCCGACGCAATTCGCCGCGCTTGCGCGCCACCTGATCGAGAACCGTTACATCAACGGCGAGGTCATTCGCATCGATGCGGCGCTGCGCATGGCGCCGCGGTGAATGCGACCGCCGGGATGCTTACCAATATCCGCAATGTCCGCATCGAATGGTGCGACTGCGATCCCGCCGGGATCATCTTCTACCCGCGCTATTTCGAGATGTTCGACACGTCCACGACCGTTCTCATCGAGCGCGCGCTCGGCATGAACAAAATCGACTACCTGAAGGCCCACGCCTTCGCCGGACATCCACTGGTCGAGACCCGGGCGCGCTTTCGGGTGCCGACGCGGTTCGGTGACGAAGTGGCGATCGAGACCGCGCTGGTCGAATGCGGCCGATCGAGCTTCAAAGTCGAACATCGGCTGACCAAGGCCGGCGCGCTCGCGGTCGAAGGCTTCGAGACGCGCGTTTGGGTGGTTCGCCCGACCGACGATCCCACGCGCATAAGGTCGCAGCCGATCCCGCCCGAGGTGCTCGCGTGTTTTGGGCATGGCGCAGTTGCGTAAGTGCTTGCCGCAACGCGCGGCGCCTGTGCTAAAAAGCCCGCTGCAATAGGGAGAAACGCCTCATGCGCATCGATGCGTACACGCACTTTTTTCCGAAAAAATTCTTCGACATGCTCGATGAGGTCGCCGCCGACTACCGGGACATGGGCAAACGCGTGCGCTCGCTTCCGGCGCTTTATGACCTTAACGTGCGCAAGAAGATCGTCGACGGCCACAAGGACTATCAGCAAATCCTCTCCTATCCGCAGCCGCCGATCGAAGTGTTTGCCAAGACGCCGGCGCATATCGAACAGTTCTGCCGCGTCATCAACGACGGCTTCGCGGAACTGTGCGCCAAGGAGAAGGATCATTTCCCCGGCTGGGTGGCGCAGGTGTGTCTCGCGGCGCCGGATGCCGGCGTCGCCGAGGCGGAACGCGCGGTCAAGAAGCTCGGAGCGCTCGGGGTGCAAATCCACACTAATATCGCCGGCAAGCCGCTCGACCGCCCGGAATTTCTGCCGTTCTGGGATAAGATGAACGAGCTCGGCATTCCGGTTTGGCTGCATCCGACGCGTGGCGCCGAGGTGCCTGACTACATCACCGAGCAGAAATCGCTTTACGAGATCTGGTGGACTTTTGGTTGGTCCTACGAGACCGCAACCGCCATGATCCGCCTCGTTTACTCGAAAATCATGGACACTCATCCCAATCTAAAAATCATCACCCACCATTTCGGCGGCCTCGTGCCGATGCTCGAAGGCCGCATCGGGCCGGGCAACGACGTCATGGGCTCGCGCACGTCGGACGCGGATTACGTCGCACTGCGTAAGAGCCTCAAGAAACGCCCACTGGATTATTTCAAAGAGGATTTCTGGGCCGATACCGCCGTGTTCACCGCGGCGCCGGCGACCAAGGCCGGCATGGAATTCTTCCCGCGCGACAAGATCGTGTTCGCCTCGGATTGCCCGTTCGATCCCGAGGGCGGCACGATGTTTCCGCGCGAGACGCTGCGGATTCTCGAGTCGCTCAACCTATCGAAAACGGACCAGGACAAGATTTATTTCAAAAATCTCGAAGCGGTCACCGGCCGTAAATTGGTAAAGGCGTAACGCCACGCGTTATTGCCAACTGGGCGGCGTCCTTGCCTCGTCCCAAGCGGCTTCGTATGATTCAACAATGGAAATTTCGGCGGTCCAATCCGGCACCGGCGGCGAGGTAACGCAAGATCTTTTCCGCCGGGTTATGGCCTCGTTTGCCACGGGCGTCACTGTCATCACCACGCAGGTGCGCGGCGAGATCCGCGGCATGACCGCGAATGCTTTCATGTCCGGCTCGCTCGAGCCGCCGTTGTGCGTGATCTCGGTCAGCAAGAAAGCGCGCATGCATGCTTTCCTGATCGAGGCCGGCCATTTCGGCGTGAACATTCTCACGCGCGGTCAGGAATCCCTGATCGGTCATTTCGCCGGCCAACCGGTCGAGGGCATCGACTTAAAATACGAATATGCCGACAGCACCCCGCTGTTCGCGCACGCCAACGCGGCGATCGCCACGAAGGTGACGGCGCGACATGACTGCGGCGATCATTCGCTGTTCGTCGGCCATATCTTCGCGTTGCGGCACTCCGACGGACTTGTGCCGATTGTTCTGCATGTCGGGCGATTGGCGTCGCTCATGCACTCGCACGAGCAAACAATTTGGCCGACGCTGGATTTCTGGTGAGCGCGGCGTCATTGCGAGGAGCAACCGGCCTTCGCTCGCTTCGCGAGCTACGGAAGGTTTGAGTCCACCGAAGCGCGGAGCGCGTAGGTGGAAGCACGGCGCGCGTATGTGGAAGCGACGAAGCAATCCAGAATGCGCCCCACGAGGCTCTGGATTACTTCGCGGAGCCTGTCGGGCCGGCCACTTCAGGCCGGACCGTCGCAATGACGCTCCCTCCTCCACTCTTGGCCGAATTGGTGGAGCCGGGACATCCGGTGGATGCCAGCGGACACCATCAGCGGCGCGAAACTCGGCAGCATTGACCGCTCGCGGCGGGACAATTCAACGCTGGGTGCCTCGATTTAAGTTCTTGATTTTCAGGTATTTATTTCGGCAGAGCTGACACCGCGCCCGGTGCTTCCCGCAGTGCTTGTTTGCGTGGCATTTTTGCCACTACCGCAACATAAATGACATTTCCCACGGCGCTAAACGGCACAAAGCATTGCATTCTTCATTGGCTTGCCCGACCCTGCCGGCAGTTGGCAGGTCGCCGACAAGTCAAGCCCCGTGCGGAATGCGCAGGGTCTTGGGGACAAACACGGAGGGGCAAATGACCCGACTGAGACAGATAGCACTGGGCGGTCTTGCTGCGCTCGCCATCGGCGGTGTGGCAAGCTCGGCTCTCGCCGAAGAAAGTGGAAGTTTCCAAAATCGCTTGAGTGCCGCGACGATCGGTCTGCCGTTGGGCGCTCTGCCACCGCCCGGCCTGTATACAGGCCTTGAGACCGCTTACCTCGGTATGCCTCAAACGGTGCCATCCACGGGGACTTTTCTCCCTGGCGCACCTGGCCCAAATCAGGGAACGCACATAGCGCTGCCCGCCATTGCTAACGCCGTACCGCTGCTCTTTGTACCAGGATGGAACTTCCTGGGCGCCAGCTACGGCATGTCGGTGGTTCAGGCATTCTACATTAACCACGCCTGCGTCAGCGGTGACTGCAGCGGTGCCGGCTTTTTCAGCGGTGGTCCCAATCAATTCAACGGCGGCGGCTTCGTGACGGCCAATACGACCTGGAACCCGATCACGCTGTCGTGGAATCTGGGTGGCGGCTGGTTCGTGTCAGGCGCCTTCAACTTCATGGCGCCGGATGGTACGCGCAGCAGCGCTGCGTTTGGTGGCCAGACGACGCCGAATCCCGATTACTGGACCCTCGAGCCGGCGATTGCGGTCTCGTACCTGTCCGGTACCTGGAATATAAGCGGCAACTTCTTCTATGACGTCAACCTCGCTTCGAGTGGCAACTGCTGTGTTGGAACAGCAGTACCTGGGGGCGTTTTAGCAGCAGGCCTAACTGAGACCAGCGGCAACTTGTTCTACGGCGACTTGCACGCTCTCTATAAGATGGGCAAGTGGTCGTTTGGCCCAGTAGGCGCCTTCGAGTTTCAGACAACCGCCGACACCGGCTCGGCTTGCACAACACCCGGTCTCGCCGGCCCAGGGTCCGGGCCGAACGCTCTTGGTGCCTGCAACAGGTTTGGCTACGCCCAACTCGGAGGCTTGGTCGGCTACGATTTCGGCCCAGTCGATCTCCAAGTCTGGTTGACCGACGGGATTTGGTCACAGAACGCTCCTGGCGGCGCCGGCACTATCGAAATTTATACGCGCCTTGGCTTCAAGCTCTGGGGACCCGAGGCTCCGAAGCCGCTGGTCGCCAAGAACTAACGCTTCAATAACTAACGTTTAGCGATAGCCGATCTCTCTCTAAGGCCCCGCGGGAAACCGCGGGGCCTTTTTTGTTGACCTACGTTCCGTCACCCTGAGGTGCCAGCGCAGGGAGCCAACCACTTGAAGTCCGAAATCGGAAAATCGATTTCGGTTGGGGCGACGGCCCGGGCCGCTCGGCCGGGATCCTTCGAGGTCCGCGCGGAGCCTGTCATCGGGCCGGCCACTTCGGGCCGGACCCGTTTGGCACGGGCACCTCAGGGTAACGGGCCTGAGCTTGTGCTCGCCGTCCACGCATCTATGCTGCCGCCATGTCGATTGCTGAAGCGCAAGCGCTAACCCTCACACAAGGCGTTCCGCCGCGCCATGACTGGACGCGCGCGGAATTGCGCGCGCTGTTCGACCTGCCGCTTGCGGAACTAGTATTCCGCGCGCAAAGCGTTCACCGCGAGAATTTCGATCCGGCGGCGGTGCAGATTTCGACGTTGCTCTCGATCAAGACCGGCGGCTGCCCTGAGGATTGCGCCTATTGCCCGCAAAGCGCGCGATACGATACCGGCGTGCGCGCGGAAAAGCTGATGCCGCTCGACGCCGTTCTCGCGGAAGCGCGCGCAGCACGGGAAGCCGGCGCCGGCCGCTTTTGCATGGGCGCCGCCTGGCGCTCGCCCAAGGAGCGCGACCTCGAGGCGGTTTGCGCCATGGTCGAAGGCGTCAAGGCGCTGGGGCTGGAGACGTGCGCGACGCTCGGCATGCTCACCGCCGCGCAGGCGGGGAAGCTTAAAGCCGCCGGGCTCGACTATTACAATCACAACCTCGACTCTTCTCCGGAATTCTATGGCGAGATCATCACCACACGCACCTACGAGGATCGGTTGCAAACGCTCGACCATGTACGCGCCGCCGGCATCCACGTCTGCTGCGGCGGCATCGTCGGCATGGGCGAGACGCGCGAGGACCGCGTCGGCATGATCGCGACGCTGGCGAATTTGCCGGTGCATCCGGAATCGGTGCCGATCAACATGCTGGTCCGCGTCGCCGGCACCCCGCTGGCCGACGCGCCCACGCTCGATCCGATCGAGTTCGTGCGCACGATCGCCGTCGCCCGCATCGCCATGCCGCGCTCGGTGGTGCGCCTCTCGGCCGGCCGCGAAGCCATGAGCGAGGAGACGCAGGCGCTGTGCTTCCTCGCCGGAGCGAATTCGCTGTTCTGCGGGCCGAAGCTCCTCACCACGCCGAACCCGGAACGCGACCGCGACCGCGGACTGATGGACCGCCTCGGGCTGTCGCCGACGCGCTAGCTTACGGCGCTACTTCTTTCCCGCGCGCAGCACGTGATAGCTGAGCTCGCCCGGGTCGGTGAGATCGGGCACCTTCCAACCGTCGAGGTCGTATTCGGCCATGCAATCCTCGGCGAAGCCTTTGAAGCGATCGGCGTTGCCGGACGCCTGCGCGCCGAACAGGCAATAGCGGCGGATTTCCTCGGTCGAGCCGCCGTAATTGATCTCGTAGAGCTCATGCCGGCCGCCGAATTCCGTCGCCAGGCAGTCCCATAGAAGCTTCATCAGCTTGACGCGTTCCTCGGCCTTGTAGCCGTTGGAGCCGCGCATGTAGCGGTCGATATAGGGGCGGATCTCGGGATTTTTGAAGTCGAGGGCGTGGGAATTGAGATAGATGAGCCCCGACGCCACGGTCTGCTCGATGATGTATTTGACCTTGGTGTAGGCCATGGTGGCGATGATCTGATAGGCGTTGCCGGGATCCATGTTGGGAAGCACGTAGTCGCCGATCCACGGCTTCGGATCGCGCACCATCGCGTCCGATAGCGCCCAGAATAGATTGCGCCAGGCGATGACCTCGCCGACATTGGCCTGCACGCCGCGATAATCCTTGGTGCCCGCGGCCTCGACGGCCTTGAGCAGCAAGCCGGCGATGAAGTCGAGCTTCACCGCAAGCCGCGTGCAGCCGTGAACGACGAAGCGCGGCAGGAACCCGGTGCGCGGGAAGAAGTTGTTGGCCTTCTCGATATCGCCGTAGACGAAGACGTTCTCCCACGGCACCAGGACCTTGTCGAGAATGAACACCGCGTCGTTCTCGTCGATCCGGCTCGACAGTGGATAATCGAACGGGCTGCCCATCGCCGTCGAGGTCATCTCGTAGGAGGTGCGGCAGATGAATTTCACGCCCGGATGATTGGTCGGTACCATGAACACCGCGGCGAATTTCTTGTCCTGCACCGGGATGAGTCCGTGATGGGCGACGAAGGTGTAATTGGTGAGCACCGACCCGGTCGCCACGACCTTGGCGCCGGAAACGACGATGCCGGCGTCGGTCTCCTTCTCCACGTGACAGCAAATGTCGCCGACTTCGTTCGGCGGCCGGTCGCGGTCGACCGGCGGATGGATGATGGCGTGATTGACGAAGGGCACGCGCTCCTGGCTGAATTTGTACCAGCGCTTGGCGTTCTCGCTGTACGGATCGTAGAACTGGGCGTTGGCGCCCAACGTTGCCAGGAAGGACGCCTTGTAGTCGGGTGAACGGCCGAGCCAGCCGTAGGTGATCTTCGCCCATTCCGCGATGGCGTTGCGCCCGGCCAACAGATCGTCGAGCGATTTCGGCGCCTTGAAGAATGCGTGCGTCTTGCCGCCGTTGCCGGTATCGGTCGGCACCATGATCTTGTCGGCATGCTTGGGATCGCGCATCGCGTCGTAGAGCCGCGCCACCATGCGCGCGGTGTTGCGGAACGCCGGATGGGTGGTCACGTCCTTCACGCGCTCGCCGTAGATGAAGACCGTGCGATCATCGCGGAGCGAGTCGAGGTATTCGTTGCCGGTCTGCGGCGTGGTGACGCCCGTCTTTGCGGCGGGCTTAGCGGCCGGCTTCGATCCCTTCGCAGCAATGCTCATGGCGCCCATCCCCTATTGTTCGATTATCGAACTGTCGTGCGGTATTCGACGTTTTGCGAACGATACGCGGGGGACCGCGGCTAGGCAAGATGCACATGCAGCGGTCAATGCGAGCCGACGGATTCGGGCCGAAGTAACTTCGCTCCGGCGGAGTCACGGGCATCAGCTAGGCGACCGAGGCGGAGATTTTCTCGGCGACGGCGCGCAAGCTCGGCAGAAAGCGCTCGCGCATTTCATTGCGGGTGGTGCGCGTCGAGTGGGTGCTGACGTTGACCGCAGCGATCGCCTGACCGCTGCGGTCCAACACCGGCACGGCGATCGAGCGCAGGCCGCGTTCGAGCTCCTCATCGACGATGGAAAATCCTTGCGCGCGGTCTTCCTGCACCCGCTCGTACAGCGCCTGCACGTCGGTGATCGTCGAGGGGGTGAAAGCCTCGATGCGCAGTGACCTCAGCCGCCGCCAAAATTCCGCGTCGTCGAGAAACCCGAGCTGGATCCTGCCCAGCGAGGTGTGAAAGGCCGGCAGCCGCGTGCCGACCGCGAGCGTCACCGACATGATGCGGCGCGCCGGGAACCGCGCGACATAGACGATTTCGGTTCCTTCCAAAGTCGCCGCCGAGCAAGATTCATGGAATTGCTCGCTGAGCTGGCGCATCAGCGGCGCCGCCTGCTCGATCCAGTTCTGCGTCGCCAGGTAAGCAAAGCCGAGCTTGAGGATGCCGGACGACAGCGAAAACTGGCGCCCGCTTTGCGTCACATAGCCGAGCCCGGCAAGCGTGCGCAGAATACGCCGCGCCGTCGCCCGCGACAGCCCGGTGACCTGGGCCGCCTGCGACAAGGTCATCACCGGCCGCTGCTTGTCGAACGAGCCGAGCACGGCAAGGCCCTTGGCCAGCGTCGCCAGGATTTCCTTGTCTTGCACCAGGTTTTGCGCCATCGCGCGCGCACGTCTTTCAGGTGGGCCTATCAGCGCTACAGCAATTGACAGAAATTCGGCGCTCGGTAAGAATAACTACAGTGCGAACCTTCGTTCGATAATCGAACAATAACCAGTGGCACCGAACGGTGCAAGTCGAAGGCTTCGCGGGGATGAACGCCAACGGCACGGCCCGATTCCGGGCGACAGCGCCGATCGAACAGGGAGGACGGCATGGCGAAGACATCAGACAGCATTCGCGTGAACCGGCGCAGCTTCATGAAAGCGTCGGCGGCAACCGGCGCTGCGCTCGCCGCAGGTTCGGTATTTGCGCCGGCGGCGCACGCCGCCAAGAGCCTTAAGCTCGGCTATGTCAGTCCGCAGACCGGACCGCTCGCGCTGTTCGGCGAAGCGGACAAATTCGTCATCTCGAGCTTTCTCGAGACGGTGAAAGGCGGCGTGAAAGTCGGCAACGCGACGCTCCCGGTCGAGGTCATCGTCAAGGACAGCCAGTCCAATCCGAATCGCGCGGCCGAAGTCGCCAAGGAGCTGATCGTCGGCGACAAGATCGATCTGATGCTCGTTGCCTCGACGCCGGAGACCACGAACCCGGTATCGACACAATGCGAGATCGAGGAGGTGCCGTGCATCTCCACCGTCGCGCCGTGGCAGCCCTATTTCATCGGCCGCCAAGCCAACCCGGGCGGCGGTCCGCCTGCGTGGAAACCATTCAACTACACCTACCACTTCTTCTGGGGCCTCGAGGACGTCATCGCCGTCTTCACCAACATGTGGGGGCAGGTTAAGACCGACAAAGCCGTCGGCGGCTTGTTTCCCAACGATGGCGACGGCAATGCATGGGGCGACAAAGTCGTCGGCTTCCCGCCGGTGCTCGAAAAGGGCGGGTACACGCTCACCGATCCGGGCCGTTATCAGAACCTCACCGACGACTTCAGCGCGCAGATCGCCGCATTCAAGAAGGCGAATTGCGAGATCATCACCGGGGTGATGATACCGCCGGACTTCACCACCTTCTGGAACCAGGCGTCGCAACAAGGCTTCAAGCCGAAGGTTGCCTCGATCGGAAAAGCGCTTCTTTTCCCGGTCGCGGTTGAAGCGCTTGGCAAGAACGGCAACAACCTCTCGTCCGAGGTCTGGTGGTCGCCGAGCCATCCGTTCAAGTCGTCACTGACCGGACAGTCGGCCAAAGCCCTTGCCGACGCCTATGAGAAGAGCACGGGCAAACAATGGACGCAGCCGATCGGCTTTGCGCATGCTTTGTTCGAGCTGGCCGTGGACGTAGCGAAGCGTTCCGGCGGCGGCGACAACAAGGCGATGGTGAGCGCGATCGCCGCGACGAAGCTCGACACCGTGGTCGGGCCGATAGCTTGGGACGGGAAGAACTTGCCGCCATTCGCTGCGAAGAACGTCGCTAAGACGCCGCTGGTCGGCGGTCAGTGGCGGTTGCGCAGCGGAAACAAGTACGACATCGTCATCACCGACAATAAGACCGCGCCGGAAATCCCGGCCGGCGGCAAAATGGAGCCGATCGCCTAACGCATGATCCGGAAAAGCCCGGTTTTCCGAAACGATCATGCGCCGCGAAAATGTTAAGGCGACGGAAATTCGGGGCGGCTGACGTCGCCTCGGCATAAGATAAGATGGAACGCCGGTCCCTCCCGGACCGGCGTTCGACTGGGCGGTCGCGTGATCCTGAGGCTGGACAATTTGACGAGATCGTTCGGCTCGCTGAAAGCCGTCGATGACGTCCAGCTTGAGGTCGCGCAGGGTGAGGCGCTCGGCATCATCGGGCCGAATGGCGCCGGCAAATCCACACTGTTCAATCTCATCACCGGGCTGCTTAAACCGGACGGCGGCGCGATCGTCTTCGACGGCCGCGAGATCACGCATGCTAGCCCGCGTGCCCGCTGCATAGCCGGTATCGGACGCTCGTTCCAGATCCCGCATCCCTTCGAGAACCTCACCGTATTCGAGAACCTCTTGGTCGCCGCCATTCATGGCCGCCAGCAGCGCGAGGTCCAGGTGGTCGATGCTTGCGGCGACATTCTGGAGCGCACAGGCCTCATCGGCTTCGCCAATCGCCGCGCCGGCACGCTCAATCTTTTGGGGCGCAAGCGGCTCGAACTGGCGCGGGCGCTGGCGAGCGCGCCGCGGCTCCTCCTGCTCGATGAAATCGCCGGCGGGCTGACCGAAGCCGAATGCCGCGAGCTGGTGCGATTGGTTCAGGACATCAAGAAATCCGGCGTGACCATCGTGTGGATCGAGCACGTCGTGCACGCGCTCGTTGCCGTCGTTTCCCAGCTGGTGGTGCTCAACTTCGGACGCAAGATCGTGGAAGGCGAGCCGCGCGCCGTCATGGCCTCGGACGAGGTCCGGGAAATCTACATGGGCATCGCGGCGTGAGCCATTCAGTGTGAGGCAGCAAGTGTGACGCATCAAGACTTGGGGCACGAAGACTCGGCCGTGCTGGAAACCCGCGAACTCACCGCTTTTTACGGCGACTTCCAGGCGCTTTTCGGCATCACCTTTGCGCTCAATGAGGGCGAAACGGTCGCTATCATCGGCGCCAACGGCGCCGGCAAATCCACCTTCCTGAAAGCGATCGCGGGCTTACTGCCACGCCCGGCCGCCGCGGTGCGGCTCGACGGCCGCGACATCGGAACGCTGCCGGCGTTCGAGATCGTCAAGCTCGGCGTCTCGCTGGTGCCGGAAGGCCGGCGGCTGTTCACCTCGCTCTCGGTCGAGGAAAATCTGCTGGTCGGCGCCTACGGGCGGCGCACCGAAGGCCCGTGGAGCCTCGACACGGTCTATCGGCTATTTCCCATGCTGCGCGAGCGGCGCCACACGCCGTCGACGGCGTTGTCCGGCGGCCAACAACAGATGGTCGCCATCGGTAGGAGCCTGATGTCGAACCCGCGCATCCTGCTTTGCGACGAGCTCAGCCTCGGTCTCGCTCCGATCGTCATCCGCGACATCTACGCGGCGCTCGCGGACATCAAACAGCGCGGCACCAGCGTAGTTCTGGTCGAGCAGGACCTCCTCCACGCCATGTCGGTCGCGGACCGGGCCTATTGCTTTCAGGAGGGACGGGTGAGCCTGACCGGCCGCCCGCAGGAGCTGACCCGCGACGCCATTCACGCCGCCTATTTCGGATTGTGAGCGATGCTCGGCTGGATCGACACACTGCTGCAAGGAATCCTGCTCGGCGGCCTTTATTCACTCTACGCCACCGGCCTGTCGGTGATCTTCGGCATCATGCGCCTCGTCAACCTGGCGCATGGCGATTTGATCGTGCTCGCGGCATTCCTCATGCTGGCGCTGGCTGCGGCGGGAGTTCCCATCGTGCTCACGCTCGCGATCGTCGTACCGCTGATGTTCGCCGTGGGCTACGCGTTGCAATCGATGATGCTCAATCGCGTGCTCGGCCGCAATATCCTGCCGCCCTTGCTCATCACCTTCGGGCTGTCGATCATCGTGCAGAACGGCCTGCTCGAAGCCTTCTCCGCTGACACGCGGTTTCTTAATGTCGGGCCGCTGCAAGGCGCTTCACTGCCGCTCGGCGGCGGGATTGCGATCGGGGTCATGCCGCTGATCTGCCTTGCCACGGCGATCGCCGTCATCCTCCTGCTCAACGGCGTGTTTTATCGCACCGCGGTCGGGCGGGCGTTTCGCGCCACCTCCGATGACGTGGAAATCGCCCAACTCATGGGTATCAACAACAAAGCGATCTATGCGTTGACCATGGGTATCGCGCTCGCCGTTTGCGCCGTCGCCGGATTCTTTCTTGGCGCACGCGCCAATTTCGATCCGAGCATCGGTCCGGCGCGTCTTCTCTACGCGTTCGAGGCGGTGATCATCGGCGGCCTCGGCAGCCTGTGGGGGACGCTTGCCGGCGGCATCGTCGTCGGCCTGGCGCAGACCGTCGGTGCGCATATCGACCCCGAATGGCAGATCCTTTCCGGCCATGTGGCGTTCCTGATCGTGCTGGTGATCCGGCCGCGCGGTCTGTTCCCGCGCGCGGTGGATTGAGAGCCGCGGCATGTGCACAAGCGGATCGACCAAGGTGGGGCGCGGCGAAATCCATCGTGGCGGAAAGCATTTTACTGTCGCGACGGCGACGCGCGCGTCAACGGTGACGCTCTTCCTCGCCATCCCGGCCATCGTCGTGTTGCTGGCGCTCCCGGCTTTCGCCAGCCGCGTGCTGCTGCAGGAGTTGTTCTACGTCTTCACCATGCTGGCGCTGGCGCAGTTGTGGAATCTGCTCGCCGGTAGCGCCGGCCTGATTTCGGTCGGGCAGCAGGCGTTCGTCGGCATGGGCGCCTATGCACTGTTCGCCTTCACGGTGGTGACCAACCTCGACTCGGTGCTCTCGATCGTGTTGGCCGGAGTCATCGCCGGGTTGGTCGCCGTTCCGGCGGCGCTGATCGTGTTTCGTTTGCGCGGTGCTTATTTCGCCATCGGCACCTGGGTCGTCGCCGAGGTCTGCCGGCTCATCCTGGCGCAGGTCAAGCAATTGGGCGGCGGCACCGGCACGTCGCTGCCGCCGGAGGTCGCTTCCTCCATGGTCGGTCTCGATTTCGTCCGCAACCTGTTTGCGGTACGCGGGCCCGCGGCGCGCGACATCCTCTCCTATTGGCTGGCGCTCATACTGGCGGTCGGTACGTTCCTCCTGGTCTATAGGCTGTTACGATCGCGCCACGGTCTCGCGCTGTCCGCCATCGGCGACTCCGAAGCCGCCGCCGAGAGCGCCGGCGTCGATGTTTTCCGCACCAAGCTCTTTATCTACGTCGCCACCGCCGTCGCGACCGGCATGGTCGGCGCGCTCATCTTCTTACAAAAAGCAAGGATTTCGCCCGACGCCGCATTCTCGCTGATCGATTGGACCGCCTACGTCATCTTCATTGTCGTCATCGGCGGCATCGGAACGATGGAGGGCCCGATCATCGGCGTCGTGATTTTCTACCTGCTGCAATATTACCTGGCGGCGCTCGGATCCTGGTATCTGATGCTGCTCGGCGCGCTCGCCATCATCCTCATGCTGTTTGCTCCAACTGGAGTCTGGGGCCTGATCTCCCGCTTCTACGACATCAGCCCCTTCCCGGTGCGACGGAGGTTGATCGCGCCGGTGGGCAGCGTCGCCGACGAGAAGGAAAGCGCTCGCTGACGCCGGGCTCCGGGACTTTTTGGGGAGCAAGGAGCCGCATGGGCGTCGATGGGCGGGCCAAGTCAGAGCAATTGGGCGGACGTACTATTGTTCCAGCAGGCGGAATTCGATAGCATTTGGTCCATCTCGGTGCCTGGTAGAACCTGTTGGTTCCTCGCGTCTCGAGGTCATCCGCCGAAAAGGTGGATCGTTGGGGGAGGACCACAAAATGAACGTACCCGCACCGAAATTCATGATCGAAGGCACTTGGCGCGGCCGCCTGTTTGGCGCCGAGTGGCATGATGCCGCCGGCGGATCGCTGGACGTGCTTGAGCCGGCGACCGGCGCCACGTTGACCCGCGTCGGCAATGCCACTGCCGCCGACGTGCGCAAGGCTGCCGCCGAGGCGCGCGCCGCGCAGCCCGGCTGGGCGGCGACACCGTATGAGAAACGCGGCGCCATCCTGCGCAAGGCGGCGCGGATCCTGGAAGACAATCAGGAAGAGCTGATCCCGTGGATCGCGCGCGAGACTGGCGGCATCCCGGCCAAGGCCGGATTCGAAATCCACATGGTGACGGAGATTCTCTATCGTTCCGCCGCCATGTGCACCGAGCCGCAGGGCCTGGTGCTGCCCTCCGACCCCGGCCGCATCAGCATCGCCCGCCGCCTGCCGCGCGGCGTCGTCGGCATCATTTCGCCGTTCAACTTCCCGCTGATCCTGTCGATGCGCGCCGTGGCGCCTGCGCTCGCCACCGGCAATTCGGTGGTGCTCAAGCCCGATCCGCGCACGGCGCTGACCGGCGGCTTCATCATCGCCCGCATCTTCGAGGAAGCCGAATTGCCCAAGGGCGTGCTGCAAGTGCTGCCCGGCGGCGCCGAGGCGGGCGAAGCGATCTGCACCGATCCCGACATCGCCATGGTGTCGTTCACCGGTTCGAGCAACGTGGGACGGCGCATCGGCGAGCTCGCAGGCAAGCATCTGAAAAAAGTGCAGCTCGAGCTTGGCGGCAAGAACGCGGTGATCGTGTTGGACGACGCCGATCTCGACGCAACGGCTTCGGCGATCGCGTTCGGCGCCTGGTTCCATCAAGGGCAGATCTGCATGACCACCGGCCGCGTGCTGGCCAAGGACAAGATCGTCGGGCCGCTCACCGAGAAACTCGTGGCCAAGGCCAAGCATCTGCCGGTCGGCGATCCGCTGGGCCAGGTGGCGCTGGGACCGATTATCAGCCGCGCGCAAGTCGAGCGCATTCACGGCATCGTCAAGGACTCGGTGGCGGCGGGCGCCAAGCTTGAAGCGGGCGGCACATTCGACGGACCGTTCTATCGGCCGACCGTGCTGACCGGCGTAAAGCCCGGCATGCGCGCTTTTGACGAGGAAGTATTCGGACCGGTGGCCGCCATCACATCGTTCTCGACCGACGACGAGGCGGTGGAGCTTGCCAACCATAGTGACTATGGACTGTCGGCCGGCGTGTTCTCGGCCGACGTCGGACACGCTCTCGCCGTCGGCAATCGTCTTAATACCGGACTCCTGCACATCAACGACCAGACGGTTGCCGACGAGCCGCACGTTCCGTTCGGCGGCACGGGAGCCTCCGGCAACGGGACGCGCATCGGCGGCCCGGCCAATTGGGAGGAGTTCACCCAATGGCAATGGGTGACGATCAAGGAGAAGCCGAATCCTTATCCGTTCTGAGCCGTCGGCGACGACGGTTAAGCGCGTCCGGCGGCAGCAATGCCGCCGGACTTAGATTTTACCGATACGGATGATCGGCTTCACGGTAATTCCCCGCTCGCTGTCGCTCGCCGCTTCGTTGATGCGATCGAACGCGTACAGTTTGGTGAGCTTGTCGAATGGGAAACGTCCCTGCAGGAACAGGTCGAGAAGCTGAGGGATGAAAAGGTCCGGTACGCTGTCGCCCTCGATGATGCCGTAGATCGTCTTCGCCATCTGCATGAATTCGGTGACGTCGATTCTGATCTCGGTCCCGGGCGGCGCTGCTCCGACGATGCCGCACGTTCCCCGCACACCGAGAGCGTCGATAGCCTGACGCACGACATCGGGAAGAGCGGTGGTTTCGAGGCTGAATTGAACTCCGCCGTTCGTGATTGCCCTCACCGCGGCGACCGGATCTTGCTCCTTGGCATTGACGGCATGGGTCGCGCCGATCTCTTTGGCGAGCGCCAGCCGCGCGGGAACGACGTCGACGGCTATGATCGTCGTGGCGCCGACGGCGCGAGCCGCCATCACCGCGCTCAACCCCACCGCGCCGGCACCGAACGCCGCGAAACTCGCGCCGGGTCCCACTTTCAGCGCATTCATGACAGCCCCGGCGCCCGTTTGGATGCCGCAACCGAGCGGCCCGAGCAGCTCAAGCGGCGCCTCTTTCGGCACCTTCACGACATTGCGTTCGTTGGCCACCGCAAACGTGCTGAAGGACGATTGGCCGAAGAAATGATCGTGCACCGGCCCGTGGTCGTCACGGAGACTACCGGTGCCGTCCGCTCGCGCGCCGCTGAAATTGTGCGCATTAAAATTCACGCAATTGGCCGGTCGTCCCTGCGCGCAAAGGTTGCAGTGGCCGCACGACATGAACGTCAAGACCACGTGATCGCCCGGCCGCACCTTGACGACATTGGAGCCGACTTTCTCGACGACCCCGGCTCCTTCATGCCCCAGCACGATCGGCTGCGGCACCGGGTAAACCTGATCGCGCACGACCATGTCGGTGTGGCACATGCCGGTGGCGACGATGCGCACCAGTACTTCGTCGGCGCGCGGCTCCTCAAGTCGAAGCTTTTCGATGATGAAGGGGCCGCCCTTCTTGCGTACGACAGCGGCGCTCACGGCATTCGAGGAAGCAGACACTGGCATGATTCCCCTCCCAAAACGAACACGACTGCGTTCAGGCAGTTGCAGCTCGGGTGCGTCCCGATACTAATTTAGCATATCTTTGCGCCGCATCTTTAGATGCAGACGAAGGTCCCAACTCGCGATTCACCTGTAAATCAATTGGACCATCTCCACGACTTGCTGCGATCCTTGAGATGCGCGAAGATTGTTGATCCCCCGCTTTCCCGTATTCGTTCCACTGCGAATAATCCCGCCCTGAAAAGTTCTATCGAACGTCTTGAGTCGGAGCTTTACTAGTCGAACTAAACTACAACGAGTCGCATGCGCCACTCTGGACTCATATCGGTGTGGCGGGCTATGTAAATGAATCACCCGTCGGCAACTACTGTCCATTATTTAGGTAACCATCGGCTCGCGATCAAAAAAATGCACAAAGTGCGCGGCGTAACCTTCTGACAAACGCCAACGCGCTGCGGAGTGAGTGACGTAAACGGACCTCGTGCAAAACAAGACTTTGGGAGGACGAAGATGCCGTCCAATAAACGGACTGATAATCCACTTACCAATCGGAAGACACCAGGCGTAGCCGACGCCACTGTTTCGCGGCGCGATTTCGTCAAACGCGCGGCCGCCGGCGCCGGTGGGCTCGCACTCGCCGGTAGCATGTCGTCGGCTTTTGCGCAGGCGAGCGACGTCATCAAGATCGGATTCGTCAGCCCGAGGACAGGGCCGCTGGGCGGCTTCGGCGAAGGCGATCCGTACGTGCTCGGCCTCGCGCGCAAGGCATTGGCTGACGGATTGACGGCCGGCGGCAAGAAATACAAGGTGGAGATCATCGACCGGGATTCGCAATCCGATCCGGCGCGCGCCAGCCAACTGGCCAAAGCGCTGATCAACAGCGACAACGTCGACCTGATGCTCACGACCTCTACCCCAGAAGTGGTCAATCCGGTTTCCGATGCATGCGAGGCCGCGGGCGTGCCTTGTGTCTCCACCATCCTGCCGTGGGAAGCGTGGTATTTCGGCCGCGGCGCCAAGCCGGGCGAGCCGTCGCCGTTCAAATGGACCTATCACTTCTCGTTCGGCGTCGCCGAATTCGCCAAGGCTTATATCTCAGAATGGAGCAACGGGGCGGTCCCGACCAACAAGAAAGTCGGCGTCATGTTCCCCAACGATGCCGACGGCAACGCGTTGCGGGAACATATGATCCCGTTATTCGAGAAAGCCGGCTTCACCGTGTTCGATCCGGGTGGATACGAAGACGGCACTACCGATTATTCCTCGCAGATCGGCAAATACAAAGGAGCCGGTGTGCAAATTTTCACCGGCGTGCCGATCCCGCCGGACTTCGCCACCTTCTGGCGGCAGTCCGCTCAACTCGGCTTCGCCAAGACGATCAAAATCCAGAGCATCGCGAAAACCGGCTTGTTCCCGTCGCAAATGGAAGCGTTGGGCTCGCTCGCCTACAACATCGCGAGCCTGTGCTACTGGCATCCGACCTTCCCCTATAAATCGCCGCTGACCGGGGGAACGTCGCAGGAACTCGCCGACGGATACGAAAAGAGCTCCGGACGGCAGTGGAATCAGCAGCTCGGCGGCACTCAATCGCTGCTCGATGCCGGAACTGGAGCCCTAAAGGCGACGTCCGATCCCAAGAACAAGGCGGAAGTCGCCAAGACGTTGAGCCATTTCAAGGTGACCACCGCGGTCGGTGTCGTCGAGTGGGGCAAATTTCCGATCGCCAATGTCTGCCCGACGCCGCTGATCGGCGCGCAATGGATCAAAGCCAAGCCGGGTAGCAAATACAAGCTCGATCTCGTGATCGTCGACAACGCGGACGATCCAAACGTCCCGATTGGTGCTAAGCTCCAGCCGTATAGCTGAGCTGAGGGGACCAATTGGTGGACACGGCCGCGAGCCGCGTCGACGGCGGCCTGCTCGTCGGCGCCGATGTTCGCAAGCAGTTCGGGGCATTGACCGTCCTCGACGGGGTGAACTTCGCGCTGCGAGCTAACGAGGCCGTCGGCATTGTCGGCCCGAATGGGGCCGGCAAGACGACCCTGCTCAACGTGCTCGCGGGGGCCTATCGGCCTTCCGCGGGCGCGGTTTTTTTCAAGGGAGCGAACGTAACGAGGTTCGAGGCCGCGCAGCGCTGCCGGCTGGGAATTGCCCGTTCACACCAGATTCCGCGGCCGTTCGGCGCGATGACTGTCTTCGAGAATTGCTTCGTGGCGGCGACGACCGGCGGCGGCCTGGCGGGTCAACGCGCCTATCGATGCTGTGTCGAAGCGCTTGAGCTTTGCCAGATGCTGCATATCGCCAACCGGCGGGCCGAAACGCTCGGTTTGCTCGATCGCAAGCGGCTCGAACTCGCACGGGCGCTGGCGACCGAGCCGCTCGTACTCCTGCTCGACGAGATCGGTGGCGGCCTGACCGACGAGGAGGCCAACAACCTCGTCGAAACGATCCAGGTGCTCCACGGTCGCGGACTGGCGATCGTCTGGATCGAGCACATCGTGCATGTGCTGGTCCGCGTGGTCGGCCGCCTTGTGTGCATGGACGCTGGACGTATCATCGCTGACGGGAAGCCCGAAGCGGTCATCGCCGACGCCGCCGTGATCGATGCCTATATCGGCGGAAAGGGTGCGCAATGAACCTGCTCGGCATCGAGCAAGTGGATGCGCGTCACGGTCTGCTGCACGCCGTCCGCGGCGTAACCTTCGAGGTCGCCGTTGGCGAGACCCTGGCGCTGGTCGGTGCGAACGGGGCGGGCAAGACCACATTGCTACGTACGATCGCCGGCGCCCATAGGCCGGCAGCGGGCCGTGTCATGTTCGAGGGGGTCGACGTCACCGCAGTTCCCGCCTATGGGCGGCTCCGCGCGGGCATCGCACTCGTCCCGGAAGGACGCCGGCTGTTTGCCGGGATGACAGTCAAGGAAAACCTGATGGTGGCGGGCGCCTATGGCCGGCCGGGATTCTGGAACCTCGATGCCGTCGTCGAAGCCTTCCCACTGATTCGGCAAAGGCTCAACAGCCGCGCCGGCAATCTGTCAGGCGGCGAGCAGCAGGCTACCGCGATCGGCCGGGCGTTGATGACCAATCCCAAGCTATTGTTGCTCGACGAGGTCTCGCTCGGGCTGGCGCCAATCGCGGTCGAAGCCGTCTATCGTTCGCTCGACGCGCTGATCGCGAGCGGCGCCACCATCGTGCTGGTCGAGCAAGACATCAGCCGCGCGCTCGGCGTTGCGACGCGCGTCGCCTGTATGTTGGAGGGCCGTATCGTCCTGGAAGGCCGCGCAACGGAAATGAACCGCGAGCAGGTCACCGCGGCCTATTTCGGCCTGCGGCAGGGGCGACGAGCAAATCCATGATCTGGGCCACGCAGATTCTCAACGGCGTCCTGCTCGGCGGCTATTATGCGCTGCTCGCCTGTGGCCTATCGTTCATGTTCGGGGTGATGCGGATCATCAATCTCGCCCACGGCGATCTCGCCATTCTGAGCGCCTGCCTGGTATTTCTGATCGTCGACGCAACGGACATCTCGCCTTTCATCGCGCTCATCGCGGTACTGCCGGTCATGGCCGCCATCGGCTGGGCGCTGCAACGCGGGATGCTGGAACGCAGCCTGCGCGCCGGGGTGCTGGTGCCGCTGCTCACCACTTTCGGCCTTGCCATAGTCATCGAAAACGGATTGTTCGAATATCTGGGGGCGGACTCGCGCTCGTTGGCCCCCTATATCGGCGACTTCGCCTATGACAGTTGGGCGATCACCAGCAACGTCTATGTCGGGTCGCTCGCCGCGCTGATTTTTGCGGTCGCCATCCTGTTGCTGGGCGGATTGAAGCTCTTTCTGACCAACACGTCGCTTGGCCGGGCGATACGCGCCACCGCGGAAGACCCCGACACCGCCGAGCTTGTCGGCATCAATGCACGATCCGTCTATGCCATCGCAGCCGCGATCGCCGTGGCCTCGGCGGGACTGGCGGGAGTGTTTCTCGCCATGCGGGAGACGTTTTCTCCCTATTCAGGGCCTACGCAGCTTATCTTCGCGTTCGAAGCGGTGGTGATCGGAGGGATCGGCTCGTTAACGGGGACGCTTGTGGGCGGCATCGTGCTCGGCGTCGCCCAGACCATCGGCGCTCAGATTAATCCGCAAGGGTTTCTCATCGCGGGCCATGTGGTATTCTTGGCGGTGCTCGCCGGACGCTTGGCTCTCATTGGATTGCGTGCTCGCGGCGGTATCCACGGACTTTTTGCCCGCCGGCCATGAGCAAGCATCCCGGTTTCGTCGTCGAGCGCTGGACCCGGTTGTCGGCCGCTTCGAGCATCGTCACCGCCGTGCTTTTGGTCGTGCTGACGTTGGGGCCGTTACTGTTCGCCGCCAACACCGTCGACAGTCTTACCACGCTATTCATCTATCTGATCCTGGCGGTGATGTGGAACGCGCTCGCGGGTTATGCCGGCCTTGTCTCCGTGGGGCAGCAGGCCTTTTTCGGGCTTGGCGCTTATTTCGCGATCCAGCTCTCCTATCACGGCGTCAGCGTCTATGCCGCCCTGGTGCTCGGAGCGCTGATCGCCGGCGTTTTTTCGCTGCCGATCTCGCTGCTCATGCTGCGGCTGCACACCGGCGAGTTCGCGATCGGTATGTGGGTCGTGGCGGAGCTTGCGCACCTTCTTGTCGCTCTCGATCCCCTCATCAACGGCGAAACCGGTGTCTCGCTGATCGCGCTGAACGCCTACAGCCCCGACGACCGTCGCGCCTACAATTACTGGATGGCGCTCGCGGCGATGGTCGTGCTGCTTGCGTTGGTCTTCGTGCTCCTACGCGGGCGGCTCGGCGCGTCCGTGCAGGCGATCCGCGACGACGAGGACGCGGCCGAATCGGTCGGCGTACGCGTGCTCGCCGGCAAGCGGATTATTTTCTTTCTCGCCGCCTTCGGATGCGCGCTGGCTGGAACGCTCTGGCTAGCAACCTCTATCACGTTCGGTCCAAGAACGTATTTCGGCATTCAGTGGACGGCATATATGTTTTTCATGGTGCTCGTCGGTGGGCTCGGTACATTCGAAGGCCCGATCCTCGGCGCCGTTATTTTCTTTTTGATTGAATATCTGTTTGGCGAGACCGGGGTCTGGTATCTTATTGGCTTGGGCGGAGCAGCTATTGTCTTTGCGTTGTTTCTGCCTCGTGGCTTGTGGGGCACTGTCGAGGACCGGCTAGGGATTAGGCTGCTACCGGTCGGCTACCGGTTGCGGATGCTCCTTCCCGATTTGGGCGCGGACGCGGGCGCCGCGGCACCGCAAGATCGGCAAAGCAATGCGGCTTCCCTGAGCGAACGAGGCGTCGCCGGAAACGATTCCGAGGCAGTGCCACGCGATTGAGCCAGAACGGATTGCTGCGAACCGCGCCTACCTGCTGTCGCTCAGCCGCATCGTCGGCGAAGGCAGCGCCAAAGCGCTGGCGCAAGACAAGGCGGTCGCGGAATCTTATCTCGGCCTTTGATATTGTTTCTGTTTTGAAAAGCCGTTCCGTAATTTGCCGATCGCAAACACTTTTGCGCCTCGTCCGCCTCTGCTAGCGTCCGGCCCAATGGAAGCCGCGCGACCCATCGCCGTCGACGAGACCGGAGCTGCCACGGAGCCGGCCCGCGTCACTCCGATGATGGAGCAATATATCGAGATCAAGGCCGCCAATCCCGATTGCCTGCTGTTCTACCGGATGGGCGATTTCTACGAGCTGTTCTTCGACGACGCCGAAACAGCCTCCCGCGCGCTCGGCATCGTATTGACAAAGCGCGGCAAGCATCTCGGCCGCGACATTCCGATGTGCGGCGTTCCGATCGAACGCGCCGACGAATATCTGCACCGCCTCATCGCGCTCGGCCACCGCGTCGCCGTCTGCGAGCAGCTCGAAGACCCGGCCGAGGCGCGAAAGCGCGGCGCCAAGAGCGTTGTGCGCCGCGACGTGGTGCGCCTGGTGACGCCCGGCACGCTGACCGAGGATTCGCTTCTTGACGCCAGGAGCAACAACTACCTGCTGGCGCTCGCCCGGGTGCGCGCGTCGTCCGACGATGACCGCTTCGGCATCGCCTGGATCGACATTTCGACCGGCGAGTTCGGCGTCGCCGAATGCGATCGCGCCACGCTTGCCGCCGAGATCGCCCGTATCGAGCCCGGCGAGATCATCGTTTCCGACGCGTTTTATTCCGATCCCGAATTCTCACCCTATCTGCGCACGCTGCCGGCGGTGACGCCGCTCACCCGCGATGTGTTCGACGGTGCGACGGCGGAGCGGCGGCTCGCTTCGTTCTTCGCGGTGGCGACGACGGCCTCTTTTGGCAGCTTCTCGCGGGTCGAGCTCGCCGCAGCCGCAGCCGCTATCACCTACGTCGAGCGCACGCAGATCGACAAGCGTCCGCCGCTGTCGCCGCCGGCGCGGGAGGCGGCCGGCGCGACGCTGGCGATCGACCAGGCGACCCGCAGCAATCTCGAACTCATCCGCACGCTCGGCGGCGAGCGCCGCGGCTCGCTCCTTGCCGCCGTCGATCGCACCGTGACGGCGGCCGGCTCGCGGGCGCTGGCGCAGCGGCTGGCCGCACCCTTGACCGATCCGGCGGAAATCGGGCACCGGCTCGATGCGGTAGCCGCGTTCGTCGGGGATGCCGCCCTGCGCACCGACCTGCGCGAACAATTGAAAACGGCGCCCGATATGGCGCGCGCGCTTTCGCGCATCGGCGTCGGCCGCAGCGGTCCGCGCGACCTCGGCGCTATCCGTGACGGGATCTTTGCCTCCGGGCAAATTGCCGCACTTCTGTCGGCGCTGGCGAACGTTCCCCGCAACGTCGCCCGCGCCGTGGCGGCGCTTCGCCGTCCCGACGGCGCACTTGCCGCCGAGCTCAATCGGGCGCTTGCCGACGAATTGCCCGCGTTTCGCCGCGACGGCGGTTTCGTGCGCGGCAGCTACGAGCCCGCACTCGACGAGGCGCGGGCGCTGCGTGACGAATCGCGGCGTGTCATCGCCGCGCTCCAGGTGCGTTACGCCGAGACCACCGGCATCCGTTCGCTGAAGATCCGCCACAACAACGTGCTTGGCTATTTCGTCGATGTCACCGCGCAACATGGCGAGAAGCTGACGACCGCGCCGCTCAATGCGACCTTCATCCATCGCCAGACGCTCGCCGGACAGGTGCGCTTCACAACCACCGAGCTTGGCGAGCTTGAGGCGAAGATCGCCAATGCCGCCGAGCGGGCACTGGCTTTGGAGCTGGAGATTTTCGATCGGCTCGCCGCGGCGGTGACGGCAACCGGCGCCGCGATCAGAGCGGCGGCCGACGCGCTCGCCGTCCTCGATGTCGCCGCCGCGCTGGCCCATCTGGCGGTCGAGCGCGATTATGTCCGCCCCGAGGTTGACGCCGGTCTCGCCTTCGCGATCTCCGGCGGGCGTCACGCGGTGGTCGAGCAGGCGCTCGCCAACGATGGCGGTCCGTTCGTCGCCAACGATTGCGACCTGTCGCCACCGGCGCCGCCGGCCGCGCCCGCGGACGAAAAAGCCGGCCGCATTTGGCTCATGACCGGCCCGAACATGGCCGGCAAGTCGACGTTCCTGCGCCAGAACGCGCTCATCGCCGTGCTGGCGCAAATGGGCAGCTTCGTTCCGGCACGCGCCGCCCATATCGGCGTGGTCGACCGCCTGTTCTCGCGCGTCGGCGCCGCCGACGACCTCGCCCGCGGTCGCTCGACCTTCATGGTCGAGATGGTCGAGACCGCGGCGATCCTCAACCAGGCGGGCGAGCGCGCGCTGGTCATTTTGGACGAAATCGGCCGCGGCACAGCGACCTTCGACGGGCTCTCCATCGCCTGGGCGACGATCGAGCACTTGCACGAGAAGAACCGCTGCCGCGCATTGTTCGCCACGCACTTCCACGAGATGACCGCGCTCGCCGCCAAGCTGACGCGGCTGCACAACGCCACGATGCGGGTGAAGGAATGGCAAGGTGAGGTCGTGTTCCTGCACGAAGTCGTTGCCGGGGCCGCCGACCGGTCCTACGGCATCCAGGTGGCGAAGCTCGCCGGCTTGCCGTCGAGCGTGATCGAACGCGCCAAGCTGGTGCTGGCGCAATTGGAAGCCGAGGATCGCATCTCGCCGGCGCGCAAGCTGATCGACGATTTGCCGCTGTTCACCGCGACGCAGCGGGGTGAAGCGTCGGCGCCGGCAGCTGACGCCGGGCTTACCGCTTTGGTCGAAGCGCTTACCGCGCTGCATCCCGACGAAATGTCGCCGCGCGATGCACTCGAAGCGCTCTACGCGCTCAAGGCGCGGCTCGCCAAATCGCGCGGCGGTTGATGTTCACTCGCATGGACGCTCAATCTCCGCCGCCGGGTCACTATATCCTTGTCCTTGCGGCGGCCGCGAACCCACCTCCGGCAATAGATTGGCAACCGACATTGAGTTATTAACGACGATGATGCTGGACACCCAACGCGCGCCGCGCGCCGCTGGCGAGCTGATCGACAGCGCAGCGATCATCGGCGACCTCAATGCGCTTGCCGAAACCCATGCCGGGCGCCAGCGCGAATTGCGCGCCGCCGTCGCCCGCCGCCTCAAATCGGCGCTCACCGAGGCGCGCTCGCGCGCCGAGGAGCTGTTGCTCAAGGATCGCCACGGGCTGCGCTGCGCCGAGCGGCTGTCCCAGACGCAGGATGAAATCATCCGCGTCCTCTTCGAATGCGCGGTCAGCACGCTTTTCCCGCCGCAAATTCACTCGCAGGCCGAACGGATGGCGGTGATCGCCACCGGCGGCTACGGCCGTGGCCTGCTGGCTCCCGGCTCGGACATCGATCTGCTTTTCATCCTGCCCTACAAGCAGACCGCCTGGGGCGAATCGGTCGCCGAAGCGCTGCTCTATTGCCTGTGGGATATGGGGCAGAAGGTCGGCCACGCGACGCGTTCGGTCAGCGAATGCATCCGCCAGGCCAAGGCCGACATGACCATCCGCACCGCGCTTCTCGAATCGCGCTACCTGTTCGGCGACGCCAAGCTTTTCGGCGAGCTCACCACGCGCTTCGACAAGGAGGTTGTGCAAGGAACGGCGGCGGAGTTCGTCGCCGCCAAGCTCGCCGAGCGCGAAGAGCGCCTCCGCCGCGCCGGCCAATCGCGCTACCTCGTCGAACCCAACGTCAAGGACGGCAAGGGCGGGTTGCGCGACCTGCATACGCTGTTTTGGATCGCCAAGTATGTCTACCGGGTACGCGAGCCGCAGGAATTTATCGATCGCGGCGTGTTCGACCGCGACGAATACAATCTGTTCCGCCGCTGCGAGGATTTTCTGTGGTCGGTCCGCTGCAACATGCATTTCCTCTGCGGTCGCGCCGAGGAGCGCCTGTCGTTCGACATCCAGCGCGAGATTGCGGTGCGGCTCGGCTATACCGAACATCCCGGGATGCAAGACGTCGAACGCTTCATGAAGCATTACTTCCTCACCGCCAAGCATGTCGGTGATCTCACCGCCATCCTGTGCGCCCGGCTTGAGGAACGCCAGGCGAAGCCGGCGCCCGTGCTCAGCCGCGTCATCGCCCGGCTACGGCCAGCGCGCAGTACCCGCCGCACGCTGACCGAGACCGACGATTTCGTCATCGACAACAATCGCATCAATCTGGCGCGCGCCAACGTCTTTACCCGCGACCCAGTCAATCTGATCCGGTTGTTCTATCTGGCGCAGAAGCACAACCTGGCGATCCATCCCGAGGCGATGCGCGTCGCCGCGCGTTCGCTCAAGCTGATCGACGCGAAGGTGCGCGGCAACAAGGAAGCGAACCGGCTGTTCCTGGAGATACTGACCTCGAAGAACGAGGCCGAAACCGTGCTTCGCCGTATGAACGAGGCCGGCGTGCTCGGCGCGTTCGTGCGCGCATTCGGCCGCATCGTGGCAATGATGCAGTTCAACATGTACCACCACTATACGGTGGACGAGCATCTGCTGCGAAGCATCGGCGTGCTCAACGAGATCGAGCACGGCGGCAATCGCGACATCTCGCTCGCCAGCGAGCTGATGCCGACGATCCGGCCGGAGCATCGGAAATTGCTCTATGTCGCGCTGTTCCTCCACGACATCGCCAAGGGACGCGTCGAAGACCACTCGATCGCCGGCGTCCGCATCGCGCGGCGGCTATGTCCGCGGCTCGGCTTCAATGCCGCCGAGACCGACCTGGTCGCCTGGCTGGTCGAAGTCCATCTCGTCATGTCGACCGTCGCGCAGTCGCGCGACCTCTCCGACCGCAAGACCATCGAGAACTTCGCCGCGGTTGTGCAATCGCTCGAACGCATGAAGCTGTTGACCATCCTGACCACGGCCGACATCCGCGCGGTGGGCCCGGGAGTCTGGAACGGATGGAAAGCGCAGCTCCTGCGCACACTTTATTACGAGACCGAGCCGGTGCTCACCGGCGGCTTCTCCGAGGTCAATCGCGCCGAGCGCGTGGCGGCGGCCAAGGTCGAGTTTCGTGCCGCGATCGGCGACTGGCCGGTCGCGGCGCGGGACGCCTATATTGCCCGGCATTATCCGGCCTATTGGCTCAAGGTCGACCTGCCGCACAAGCTCACACATGCGCGTTTCGTGCGCGAGGCCGACGCGGCCGGCAAGCGGCTTGCCGTCAGCGTCGGCTTCGACGCGAGCCGCGGCGTCACCGAGCTCACGGTGTACGCGCCCGATCATCCATGGCTGCTGTCGATCATCGCCGGCGCCTGCGCGCTGGCGGGCGCCAACATCGTCGACGCGCAGATCTACACCACCACCGACGGGCTCGCCCTCGACACCATCGCGGTGTCGCGCGAGTTCGAGCGCGACGAAGACGAGGCGCGCCGCGCCGCCCGCATCGGCGACGTGATCGAGCAAGCGGTGCGCGGATCGATCAAACTGCCGGACGTCGTGCCGAAGCGGGCGCCGCCGAAAGGCCGCCTCAAAGCTTTCGCCATCGAGCCGGAGGTGACCATCAACAACCAATGGTCGCAACGCTACACGGTGGTCGAAGTGACCGGCCTCGATCGGCCCGGCCTCCTTTACGAGCTGACCACGACATTGTCGAAGCTCAACCTCAACATCGCTTCGGCCCACGTCGCCACCTTCGGTGAACGCGTCGTCGACGTTTTCTACGTCACCGATCTCCTTGGCGCCAAAATCACCACCCCGACCCGCCAGGCCGCGATCAAGCGGCCGCTCATCGCTTTGCTCGCCCCGGCCAATGGCGAGGGAAAACGCGATAGCGCGGGATGATCCCCCGGTAACTGCCCCTTAAACCCGGCTCTCTACCGTCGCTATCACGTGCTTGGCGCGGGGACGGGATATGGCGTGGCGACGGGAGGGGGGCCGCAAACGTGCGCCGGACGCCGGACGCCTCGACCTGCGGCTGCGCCCGCAGAACCGCACCGACGGTCCTCCCGCTTCACGTGGCGATAGCGGCCGCCGCCGCCGGCATGACCCCTCGCCGCGCGAGGGGAGGAAGCGCCGCCGTGGCGGCAAGGGCCGTTCCGGCATCGGCCGTCTGATCTACTGGGGCGCGGTGCTGGCGCTGTGGGCGATCATCGCCGCCATCGGCACGCTGGTTTGGATCGGCATCCGCCTGCCACCCATCCAGTCGCTCGAAATCCCCAAGCGCCCGCCTTCGGTGCTGATCCTCGGCGTCAATGGCGCGACGCTCGCCACCCGCGGCGACATGGGCGGCGCGGCGGTGCCGCTTGCCGAGCTGCCGGACTATGTGCCCAAGGCTTTCATTGCCATCGAGGACCGTCGCTTCTATTCCCATCACGGCGTCGACCCTATAGGAATTTCCCGCGCCGTCGTCGCCGACGTGATCCATCGCGGCGCCTCGCAAGGCGGATCGACCATCACGCAGCAACTCGCCAAGAATTTGTTCCTGACGCAGGAGCGCACGGTATCGCGCAAGCTTCAGGAGGTGGCGCTCGCGCTCTGGCTCGAGCACAAATTCTTCAAAGCGCAGATCCTCGAGCTCTATCTCAATCGCGTCTATTTCGGCTCCGGCGCTTACGGCGTGGAAGCAGCCGCCCAGCGCTATTTCGGAAAGTCGGCGCGGCAATTGACGCTCGCCGAGGCTGCGCTCCTTGCCGGCCTCGTGCAATCGCCGTCACGGCTGGCGCCGAGCCATAACCCGGACGGGGCCGAGCGCCGCGCGCGCCTGGTGCTCGCCGCCATGGCGGAGCAGAAACTGATCGGCGACGACGCCGCGAGGATCGCGCTCGCGCATCCCGCCCGCGCGGTAAAAGCCGCCGGCGCGGCTTCCGTCAATTACGTGGCCGACTGGGTGATGGACGCGGTCGACGACCTCGTCGGCCGCTTCGATGACGATATCGTGGTCGAGACCTCGATCGATCCGGCGCTGCAAGGCGCCGCCGAGCACGCACTCGCCGATACGCTGGCGCAGAAGGGCGAAAAACTCGGCGTCGGCGAAGGTGCGCTGGTCGCCATGACGCCGGACGGCGTCGTGCGCGCGCTCGTCGGCGGCAAGAGCTACGCCGACAGCCAGTTCAATCGCGCCATCGCCGCCAAGCGCCAGCCCGGCTCGGCGTTCAAGCCGTTCGTCTATCTGACCGCGCTCGAACACGGGCTCACGCCTGACACATTGCGCGAGGATGCGCCGATCGCGGTGAAGGGCTGGAAGCCGGAAAACTACGAGCACGAATATTTCGGCCCGGTGACGCTGACGCAGGCGCTGGCCAATTCGCTGAACACGGTTTCGGTGCGGCTGACGCTGGAATTCGGCCCCGCCGCCGTGACCCGTACCGCCTACCGCATGGGCATCACGTCCGTACTCGAGCCCAACGCCTCGATCGCGCTCGGCACCTCGGAAGTGTCGCCACTTGAGCTCGTTTCCGCCTACGCGCCGTTCGCCAACGGAGGTTTTGGCGTTTCACCGCATGTCATCGAGCGGGTGCGCACGCCGGATGGCAAGACGCTCTACGCGCGCTCGGCGCAAATCCTCGGCCGCATCGTCGATCCACGTTACGTAGCGATGATGAACACGATGTTGCACGAGACTTTGGTCAGCGGCACCGCACGCCGCGCCGATCTTCCGGGTTGGCTGGCGGCCGGCAAGACCGGCACCAGCCAGGATTTCCGCGACGCCTGGTTCATCGGTTACACCTCCCGCCTCGTCACCGGAATCTGGCTCGGCAACGACGATAATTCTCCGACCCGCAAGGCCACCGGCGGCGGCCTGCCGGTTGAGATCTGGAGCCGGTTCATGAAGGTGGCGCATCAGGGCACGGCGCCCGCGCCGCTGCCGGGCCTCGGCGGCGGCTGGACGGCGGCACCGCCGAGCGCCGCGGGCGGGCGTCCCGCCCAAACGGACGGCGGCGACAAGGGTCTCGATTCTTGGTTGCTCGATAAGCTGTTCGGCCGGCACTGAATTTGCTGCCGGGTAGGCAAGAAACCCGCGGCGATTGGTTAGCTCGCGAGCCTCAAGGACACGCCGCCAAGATGCCGCGCACCCCATTGGCGAATTTCGTCAATGACCGGGATGAAACTTCGGCCGATGGGCGTCAGCCGATACTCCACCTTCGGCGGCACGACACCGTAATCCTTGCGCGCGATCAAGCCGCTGTGCGCCAGCGCCTTGAGCTCGCGGCTGAGAACGCGCGGCGCGATCTCCCGCGTTCCCTCGACGCCGCGCAGTAGACCGGTTCGAATCTGCCCATAGCGCAGCGGCCCGTCTTTCAGGTCCCACAGGATGCGCAATTTGTGCTTGCCGCTGATCATCTTCTGAAACGCCGCGACCGGGCAGCGATGAAGCCGTTTCGACGTGGTCGGCATCGGTGTCGGTGCTCCTTAAGGCTCCTATGAACTACGGCCGAAGCTCATAGTATCATTTTTGTCCGTACTTGCATCCGCGTTTGTTCACTGCCTAAGGTGCCGTCACACCCGGCCGGCCTTAGCGCGACCGGCAATGGCATCACAGCGAGGGAATCGCATATGAAACATTTTCTCATCAAATATCGGCTGCAAAATGCCTCGCAAGACGCGTGGCATAAGGACGTCGCCGAATTCATCGCCGCCTTGGACGGTGATCCGGCGTTGCGGGGAAAAATTTCTTATCGGTGTATGAAGAGCCGCGACGGCGCCGACTACTATCATCTGGCGGAGGCCGCGGACGAACAAGCCATCAAGGCGTTACAGTCAAGTCCGTTTTTTTCACGCTACACGGAAAAGACCAAGCAGGCCGCGGGCGGTCACGTGGACGTGTTGCCGCTCGAGATCGTTGCCGAGACTGCGCGGAAAGCCTGAGCGGGACTTAAGCGCCATCTGCGCCGCTAGATCGGTTTGCTCAGGTCCAGATTCTTGAGCGGCAGCGAGCGGACGCGTTTGCCGGTGGCGGCGAAGATCGCATTGCACAGCGCCGGCGCGACCGGCGGCACCGGCGGCTCGCCGACGCCGCCCCAGAAATCGCCGCTCGGCACGATCACGGTCTCGACGTGCGGCGCATCGGCCATGCGAAACATCTGGTAATCATCGAAGTTTCCCTGCTCGACACCGCCGTCCTTGATGGTGATTTCGCCGTTGAGCGCCGCCGTCAAAGCGAAGATGACGGCGCCCTGGGTCTGCATCTCGATCGAGAGCGGATTGACCACGTGGCCGCAGTCAATCGCCGAAACGAAACGATGCGCGCGCACGGCGCCGCGCTCGACCGAGACCTCAGCCACTTGCGCGCAATAGCTGCCGCATGCCTGGGTGACGGCAATGCCGCGGAATACGCCCTGCGGCGGCGGCGTGAACCAGTCGGCCTTTTTCGCCGCAGCGTCGAGCACGCCGAGGCTTTTCGGGCTGTTACGCAACAGCCGCCGGCGATAGAGGTAGGGATCCATTGCGGCGGCGTGCGCCAACTCGTCGATAAAACATTCCTTGTAGAAAGTGTTCTGTGTGTAGTTGATCGCGCGCCACACGCCGAGCGGCACCGGCGTTTGCTGCACCACGTAATCGACTAGATAATTCGGCACGTCGTAGGCCATCTCGTCGCCCAGCCCGGCAAGAAAGCTGCGATCGATGAAGCTCATGCCGAAGCCCGGCACCAGCGCGGCAACGAACGACGGACCGGCAAGGCGGACCTTCCATGCGATCGGCATGCCGTCGGCATCGAGACCGGCAACCATGCGCGCCATGCCGAACGGCCGATAGTAATCGTGCTTCATGTCTTCTTCGCGCGACCACACCAGCTTGACCGGCTGCTCCACCTCCTTGGCGAGGAGTACGGCCTGGCGGATGAATTCCTGGATCGCTCCGCGCCGGCCGAAGCCGCCGCCGAGCATGGTGCCGTGGATGGCGACCTTGTCGTTCGTCACACCGGCGGCGCCGGCGGCGGTCACGAACGCCGTCGTGGCGTCTTGCGTCGGCGCCCAGACCTCAACCCGGCCGTCTTTGATATGCGCGGTGCAGGTTTGCGGCTCCATGGTGGCGTGCGCGAGAAACGGGACGGTGTAATCCGCTTCGATGCGCCGGGCGGCGCGAGCGAAGCCGGCCGCCACGTCGCCATCGGCACGGCCGACCTGCGACTTCTCTGCATCCAGCGCCGCGTGTACCAGGTCGGTGATCTTGGCGCTCGACAAACCTCCATTGCCGCGATCGTCCCATACGATCGGCAGCACCTCGAGCGCGCGCTTGGCGCGCCACCACGAGTCGGCGACCACGGCGACCGCATCGGGCAACCGCACCACGCGGCGCACGCCTTTCATCGTGGCGATCGCGCTTTCGTCGACCGATTTCGGCGTCCCGCCAAACACCGGGCAGTGGGCGATAGCGGCGTACAGCATGCCCGGCAAGCGCACGTCGATCGCATAGACCGGCTGCGCGGTCACCTTGTCGAGCACGTCGAGACGGCGGCGCGGCATACCCGCGAGCTTCCAATCGCACGGATCCTTCAGCGCAACGTCCGCGGGCGGCGCGATCTTTGCCGCGTCCTCGGCGACGGCGCCGAACGTCACGCTGCGGCCGCTCGGTTTGTGCGTAATCGCGCTCGTTCGCGCGATGCATTCCGCAGCCGGCACATTCCATCGCGAAGCGGCGGCGGCGATCAGCATTTCCCGGGCGATGGCGCCGGCTTGGCGCAGATAAAGCTGCGAGGAAGCGATCGAGCGGCTGGCGCCGGTGGACATGTCGCCCCAGACGCGGCCGCGACGTATATTATCCTCCGCCGAGACAAATTCGGTGCGGACCTTTGCCCAGTCGCATTCGAGCTCTTCGGCGACCAGCATGGCAAGACCGGTCTGCGCGCCCTGACCCATCTCGGCGCGCGCTACCCGGATGACGACCGAGTTGTCCGCGCCGATCAGCAGCCAGGCGGTGACTTCCGGTGCTTCCTCGGCGGCCGGCGCCGGTCCGAACGGAATGGCCAACGCCAGCGCAAGGCCGCCGCCGGTGGCGCTCACCCCGACAAGAAAGAAACGGCGGCTCAGCGCCTCGCCCGACGTCATTGCTCTTCCTTCGATCTCACCGTTAGGCGGGCGGATGCGGGACGGCCTTGGGGAGAAAATCGTCAATATCAATCGTGCGCAAGTCGCCGCCATGCGCAAATCGCCGCGCCCTCTTTATCCTAACAAACACGGCGTTCCAGGCAATGCCGATTTGCGACGGTTGGTTTAGAGCTGCTCAACGCTCTCAACGCTCTTGCGCCCGTATGCGGCGCGTGAACGCCCAAAGAAGCAGCGTGAGGCAGCCCATGGCGACGACGACGCCGGCAACCGGCCAGGCGGACCGGCCGAGATAGTCGCCGACGATCGCCGCGACGACGGCTGCGACCGTTTGTTGCACCAGCCCCATCAGCGAGGCCGCGGTGCCGGCGCGGTCGGGAAAAGGGGTCAGCGCGCCGGCCATCGCCTGCGGCATGGATAGGCCGAGGCCGGCGAGGTAAATCGCCATCGCCGCCACGAGCCACACACCCGGAATGCCGGCGGCGACCACCGCCGCCAAGGCCAAGCCGCCGGCGGCCAGCACCATCACGCCGAGCCCCATGGTGCGATCGAGGCCGAGCCGCACCACCAGGCGCGTGGCGACCGTCGCTCCCAACATGTAACCCGCCGCACCCAGCGCGAAAGTAAAGCCGAAGGCGACGGCCGAGAGACCGTAGATGCCTTGCAGCACGACGGAGGCGCCGGATATCCAGGCGAACAATCCGGCGTAGCTGATGGTGAGGATGCCGAGATAGACGAGAAAGCCGCGATGCCGCAACACCGCGCCGTAGCCGCCGACCACGGACGATAACGAGATCGGCTGGCGGGCACGCTGGCGCAAAGTCTCCGGCAATAATCGTCCCGCCACGACCAGGGCGACCACCGCGAATGCGGCCATGGCGATGAAGCTCGCGCGCCAGCCGAACGCTGTTTGCAATACGCCTCCAATCATCGGCGCCACGATCGGCGCGAAGGCGCTGATCGACCCCATCAGCGACAGTTCGCGCGCCGCCTGCACGCCGGAATACAGATCGCGCACGACGGCGCGCGCCAGCACGATCGAACCCGATCCGCCGATGCCCTGGAGGAAGCGCGCGCCGATCAACGGAGTGACCGATGGCGTGGCGGCGCAGACGAGCGTGCTGATCAGATAGAGGGCAACCGCCGCGAGGAGGACCGGGCGGCGGCCATGCCGATCCGACACAGGACCGTAGATCACCTGGCCGACGGCAAAGCCGATCAGGTAGCTCGACACCGTCAACTGCACGCGCGCGGTCGGCGCTTGCAAGACGTGGGCGATGTCGGGCAGCGACGGCAGATACATATCCATCGACAGCGGCCCGAGCGCGCTCACCATGGCGAGCAGGGTGGTCAGTGCGAGCGTACCGGGGCGGAGCATGAGGGTGGGTCCCGGAGGTAATTGTCGCGGTCAGCCATCGCGCCGCGGAGAAGTGTTCTCGCGCCCTGCGACGGAAGGAAGTATGGGGCGGGAACACGACGTTAAACACCCGAAAAGGGCTGCCTTCTGTAGTCGGCGGTTTTGGTTATAAAGGGGTCGGCCATATCCCGACAGAGCGTTCCGGAACAAGGCATGGATGCAAAAACGCAGGGTCGCGCGGCGCCCGAGCCGCGCGTGGAGGATGACGTTCTCGTCCGCGGACAGGGCCGCTACGCCGCCGACGTGCCGCTGGCGCAGCAGGCATACGCCTATTTCGTGCGTTCGCCGCACGCGTTCGCCCGCATCGTCAGCGTGGATACAAATGCGGCGCAAAGCGCACGCGGCGTCGTCGGCGTGTTCACGGTGAAGGATATGGAAGGGATCGGCAACATCGGCCGTCATCCGCCGCTCAAAGGACGCGGCGGCAAGAGCTTGGTCGTGCCGCACCGCCTGGCGCTCGCTACCGAGCGGGTGATGCATATCGGCGAGCCGGTGGCGATGGTCGTCGCCGAGAGCGCTACCGCGGCGCAGGACGCGGCCGAACTCGTCGCCGTCGCATACGAGGCGCTGACGCCGGCGATCGACGCGCGCGCCGCGCTCGCTCCCGGCGCGCCGCAAGTATGGCCGCAGGCGCCGGGCAATCTTGCCGTCGACTGGCCGGGGCCGGCCGCCGATCCCGAAGCCAATGCGTGGCAAGTCGACGGCATCTTCGCCGCCGCCAAATTCGTGGCGCGAGTCGCGGTGATGAACCAGCGGATGGCCGTGGCCTCGATGGAGCCGCGCGGCGCGACCGCAAGCTACGACGCGGCCGCCGATCGCTACACGCTGCGTGTCTGCTCGCAGGGCACCACCGCAATGCGCGATCCCGTCGCCGCCATCATGCAATTGCCGAACGAGCGGGTGCGCATCCTGACCGACGACGTCGGCGGCGCTTTCGGCTTGAAAACCGGCCCGTATCCCGAGTACATCGCGCAGATGGTCGCCGCCAGGAAATTGGGCCGGCCGATCCATTGGATGTCGGGCCGCTCGGAAGCGTTTCTCAGCGACAACCAGGCGCGCGACATTTATTCGGAAGCCGAACTCGCGGTCGACGAGAACGGGCGCTTTCTGGCGTTGCGCATCCGCAACACCGGCAATCTCGGCGCCTATGTCGGCCCGGTCGGCGCCAATATCCCGACGCTCAATTTCACCCGCTGCTTGCCGGGCATGTATGACATCAAGCATATCGACGTGAGCGCGCGCTGCGCCTTCACCAACACGATCGCCACCGCGCCATATCGCGGCGCCGGGCGGCCGGAGGCGAACTACGTGCTCGAACGCGTGGTCGAGGAAGCCTCGCGCGTGACCGGCATCGACCCGGCGAAGCTGCGGCGGCGCAATCTCATTCCCGCCTCCGCCATGCCCTACAAGACCGCGGTCGGCACCACCTACGACAGCGGCGACTTTGCGCCGATCCTCGACAAAGCGCTTTTGCTCGCCGATTACGCCAACTTCAAAACACGCCGGCGAGAAGCCAAGCGCCGCGGCAAATATCGCGGTATCGGCCTTTCCTGCATGCTCGAACACGCCGGCGGCGCGCCGCTCGAAGGCGCGCTGTTCACGTTTGCGGGCGACGGCACGCTTGTCGTCAATCTCAACGTGCAATCCACCGGCCAGGGCCACGCCTCGGTATTTCCGCGTCTGGCGGCCGAACGGCTCGGCATCCCGCGCGACAAGGTGTCTCACCGGCAGGGCGATTCCGCGCTGGAGATCGCCGGTTACGCCTCGGTGGGCTCGCGTTCGGCAATGACCGCGGGCGCCTCGGTCGTCAAATGCATCGAGGTGATGCTGGAAAAAGGTAGGCGCATCGCGGCGCTGCTGCTCGAAGCCGCCGAAAGCGACATCGGCTACGACGGCGGCGACTTCGCCGTGGTCGGCACCGACCGGCGCATTGGGCTGTTCGAAGTCGCCGCACGCGCCGCCGAGCTGAAAAAGCGCGGCACGGTCGCCGAAGACCTCGATACCAAAGTCACGACGGAAACGCCGCTGACCTTCCCCAACGGCGTGCATGTCGCGGAGATCGAGATCGATCCCGAGACCGGCCACATGGATATCGTCGCCTACAGCGCGGTCGACGATTGCGGTAACGTGCTCAACGGCATGATCGTCGAAGGCCAGTTGCACGGCGCGCTGGCTCAGGGGCTCGGACAGGCGCTGATGGAGCGGATATTCTACGACGAAGGCAGCGGCCAATTGGTGACGGGCTCGTTCCAGGATTATGCCATGCCGCGCGCCGCCGATATGCCGCCGGTCATCCGCGACGAGATGCTTTGCGTGCCGGCGACGACCAATCCGCTCGGCGTCAAAGGCGTCGGCGAAGCTGGCACCTCGGCCTCAATCGCGGCGGTGATGAACGCCGTCGCCGACGCCATTCCCGGCGACGGCGGCGCGCATCTCGACATGCCGGTCACCGCCGCGCGGCTGTGGGAAGCATGCCGGCGGGTGCCGTAAGTAAGCGGCCTCGCAGGATTTCGGCGAGTGCGCCGACGATAACGCTCGCCCGCGCCGGCTTGGACAGGACGGTGTATCCCGCCCATTCCGCCAATTGCGGATCGTTCTCCACTTGTCCGGTGTAAAAGACGAAGGGCGTGCCGCGACTGGCCAATTGCCGCGCGACCGGAGCGATGGTTTCGCGCCCCACCCTGACGTCGAGGATGGCCACGGCGACGTTGCCGTTGCGAGCGGCGGTGAGAGCTTCCTCCACGTTGCGGCAGCCGCCGGCAATTTCCGCCCCGGCGTCGCGTAGAATCGTCTCGAGGTCCATGAGCAGAAGAACGTCGTCTTCGACGATCAGCACACGCGCGCCATGCAACGCTGCGGTATCAGTTGACTTGCCCGGCTGCTCCATCATCCGCCGCCTCCTGCAGCGCTATTTCAATCGTGCAGACAAAGCCCGTGGGGCGGAACTCGCGTTCGACATGCGCGCCGGTAATGACGCTGTCGATTAATGTATTTCCAAACCCGCTTGTTTTCGGCTTGCCTGGGCGGGGTCCACCGGCCTCCTTCCAGATAAGCTTGAGCATACGCTCATTGTTCCGGCGGCTGGTCGTCCAACTGACGCCGACGGTGCCGCTCGATACCGACAGCGACCCGTATTTGGCGGCGTTGGTAGCGAGCTCGTGCAAAACCAGCCCGAACGGCGTGGCGAGGTCGGCCGACAGCGAAATGGGCTCGCCTTGCAAGCGCAAACGGTCCGGGTTATCGGTGATGTAGGGGACCAGCTGTTGCCGAGCGAGCTCGGCAAGATCGGCGCCCTTCCAGTCGGAACCGACCAGCAAAGTGTGGGCGCTGGCGAGTGCCGCGAGGCGGCCCTCGAAGCGCTCGACAAAATCCTCCTTCGACTTACTGTTGCGCAAGGTGTGACGCGCGATCGCCTGGATGACGGCAAGCGTATTGCGGACGCGATGCGTCAACTCGCTTAGGAGCAGACGCAGGCGGTGCTCGGTGGCGCGGCTCGCCGTGACGTCATGGGTGCTTTCCAGCACGAGGCGGCGGTTATTGAAGTTTTCCAGATGAAGACGCGTTTCGACGATCAGTTCGCGTCCGTCCTTCGCCTTCTGCCGCACCTCGCCGGCCCAACTTCCTTCGCGCAGCAGCTTTGCTCTCAATTCGGCGAATGAAGAGCCCGGAACGGTAGGAGCAAGCAACTGCTCTTTTGGTTTGCCGAGCGCCTCGTCGCGGGTAAAACCGTACAGCTCCTCGCTGCCGCGGTTCCATTCGACCAGGCCGCCGTCGAAATCCCACACGAAGATCGGATCGCGCGAGAGATCGAAGAGATGTTGTTTCTGCTGCAGTTGCTGCTCGCTCTTGCGCAGCGTCTGATTGACCTGATGCCACTCCGTTACGTCGATGAGTGTGATCACCACGCCATCGATCTTGTTGTCGACGGTGCGATAAGGCCGAATCCGCACGTCGTACCAGCGGCCGCTGCGGCCGCGGATTTCGCGTTGGACGGGCGCCAGGTCGGCGAGCACGGTTCGCGCGTCCTTGATCAGATCCTCGTATTCGAGCTGATGGGCGAAATCGGTGATCGGCCGGCCTTCGTCGTTCGGCGTGATGCTGAACAGTTCCGTTATGCGCTCCGTGTACCGTTTGATGCGCAGACTTGAGTCGAGAAACAGAGTGCCGAGATCGGTGGCGGCCATCAGGTTCTGCAGGTCGTCGTGGGCGCGCGATACCGCTTCCAGCTTCAGCTTCAGCTCGGTGTTGACGGTCTGTAGTTCCTCGTTGATCGATTGCAGCTCCTCCTTGCTCGTCTCCAGCTCTTCGGAGGTCGATCGGTGTTCCTCGTTGATCGATTGCAGCTCTTCGTTGGCGGCGCGCAGTTCCTCGTTGGCGGCGTCGGATTCCTCCCTGACCGTACGCAGCCGCACCTGCATCAGATCGAGTTCCTGAGTGAGCCGCTGCACCGTCGCGTCGTCGGTCTGCCGATCGGGAGCCAATAGTTCTTGGGCGATCTCCTCGCCCTCGATGAACATAACCACCGCCCGTCGCGGCATTTCGGCGGCGTTTTCCTGCACCGGCCGCACGTGCAGATGCACGCGGTGTGGTGCGCCGTTGAAGCGGACCATAATGGGCAAGGTCAGCACCGATTGCCGTTGCTCGAAGGCGCGATTAAGCGCCGAGCGCAACTCGAAGCGCAGTTCGGAACGCACCAGGTCGGAAACGTCACCGCTCAACAGGCCGCCCCCAGGGGCGATGAAGCGCCCGGCGTTGTCGGAGAAGTGCAGCACGCGATGCGCTTCATCGACCAGGATGCTCGGCGGTGCCACGCGCTCGATCGCCCGTCGATGCAGGACGGCTTCGTTGAGCGCCGCGGCCGGACCCAGTGCATGCCTGATCTGGATGTAATGTTCGCCCGCGTGCAAAGGCCCGAGGAATCGCGGCAGCAGGCGCGGCTTGTCGCCGGGGAGTGTTGTCGTTTGATAAAGGCCGGCACTGCGGTTGATATTGCGGAACAATCCGGGCGGATTGTCTGCGGACTCGGAGGGGCCGAGGAAAAGGAATCCTTCGGGATTGAGCGCATAATGGAAAGTGCTGCACACCTGCTCCTGCAATTCGCGCTCGAGGTAGATGAACACGTTGCGGCAAGAGATGAGATCGACGCGGGAGAACGGCGGGTCTTTCAGCAGGTCATGCGCGGCGAACAGCACGATGTCGCGCGCTTCCTGCCGCACCCGGTAATGATCCTCCTCGCGGGTGAAGAACCGCCGCAGCCGCTCCTCACTCACGTCGGTTTCGATGGCAACGGGAAAGCGGCCCTCGCGCGCTGTGGCAAGCGCACGCGCGTCGAGATCGGAGCCGAACACCTGCATCGGCGGACGGATTCGGTGGCGCGACGCCTCCTCCAGGAGAAGGATGGCCAATGAGTAGGCCTCTTCGCCCGTCGCGCAGCCGGACACCCAGACACGGATCGTCTCATCGGAGACTTTGTCTTTGAACAACGCCGGTATCGCGGCCTTGGCGACCGCTTCGAAAGCTTCGCTGTCACGGAAAAACGTGGTCACCGAGATAAGAAGGTCGCCGAGCAGCGCCTGCGCTTCCTCGGCGTTGTCGCGTATCACGTTGTGATATTCCTTCAGGTCGTCCGCTCTGGTGACCTGCATGCGGCGGGCGATCCGCCGCAATACCGTCGAACGCTTGTATTTCGAAAAATCATGGCCGGTGCGGACGCGCAGATGCGCGATGATCTGCCGCAACACTTCCTCGTCGAAATTGCGGATGCCCGGAGGCGATGCGCCCTCCTTGATGTGGATGAGATCGACCAGACGCTTGGCGAGCTCGCGCACCGGCAAGACGAAATCGGCCACGCCGGCGGCGATAGCGCTGCGCGGCATCGAGGAGTATTCGGCCTCGTTCGGCTCCTGCACGAGGATGATGCCGCCGGCTTCCTTGACGGCGCGCACGCCGATGGCACCGTCGGATCCGGCGCCGCTGAGAATGACGGCGAAGCCTTCGCCGAGCTGTTCCGCGAGCGAGCGAAAGAAAAGATCGATCGGCGAGCGGTGGCCACGCGGCTCATCGAATTGCAAGGCGGAGACTTCATGATCGACCACCTGCAGCCGGCGGTCCGGCGGGATGACGTAAACGTGGTCGGCCTGCAATCGGTTCCGCGTGTCCACCTGCACCACCGGCATGCGGGTGCGCATGGCAATGATGGCCGCCATTTCGCTGCGATGTTGAGGGTCGAGATGCACCACCACGACGAAGGCAGCGCCGGTGCAATCGGGCAGCGCGCCGAAGAAATTCTGTAAGGCGTGAACGCCGCCGGCTGAGGCGCCAATGGCGACAATAACAGGCTTTCCGTCGTTACTCCCCGGCGCAGGTTGCCCACGGCGGTCCGTATCGTCGTTAGCCGCCACGGCATCACTCCACGCTAAACGCCCGCAAACTCAGCATATCCAAAAAACCGGGACCTACACCAGCAAGTTGTGGCGGATCGCTAGCCGATGCGGCGTCGCACCATCCGGACGCCGCACCGCCTCTGCCGGATCGTTTGTGCGCGGCGGCGCCGGGGATGATCGCCAAGGCGACCGCCAAATCTCCCGAGCGCGCCATTTTCGACTCTACGGTCGGATCGCGTAACACCGTAACGATGTGACCTGAAGCTCGCTGACTTTGGTCCGAAGCTATGAGGCATCCCGGTGGAAATTGCCGCGCCACCTCGCCCGATGTACCAGGCGAGCCGAAATTCTCCATATAAAGCGCATGTGGAACCCGCCGCCTTGCCACCCTGAGGGCTGGGCCTATAATCCGGCGCTTCCTTCGCGCAGGGGTTTTTCTTGGCGCCGCCGGGAGCAAAATCCGTAGCCATTATCATGGGCAGCCAGTCCGACTGGCAGACCATGAAGCACGCCGCCGAGACGCTCGACGCGCTTGGCGTGAGCTACTACTCGCGCATCGTCTCCGCCCACCGCACCCCGGAGCGGCTCTACGCCTTCGCCAAGGGGGCGAAAGCCGCCGGCTTCAAGGTGATCATTGCCGGTGCCGGCGGCGCCGCGCATTTGCCCGGCATGACAGCTTCCCTCACCAGCCTGCCGGTATTCGGCGTGCCGATCGAGTCGAAGGCATTGTCGGGGCAGGATTCGCTCTATTCCATCGTGCAGATGCCGCCGGGAATCCCGGTCGGCACGCTGGCGATCGGACAACCCGGCGCCATCAATGCCGCGCTGCTCGCGGCAAGCGTTTTGGCGCTGAGCGATCCGAGTCTCGGCAAGCGCCTCGAAGCCTGGCGGCAGCGCCAGACCGCCGCCGTCGCCGAAGAGCCCAAAGATACGAGCAAGGATTCCGGCGCGTGAGCATCGCCGCGCCCGTGCTCGAAACCGGGGCCACCATCGGCATCCTCGGCAGCGGCCAGCTCGGCCGCATGCTGGCGCTGGCCGCGGCGCGGCTTGGCTTTAAGTGCCACATCTTCGCCCCCGATGCCGACTCGCCCGCCTTCGACGTCGTGCGCCGGGTGACCTGCGCCGATTATGCCGACACTGAAGCGCTCGACCGCTTCGCCGCCGAGGTCGACATCGTAACTTACGAGTTCGAGAACGTGCCAGCGGAAGCCGCGATGTTTCTGGCCGCGCGGGTCCCGGTGCTGCCCGATCCGAGCGTGCTGGCGACCACCCAGGACCGCCTCGCCGAAAAGCACTTCGTCGCCGCGCTCGGCATCGGCACTGCGCCCCATGCCGCGATCGCGGCGCCGGCCGAGCTGACCGCGGCGCTCGATCGGATCGGGCGGCCGGCGGTGCTGAAGACGCGCCGTTTCGGTTACGACGGCAAGGGCCAGGCGACGATCAATGGCGGCACCTCTCCCGAAACCGCCTGGCGCGAGGTCGGCGGTCAGCCTTGCATCCTCGAAGCCTTCGTGCCGTTCGCCCGCGAGGTCTCCATCATTGCCGCGCGCGGAACAAACGGCACAGTCGAATGTTTCGACGTGACCGAGAACGAGCACCGCGACCATATTCTGAAGATTTCGCGCGTGCCCGCCGCCTTGTCCGCCGCCGCCGCGCAGGAGGCGCGGCACATCGCCGAGACGATTGCGCAAAAATTCGCCTATGTCGGCGTGTTGGCGGTGGAAATCTTCGTGCTGCGCGACGGCGGCCTCCTGGTCAACGAGATCGCGCCGCGCGTGCACAATTCTGGCCATTGGACGCTCGACGGCGCCTCGGTGTCGCAATTCGAGCAGCACATCCGGGCCGTGGCCGGTTGGCCGCTGGCCAAGCCCGTCCGCCGCGGCCGCGTGGAGATGATCAATCTCATGGGCAGCGAAATTGAGGACTACCGCGCCTGGCTCACAATTCCCGGTGCCGCCGTGCATCTCTACGGCAAGACGGCGGTCCGCCCCGGCCGCAAGATGGGACACGTGACGCGCGTCTTTGCCGACTAGCGCGTGATCCGGAAAAGTGGAAGTCGATTTTCTGTAAAGATCATGCGCCACCAAATGTTAGAGCACCAATCGATTCAATCTGAAACGATCGCGCTTTAAGCGGCGGCGATAGTCCCCGGCAGCGGTCGGATCGGCCCGAATTGTGGACTTGGTCCGGCATATCTGCTAAACAGCGCGCACGGTGGCGCAGGCGTCAACGCTTGCGCCGCTATTCCATTTACGGCGCACTTGACTGAGCGCACTGAGCTAGGAGGATGCGTGCAGGTTCTCGTTCGCGACAATAATGTCGACCAGGCCCTCAAGGCGCTGAAGAAGAAGATGCAGCGCGAGGGCATTTTCCGCGAGATGAAGCTTCGCGGCCACTACGAAAAACCCTCGGAAAGAAAAGCTCGGGAGAAGGCGGAAGCGATCCGCCGCGCCCGCAAGCTTGCGCGCAAGCGCCTACAGCGCGAGGGTCTGTTGCCGATGAAGCCGAAGCCCACCACCGGTCCCGGCGCCGGCAGGTCCGGACCGCCGCGCGCGCCCCGCTTCGGCTAAGCCCAGCAAACGCGTTTTGCCGACGGCGCGGGTTTGCCCGCGCCTTGTTTTGCGGCAAACAAGGCTATCGCCCAGCTGCCGCGCAATCTACCGTCACTGCCATGCGATGGGTTTGAAAGTTCCGGATGACGGGACCAGCGTTCGGTAGGGGTAAGCGTCGGCGGGGCGGGACGGTACAGCGTCCGGCGCTGGCGCTCTGCATGTTCGGGACCGTGGCGCTCGCCGGCTGTTCGGCGCTCGGCAATCTGTACGCGCCGGAAAAGGACGACACCCTCTACACGACCTCGCAATCGAATCTGGCGTCGCTCACCGAGGTCGTTCAAAAACATCCCGACGATCCGCAAGCCTACAATATGCGCGGCTCGGTGCTCGCCGAGGCCGCCCGCAGCGAGCCGGCGCTCGCCGATTTCAACAAGGCGATCAGCCTCGACCCCAATTACGCGCAAGCCTATGCCAACCGCGCTTTGCTCTATCGCCAGGCCAACAAGCTCGAGCTCGCGCTCGCCGACTACAACAAGGCGCTGTCGATCGACGCTTCCTACGCGCCCGCTTATCTCGGCCGCGGCATCGTCTACCGCCAGCAAGGCCGCAGCGTGCAGGCGCTTGGCGATTTCAACAAGGCGATCGCGCTTCGGCCCGACAACATGCAGGCCTACTATCAGCGCGGCCTGCTCTATCAGAGCCAGCATCAGCACCAATTCGCGATCGACGATTTCTCCACGTCCATCGGGCTCGCCAGTCAGAAGGCCGAGCCGTATGTGGCGCGGGCGCTGAGCTATCTCGCGGTCGGCGACGCCAAGTCGGCGGCGAGCGATCTCGATACAGCCGTGCAGATCGATCCGTCGAACCAGCAAGCCTGGACGAGCCGCGGGCTCGCCTACGAGCGCCTCGGGCAAAAGAGCAAGGCGGCCGGCTCCTACGCGAAAGCGCTTAATATCAACGACAAGTACGAACCGGCGCGCACCGGCTTTGCTCGCGTCGGCGGCAAAATCGGGGAATCCTACGAGACCTTCTGAGGGACCTGAGCGACCAAGAGACCCGGCCGAAAGCGGAGGCGGCAATGACCATTACGCTCAACCACACCATCGTTCCGGCACGCGACAAAGCCGCGGCGGCAAAGTTCTTCGCCCATATCTTCGGCCTCAAGCGTGGGCGCAGCCATTATTTCGCGCCGGTCAAGATCAACAAAGCGCTGACGCTGTTGTTCGACGACGACGACAAGTTCGAGAGTCATCACTACGCTTTCCATGTCAGCAACCGCGAATTCGACACCATCCTGCGCCGCGTCAAGGCGGCGAAAGTCGCCTTCGGCAGCGCGCCCTGGAGTCGCGACGATGGCAAACTCAACGATTGGGGCGGCGGCCGCGGCGTCTACTTTCGCGATCCGAACGGCCACGTGCTCGAGCTGATGACCGTGCCGCAGTAAAGCGCGCCGCACTTGCGGCTCAATGCGGGGGAGCGGCGGATCGCTCGTCCAATTCGCCGGCGAGGAAACGGCCGACGGCGTGCAGCGCGCCGTTGGCGTCGAGATCCTCATGATCGCCGTCGATGAACCGCACGATGTGCTTCGGCACTTTGGTCAGTTCGAACATCCGCTCGCCCATGGCAAACGGAACGACGTGGTCGTGCATGCCATGGAGGATGAGAACAGGCGCGGTGACTTTTCCGATGCGTTCGTCGGAGCGGTATTGATCCTTCATCAGGAGCCGCACCGGCAGGTACCAATAACGCGTGGCGGCAACCGCGGCCGCCGAGGTAAACGGCGCTTCGAGGATAACGCGGCCGACCGACTTTTCCGCGGCAAGCGCAACGGCGACGCCGCTGCCGAGCGACTCGCCCCAGAGCACAAGCTGTTGCGCCTGGTAACGCGCGGCGGCAAAGGCGTAGGCCGCCTCGCCATCAGCGATCAGGCCGGTTTCGCTCGGGCTCCCGTTCGAGCCGCCATAGCCGCGATATTCGATGGCGACCAGGCCGATGCCATCGCCGATGATTTTGCGAAAGCGGTCCACCCGGTAGCGCAGCGCGCCACCATTGCCATGGAAATAAAGGATCATCGGCTTATCGTCGCGCGGCGGCGCATACCAGGCGATGATGCGCACGCCGTCGGCCGCCGTGAGCGACACTTCCTGGGCCTCGGGCAAGCCGGCCTGCGCCGGCGTCGTATGGGCCGTTTCCGGGAAGTACATCATGGAGCGCTGCGCGATGTAGAGGATCGCGGCCATGCCGAGATAGAGACAGAGCAGGACGGCGGCGATGGCCATGAGCACTCGTAGCCCCCAGCGGCGCCAAAGGGCGCGCGACTTTTTGATCCGCGGGCGTGCGGCAAGGTCGCGAGAGGCGGCGACAGCACGTTGAAGGAACGCCTGGGCGCTGTCGGAGCCGCTTACTCCTGCGTCACGCCAGAAGGACAGGGAGCGCACGATGCGGCCTCTCGCCTAGTTGCTTCGTCACATCTGCCTTATCGCACGCGGCCGTCGCAACGGTATGACCGCGCCAAATTGCACGGTCACAAAAGCAAACCGGCCGGCTTAGACAAGCCGGCCGGGGAAACTTCAACATCGTGCCACGCGATCAGGGACAAACCTGAACGGTCCGCCACTGATAGCCATAGCCGTCAACCCAAACCTTGCGATGTCCCCAGTGACAACCGGGTGCTAATTGCGCGTAGGCCGGGGGTGGAGGATAGGCGCCGGGCGGCGGCGGATAGTAGGCGCCCGGAGGCGGCGGATAATAGCCGGGAGGCGGCGGCGGATAATAGCCGGGCGGCGGTGGCGGCGGCGGGCTGTTGGCGATGGCAGTACCGACGATCGCGCCGGCGGCGACGCCGCCGAGAATACCCGCGCCCACGACGCAGCCGAAGCAACCTGCGTTTGCCGGGGCCGGGGCGGCCAACGCGGCAAGGCCGATGCCCGCGGCGCCAACAAGCGCTATGAGCGACTTATGCATGTGCTCTCCTCATCTGACCGGCCGGGTGCCGATCCGGAACGTGAATGAGCGGAAGTCCCCGTCAACCCCCGAATTCCACGCCGCCTCCGTCGCCCATAGAGGCGCTACTCTTTGGCGGAAGTTTGGTAGCGAATTCTATTCCGCCACTGTGAACGAAAATTAAGGCGTCCCCTCGGCGGGGGGACGTTTTTTCGAAGGAAAAGCCCGGATCCGCGCGTTTAATAACAGGCGCGCACCCAGGCGTAGCCGTTCCATACGCGCTGGCAGCCCGGTCCATAGGGATACGGATAGGGGCCGTACGGAGCGTAACCGTAACCGTAGTAGTAGGGAGCGGCGAGCGCGCCGCCGACCAGAGCGCCGGCGACAAACGGGCCGGGACCCCAGCCCCAGCCACCGCGCCAACCCCAGCCACCGCGGCCTCCCCAACGGGCGTCGGCCGTGCTGGATGTCGCCAGCGCCGCCACCCCGATGACCGCCACCGCGATAAGAGCCGTCAGAAACTTCCTCATGGAATCACCTCGAAAACTTGGTTGGTTGGTTCATGCACACAAAGCCGACCCCTGGGCCTAGGTTCCCATTTATTGGTGAACGCTGACTGAACGATTAGGCCTGAATAAGGCCATCATTTGCAGCCGGAACAACCAGGGCACTGGGTTATGTCCATTACCTACGCCATCGGCGATATCCACGGCTCGCTGCGCATGCTGCGTACGCTGTTCGGACGCTGCCGGCAGCATGCCGGCGGACGGCCGATGACGTTCGTCTTGCTCGGCGATTACATCGATCGCGGACCCGATAGTTCCGGCGTCGTGCGCGTGGTGATGGATCTCCAGTTGGAATTGCCGGATCGCGTTGTCGCGCTCAAGGGAAATCACGAAGCGATGGCGCTCGATGTCATCGACAGAACGGCGCCGACGGATTTTTGGCTCACGCAGGGCGGCGCCGAGACGCTGCGCAGCTATGGCGTCAACAGCGCCCGCGAACTGCCCGAAGATCATGTGCGATGGCTGCGTTCGCTGCGGCTCAATCACGACGACGGCCGCCGTTTTTTCGTCCACGCCGGGATCGATCCGGAAAGGCCGCTCGATACGCAACGCGAGCGTGACCTCATCTGGATCAGAGAACCGTTCCTCTCCGACGGCCGCGATCACGGACGACTGATCGTGCATGGTCACACGCCGCTGAGCAGCGGCGCACCGGACCTGCGCAGTAATCGTTTGAACCTCGATACCGCAGCCGTGTTCGGCGGCCCGTTGACGGCGGCCATCTTCACCGACACCGAAACGGACCCGAGCGGATTCCTCCAGGTCGATTAAACCGAAGTCACGGAGGCGCAGGGCTTTATCGAGCTGCGTCAATCCGTCGCAGGCGCCGTTGGGCTAAGCTTCTCTCCCGATTCGAGGCGGGGCCCGTGAAACGACAACCGGCACGATCGCCAAACAAGCCGCTGGCACTGCGGCCGCGGCGATCCGCCTCGCTGCGCCAGCCAATAAAAAGTCGCGGCGGCGTCGACGAACCGAAGACGACGAAGCCGCGCCGGCGCGCGCTCGCGATTGAGCTTGCCGCCGAGGTCGAGCGGCTTGCCGGCGAACTCGAAGCTTCGCGCGCCCGAATTGGCGCGATCGAGGCGCGGATCGACGTCGATCCGCTCACCGAGACGCTCAACCGTCGCGGCTTCGAGCGAGAACTCAAGCGCTCGCTCGCTTACGTCAAGCGTTACGGCGCGAGCGCGGCGCTTGTTTTTCTCGATCTCGACGACTTCAAGCCGGTCAACAATCGCCATGGCCACGCCGCCGGCGACGCCATGCTCAAGGCGATCGCCGCTGTGCTTGTCCGCAACGTGCGCGCCTCCGACGTGGTCGCGCGCATCGGCGGCGACGAATTCGTCGTGCTGTTGTGGAATATGCGCGACGCCGATGCGGCGGCCAAAGCCGCCGCGCTCGAAGCGGCGGTGTACGCAACGCCGCTGCGCCGGGGCGCGTCGACGCTTGTCGTCGGCGCGTCCCCGGGCGTGGCGTTCATCGGCCCGCTCGACACGCCCGCCGAAGTACTCGCGCGCGCCGATGCGGCCATGTACGCCCGCAAAGCGGAGCGGCGGGAACGCCACTCGGCGTTTGGTGGAGCATGATCTTTTTCGGGAAACCGGTATCCACTTTTCCGGATCATGCTCTAGGCGATGATGTCGGGCGTGAGCTGGTCTTCGATGAAGGTGATGCGGTCGCGCAAGTGTAGCTTGCGCTTCTTCAGGCGCTGGACCTGAATGATGTCGGAGCCCGGTGACGCCTGGAGCGCTGCGATCGCGGCGTCGAGGTCGCGATGCTCCTGCTGCAAGCGCCCAAGTTGCGCGCGAAGCTCGCGTTCTTCCTCTGGTGTCATCGCCGCCTTGGTCGCGCCGTGGACCCGCCTTCTTGCACGCCTTGGGCGCCCGCGAGCACGGCCGGTAAGCTCCTGTCGAGTATCGCGTTTTGGTTAATGACCGACAAGCCCGAAGCGAACCGGTGCACAGCGGGGATTTCCGCCGCGCGCCAAAGGGAGTATCTTTATCGGCGGTCACGTTGGTGTAGCATCATGCTGTAGGGAGCGGGGTCATCAGACGCAAGGAGGCAGCCATATGGCGATCCAATCGCATCTTGCGGAACTCGAGAAACGGCACGAGGCGCTAGAGCAGGAAATCAACGAAGCGCTTAACCACCCATCGACGGACGATTTGAAAATCGTCGAACTCAAGCGGCGCAAGTTGCACGTCAAAGACGAGATCGCGCGGCTCCAACAAGAAACCAGCGTCCATTAATCCATCGGTTTGAAGCTTATTGCGGCTGCTCCGGCTCGGCAAAGCGGGGCGCCCGGAGGTTTTGTTGCCGATTCACATCCCCTTCGCCACAGCACGCAGCTTGAATTTTTGCAGCTTGCCGGTCGAGGTCTTAGGGATTTCCGCGAACACGACGGTGCGCGGGCATTTGTAGGCGGCGAGGTGCGAGCGGCACCAGGCGATCAGCTCCTCGGCCGTGGCGCTGGTGCCGGGTTTTAGTTCGACGAACGCACACGGCGTCTCGCCCCATTTATCGTCCGGCTTGGCGACCACGGCGACCGCGGAAACGGCCGGATGCCTGTAGAGCGCGTCCTCGACCTCGATCGAGGAAATATTCTCGCCGCCGGAAATGATGATGTCCTTGGAGCGGTCCTTGAGCTGGATGTAGCCGTCGGGATGCACGACGCCGAGATCGCCGGAATGAAACCAGCCGCCCGCGAACGCCGCCTCAGTCGATTGCTTGTTTTTTAGATAGCCCTTCATCACCACGTTGCCGCGGAACATCACCTCGCCCAAAGTCTCGCCGTCGCGCGGCACGCTTTGCATCGATTCAGGGTCGAACACGTCGAGCGCCTCGAGCACCGGATAGCGCACGCCCTGGCGCGCCTTCTTCGTCGCCTGCTCGGCGGCGGGCAGCGCGTCCCAATTGCGGTGCCAGTCGTTGATGCTGGCCGGGCCGTAGGTCTCGGTCAGGCCGTAGACGTGGGTGACGTTGAAGCCGGCGTCTTTCATCGCCGCCAGCACCGCCTCGGGCGGCGGCGCCGCGGCGGTGACGAACACGACCTCATGCGGCAGCGGCTTCTTCTCGGCCGCCGCGGCATTGAGCAGCGTCGACATCACGATCGGCGCACCGCACAGATGCGTGACCTTGTGCGCGGCGATGGCGTCGAAGATCGGCGCGGCGCGCACGGCGCGAAGGCAAACATGGGTGCCGGCGACCACCGACACCGTCCAGGTAAAGCACCAGCCGTTGCAATGAAACATCGGCAAGGTCCACAGATAGACTGGATGCTTGCCCATGCCGCAGGTGACGACGTTGGCGAGCGCGAGCAGATAAGCGCCGCGGTGGTGATAGACGACGCCCTTGGGATCGCCGGTGGTGCCGGACGTGTAGTTGAGCGAGATCGCGTCCCATTCGTCGCCCGGCAGGGACCAGGCGAAATCCGCATCGCCTTCGCGCAGCAGGTCTTCGTATTCGAGGCTGCCCAGCCGCTCGCCGTCGCCGCTAAATTCCGGGTCGTCGTAATCGACGACGAGCGGCTTCGCCTTGGCCCGCGCCAGCGCGTCCTTGATCACCTTGGAAAACTCGCGATCCACGATCAGCACCTTGGTGTCGGCATGATCGAGCGTAAAGCCGAGAATGGCGGCGTCGAGCCGTGTGTTCAGCGTATTGAGGACGCCAGCCGCCATCGGCACTCCGTAATGCGCCTCGATCATCGCCGGCGTGTTGGCGAGCATGACCGACACGGTGTCGCCACGCTTGATGCCGCGGCGCGCCAGTGCCGAAGCGAGTTGCCGTGCGCGCGCATAAAACTGCCGGTAATTCCAGGCGCGCGCGCCGTGGACGATCGCGGTGGCGTCGGGATAGACCTGAGCCGCGCGCGCCAGAAATGACAGCGGCGTGAGTGGCTGGAAATTCGCCGCGTTGCGAGGAAGATCGGTGTCGTAGGGACTAGCCATATCAATGAACCTAGCAAACATTGGGAAGGGCGAATAGCGAATGGCGAAGTAGCGAATGTCGCTATTGTCTGCGTCAGTGAACGAAGCCGCTCGCCCCCTGCCAGAGCAGCGCGATGGCGATCACGAGCATGAGCAAATAGGCGATCCGGTAGAAAGCTTCCGTCGGCGTCTTGCGAACGAGCCAGATGCCGAGAAAATTGGTGGCGACGGCCAGCGGCAGCAGGAGCCGAGGTGGCGAGATTGCGCGGCGAGAACTGGCCGAGCGCGAAATAGGGCACGATCTTCATCAGATTGAGGATGGCGAAGAAGATGACGGTAGTGCCAACCAGCGTGAGCTTGTCGAGGCGCTGCGGCAGCATGTGGATCTGAAATGGCGGCGAGCCGACCTGCACCAAAGTCGAGGTGAAGCCGGACAGCGCGCCCCAAAAAATGCCCATGGCCGGATGCGGCCGCTGCGCCTCCTTTGCCGGCGGCCGTCCGAGATAAGTGCGCAGCCGCGCTCCCAGCCACATATAAAGGACGAAGAAAAGCGCGATCGAGCCGACGGTCAGCTCGATCGCGGCGTTGGAGAGATAGCTCGCCAGCAGCCAGCCGGCGCCGACGCCAAGCACCGATCCGGGCAGCAGCACTTTCAGATTCCAGGCGCTCCAGGCGCGGTGATAGGTCCAGACCGAGATGGCGTCCTGGCAGATGAGGATCGGTAGCAGGATGGCGGCACCTTCGAGCGGCGGTACAACGAGCGCCAGGAGCGGCGTCGAGATCATGCCGAGTCCCGCGAAGCCGCCTTTGGCGAGGCCGACCAAGGTCACGGCGGGGATGGCGACGAGATAGAACAGCGGATCGGTGATCACGGGGGTCTGGCGAATAGCGAATAGGGCAAATAACGAGCGGAATGAAGAGTCTTCCACTATTCGCTACTCACTATTCGCGGGTGACGATATAGTTGCGTGGAGGCCCTTCCATGGACGCCCGTTCGAGCCGGTACCATGAGGTGTATGCGCGCTGGCAGCGCGACCCGCGGGGCTTTTGGGCCGAGGCCGCCGCCGACCTCAACTGGTTCGAAAAGCCGCGGGCGACCTTCGACCCGAAGGCCGGGATTTATGGCCGCTGGTTCCCCGGCGGGGTCTGCAACACCTGCTTCAATGCCGTCGATCGCCACGTCGATGCCGGGCGCGGTGACCAGGCAGCGATCATCTACGATTCGCCGCTCGCCGGCGCAAAGCGCACCATCACCTACCACCGGCTGATGACCGAGACGCAGGTGCTCGCCTCGGTGCTGCGCGACCTCGGCGTCGGCAAGGGCGACCGCGTCATCCTCTATATGCCGATGGTGCCGGAAGCAGTGATCGCCATGCTCGCTTGCGCGCGCATCGGCGCCATTCATTCGGTGGTGTTCGGCGGTTTCGCCGCGCCCGAATTGGCGACCCGCATCGACGACGCCAAGCCGAAAGCGATCCTCTCCGCTAGCTGCGGTATCGAGCCCGGCCGCATCGTCCATTACAAGCCGCTGCTCGACGAGGCGATCGCGCTTTCGCAGCACAAGCCCGGCGCCTGCCTCATCTTGCAGCGCCCGCAGGCCGAGGCGACCCTCGTCGCCGGCCGCGACCACGATTGGGCGACGCTGCGCGACCACGCGCTTGTGCACGCCCGTTCGGTTTATGAATGCGTGCCGGTCGCCGCCACCGATCCGCTTTATATTCTCTATACATCGGGCACGACCGGCCGGCCGAAAGGCGTGGTGCGCGACAATGGCGGCCACATGGTCGCGCTCAAATGGTCGATGAAATATCTCTACGGCATCGAACCGGGCGAGGTGTGGTGGACCGCCTCCGACATCGGCTGGGTGGTCGGCCACAGCTACATCGTCTATGCGCCGCTCCTGCACGGCTGCACCTCGATCCTTTACGAGGGCAAGCCGGTCGGCACGCCCGACGCTGGCGCGTTCTGGCGCGTGATCGCCGAGCACGGCGCCGCGGCGATGTTCACCGCGCCGACCGCCTTCCGCGCCATCAAGAAAGACGATCCGCAGGGCAAATTGCTAGCGCAACACGATCTGGCGAAATTCCGCGGCCTGTTCCTCGCCGGCGAGCGCGCCGATCCGGCGACGCTGGAATGGGCGGAAAAGATGCTCAACGTGCCGGTGATCGATCATTGGTGGCAGACCGAAACCGGCTGGGCGATCGCCGGCAACCCCGTCGGCCTCGGCATGCTGCCGGTCAAGCACGGCTCACCGACGGTGGCGATGCCCGGCTACGACGTGCGCGTCGTCGATGAGGCATGCCACGATGTGCCGGCAAACAAGATGGGCTCGATCGTGGTCAAGCTGCCGCTGCCGCCGGCATGCCTGCCGACCTTGTGGCAGGCCGACGAGCGCTTCAAGGAAAGCTACCTCGCGGAATTTCCCGGCTATTACAAAACCGCCGACGCCGGCTTCAAGGATGAGGACGGCTACATTTTCGTCATGGGCCGCACCGACGACATCATCAATGTCGCCGGCCACCGGCTCTCCACCGGCGGCATGGAGGAAGTGCTCGCCTCGCATCCCGATGTCGCCGAATGCGCCGTGCTCGGCATCAAGGACGAGCTCAAGGGCGAGGTGCCGTGCGGCTTCATCGTGCTCAAATCCGGCGTCAACCGGCCGCCGGCGGAGATCGAGAAGGAATGCGTCGCGCTCGTTCGCGACAAGATCGGCCCAGTGGCGGCGTTCAAGCTCGCCATCACCGTCGGGCGGCTGCCGAAGACGCGCTCGGGAAAAATTTTACGCGGGACGATGAAGAAGATCGCTGACGGCGACAGCTGGACCATGCCGGCCACCATCGACGACCCGGCCGTGCTCGATGAGATCGGGAGTGCGCTGAAGGCGAAGGCGGCCAGCCGCTGATCAGGCCACGGTGTCGCAGGTGCAACAGGCACGTTGGGGGTTCGAATGCAAAAATACTTCTCGTCACTTGGCACAGCTTCGCTACTTTCGCTTGCGTTATTTTCTTCCGCATCGGCGGCGCCGGTGACCTCGGCAGATTTGTCCGGGAAGAAAATTTGCTGGGATAACGGCTCCGCAAGCAGCTACGGCGGAGGTGGCAAATACTCCAACAGCCTATCCGGAGAAGGCACCTGGACGATCACCGGCGGCGGTGTTCACATCCACACCGACCGCTATGATTACGTGGCGGCTATTCAAAAACTGCCGGACGGGACATTCCAAGCCGTGGTCATTGGGGCGGGCATAAAATCCACCGGCAAGTATTGCAACTAGGCCGATCAGGTATCGCGGTCCGTTTTGGCAGTTACTCTGCCGCTGCCCTTGCAGGGCTTGCAGGTGATTTTGCTGCCGCGCTCGCGGACCCAACCGGTGCCGCAGCACCGCACGCAGGTCTGTTGCACGACCGCGGCAGGTCCGGCGTCACGAGCCCAAACGCGTTTTCCGAAATCCATTTGAATGGCCTTTGTTTTTGTTCGTTTTACCCGTGACAGCGCGTGCGACATTATCGATGCCGCGTTAAGGCCCCGGCGGCAGATTGCGTAAAATGCGATGTAAGTGTGGTGTAACGCGTGAAGACGATCGGCCCGCGTCCCTTCTGTTAAGATAAGCGTCAGGGGCAAACCACGGACGAGAAAGCCGCGTGTCTCAGATTACCAACGACGCCGTCTGGCCCGAACTACCTTATGCGGCGTGGCAGGATACTTATGCGACGCTGCATTTGTGGACGCAGATCGTCGGCAAAGTGCGCCTTAAGCTGACGCCATGGCTCAATCACTCCTGGCATGTCACGCTCTATGTCACGGCGCGCGGTCTCGGCACCGGGCCGATCCCGCTCGACGGCCGCGACCTTGCGATCGAGTTCGACTTTAACGACCACGTGCTGTGGCTGCGCACCACCGACGGCCACTTTCGCCAGGTCATGCTCAAGCCGGTGACGGTCGCGCAATTTTACGCCGAGGTGGTGGCGGCGCTCGCCGAACTCGGCATCGCCGTGCGTATCAACGAGATGCCGAACGAAATTCCCTGCGCCGTACGTTTCAGCGAAGACCGCGCGCATGCCGCATACGACCCCGACTTCGCCAACCGGCATTTTCGCGTGCTGGCGGCGACGCAGCGCGTGTTCGCGCATTTCCGCACCGGCTTTCTCGGCAAGGCGAGCCCGGTGCATTTCTTCTGGGGCAGCTTCGACCTCGCGGTGACGCGGTTTTCCGGGCGGAGCGCGCCGCTCATGACCGCGAGCAGCACGCCGGGCCTGCCGCTTGCGGTGACGCGCGAGGCTTATTCGCACGAGGTGTCGAGCGCGGGCTTCTGGCCGGGCGACAGATCGATCGATTATCCGGCTTATTACTCCTATGCCTATCCGGAGCCGGATGGTTTCGCCGCGGCAAAGGTGCGCCCGAGCGCGGCATTCTATTTCAAGGACTACGGCCAGTTCATCTTGCCGTATGAGGCAGTGCGCAAGGCGGCCGATCCTGCGGCGACGCTGATGGCATTCCTGCAGAGCACCTACGACGCGGCGGCGGATTTGGGGAAGTGGGACAGGAAGGCGCTGGAATGCGCGCTGGGCGAAAAGGGCAAAGTGCGGGAAACGTGATGGACACCCAGCAAGCTCGGTCTTGCGCCATACTGAGATATGGTACAATAGCCATACCGAAAGCTAGCCATGCCGAAAGCAAAGGACTCGATGAGCAACAGAACCGTTAAATATACGGTGGGCGAGATCGGCAGCGTGCGTGTGTTCGAGGATTTTCTCCCCGCCCTCGCCGATCTCGTACCACGCGAAGAGACCGTGAAAGTGACACTCTCGCTGTCGCGCCGCAGCCTCGATTTCTTCAAACGCGAAGCCAAAAAGCGCCGCGTGCCCTACCAGCGCATGATCCGCGCGCTGGTGGACACTTATGCCGAACGGCAAGCGGGCGGGAAAAGAGCCCCATGAACGCCCCCCTCACCGCCCACCCAACGCCGCCCTATAAGCACACGCCGCTGTTTCCGCTTGGCAAGGATCAGACGCCGTATCGCAAAATCGCCACCGAAAGCGTGCGTGTCGAGCGCGTGCTGGGCGAGGAGATTCTGGTGGTGCCGCGCGAGGCGGTGCGGGCGCTGGCGGAAGCCGCTTTCACCAACATCAATCATCTGTTGCGCCCCGCGCATCTGGCCAGCCTCAAGCACATCGTCGAGGATCCGGAGGCCTCGGACAACGACAAGTTCGTCGCCTACGACTTTCTCAAGAACGCCAACATCGCCGCCGGCGGCGTGGTGCCGATGTGCCAGGACACCGGCACCGCGATCATCATGGGCAAGAAGGGCCGGCTAGTCTGGACCGAAGGCGGCGACGAGGGGGCGCTCGCCGAGGGCGCGCGCGATGCGTATCTCAAACGCAATCTGCGCTACTCGCAGCTCGCGCCGATCTCCATGTTCGAGGAGAAGAACACGCGCTCGAACATGCCGGCGCAGGTGGAAATCTACGCCGAAAGCGCCGGCGAGCATGACGCCGCCTACAAGTTTTTGTTCATCGCCAAGGGCGGCGGCTCGGCCAACAAATCGTTTTTGTTCCAGGCGACGCCGGCGATACTGTCACGCGAGCGGCTTCTGCCGTTCCTCAAGGAAAAGGTGCTGACGCTCGGCACCGCCGCCTGCCCGCCCTATCATCTCGCCATCGTCATCGGCGGCACCTCGGCCGAGATGACGATGAAGACGGTCAAGCTCGCCTCATGCAAATATTACGACACGCTGCCGGAGCGTGGCTCCGAAGACGGCCACGCTTTTCGCGATAGGGAAATGGAGCAAGAGATTCTAAAAATGACCCAGTCGCTCGGCGTCGGCGCGCAGTTCGGCGGCAAGTATTTCTGCCATGACGTGCGCGTGATCCGGCTGCCGCGCCACGGCGCCTCGCTGCCGATCGGTCTCGGCGTGTCGTGCTCAGCCGACCGCCAGGCGCTGGGCAAGATCACGCGCGACGGCGTGTTCCTCGAAGAATTGGAGCACAACCCGGCGAAATATCTGCCGGAGGTTGACGCGCAAAAACTCGGCGGCGATGTGGTGCAGATCGATCTCAACACGCCGATGCGGGAAATCCTTTCGCAGCTGGCCAAGCATCCGATCAAAACGCGGCTGTCGCTGTCGGGGCCGATGATCGTGGCGCGCGATCTGGCGCACGCCAAATTGCGCGAACGCCTGGAGCGCGGCGAGCCCCTGCCCGATTATTTCAAGAACCATCCGGTTTATTACGCGGGACCGGCGAAGACGCCGGAAGGCTACGCCTCGGGCGCGTTTGGGCCGACCACCGCCGGGCGCATGGATTCCTTCGTCGCGGATTTCCAGGCCGCCGGCGGCTCCATGGTGATGCTGGCGAAAGGAAACCGCGCCGCGACCGTGCGCGAGGCGTGCAAGAAGCACCGCGGCTTCTATCTCGCCTCGATCGGCGGCGCGGCGGCAAATCTCGCCGAGCATTGCATCAAGAAGGTCGAGTGCCTCGAATATCCCGAGCTCGGCATGGAGGCGATCTGGCGCATCGAGGTGGTCGATTTCCCCGCCTTCATCGTCATCGACGACAAGGGCAACGACTTTTTCAAGGAGTTGAATCTGGGATGAGTTCGATGCAACAACCCGCCCACGCACGCGCGCCACTCGTCTGGCGCGACATGGACCAAAAGGCGCTCGACGACGCCTACGATCAGCTGGTCTACGCGCCGAACCGCGATCACGTGCTCGAGCGCATGGCCGCGGCGAGCGAGCGCGTGCGCAACGCGTTGCCCGCGGCGCAGCGCGTCGCTTACGGGCCGAGCGAGAATGAGCGTCTCGACATCTACCGCGCGGCCGCGGCCGGCAGCGTAGCGGCGCCGATCAATATCTTTGTTCACGGCGGCGCGTGGCTTCGCGGCAGCGCCGCGGAAAGCGCATTGTTCGCCGAGCCGCTGGTGCGTGCCGGCGCCCATGCCGTCATCGTCGACTTCACCAATATCGAGCAAACCGGCGGCGATCTGACCCCTTTGTTCCAGCAGGTAAGCCGCGCGCTGGCGTGGATTTGGCGCAACGCCGAAAGTTTCGGCGGCGATCGCAACCGGCTTTATCTCTCGGCCGCGTCATCCGGCGCACATCTCGCCGCCTGCGCGCTTTCGACCGGCTGGCGCGAGGAGAAGCTGCCGGCGGATTTCTGCAAAGGCGCGCTCCTTTGCGGAGGTATGTACGATCTTGCGCCGGTGCGGCTGTCGAAGCGGTCGGCTTACGTCAAAATCACCGACGCGGCGGAGCAAGATTTAAGTCCGCAGCGGCACATCGAGGGCATCGCGACGCCGCTCATTCTCGCTTACGGCACCTGTGAGACGCCCGAATTCCAGCGGCAGACGCGCGACTTCTTCGCCGCGCTCCAGGCAGCGGCAAAGCCCGCCGAGCTCATCGTCGGCGAGCACTGCAATCATTTCGAAATGTTCGAGACGCTGGCCAGTCCCTACGGCCTCGTCGGTCGCGCTCGGCTGCGGCAGATGGGACTCGCGTAAGATTCCGGCTCTTGCTCAGGCCGGAATGGTACGGCGGCTCAGGCGGCTTCCGCGCTGCGGCCGGCCTGCGGCACCGGGCACACCGAGGTGCGGATCAATTCAGCGCCGCAGCGGCGGCAGGCATAGATGGTATCTTCGACTTCGGAGGTAATGGGACGGCGGGCTTGGTAGACCATGCGGCCCGCGCAAACCGGGCACGGCATCATCAGTGAAGGCAGGCTGGACGGTGGTACGGCCGTTTGATGACGCATCTCGTTACCGGCGGTTTATATTTTGGTAATGTCCGCCCTCCCGGCGCTTGAGTCAATGACTTTTGTGCGTTGCACACAGCGAGCGCTGCGTCGCCATAAGTGCCTGGCGGGAATTGGTTTTTAGGAACTTTCCCCGGCCTAGCGCCGGCGATCAAGTCGCCGCCGCGCCTTGCATTTGTAATCGCCGATCGACCTCGGCCGCCAGCGCTTTGAGTTCGTCGGCGACCTCGACCGGATAGGCCGTGCCCGGCACCATCGGCCGCAACGCCTGCGGCAAAAGCTCAAGCTCGCGCCTAGCGTGGCGCCGTATCTCCTCGAGCGAAAGCGGCGGCTGCATGCGCTTTCCTCCCTGCATGACCAGCCGGATCAACGGCTCACCGCCCCCACCCAACCCTTCCCCGCTTGCGGGGGAGGATGAGGAGGGGGTATCGAGCGAGAGGATATCGCCGGCCATGCGACCCTCGGCGTCATAGCGCCGCCATACCTGCTTGCGCCCCGGCCAGGTGGCTTTGTTCACCGCCCGCTTGCGCCGCGGCAGGCCAGCATATTCCTGCAATTTGTAAACGCAATCGAGCGTCGGGGCGTCCGATGACGTTGTCAGGCTGGTGCCGATTCCGAGGCCGTCGATCGGCGCGTCCTGCTGCGCGAAGGCGGCAAGCTGATCCTCATCGAGGCCGCCGCTGGCGAAGATGGTCACGTCGCGCAGCCCGCCCGCATCGAGAATGCCGCGCACTTTGCGCGACAGCGCGACGAGGTCGCCGGAATCGAGGCGAACGCCGCGGATCGCGATTCCCGCCGCCTTGAGTTGCGGCGCCAGCGCCACGACTTTCCGCGCCGCGGCCTCAGTATCGTAGGTGTCCAGCAGCAGCACGAGATTGTCAGGCCGCGCGCGTGCAAATGCGGCGAACGCCGCGCTCTCATCGTCGAACGTCTCGATGAAGGAATGCGCCATGGTGCCGTAGATCGGAATGCCGAATTCCTTGCCGGCAAGCACGGTAGCGGTGCCGGCAAAGCCCATGATGTAGCTCGCGCGCGCCGCCATGAGTCCGGCCTCGGCGCCGTGCGCGCGGCGGAAGCCGAAATCGACCAGAAGCTTGCCCGGCGCGGCGAGCATCATGCGGGCGGCTTTCGACGCGATCAGCGTCTGCAAGTGCAGGATGTTGATTAGCCGCGATTCGACGAATTGCGCCTGCGGCAGCGGCGCGGTCACGCGCAGGATCGGCTCGTTGGCGAAGAAGACCGTGCCTTCGGGCATGGCATGCACGTCGCCGGTGAAACGGAACGCGGCGAGATAATCCAGCAGGTTTTGGCCGAACCGGCCGGTGCTCTTGAGCCATTCGATCTCGGCCGCGGAAAAGCGAAGGTTCTCAAGGTAATCGAGCGCCTGATCGAGCCCGGCGGCGACGAGAAAGCCGCGGCGCGCCGGCAGGTTGCGGACGAAGAATTCGAAGACCGCGGTTTTGGTTTCGCCCTGGTCCAGGTAAGCCTGGATCATGTTGATCTGATAGAGATCGGTCAGCAGCGCACTTTGGCGCTCATTCACGGTCATCCGCTTCCCCGCTTTGGGTCATACAGCCGACAAGAGCCATCACGAGACATGCTTCTAGCGGATCAAAAAAATTAAACCATTTTCTTTGTCAATCAAAGATCCCCGCTCACGCGCGATCACGGCGGAGCCGAGCTGATTAAACTTGAGAGAAACGTCGAAAACTGACATGAGGCCAATACGCGAGCGTCTCTCTTTGCGCACTCAAGGGTTGTATTGCCGTTTTGCGTAAAATTTTATGGATTGCGGGCGTGCCGACTATTAGCCGTCACCCTGAGGTGCGAGCGAAGCGAGCCTCGAAGGGCGACGGCCTATCCTTCAAGGCCCGCGCTGCGCGCGGGCACCTCAGGATGACGGTTTCGTTTTTTGTGAGCTTACTTGCCCCAGCCGAAGTGATAATTCACGCCGGCGCGAAAGACGTTCTCCTGCAGCGACACATTGTCGGTGGGCAACGCGCTGCAACCGGTGCAATTGAAGCGCCCGAGATCGACGCGCAGATATTCGGCCTTCGCGGTCCAGTTGCCGGGCAGCGCCACTTCAAGCCCGCCGCCGAGCGTCCAGCCGGCATTGGTGGCATCGCCGCCGGCAAAGCCTGGCGCGGCGGCGCGGATGTCGCCGACGGCGAGCCCGCCTGAGATAAACGGCATGAACCGGCCGAACGAATAACCGGCGCGTCCGCGCACGGTCGAGAGCCAGCTGTCGCTGGTGCTGCAACCGGTCGGGCACCCCGCCGTCGTGCGGCTGCCGTCAAAGGCGGACCAGTCGATGTCGCCTTCGACGCCGAACACCACGTTGCCGAGCTGCCGATTGTAGCCGAGCGTGCCGCCGACCTGGCCGCCGGCAAGACCGAGGCCGGTGGTGTTGGCGCTCCAAAAGGAATGGCCCCAACCGCCGCCGCCATTGGCGCCGAAATAGAAGCCGGTCCAGTTATAAGCCTGCGTGACCTGTGAAGGCGGCGCCTTGTACAGCGGCTCGAGCGAAAGGTCGGCCGCGGCGGCGCATTGCGCGGCGACGAGCGCAGCCACCGCAAGACATCCGGCCAAGAACTTCTTCATTCCCATTCCCACACTTCCAAACCTTACCGTCCAAATTTTTACCGTCGATGGCGGCGCCCGCCGGCAACGCGTCGGCACAATACTGCGCACGGCTTCGTTACCTCGGGCTTACCAATGGAACGGATGCCGCGGGGTTCCGCACACGGCGCGTACTCTATGGGCTAGAGCGGCGAAATTGCGTCGTGGTGGCGGCGGCATATGGGCCGCGACAATGTTTCATCTTTGGCCGCGAACGCGCGGCCACGGGAACTAACATTCCACAGAGGCAGCCGGGCTTTGCTTATGGCGGCGACGCCACGCAGATCGCGACCAACGGCGCATTGGCCGCATTCGCCTCGACGCCGCACGACACCTGGCGTTCGCCGAGATAGGTCGCCGGATTTCGCGCCGGCCCGCAATAAGCGCTCACCAGCACTTCGTCGCCGCGGCACGTAGCCGAGCAACCGCCGACCAGGCAGTTCAAGCGAATGACCCGGACGGTCGGAGAAGGCGGACCTTGTTCGCCTTGCGGTCCGGGCGGACCGGGAGGCCCGACCGGCCCGGGCGGGCCGGCAGGTCCGGTATCGCCCTTCGGTCCGGGCGGGCCTGCAGGGCCCGCGTCACCCTTCGAAGGCTGGCCGCAACCGGCAAGCCCGAGCAGCAAAAGCCCCACGAGTATCAAATGTCCGCTACGCATTTTTTCCAGCCCGCTGCTTGGGGCGCGCGCCGTGGCGCCCCACATAGTGAAAGAAGTATGCCCGATAGAATAGCAAACTTTGCTGCCCGTTCCAGACAGACGCGCCGCGGGGATAGGGTAGCTCGGTGGCGCCAAAATGAGATATAGAAGGCCCCAAATTGGCGGCTTTCCGCGTGCGTAGATAGGCCATGAACTGGATCTCCAACGTCGTGCGGCCGAAAATCCGCGGCATGCTCCGGCGCGAGGTGCCGGAGAATCTCTGGATCAAGTGTCCGGAGACCGGCCAGCTCGTGTTCTACAAGGACGTCGAGGCGAACCAGTTCGTCATTCCCGGCTCCAATTATCACATGCGCATGAGCGCCGCCGTGCGCCTCAAATCCATGTTCGACAACGAGACCTGGTTCGATGTGGGCCTACCCGATGTGCCAGTCGATCCGCTGAAATTTCGCGATAAGCGCCGCTACCTCGATCGTCTCAAGGACGCGCGCGGCAAGACCGGCCTCAACGACGCGGTGAAGCTCGGCTATGGCAAGCTCGACGGTCTGGCGGTCGTCGTCGGCGTGCAGGACTTCGACTTCATGGGCGGTTCGCTCGGCATGGCGGCGGGCGAAGCCGTAATCAAGGGTCTCGACACCGCGGTGGAGAAAGGCTGCCCGTTTGTCCTGTTTGCCGCCTCCGGCGGCGCGCGCATGCAGGAGGGCATCCTTTCGCTCATGCAAATGCCGCGCACCACCATCGCCGTGCAAAACCTGCACGAGACGCGCAAGCCCTACATCGTCGTGCTCACCAATCCGACGACCGGCGGCGTCACCGCCTCTTATGCGATGCTGGGCGACGTGCACATCGCCGAGCCCGGCGCGCTGATCGGCTTCGCCGGCCCGCGCGTCATCGAGCAGACGATCCGCGAGAAGCTGCCGGAAGGTTTTCAGCGGGCGGAATATTTGCGCGACCACGGCATGGTCGACATGGTGGTGCATCGCCACGATCTGCGCGCCACCATCGCCCGGCTCTGCCGGCTGCTGCTGAAAGCGCCGGCCGGCGCGGCAAAACCGCGCTTCAGCCTGCCGGCTCCGGCGTGAAGCTTCCGCGTTCCGGCGCGGGATCCATCGGCGCCATCCAAGCGCGATTGCTGGCGCTGCATCCCAAACGCATCGACCTTTCGCTTGACCGCATCGAGCGCCTGCTAGCCGCGCTCGGCCATCCCGAGCGCCGTTTGCCGCCGCTGATCCATGTGGCCGGGACCAACGGCAAGGGCTCGACCATCGCGTTTGCGCGCGCGATCCTCGAAGCCGCGGAAGAGCGCGTGCACGTTTACACCTCGCCCAATCTGGTGCGGCTCAACGAGCGTTACCGCCTCGCGCAACCAAGCGGCGGCCGCTTGGTCGGCGATGATGAACTCGCCGCGGCGTTGAGCGAATGCGAAGCCAAGAACGGCGATGCGCCGATCACCGTATTCGAAATCGAGACGGCCGCGGCGTTCCTGCTGTTCGCGCGGCATCCCGCCGACGTTCTTTTGCTCGAAGTCGGGCTCGGCGGACGCCTTGACGCCACCAATGTCGTCGAAAGACCGATCGCCAGCGTGATCACACGGCTGTCGCTCGATCATCGCGATTTCCTCGGCGACACGATCGAAGCGATCGCCACGGAGAAAGCCGGCATCCTTAAAGCCGGCGTGCCGGCGGTGGTGGTGAGCCAGGCGCGCGAGGCGCTTGCCGTGATCGAGCGGCAGGCCGCGCGGGTCAAGGCGCCGCTTGCCATCGCCGGCGAGGACTGGACGGCGACCGAGGAACACGGGCGGCTCGTCTATCAGGACGATGACGGGCTTCTGGATTTGCCGGCGCCGAAGCTTTACGGGCGGCACCAATTCGAGAATGCCGGCGCGGCGATTGCGGCGTTGCGCGCGGCCGGACTGAAATTGCCAGCGCCGGCATTCGAGGCCGGCATGATCCGCGTCGACTGGCCGGCGCGCATGCAGCGCCTGTCGCAGGGCCGGCTCGCGTCGCTATTGCCGGCGGAGAGCGAACTCTGGCTCGACGGCGGCCACAATGCCGACGGCGGCCGCGCCATTGCCGCGGCGCTCGCCGACCTCGAGGAGCGCGTGTCGCGGCCGCTCATTCTGATCGTCGGCATGATGTCGACCAAGGACAGCGAGGGCTTCCTGCGTAATTTCTCCGGCCTCGCACGCCGCGTCATCGCCGTGCCGATCCATCAGGACAAGGCGTTGCCCGCGTCGGCGTTGGCCGACATCGCCCGCGGCATCGGCTTTCCGGCGATCGCCCGCGACGACGTCGAAAGTGCGCTGGCGGTCGCCGGCCAGCTCGAGCTTGTGCCGGCGCCGCGCATCCTCGTCACCGGCTCGCTCTATCTCGCCGGCGAGGTTTTGGCCGCCAATGGTACGCCGCCGGAGTGAGCCTCACTCAATGCTTGACGATGTTCTGCATCTCGCTTTTCCGGCCGGCGAGGAAGGCCCGCATGTTCTCGATAATGAGCGGCATGATCAGGTCCTCGTATTCGCTGGTGTAGCCGCCGAGATGCGGGGTGATGAATGCGTTCGGCAAGTCCCAGAACGGGCTGTCGGCCGGCAGCGGCTCGGTCTGGAATACGTCGAGGCCGGCGCCGGCGATCCAGCGTTCGCGCAGCGCGGTCGTGAGCGCTCCTTCGTCGACCGTCTGCCCGCGCCCGGCGCTGATGTAATAGGCGGTGGGTTTCATCGCGGCGAACACCGCCCGGTCGAACAGGAGCGCGTTGTCGGCGTTCGCCGGCAGCACGTTGATCAGAAAATCGGCGCGGCGCGCGGCGTCGTGCAGGCGATCGGTCGGCAGCATTTCGTCGAAGCCCGCAACGCGCCGAGGGGTGCGGGTGACGCCGACGACATGCATGCCGAAGGCCTTGAGGAGTTCGCCAATGGCGCTGCCGACAACGCCGACGCCGACCACCACGGCGGTTTTGCCCAGCAAAAGACCATAGAAGCGCCGGTTCCAGACATGCGCCTTCTGCTCCTCGACCAGGACGGCGACGCCGCGACTCACCGCCATCATCAGATAAACAACGGTCTCGCGCATCGGCGCGCCGTGAACGCCGCGCCCACTGGTGAGCAGCGTATCCGGCTTGAGCGACGGGCATCGCAGGACGTGATCGACGCCGGTCGCCAGGCACTGAATCCATTTCAGATGCGCGGCGCTTCGGTAAAAATCGTTTTTCAGCTCGAGGGCGAACGAGATCATCACGTCGATGCCGGAAAGGTCTTGCGGCAAGTCGGACGGGCCGTGCGCCAGCACGAATTGCAGCGTGGGGAATTCCGCCTTGAGCCGGTCGCGATAAATCTCGGCGTGGCCGTCGAGAATGAGAATTTTGGTGCTCACGGCGTCTCTTTCAGTCATTGCGGCCCGGTCATCGCCAAAAACGCCTGCTCGATGGTTGCGGCGCCTTCGCGCGCCACAAGCTCTGCCGGCGTGGTGTCAGCCATGACCTTGCCATGGTGGAGTACGACGACGCGGTCGGCGTTGGGCACTTCATCGCACAGATGCGTCGCCCACAGGACAGCGACCGAGCGCTCCGCGCGCAACGCCAGGATAAACTTGAGCAGATCGCCGCGGCTTGCCGGATCGAGGCCGACCGTCGCCTCGTCCATCAGCAGCAGACGCGGTTCGTGCAAAAGCGCACGCGCAAGCTCGAGCCGGCGGCGATTGCCGCCGCTCAATTGCGCGGCCTTGTCGTGTGCGCGTTCGGCAAGCCCGAGCCGCGTCAACTCCTTCTCGATGCGCGGCTTGGCGACGGCGCGCGGAATGCCGTGCAGCCCGGCATGGAACAGGAGATTGCCGGTGACCGTGAGTTCGAGGTCCAAAGTGGGTTGCTGAAAAACGATGCCGAGCTTGGCCAGCGCCGGCACCGGATCGCGCCGCATGTCGTGGCCCATGATCTCGATGCGGCCGGAATCGGGCACAAACAGGCCGGAGAGCAGCTGGAACAACGTGGTCTTGCCGGCGCCGTTGGGGCCAAGCAGCGCGATGAACTCGCCAGCCGACGCCGCAAGACTGACCCCGTCCACCGCGCGAATCGCGCCGTAGGTCTTGACCACGTTGTCGAGAAGGAGCGCCGGCGCGCGTTCATCCGTGGCCATTCATCCCCCGGCTCTTGCCTTGCCCGCCGACCTTATTAAAGCTTGGGTTGGGCGATGCAATGACGGCCATTCGCAATCAAAGATCTACAATTCGAAACACCATGCACGTCGTTCATATCATGCGCGCGCTGCGCGCCGTCACCACGCGGGAAATGACCAAATTCGTGCAGCAGCGCGGCCGGCTCCTATCGGCGCTGGTGCGCCCCCTGATCTGGCTCGCCGTGTTCGCGGCCGGCTTCCACAACGGGTTAGGAGTCTCAATCATCCCGCCCTACAAGACCTACATCACCTACCAGGTCTATATCGTGCCCGGCCTGCTCGGCATGATCCTTCTGTTCCACGCCATGCAGTCGTCGCTGTCGATGGTTTACGACCGCGAGATGGGCGTGATGCGACTCCTGCTCACCGCGCCGCTGCCGCGCTGGGTGCTGCTCGCGTGCAAACTCCTCGCCGGGACCGCGCTGTCGGTGATCACCTGCTACGTTTTTCTCGCCGTCTGTATTGCCTTCGACGTCACCTTCGATCCGATCGACTGGCTCGCCGCACTACCGGCGCTCATCATCTCCAGCCTCATGCTCGGCGCATTGTGGCTGTTCCTGTCGGTTTATATCCGCCAGGTGGAGAACTTCGCCGGCGCCATGAATTTCGTGATGTTTCCGATGTTCTTCTTTTCCTCGGCACTCTATCCGCTGTGGCGACTGCGCGAGGGCGGCTCCGAGCTTCTGTATGACGTCTCGCTCGCCAACCCCTTCACCCACGCGGTGGAATTGATCCGCTTTGCGCTCTACGGCGAACTCCAGCCGGTGGCGGCGCTGGTGGTCAGCGCCGCGACGATCGTTTTCTTTCTGCTGGCGGTGATCGGCTACGACCCGCAGCGCGGCCTGTTACGCCGCGCGGCGCCGGCGGCGTAACGCTCAGTAGACCGTCATCCTGAGGCGGCCGCCAACGGCTCCGGCCCGAAGTGGCCGGCCCGATGACAAGCTCCGCGGCCCTCGAAGGATTAATCGGCCGTCGCTCGCTCCGCTCGCACCTCAGGGTGACGGAACAGAGTTACTTGATAAAAGTGCCGCGGCGCAGCTCCGAAACCGCCTGCTGCAATTCGGCCTGGGTATTCATCACGATCGGACCGTACCAGGCGACCGGCTCCTTGAGCGGCTTGCCGGAGACGAGCAAAAAGCGGATGCCTTCGTCACCGGCTTGCACGGTGACCTCGTCGCCTGAGTCGAAGAGCACCAGCGAGCGATTGCCGGTCTGCTCGCGGACCAGAATCTCGTTGGCGCCGTCGGTCTTCTCGGTCAGGACGCCGAACGGCTGCGATGCCGCGCGGAAATTGCCGGAACCCTCGAACACATAGGCGAAAGCGTGGCGTTCGAGCTCGACCGCCAGCGTCTTGCGCTTGCCCGGCGGTACCGAAATGTCGAGATAGCGCGGGTCGGCGGCGACGCCGTCGACCGGGCCGCGCTTGCCCTGGAAATCGCCGCAGACGATGCGGACGCGGGTGCCGTCGTCATCGACGATTTCGGGAATCTCGCCGGCCTTGATGTCCTGGTAGCGCGGCGCCGTCATCTTCAGCGACGACGGCAAGTTGGCCCAGAGCTGGAAGCCGTGCATGCGGCCCTGCGTGTCGCCCTGCGGCATCTCCTGGTGGAGAATGCCGCGGCCGGCCGTCATCCATTGCACGTCGCCCGAGCCGAGATTGCCGCGATTGCCCAGGCTGTCGCCGTGCTCGACGTTGCCGGCCAGCACATACGTAATCGTCTCGATGCCGCGATGCGGATGCCAGGGGAATCCGACGCGATACTCATCCGGCCGGTCGTTGCGGAAATCGTCGAGCAGCAGGAACGGATCGAACTCGGTGGTATCGCCGAAGCCGAAGGCGCGGCGAAGGTGCACACCGGCGCCCTCGATAGTGGGCTTCGATGAAACGATGCGCTTGACCGGTCGAATGGACATGGTTGAGCTCCCTGGTCAGGATAGATTGGGTCCCCGGACGGAAGGGGCAAGAAGGCACATCGCTGTTACCAACGTTACCAGGCTGTTGATGGGAGGGAAGCGTGGAAGTTAAAGGCGCGATTTTGTTGTACTCGCTGGCCGGCTTGATGGTCACCTTCGCGGGCTTCTCCGCGCTTTTGCTTGGTGTCCGGCAGGCTGCCGGCGCGAAACTGTCGGCCCTCGACACCTATCTGGCAAAAACGGTCTTGAGCAATCTTATCGTGTTGTCGGGAGGAGCGCTGCTGCCGCCGCTGCTGGCACTCTACGACGTTGCCGAAGGGCGGCTTTGGCGCGTCTCGGCAGTGCTCTTCGGACTGCCGATGTTGTTTCTTCTGCTGACCTATCCGCACCGCCGCCGCAAGGCTGTCGGCGCAGGCCCGCCGGTCATCGTTTTTGCGATCTTTGTCGTTTTCGGTTCCGCCGTGCTTATCGCGATGATGATCTACGTTTTGGCAGGTTTTCAACACGGTGCGGCCGCCTACGTGACCTCCATCGTCGTGAATTTCTTCGCGTGCGCTTTCGCTTTCGTGACCGCGCTCGATGTCATCCTGCAGCAACCGATCGAGCCGCCGCGTGGGACGGCGCCGCATCATTGATCACGGCTCTTCCGGCACCGTGTCGTTGAACTTGGTGTAGTCGAGCAGGAAGCGGCCCTGCGGCGAAACGCTGGTGATGTCGCGGTAGCGATGCCGCCAGCGGATGTCATGATACGAATAAACGCGCCGGGCATAGAGCTGTTGCGCGGAACTGTCGTCGACACCGCCGACGTTGAGCACCAGTAAGGCATCGCCGTCCGCGAGGTCGGACGCGGTCGTTCCATGCAAGGGGCTGTCTTTGTCGATGGGATGAAAGAGCATCCAGCTCAAAACGAACATCGGATGATTGCTGCGATCGAGTTTCAACTCATAAAAACGGCGCAACTGATCGCCTTCTTTGGTGCGTTCCGCGCGAATAAGCCAAAGCCGCGCGTTCGCCCTGGAGATCGTGTTGTGTCGCGCGTTGGCCATGCGGATCATCAGGGTGGATTGGCCGTCGTGCGCGGTCACCACCGGATGATCGGCGAAGACGAAGCGGGCGCGCGGACGCGAGAAGCGGGCGAAGACCAACCCGGTCAACACGGCGAGGAAGCACATGCCGGTGAAGATCTCGACGGTGGCGATGAGATGCCCGTAATTGGTCTGCGGGTGCATGTCGCCATAACCGACCGTCCCCAGCGTCTCGATGGAGAAGTAGAAAAAATCCAGCGGCTTTTCGCCGGTGACATTGGCGATCGGCTCGTTGCCGAGGAAATAGAGGAAAGCAAATACCGCGTTGAGAGCGATAAAGACCGCCGCCGCCGTGCCGAAAAACACCGGCCAGTAAACGGTCATCGACCGGTGATAAAGATCGGTCCAGAAACCCTGGCGCAAGCCGAGCGTCTCGATCTCGCGGTGACCGAATCTGATGAGCTGGGATCTACCCTCCAACCGCTTTCGTCGAGACTTTGCCAATGCGATGACGCCCTAAACCGCCGCTTTCATCGCCGCCTTGGTCTTGAGACGGCTGAAGACGCGGCGGGCGTTGCCCTCGAAAATCTTGTGCCGGTCGGCATCGCTCAGCCTCGGCGCGTGGTCGACGTAACGCTTGGTATCGTCGAAATTAAACCCGGTCTTGGGATCGATGCCTTTGACCGCGCCGACCATCTCCGAGGCGAACAGGATGTTGTCGACTGGCACCACTTCGGTGAGCAGATTGATTCCCGGCTGGTGATAGACGCAGGTGTCGAAGAAAATATTGTTATTCATAATCTCGACGAGTTCGGGCCGCCCGGCGTTCAGCGCAAGCCCGCGGAAGCGACCCCAATGGAACGGCACCGCGCCGCCGCCATGCGGGATGATCAGCCGGAGCGTGGGAAAATCCTTGAACAAATCGGAGAGGATGAGCTGCATGAACGCCATGGTGTCGGCGTTGAGATAATACGAGCCGGTGGTATGCATTGCCGGATTGCAGCAACCCGACACGTGGATCATCGCCGGCACGTCGAGCTCGACCATTTTCTCGTAGAACGGATACCACCATGTGTCGGTGAGCGGCGGCGAGTTGAAATAGCCGCCGGACGGATCGGGATTGAGATTGCAGCCGACGAAGCCGAGCTCGTTCACGCAACGCTCGAGCTCCGCCGCCGAATTCTTCGGCGGCACGCCCGGCGATTGCGGCAACTGGCACACGCCGATGAAATTCTGCGGGTAGAGCGCGCAGACGCGATGGATCAGATCGTTGCAGACTTGCGACCATTCCAAGCTCACGCTCTCGTCGCCGATGTGATGGCCCATGCCGGAAGCGCGCGGCGAGAAAATCGTGACATCGGTGCCACGCTCGCGTTGCAGCTTGAGCTGCGCGCCTTCGAGGCTGTCCCTGATCTCGTCGTCGGAGATTTTCAGCGAGGCACGTAACGGCGGCGGCGTCTTCTTCTCGGCCGCCTTGGTCTGCTCCGCCCGGAAGCGCTTTAAGTCGGCCGGCTCCGTGGTGTAGTGGCCGTGACAATCGATGATCATGACAATTTCGCCAAAGGAACTGAGGAAGCGATGCTACGGCGCGCGGCGGCATTGTCAAACCGCCCAGCGGAGTCGTCATGGCCGGGTCTGACCCGGCCATCCACGTCTTGAGTAGCATAGCGGTAAAGTCGTGGATGCCCGGCACCAGGCCGGGTATGACGATTCTAGTTGCCTAGTCTAGGATGCGCGCCGCATTAGGGAGACTTAAGGAATGGCCGAACTTCCACGATTGAACGGCGTCATCCGCGCGCTCGAAGCCGGCCAGCACGCGCTGACCTGCTTTGCTCCCGCGGAGATCACGAGCGCCGTCGCCATCAGCGCGTCGAAATTCGACGGCTGCGTGTTCGAGATGGAGCATCAGCCTTGGGACGGCCGGCTCTTACGCGATTGCCTGCAATACATGCTCAGTCGCGCGCAGATCGCCAAGGCCGCCTCCGTCGTGCCTGGCGTCACGCCGATGGCACGCGTGCCGGTGAACGGCGTCGAGATGGCGCAATGGCAGGCCAAGCAGGCGCTCGACGCGGGCTGCTACGGCATCGTGTTCCCGCACATTTCCACGGTCGAGGAAGCGGCCAACGCGGTCGGCGCCTGCCGCTATCCGCGGCTCAAGAGCGCGCCACATTACGCCCCCGCTGGCATCCGCGGCGACGGCCCGACCACTGCAGCGCGCTACTGGGGCCTCACGCAACAGGAATATTACCAGAAGGCCGACATGTGGCCGCTCAACCCGCAAGGTGAAATCTTTTGCATCCTGCAGATCGAGGATACGCGCGGGGTGGAGAACCTCGATGACATGCTCAAAAACGTGCCGGGCATCGGCTGCATCCTGATCGGCGAAGGCGACCTGTCGCAGGAGCTCGGCTATCCGCGGCAATACGAGCACAAGACCGTGCTCGAATGGATGAAGCGCGTGGTCGATACCTGCAAGAAGCACAACGTGGTGGTCGGTCATCCGCATGTCGAGCAAGGCAACGCCGAACGCATCATCAAGGAAGGCTACCGTTTCCTGATGTGCGCGCCGGTGCAGAGTTTCGGTCACCTCGAAGCGGCGCGGAAGCACACAGGGCGGGGGTAAAAGCTCGTCATTGCCGGGCTTGACCCGGCAATCCATAGAGCGACGCGGCTGCATGACGATTCAGGTAATACCCAGCCCGCCCTTCTCCTCGATAAAGTCCGCAATCTGCTCGACGCCCTTGCCGGCGCGCAGATTGGTGAAGACGAACGGCCGCGCGCCGCGCATGCGCTTGGATTCGCGTTCCATCGTTTCCAGCGAGGCGCCGACATGGGGTGCGAGATCGACCTTGTTGATGACGAGGAGGTCCGAGCGGGTGATGCCCGGCCCGCCCTTCGACGGGATCTTGTCGCCGGCGGCGACGTCGATGACGTAGATGGTGAGATCGGCAAGCTCCGGCGAAAACGTCGCGGCGAGATTGTCGCCGCCGGATTCGATGAGCACGAGATCGAGGCCCGGGAATTTCTGCCGCATGTCGGCGATGGCCGCGAGATTGGCGGAAGCATCCTCGCGGATCGCGGTGTGCGGGCAGCCGCCGGTCTCGACGCCGGTGATACGGTCGGCAACGAGCGCACCCGAGCGCACCAGATATTCGGCGTCCCACTTGGTGTAGATGTCGTTGGTGATGGCGGCGATCTCGTAACGATCGCGCAGGCGCTTGCACAAAGCATCCATCAGTGCGGTCTTGCCCGAACCGACCGGGCCGCCGACACCGACGCGCAAGGGACCGTGCGAATGGGTCATCATTATTCTCTCAACTTCTGAACAACCGCGTGTATTGCGTCTCGTGGCGCATGCCGGCGATGTCGACGCGGAACGCGGCGCTGCCGAGTTCATCGAGTGGCGTCTTCAGGGCGCGCGTAGCCGCGGCACTGACATCAGGTTCGAGCGCGGCGAGAACGCGCTGACCGTCGGTCTGGCCGAGCGGGATGAGCCGCACACCGGCCGAGATCCAATTGGCCGTGAGCGCGTGGAGAAATGCGTGAAGCGCACTCTCGCAGGCAATGCCATGCCCGGCGCAGGCGACGCCGACGGCGACCGGGAACGCCACCGGGCCGCGCCACGCGGCGTCAAGACGCGTGAGCGCCGGACATGGCCAGGCGGCGCGCGTCGCGTCGATGAAAGCGCGGCCTTGCGCCGTCGTCTCCAGGAAGCGCTCCTTCGACGGCACGAAAGCGGCGGCAAGCTCGGCGACGGCGCGCAAGGCCGCATCGTCTTGCGCGGCGATCGCGCGGCAAGCGTGCACAAAGAAAACCGCGTCGCAAAAGCCGCCGCCTTCGCCGAGCATGACAGCGAGCCATGCCCGCAACGTCGCGGCATCCTTGATGTCGCCGGCCTCGACCGCCCATTCGATGCCGCTTGAATAAGAGAAGGCGCCGACCGGATAAGCCGGCGACAGCCAGGCCATGAGACGATAAAGCGCCGCGGCTTCGATCCGCTCGCTCCCGCGCACGCGGGAAACCAGGCGGCTTTTATCCTTCCTGGATCCCTGCTTGCGCGAGGACGAGCGCAGCAGCGGACGCGAGCGCGCTTTAGCCATCGTCGTGGTCATGATGGTGATGGCTGTGCCCGGGGGAGTGCTCGTGGCTGTGTTCGTGGCCGTGGTGATCGTAGGCGCCGTGCTCGGGATTGAACGGTGCATCGACCGGCAAAAGCCGCGCGCCGAGCCCGCGCAGCATCTCCTCGATCACGTGATCGCGGCGGATGCGCAGCCGCTCGCCGATAATCTCCACGTCGATGTGGCGATTGCCGATGTGCCAGGCGAGCCGCGCCAACTCGTGGGTGTCTGCCGCCGCGACCTCGACGAGCGGCTCCGGCCGCCCGACGATCCGCACCATGGCGCCATCGTCGAGCACGAGGCCGTCGCCATCGTGCAGGGCGGTCGCTTGCGGCAGATCGAGGAGAAACTTCGTACCCCGTTCGCCGCTCAACACGACGCGCCGGCGATAGCGATCATGCGCATCGAGCGTGATGGAATCGACGGCGCTCCCATCGTCCCAATGGCCGGCGGCCCTGACTTCACGCGCGCGCTTCATGCTCGGACTCTGCTCTCATCGTTTTAGCGCAAGAGCCATGCCGTCCGATAGCCGGTCGCATGCAGCGATCGGTATTGGAGGCGGTGCCAGACACCGATATGTTGCCGCCCGCAGGGGAGGGATTTTCCGGGCATGACCATCAAAAGCAAGGCCTATATCGCCGGCGTTTTCGAGCATCCGACGCGGCTCGCGCCGGACAAGAGCGTGGCGCAGCTCCATGCCGAGGTGGCGCTCGGGGCGCTCGCCGATGCCGGCCTGACGCGCGATGACGTCGACGGTTATTTCTGCTCCGGCGATGCGCCCGGACCCGGCCCCGCCTCCATGGCGGAGTATATGAATTTGAAGCTTCGCCACGTCGACTCCACCGAGATCGGCGGCGCGTCCTACACGCTTCTGGCCGCGCATGCCGCCGAGGCGATCGCGCTCGGCAAATGCGACGTGGCGCTGGTCACGCTCGCCGGACGGCCGCGCAGCGAGGGCATGGCGACCGGCACCGCGCCGCGGCCGCGCGATCCGAACCAACCCGAGGCCGGCTGGGAAGCGCCTTACGCCATCACCACGGCCAACGGCTACGCCATGTGCGCGATGCGCCACATGCACGAATACGGCACTACCAGCGCGCAGCTCGCCTGGGTCAAGGTCGCCGCCTCGCACCACGCGCAGCACAATCCGCACGCCATGCTGCCCGAGGTGGTGACCGTCGAGGACGTAGTGAACTCGCCGCTGATCGCCGACCCGCTGCATCGGCTCGATTGCTGCGTCATCAGCGACGGCGGCGGCGCGCTGGTCATCGTGCGGCCGGAGATCGCCAAAAAGCTCAAGCGGCCGCTTGTTAAAATCATCGGCGCCGGCGAAGCGGTGAAGCACCTCACCGGCGGCACTTTCAATCTCACCGTTTCCGGCGCCGCGCGCGCCGGGCCGATGGCATTCGCCGAGGCCGGCGTCTCGCCCGCCGACATCAAATACGCCTCGATCTACGACAGCTTCACCATCACCGTCATCATCCAGCTCGAAGACCTGGGCTTCTGCGCCAAGGGCGCGGGCGGCAAATTCGTCGCCGACGGCAACCTGATCTCCGGCGTCGGCAAGCTGCCGTTCAACACCGACGGCGGCGGGCTTTGCAACAATCATCCGGCCAATCGCGGCAGCATGACCAAAGTGATCGAGGCGGTACGGCAGTTGCGCGGCGAAGCCCATCCCGCCGTCCAAGTCAAGAACTGCGATTTGGCGCTGGCGCAAGGCACCGGCTTCCAGCTCGCCACCCGGCACGGCAGTGCCACCTTGATCATGGAACGGGAGTAAGGCCGATGCCGCGCAAGCTCACGCCGCCGGTCGTGACCGCAGAAAGCAAAGCCTTCTTCGATGCGGCGCGCGCCGGAAAATTCATGGTTCCGGTCTGCACCGCATGCGAAAAAACGCACTGGTATCCGCGCGCCATCTGTCCGTTTTGCACGAGCGACAAGGTGGAATGGCACGCAGCCTCCGGCCGCGGCACGATCTACACGTTCAGCGTCATGCGTCGCGTCAAAGAGCCCTACGCCATCGCCCATGTGACGCTCGCCGAAGGGCCGACCATGCTCACCAACATCGTCGATTGCGATTTAGACACGCTCGCCATCGGGCAGGCGGTGCGCATCGTGTTCCAGGAAACCGAAAACGGCCCGCCGGTGCCGATGTTCAAGCCGGTGTAAGGATGATCGACAAGATCGTGCAAACCATGGCCGAGGCGATGGCGGGAATCCGCGACGGCGCGGTCCTGCTGATCGGTGGCTTCGGCAGCATCGGCCAGCCCAACGCGCTGATCGCCGGCCTGATCGAACAGGGCGCCAAGGACCTCACCGTCGTCGCCAACAATGCCGGCGTCGGCCACACCGGCCTGGCGCGGCTGATGGAGATCGGCCGCGTGCGCAAGATCGTTTGTTCATATCCGCGCACCTCGGATCCCGTCGTATTCGCTGAACTTTATCGTGCCGGCAAGATCCAGCTTGAAGTCATGCCGCAGGGCACGATGGCCGAGCGCATGCGCGCCGCCGGTGCCGGCATTCCCGCTTTCTATACCCCCACCTCAGTCGGCACCAAGCTCGCCGAAGGCAAGGAGGTGCGGGAATTTCGCGGCCGGAAGTACGTTTTAGAGGAGGCCTTCTTCGGCGACGTGGCCTTGATCGAGGCTTGGCAGGCGGATCGCTGGGGCAACCTGACCTACCGCTCGTCGGCGCGGAATTTCAATCCGGTGATGGCCACGGCGGCGAAGTTGACCATCGTGCAAGCCCAGCACATTGTGGATCTCGGTACGCTTGACCCGGAGCACGTCACCACGCCGGGAATCTTCGTCGATCGGGTGGTGCACGTGCCATACGGCGAGCCGGTGGTAACGTAAGGAGGCCCTCCTTGGACGTGCATGCAAAGGTCTTGGCCTCGTGCAAGCCGTGGACGCGCGACGAAATCGCCGCCCGCGCCGCGCGCGACATCCCGGAAGGCTGGTATGTCAATGTCGGCATCGGCATTCCGGTTCTGCTGCCGAACTACATCCGGCCCGAGCGCGAAGTGATCATCCAGTCGGAGAATGGCATTCTCGGCATGGGCCCGACGCCGGCCGACGACAAGATCAACCGCTGGCTGATCAACGCCAGCAAGAAATACGTCACGCTCGTCCCCGGCGGATCCTACGTGCATCACGCCGACAGCTTCGCCATGATCCGTGGCGGTCATCTCGATCTGTGCGTGCTCGGCTCATTTCAAGTGGCCGAGAACGGCGATTTTGCCAACTGGACGTCCGACGGCGACGACATGCCGTCGGTCGGCGGCGCCATGGACCTCGCCGCTGGCGCCAAGGCGATCTGGCTGTTGATGGACCACACGACCAAGAGCGGCGAAAGCAAAGTCCTGCGCCGCTGCACCTATCCGCTCACCGCAATCGGCGCCGCCAAGCGTGTCTATACCAATCTCGCCGTGCTCGATGTCACCGATGAAGGCTTCGCCGTCCGCACCATGGTGCCGGGGCTGACGTTCGAGGCGTTGCAAGAGGTGACCGACGCGCCGCTGCGGCTGGCGAATTGATCGCAGCAGAACCTTTAGTGAAAGTTATTGCGCAGGAACCGGCTTGGGCGCGGCATCCGCTTTATGCGGCTTTTTCGCCGTGTCGGCCGCCGGCTTGCCTTGCAATTCGGCGGGCGGACTTGCCGCCAGCGCCGAGGACGATAGGGGTGTCCAGGGGTGAGTGCCGGCTTTGGCTTTGGCTTTGGCTTTGGCTTTGGCCTTGGCCGCGTCCCCGTCTGCGGCTTTCCCGTCCGTCGCTTTGCCGTCCTTGACGTTCTCTTTGGCGTTCTCGTCCGGTGCTTTCTCTTCGCTGTGCTTCGCCGCGGTCTTCGCCCCGATTTTTCTCTTATGGCGGGGAGCCGCCGCCTCACGCGCCTCGAGCTTGGCCACATCCGCCGGCGACTGCGTCGGCCCAGTATAGACCACGATCGGCACTACCGCACCCCCGTCGGAAAGGAGCGCGGCGCCCTTGGGCGTCGGAGCGCGCAGGCTCGACAGCAGCGCCGAGAACGCGCCGTTGTTTTCGGTGCCAAGGTCGGCGTCCGCGTCTTCATCCTCGGCCGGCGGCCGCTTGCGATGCGGTCCGCACACGTTGTCGCGCAGATTGGGCGGAGCGGCATCGATCGGCGTCAGCGCACCGACCGAGCCGAGCGCGGGCGTCAGCCAGGCCAGCGGATTCTGCGTAAAACCGCTTTCCAAGAGTTCCGCCGCTTTCACCGCGCGCGCGCCGGATGAGGGCGCGCCGAGCACCACGGCGATCAGCCGCTTGCCGCCGCGCGTGGCGGTGGCGACAACGTTGAAGCCGGAGGCGCAGATGAAGCCGGTCTTCATGCCGTCAATACCGGGATAACGCCCGATCAGCGAGTTGGTATTGCGCATCACCCGCCGGCCGAACTTGATCGCGGCGATATGCCAATAGGAATCGTATTCGGGAAAATCGCGGATCAATGCGCGGGCGAGCATTGCGAGATCGCGCGCCGAGGTGATCTGGCCGTCGGCCGGCAGGCCGTTGGGATTGACGAAGCTCGATTCCGACATGCCGAGGCGATGCGCGGTGTTGGTCATATCGTCGGCGAAATTCTCGATCGAACCGTCGACACCCTCGGCGAGCACGACAGCCATATCGTTTGCCGAGTGCACCATCAGCATTTTAATGGCGTTATCGACCGTCACCTGGGCGCCGGGCGGGAAACCCATCTTGCTTGGCGATTGCGCAGCGGCGTTGCGCGAGACGGTGAACAAGCTGTCGAGCGTGATGCGTCCCTGCTTGACCGTCCGCAAGGTGACGTAAAGCGTCATCAGCTTGGTCACCGAGGCCGGGTACCACGGATAGGTCGCATTTTCCGCGCGCAGCACCTTGCCGGAATCGACTTCGACCAAAATCGTCGCTTCGGCGCGAGCCGGCGTTGCAGTGAGATTTGCGGCGAAGAGAAAAAGAACCGCGACGCCGGGCGTCAGCGCCCGAGGAAACTGCAATGGATACACGTGTTGCGGTCCGTTCGGTTGCTCGGGCCCGGGGTGTCGCCTTGGATCGTGCCCAAGGAACCGACAAAAGGCCGCGATGGGTTCACGAAAGGTTCCCGAAGCCCAGCAGGCGAACTATCTAAACCCAAGGAACGCTCGAACGCAAAGCTAAATCCCGGTATTATCCGGGTAACACTGAGTTCCGCGCTCGCCGCGTTGGCTTAGCCAAGGAAAAGCGACCAAAATTCGGCAAAGGAGCGATCATGACCGCCTGCATCGTGGGATGGGCGCATACGCCGTTCGGCAAGCTCACCAGTGAGACCGTCGAAAGCCTCATCGTGAAAGTGACGACCGAGGCGCTGGCCGATTCCGGCATCGCGGCGAAGGATGTCGACGAAATCGTGCTCGGCCACTTCAACGCCGGCTTCTCGGCGCAGGACTTCACCGCTTCGCTGGTGCTGCAAGCTTCGCCCGATCTGCGTTTCAAGCGCGCGACGCGGGTGGAGAACGGCTGCGCCACCGGATCCGCGGCCGTGCATCAGGGGCTCAAGGCGATCGCCGCCGGATCGGCAAGAATCGTGCTCGTGGTTGGCGTCGAGCAGATGACGACGACGCCCCCCGCCGAAGTCGGCCGCAATCTGCTCAAGGCATCCTATGTGCGCGAGGAAGCCGACATCGACGGTGGCTTCGCCGGCATTTTCGGCAAGATCGCCTCGCTTTATTTCCAGCGCTGGGGCGACCAGTCGGACGCGCTCGCCCGCATCGCCGCCAAAAATCACAAGAACGGCGTCGGCAACCCCTACGCACAAATTCGCAAGGATTTCGGCTACGAATTCTGCCGCGCGGAAAGCGAGAAGAATCCGCGTGTCGCCGGACCGCTCAAACGCACCGATTGCTCGCTGGTGTCCGACGGCGCCGCCGCTTTGGTGCTCACCGATGTCGAGACCGCGCTCAAGCTCAGCAAGGCCATCGTCTTTCGCGCCGCCGCGCATGTGCAAGACTTTCTACCGATGTCGCGGCGCGACATCCTCAAATTCGAAGGCTGCGCGGTCGCCTGGCAGCGCGCGCTTGCGGATTCCGGGTTAGCGCTGCCCGATTTGTCGTTCGCCGAAGTGCACGACTGCTTCACCATCGCCGAGCTGATCGAATACGAAGCCATGGGGCTCGCGTCGGAGGGACAGGGCGCGCGCGTCATCGCCGAAGGCACGGTGGCCAAGGACGGTAAGCTGCCGATTAATCCTTCCGGCGGGCTCAAGGCCAAGGGCCATCCGATCGGCGCGACCGGCGTGTCGATGCACGCCATCGCCTCGATGCAGCTCACCGGCACCGCCGGCGACATGCAGGTCAAGGACGCGCGACTGGGCGGCATCTTCAATATGGGCGGCGCCGCCGTCGCCAATTACGTGAGCATACTCGAGCGCCTGCGATGAAGGCTTGTACTGAAGGCTTGCACTGGAGGCTTACGTTGAGCGGGAGTGGGGACTGGTGATGAGCGATGAGCCGAAAGCCGTGGACTTCGTCATTGCGCGCGTGCTCGACGCAGAGCGCGATCGCGTCTGGCAAGCCCTGACCGAACCCGAACGCATGCGGGAATGGTGGCCGCCGAAGAGCTTCACCATGATTGCCGCCAACATGGATTTTCGCCCCGGCGGCGTTTTTCATTGCGGCATGCGCTCGGGCGAGGGCTACAAGATGTGGGGCAAATTCGTTTACCGCGAGATCGTCGCGCCGGAGCGGCTGGTCTTCGTCAATTCGTTCGCCAACGAAGCCGGCGAGCTCAAGCGGAATCCGATCGTTCCGACCTGGCCGCTGGAGACGCTGACGACGCTTTCATTCGAAGAAGAGCCCGGCGGCAAGACCAAGCTCACCGTGCGCTCCTCGCCGCACAATGCGACCGACGTGGAGCGCAAAACCTTCGACGCTTCGCATGTCGGCATGCGCGCAAGCTGGGGCAGCGCGTTCGATCAACTCGCCGCATATCTGGCGAAGGGCTAGCACGATCACCGCGAGGCGGCGCCGCTGGCGCTGCGCTCAGCCGCCGGCGGCAGGAACGACGCGTCGAAGGCGCCGGCGGCCTTGTCCTTCGCCTTGAAATGATAGGCGAGCGCCAGCTGCTCGACCGCCGCGGCGAAACGTTCCGGACCAACGTCGCCGTAACCGCTTATTTTCACCGCCGGCGTAATGATGTTGTCGGTAAGCGCCATGCGCAGGCGATCGAGCTCGACGTCCTTGTTGATGCTATCGTCATGGGCGCGCAGCGCGTCGATGGCGCGTGCCGGATTGCGCACGGTATCTTTCAGCGCCCGTAAATAGGCGCGCAGAAAGGCGCGGGCGGCCTCGGGTTTTGCTTGCGCGAACCTGTCGGAGGCCATGATGGCGTCGCCATAGAGCACAAGGCCGTAATCGGCCATCGGCAGCACGACAAGGTCGTCTGCCGGCACGCCGCTCGACTTCAGGTCGATATACGAGGTGAACGCGCAGCCGGTGATGGCGTCCACCTCCCCGGAAGCAAGCATCGGCTCGCGCACCGGCAGGCCGACATTCTCGATCGTGACTTTCGCCGCATCGATGTCGTTGATCGTGGCGAAGATCGGCCATTGCGCGAAGGCCGGATCGGCGGCCGGCGCGCCGAGCTTCTTGCCCTCAAGGCTGCGCGGGGAGTCGATACCGCGGCTTTTGCGGGCGATGATGGCGTAAGGGGGCTTGTCAAACACGACGAACAGGGCCTTGATCGGTGCATTGGCGGCGTCGCGGACCTTGATGAGCATGTTGATGTCGGCGACGCCCATGTCGTCGCTGCCCGCCGCCAGCCGGTTGATGGCTTCGAGCGGGCCGCCGGTCGCGGCGTCGATGGTCACGTCGAGCCCCTCGTCCTTGAAGTAGCCCTTGTCGATGGCGAGGAAGAAGGGCGCCGCCGGTCCGTCGATCTTGCGATCGAGCGTGAAATGGATCGCGGTTTCGGCTTGGGCTGTGAACGAACCCAATAGTGCAACAGATAATGCAATACATAATGAGAGAGACGCGGCGGACCGGGTGAGCCGCATGAGGTCGACGATGGCCATACCCGGTTCCTTGTTCGGTTGCGAAACGCTAATGCCCGGTGTCCCAGCTCCTCGGCTGCGAACCGATAAAGGCCATGCCGCCGCAAAGCGCAAGCGGAAGCTGCTGAGCCGACGATGAACAGGCCGGCGTCAAGCCTGCTTCAATTCAGCGCACCGTTCGCGCCGCCCGACGAGGACATGGCCGCGGGCTTCCTCGCCGCGGCGCCGCGCGATCATGCCGCCGAACGCCGCATCGACGCCCGCGCACGCGCGCTGGTCGAGGCGATCCGCGCCAAGGCAAGCGGGCTCGGCGGCGTCGAGGATTTTTTGCACGCCTTTTCGCTGTCGACCAAAGAAGGGCTGGCGCTCATGGTGCTCGCCGAGGCGCTGCTGCGCGTGCCCGACGCCGTGACCGCCGACCGCCTGATCGAAGACAAGCTCGCCGCCGGCCGCTGGCTCGACGGCGATATCAGATCCACGGCGCTGCTCGTCTCCGCCTCGGCGTGGACGCTCGGCATCGCCGCCCGCATCATCCATCCGGGCGAGACGCCGGAGACGATCCTTGACGATATCGTGCGGCGGCTTGGGCTGCCGACATTGCGCACGGCGACGCGCCAGGCCATGCGGCTCATCGGCTCGCATTTCGTGCTCGGCCAGACCATCGACAAAGCGCTCGCGCGCGCCCGCGGCCACGCCGAATTCCGCTACTCGTTCGACATGCTCGGCGAAGGCGCACGCAACGCGGCGGATGCCGAGAAATATTTCGATGCCTATGCGGCGGCGATCGAAGCGATCGGATCGAGCGCCGGCAATGCGCCGCTGCCGGCGCGCCCGGGAATTTCGGTGAAGCTCTCGGCGCTGCATCCGCGCTTTGAAGCGATCTCGCGCGAGCGGGTACTGGCGGAGCTCACGCCGCGTCTCATCGCGCTCGCACGCCTGGCCAAAGCCCGCGACCTGCAATTCACCGTCGATGCCGAGGAAGCGGACCGGCTGGAATTGTCGCTGGAGGTCATCGGCGCCGCGCTCGCCGAAGGCTCGCTGCGCGGCTGGGAGGGTTTCGGGCTTGCGGTGCAGGCCTATCAGAAGCGCGCGCTGGCGGTGATCGGCTGGGTCGAGGAAGCCGCCGCCGCGCTCGGCTCCCGGATGACCGTCCGTCTGGTCAAAGGCGCCTACTGGGACACCGAGATCAAGCGCGCGCAGGAGCGCGGGCTTGCCGATTATCCGGTGTTCACCCGCAAGGCGATGACCGATCTCTGCTACATGGCCTGCGCGCAAAAACTCCTCGCCGCGCGCGAGCGCATTTTTCCGCAATTCGCCACCCACAACGCACTCACCGTCGCCGGCGTCATCGAGGACGCCGGCGGCGTCGAGGGTTTCGAGTTCCAACGGCTGCACGGCATGGGCGAAGCGCTTTACCAGGCGTTGCTCGCCGAACTGCCCGAGGCCGTGTGCCGCGTCTATGCGCCGGTCGGCGGCCACCGCGATCTGCTCGCCTATCTGGTGCGCCGGCTCTTGGAAAATGGCGCCAATTCCTCGTTCGTCGCGGTCGCCGCCGACCCGAGCGTGCCGATCGAGGATATCCTGCGCCGTCCGCAAGCGCGCGTTGCCGGCACCAAGAACGCGCGCAATGCAAAAATTCCGCTGCCGGGCGATCTCTATCGGCCGGAGCGGCAAAATTCGGCCGGAATCGAGTTCGGCGAGCGCAACAGCCTCGACGCGCTTGTCGCCGAGGTCCGCGCCGGCGAATCCGCCACGGCGGAAGCGGCGCCGCTCGTCGACGGCATCGCGCTTGCCGGCATCGAGCGCCCGGTGCTTTCACCGATCGACGGCCGCGCCATCGGTGTCGTCCGCGAAAGCGACGACGCGCTCGTCCGCGCGGCGATGGCGGCCGCCGCGGCCGGTTTTGCCGCCTGGGCGGCGACGCCTGGCGCGGAGCGCGCCGCGGCGTTGCTCCGCGCCGCCGGTCTCCTGGAGAAAAATCGCGGCGCGCTGATCGCGCTGTTGCAGAACGAAGGCGGCAAGACGCTCGACGATGCGCTCGCGGAAGTGCGCGAGGCGGTGGATTATTGCCGCTATTATGCCGCGCAGGCGCGCAACCACCTTGACGCCCAGACGATGCCGGGCCCGACCGGCGAAAGCAACGTGCTGCGCTATCGCGGCCGCGGCGTCTTCGTCTGCATCAGCCCGTGGAATTTCCCGCTGGCGATTTTCCTCGGCCAAATCGGCGCCGCGCTCGCCGCCGGCAATGCCGTGGTGGCAAAGCCGGCGGAACAGACGCCGCTCATCGCCGCGCGCGCCGTGGCGATATTGCATCAAGCGGGCGTGCCGGTGACGGCGCTACATCTTCTCCCCGGCGACGGCAAGGTCGGAGCAAGCCTCGTCGCCGACTTAAACGTTGCCGGCGTCGCCTTCACCGGCTCGACCGAGGTCGGCCGCGCCATCAATCAAGCGCTCGCCGCAAAAAGCGGACCGATCGTGCCGCTGATCGCCGAGACCGGCGGCATCAACGCCATGATCGTCGATGCGACCGCGCTGCCTGAGCAGGTAATCGACGACGTGATCACGTCGGCGTTCCGCTCCGCCGGCCAGCGCTGCTCGGCGTTGCGGCTGCTCTGTTTGCAAGAGGACATCGCCGCGCTGATGCTCGACATGTTGATCGGCGCGACCCGTGAACTCACTGTCGGCGATCCGCGCCGGCCGGCGACCCATGTCGGCCCGGTGATCGACGCCGCTGCCAAAGGCAAGCTCGAACGCTGGTTCGCGGCGATGGAGCGCGCCGGCCGCGTCCGCTACCGCTGGGACGGCACGGCGCCGCCGCCGGCCGGCGGCATCTATGTCGCGCCGGCCATCGTCGAACTCGACCGCGCGCGCGAGCTGAAGGAGGAAGTGTTCGGTCCGGTGCTCCACGTCGTGCGCTGGCGCGCCGACGCGCTCGACGCGCTGCTCGACGATATCGCGACCAACGGCACGGCGCTAACGCTCGGCGTCCATTCGCGCATCGATCTCACGGTCGAGCGCATCGTCGCGCGGCTTCCGCACGGCAACGTCTATGTCAATCGCAGCATGATCGGCGCGGTGGTCGGCACCCAGCCGTTCGGCGGCGCCCGCCTCTCCGGCACCGGGCCGAAGGCCGGCGGGCCGAATTATCTCCGCCGCTTCGCCGCCGAGCAGGTCGTGACCGTCAATATTGCGGCCGCCGGCGGCAATGCCGGCCTCCTGGCGCAGGAGGAATAGACAAATAAAGCCGCGCGCCGGGCCGGCCGGGCCCGCATCTGAAAGTCTTTAACACACTTGCGACGATATCGCGCTATTCTGATAGCCCGATGTCTGATTCGATTGCCCGCCTCTACCATGCGGCGCTGGCCTGCCGGCACGACGACCCGTCTACTTCGCGGACGGCGCGGCTTTTGCGCTCCGGCCGCAGCAAGATGGCGAAGAAGCTCGCCGAAGAGGCGATCGAGGTCGTGATCGACGCCATGCACGGCGACCGCGATGCCGTGGTCAAGGAAAGCTCCGACCTCATCTACAACCTGGTGATCCTCTGGGTCTCGACCGGCATCCGCCCGGAGGATGTCTGGAAAGAGATGGATCGCCGCGAGCGGCTCCTCGGCATCGCCGAGAAAGTGCCCAAGAAGGTGGTCGACAACAGCCCGCGCCGCACCGTCGTCGCGCTGGAATCCCGCCGCGCGCGGAAGCGGCGCTGATCCCGAAAGCCGGGCGGCATCGCTGCATCACTCGACACATTGTCTAAATCGATCGCGAGAATCGCCGGCTGTTTAGCTGCGCGAAGCAACGCGAGCGTCACTAATGTGGACCTACCGTCCTTCTGATGGTCGCAAGTTTTGGCCCCGGCATTGGGCTTCACCGACGCGCGGCGACCGACCAGAGAAGGACGACTCCATGTTTTATCGACCTATGTCGTATCGAACCGTCATTTCCTTTGCTGCGGCCGTCATCCTGGCTGTCGCTTGCGTTTCGACTGATGCGTTGGCGTATCGTGGCGGAGCTCGCGGCGTCGGGCGCGTCGGCGGCTACCACGGCGGTTATCACGGCGGATACGGGCGCGGCGGTTGGGGCGGCGTAGGCGTCGGTGTTGGCGTCGGCCTTGGTGCTGCCGCCATCGGCGCTGCAGTCGCGGCTCCGTATTATTACAACAGCGCCCGCTGCGGATATTATCCCTATCCGGCCTGCTACTAGGATTCGGCCCGAGCGGCTGACGACCGACGGAACAGATCGGGTAAAGTCGGCGCGTCATCGCATCTTAATTCGTTGGACAATCCGGCCCGTGGGCGGCTAAGCAGCCGCCCATGCTCCGCCGCCTCTACGATTGGTGCGTCAACGCCGCCGGCAAGCCGCATGCGGCGTGGATCCTTGGCGCCGTGTCGTTCGCCGAAAGCTCGTTCTTTCCGATTCCGCCGGACATCATGCTGATTCCGATGGCGCTGGCGCGGCCCGACCGCGCCTGGTTCTTCGCCGGGCTTTGCACGGTGACCTCGGTCATTGGCGGGCTCCTCGGTTATTTCATCGGCGCAATGCTCTATGACACATTCGGGCATTGGCTCATCCATCTCTACGGCTATGGCGATAAGGTCGAGGCGTTCCGCGCCGCCTACGCGCAATACGGCGCCCTGATCATCCTGCTCAAGGGGTTGACGCCCATCCCCTACAAGATCGTGACCATCACCTCGGGCTTTGCCGGCTACAATATCGGCTTGTTCATCGTCTTCTCGGTGATCACGCGTGCGGCGCGGTTCTTTGTCGAGGCTTTTCTGCTCAACCGCTACGGCGCCCGCGCCCGTACCATCATCGAGGAGCGGTTGGGGATGTGGACGTCGCTGGCGGCGGTCGCCCTGGTCGTTGGCTTTATCGTCGCCGTGCGCGTATTCTGAAAGCTTGCGTTCACGCTGCATCCGGCATGCCGGCCATGATGAGGTTCTTGAAGCGTCAAGATTTCCGGAGCGCCGCGTTCGTGGCGCTGATCGCATTGGCGCTGATCGCGTTGGCGCTGTCGGCCGGCATGTCCGCCGCAGAGGACAACCAGGCGCCCGCCGGCGCGCCCGCGCCGGCCGCGACCGTGCCGACCATTCCGCCGCAGCCTCCGCCCGCCGACAAACCGGGCTTCCTGCATCAGCTTAAAGTCTGGTGGGACGATTCGATCGGCTTCTTCGGCGCCAAGATCAAAGACACCGGCGGCACGGTCGAAGATCTCGGCAAAAAGTCCGGCGATGTCACCAAAGGCGCCGCCACCGCCGCGACGGACGCGATGAAAGGCGCGGTCGAGGCGACCAAGAACGCCGCTACCGCGATCGTCAAGCTGCCGAATACGCGGATGATCGACGTGCACGAGCGCTGTGAGAAAGCGCCCAACGGCGCGCCCGATTGCGAGGCCGCCGCCGCCAATGGCTGCCGCGCCAAGGGTTTTGCCGGCGGTCATCCGCTCGACGTCCGCACCGCGGAAAAATGTGATACGACGAATTTGCAGGCGGGGCAGATACCGGGCCAACGCGCCTGCCCGGTGGAAACCGTCGTCACCCGCGCCCTGTGTCAGTGATTAAGTTAAAGCGTGACGATATCGGGAGTAGAGCATGAAACTGGAAGGCGGATGCTATTGCGCTGCGTTACGCGGCCGAGGGCAAGCCGATGTTGAGGGCGCAATGCCACTGCCGGGAATGCCAGTATATCGCCGGCGGCTCGCCAAACCTGTTTCTGCTCATGCCGCCCGATGGTTTCAGTTACACCAAAGGCACGCCCAGGCAATTCGCGCGGCGCGATCTCGAACGCCCAGTGACGCGGGAATTCTGCGCCGATTGCGGTACGCATGTCGCCACGCGCCGGCCGGGTCTACCCGCCGTGATCTTGAAAGTGGGCACGCTCCACGATCCGGGCGTGTTTGGCGGCCCGCAAATGGCGATCTTCACCGTCGACAAGCAGGCTTTCCATCAAATCCCAGAAGGCTTGCAAACCTTCGAGCGCCTGCCGCCACGATAACGGCGCCGGTCTTTAGCCCAGAGCATTCCCGCCATGATGTCCGAAGCCGATCGCAACAAGGCGGCCGATATTCTTCTCGCCGCGGAAAAAGCGCGCCAGCAGGCGGTGCAGTTGTCCAAGACCTGGCCTGACATCACCATGGCGGACGCCTACGCCATCTCGACCGAGGTCGCCAACCGCAAGATCGCGGGCGGCGCCAGGCTGATCGGCCACAAGGTCGGCCTCACCTCGAAGGCGATGCAGCGCTCGTCGCAGATCGACGAGCCGGATTACGGCCACCTGCTCGATTCGATGATGATCGCCGACGGCGCCCGCGTGCCGCACGAAAACTTCTGTCTGCCGCGGGTCGAGATCGAGCTCGCTTTCATCCTCGGCAAGCCGCTCAAGGGTCCCGGCGTGGGGCTGCCCGAGGTGCTGCGCGCCACCGAATATGTGGTGCCGGCGATCGAGATCGTCGACGCGCGGCTGCAAGACCCGCGCAAGATTTTCGACACCGTGTCCGACAACGGCGCCGCCGCCGGCATCGTCATCGGCGGCCGCCCGGTCGGGCCTCTGGACGTCGATCTGCGCTGGGTCGGCGGCATCATGTATCGCAACTCCGAGATCGAAGAGACCGGCGTCGCCGCCGGCGTGCTCGGCCATCCCGCGCTCGGCGTCGCCTGGCTCGCCAACAAGCTTGGTCAGCACGGCGTCACGCTCGAGCCCGGCCATCTCGTGCTCGCCGGCTCGTTCACGCGCGTGGTGTTCGCCCGGAAAGGCGACACGTTGCACGCCGATTTCGGATCGCTCGGCGGCATCGCGGTGCAGTTCGTTTGATGCTCACGTCATCCTGAGGTGCCCGCGCGCAGCGCGGGCCTCGAAGGATGCTGGCCGAGAAACCCGGGCCGTCGCCCTTCGAGGCTCGCTAGGCTCGCTCCTCAGGGTTACGGGAAACGCGAACCCGGCTTGATCCCCCCGCCCCGCGGCGCGATCATGTCGGGGGCCGGACTGCTGCGGGTCGATCGTGCTGGCGTGGACATACAAGCGCTGGATTCTCGCCGCCGCGGCGATGGTTTTGCCGGCGACGGCGACTTTGCTGCACGCGGCGCTGCCGACCGCGCCGACTACGCCGCGGGACCTGTCCGGCCCCATTTCCTATGCCGGCCAGCTCCCGGTCGCCTCGCCGGACTTGCGCCAGCCGGTTTTCGATCACGCGGTCATTCTGCTCGCGCAGCATAATCGCGAGGGCGCGTTCGGCATTGTCGTCAACCGGCCGATCGACAAGCGCCCGATCTCGGCTTTGCTCGATGCGTTCGGCGCCGACGGCAGCGGCATCACCGACAGCGTGCGCGTGTTCCGCGGCGGCCCGGTCGACGTCGCCACCGGCTTTGTCGTCCACAGCGCCGAATATCGCCTCCACGACACGCTCGACATCGACGGCCGCGTGGCGCTCACCGTCGCGCCGGACGTTCTGCGCGATATCGGGCTCGGCAAGGGCCCGAGCAAAAGCCTGGTCGCCTTCGGCTATGCTGGCTGGGCGCCGTCGCAGCTCGAGGACGAGCTGGCGCATGGCGTCTGGGTGACGGTGCCGGAGGATTTGAGCCTGGTTTTCGACGACGATCGGGCGAAGGTCTGGGCCGACGCGCTGGCACGGCATAAGACCGGACGATAAATGCCGCCACCCAGCCGCGTTGACTTAGCCCCCCTTCGGCCTACATTAAAAGGGTTCCGAGGGGAGCTCCCGGGAGGGAGCTGAGAAACCGCGGCTACCGCGAAAAACCCTTTGAACCTGATCCGGGTCATGCCGGCGAAGGGACAGGAATAACCTTTCCACTGCCAGCACATCCCGAGACCAGACCTGCACCACTTGCACCGCGCCGCCGCGATCGCTTCGATCGCACCGAGCGCCATGGAGACACGCGATGGCACCCGCCGTTTTCATCGCCCGGCTCGTCGGGCCATTGTTCGTGGCGATCGGGCTCGGCATTTTGCTCAACCGGATGCAGTATGCCGACGCCGTCGCCGAGGGCGTGCGCAGCCCGGTGCTGATCTACCTGTCCGGAGTGGCTTCGCTGCTCGCCGGCCTTGCCATCCTCAACCTGCACCGCGCGTGGACGGCAGACTGGCGCGTGATCGTCACCATTCTCGGCTGGGTGTTGCTGGTTTCAGGCGTCATCCGCATCGCGCTGCCGTGGGTCACCACGTCGATCGCGACCACGCTTTATTCCGCACCGGCCGCCATGGCGGTCGTCGCCGTCATCATTCTTGTCGTGGGTGCTTATCTTTCTTTCGAAGGCTACCGCAATCACGCATGATCCCGGACATTGCGCAAAATGAAAATCTAGAGGTGCATCGATGAACAAGCCCATGGCGCAATCCGATCTGGCCACGCCGAAGGTCACCACCGGCCCGATCGCCGGCTCGCGCAAGGTCCATGCGCGGCCCGACGCGGCGCCCGATTTGCAGGTGCCTTTGCGCGAGATCGTGCTCGATGCCTCCTCCGGCCAACAGCCCTTCCCGGTTTACGATCCGTCCGGTCCCTACACCGATCCGGATGCGACGATCGACGTCGAGCGCGGGCTCTCGCGCACGCGCAGCGATTGGGTGAAAGCGCGCGGCGGCGTCGAGGAATACGACGGCCGGCCGATCAAGCCGGTCGATAATGGAAATGCTTCAGGCAAGCACCTCGCGCGGAACTTCCCCAATACGCCGAAGCCGATGCGGGCTTCTTCACCTCTCCCGCTTGCGGGGGAGGTCGCCGCGCGTAGCGCGGCGGGAGGGGGCCCCCACCCAAACCCACCCCCCCAGGC
>JBEKGX010000011.1:0-114906 GCA_050012575.1 Xanthobacteraceae bacterium | reverse complement strand
CTCCCGTAGGAGTCTGGGCCGTGTCTCAGTCCCAGTGAGGCTGATCATCCTCTCAGACCAGCTACTGATCGTAGCCTTGGTGAGCCGTTACCTCACCAACAAGCTAATCAGACGCGGGCCGATCCTTCAGCGATAAATCTTTCTCCTTACGGACGTATCCGGTATTAGCCCAAGTTTCCCTGGGTTGTTCCGAACTGAAGGGTACGTTCCCACGTGTTACTCTCCCGTCTGCCGCTCCCCTTGCGGGGCGCTCGACTTGCATGTGTTAGGCCTGCCGCCAGCGTTCGCTCTGAGCCAGGATCAAACTCTCAAGTTGGAGGAGATTGATTCTGGCAGATCACACGTTTTGACGAGGTCCACCACTCCGACCGATTGCTCGACCGGTGCGATGTACCTTAAACGTTGACCGCCAAGTCTCTTCCATGACCGCCCTCTTCGCGAAAATGCCCAAACCTTTTACGGCCAAGCTTTTCCGTTCGGGGAAGCGGTCCGCAAGGACTCCGCCGTCCACGTTTCTCTTTCTTCCGATTCACTTTTCAAACATCCCGGAACCTTGCGGTTCCGTCTCCGGTAAATGCCGGAGCCGCCGAAACCCGCACATCCGACATGGCCATAGGTCATGGCCGGATGATTCACCGCGTAAACAGTGAGGGGCTTCGCAGACGCGCCATCGCGCCAGAAGCAGCGGCGGCGCGCCAAGAGGGTGTATATAGTCTTCGGCTCCCGGCGTTGTCAACGGTTCGGCCGGCAAAATGGGCCCTGTGGATCGTCGAAAAAGCGGCAGTTTTTACCGGGTTTCAGCCACCTCGCGCGTGACGCCGGCGAGGCCATAAACGGCGTCGTTCGAGCCGCGCCTCGATACCTTGCGCCGCACTGCGGCCACATTCCTCCGCAGTTCTTGCACATCCGCGCCGGGGATGCCGCAATGCGGGGGGAGCGCCTTCGTCAGATAGTCTTTTGACCTCGACGGCCTGGTCGCCTTGGCCGGGCTGGCGTGGCATCGTGCTTCCGCCTTTAAGTCAAGGCGTCATCCGACTCGTCCGGCGGGGCGGACGTTACGAACTCGGCGAGTCGCGGCAAGCGACGCCGAGTCCGATCGCGAGTGCAGGGGACGTTGGTCTTGGACCATACACGGCTGCGCGGCGCAAATCGGAGGCTCGAGGCCGAGGCTATCAGTCTCGGCAACGAGCCGCCGCTTTCGGCGGACGGGGGAACCGGCGGTCTGGTCGACCGGCGTCGGCTTTCGGTGCAATGGTTCAGCGGCACGATCCTGACCGGTCTTTGCGGCGCCGCCCTGATGGGGGGCGCCGTTTTTGCTTCTCTCGACGGCGAGACCAATTTCGCCGCGGCGCCGGAACGCGTTGAGATGTTGCGCGGAGCGATTGCCGGCATCGGCGGCCGCCTGAACGGCATCCACAAGACCGACCGGCTTGCCGCGGTCAGCGAGCCAAGCGTCGCTCGCCAGATCCTGCGCGTGCCGATCAGCACAAAGGTGCGCGAGCGCGAACTCATCCGCACGCGTTCTTTTGTACGCGTCTCCGGCAATCTTTCACTGACGCTTTCCGAACTTTCCGCCAACATTCCGCCGTTCAATCCGCAAAAGCTTCTTGCCGACGGCGTGGCGAATGCCGATGACGCGCCACCGGCCGCCGAACCGGACGCCGAAGTATCCTTCGTCACCTGCGATTTCCTGACGGCCGGCGCCAAAGGCAAGGTGACGCCGGCGGTCTGCGACCTCAGTTCGCTATTGCCGAAGGTCAAGCCCTCGACGTTGCTCTCGACCGATGAAATCGTCGCGCGCGTGCGCGACGTTGCAAGCAAGGTGACGGTGACCTCGCCACTCCTCGCCAATGCCGCAGCGAGCGCGACGCCGGGCCTCAAGCTCAGCTATGCCGCCGAAGGCGATATCGACCCCTATATCGGCTTCGAGGCGCGCGTCGTGCCGGAGAATATCACGCTCCGCCCTAAGACGAATGTCGGGACCGACTGGAGCGAACATATCGTCTTAGTGAAAAAGGGTGAGACGGTCGGCTCGATCCTGCGCGAACTCGGCGCCATACCCGACGAGATCAAGAGCATCCTGGCGGTGCTCGGACCGCGTGCCCGCGAAGGCGGCGTGAAGGAAGGCCAGAAGCTGCGCGTGCTCACCGCCGCGGCCGGCCTCGGGCACATGCAGCCGCTGCGCATCATTATATCCGGCGAACGCGGGCTCGAAGCAGCGGTCGCGCTATCCGACCACGCAACATACGTCCCGGTCGACATCCGCAACGTCGATACCGACCTTGCCGAGGCGAGCGGGGACGAAAGCGGCGAAGATGATGGCAGCGGCGTACGGCTCTATCAGAGCGTCTACGAAACCGCGCTGCGCAATAATGTCCCCGCCGCGGTCATCGAGGAACTGGTCCGCATCTACTCCTACGACGTCGACTTCCAGCGCAAAGTGTTGCCGGGCGATTCGTTCGACGTGCTCTATTCGGACGACGAGAATAACGACGGCAGGAACGAGGTGCGCTACGTTTCGCTGACGGTCGGCGGCGAAACCAAGCAATACTATCATTATCAGACGGCTGACGATGGTTCTTACGACTATTACGACGAGACCGGGAAGAGCGCGAAGAAGTTCCTCGTGCGCAAGCCGGTGCCGATCGGCATCATGCGGTCGGGTTTTGGCGAACGTAACCATCCGCTGCTGCATTATATGAAAATGCACACCGGCGTCGATTGGGCCGCGCCGTTCGGCACGCCGATCTTCGCCGCCGGCAATGGCAGCATCGACGAGATCGGCCTAAAGGGCGGCTACGGCAAATATGTGCGCATCCGCCACGCCAACGGCTATGAGACCGCCTACGGCCACATGACCGCTTTCGCCCGCGGCCTCAATGTCGGCAGCCGCGTGCGCCAGGGCCAGATCATCGGCTTCGTCGGCTCCTCCGGACTGTCGACCGGCAGCCACGTGCACTACGAGCTCCTTATCAACGACCGCTTCGTTAATCCGATGACCGTTAAACTGCCGCGCGGACGTGTCCTTGACGGCATTACGCTGGCCCTCTTCGAAAAGAGCCGCGAGCAGCTCGACGCGCTGATGGCGCACGTGCCCGGGCGCGTCGCCCAAATCCGCTAGCGAGCAGCGCGAGGGATTTCGTGGCTCAGGCGGCCGCCGACGATCGGATCGAAGTGCATTCGAGCCGGCTTTGGGCGTTGCTCGGCTTTAGGCTTACGCGTCTTCTATTTCCCGCCCGCATGATCGCCGACCATATCGGCATTTCCACCAACATCGTCCAATTCTGGCTCACGCCGTGGCGGCGCACGGACGAGCACCTGCCGATGTCGCACATCGCCGAAGTCGCCCACACGCGCGGCTTTTTCTGGGATCGCATCAGCGTCGAAAGCTCGGGCGGCCTCAATCCGCTGGTCGTCACCGGATTGCCGAAGTCGTCGGCGCGCTACTTCGTCGAGCACGTGCGCGAGCGCATCAAATAAAGCGCCTTCACGCTGCCGCCGCCACCTCGCCGTTGAACTTCAGTCCCTGCTTGCCGGCGGTGATGACGACCTTCTCTCCGTCCTTGATGCGGCCGGAGAGGATCAGTTCCGCCAGCGGGTCCTGCACCGACTTCTGGATCACGCGCTTGAGCGGGCGAGCGCCGTAGGCGGGCTCCCAGCCCTTCTCGGCAAGCCAATCGCGCGCGCTCGGCTCGAGCTTGATGGTGATCTTGCGCTCCTCGAGCAGATGCGCAAGCCGCTCCATCTGGATATCGACGATGCGCGCCATCTCCGACTTCTGCAACCGGTGGAACAGGATGATCTCATCAACCCGGTTGAGGAATTCGGGCCGGAAGCTTGCGCGCACGATCGCCATCACCTGATCGCGCACGGCCTCGGTGTCCTGCCCTTCCGGCTGGTTGACCAGAAGTTCGGCGCCGAGATTCGACGTCATTACGATGAGGGTATTGCGGAAATCGACGGTGTGGCCCTGGCCGTCGGTGAGACGGCCGTCATCGAGCACCTGGAGCAGCACGTTGAACACATCCGGGTGCGCCTTCTCGATCTCGTCGAACAGGATCACCTGATAGGGCCGCCGCCGCACCGCTTCGGTCAGCGCGCCGCCTTCCTCATAACCGACATAGCCGGGTGGCGCACCAATGAGCCGCGCCACCGAATGCTTCTCCATGTATTCCGACATGTCGATGCGCAGCAGCGCGCTCTCGTCGTCGAACAGGAACGCGGCGAGCGCCTTGGTCAGCTCGGTCTTGCCGACACCGGTCGGGCCTAAGAACATGAACGAGCCGATCGGCCGGTTCGGGTCCTGCAGCCCGGCGCGGGCGCGGCGCACCGCCGTAGACACGGCCTTGACCGCCTCGGCCTGGCCGACCACGCGTTTGCCGATCTGCTCCTCCATGCGCAGGAGCTTTTCCTTTTCGCCTTCGAGCATGCGGTCGACCGGAATGCCGGTCCAGCGCGAAACCACTTGCGCGATGTGGCTGGCGGTCACCGCCTCCTCGACCATGGCGCCGCGGCCTTCGCCGGCCTCCATCGCCTTGAGCCGCTTCTCGATCTCCGGGATGCGGCCGTAGGAGATTTCGCCGGCGCGCTGATACTCACCGCGGCGCTGCGCGTTGGCGAGCTCGACGCGCAACTGGTCGAGCTCGTTCTTGAGCTTCTGCGCACCGGAGAGTTTTTCCTTCTCCGATTTCCAGCGTGCGGTGAGATCGGCGGATTCTTTCTCCAGAGATTTCAACTCCACCTCTAGCCGCTTGAGGCGCTCCTTCGAGCCCGGATCGCTCTCCTTTTTCAAGGCCTCCTGCTCGATCTTGAGCCTGATGATCTCGCGATCGATCGAATCGAGTTCCTCGGGTTTGGAATCGACCTGCATTTTCAGCCGCGCGGCGGCCTCGTCCATGAGGTCGATCGCCTTGTCGGGCAGGAAGCGGTCGGCGATATAGCGGTGCGACAAAGTCGCTGCCGCCACCAGCGCGCCGTCGGTGATGCGGACGCCGTGATGCGCCTCGTATTTGTCCTTGAGCCCGCGCAAAATCGAGATCGTATCCTCGACGCTCGGCTCCTCGACATAGATCGGCTGGAAACGGCGTGCCAAAGCGGCGTCCTTCTCGACGTGCTTTTTATACTCGTCGAGCGTGGTGGCGCCGATGCAGTGCAGTTCCCCGCGCGCAAGCGCCGGCTTGAGCAGGTTCGAGGCGTCCATGGCGCCGTCGGCCTTGCCGGCGCCGATGAGGGTATGCATTTCGTCGATGAAGAGGATGTAGGCGCCGGCCGCGGACGTCACCTCGGCCAGCACCGCCTTGAGCCGCTCCTCGAACTCGCCGCGATATTTGGCGCCGGCGATCAGCGCACCCAAATCGAGCGCAAGCAGCTTCTTGTCATGGAGGCTTTCCGGCACGTCGCCGTTGACGATGCGCAGCGCCAGCCCCTCGACGATGGCGGTCTTGCCGACGCCCGGCTCGCCGATCAGCACCGGATTGTTCTTGGTCCGGCGGGAGAGCACCTGGATGGTACGGCGGATTTCTTCGTCACGGCCGATGACCGGATCGAGCTTGCCGTCGCGGGCGGCTTGGGTGAGGTCGCGCGCATATTTCTTCAGCGCCTCGTAGGCGTTCTCTGCCGAGGAGGAATCGGCGGTGCGGCCCTTGCGCAAGGCTTCGATGGCGGCGTTGAGGTTTTGCGGCGTCACGCCGACATGGCTAAGAATTTTGCCGGCTTCGTTGCCTTTTTCCAGCGCAAGCGCGAGCAGAAGGCGTTCAACCGTCACGAAACTGTCGCCGGCCTTCTCGCCCGCTTTCTCGGCGACGTCGAAGACACGCGCCAGCGCCGGATCGAGATAGACCTGGCCGGCGCCGCCGCCGGAAACCTTCGGGCGCTTGGCGAGCGCCGCTTCCACGGCCGCGAGCGCCGTCCGGGAATTGCCGCCCGAACGGTCGATCAAGCCCGCGGCGAGCCCTTCGGGATCGTCGAGCAGAACTTTGAGCAAATGTTCGGGCGCGAATTGCTGGTGTCCCTCGCGCAAAGCGAGCGACTGGGCGGATTGGATGAAGCCGCGGCTGCGGTCGGTGTATTTCTCGAAATCCATGTCTCTTCCCTCGGCCTATCCCGAACGCCCTTACGGCGCGATCGGAACATCGTCATGGGGTTGTTATCGCTAGGCCCCCCGCGGGTCCCTGATCCAGATCAACCGGGATCGGGCAACGCCGGGAAGCCGGCAGATCCAAAATGGCATCCACCGCCCATAAATATGGGAATTGGACGGCCCGGCGGAAGAGCCAAACAGCCCCTCCCGGCGGCAAAATCACCCGGTAAGGCGACCTTAACCCCGGCCGCCGTAATCTTTGCCCTGAACGCGCGCTCGGTCGCGGGGACAAAGATGGGCGAACGCCGCGTAACCAGACGGCCAAAGAGCTTCCTGCGCGGCTTTGTCTATTTCGACAAACGGCGCGGGGTGATGAGTTGCCTCGTTCGCGACCTTTCCGACGACGGTGCGCGCATCATCTTCTCGCAGAGTGTGAGCATTCCCGCGGTAATCAATCTGCACATCCCGCAACGCGACCAGACCTTCCGTGCCAAGGTGACGTGGCGGCGTGGCGACGAGATCGGGCTTGCTCTGACCTCCGCGGTCCCGGTCGCCGCGGCATCGCCGGAGAGCGAACTGATCCAGCGGGTTGCGCAGCTCGAAACCGAAATCATCGCGCTCAAGCGCACCATCAAGCAGCTCAAGCGCGAAAATCCGAGCGACGGCGAAGTCGAAGCGGCCTGACGCCGCCGTTCCGCCGGTCTCCATCCTATCAGCCGAACATCCGCTCGCCCTGCAGGTCGACGATCTGCCGCGCCTTGCCGAGCGTGAAGTTCACGGCGTCCTCGTAGGTAGCAAAGGCATCGGCGCGGATGAAACGGTGCTGCTTGCGCTCGCCGCCGACCTCGCGCTCGATGATCCCCGCTGTCTGATATTGGCCTTCGCTCTTGTAGGGCGCGGCGCGGATGACGAAGCCTTTGTATTCGACCGGCTCGGAGACTTTCTCGGTTTGGCCGGAGCCAGGCCGGCCGAACAGGGCGCGCAGAAACGACATCACCCGCCTCCCGGGCTTTTATCGAGACGAGGCAGGTTACTCCTTGCCGACGCGATGTCGAGCCGGCAGCTAGCCCGCCTGCACGACGGCCGCGGACTTCGGCGCATCTGCCGCCGCGCCAGCCGCGTGCGACCGATGATCGAGCCGCAACGTCAGGCAGCAGGCCGAGCCGCCGCTGCGCAAAAACACCTCGAGCGGCGTGGCAACGACCGTGTAGCCGCGTTCCTCAAGCTTCCGCCGCAGTGCCGCGCTGCAACGCGACATTATGATGGTGCGATCGACGGACACGGCGTTGGCCGCAAAGCGCGCGGCGTCGGCGCGGTCCAGCGCGACGCGATATTCGGGCGCGACGCGCTCGTGGATCGCCGCCAGCGCCGCCGGCGTGAAGGCTTGCGGATAATAGATGACGCTGCCGCAAGGGAGCGCGCAGAACGCGGTATCGAGGTGATAGAAGCTCGGATCGGCGAGCGGCAGCGGCACACAAGGCGCGCCAAGGCATCGCTCGATAAAAGGCGCTGCGGCGGCATCGGAGCGAAAGCCGCAACCCATCCAGAAGTGCCCGCGGCGCGCATCGAAAATGCAATCGCCGGCGCCTTCGAGCGTCATCCCTTCCGGCAGCGTCACGATCTCGTCGAACAGCCCACGCGCTTGTAGCGCGGCAAAGGCCGCCGCGAATAACGGCTCCTCGTCACGCCGCTCGCCATGACGAAAGCGCGCCAGCACGACTTTGCGGTCGAGCAATACGGCGCCGTTGGCGGTGAAGACGAGATCGGGCAGGCCGGCCGCCGGCTCGATCACTTCGACCGCGGCGCCGGCGGCGGTGAGCGTGCGGCGCAGCCCCGCCCATTGCCGACCGGCCAGTTCATGCAAAGCCTCCCCGCCGTCGGCCCAGGCCTTCGGGTCCATCCAGGGATTGATGCTGTAGGTGACCGCGAAATACCGCGGCGGGCACATCAGGAAGCGAGGTCGCGAATTTTGGCCGAGCGACGCGTGAATGTTCATCGCGGGTTTGAACCGTCCTTATGCGTCGAGCGCTTGCCCGAAACGAATCGTTACACCGCCGAATCGTAACACGCGGCGCCGAAGATAGGTGTCGATGCCGCGCACGCAAGCGGCATCGACGGGAACTCACATCTTTTACGCTGTGCTAGTTTTTACGCTGCGCTAGTAGCCGCGCGCATAGAACGCGACCGCGCGGGCTTCGTTACCGCCGGCGGCGCGATAGGCGCCGGCGAGGTAGCGCACCGCATAGGTCATGTTGGTTCCGGCATCGAGCAGGCCCGCCGCCGAGCCGCCATAGCCCATGGCGCGCGCGGTGCCGAGCCGGATTTGCATCAGGCCGTAATTGCCGGCGCTGACGGCGCGCGGATTGTAGCCGCTCTCGCGCATGATCACGCGATGCACGAGCGAAGCCGGCACGCCATTGGCGCTGGCCTGCTGCTCGACCATGCCGTCGAACTCCGCATGCCGGTCCGAAGCTGAGCCGAAATAGTGGCGTCCCTTCGGGCCCGCATATCGCGATGCTCCGTAGGCGTCGGCATAGCCGCCGGACGGGCCGTAGAAGGGCGCGTTCGCCGTGTCTTGCTGCGGCGTCGCGTGAGCCAAACGATGCCGATACGCGGACGCCGCGTGATGGCGATCGTGCGCATGAGCGAAATTCGCCTGCGCCAGCGCCGTTTGCGCAACCAGGGCGGCGGCGCCGACGGCACATGTCAGGTAATGCGGGATGCGCAACATCAATTCCACTCCGTTTTTGTGAAAGCCCTCGCCAGAACGCCTTGTCACCGGCAAATCCGGCGCGGGTCCGACGCAACGATGCGCGCGCAGCGGCCATGTTGTGGCAAAAGCACGCGCGAGCCGCCGCGGCATGAACACACATACAAATATTGAGACGGCGCGCGGTGCTAATAGCCGCGCGTATAGAGCGCGACGGCGCGCATTTCGTTGCCGTGAGCGGCGCGGTAGGCGCCGGCGAGATAGCGCACCGCATAGGTCATGTTGGTTCCGGGATCCAAGAGCCCGTCGGCCGGGCCGCGATAGCCGAGCGCGCGAGCGGTGCCGAGCCGGATTTGCATCAGGCCGTAATTGCCATGATAAACAACGCGCGGATCGTAGCCACTTTCGCGCATGATCACGCGGCGCACGAGCGCGACCGGCACGCCGTTGGCGCTGGCATGTTGCGCGATCAGCGCATCAAGGCCCGCATCCGCGGCGCGCGCCGGCGGCGCCAGCGCCAGCGCCAAGACTGCGAACAAGACCGCAAACAAACAACAAACAAGCACACGCAACATCGATAATAATCCCCAGCGATGCGGCGGCCGAAATGGCAAAGACGCCGCGGTTTGTCGAATGTCCCCTTCTCCCCACCCGAAGTCGGATGTTTCCGACTTCGGGTGGGGGAGAGGTGAACTTATATATACGCTACACGCAGCGTTAACCTGCGCGCCAGGGCCCGGCGCCGGCGCATTGCCAATCCGATCAAGTCCCACTATATAATAGGCTTATTCGCGATTGAGCTGAACTTGCCGTCTCGCCCAAAAGGGCCTTTCCCAAGAATCACGCAAAATCCGGATTTGGACCGATGCGAATGGTTCGCACGGCCACAAAAACGCATGAAGCGTTTTTCTTAAGGAGGCCATCATGGCTACAGGTACCGTAAAGTTTTTTAACGCCCAGAAGGGCTACGGCTTCATCGTGCAGGACGCGGGCGGACCGGATGTGTTCGTTCACATCTCTGCCGTCGAGCGCGCCGGCATGTCGAGCCTCAACGAGGGACAGAAGCTGTCCTTCGACGTTGAGCCCGACCGCCGCAGCGGCAAGACGACGGCGACCAATCTGCAATCGACGTAATACGCGCTTATATCTGTAATACCGGCGCCACATTGGCGCCGGTATTTTCGTCTCTTTCCGTCCGCGAATAAGAACAGCGAGAAAAGCGAGACGTGTCATGCCAAGAAAGCCGGGATTGAATTCCGAATTCGTCATGTTCGACGTCGTGTACGAAGACGGCACGCAGCGCTCGAACCGCAAGGTGCCGCGCACGCTCACCGGCGGCATCGAAGGCGACAAGCCCGCCCACGGCTTCCTGATCGAGCAGGACCGCGACATCGCGGAAAAGTCCGGCAGGCCGCCGGCCAAGATCAAGAGCATCGCGCGCTCCGGCGCGAAGAAGAAAGAGCGCGATTACTCCGAGCGCCTGGTCGGCTGAAGTTTCCTACGCTTCGTTGAGCCCCACGCCCCGCTCGCCGAGAAACTTCTGCGCCTCGGCGCTGCGCTGATATTTCGCCGGCGCTTTCGCAGCGCTTGCGGGTTCGACAAAGCCTTCCGCGATCAATCGCTCCAGTCTGCGCATCTTGCCCGCGCCCAACTTAGCCGGAAAGGAATCGCCGATGTCGCACAGGAGCGCGATGTCGTCGTCGCTCAGCGGGCTGTCGGCGGCGGGCGGCAGCGGCGTTTTGGTGATTTGCGACATGAGGGGCCTGCGGCGTTTCCAGCACACAATCAAGTCGCGATGCACCCTTCTTTCTAGGCGCAAGCGTACGTCAGTGAACAAAGTTCGACGGCGCATAGCGGCGCAAATGCCACTCCGTATGCGTCGCCGGCGGCAGGCGCCGCGGGCCGCCGGCCCTGACCTGCAGGAATTGTTGGGCTCCGACATCTAGTCCTCCGCATAAGCGGAAACCATTACCCAACGCAGCACACCTCTTCGACAGATCCGAATGGAACCCGCTCAGTTATCCAAGAAACTCCGCAGCTTCCGGCTTCGGCTCGGATGCTTCAGTTTCCTTAGCGCCTTGGCCTCGATCTGGCGGATGCGCTCGCGGGTCACCGAGAATTGCTGGCCGACTTCTTCCAGCGTGTGGTCGGTGTTCATCCCGATGCCGAAGCGCATGCGCAGCACGCGCTCCTCGCGCGGGGTGAGCGAGGCAAGCACGCGCGTCGTGGTCTCGCGCAAATTCGACTGGATGGCGGCGTCGATCGGCAGGATCGCGTTCTTGTCCTCGATGAAATCGCCGAGGTGGCTGTCTTCCTCGTCGCCGATGGGCGTTTCCAGCGATAGCGGCTCCTTGGCGATCTTGAGGACCTTGCGCACCTTCTCGAGCGGCATGCCGAGCTTCTCGGCGAGTTCCTCCGGCGTCGGCTCGCGGCCGATCTCGTTGAGCATCTGCCGCGACGTGCGCACGATCTTGTTGATGGTCTCGATCATGTGCACGGGAATGCGGATGGTGCGCGCCTGGTCCGCAATCGAACGCGTGATCGCCTGGCGGATCCACCAGGTGGCGTAGGTGGAGAATTTGTAGCCGCGGCGATACTCGAATTTATCGACCGCCTTCATCAGGCCGATATTGCCTTCCTGGATCAGATCGAGGAATTGCAGGCCGCGGTTGGTGTATTTCTTGGCGATGGAAATGACCAGGCGCAGATTGGCCTCCACCATTTCCTTCTTCGCCTGGCGCGCTTCGCGCTCGCCCTTCTGCACCATGTGCACGAGCTTGCGGAACTCGCCGATCTCGAGCCCGGTCTCGGTGGCGAGCGTATGGATCTGCGTGCGCAGTTCCTTGATGCGGTCCTTGTCGCGGCCGACGAAATTCTTCCAGCCCTTGGCGGCAAGCTTCGACACGCGATTGAGCCAGCGCGGGTCGAGCTCGTTGCCCTGGTAGTTCTTGAGAAAATCCTCGCGGATGACGCCGTGGCTCTCGGACAGCCGCATCAGCCGGCCTTCGTGGCTGACCAGCCTTTTGTTGATGTCGTAGAGCTGCTCGACCAGCGCGTCGATGCGCGCCTGATTAAGCCGCAGCGACTTCACTTCGTGGATGATGTCTTCCTTGAGCTTCTTGTATTTGCGCTCCTGGCTCGGCGTCAGCGAACCGGTTGAGTGCAGCTTGTTCTGGATGTCCTGCTCTTGCAGGCGGCGCAGGCGCTTGAACTCGCTGGCGATGGTGTCGAAGGTCTCGAGCACCTTGGGCTTGAGTTCGGCCTCTATTGCCGCAAGCGACATCGAGTTTTCCAGATCGTCCTCGTCGAGGTCGGCCTCGCTCATGGCGGCTTCGAGATTTTCCTCGCCGTCGCCCGCGCCATTAGTGGCCGCGGGCTTGAACGGCGTGGCGGCGGGTGGCGCCGAAGGCGGCGCCACGGCCTGTGGCGGCGGCACCAGCGCGAAGCCCGGCACGCCGGCGGCGGCCGCGGCGGCTCCGCCATCGCCGGGCGGGGCGCCTTGCGGCACGACGTTCTTGGCGTCGGGGCCGGCATAGGTCGCTTCAAGATCGATGATGTCGCGGAGGAAGACCTTGCCCTCGTTGAGTTCGTCGCGCCAGATGATGACGGCCTGGAAGGTGAGCGGGCTCTCGCACAGCCCGGCGATCATGGCCTCGCGGCCGGCCTCGATGCGCTTGGCGATGGCGATTTCGCCTTCACGCGAAAGAAGCTCGACGGAACCCATCTCGCGCAGATACATGCGCACCGGATCGTCGGTGCGCTCGGACGGCTCCTTGGCTTCGGTTTTGGCCGGCGTCTTCGGCGTGACCTCGACCAACTCGCCGGACTCGCTCTCTTCCTCTTCCGGCTCCTCGCGCGCGCCTTCTTCCTCTTCGGCCTCGGCCTCCTCGGTCTCGACCACGTTGATGCCCATCTCGCTCATCATCGCGAGCACGTCCTCGATCTGCTCGGAGGTGACTTCCTCCGACGGCATGACCGAATTGAGCTGTTCGTAGGTGACGTAGCCGCGCTTCTTGGCCTGCTTGATCATCTTCTTGACGGCGGCGTCAGAGAGATCGAGGAGCGGCAGCGGGGCGTCGGCGGTTTCGGCGGCCTCCTTTTCCGGCGCCTCACCGTCCTTCTGCGCGGGGGACTTTTGCGGAGCGGACTTTTGCAGGGCAGCTTTGGCCTTGCTTGCGACCGTCTTGGTGGCCACGTTCTTGCTCGCCATTTTCTTCTCCACGAACGCCTGTCCCTACCGCCGCGCGGCTGCGTAACTGCACCGCACTGCACAGCCCCTGCCCTGGGATGACCGGCCACGCCGGGGCAGACGGACTTCCATCGCGGTCCCCCTACCCTATGGTGAGTCTCCATGGGGGCAGGCGGATGTCCACTGCGGGCCGGGTTTGCGGCTAGAAGCCTCGTCCCAGGCCCAAAAGGGAGCAGCGCCGGCTCCGACGCCGCCCGAATCGAGCCCCCTACTTGTCTCGGAACTCCGTTAAGCTCCGACTAACCCTGTTATCCGCGCGAGCGCCCTCTTATTCCCTCGCCCGCGAGGCGTCCAGCGCTAGCGCCGACGCCTTTCAACTCGTTCGCGCCGGGCGGCCGGATTGCTCGCCGAAGCCCTCGATCAGGGCCTCAGTTCCATCGATGCTGGAAAGCCGGGCCTTCACGTCGCGCAGACGCGTGTAGTTGGTCTCGGTGTTGTCCTGGCCGAGCGCCACTTCCGCGTCCTTAAGTTCCCTAGTTAGGGAATGCCATTGCCGATGCAAGGCAAGAAGCTGCTTCCAGGTCTGCAAAACATCGGCCGCGGCGGCCTCCGGCCGCGCCCCCCACACCGATGGCGTGGTGATGGTGCGCTCGATGCGCCCGAGCAGGTCGCCGAAGCCCCTGCGGGTCAGTTCGGTGGCAAGTTCCATCCGGTCGACCTCCGCCTGCCGCCGCCGGGCCTCGTGTTCGGCCTCGTGTTCGGCCTCCTGTTGCGGCTCCTGACCTGCATGATGGGCCAGCACGTCGATCAGCGCCGCTTTGAGCTTCTTGGTATCGGCGTGGCGGAACTCGGTCTCGGACAGCTCCTCCAAATGGTCGTGCAACAACCACGGATAGTTGAGCGCGGCTTGCAGGATCAGCGCCTCCCGGCGCGGGATGGCGGCGCGATGCCCGCGATGGAGCGGGCTGGCGATGAGCTGCGGGCTTGCCGCCAGATAGCCCTCGTCGCGGTCGAAGGCGGCGCGCGGGTAAGGCGCACGCGCGCCGGGGCCGGGCCGGCGAACCCTGTCGTCGAAGTTGCGGCGTCGCGTCGAAATCTCGATCGGCGCGAATAATTGGCGGAGCCGCGTGCCGAATTCGGCGCGGTAGTAGCGGCGCACGGTGTCGTCGGCGATGGTGGCCATGACTTCGCCGAGCCGCGTCTCCAGCGCGGCGCGCCGCTCCGGCGTGGCGAACAGACCGGCCTCGCTCTCGCGCGCCCACAGCATATCGGCGAGCGGCCGTGCTGCCGCCAGCACGTCCTCGACCGCCTCGCGGCCGCCCGAGCGCACCAGGTCGTCAGGGTCCTGGCCGTCCGGCAGGGCTGCGAATTTGAGGCTCTTGCCCGGCTTGACCAGCGGCAAAGCCAGATCGATCGCGCGGTACGCCGCGCGCCGGCCGGCTTCGTCGCCGTCAAAGCAGAGAATAGGCTCCTCCGCCATCCGCCACAGCAAAGCCAGCTGGTCGGCGGTGAGCGCGGTGCCGAGCGGCGCCACGGTCGCTTCGTATCCGGCCGTGGCCATGGCGATGACGTCGATATAGCCCTCCACCGCGATCAGGCGCTGACCGCCATGCGCGGCCGCCCGCGCGGCGGCGATGTTGTAGAGCGTCGCGCCCTTGTGGAAGAGCGGCGTCTCCGGCGAGTTGAGGTACTTCGCCGAAACTTCCTTATCGAGCGCGCGGCCGCCGAAGGCGATGACGCGGCCGCGCCAGTCGGCGATCGGAAATATCACCCGGTCGCGAAAGCGGTCATAGGGAACCGCGATGTCCTCGGCGGCGACCAGAAGCCCCGCCTCGACCATGTCCTCGACGGAAACTTTCGCAGCGCCGAGATGCTCCTTGAGCGCATATTGCTCGGCGGACGCATAGCCGAGCCGGAACTTGAGCTGCGTCGTGGACGAAATGCCGCGGTCGGCGAGATAGCCGCGGCCGCGCGCGCCATTTCGCGACGCAAGCGTCGATTCGAAAAACTTGGCGGCAAGCTCGACGACGTCGTGGAGCGTCTTTCTCCGCTCCTCATGTGCGGCCGCTTCCCGCGTCATCACCGGCATCGGCACGCCGGCCTGCCCGGCCAGCCGCTCGACCGCCTCGGGGAAGCTCACGCCCTCGGTGAGCATGACGAAGTCGAAAATGTTGCCGTTCTTGCCCGAGGAGAAGTCAAACCACATCGCCTTCTGGTCGTTGACGAAGAAGGACGGCGTCTTCTCCTTGTTGAACGGCGACAGCCCCTTAAATTCGCGCCCGGCTTTGCGCAATTTCACGCGCCGGCCGACGACTTCCGAGACCGGAAGCCGCGCCCGCAGCTCGTCGAGAAATTGCGGCGAGAATCGCATGGTGATTCGGCAGGATAGCGCGGAAGATGGCGCTTGCATGGGCTTAATAGGGGGCGGGCGGCCCGGCGGCAGGCCCGGCAGGCGTTGTCCCGGTTATCCACAGTGGATTGACAGTCAATATACGTCTGTATATACAGATTTTCTGGATACTCGGCCGGATCACAGAATCGCGGGCGGCATTCCGAGTGTGTGCCTGCGTCAAAACCATGGAGGGTAATATGCTGGTTAAGCGGGATGGGTGACATGACCGAGGAAGACGCGCCGTTCGGGCGTACCGAGGCGTTTGAATGGGACGAAAACAAACGTCGTTCGAACCTCGCCAAGCACGGCATCGACTTCGATGACGCGAAAGAAGTGTTCTACGATCCCGCTGCTTGCACGTTCCTGTCGTCGCACGCGGTCAACGAACGCCGGCTTGTTACGGTCGGTTTGATGGGAGGCGCTTTAGTTGCAGTGATATCCGCGCGTCGTGGCAAGGCCTTTCCGCCCGACCAGCGCGCCGCAGTGAGAAGCTTAGATATGAAGCAGAAGGAAAAAAAGAAACGCAGTGAAACCCGTACGCAACGGGAGAGCGGGCACGTTGTCCGGCATGTCGCCTCTTTGGGCGATGGTACGTACATTATCGAACATCCGGACGGCAGACTGGAGAGGCGGAAGAGCGAAACGGACTGGGCTCGCCTCGACGCGATGACGGACGAGGAAATCGAGGCCTCAATCGCCAATGATCCGGATTGGCAGGAGTTCAGGGATATCGATTGGTCGAAGGCCATTCTCGTACTCCCGCCGAAAAAGAAGGCGATCTCGATCCGGGTCGATGAGGACGTGCTCGATTATTTCAAAAACGACGGCGCCGGCTATCAGCGGCGCATGAATGCGGTGCTGCGCTCCTATATGGAGCAGAAGCGCAAGAAACGCGCCTGACCGTCATTCCGGGGGCGCGCCTAATGGCGCGAGCCCGGAATCCATAATCACAGGACTTGCAGACCGGACGCCGGCGCACTGTTTTTAGCGCCGGGATTATGGATTCCGGGTTCCTCGCCGCGCTCGGCCCCGAAATGACGACTTCGTCGTCACCCCGCCAGGAGCTTCTTCACCATGGCGCTGGCTTTGGCGAAATCCATACGCCCGGAAAAGCGCTCCTTGAGCGCCGCCATGGTGCGGCCCATGTCCTTGATGGTGGCGGCTTCGAGCTCCTTGAGCAGCGCGGAAATGGCCTCGCCGGCTTCGAGGTCCGACAAGTGTTTGGGAAGGTAGGCGGAGATGATCTCGATCTCCTCGCGCTCCTGGGTGGCGAGGTCGGTGCGCCCCGCCTTCTGGTAAATGTCGAGCGATTCCTGGCGCTGCTTGATCATCTTGCCCATGACGTCGAGGATTTCGGCGTCGGTGAGCGTGACGCGCGCGGCGGCGCTGGTTTCGCGCTTCAATATCTCGGCATTGACCAGCCGCAAGGTCGAAACGCGGCGGGTGTCGCCGGCCTTCATGGCCGCTTTCAGCGCATTGTTGATCTCGTCGCGCAACACGGCTATGGCCTCTCGCAAATGCGCAAAAAATCAGACCGCCTTGGGCGGTCGGCGGCCGCGAGTGATGATTTAGGCGTTTGCCGATGCTGACACAACCGCAGACTCAAAGCCTCTGGGACGACCCCAAGCCGACCGCATTGCTGGTGCTGGCCGACGGCACCGTGCTCGAAGGCTCAGGCTTCGGCGCAACCGGCCATGCCGTTGGTGAGGTCTGCTTCAACACGGCGATGACCGGTTACGAGGAAATCCTCACCGATCCGTCCTATGCCGGGCAGATCATCACCTTCACGTTCCCCCATATCGGCAATGTCGGCACCAACGAGGAGGACATCGAGACCGTCAACCTCGCGGCAACGCCGGGCGCGCGCGGCGTCATTTTGCACGCGGCGATCACGGCGCCGTCGAATTACCGCGCCACGAGGAACCTCGATCAATGGCTGAAAAGCCGCGGTGTCATCGGGCTTGCCGGCATCGACACGCGCGCGCTCACCGCCTTCATCCGCGAAAAAGGCATGCCCAATGCGGCGATCGCGCATGAGCCGTCCGGCCGCTTCGACCTGGCCGCGCTAAAGAAGGATGCGAAGGCGTGGCCGGGTCTCGTCGGCATGGACCTCGTGCCGCTGGTGACGACCGGACAGCGCTTCAGCTGGCAGGAGACGCCGTGGGTCTGGGGCGAGGGCTACGGCGAGCAGCACGAGCCGGCGGCCTTCCATGTCGTCGCCATCGATTACGGCATCAAGCGCAACATCCTGCGCCAGCTCGCCGGCAATAGCTGCAAGGTCACGGTCGTGCCGGCGCAGACTTCCGCCGCCGACATTCTCGCGCTCAAGCCCGACGGTGTCTTCCTCTCCAATGGTCCCGGCGATCCAGCAGCCACCGGCGTATACGCCGTGCCGGTGATCCGCGCGCTGATCGAGGAGAAGCCGGTGTTCGGCATCTGCCTCGGCCACCAGATGCTGGCGATCGCGGTCGGCGGCAAGACCATGAAAATGCACCAGGGCCACCACGGGGCGAACCATCCGGTGAAGGATCTGGCGACCGGCAAGGTGGAGATCACGTCGATGAACCACGGCTTTGCCGTCGATCGCTTAAGCCTGCCGGCGCATGCGGTGGAGACTCACGTCTCGCTGTTCGACGGCTCCAATTGCGGTCTGGCGCTCAAGGACCGGCCGGTGTTCTCGGTGCAGTATCATCCCGAGGCTTCGCCCGGACCGCGCGACAGTCACGGCCTGTTCAAGCGATTTGTCGCTCACATGCGCGAGTTCAAGCGAGCGTGAAAGCGGGCGAGACCTTGTGGCGCGCATGATCCCCGATTGGCTCGCGTTCTGGGACAGCCCACATTTCATTTACGCCAATGCGCGCCACAAGGACGTGCATTACCGGCTGATCGCGCAGGAGATCGCCGCGCTGGTGGCCGGCAGCCAGGCGCGCGTGCTCGATTACGGTTCGGGCGAGGCGCTCCATGCCGACCTCGTCGCCGCGATCGCCGGTGACGTGTTCCTCTGCGAAGCCGCGCCCGGCGTGCGTGCAAGCCTGCAACAGCGGTTCGCCGACAATCCGAAGATTCACGTCATCGCCCCGCACGAGATGGCGCGGTTGCCGCAGCATTCGCTCGATCTCATAGTCGTGCACTCGGTCGTGCAGTATCTCACTCCTGCCGGGACCGGCGCGCTATTCGCGCTGTTTCATCGGTTGCTGAAGTCCGAGGGCCTGCTTGTGGTCAGCGACGTCATTCAACGGAAAGTCGCGGCCGCGGCGGATGCCTTGGCGCTGTTGCAATTTGCCAAGGCCAATGGCTTTCTCCTTGCCGCATTGTGGAGCCTCCTGCGCACGCTTTTGTCGGATTACTGGCGCCTTCGTTCGGTTATCGGGCTCACCCGTTATGCCGAAACCGAAATGATCGAGAAGCTCAATGCCGTGGGCTTCGCCGCGCACCGCGTGCCGAGCAATATCGGCCATAACCAGGCGCGCATGGCGTTTTACGCGCAGCCGCGCTGAGGCCGGGCAGAACGTCCATGCTGTCCACTGCTGGGCGATCCGGACCATCGGTCACCGGGTTTCAGCACCGGCAACGGGAGTGGTAATCTTTGCGACGCAACATATGTGTCCTACGCTTTGACAACGTCGATCCCGAGAACCGTTATGCCGGAAAGCCAGTCGCGCAGGCTCGCAGCTATCCTGGCCGCCGATATCGCGGGCTATAGCGCCCTCATGGGCTCCGACGAAGCGCGCACGGTCACGGACCTTAAGGGTCATCAGGCCGTCGTGCTGCCCATGGTCGGCAACTTCGGCGGACGCATCATCGATACCGCCGGCGACGGCATATTGGCCGAGTTTGCCAGCGTCGTGAACGCCGTCGAATGCGCCGTCGCCATTCAGCGGACGATGATCGAACGCAATACCGACATCGACCCCAAACGCCGCATGCAATTTCGCATCGGCATCAACCTCGGCGACGTCATCTACGATGAGAACCGCATTTTCGGCGACGGTATCAACATTGCGGCACGGCTGGAGGGAATAGCCACACCGGGCGGAATCTGCATCTCCGCAAAGGTCCGCGATGAAATCGACGGGAAAATGAATTTTGCCTATGAAGACATGGGCGACCGTCAGCTCAAGAACATCGCACGACCGGTACGGGTGTATGGCATCCGCCTTGACGCCGCACCGGCGGCGGCTCAAACTGCGGCGGCCGAAAAACCCGACGACAAGCCGTCGATCGCCGTTTTGCCGTTCACCAACATGTCGGGCGATCCGGAGCAGGAATACTTTTCCGACGGCATCACCGAAGACATCATCACCGATCTGTCGAAGATCGCCGGCCTGACCGTCATCGCCCGCAATTCGAGCTTCGCCTACAAGGGCCGCTCGATCGACGTTCGTGCCATCGGCCGCGAACTTTCGGTACGCTCGGTGCTCGAAGGCTCGATCCGCCGGGCTGGACAGCGCGTGCGGATCACCGCGCAGCTCATCGACGCCACAACCGGCGCGCATACATGGGCTGAGCGCTATGACCGTGACTTGACGGATATCTTCGAGGTCCAGGACGACGTCACGCGCCGCATCGTCGGCGCCCTCAAAATCACTCTGAGCCCGGCCGAGAATGCGCATCTCACCGGCAGCGGGACGTACAATATCGAAGCTTACGACAATGCGCTGCGCGGACGCGAGCTTTTGCTTGGCAATCCCAAGACCCGCAAGACGTTCGAGCAGGCGAAAGCCTGCTTTCACAGGGCAATCGAACTTGATCCCAACTACGCGCAAGCCATTGCCGGTCTCGGTTTCGCGTACATGTTTGATTACCAGAACCGATGGAGTGATGATCCCGACAGTTCGCTCCCGCTTGCCAAGCGGTATGCGGAACAGGCGATCGAAAAGAACCCGAAAGAACCGCTGGCGCGCGTGGTTGCGGCGGTGGCCGCGACATTCAGCAAGGACCTCGATGAGGCGAAGTCACAGATCGAGGTGGCGCTGTCACTCAATCCGAACTTTGCAATGGCCTACAACGTCCTCGGCACCCTTCGCAGTTATTCGGGACAGCCGTTGGAGGCAATCCCGGTGATCGAGCATGCGATGCGTCTCGATCCCGCTTTCAATACGCAATATCTCCACTTCCTCGGCATGGCGCACCTGCTTGCCGGCAATTACGAAAAAGCGGCGACCTTGCTGCGGCAGCGCATTGTCCTCGTGCCCGAGACGGATTTTTCACGCTCGGCACTCGCGTCCGCTCTCGGTCATCTCGGCGAGGCCGACGAAGCCCGTCGCGTCTGGGGCGAGCTCAAAAAGCTCAATCCGAAATACTCGTTCAGCGAACATTTCAGCCGGCTTCCTTTCAAGAAGGAAGAGGACGTCAGGCACATCGCCGAGGGTCTCGCCAAAGCCGGATTGGCGACTTAACCGGCAAAGTACACGTCCGGCCAAGAGGGCGCTCGCGCACCCCTTCCCTGTCCCCGATTTCTCGTCTAAACAGCGCACGCGCGGGGCCGAGCCCCGGCGCCGGCTAAAAGGACGCGCGAATGCGCGCCCTTTTTTTGTGCTCAAAGACGCGGAAGCAATGCCCAGACGGACCGACATCTCCTCGATCCTGATCATCGGCGCGGGGCCGATCGTTATCGGCCAAGCCTGCGAGTTCGACTATTCCGGCACGCAAGCCTGCAAAGCGCTCAAGGCCGAGGGCTACCGGGTCATTCTGGTCAATTCCAATCCGGCGACCATCATGACCGATCCGGACCTGGCGGACGCGACCTACATCGAGCCAATCACACCGGAGATCGTCGCCAAGATCATCGAGAAGGAGCGTCCCGACGCGCTCCTTCCCACCATGGGCGGACAGACCGCGCTCAACACCGCGCTGTCGCTGCGCAAAATGGGCGTCTTGGAGAAGTTCGGCGTCAAGATGATCGGCGCCACCGCCGACGCCATCGACAAGGCGGAGGACCGCAAGCTGTTTCGCGAGGCGATGCACAAGATCGGGCTGGCGACGCCGCGCTCGCATCAGGTCAAGACGTTGATTGCGGCGCTGGAAGCGCTCGACGACATCGGGCTTCCCGCCATCATCCGGCCGTCGTTCACGCTCGGCGGCACCGGCGGCGGCATCGCCTACAACAAGGCGGAGTTCATCGAGATCGTCGAGCGCGGCATCGACGCCTCGCCGACCAGCGAGGTGCTGATCGAGGAATCGGTGCTGGGCTGGAAGGAATTCGAGATGGAGGTGGTGCGCGACAAGAACGATAACTGCATCATCGTCTGCTCGATCGAGAACATCGATCCGATGGGCGTGCATACCGGCGACTCGATCACGGTGGCGCCAGCGCTGACGCTGACCGACAAGGAATACCAGATCATGCGCGACGCCTCGATCGCGGTGCTGCGCGAGATCGGCGTCGAGACCGGCGGCTCGAACGTGCAGTTTGCCGTCAATCCGCTCGACGGCCGCCTGCTGGTCATCGAAATGAATCCGCGGGTGTCGCGCTCGTCGGCGCTTGCTTCGAAGGCGACCGGCTTTCCCATCGCCAAGGTCGCTGCCAAGCTCGCGGTCGGCTACACGCTCGACGAGATCGCCAACGACATCACCGGCGGCGCCACGCCCGCCTCGTTCGAACCGAGCATCGATTACGTGGTCACCAAGGTGCCGCGCTTCGCTTTCGAGAAGTTTCCCGGCGCCGAACCGGTGCTCACCACCTCGATGAAGTCGGTCGGCGAGGCGATGGCGATCGGCCGCACATTCCAGGAAAGTCTGCAAAAGGCGCTGCGCTCGCTGGAAACGGGCTTAACCGGTCTCGACGAAGTGGCGATCCCCGGTCTCGGCGAGGGCGATGACAAGAACGCGATCCGCGCCGCGCTGGGCACGCCCTCGCCGGACGGCATCCTCAAAGTGGCGCAGGCCATGCGGCTCGGCATGAATGATGCGGATATCCATACCGCCTGCCGGATCGATCACTGGTTTCTGGGGCAGATCCGCGACGTTATCGAAACCGAAGCCGAAATCCGCGGCAAAGGATTGCCGGCGACCGCCGGCACGATGCGCCGCCTCAAGGGCATGGGCTTCTCCGACGCTCGCCTGGGCCGGCTGACCGGCGTCTCCGAGGAAGACGTCGCCGCCCGCCGCCGCCAGCTCGGCGTGCGCCCGGTGTTCAAGCGCATCGACACCTGCGCCGCCGAATTCGCCTCGCCGACCGCGTATATGTATTCGACCTATGAAGTGCCGTTCGCCGGCCGCGCCGCCGATGAAGCGGCGCCGTCCGACAAAAAGAAGGTCGTCATCCTCGGCGGCGGCCCGAACCGCATCGGCCAGGGCATCGAGTTCGATTATTGCTGCTGCCACGCCGCCTTTGCGCTCAAGGACGTCGGCTACGAGACCATCATGATCAATTGCAATCCGGAGACGGTGTCGACCGACTACGACACCTCCGACCGGCTTTATTTCGAGCCGCTCACCGCCGAGGACGTGATGGAGATCATCGAGACCGAGCGCAAAAACGGCGTGCTGCACGGCGTCATCGTGCAGTTCGGCGGGCAGACGCCGCTCAAGCTCGCCGAGCCGCTGGAGAAGGCGCAGGTGCCGATCCTCGGCACCTCACCGGATGCCATCGACCTTGCCGAGGACCGCGACCGTTTCAAGCAGCTCCTCGACCGGCTCAAGCTCCGCCAGCCGAAGAGCGGCATCGCCACGTCACCGGAAAAGGCGCGCGCGATCGCCGACGAGATCGGCTATCCGATCGTGATCCGTCCGTCCTACGTGCTCGGCGGCCGCGCCATGGAGATCGTGTACGAAGGCTCGCAACTCGATCGCTACGTGGCCCGCCTCGCCGCCCAACTCGACCGGCCCTCGGAACTGGCGGTCTCGGACAAGCGGCCGCTGCTCATCGACCGCTACCTCACCGACGCTGTCGAAGTCGACGTCGACTGCATCGCCGACGGCCGCGACACTTACATCGCCGGAATCATGGAGCACATTGAGGAGGCCGGCATCCATTCCGGCGATTCCGCCTGCTCGCTGCCGCCACACAACCTGTCGGCGGAAGTGATCGGCGAAATTGACCGGCAGACCCGGGCGCTGGCTTTGGCGCTGAAGGTCGGCGGCCTGATGAACGCGCAATACGCCATCAAAGACGGCGACATTTATGTGCTCGAAGTCAATCCGCGCGCCTCGCGCACGGTGCCGTTCGTCGCCAAGGTGACCGGCGTGCCGGCCGCCAAGATCGCAGCTCGGATCATGGCCGGCGAAACGCTCAAGAGTTTCGCGCTCAAGCCGCAAAGCTTCGAATTCGCCACCGCGCACCATGTCGGCGTCAAGGAAGCCGTCTTTCCGTTCGCGCGCTTCGGCGACAAGGTGGACACCGTACTCGGACCGGAGATGAAATCGACCGGCGAGGTCATGGGTATCGATCGCGACTACAATATCGCCTTCGCCAAAAGCCAGCTCGGCGGCGGCGCCCGGCTGCCCAAGCGCGGAACCGTGTTCGTGTCGGTCAAGGACGCCGACAAGCCGCGCATTCTCGAAGCGGTCCGGCTGCTCGCCGCCCTGGGTTTTGGCGTGCTCGCGACCTCGGGAACCCAGCGCTATCTCGCCGAAAGGGGCGTTACGGCGGTCAAGATCAACAAGGTGGCGGAAGGGCGGCCGCACATCGTCGACGCCATCAAGAACGGCGGCGTTCAGCTCGTTTTCAACACCACCGAAGGCGCAACCGCGCTCGCCGACAGCCGTTCGTTGCGGCGCGCAGCCCTCTTGCATAAAGTGCCGTACTACACCACTCTCTCAGGGGCCGTCGCCGCAGCGCAGGGTATCAAGGCCTACCTCGGAGGTGACCTCGAAGTGTGTGCGCTGCAAAATTATTTTGCGGCCGCCGCCGATCCAAAATCGGACCAGCTAAAGCGACGGCACGTGTAGAGACAGGGTCTTAGCCGCGGGGCTGAACAATGCTTCGGCCCGCGGCTTGAATTTTGTCTCTAGTGCGGTGGATTTGAAGTTCCTAAAGTTAAGCGGCAACCTCGTATAGGAACTTCAAATCCAGAAACCGCACTAAAATCGATTAGGTTGCGAGCGTCCCTTTGATTCCGAAGTTCGCATGAGAGTATGCCGCAAGCTGCTCGCGAACTTCGGAATCGGGACGCTAGTGAGTACGGAGATCGAGACCGATGGACAAGATTCCGATGACCGCGGAGGGCTATGCGGCGCTTGAGTCCGAACTCAAGCATTGCCAGCAGGTGGAACGGCCCCGCATCATCCAGCAGATTACCGACGCGCGGACCCATGGCGACCTCTCGGAAAATGCCGAGTATCACGCCGCCAAGGAATCGCAGTCGCTCAATGAAGGCCGCATCGCCGAGCTTGAGGACAAGCTCGCGCGCGCCGAAATAATCGACGTTTCGAAGCTTTCCGGCGAAACGATCACCTTTGGCGCGACCGTGACCCTGATCGACGAGGACACCGACAAGAAAGCGGTGTGGCAGATCGTCGGCGAGCCCGAGGCGGACGCCAAGAAGGGCAAGATTTCCATCACCTCGCCGCTCGCCCGCGCGCTGGTCGGCAAGAAGAAGGGCGTCCAGATCGAGGTTGTCACGCCTGGCGGCGCCAAGGCTTACGAGATCGTCAAGGTCGAGTGGAAATAGCGCTGCCGGCACCGGGGTATGACGGTTCTGGGGGTAACGGGTTGCGTATCTTGCATAGCTCCTGAAAATCCCTAGATGCGGCAAGCTGCCGGACCCACACTTGGCCCGGCTCGGCCCGCAAGCCGCAATCGACCGAAGTCCAGGCATCCGACTTCACGGGGCTTCCAGGCAGGCCGGATATTGCAATCAGCGCCTGCCCCAACGGACAGATGAGCCGGTGAGCAAAACCACCCACGCCAAGGTCGTGATCATCGGATCCGGCCCCGCGGGCTATACGGCGGCGATCTATGCCGCCCGCGCCATGCTCGATCCGGTCCTAATTCAGGGCCTCGAGGCCGGCGGCCAACTGACCACCACCACCGATGTCGAGAACTATCCGGGATTTGCCGACGTGATCCAGGGCCCCTGGCTCATGGAGCAAATGCAGAAGCAGGCGGCCCATGTCGGCACCAGGCTGGTCGCCGACCATGTCAGCAAGGTCGAGCTCGGGCGGCGGCCGTTCCGCATCGAATGCGAATCCGGCGACGTCTACTTTGCCGAGTCGCTGGTGCTGGCGACCGGCGCGCAGGCGCGCTGGCTCGATCTTGCCTCGGAGCAGAAATTCCGCGGCTATGGCGTCTCGGCCTGCGCCACCTGCGACGGTTTCTTTTATCGCGGCAAGGAAGTCCTGGTGATCGGCGGCGGCAACACCGCGGTCGAGGAAGCGCTTTTTCTCACCAATTTCGCCAGCAAGGTGACCATCGTGCACCGGCGCGATGCCTTCCGCGCCGAGCGCATCTTGCAGGAACGGCTGTACAAGAATCCGAAAATCTCCGTGCTGTGGAACACCGTCTTGGCCGACGTGATCGGCGACGAGCGCCCGCTCAAGGTCAAGGCTGCCGTGCTGCGCGACCTCAAGACCAACGAGATCGTCGAACGCCCGGTCGACGGCATTTTCATTGCCATCGGCCACACGCCGGCGACCGCGCTGGTGGCCGGACAGGTGGAGATGAAAGCCTCGGGTTACATCAGGACCGCGGCACATTCGACCGCGACGTCGGTGCCCGGGCTGTTCGCCGCGGGCGACGTCGCCGACGACATTTATCGCCAGGCTGTTACCGCCGCCGGGCTCGGCTGCATGGCGGCACTCGAAGCCGAAAAATTCCTTGCCGCGCACGGCGAGGCCGAGTCGCGCCTTGCCGCCGAGTGAATTTCTCAATTCCCGTTCCCCTTGAAGGAACGGAGAAGAGTGCGAGCTGATGGATTGGGACAAGCTTAAGGTTTTTCATGCCGCCGCCGAGGCGGGCAGTTTCACGCATGCCGGCGAGCAGCTCGGGCTTTCGCAATCGGCGGTGTCGCGCCAGGTGAGCGCGCTCGAGCAGGAGCTTGCAGTTTCGCTGTTTCATCGCCATGCGCGCGGTTTGATCCTGACCGAGCAGGGCGACCTGCTGTTTCGCACCGCGCACGAGGTATTCATGAAGCTCGAGGCGGCGCGGGCGAAGCTGACCGACAGCCGCGAGCGGCCTAACGGCGACTTAAGGGTGACGACGACGCCCGGGATCGGCGTGCACTGGCTGACGCCGCGGCTCGGCGAGTTCATCGATCTTTATCCCGAAGTCCACATCACGCTGCTCACCACCGAGGAAGAGCTCGACCTCGCCATGCGCGAGGCCGACGTCGCCATCCGCCTGCGTCAGCCGACGCAGCCCGATTTGATCCAGCGCAAGCTGTTTTCGGTGCATTTCCACGTCTATGCCTCGCCCGAATATCTTAAGCGCTTCGGCACGCCGCGCGCCTTTGAAGACCTCGACAGTCATCGCGTGCTGGTGCTCGGCGGCAACGTGCCGGTTTACCTGCAACGCTCGCTGCTGCTCACCGAGATCGCGCGCAACGGCAAAGGGCCGCGCACGCCGCATCTCGTCATCAACAATATTCTCGGCATCCTGCGCGCCTGCCAGCGGGGCATCGGCATCGCCATGCTGCCGGATTATCTGGTCGAAGGGGACGGCGGGCTGGTACAGCTTTTCAGCGACGCCGATCCGATCGCGCTCGACGCTTACTTCGTCTATCCGGAAGAGCTCAAGAGCGTGGCGCGCGTGCAGGCGTTTCGCGACTTTCTCGTCGCCAACGCGCAGCGCTGGAGTTTCTAGCGCCGACACCTGGTCCTAACTTGCCCCTGGTGCATGGCTGGCATGTGTGCCGCCGCGTTGCTTCACCGAAATGCCTCTCGCATGATGTGTTTCTGCTGCGGGACAAGCGATTGCCACGATCCTCCCAGATCGGCGATCGCCGGAACGCGGCACTTCCCCTCTGGAAGGTGCTCGCCGGCGCCCCCACGCCGGCGAACTTGAGGCCGGGCCCGCAAGGGCCCGGTTTCTTTTTGTATGACAGATGACGGAGCAGAGAAACGAACGGCGACGGCCGCGCATCGTCGTCCCTTCTGCCCTCGGTCGTCCGTCCTCTGTCCGGCTTGACATACAGACATACCTATTGATATGTCTTGACATATGATCGAACGCACCACCGTCAGGCTCCCTCGCGACCTGCTCACCCGCGCCAAGCGCAAGGCGGTTGCCGAACGCCGCACGCTCACCTCGCTCATCGAAGAGGGTCTGCGGCTGGTCGTGAGCGACGCACGAAAGAAGTCCAAATCCAAGCGCATTTTACCGCGTCACAGCGATGCCAGCGGCCCACCCCTGCCGGGCATCGATATTTCCAATTCCGCCGCCCTCCAGGAGATCGACGATCTCGAATACACTGAGCGGTTGAAAAGCGGCTTCGAATGATCTTGCCGGACGTCAACGTCCTCATTTACGCCTTCCGCAGGGACGTGCCGCAATACCCAGTTTGCCGGAAGTGGCTCGATGGTGTTGTGCTTGGTGACGAACGTTTTGGGATATCACCGTTGGCATTAGCCGCTGTCGTCCGTATCACTACGAGTCCGCGTTCCTACCCCAATCCAAGTTCATTCGCGGCGGTATTCGGCTTCTGCGAAGACTTGCTCGGCCAGCCGCATTGCCAAATCGTGGAGCCCGGTGAGCACCATTGGCACATCTTCAAGCGCCTGTGCGTCGAAACCGATACGCGCGGTCCCCGCATCACCGATGCGTGGTACGCCGCGCTCGCCATCGAGTGGGGTTGCGAGTGGGTAACGCTCGACCGCGACTACGCGCGATTTCCCGGCCTGCGCTGGCATGCGCCGGGCGCACGCTGACGTCGGCCAGATTTGATGACGTTATTTCCGCGCGTTCTGAACTCTTCACGCCGTGTTGGCGCATTCGTGACCGGTCGCAAGCGTGACGACGCTTGCGACCTCGGCTATAGACCAAACGATGATTTGCAGCTGGAGCATGGTCTGTGCGGATCATGCTCGTGGAGGACGGCACATGCTCACACGCAGACATATTTTCTACGCCGGTAGCGCGTTAGCGGCGCTCTCCCTTGGCCGCCTGACGTGGCCGCCAGCGGCCAGGGCGGCAACCAGCTACGAAGTCACCCACACCGACGAAGAATGGCGCAAGCTGCTGAGCCCCGATGCATACCAGGTGCTCCGCCACGAAGGCACCGAACGGCCGTTCACCAGCCCGCTGCTGCATGAGCATCGCGCCGGCACGTTCGCCTGCGACGGCTGCGACCTGCCGGTTTACTCGTCGAAGACCAAATACGACAGCGGCACCGGCTGGCCGAGCTTTTGGGCGCCGCTCGACAAGGCGGTCGAGGAAATAAAAGACGGCTCGCTCGGCATGGCGCGCACGGCGATCGCCTGCCGGCGCTGCGGCGGCCACCTCGGCCATGTGTTCAACGATGGCCCGAAGCCCACGGGGCTGCGCTATTGCATGAACGGCGTGGCGCTGAAATTCGTGCCGGCCACGCCCAGCTCCAGCTAAAAATCGGCCCGGTGGCGCGCGGCGGGCGGCGTGTTAGTTTGCCGCCGGCATGAGCAACGTTAGCCCCAACTCGTTCACGACGCGGCCGGAAATCGAAGGCACGTTCGGCGTCGTCGCCTCGACGCACTGGATCGCGACCGCCGTGGGCATGGCGACGCTGGAGAAGGGCGGCAACGCCTTCGATGCCGCGGTGGCGACGGCGTTCACGCTGCAAGTGGTCGAACCGCATCTCAACGGCCCGGGCGGCGACGTGCCGGTCATCGTCTATGACGTGCGGCGCGGCAAGCCGGAAGTCATCTGCGGGCAAGGACCGGCTCCGGCGGGCGCCACCATCGCGCATTATCGCCGCGAAGGCCTCGACCTCGTGCCCGGCACCGGGCTGCTCGCGGCTTGTGTGCCCGGCACGTTCGAGACCTGGATGCTGCTCCTTCGCGACTACGGCACGCTGTCGCTGCGCGAGGTGCTCAGCCCCGCGATCGGCTATGCGCAGCACGGCCATCCGCTGGTCGAGCGCGCCAGCGCCACCATCGCCACGGTCGCCGATCTGTTTCGCCGCCATTGGCCGACCTCGGCGGCGGTTTACCTGCCGAACGGCGCGGTGCCGCCGACCGGAACGCTGTTCGCCAACACGGGGCTGGCGGCAACTTATGTCCGCATCCTCAAGGAAGCCGAAAGCCCAAGCGCAGATCGCGCCGCGCAGATCGAACGAGCACGCAAGTGCTGGTCGCAGGGCTTTGTCGCCGAAGCGATCGATCGCTTCTGCCGTACGCAGGCGATCATGGACACGAGCGGCAAGCCGCATCGCGGCGTGCTCACCGGCGACGACATGGCGCGCTGGACGCCTTCCGTCGAAGCGCCGCTGACTTACGATTACGGCCGCTACACATTGTGCAAGACCGGCCCGTGGGGACAGGGCCCGGTGATGTTGCAGCAGCTGGCGCTGCTCAAGGGCTTTCATCTCGACGGGCTCGACCCGGCGGGAGCGGATTTCATCCATTTGCAAGTGGAGTGCGCCAAGCTTGCTTACGCTGACCGCGAAGCGTTTTACGGCGATCCGGATTTCGTCGCGCTGCCGACGGCAACGCTTCTGTCCGACGCCTACAATGCCAAGCGGCGCACGCTCGTCGACAAGAAGGCGTCGCTGGAACTGCGGCCCGGATCGATCGAGGGATTCGGCGCCGTGGTGAAGCTTTTCCGCGACGGCGCGCCGCGCGCCGTCGATGCCGCCGGCGCGGGCGAGCCGACCGTCGGCCGGCTTGGCGGCACGCGCGGCGACACCGTGCATTTCGACATCGTCGACGAAGCCGGCAACATGGTGTCGGCGACGCCGTCCGGCGGCTGGCTGCAATCCTCGCCGGTCATTCCCGAACTCGGCTTTTGTCTCGGCACGCGCGCGCAGATGTTCTGGCTCGACGAGGCACATCCGGCGGCTTTGGCGCCCGGCAAGCGGCCGCGCACCACGCTCTCGCCGACACTCGTGCTACGCGACGGCGAGCCGTATCTCGCCTGCGGCACGCCCGGCGGCGATCAGCAGGACCAATGGATCACGCAGTTCTTTTTGCGCCACGCCCATGCCGGACTCAATTTGCAGGAGGCGATCGACGCCCCGGCTTGGCATTCGGAGCATTTTCCCTCCTCGTTCTGGCCGCGCACGGCGCGGCCCGGCGTGCTGGTGGTGGAAGGCCGCGTGCCGCGCGAGAGCATCGCCGAACTCGAGCGGCGCGGCCACATCGTCGAGGTTGGCGCGGATTGGTCGGAAGGCCGGCTCACCGCCGCCGCGCGCGACGGCCGCCGCCGCCGCGCCGCCGCCAATCCGCGCGGCATGCAGGGTTACGCAGCGGGGCGGTAAGGCGCCCGAGAAGTCATCGCGGACACAAACGTAGGGCTATGCCGCAACCGTGCTGAGGAAGCGTTCGACCTCGGCGCGCAGCTTGACGGTCGCGTTTTCCACCTCTTCCGATGCCGTTAGCACCGTCTCCGCCGAACTGCGCGTCTACGTAAGGCCCGTCGCCACGTCGCCGAGCGCAGCGACACCGTCTTTGCTGCCGGCGGCGGCGCTGGCGACGTTGTGCAAAATTTCTCCGGTCGCCACTTCCTGGTACCCAATGGCGCCGACGACCTTCGAAGTGTAGGCGTTGATGTCTTGCATGCGCTCGGTGATCGCGCGGATCGCGGCGACGGCATCACCGGTGGAGCTTTGGACCGATGAAATCTCCCGCGCGATCTCTCCGGTCGCCTTCGCCGTCTGGACGGCCAGCGACTTTACTTCCGAAGCCACCGCGGCAAAGCCGCGCCCGGCTTCGCCGGCGCGCGCCGCCTCGATCCTGGCATTCAGCGCCAGAAGATTCGTCTGCTCGGCGATGTCCTGGATAAGCTTGACCACGTCGCCTATTCTCTGCGCGACCCGGGCAAGGGCCGCAATGTCGTTGTTCGTTGCGGTTGCGTCGGCGGCAGCTTTGCTCACCACCTCGTTCGCCTGCGCCAGCTGGCGGCTGATCTCCTTGATCGAAGCGGACAGCTCCTCGGCGGCCACTGCCGCGGTCTCGACGTTGGCCGATGCCTCGTTGGATCCGCGGACGGCGCCCTAGGCGCGCTGCAGCGTATGGTCTGATGTCGTCAGCAACGTCTTGGCCGCCGTCTTCATCGCCGCGGCGCTTTGCCCGACTGTCATCAGCATGTTCTCAGCGCGGGCGCGGAAGGAGGCGATGGCGGCGTCGGTGGCGGCGCAGCGTTCCTCGCGTTGACGCAGCGAATCGCGCTCCTTCTCGGCCACGCGCTGCTGCGTAACGTCGGTATGCGTCGATACCCAGCCGCCGGTGGCCAGTGGGCGAAATACCAGTGCGACTGTACGACCGTCCTTGAGCTCAACCGTTTTCGCTTCCGTGCGCCCCTCGGCCACTTGTTTCAGGCAGTCGGCGACGTATTGATCGGGATCGCCGGAGAACGTGCCAGCCCCCGCGCGGCGAATAAGAATCTCACGCAGCGGCATGCCGCTCTGGAAATGCTCGCGCGGCAGTTGAGACATTTCGATGTAACGCTCATTGCAAAGGACGAGCCGGGCGGCGCTATCAAACATACTCAGCCCTTGGGTCATGTTGTTAAGCGCAATATTTGCCAGCCAGTTGCGTCGACGTTCCTGGGCGAGAACGATGAGAGCGCCGATCGACAAAGCGGCGAACGCGAGCGTCACGGAGAGGACAACGGCCGCCGCTAGAGTGGGGACATCGTTTAGTATCTGAAAGATTCCGTCGAGGCCGAGAAAAGCAAACCCGGCGATGCCCATCGCAAAGCCGATGGCGCCCGTTGCGATGATAAGGTCCCATTGGCGAACGGTCTTAGCCAGAGCGTGGCCTTGAAGCATGGGGTGCGCGTCAGCGTGAGTGGATTGAGATTATTCGCTCAAGGGCTGTTTTGACGTTAACGACTGGTGGCCATCCGCACGCTATCCGGTCCTAGCCGATCGCGAAGAAGCCGCGAAGCCGTTTGGCGCCGGCGATGGCGGCCACGCGCAGCCCCTCCAGACGCCGGACCAGCGCAAAGCGAGCCTGCGGCCGGACCGCGACTAGGCGGTCGCAAAGCGCCAAACGCTCACGCCAAACGTGATTGATCATCGGATGGTTCGCGATCGCGCAGGAATCGGTGCGTGCGATCGAGGGATCTTCCAGGAGATCGTCGGTGAGCACGACGCTGAGCATGACGCCCGGCGAAAATCGCGCAAACGTTTCGTCGAAAGCGATTTTCCAGAACCAGGCGGAGCGACCGCTGCGCAAGATGATGGTGGCGGCGATGGCCTGGCCATCGACCAGGATGCGGTCGATCGAAACCTTGCCCTCGGCAGCGAGCCCGCTTACCGCCGAGCGGATGAAGCGGCGAAGCTCCCGATGCTCGGCGGCGGCCGTGCCGGCGCGACCTTTCCAGCCGCCCGCTTCCAGCGCAAAAAAATCCTCCATCGCGGCGGCAACGGCGGGCGGCTCGGTCGCGGCGGTGAACAATACCGCACCGGTTTCGCATAAGCGCCGCCAGTGCCGGCGCAGTTCCTTATGCTGATGCTGGCCGATGGAGTATTCGAGGTAGAGCGAGCGTTCGCCGCTCGGCGCCAGCAGCGCCCGCTGATGGCGATTGAAGTCGGCGGCCGGCATTTGCGCGCGGCGCAGGATCGCCGCAAGCGCTGCGGCAAACGGACCGTCCGCGGGCAGGTACGGCAGCAGCACCAATCCCGGCAGGCTTTCGTCGGCAGCAAGATGCGCAAGCCAGGCGGCGACGATCGGCTCGGCCCCTTCGCGCTCGACCAACGGCACGCCAAGCGGACCGTAAGGATGCGTCAAGCCGACAAGGATCGGCAGGTTGACGCCGTAACGCCGCCGTTCGATCCGCGCCGGGAAGAACCCGACCAGCCGGCGCGGATTGGCCTGCGACCAGACCAGCACCGCGCCGGCATCGCGGGCAAAGACCGGCGCCGCGGCCAGCGCGAAGGAAGGCTCATAGAAGACGTTCGGCTCGAGCGCCCGCGCGGCAAGGTCGCGCCATTCGCGCGCGATCGGCAGAAGGTCCGCCAGCTCCCGCCATTCAAGCGTGAGCGAATACGCTGCGTAGCGATCGGAGAGGACGGCGCGCCGCGCACTGGCGATCGCGGAACCGGCGCCGTCAAGCGTGACGGCCGGCACTTGATCGGCCACGGCTTCGGCGCGCATGGGCGCGGCTTACGAGACGTGCGGGCTGCCGAAAATAAAGCAGTGCAGCCCCAGGCGATATTTCGCGACGAAGAACAGGCTCGCGGATTCGAATACCAGCGCCACCGAGCTCGCGATCGCCGCGCCGGCAAGCCCCATCAACGGGATCAGCCCGATGCACATAGCAAGATTGAGCGCGAACGCGGAGGCATAGACCAGCGCGCAGGCGCGCCGCTCGCCGAGCATATTGAGGAGCCGCTCGGCCGGCCCGACCGAGGCGCGCGCCAACAGCCCGACCGCGATGATAAACATGAGATAATAACCGGACTCAAATCCGTGACCGAACAGCCGCAGTAACGGCTGGCCGAGCGCAAGCAAGACCACAATCGAGCCGAGCGACGGCCAGAAGGTCAGTCGCACCGCCTGCTTGAGAAAAGCGGCGAGCCGCTTGCGGTCGCCGCTGATGTGGTATTCGGAGAATTTGTGGGCGATTGTCTGCGCGACGGAGTAATAAATGAACGCGACGAACGCCAGCGTCTTGGCGGCGGCGTAATAGATCGCCACCTCGTCCGGCGGTCGGAATTGCTTGAGCACAATAACGTCGGAATAGGTCAGCAGCAGATAAAACGCTTCGACGACGAAGATCGGCGCCGACATCGCGAGCCACCCGCGCACCGCGTATGCTTTCGGACCGGGCGCAACCACGCCGGCAAGCCTGCGGTTGAGGACGACGAGCTGGCCGATGCTGACGCTGCACAGCGCGATGACGCCGAAGACCGTTGCGGTGACGGCGTCGGTTCGCAGCCCAAGCGCAAAAGCAAGGCCCATCAGCGCGAGCAGCACCAGCTGCCGCTGCACGTAATTGGGCGTCAGCCCGAGATTGACCCAGTTGTAGGAGCGCGCGATGCCGCTCTGCACGCCCCAAAGGCCGAACATCGGTAGCGCGGCGCAGGAGAAGTAGAGCGGAACGATCGTCTTCGGGTCCATATAGGGCGACAATAGCTTCACGGTGAGCGCGCCCGCGGCCGCGATGGCGGTGGCGCTCGCCAAAGCGAGCCAGCGGCTGCCGCTGAGGAAGCCGCGCAGCAGGGCGAATTGCTTGTGCTCGGTGTATTCGGGAATGAAGCGCTGAGCGGCCGAGCCGAGGCCGAGGTCGACCATGCCGCCGATCAGCAGCACCCAGGTCCAGGCATAGATGTAGAGGCCGAATTCGAAACCGCCCATCCAGCGCGCCAGCAGGATTTGCGCGAAAAAGGCAATCGCCGCGCTGACCACGCGGATGAGGAAGGCGGCGCCGGCGAGACGCCGCACCAGCGAGGAATCGCTGCCGTCGGAAAACAGCGCGTAAGCGCGCGCGATCGCGTTATTGATATCCGCGCCCAGGAAGGGGAGCGCGTGCGGACGCCAGGGAGCGTACCAAAACGGGCGGCAGGATGAACGCGGCGCGTGCTCGGACCCGATCGAAGCCACAAATACCTCTGCGCCGCCGCGGGTAAAAACGTCGGCGGCGTAGAAATTGCTAGCAAGGAACCGTTAACATTCGGTTCGAAGAAATTAACAATTGGGGTAGATTCAGCGGGGTTGCGGGCAGAGCGTCTCAATAATCCTTGAGCAGCCGCTCGATATAATCGAGCTCATCCTGCGGGCGCAGCACGTCGCCGAAGCGGCGGCGCAATTCCTCGATGATGCGGCGGGCGCGCTGCACGTCGATCTCGCCGGGCACTTTCACGGTGACGTCGTCGCCGTAGTCGCGCCCGCGCAGCGGGCGGCCGAGCGGGTCGGTGTCGCGTTGCGCGCGCGGCAAGCCAAGGCGGCCGTTCTGGCCGGGACCGGGGCCTTGGCCGAGTTGCTGCTGCATCGACTGCGCGAGACCCTGTGCGCCCTTGCGCAGCGCGTCGAGCGCGCGGCCTTGCGAGTCGACGGCGCTGTCGGCATTGCCGTCGCCAAGCTGCCCCTCGGCTTCGCCCATGGCTTCGCCGGCCTGGCCGAGTTGATCCATGCCGTTCTTGCCGTTTTGGCCTTGGCCTTGCTGGCCCGGCTGGTTCTGGCCGAGCCCGCGGTTCTTTAACTCCTCGAGCAGCTTGTTGAGCCGGTCGCGCAGCGCCTGCTGATTTTGCCGCAACTGGTCCAGCGATTTGTCGCCCTGCTGGCCCGGCTGCTCGCCCTGCTGGCCCTGCCGTCCCTGCTGGCCATTCTGCCGGCGTTGACCTTGACCCTGGCCCTGGCGGAACGTCCGATCGCGCAGGTTCTGCTGCTCATGGATCATGTCGCCGAGCTCGTCGAGCTGCGACATCATATCGTCCAGGTCGTCGCCGTTTTGATCCGGCGACGCCATCTGCAAATTCTCCATCATCTGCTCGAGCTGCTGCAGAAGCTGCCGCGCGGCATCCTTGGCGCCGTTGCGCGCCAGGTTCTCCAGTCGGTCGAGCATGTTCTTGAGGTCCTGCTGGCGCATGACCCGCGAATTGCGATCGAGCGGCCGGGCGAGTTGCTGCTTGTTCTTCAGCTGCTCCTGCATCGACTGCATGTAGCGGTCCATGGCCGCGCGCAGCTGATCCATGAGCTGCTTGATTTCCTGGTCGCTGGCGCCGCGTTCGAGCGCCTGCCGCAACGCCTCCTCGGCGTTGCGCAATGCGGCCTGGGCATCGGAAATGTTGCCGTCCTCGATGCCGACCGCCATCTGCCACAGCCGCGCCGTCACCTCGCGCAAATCGTCGTCGGTCTTGGCGCGAACCAGCGACCAGAACAGCGAGCGCAGGCCGAGATAGATGCCGGCGTTGGGTGTGAACTTTTCCGGCGCCAGCGCCAACGCGTCGAGTGCGGTGATGACCTGCGAGCGCGCGCCGGCATCGAGCGCAAGGTTGCGCCGCTGCTCGACCAGCGCCCGCGCCAACGGCTTGGCAAAGACGCGCTCCGGCAGGTGCATGGTGAATGGCTCGCTCTTGCCCTCGTTGCCGCCCTCGTCGCGGGCAATGAGCGTCATCGTCACTTCGGCGCCGGCCCAGGGATGATCGGTCAGATCCTTGATGGTCTGGCCGACGCCGTTCTTGGTGCGCGCCTGCGGCAGCACCAGCGCGAAATCGGGCGGCCCGAACAGCGGGTGTGCGTCGGCACTTTTGCTCGCCGGCTCGTCCTTGCGCGCAAAGGTCGCCTGCGCTTCGGTGACCCCGTAATCGTCCTCGAGACGATAGGACAAAAGCAGCGAGCCGCGCGCCTGCTGCTCGGGATCCTTGGAGAGCGCGATCGTCGGCGGCTTGTCGGGGATGGCGTTGAACGCCCAAATCAACTCGTCGCCGGCGCCGTGCAACGTCGCCGTTCCGGTGGCCGCGATCTTGAAGCGAAATTCCTGCGTGCCGGCAGGCGCCCGCACGTCCTCTTTCGCCGGTGTCACGCCGCCCTTGCCGGAAATGTCGAGACTGATCTTGCTGGTCGCGCGCACGACGAGAGTAGAGCCGGCCGGAACCGACACCGGCTCGCCGGCGTCGCTGTCCGTCCGCGCCGGTTCGCCCGGATGAATGCCGGCAAGAATGATCGGCGGCTTGGCGGTATAAGCGGGCGGCGTGATCCAGGCGTCGACGCGGAAGTTTGCCGGCAACACCACGCCCTGCCAGTCGAACGCCGCGGCGATGCGTTTCCAATGCTCCCCACCAGCGGCGATAAAAGTGGCGATGCCGGCGACGAGGATGAGGCCGCGCAACGCATAGGGATCGCGCAGCGCGATGCGCGGCGACGGCCAACCGACCTTGAATGCGCTCGCCGCTGTTAGGGTGCGCGCCACATGCGCCTTCCACAGCGCCAGCGAATAAGGGTCTTCCGGCGTAACCGCGAGCGCATCGGCGATCGTCGTCGCCGGACGATGGCGGGCGCCACTGCCGCGATCGAGCCGGCGCAGCGCGTCGGCGACAGCCGGTATGCGCAAGGTGACGAACGGGATCAGGCTCGCAATCGCGAGCGCCGCGAAAACGATGAGGCCGCCTGCGCGCGCGAGCGGCGGCAAATAGAGCCACACGCCAAGCCAGGATGCAGTCAGGAACAGGCCGATGACGGTGGCGAATTGCGCCAGCGCCGGCCACAGCCGTTCCCAGAAGATCGTCCAGCGGGCGCGGCGCAACGCCGTATCGAGCTGCGAGCGGGCGACCGGCGTGCTGCTCGGGTGCGACGTGGCAGGATGGCTCGACGGGATATCCGTCACCGAGGTCTCCGCGGAGAAAACTCCGCATGACAACACGTCACCAACGCGGCGGGTTCAAGGCGCCTCACCGGCAGGAAGCCGTGTCATGCAAAAATTCACAAGCAAAATCAGAGCCAATCCGGCATGCGGTCGAGCGCGATCAGCTCTTCGGCGCTCACGCGCGGCCGCACCAGCGCCCATTTGCCTTGTTTGACAAGGACTTCCGGCACCAGCGCGCGGGTGTTGTAGGTGCCGGCCTCGACCGCGCCATAGGCGCCGGCGGTCATGACGGCGAGGAGATCGCCGGGCTGCGGCGCGGCGACGGAGCGGTCGAGCGCGAGAAAATCGCCTGATTCGCAGACCGGCCCGACCACGTCGGCCGTGATTCTCTGCGCGCCGATTGCGGGCTCGCGGACCGGGCGGATATCGTGGTGCGCGCCATAAAGGGTCGGGCGCACGAGATCGTTCATGCCGGCGTCGACGATGACGAAGGTCTTGGCTTCGCCGCGCTTCACATAAAGCACGCGGGCGACGAGGATGCCGGCATTGCCGACGATCAGGCGGCCCGGCTCGAAGATGAGCCGGCAGCCCAGATCGCGCGTCGCGCGCTTGACGATTGCGGCGTAGGCGTTGGGATCGGGCGGCGGCGCATTGTCCTCGCGATAGGGAATGCCCAAGCCGCCGCCGAGATCGACGTGGCGGATGGTGTGGCCATCCGCGCGCAAGACGCGCACGAAGTCCGCCAGCAGCGTAAACGCGGCGCTGAACGGTTCGAGCTCGGTGATCTGACTGCCGATATGCATGTCGACGCCGGCAACGCTCACGCCTTCGAGCTTGGCGGCGCGGGCGTAAACCTCGCGCGCGCGGCTGATGGGAATGCCGAATTTGTTCTCCGCCTTGCCGGTCGCGATCTTGGCGTGGGTCCTGGGGTCGATATCGGGATTGACGCGGATCGAGATTTCGACGGCACGGCCTTTGCTCGCGGCGATTTCCGCGAGGAGTTCGAGCTCGGCTTCGGATTCGACGTTGACACAGAGAATGCGCTCATTGACCGCCAGCGCGAGCTCATGGCTGGTCTTGCCGACACCGGAGAACATGATCTTGTCCGGGGGAATGCCAGCGGCCCGCGCCCGCAACAGCTCGCCGCCGGAGACGACGTCGGCGCCGGCGCCGAGCCGGGCCAACGTTGCGATCACCGCCTGGTTGGAATTCGCCTTCATCGCGTAGCAGATCAGCGCGTCGACGTCGGCGAAAGCCTCGGCAAACACCCGATAGTGCCGTTCGAGCGTCGCGCTCGCATAGCAATAGAACGGCGTGCCGACGGCGTCCGCCAGCGCGATGAGATCGACTTCCTCGGCGTGCAGCACGCCGTTGCGATAGGCGAAATGATGCATGGAAGGTGTTTAGAGGATGATCCGGAAAAGTGGAAACCGGTTTTCCGAAGAGACCATGCTCCCCTGAAAACGACAGGGCGCCGGGCGACGGATTATTGAAGCAACGGGTCGAGCAAGAATGATTTTTTCTGACCGGGCGGAGCGACCGGATTGCCGTAGGCGTCGAAGCCGTTTTTCATGGCGGTTTCCTGCGCCGACGGCCCTTGCGCGACAGGCCCGCCGACGGACGAAGCCGGCGCCACGGGCGGCGTCGCTTGCGCGGTCGGCGCCGGTTGCGTCAGCGCCGGCCCCGGTGGCAGTTCGAGCGGCCCCGCACGCCCGCAAGCCGCGAGCCCGAAGACGGCGGCGCCAAGTAGCGCCAGCGCAAAAGCGAAACTCAACCGATCATGGACCAAAGAACACTCCCCCGGGGCTTCGGCCGTCATCATAGCAGACCGGACGCCGGCGGCGACATTGTGTCGGCAATGTCTTGCCGTGGCGTTTACGGCTTCTTTTGCAGTCGTTTGAGCCAGCGTTTGGCCTGTGCGCGCACGTTTTTCGGCGCGGCCCCGCCATAAACCGCGCGGCTTTTGACCGAGGCTTCGACCGAGAGCACGCCAAACACCGCTTTGCTGATGCGGGGCTCGATCGCCTGCATGGCCGCAAGCGGCAGCTTGTCGAGCGCGACGCCGGCCGCGGCGGCCTTGGCCACGATCCGGCCGGTCACGTGGTGGGCCTCGCGAAACGGCAGATTGAGCGTGCGCGTGAGCCAATCGGCGAGGTCGGTGGCAGTCGCATAACCTTCGCCGGCGGCAAGGCGCATGCGCGCGACGTCGGGCGCCATGTCGCGCACCATGCCGGTCATGGCGTTGATCGAGAGCGTGAGCGCGCCGAGTGCGTCGATCGCGCCTTCCTTGTCCTCCTGCATGTCCTTCTGATAGGCGAGCGGCAGCCCCTTCATCACCATCAGCAGCGCCGTGAGCGCACCGACGATGCGGCCGGTCCGCGCGCGGACCAGCTCGGCCGCGTCGGGATTGCGCTTCTGCGGCATGATCGAGGAGCCGGTGGTGAACGCGTCGGAGAGCCGGACGAGGCCGACGAGCGGCGACGACCAGATCACGATCTCTTCGGCAAACCGCGACAGATGCATTGCGGCGATGGCGGCGGTCGACAGCGTCTCCAGAACGAAATCGCGGTCGGCGACGGCATCGAGCGAATTCGCCGTCGGCCGAGCAAAGCCGAGCGCTTTGGCCGTCATCGCGCGATCGATCGGAAAGGACGTGCCGGCGAGCGCCGCGGCGCCGAGCGGGCTTTCGTTGAGCCGCTCGCGCGCATCGGCGAAGCGGCCGCGGTCGCGGGCCGCCATCTCGACATAAGCCAGCAGATGATGGCCGAAGGTCACCGGCTGCGCCGTCTGCAGATGCGTGAAGCCCGGCATCACGGTCGCCGCGTGATCGAGCGCCTTCACCGCGAGCGCCCGCTGATAATCCGCGAGCGCTCCGTCGATGCCGTCGATCGCATCGCGGACCCACAGCCGGAAGTCGGTGGCGACCTGATCGTTGCGCGAGCGCGCGGTATGCAGCCGTCCGGCAGCCGGCCCGATCAATTCGTCGAGCCGGCTTTCGACGTTCATATGGATGTCCTCGAGCGCGCGATCGAACTTGAATTTGCCCGCTTCGATCTCTGACAGGATCGTGTCTAGACCGTGAGCGATCCGCTTTGCATCCTGCGCCGTAATGATGCCGGTTTTGGCGAGCATCGCCGCATGGGCCTTGCTTGCGGCGATATCCTGCCGGTAGAGGTGTCGGTCGAAATCGATCGAGGCGTTGATCTCCTCCATGAGGGGATCGGGTTCCGAATCGAAGCGTCCGCCCCACATTTTGTTGCTCATGACACACTATTCATAAAGGTTGCGCCGAGGTTCTTCCGTTAATGACCGAACAATCCGTGCCGCCACGAGACAAAATAGGTCGCTTGCGCCTTATTTCCGTCGCCGCGGCAATCGGCGTTGTGGCCGTCCTGGCGGGGGTATACGGGATGGAGCGGCTGCGAAGCAATCCGGCCGCCAGCGCCTGTGAGCCGGCGGTCGCCGCCGCCAGCCGTCTCGCGCCGCTGGCGCGCGGCGAAGTCGCGGCGCTTGCCGTGGCGCATACCCCGTTTCGCGTCCCCAACGTTGCATTCAAAGACGCCGAAGGCCATGAACGAACGCTCGCCGATTGGCGCGGCCGCACCATCCTTCTCAACCTCTGGGCCACCTGGTGCGTGCCCTGCCGCAGGGAAATGCCGGCGCTGGACGCGCTGCAAAAGGACCTCGGCGGCGCGGACTTCGAGGTGGTCGCCGTCAATATCGACACCCGCGATCCGGCAAAGCCGCTCGCTTTCCTCAAGGAGGTCGGCGTGACGCATCTGGCCTATTATTCCGATCAAAGCGCCAAGGTGTTTCAGGACCTCAAGCTTGCCGGCAAGGTCTTCGGCATGCCGACAACGCTGATCGTCGACCGCTCCGGCTGCGAGATCGGCGAGATGGCGGGCCCTGCCGAATGGGCGAGCGCCGACGGCGTCAAGCTCGTCAGCGCCGCAGTCGGTAGCGCCAACTGAAGCTGCTTGACAGAGGTCGCCGCCGTCATATACTTAACTATATGGTTAAGGTTACTGCCGCCCCGCTCGATCGCACCTTTGCCGCGCTTGCCGACCCGACGCGCCGGGCCTTGCTGGCGCGGCTCGCCGAGCAACCGGATCTTTCCGTCAGCGCGCTGGCGGCGCCGTTCGCCGTATCGCTGCCGGCGATCATGAAACATCTCGACGTGCTGTCCGACGCCGGATTGGTGGAGCGGAAGAAATCGGGCCGCACCGTCACCTGCCGGCTCGATGCCGCACCCATGCAAAACGCCCGGGCGTGGCTCGAACGCTACGAACGCTTCTGGTCCGAGGCGCTGCGCCGCCTCGCCGTGTATTTGGAGGAGGAAGAATCATGTCCGTCCAATCCGCCGTCAAACCAAGCCTCACCCTCAAGCGGCTCTTCAAAGCGCCGCCGGCCAAAGTCTTCGCCGCGTGGACCGATCCGGAAAAAGTGAAACGCTGGATGGGTCCGGGCGAGATGAAGGCCGTCGTGGCCGAAACCGACGCGCGCGTCGGCGGCCGCTATCGCTACGTGATGCGCTCGTCCGCCGGCCAGGAGCTTGAAGTCGGCGGCGTCTATCGCGAAGTGGTCGCCGACGAGAAGCTCGTCTTCACCTGGGCCTGGAAAGTCGCGCCGCCGGATGAACCGCATGAATCGCTGGTCACAGTCCTGTTCAAGCCGGATGACGGCGGCACCCTGCTGACGGTAACGCACGAGCGCCTGTTCGACGAAGAGTCCCGTGCCGGCCATGAGCAAGGCTGGATCGGCGCCTTCGACAAGCTCGAAAAATTGTTCGCTTAAGCCAACGTAGCCCGGATGGAGCACAGCGAAATCCGGGACTTACAGACACGCTGACCCGGGATGTCGCTTCGCTCCATCCGGGCTACAACTCGGAGTAACGTTATGTCCTGGTCACACGGTCAATTCCACTGGAACGAACTGATGACGCGCAATGTCGAGGGCGCGAAGAAGTTCTACGGCGAATCGCTCGGTTGGAAATACGACGCGATGCCTATGCCCGGCGGCGGCAGCTATACGCTCGCCACGGCCGGAGGAAAACCCGTCGGCGGCATTTTCGATATCAGCGGTGCCGATTACAAGGGTGTCCCGGAAAGCTGGATGTCGTATATCGCGGTCGATGACGTCGATGCGCGCGCGAATAAGGCGACCAAGGCGGGCGCCAAGATCATGAAGCCCGCTTTCGACGTGCCCGGGGTCGGCCGCATCGTTATCCTGCTCGAGCCCGGCGGCGCCGCAATAGGCTGGATGACGCCGACGTCCTGACCAACCGACGAGTTGAGGAGCTGCAACATGGAACCGCACGAGATCGTCTCCCGCGACGAATGGATCGCGGCGCGCAAGGCACACCTCGCGGAGGAGAAGACATTTACCCGCGCCCGCGATGCGTTGAGCCGCAAGCGCCGCGAACTACCGTGGGAGAAAGTCGCGAAGGCCTACGCGTTCGACGGCGCGGGCGGCAAAGAAACCCTGGCCGATCTTTTTGGCGGCAAGAGCCAGTTGATCGTCTATCACTTCATGTTCGGCCCCGACTGGGAAGAAGGTTGCCCGAGCTGCTCGCTGATCGCCGATCACTTCGACGGCGCCGTGGTCCACCTTGCGCAGCGCGACGTCGCCCTCGCCGTGGTGTCGCGCGCGCCGCTCGATCAAATCGAGAAGTTTAAGCGGCGCATGGGCTGGCATTTCAATTGGGTGTCGTCGTTCGGCAACGACTTCAACTTCGACTATCAGGTGTCGGCGACGCCCGAGGAGAAGGCCAAGGGCATCGCGGCCTACAATTACGAAGTGACCACTTTCCCCAGCGACGAGCGCCCGGGCACCAGCGTGTTCTACAAGAACGCCGCCGGCGAGATCTTCCACACCTATTCGAGCTACGGACGCGGCCTCGATATCCTGATCGGCGCCTACAATCTCCTCGATCTCGCCCCCAGGGGCCGCGACGAGGCGGGCCTATCGTACGGCATGGCGTGGGTGCGCCATCACGACAAGTATGAGGGCGCGATCATCGATCCGAAGGCGAAGTATCAGCAGCCGAAAGCTTCGGATTCCTGCTGCGATTGAATATAGACTCTGCACGCTTGATTGAAACCGAACCCTCGGGAGGAGATTCAAATGTCGCCTGATCTTAAATACCTGGCTTTTACGGCCTTCCTCACGGCATCGCTGTGGATACCGTATGTCGTCGCGCAAGTTATGACCAACGGATTTCTGACCCCACCGAATTACGTCGATCCGACGCCACGTCCGCTGCCGAACTGGGGCAATCGCGCTGACCGCGTCTATATGAACGCGGTCGAGACGTTTGCCCCATTCGCAGCGATCGTGATTCTGATTCAACTCGCCGGCAAAGCGAATGGAATGACAGCCTTCTGGTCGATGTCCTTCTTTTGGCTGCGAGCCGCGCACGCCGTCGTGTATTGGGCCGGCATACCCTACATCCGCACGCTCGTTTTCACGCTCGGCTACGTGTGCGTCGTCGGCCTGTTCATCGAACTGGTGATGTGACGCGCTTTTCGCGTCATGCCCGGCTTTATGCCGGGCATCCACGCCTTCGCGAGTTTTGGAAAGTCGTGGATGGCCGGGACAAGCCCGGCCATGACGAGAAGCGTCACCTGGTCGGGACCGGCTTCTCGCCGCGGTAGTCGTAAAAGCCGCGCTGGGTCTTGCGGCCGAGCCAGCCGGCTTCGACGTATTTCACCAACAGCGGGCATGGCCGATATTTCGAATCCGCCAGCCCTTCATGCAGCACCTGCATGACCGACAGGCAGGTATCGAGCCCGATGAAGTCGGCTAGTTCCAGCGGCCCCATCGGGTGGTGCGCTCCGAGCCGCATGGCGGTGTCGATCGCCTCGACATTGCCGACGCCCTCGTAGAGCGTGTAGATCGCCTCGTTGATCATCGGCAGCAGGATGCGGTTGACGATGAAGGCGGGAAAATCCTCCGACACCGCGATCTGCTTGCCGAGCCTGGTGACGAATTGCTTGGTGGTCTCAAAGGTCGCGTCATCCGTGGCGATGCCGCGGATCACCTCGACCAGCTCCATCAGCGGCACCGGATTCATGAAATGAATGCCGATGAAGCGCTCCGGCCGGTCGGTCGCCGACGCCAGCCGCGTGATCGAGATTGAAGACGTCGAGGTGCCGACGATCGCCTCGGGCTTGAGCGTCGTGCAGACGGCGGTGAAGATCTTGCGCTTGACCTCTTCCTTCTCGGTCGCGGCTTCGATCACCAGATCGCAATCGCCAAGCTCATTGAGCGTCTTTGCCGCGCCGATGCGCTTCATCGCGGCATCGCGCTCTTCGTCGGTGATGCGCTGGCGGCTGACCTGCCGCGCCAGATTGCCGTCGATGGTGGCGAGCCCCTCGGCAATGCGCTCGGCGACGATGTCGTTGAGCAACACATGCAGGCCTGACAGCGCGCAGACATGCGCGATGCCGTTGCCCATTTGCCCGGCGCCGATCACTCCGACCTTGCGGATGGAATGCGGCATGCCGCCGCTCGGTTCGCCGCGCGTCTTCGGCCGCTCCTTTACCTCGACCATCTTCGCTTACCTTCTTCGATGATCCCGTTCATCGTTCAACTTCGGTCAACGACCACGTTTGTCCAGCTCCTGGGCCAACTCCGGCAGGGCCTGATAGAGGTCCGCCACCAGTCCGTAGTCGGCGACCTGGAAGATCGGTGCTTCCTCGTCCTTGTTGATAGCAACAATAACTTTCGAATCCTTCATTCCGGCCAGGTGCTGAATAGCACCGGAAATGCCCACGGCGATATAGAGGTCGGGGGCTACCACCTTTCCGGTCTGGCCCACCTGCCAGTCGTTCGGCGCATAGCCGGCATCGACCGCCGCGCGCGAGGCGCCCATTGCGGCGCCCAGCTTGTCGGCGACCGGCTCTATATATTTGGTGAAGTTCTCGCGGCTTTGCATCGCCCGGCCGCCGGAAATGATGATTTTGGCCGAGGTCAGTTCCGGCCGTTCCGACTTGGAAAGTTCCTCACCGACAAAGCCGGAAATGCCGGGATCGGCCGCCGCCGCCGCCGGCTCAATCGACGCCGAGCCGCCCTGCCCCGCCGCTTGGAATGCGGCCGTGCGCACCGTGACTACGCGCTTGGGATCGTGCGAGCGCACGGTCTGCAGCGCGTTGCCGGCATAGATCGGCCGCTCGAACGTATCCGGCGCGACGATCTTGCTGACCTCGGAAATCTGCATGACATCGAGCAGCGCCGCGACCCGCGGCATGATGTTCTTTCCCGTCGTCGTCGCCGCCGCCATGATGGTTTCATAGGGGCCGGCGAGCGATAGGATCAGGGCTGCGGTCGGTTCCGCCAGCATGTGCTCGTAGGCCGGCGCGTCGGCCAGCAGCACCTTCTTGACGCCGTCGAGCTTGGCCGCGGCGGCGGCGACCGCCTGGCACTGATGACCGGCGACGAGGATATGCACGTCGGCGCCGATCGCCTTGGCTGCCGTCAGCGCCTTGCTGGTCGCGTCCTTGAGCGACTTGTTGTCGTGCTCGGCGAGGAGAAGCGTCGGCATTATATCGTCCCCGCTTCAATTTCGTCATGCCCGGCCATAGCCGTTCGAAGAACGGCGTCGCTTCGCTCGCCTATGTGCCGGGCATCCACGTCTTTCTTTAGTGGCATGAACACAAAGACGTGGATGGCCGGGTCAAGCCCGGCCATGACGGACAAGCGGGTTTGCGCTATCTGGGTCGTGCCCATCAGATTGCCCCCGCCTCGTTCTTGAGCTTATCGACCAGCTCGGCGACGGTTTTGACCTTGACGCCGGCCTTGCGCACCGGCGGCTCGGCGGTTTTCACCACTTCGAGCCGCGGCTTGATATCGACGCCGTAATCGGCGGCCGTCTTGTCGTCGATCGGCTTCTTCTTCGCCTTCATGATATTGGGCAAAGATGCGTAGCGCGGCTCGTTCAAGCGCAGGTCGGTCGTCACGACCGCCGGCAGCTTGAGCTTCACCGTCTGCAAGCCGCCGTCGACTTCCCGCGTTACCATCAGCGCATCGCCGTCGATCACCACCTTGGAGGCGAACGTGCCCTGTGGCCAGCCGAGTAGCGCCGCCAGCATCTGGCCGGTCTGGTTGCTGTCGTCGTCGATCGCCTGCTTGCCCATGATGATGAGGCCGGGCTGTTCCACGGCAGCAATCGCTTTGAGGATCTTCGCCACCGCGAGCGGCTCGACGGTGCCTTCGGCTTTCACCAGGATGCCGCGATCGGCGCCCATCGCCAGAGCGGTTCGGATGGTCTCGGCCGCCTGCGCCGGGCCGATCGAGACCGCCACGATCTCCGTCGCCTTACCCGCCTCCTTGAGCCGGATCGCCTCCTCGACCGCGATCTCGTCGAACGGGTTCATCGACATCTTGACGTTGGCGAGCTCGACGCCCGAGCCGTCCGCCTTGACGCGAATTTTCACATCCTTGTCGACCGCCCGCTTCACCGGCACGAGGATTTTCATGGCGTGGTTTGGCTTCTATCCGCCTTGATCAACGACGCTCGGCCGCGCGGTGAAAGTGCCGCCGATGCTGCGGTGCGGGAACCTACCGGCGCTGGCGCGTCCGGTCAACGGATCGGCCGGGTGAAGGGAAGCGTGCTGGAGAGCCCGCCATCCACCGGGAAAGCCTGGCCGTTGACGTAGGACGACTCGTCGCTGGCGAGAAACAGCGCCATGGCCGCTATTTCCTCGGGGGCGCCGGCGCGCTGGAGCGGATTGAGCTGGCCGATCTTGCTGTCCGTGCCACGCTCCTTGGCGGCGTCGAAGATCGGCTTGGTCATTCCGGTCTCGATCAGGCCGGGGCAGATCGCGTTGACGCGCACGCCGGTACCGTTGAGCGCGGTCGCCGCCGTCTGCGCGAGGCTCACGACGCCGGCCTTGCTGGCGCTGTAGGGCGCGCCGCCGGCATTGGCGCGCAAGCCGGCGACCGATGCGGTCAGTACGATCGAGCCCTTGCCCTTTTTGACCATGTGCGGGGCGGCATGCTTGATCGCGAGGAACGGCCCGATCAGATTGGTCTGCAGAACTTGCAGCCAGTAATCCACCGTCTGCTCGAACAGCGGAATGAGGCCGCCGCTGATGCCGGCATTGGCGTAGACGACATCGAGTCCGCCGAAGGCCGTCAGCGTGCTGTCGACCACGGCTTTGACCTGATCTTCCTTGCCCACGTCGGCGCCGAACGCCTGCACGGTGCCGCCATGCGGAGCCATGGCACGCAAGGTTTCGCTTAATCCCGTCGAATTCTGATCGACGATGGCCACGCTCGCGCCTTCGCGCGCGAACAGGATCGCGCTGGCGCGGCCGATGCCGCTTGCCGCACCGGTGACGATCGCCACCTTGCCATCGAGCCGGCCCATGCGCTCCTCCCCGTTTGGACTTTTTCTTCTCAGCGATTCTCGCCCGGCCGCCAGAGCACCTCCGCCGCGCCCTTGTCGTTGGCATAACGGGCGGCAACGAACAGATAATCCGACAACCGGTTAACGTATTTGAGCACCTCGGGCGTGACGCTCTCGTCCGGCTTGTCCACGAGCTCGGCGACGAGCCGCTCGGCCCGCCGGACTATGGTACGGGCGAGATGCAGATAGGCCGCGGCCGCGAAACCGCCGGGCAGAACGAACGATTTCAGCGGCGCGAGCTCGGCGTTGAGCCGGTCGATTTCGTTCTCGAGCCAAGTGACCTGCGCCGCGGTCACCGTGAGCCTGGCGCCGCCCGGCCCCTTGCCCTTGCCCGGCGTGGCGAGGTCCGCGCCCGCGTCGAACAGATCGTTCTGGATGCGCAAAAGCGCGCTATGGATGGCGTGCTCGCCAACCGTATGCAGCCGCGCGATGCCGATCGCGGCATTGGCCTCGTCAAGCGTGCCGTAAGCGGCGATGCGCAGATCGTATTTCTTGCGCCGCTCGCCGGTGCCGAGCGCGGTGGTGCCGCCGTCGCCGGTGCGCGTGTAGATTTTGTTGAGGACGACCATGAATCACTCGCCGCCGTTGACTTGATAGTTCATTTGGAGATCGCCCAGATCGTGAACATGATGACCACGATGGCGACGAATTGCAGCAGCACGCGCAACCGCATCAGCTTCTGCGAGGTGTTTGGCGAACCGCCGCGCATCATGTTGACGAGGCCGAGCAGCAGCACCACCGCAACCGCGCCGATGGCGATGGGCACGAGATAGTGAGAGAGAAATCCGGACATGGCCGGTACTTGTAGCCCGGATTGAGCGTGAGCGAAATCCGGGAGCGGCATTCCCGCCGGCAGGTCGACTCCGGGTTTCGCTGCGCTCAACCCGGGCTACATTTCGTTCGAGCCGTCCAGCAAACGCCGCGCGATGAGGTGCGCCTGGATTTCCGCGGCGCCTTCGAAAATGTTGAGAATGCGGGCGTCGCAGAGAATTCGCGAGACCGGAAACTCCAGCGCGAAGCCGTTGCCGCCGTGAACCTGCACGGCATTATCGGCGGCGGCCCAGGCGACGCGCGCCGCCAAAAGCTTCGCCATGCCGGCCTCGAGATCGCAGCGGCGGCCGGAATCCTTCTGCCGCGCCGCGTAATAAGTGAGTTGCCGCGCGATCAGGATTTCAGCCGCCATCATCGCGAGCTTGTCGGCGACGCGCGGGAAATCGGCGATCGGCACGCCGAACTGCACCCGCATAGTCGCATAGCCGAGCGCCTGCTCGAGCGCCGATTGCGCCACGCCAACGGCGCGCGCCGCGGTCTGGATGCGCGCCGACTCGAAGGTGGCCATGAGTTGCTTGAAGCCCAAGCCCTCGACACCGCCCAATAGATTCTCCGCCTTCACGGTAAAGCCGTCGAAGGCGATCTCGTATTCTTTCATGCCGCGATAGCCGAGCACCTCGATCTCGGTGCCCGACATGCCGGCGGCCGGAAACGGATGCTCGTCGCTGCCGCGCGGCTTTTCCGCGAGCAGCATGGAGAGGCCGCGATAGCCTTTCTCGTTCGCATTGGTGCGCACCAGCAGCGTCATCAAGTCGGCGCGCACCGGATGCGTGATCCAGGTCTTGTTGCCATAGACCTTGTAGGTTTTGCCCTCGCGCACCGCGCGCGTCTTCAGCGTGGCAAGATCGGAGCCCGTGTTCGGTTCGGTGAACACCGCCGTCGGCAGCACCTCGCCAGACGCGATCTTCGGCAGCCACTTGCGCTTCTGCTCCTCGGTGCCGCTGCCGAGAATGAGTTCGGCCGCGATCTCGGAACGGGTGCCGAGCGAGCCGACGCCGATATAGCCGCGCGACAGCTCCTCGGAGACGACGCACATCGATTCCTTGCCGAGTCCCATGCCGCCGTAATCCTCGGGGATGGTGAGCGAGAACACGCCGAGCTCGGACATTTGCGCGATGATATCGAGCGGGATGTACTCGTTGCGCAGATGCCATTGTTGCGCATGCGGCACGACCTGGCCCTCGGCGAATTTTCGCATCTCCTCGCGGATCGAATCGAGCGTGTCCTCGAGCCCGGTGGCGCCGACGGTGGCTTCGTTCTGCTCGCGCATCAATTCGGCGAGCCGGGCGCGGCGCTGCGCGGTGTTGCCGTAGACGATCAGGTGCTCGACGGCCGGATTGATGCGCGCGGCGACCGCCGCCCCGGTTACGCCGAGATCGCCCAGGCGGACGATCTCGCCCTGGCTCATCGGAATGCCGCCGACGATCTGCGCCAGATATTCGCCGACGCCGATGCGCACCAGCAATTCCTCAATCTCGCCGAAATTTTGGGTGGCGGTGAGCCGTTGCGTATAGGCCGCGAGCTGGCGGATCGCCTCGACGTAGGTAGCAAGCCACGCAAGACCGTGCGTGGCACGCTGCTCGCGATCGAGCAGGCGCGGGTTGGTGCGGCCGTCCCGCACCACCCGCTCGGCGACCGCCCGGCGCGCGTCCGCGAACAACGCATCGACGGCATCGACCGCCTGGCTCAACGTCGTAATCAGCTCGTTGTCGGTGGACGTGGCAGAAGCAGAAAGCGACATCAGCGGTCTCCAAGGGACCTCAGTTATAGCGATCCGGACCGGCAGCCAACCTTACGCGTGCAGTGCACAAAAGCCAATTCGCCCCTTCACCGGCGGGAAGGGCGCGGGGCGCCTGCCGCGGGCGCCTTATTCTTTCTCCGGTAACGCGCTGGATGAAGGATGACGCGTAAGTTGACAGGCCGGGTTGCCTAGCTTTGTCCCGAACGGCGACTGCCGTTCCGGGAGCGATCATTGGCCGACGACACAATCATCCACCGAGATCGGCGTTCGGCCAATCCGATTTTCAACAGCCGCAAGCTCAAGCTCGGGACCTTCCAGACCAATCTCGACTATGGCTGCCTGATGCATCTGAAAGAGCTTTTCATCGCCGGTTGGGGCGCCTATCCGCTGACCGGAACCAAGGAGCAGGTGGTTGAGGGCCTACAAACGATGTCGGCCATGGGGCTCGATGGCGCGTTGTTGTCCTGGCCGCGCTTCGAAGACGGGATGCGGGAGTTCAAGGACGTGACCTATCCGCTCCTCGTCCAGGCCGGATTGCGCTGATACATTGGCCGCGGAATTTTGTCGTAAAGGCCGCCCGCATTGAACACGATCCGCCTGAGTCTCCGCGTCATTACGGAAGCCTTCTATCGCTTCAACCGCGATGACGGCTGGGCGATCGCCAGCCACATCGCACTGTCGATATTGATGGCGGTGTTCCCGTTCCTCATCGTGGTGACGGCGCTCGCCGGCTTCGTCGGCTCCGCCAATCTGGCCGACGAGGTCGCCCGCCTGATATTCGCGGCCTGGCCGCAGCAGGTCGCCAGCCCGATCGCGGGCGAGATCCACAACGTGCTCACCACGACGCGCGGCGGCGTGCTCACTTTGGGCGCCGTGTTCGCCGTCTATTTCGCATCGAGCGGCGTGGAAAGCCTGCGCATCGGGCTTAACCGCGCCTACGGACTCTACGAGCAGCGAAGCTGGTGGCTATTACGGCTTGAGTCGATCGGCTATGTGCTGGTCAGCGCGCTGGCGCTGTTGGTGCTGGCGTTCCTGGTCGTGCTCGGGCCGCTGATCTTCAAGGCCGCGGCGAATTACGCACCCTGGATCGAGCCGCTCGAATCCCATTACGATTTCGCGCGCGTCGGCATCGGCGGCGGGGTGCTCGCGGTGGCCTTGTTCATACTGCATATGTGGCTGCCGGCCGGCCGGCGAGGCTTGAGCAAGGTGTGGCCCGGGATCGCGGCGACGCTGGCGTTGTGGCTCGCCTGCGGCTTCGCCTTCGGCCATTATCTCGCCGATTTCGCTTACACATACGTGACGTATTATGCGGGGCTCGCGTCGGCGATGATCGCGCTGGTTTTTCTTTATTACAGCGCCTGGATTTTCGTCTATGGCGGCGAGCTCAACGCGGCGATCGGCCGGGTGCGCGAGAAGAAGACGTAGCCGTCATGGCCGGGCTTGTCCCGGCCATCCACGTCTTCAAATTCGCGCTGTGGTCAAAGACGTGGATGCCCGGCACGAGGCCGGGCATGTCGCTCTAGCCCCGCGCGGATTGCCGATTCAGCTCCGGCAACGATGCCGCCTCCAGCACGTCCTCGAAATTCCGCAGGCCCGGGCGCGGCGCGTTGACCAGCACCGCCATGTTGCCGGGCTTGTGCCGGTTGGTGCGCATCAATTCGTGGGCGTGCGGGATCTTCTCCCAGGGGAACACGTCGCTCATGCAGGGATCGATGCGGCGATCGATGACGAAGCGGTTGGCGGCGCTGGCCTGCTTGAGATGGGCGAAGTGCGAGCCCTGCACGCGTTTCTGCCGCATCCACACATAGCGCGCGTCGAAGGTAATGTTGAAGCCCGACGTGCCGGCGCAGAACACCACCATGCCGCCGCGCTTGACCACCAGGCAGGACACCGGAAAGGTCGCCTCGCCGGGATGCTCGAACACGATGTCGACGTCGCGCTTGCCGGTGATATCCCAGATCGCCTTGCCGAAGCGGCGCGCTTCTTTCACCCAGATGTCGTATTCGGGGGCGCCGACCTTGGGCATGGCGCCCCAGCACTTGAATTCCTTGCGGTTGATGACGCCCTTGGCGCCGAGATTGAACACATATTCCAATTTCGATTCGTCGGAGACGATGCCGATGGCATTCGCGCCCGAGGCAGCGACAAGCTGCACGCCGAACACGCCGAGCCCGCCCGACGCCCCCCAGACCAGCACGTTATCGCCGGGCTTGAGAATGTGCGGCGGGTGGCCGAACAGCATGCGATAGGCGGTGGCAAGCGTGAGCGTGTAGCAGGCCGCTTCTTCCCAGGTCAGATGCGCGGGCTTCACCATGAGCTGGCGCGACTGCACGCGGCAGAATTGCGCGAACGAACCATCCGGCGTCTCGTAGCCCCAGATGCGTTGCGAGGGCGACAACAGCGGGTCGCCGCCGTTGCAATCCTCGTCGTCGCCGTCGTCCTGATTGCAGTGAACGATGATTTCGTCGCCGACTTTCCAGCGCTTGACCTTGGAGCCGACCGCCCAGACGACGCCGGAGGCGTCGGAGCCCGCGACATGGAACGGGTTTTTGTGCACGTCGAGCGGCGAGATCGGCTGCCCGAGCCCGGCCCACACGCCGTTGTAATTGACGCCGCCGGCCATGACGTAAACCAGGGCCTCGTCATCGGCGATCGGCCAGGTCGGCAGCACCTCGAGCAGCATGGCTTTTTCCGGCGGACCGTGACGCTCCTTGCGGATCGCCCAGGCGTGCATGGTCGCCGGCACGTGACCGAGCGGCGGCACTTCGCCGATATCGTAGAGGTCCTTAAGCGGCGTCGCTGACGGCTTCTTCTGCGCGACGGCCATGAGGGGCTCCGGTTGATCCGCAGAGTTTGCGTGTGGCCGATAGTGTGCCGCACTTGATGTTGCAGCGCAATAAGTACTTAAGCGCGCAAGGGCTTGGCGGGGCCACTGCGCTGCTGACAGGCCCGCCACGAGGCCATAAGGTGGCGCCGCGCATTGCCGGCAGCCGGCAACGACGCGGCCCTTATAGGGGCGGCGAAAACAGGGGGGAATGGATGGGCGTGGGAACCATTATCATTTGGCTGATCGTCGGCGCGATCGCCGGCTCGCTTGCCGGAATGGTCGTCAAGGGCGGCGGCTTCGGGCTGATCGGCGACATTATTGTCGGCATTATCGGCGCGGTCATTGCCGGCTGGTTGCTGCCCCGGCTCGGGATCTACATCGGCGGTGGCATTATTGCCGCGATCATCGATGCGTTCATCGGCGCCGTGATCCTGTTGATCATCCTGCGGCTGATCAAACGCGCTTAAGGGTTCCTCAAGGCAGCCCGGCCTAGCTTCGCGATCTTAGCGGAGCAAAGCCGGCTGCCGATGGCCCTCTACGAACTGTCTCCCGCGCGTGGCGGCGGCGCCAGGCTGGCGCGGCCGGTGGAGCTTATCTGCTTTGCACTTGTGCTGGCGCAGGCGGTCTATCTCGCCACCTCCTATCTGCAAGGCATCTGGATCGTGGGCCCCGGCGGTGGCGTGCCATCGGACTTCGTCAATGTCTGGGCCGCGGGGCGATTGGTGCTCGAGGGCCATCCGGCCGCGGTCTATGACTGGCGGGCGCACAAGCTCGTCGAAGAAGCCGCGGTCGGCCACGCCTTCGGCGGCTATTTCGGCTGGCATTATCCGCCGACGTTTTTGTTCGTCGCCGCCGCTTTGTCGCTCCTCACCTACGCCACCGCTTACGCGGTTTGGGTGTTTGGCACCTTCCCGATCTATCTCGCCGCAATCCGCGCAATCGTCGGCGAGCGCACCGGGTATCTGCTTGCCGCAGCGTTTCCCGCATTGCTGGCCAATTTCATCGTCGGTCAGAACGGATTCCTGACCGCAGGCCTCGTCGGCGGCGCGCTTGTCCTTTTGCCGCGACGGCCGATCGTCGCCGGGTTGCTGCTCGGCCTCCTCACCTACAAGCCGCATCTCGGTTTGTTGTTTCCCATCGCGCTCGTGGCGGCCGGATATTGGCGGGCATTTTTCACCGCCGCGATGGTCGCTGTGTTGATGGCGGTTGCGGCGTGGTTCGCTTTCGGCAGCGACACCTGGCAGGCGTTCTTCGCCAATATCGGCCACACCTCACAGGCCTTCCTGTCCGACGGCTGGGCGGACTGGGGCAAGCTGCAAACCGCGTTCGGATTGACGCGCATGCTCGGCGGCGGCGAGACGTTGGCGTGGGCGGTGCAGGGCGCGGTCGCGCTTGTTGCTGCGATCGCAATCGCGCTCCTTTGGCGGAGCCGCGCCGCCTACGAGATCAAAGCCGCGGCGCTCGCCACCGGCGCCATGTTGGCGACGCCGTATCTCTACACCTACGACCTCGTCGTGCTCGCGGTACCGCTCGCTTTTCTGTTCCGGCTCGGCCACGTCCGCGGATTCCTGCCGCATGAAATGGCCGGCATCGGCGTCGCCTGTCTGTTGGTCCTGATCTTTCCCTTCGTCAAAGCGCCGGTCGGCTTCGCCGCTTTGCTGGTCGTCGCGGCGTTGATCGCACGCCGCGCGATTGTCCCGCAGAGCGCAACGACATGAGCGCGCAAGACTTCACTTCCGCTCATTCCCGCACAAGCGGGAATCCAGATGGAGAGCATCAGCAATTCGCTGAGTCCCCGCTTTCGCGGGGACGAGCGGATGAGAGTAGTCAAGCCCGCCTCATCGCGCTGATCGGAGTGATCCTGGCGCTCGGCTATCTGGTGGTGCTTGGCGGCGCTTATCTCGACGGTCATTTTTTGATCGACGCGGAGCTCCGGCCGATCGCCAACGACTTCGTCAACGTTTTCGCCGCTGGACGCCTCGCGCTCGATGGCAATGCCGCCGCCGCCTACGACTGGCCGCTACACAAGGCCGCCGAAATCCGCGCCGTCGGCCACGACTTCGCCAATTATTACGGCTGGCATTATCCGCCGCCATTTTTGTTCGTTGCCGCGGCGCTCGCGACGTTGCCTTATCTGGTCGCCGCCATCGTCTGGCTCTTCGCGACGCTCGCCGCCTACGCGGCGACTTTGGGCGGCATCCTCGGCGGACGCGCCGGGGTTTTCTTCGCGCTTGGTTTTCCCGCGGCTTTGTGGAACGCGACCGCGGGGCAAAACGGTTTCCTCACCGCGACGCTGATCGGCGGCACGCTCGCCTTGCTGGAGCGGCGGCCGCTCCTCGCCGGCATTTGCCTTGGCCTCCTCACCTACAAACCGCAATTCGGATTGCTGTTTCCCATTGTACTGATCGCCGACCGGCGCTGGCTGACGCTCGCCGTCGCCGCTGTCGTCGCCATCGGTCTGGCCGCGCTGTCGTGGCTCGCCTTCGGCAGCGCCGCCTGGGAAGGCTTTATACATTCGACGCCGCTCACCAGCCGCATCGTGCTCGGCGAAGGCGGCGCCGATTGGGAGCGGCTGCAAAGCCTGTTCGGTTTTGTCCGCGCGAATGGAGGCGGTGAGGCGCTCGCCTGGACCGTGCAGACGATCGGCACGCTCACGCTCGCCACGGCGCTCGTCGTTTTGTGGCGAAGCCGCGTAGCCTACGACCTCAAAGCCGCCGCGCTCGCCACCGGCGCGCTCATCGCCACACCCTATTTGTACACGTACGACCTGGTCGTGCTTGCCGTCGCTGTCGCCTTCCTGCTCGGATACGCCCTCGAACGCGGATTCTCCACCGCCGAAATTCTCGGCCTGCCGATTGCCGGCGCGCTCATCCTCATGTTTCCCTTTGTAAAGACCCAGGTCGGCCTGGCGGCGGTTCTGATCGTGATGGCCTTGGTCGCGCAGCGCGTGCTATCCGACGCTCATCCGCTCGTCCCCGCTAAAGCGGCAACCGAATAAACTCAACGCCAAGGCGATCCGATGTACATCCGGCCGTCTGCCGCACTCATGCTTTGCTGGTTGGTGATGTGCGCGGCGTTCGCCGGCTGCACCGGCAACAATCCATCGCCCGATCAGCCGACCTTCTATCAAGACCTCGCCCATTCCGGCGCAACGCTGGATGCCACCGCCGCCGCATCGATGATCTCCGGCTATCGCAGCAACAATGGCCTTCCCGCGGTCACCGTCGATCCCGAACTGATGCGGCTCGCGAGCGAGCAGGCGCACGCCATGGCGGCGCGCGACAAGATGGATCACGATGTCGGGCGTCCGTTCCACGACCGGATCCGCAATTCACCCTTCGGCGGCAGCGTCGCGGTCGAGAACATTTCGGCGGGCTACCGCACGCTCGCCGAGGCTTTTTCAGGCTGGCGCGATTCGCCGCCGCATCGCGCCAACATGCTCAACGCGAGCGTGACCCGCATGGGCATCGCGGCGGTCTATACGCCTTCCTCGAAGTACAAGGTGTTCTGGGCGCTGATCCTCGCCGGCGGCGACGGGCACCACGGATAGCCCTGAATTGCCTCGCGGCGCGACCCTCATTGTTGCGTCGCAACAAAATTAGCGTCACATTAGCGCGCCGGAATGCGGGCAAGACGTGTGAAAGACCATGGATGACCAGCCGCGCCGCGACCAGTCATTAAGCGACAAGCGAGCGGGCAATAAGTCACAGCGCGACCAGCCGCACCGCGATAGACCATTGCGCGACAAACCTTGGATGTTCCGCACCTATGCGGGCCACTCCGATGCGAAAGCGTCGAACGCGCTTTACCGCAAGAATCTGAGCAAGGGGCAGACTGGCCTCTCCGTCGCCTTCGATCTGCCGACGCAGACCGGCTACGACTGCGACCATCCGCTCGCCAAGGGCGAGGTCGGCAAGGTCGGCGTGCCGATCTCGCACATCGGCGACATGCGCGTGCTGTTCGACGGCATCCCGCTCGGCGAGATGAACACGTCGATGACCATCAACGCCACCGCCGCGTGGCTGCTCGCGCTTTACGTCGCGCTCGCCGACGAGCAAGGCGTCCCGCGCGCCACGCTCACCGGCACGACGCAGAACGACATCATCAAGGAATATCTCTCCCGCGGCACTTACGTGTTTCCGCCGGCCCCGTCGATGCGGCTGACCAAGGACGTGATCCTGTTCACGACCAAGGAGATGCCGAAATGGAATCCGATGAATGTCTGCTCCTATCACCTGCAGGAGGCGGGAGCGACGCCGGTGCAGGAGCTTGCCTTCGCGCTCGCCACCGCCATCGGCGTCCTCGACGCGGTGAAGGCGTCGGGCCACTGCGCGGAGGAAGAATTCAGCGAGGTGGTCGGGCGCATCTCCTTCTTCGTCAATGCCGGGCTGCGCTTCATCACCGAAGTCTGTAAGATGCGCGCCTTCACCGAGCTGTGGAATGAGATCACCCGCGAGCGCTACGGTGTAACCAACGCCAAGCACCGGCTGTTCCGTTACGGCGTGCAGGTCAACTCGCTGGGGCTGACCGAGCAGCAGCCGGAGAACAACGTCGCCCGCATCCTGATCGAGATGCTCGCGGTTACGCTGTCCAAAAACGCCCGCGCGCGCGCCGTGCAGCTTCCGGCCTGGAATGAGGCGCTCGGCCTGCCGCGGGCATGGGACCAGCAATGGTCGCTGCGCATGCAGCAAATCCTCGCTTACGAGACCGATCTTCTGGAATACGGCGACGTCTTCGAGGGCTCGCCGGTCATCGCCGCCAAAGTCGCAGCGCTGAAGAGCGCGGCGAAGGACGAGCTGAAACATATTGAGGCGATGGGTGGCACCGTCGCCGCCGTCGAGTCAGGCTATCTCAAGCATCAGCTTGTCGAGTCGAATTCGCGCCGCGTCGAGGCGATCGAGCGCGGCGAGCAGATCGTGGTCGGCGTCAACCGTTTCGTCGAGACCGAGGCGTCGCCGCTGGCGGATGCCGCCGACGCGATCCTCACCGTAGAGGAGGAAGCGGAAACGAGGCAAATCGCGCGGCTGAAGGCGTGGCGCGCGGCGCGCGACAACGCCGCGGTTGCCGCCGCCCTCAATGCGTTACGCCATGCGGCGAAAAGCGGCGCCAACATCATGCCGGCCTCGATCGCCTGCGCCAAAGCCGGCGTCACCACCGGCGAGTGGGGTTTTGCGCTACGTGCCGCCTTCGGCGAATACCGCGCCCCCACCGGCGTCGGCACCGCCATGCGCAACGACGCCGAAGGCCTCGACGACATCCGCGCCGAGGTCGATCGCGTGTCGAAGAAACTCGGCCGCCGGCTGAAATTCCTCGTCGGCAAGCCCGGCCTCGACGGCCACTCCAACGGCGCCGAGCAGATTGCCGCCCGCGCCCGCGACGCCGGCATGGAGGTGGTCTATGACGGCATCCGCCTGACGGCGGAGGCGATCGCAGCCGCCGCGGTGGAGAAAAACGTGCACGTCGTCGGCTTGTCGATCCTTTCCGGCTCGCACCTGCCGCTGGTGGCCGACGTGATCGCGCGCATGAAGGAGGCCGGGCTCGAAGGCGTTCCCATCGTCGTCGGCGGCATCATTCCGCCGCAAGACGCCAGCGCTTTGAAAAGCGCCGGCGTCGCCCAAGTCTACACGCCAAAGGATTTCGAATTAAACCGCATCATGGCCGATTTGGTGCGCATCGTCGAAGGATCGGCGCCAAGCCACGATCGCGATATCTGATGCGACATCGCTATCCGCCCACCGACGGCAGCAACGAGGGAGCCTCGGAGCTTGCGGATCCGCCGCCAAGCTCGGCTGCGATGTCGCGGTTCATCGTCGCCTCGAGGTCGCGAATAAGCCGATAGACTTCAATGCCGTCCATGACGCGATGATCGAAGAAAACCTGAACCTGCGTGTCGCCACTGGGCTCGACGAGGCCGTAATACAGCAAGAACGAAATCGGCATGGCCGTTTGCGTGATGCTGCCGCCGGTCGGAAACGGATTGATCGCGTACGTCCCGATATATTTCGTGCGCAGCCGCCCCGACCAATACAGCATGATGCTCCATATTAGCCGGCGCACCAGCACCGGCGGGCGGGCGTGGCGGATGAGGCGGCGAAAGCTGCCGACGCTCTCGACCGGCACCTGCTTGAGGCTTCGCAGCATGGCGTCGAGCTCGACCAGGGTTTTCGCGTCCGGCCGGGCAAACTGCTCGAAGAACACCGCCGGAGAACCTTTCCAGGTCCGCTCGACGACGACCGAGCAAACACAGTCCGGATGCAAATAGAGGCGTGCCCAGGGAAAAGGCAGATACGCTGTCCGCAGCTCGGGCCGCCGCCGGCTCACCAGCGCCAAAGTCTTCATCCAGATCGCCGCCCAACCGATCGCCGGCTGGCTCGACGCGCGCGCGGCTGCCAGCGGGCCGATATTGATCCGCCACGTGCAGCCCGCGACGTGCGACTTCTTGCCGAAATGAATGATGTCGTTGATCCACCGCCGCTGCAGAGGAACCGACCGGTAACGCGGCTTCGAATTCATCCCACCCTCGCGCGGAAGCCGCCACGGGCCATGCCTGTGCCCCGCTTTCGCCGTTCACGCGGGCCCTGATTGTAAGTCATTGCCGGACGAAGATCACCACCGGCGCGACGGGCCTGTCGAGGCGCTTGTTCGCCGGCTTGGCAGCGCATAAAACCGTGCCGCAACAGGAGACAAAAGTTTGAGCAGAGAAGCCGTCCTGCGCAAGCTCGAACCGATTTTTCGCGGCGTCATCGATCCCGATCTGGTGCTGAGCGAAGAGCTCGACGCATCGAAGGTACCGCTGTGGGATTCCTTGAACCACATTATTCTGGTGGTCGAGATCGAGATGAAGCTCGGCGTCGCGCTGACCACCGACGAACTCGCCAACCTGCGCAACGTCAGCGAGCTGGTGACGCTGTTGCAGGAAAAGGGCGTGCAAGCATGACGCAAGGTCTGCGCTCATGAGTATTGACGGCGCACAGCTGCAATCCCTTTCGGCGCGCTATGCGGCGGCGCACACATTGCAGCAGCTCGCCGCCTGCGCGCGCGACTATGAAGCCGCGGGCGCACCGCTTAAGCCCGATTGGCCGAAAATCCGCGTGGCGTTGACCGGAAACTACTCGACGCAATTTCTCGCCCGCGGTTTTCCCATTGCGCTGGCGGCGCGCGATTTCGCGGCTGAAGTTTACGAGAGCCCGTACAACCAATGGCGCGCCGAATTGCTCGAGGCCAAGTCGCCGCTTTATGGCTTTGCCCCGACGCATGTGATCCTGACGCTCACCTCGATCGAGCTCGCCTACGGATCGTTGCGCAGTCCGCAGGCGATCGTCGCGGCCGTGGCCGCTGCCGTCGAAGCGGCGCTGAAAACAAGCGACGCGCAGATCCTGGTCACGCTGCCGGAGCCGCTGGCCGATGAAATTTCCGACAACAGCGCCGCCTATGCCTGGCGGCGCGCGGTCAACGACGGCCTGCGCACGGCGCTCCTGGCGCCGCGGGTCACGCTGTTCGACCCCGAGCCGCTCGTGCGCAGCGCGGGGGCACGCTCCTGGTTCGACGACCGCTTTTACGAGACCGCCAAGCTCCCGTTCCATCCGGATCGCACGCCGGCTCTGCTCGGCGCTTTGGCCGATGCGCTCGTCGGCGCCATCGCGCCGCGCTGCAAGCTCGTCGTCGTCGATCTTGACGACACGTTGTGGGGCGGGCGCGTCGGCGACGACGGCTTCGACGGCATCGATCTCGACCCGGCCGGCAGGGGCCGGCATTTCCTGCGCCTGCAAGCCTTTCTGCAAGGACTGCGCGGCAAAGGCATCCTGCTGGCGATCGCCAGCAAGAACGACCCCGCTGCGGTGCAGGACGTATTCGCCAAGCGGCCCGAGATGATGCTGCGCCCGGAGGATTTCGCCGCGATGGAAATCCACTGGGAGCCGAAATCGTCGAGCCTCGCGCGCATTCTCGATCGCCTCAAACTCTCCGCCGCGGGCGTCGTGTTCCTGGATGACAATCCGGTCGAGCGCGCCGAAGTGCAGCGGCGTTTTCCCGATATCGCGGTGCCGGAATTGCCCGAAGACCCGGCGCAGCGGGTGGCGATGCTGGCGCGCAGCGGGCTGTTTGACCACCGCCTCGCCACCGGCGAATCGCGCGCGCGCAACCGTATGTATGCAGAGAACCAAGTGCGGGCGGCGGCGCAGCATGACACCGGCGATTACCAGGAATTCCTGCGCGGTCTCAAGATGGTGATGGAGGGATCGCCGCTTGAGGCAGCGCGCGAGCGCGTCAGCGAGCTGATCCACAAAACCAACCAGTTCAACCTGATCACGCGCCGCTACAACTGGACCGAGCTTATCGGTCTGCTGCGCAACGGTTTCGGCCGCTGCTACCGGCTCACCGACAGGTTCGGCGATAACGGCATTATCGGCGTGGTGGCGGTGGTGCGCGACTCCGAAGCCGACGCGCGCGTCGATTTGTGGCTGATGTCCTGCCGCGTGCTCGGCCGCAAGGTGGAGGAGGCAATCCTCGCCGACGTCGTCGCTCGCGCCCGCGCGCTCGGCGCACGCCGGCTAATCGGCGAATATAGTCCGACGGCGAAGAACGCGCTGGTAGCCGACCTCTACCCGCGCCTCGGCTTTACGGAAATAAGCCGCAGCGGTGCCAGCGTGCGCTACGCCTTGCCGCTTGACGATGTGCGCGTGGGCGCAAGCGTGGAGTTCATCGCGTTGACGGAGCGCGGCGCGCCGGCAGAAGCGGAAGTAGGCTAGCGGACAACCGCCGCGATCGCTTCGCCGAGCGCGCTCGGACTCACCGGCTTGCGCAGATAGAAATTCATGCCGGCCGCGCGCGCCGCCTGTTCGTCGCCGGGCTCGGTGCGACCGGATATGCCGATAATCGGCGTGTGCCCGGCAGCGCCGGCGAGCGCGCGGATGCGGCGCGTCGCTTCGAGGCCGTCGATGCCGGGCAAAGTCACATCCATCAGCACCACGTCATAGCCGCGGGTCGCCGCCGCGACCGCTTCCTCGCCCGAGCCGACGAAATCGGCGCGGTGACCGAGTTCGCTGACAATGGTGTTGAGAATGACCCGCCCGTAGGGATTGTCCTCCGCATAGAGGATCGCAAGTTGGCGCGCCGCCGGCAGCGGCTGCGGCGGCGGCGCGTGTCTCGCCGCCGCGCCACGCGCGATCGCCAGCACTGCCGAGAGACGGAAACTCGAGCCGCGACCGAACGCGCTGGTGACGGTCAGGTCGCCGCCCATCAACTTCGCCAGCGCCTTGACCGCGGCAAGCCCGAGCCCGGCGCCGCCATAGCGGCGCGCAATATCGGCGTTCGCCTGCGCGAACGGACGGAACAGCCGTTTGATCTCGGCGGGCTTGAGTCCGATGCCGCTGTCGGTGACGGTAAAATCAAGCCGCACATGCCCGCGCGCGGGGCGCGCCGTGCGCGCTTCGAGCCGCACCGTGCCGCGTTCCGTGAACTTCACCGCGTTGTCGATGAGATTTTCGAGCGCAGCGCGCAGACGCACCGCGTCGCCCACGAGTATGTCCGGCAAATCGTCCGCCACCGTCAGCGCGGCCGCGAGGCCCTTGGTCTCGGCGCGCGCGGTCAGCGAATCCGCCAGCGCCTCGATGAGACGGCGCGGCCGGAAAGCCTCCTGCTGAAGCGTGAGCGCGCCGGCGTCGGCTTTGGCGGCGTCGATCATCAGCGTGGTCAGCGAAGCAAGATGCTCGGCGCTGTCCTTGATACCCGACGCCCAGCGCCGCTCGCGTTCGCCGAGATTGGAGCTCGCCAGCAATTCGCCGGGCGCCAGGATGCCGGTGAGCGCCGTGCGAATATCGTGCGCATACGCCACAAGCAAAGCTTCGGTCACATGCGGGCGCGGCGCGGCCGGCACGCGCCGCCTCGTCCGACGCCGCGCCGGCTTCGCCGAAGTCTTTTTCGACCTCAATCGCGCCATGGCGATCCCCCGGCGCCGAACGTTTCATGGGTAGAGCATTGGCGGACCAAACAAAACAAGCAACCGAAATGTTCAGCGTCCGAACCCAACCGTGCGGCGGATATCCCCCGGCACGGCGCCGCCGGCGCGCAATTCGCGCAAGCTCGTCGCCGCAGTGGCTTTCGACAGCTTGCGACCGGCGGCATCGAGAATGAGCCGGTGGTGGTGGTAGGCCGGCTCCGGCAGGCCGAGCAGCGTCTGCAGGAGCCGGTGAAACCCGGTCGACCAGAACAAGTCCTGCCCGCGCACCACGTCGGTCACGCCCTGCAAGGCGTCGTCGATGGCGACCGCGAGGTGATAACTCGTCGGCGCGTCCTTGCGTCCGAGCACGACATCGCCCCACATTTGCGGTGCCGCGGTGACGAGCCCGTTTTGGCCCCGCGGACCCGCGCCGGTTTCGGCCCAGGTGAGCACGCCGGCGCGGGCGACGGCCGCATCCATGGCGAGCCGCAGCGCGAACGGTTCGCCGGCGCGACGCCGGCGTTGGCGTTCGAACGGCAGGAGTTTGCGCGCGCGGCCGGGATAAAGCGGCACGCCGTCGGGATCGCGCAGCCAGCCGCCTTGCCGGTCGCGCTCGGCGACAAGCGCGCTGATCTCGCTTCGGCTCTCAAAACCCGGATAGATGAGACCTTCGGCTTCGAGCCGCTCGAGCGCTGCCTGGTAATCGTCGAAGTGCTCGCTCTGGCGGCGCACGTCCGGCTCCCAGGAGACGCCGAGCCAGGCGAGATCCTCGTAGATCGCCGCCTCATATTCCGGCCGGCGCGCGTGGCGTCGATATCCTCGATGCGCAACAACAGCCGTCCGCCCGCCTCGCGAGCCATATCCTGGTTGAGCAGCGCCGAAAAAGCGTGGCCCAGATGCAGATAACCGTTCGGGCTCGGCGCGAAGCGAAAAATCCGGGTGTACATCGACGTCCGCGTTGGTCAGTGTCAGGCTTGATGCATTGGCTATGGCGATCAAATAGTCCCGGTCGCCGACGGTTCGAAGCTCGATCTCGATAACAACCGACGACGATGGCACAGTCCCACATTCACACCGAGGCCGATCTCGAGGCCGCACTTAGCGGGCTCGGAAAAGCCGATCCGCGCTTCGTCGCGCTCCTGGCTACCGCCGGCCGGCCGCCGCTACGGCGGCGGGCGGATGGATTTGCCGCACTTGCCGCCATTATTGTGGCGCAGCAGCTTTCGACCGCGAGCGCCGGCGCCATCTGGGCGCGGCTGGCGGCCGCCTTCGATCCGTTCGAGCCGGCGGCCATCCTGCGCGCACGCCCGACGCGGCTGGCGCGGCTTGGGCTGTCGGCGCCGAAAATCCGCGCGCTCAAGGCTATCGCCCGCGCCGTCGCGCGCGGCGAGCTGGCGCTCGCCGCGCTTGGTGGGCTTGCCGCCGAGGAGGCGCACGCGGCGCTCACCGCCGTGCACGGCATCGGCCCATGGACCGCCGACATTTATCTGTTGTCCTGCCTCGGCCATGCCGATGCATGGCCGGCCGGCGATCTCGCGCTGCAAGAAGCAGCGCGCGTCGCCTTCGCGCTGCGGGCGCGGCCGACCGCGAAGGAGATGCAAGCCATGGCCGAAACCTGGCGGCCATGGCGTGCGGTGGCGGCCCGCATTTTGTGGACCTATTATCGCGCCGCCGCAGCCGCGAAATCGGCCGCGCGCCGGCCGGCGCGAGCAAAGCCGCGCGCTAAGCGGGTTCGTTGACAACGCGGCGCACGCACCTCTATGCTGCTTTTGTCTTCGCGAAACGAGGAAGCCGGTGAGAATCCGGCGCGGTCGCGCCACTGTCATCGACCTGCGATTCGTCCACGGTCGAGAGCCAGACCCTCTTCGTGATCGGCACAGCTCTAACGGGACGCGTAATCCCAGGAGGACGATATGACGACCTCGACATTTGCCCCGGCATTCCCGGTGGCCACCATACCGCTTCGCGAATGGCTTCCCTGGGCGATTTTCGCCGGGCTCATTTTGCTGCTGGCGATTTATTTCGTCGGCGCCGAGCAAGGCGCCACGTCGCTCATCAGCGGCAAATACGTGCACGAATTCGTGCACGACGGCCGCCACCTCCTTGGCTTTCCCTGTCACTGACCAGCTGACAGGAGCGCAACCATGGTCAGGACGTTTCTCGTCCGCGGAATGCTTGTCGGCATCGCCGCGGGCCTACTCTCCTTCGGCTTTTTGAACGTCTATGGTGAGCCGCAAGTCGATCGCGCCATCGCGTTCGAGACGCAAATGGATGAGGCCAAAGCCGCCGCCGACAGGGCCAAAGGCATGAGTATGTCTGACGCGGACGAACTCGTCAGCCGCCCGGTGCAAGCGGGCGTCGGCCTGTTCACCGCTGTCATCGTCTACAGCGCGGCGTTCGGCGGCCTGTTCGGCCTGGCGTTCGCCTTCGCCTACGGCCGGATCCCCGGCGCGCTTACACCACAAAGTTTGTCGGCATTGCTGGCGGCGACCGGCTTTGTCGCCATCTATCTCGTGCCCAATCTCAAATATCCGGCAAGCCCGCCGGCGGTGGGAGAGCCCGAAACGATCGGCCTGCGCACCGCGCTCTATTTCATCATGATCGCAATTTCGCTTGCGGCCATGGTCGGAGCGGTCACGCTCAAGCGTCGGTTTGTTCAGCGCTTTGGCGACTGGAACGCTACGCTCATGGTGGTTGCCTGCTACATCGCCATCATGATCGCTGCCGGGCTCGTGCTCCCCGCCGTCAACGAAGTGCCGGATGAGTTTCCGGCCGTTGTGCTGTGGAAATTCCGCATCGCGGCGCTTGGCGCGCAGGCCATCATGTGGGCGACGCTCGGCTTGCTGTTCGGAGCCCTGACGCAGCGCGCGCTGAAAATGGGCAGGACGCGCGCTTGAACTACGCTCTTACAACCGCGATGAAACATTCGTGACGATACGCTTCCGGACCCTCCGTGGATTCCTTTCGATCTACATTAATTCTAAAACATAGAAGTTGACGCTGCCTTCGCACCGGGTTTTGGTTTTACGACTATTGCACTGGGGCGCGCCGGCAGATGTTGCGGATTTTTTTTCGCCTCTTCGCTCGATCCGTGTTCAGCCGCCAGGCTCGCTTACTTGTCGGCGCGGGCGCGGCAATCGTCATTGCCTGCGCCGGCAGCGTCGCGGCCGACGGCATTCTCGTGACCAAAGCGCCGCCGTCGAGCGGCCCTGCTTACGACTGGAGCGGATACTACGTCGGCGGGCACTTCGGCGACGCCTGGGGGACCTCGAATTTTACGGCAGCGCCCGGCATCCCCGGCTCGATCAACCTGTTTCAAACGACCAATACGTTCGACGAGGCCGGAAGTTTCTTTGCCGGACTCCAGGCCGGCTACAATTACATGCTGCCCAATCGCTTCCTGATCGGCGCCGAGGTCGATGCGTCGTTCCCCGCCTTCCTGAGCCTCGGCGGAATTTCCATCGGCGGCATCTCGAACTTTACGTCACCGACGCTTGGCCCGGTGAGCTATAGCGAGACGGTGCTTGCTTCCGGCACGGCGCGAGCGCGCATCGGTTATGCGCCGGGAAGCTGGCTCTTTTACGCGACCGGCGGATTCGCCTGGACTTACAACCAACAATCGCTGATGCAGTTTGCTACCGGCGCGACCGAATCGCCCTTTCTGTGGCGGTTGGGCAGGGTGGCGGGCGCCGGCGTCGAGACGCCGATCGCGCCGCACTGGACTGCGCGGCTCGAATACCTATTCACGAATTACGGCAACAGCGGCTATTCGTTCTCCGGGGGGCTGCAGCCGATCAGTTCCAATTTCCAGGTGCAGGAGCTGCGCGCCGGCTTGGACTATCGCTTTGGCAACGATGCGCAGCCGCCAAAGTTGATGATGACCACGGCGCCGGTTGCGCCGGATCCGGACAATTTGAGCTTTCACGGCCAAACCACGTTCGTCGAGCAAGGCTATCCCGCATTCCGGTCACCCTATATGGGCACCAACAGTTTGCAGGGCGCCAGCAATGGCCGCGAGACGGTGGACGCCACACTGTTTGCCGGCGTGCGGCTGTGGCAGGGCGCGGAATTGTGGATGAATCCGGAGATCGATCAGGGTCACGGTCTCGCGGAAACGCACGGCGTAGCCGGATTTCCCAGCGCTGAGTCCTACAAGGAAGGTGCGACTTACCCTTACGCGCGCGTGCAACGCTATTTCGTCCGGCAGACGATCGACCTCGGCGGCGACAGCCAGAAAATCGATGCCGACGTCAATCAGTTCGCCGGGACGCAGACCGCCAACCGCCTGGTGCTGACGGTCGGCAAGTTCTCCGTCGTCGACATCTTCGACACCAACAAATACGCCAACAATCCGAAGACCGATTTCCTCAACTGGTCGGTCGTCAATGCCGGCACCTTCGACTATGCCGGCGACGCTTGGGGTTACACTTACGGCGCAGCGGCCGAATGGTACCAGGGACCCTTTACGGTCCGCGGCGGCGTCTTCGATATGTCGGTAACGCCCGCCGAAGCGGGTAATAGCGCCGCTGCCTACGGTCTCGACCAGAACTTCAACCAATTGCAATTTGTCGGTGAAATCGAGGAACGGCACGAATTGTGGGGACAGCCAGGCAAGATCAAAATCACCGGTTTTGTCATCCATGGACGGATGGGAGACTTCCAAGAAGCTATCGCGCTCTCGCAGCCGGGCCAGCCGTTTGCCGGCGATCCCAGCGACGCCATCGCATCGGTGCGCATCTACAGATACCTGCCCGGCGTGAGCCTCAATCTGGAGCAGCAGATCACCGAGACCGTCGGCCTGTTCGCGCGCGCCGGCTGGGCCGATGGCGCCGTCGAGCCATGGGATTTCACCGACATCGACCGCACGGTACAGGCAGGCGTGTCGATCGCCGGCAAGCAATGGGGCCGGCCGGACGACACCATCGGCATCGCCGGTGTAATCAACGGCGTGGCCCCCGTTCATGCGGCCTATTTCGCTGCCGGCGGCATGGGAGTGCTTATTGGCGACGGGCAACTGCCGAATTACGGCCTCGAGCAAATCATCGAGACCTATTACAGCTACGCGATCACCTCCACGACGAAAGTCAGCTTCGACTATCAGTTCATCGCCAATCCGGCCTACAACACCCAACGCGGGCCGGTGAACGTTTTCGCCGGCCGCTTCCACACCGCATTCTGACATAGACACGCCGTAGCGCCCGTGGCTAAAGCAGAGGAAGCTTGAGCCGCGGGCAATCTTCCCCATCCGTGGCGGCGCGACGAGTCCGAAGGTGCGTGAATGGCGGCTGAGCTCGATGGTCCGCGGCTTGCTCCGCGCTCCGGCAGCGCGCGACAGCTCATCGTGTTCCTTCACGGCTACGGCGCCGACGGCAACGATCTCATCGAACTCGGCCGGGCCTGGCAGCAATTTCTGCCGCAGGCGGCATTTGTCTCGCCGCACGCGCCCGAGCCGTGCTCGCAAGCGCCGGTTGGGCGGCAATGGTTCGCGCTCACTTTCCGCGATCCCAATGAGCGCTGGGTCGGCGTGAACAAGGCGACGCCGGTGCTTGAGCGTTTCATCGACGCCGAACTCAACCGCCACCATTTGCCGCCCACGGCGCTCGCGCTCGTTGGCTTCAGCCAGGGCACCATGATGGCGCTGCATGCGGGCTTGCGTCGATCCGCGCCGCCGGCGGCGATCGTCGGCTATTCCGGCCTGCTGGTGCTGCCGCCCGACGGCAACCTCGAGAAGGTGGCCGCGGAGATCACATCGCGTCCGCCCGTCCTCCTGGTGCACGGCGATCAGGACGAACTCATTCCGCCGCAGGCGCTGTTTCAGTCGGCGCAGGGGCTGGCGGCACTTGGCGTGTCGGCCGAGTGGCATTTATCCGCCGGCATCGGCCACGGCATCGACCCGGAGGGGCTTCGTCATGGCGGTGAATTCCTCGCGCGGAGCTTTACGGCCGACCGCTTATCGGCTTCGCCCCGAGTGCCTTAAGCCCCGGGGCGGGCTTCACAATCCTGTCACGCCTGCCTATAAACTAGCGTCCGACGCCGCAACGCGGCATGCGAGTCGCAGTAGGAATGTCGTCTTGAACGCTCATGTATCGCCCTCGGGCTTTCCGGCGCTTGTCCTCAATGCGGATTTTCGTCCGCTGAGCTACTACCCGCTGTCGCTGTGGTCGTGGCAGGACGCCATCAAGGCGGTGTTTCTCGAGCGGGTGAACATCGTCGCCAATTACGACCGCGCCGTTCGTAGCCCCAGTTTGGAAATGAAGCTGCCGAGCGTGGTCTCGCTCAAGATCTTCGTGAAGCCTTCGACGCATCCGGCCTTCACGCGGTTCAACGTGTTCCTGCGCGACCGCTTCTCCTGCCAATATTGCGGCGCCCGCGACGACCTGACGTTCGATCATCTGCTGCCGCGTTCGCGCGGCGGACATACCACCTGGAGCAACGTCGTCGCCGCCTGCTCGCCCTGCAATCTGCGTAAGGGCAATCTGACGCCGGTCGAGTCGAAGATGTGGCCGTCGCAGCGGCCCTTCCAACCGACGGTGCAGCACCTGCACCGCAACGGCCGGCTGTTCCCCCCCAACTACCTGCACGACAGCTGGCTCGATTATCTTTACTGGGACACCGAGCTCGATCCGTGATCGGCGGATCGGCCATTCGGCGTGAATTGGATCGGCTGGCCGACGCGGCGCGCTGCCGCGGAGATGGTGCTTGTGCGACGGCCTGATTCAGACCAAGTTGCTCGTTCAGAAGACGGTGGGCGCGCGAGCCGAAAGTCTCGCTCCATCTCACACCTGCAAACCAACAACCAACAAGCAACGTGCTTAGCCAAATGGAGCGGGAGATGCGTAACAAGCTTCGGCGGACGACCGGCAACGGGTGGATCGCGATCGGCGCGGCGCTCACGGCATTGTGGGCTGTGCAGGCGCACGCCGACGACAACCAGATCAAGATCGCCCTGATCGCCGACAAGACCGGCCCGCTCGAAGCTTACGCCAAGCAGACTTCGGCCGGCTTCGCCATGGGGCTCGCCTATGCGACCGGCGGCACGATGATAGTGGCCGGGCGCAAGCTCGTCGTGATCGAGAAGGACAGCCAATTTAGACCCGACGTCGGCCGCAATCTGTTGAACGAGGCCTATAACGACGACGGCGCCGATATCGCCGTGGGCGGGACCAGCTCGGCTGTTGCATTGGCGATGTTGCCGGTCGCACAAGACAACAAAAAGATTTTTATCGTCGAACCGGCGGTCGCCGACTCGATCACCGGCGATAAATGGAACCGCTACATCTTTCGCACCGGCCGCAACTCCACCCAGGACGCGGTATCCAATGCGCTAGCCATCGGCAAACCGGGGACGGTGGTGGCGACGTTGGCGCAGGATTATGCGTTCGGCCGCGATTTCGTCACCGCCTTCCAAACGGCGCTCACGCCCACCGGCGCCAAGCTTGTGTCCGAAGAATATGCGCCGCCGCTGACGACCGACTTCACGGCGGCCTACCAGCGCATCTTCGATACGATGGCCAAGGAGCAGGGCCGCAAGATCATCTTCCTCAACTGGGCCGGCGGCAATCCGCTCGGGGCGCTCAAGGCCATGGATCCGGAGCGACTGGGAATCGGGGTGGCGACCGGCGGCAACATCCTGCCGGCATTGGCCGCTTATAAAGATTTTCCGGGAATGGAAGGGGCGGCCTATTACTACTATGAAATCCCCAAAAACCCTGTGAATGACTGGCTGATCGCCGAGAACAAGAAGCGCTTCAACGGAGCGCCGCCGGATTTCTTTACGTGCGGCGGCTTCATCGCGGCGCAGGCGGTGGTCGAAGCGCTGAAGAAGACCGGCGGCTCGACCGACGCGGAAAAGCTGATCCCGGTGATGGAGGGCATGTCCTTCGAGTCGCCCAAGGGAAACGTGATGTTCCGCAAGGAAGACCACCAACTCCTGCAACCGATGTACGCCTTCAAGATCAAGGTCGATCCGAATGTGCCCTGGGCTGTTCCGGAGCTCGCGCGCGTGATCTCCATCGAGGAGATGAAGATACCAATCGCCAACGGGCGCCAATAGGCCGGGCGTGACGCGCCGTCAGGGCTCGTGATTCGCGGACGGGGGTCGCGGAATGACGGACGAGGTCCCTGCGCTATCGACCCGCGATCTGACGATCCGCTTCGGGGGGCAGGTCGCGGTGAACTCCGTGACCTGTGCGTTTCATCGCGGCACCTTGACCGCGATCGTCGGCCCCAACGGCGCCGGCAAGACGACCTACTTCAATCTGATCTCCGGGCAATTGCGGCCTTCGCACGGCAGTGTCAGCCTGTTCGGCAAGGACATCACGCGTCTCGGCGCTCCACATCGCACCCGTCTCGGACTGGGACGCGCGTTCCAGCTCATCAATCTTTACCCTAGCCTCACGGTATTCGAGAATGTGCGGCTCGCCGTGCAATCCGTCGCTCAAATCCGCTTTGACTTCCTCAGCATCGCCGCGCGCAACGTCCAGGTGCGCGACGAAGCGCGCCATTGGCTGGAGCGGGTCAAGCTCGCGCCGCGCGCCGGCCTGCCGGCGGCGGCGTTGTCGCACGGCGACCAGCGCAAACTCGAAGTGGCGATCCTTCTCGCGCTTGCGCCCCGGGTGCTGATGTTCGACGAACCGACCGCCGGGATGAGCCTCGACGAGATCCCGACCATCCTCGATCTCATCGAAGAGATAAAGGCGGAGACGCACAAGACCGTGCTGCTGGTCGAGCACCGCATGGACGTCGTGACGCGGCTTGCCGATCGCATCGTCGTGTTGCAGGACGGCGCGATAATCGCCGACGGCTCGCCGGCGGAAGTCGTGGCAATGCCGGCGGTGCAACAAGCCTATCTCGGCCTGCAACGGGGCGCCGACGCGCGGCGCCAACTGCCGCCATGACCGGCGCCGACGACGTTGCGCTGTTGCGGCTCGACGGCATCCATACCGATATCGGCCGCTATCGAATCCTGCACGGCGTCAATCTCACGGCACGACGCGGACGCGTGACCGCGCTCCTTGGGCGCAACGGCGCCGGCAAAACGACGACTTTGCGCACCATCATGGGCTTGTGGAAGGCGCGTCAGGGCCGAATAATCTTCGACGGACAATCGATTGCGGCGATGGACACACCACACATCGCCCGCTTGGGCATCGCCTACGTGCCCGAGAACATGGGCATCTTCGGCAAATTGACGGTGCGGGAGAACATGCTGCTTGCCACCGCACCCAACGGCTTCGCCAAGCCCTATCTGGACCGCGTCCTGGAAAGTTTCCCGGCGCTGAAAGTAAAATGGGACTCGGCGGCGGGCTCGCTGTCCGGCGGACAGAAACAGATGCTGGCGATCGGGCGCGCCATCGTCGAGCCGCGTCGCCTGTTGCTGGTGGACGAACCGACCAAGGGCTTGTCGCCGGCCATGGTGGATCAGCTCGTCGCGGCGCTCGTGCGGCTCAAAAGCGAGCAGACCACCATTCTCCTGGTCGAGCAGAATTTTCGCGTGGCGGAAGCCATCGGCGACGATGTCGCGGTGATGGACGAGGGACGCATCATTTATAGCGGCGACATGGCAACCCTCGCCGCGGACGAGGCGCTCCAGCAACGGCTGCTCGGGCTGCGCATGGCGGCCGGCCTATGAGCGAGCATTGGCCCGACCGGTTGCAGCGCTGGGCGCCCTACGCGCTGACGCCGCTCATCGTGCTAGCGGCTTTGCCGGCGATGGGCGTCGGGCCATGGGTGACGCTGACAGTCGCCGGCCTGACCATGGGCATCATGCTCTTCCTAGTGGCTTCGGGGCTGACGCTGATCTTCGGCCTCATGGATGTGCTCAACTTCGCGCATGCGGCTTTTGTCACTGTCGGCGCTTACGTCACGGTCTCGGTGCTGCGGCCGCTTGCAGGCTGGACCACCGAATTCTCGCTGACACTCAATCTCATCGCGCTGCTTGTAGCACTCGTGTCGGCGGCCGCCGCGAGCGGCGCGCTCGGTTTTGTCTTCGAACGCGTCATCATTCGTCAGGTCTATGGCGCGCCGCTCCGCCAAATCCTGATAACCATTGGAGCGCTCACCGTCATCGAGCAGCTCGTGATCGTGCTGTGGGGGCCACAAGCGCTGGTGCTGCCCAAACCCGCCAGCCTGCGCGGCAGCGTGTTTCTCGGTTCTTCGCCGATCGAAACCTACCGCCTGGTCGCGCTCGCGGTCGGCCTCGCCGTCGCCATCGCCATGCATTTCTTCCTAACGCGCACCCGGCTCGGCCTCGTGGTTCGCGCCGGCGTCGAGGATCGCGAAATGGTGCAGTCGCTGGGTTACCACATCCGCCGTGTGTTCATCGGCGTGTTCATGGCCGGCACGGCGCTCGCCGGGATGGGCGGGATGATGTGGGGACAGTACCAGGAACTGGTCACCAGCCAGATCGGCGACAGCATGACCATCCTCGTCTTCATCATCCTCATCATCGGCGGGCTCGGTTCGGTGGGCGGCTGCTTCATCGGCGCCATCCTCGTCGGACTGACCAGCAATTATGTCGGCTTCCTCGCTCCCAAGTTGGCGCTGGGATCGAACATTCTGCTCATGGCGCTGATCCTGCTGTGGCAGCCGCGCGGATTGTTTCCGATCGACGAGCACTAGGGCAATGAAGCCGGACATCAACCAAACGCCTGGACGAGCCGGATCGTGGCCGGGCTGGCTCGTGTCCGACGATCCGCCTGGCCGGCTCCCGTTGAACGCGATCATGCTCGTGATCCTGCTCGCGCTCATATTCGCGCCGTTCCTGTTTCCCGGCACCAAGGCTCTGGGCGTCAGCTCGCGCATCTGCATTTTCGTGATCCTGGTGGCGAGCTACGACCTGATGCTCGGCTACACCGGCATCGTCTCGTTTGCGCATACGATGTTTTTCGGCATCGGCGCCTATGGCGTGGCCATCATGCTCGCCAAAGGCTGGGTCGGCTGGGGCGCAGTGATCCTCGGCGCCGCTGCCGGAGCCGCCGTGTCGCTGGTTGTGGCCACGGTGATCGGCCTCTTGAGCCTGCGCTTGCGCGCCATTTTCTTCTCGATGATCACGCTCGCCATCGCGAGCTTTTCCCAGATCGTTGCCGAGCAATGGCGCAGCCTCACTGGCGGCGAGGACGGGCTGACCTTCTCGCTGCCGGCGATCCTCAAGCCCGGTTTCCGGCTGTTCGCCCATCCGGTGCTCGGGGTCACCGTCAACGGCTCGGTCATCACCTACTACATAACCCTTGTTGTGGCGCTGGTGCTGTTCCTCATCATGCTGCGGATCGTCAACTCGCCGCTCGGTAAGGTGCTCCAAGCCATCCGCGACAACGAGTTCCGCGTCGAGGCGATGGGCTACCAAGTGGTCGCCTACCGCACTCTGGTATGCGTCCTGTCCGCGATCATGGCGTCGCTCGCCGGCGCACTGATGGCTCTGGTGCTCGGCTATAACGGGCCCGACGCGACTTTGTCGTTCTCGCTGATGATCGACATCCTGCTGATGGTCGTGATCGGCGGCATGGGCTCGCTCTATGGCGCGGTCATTGGATCGATCGTGGTCGTCGTCGCCCAGTACTATCTGCAAAACCTCCTCGGCATGATCAGCGGTGCGTTGATCGGGATGCCGTTCCTCGCGGCCCTGTTTCACCCGGATCGCTGGCTGTTGTGGCTTGGAATCCTGTTCATCCTGATCGTCACGTTTCTTCCCCAAGGAATCGTCGGGCGGCTGCGGCAACGCCGCTGAGCCCAGCTTGCTGCCTTAAGCCGCGTCTTCCTTGCGCACAGCGGCGAAAGCCGGCGCCACCTCGGCCATGAAGCGCGCCATCTCGTCCTTGACCTGCGGATGCGGCTTCTGGCCAACATTGAAATAAAGAATGACTTCGTCGTAACCGGCGGCCTCGACCTTCTTGAGGATTTCGGTGATGCGCGCCGATGAGCCGAGCAGCACCGAATTCTCCGTCAAATCTTCCGCCCTAACCTTGCTCAACCGGGCGACCATGTCGACGAAATAGCGATAACTCGGCGGCGCGGTTTTCGGATCGCCCGGCAAGGCCGGGATCACGCATTCTTGGTAATAGCGGATCTGGCGCGCGCGCTGCGCGTCTTCCTGCACCTTGTTTCCGGCGAAATGCGTGAAATAGCTGCACATCAGCCGGCCGGGCTTGGTGCCGTAGCGCGCGCAGGACTCGTGATAAAGGTCGGCGACCTGTTTCAGCCCGCCGAAGCTAAGCGCGGCGGCAAACGGCGCCACGATCAAGCCACAGCCGAGCCGCGCCGCAAGCTCGATCGACGGCTTCGAAAACGAGCCGACATAGGTCGGAATCGGACGCTGTACCGGCTTCGGCGTGATGCGCACGTCGTCGAACGAATAATGTTTGCCGTGATGCGAGATGCGGTCGTCCGCTGCCCAGAGCCGGCGCACCACTTCGAGACCCTCTTCGAAAATGCCCTGGTTGTCGTCAAAAGAGACATGGAACGGCAGATATTCACGCCGGTCGTAGCCGCGACCGCAGGCGAAATCGACGCGGCCGCCGGAGAGAAGATCGAGCGTCGCCCATTGCTCGGCGACGCGAATGGGGTGATGCAGCGGCAGCACGGTCACCGCCGGCGCGAGCCGAATGCGCGTTGTGTTGGCGGCGACATAGGCCAGCACCATGTCCGGGCAGGACAAGACGCCGAGCGAATTGAAATGATGCTCGCCGATCCAGGCCGAGTGCATGCCCAGCTTGTCGGCAAGAAGCGCCTCGGCGGTGATGTCGGCGACGAACTGGTTCGAAGAGCGCGTATTGTTTTCGTAGTGATTGTCGCTCAGCGTGAAGTAGCCAAAGTCCATGGTTTCCTCCCCAGGAAACTAGTCAAAAAATACGCAATTCCAAAATGCAAAATAGATGATTGTGCATCTGTTGTAAATGCAATAATTTGTGCGTATGAAGAATTTGGACCGGGAAATGTAATCCCATTAGACGATGCGCCACCACGCCTCCGCACCCTCATGAGCGACCCCGCCAAGCTCGATCTCGATAACTACCTGCCGTACCTGGTGAATAGGGTCGGCACCATCATTGCCGAGCAGTTCGGCGGGGAAGCGCTGGCGCCTTATCGCCTGAGCATCGCGATGTGGCGCGTCATGGCGGTGCTGGCCAGCAAGGGCGGCCAACGCCAGATCGATCTCGCCGCCTTGACCAGCATCGACGCGTCGACGTTGTCGCGGCTGGTGACACGCCTGGTCGGTTTAGGGGTGGTGTCGCGTACCCGTTCCCAAAGCAGCACACGGGAAGTCGTCGTGAAGCTCACCGCCAAGGGAAAAGCGCAGGTCGTTCGCATCATCCCGACGGCACGTGAATATGAGGCGGCGGCCATCGCCGATCTGCGGCCAGAGGAACTGGTGGCGCTCAAACATTGCCTGCGGCGGGTCTACGTCAATATGAAAAACCGGTCGGCTGCGATGGCTGCGTCCCGCGCGCTGCCGCGGCGCGATGGCGTTGGCCGTCGATCGGCGGCGGCGGCCGAATAGTCGGCGCGTCTGCGCCGGAATGTCACTTTTCTTCACGCCGTAGGTCGCCTACCCTTTCCCGGCAAATGTGCGGCGTTCACGGCGCAATTGAAATTTCCGGGGGGAAGCAATGGTCGGCGAAGTCGTACAGGTTTCGCGACTGTTGGACGAACGCGGGCTGAGCTCGTTCCAGATCAAGGTGCTGATATGGTCCGTGCTGATCGCGCTTATCGACGGCTATGACATCGGCGCCATCGCGTTTGCCGCGCCGCATCTGGTTGCCGACTGGCATGTGCCGCCAAGCGACCTCAAATGGGTGCTCACGGCGAGCAACATCGGCGTCCTGTTCGGCTCGCAGATTTTCGGCTGGATCGGCGACAGCTACGGCCGCAAGACGGCGCTGATCAGCGCGAACCTGTTTTTCGGCGTTTTCACCTTCGCCGCCGCCTATTCGACCAACCTGACCGAGCTGTTCTGGCTGCGAACGATTGCCGGGCTTGGCATCGGCGGCGTCATCCCCAACTTGGTGGCGATCAATGCCGAATCGGCGCCGCGAAACTTGCGCGCGACTTTGGCCATCATCGCCGCCGGTTGCGTGCCGCTTGGCGGCGCGTTTGCCGGCTTCGTCAGCGCGGCGTTCGTTGCGCATTACGGCTGGCCGGTCCTGTTCTCCGTCGGCGGCGTGGTTCCCGTCATCATCGCGCTTGCCGCTATCTTCGGGCTTCCCGAGTCGATCAAATACATGGCGCTGCACGAAGGTCACCGCCGCCGGATGGAGCAAGTGATCGCCAGCATCCGTCCCGGCTATAAAGTGCCGCCAAACGCGCGCTTCGTCATCGAAGACGAGCAGCAATCTCCATCGTCCAATCCCTTTTATCTGTTCCGCAACGGACTCTGGCTGATCACGCCGTTGGCGTGGCTTCTGTTCGCGCTCAATCTGATGGGCTACTTCTTCCTGATCAGCTGGACGCCGACGCTGATGGCGGCCGCGAAGGTGCCGCAAGCGACCGCGGCGCTCGCCGGCGCGCTGTTACAGGTCGGCGGCACGGTCGGCGCGCTCATGCTCTGCTGGTGGCTGCAACGGAGCCGCTTCTTCGCCATTGCGATCCTGTTCGTCGTCGCGGTCCCCGTGGTCGGCTCGATCGGCTATTGGGGAACGACCTCGGCGGCCGCCCTGCTCACGTCGACCTTCTGCGCCGGGTTCCTCGTGCTCGGCATCCAGACCGGCATCAACGTGGTCGGCGCCATGATCTACCCGACCTCGCTGCGCGCCAACGGCTCGGGCTGGGAGTTGGGCATCGGTCGGTTCGGCTCGATCATCGGCCCGGTCGTAGGCGGTCTACTGGTCGGGCTTCCGTTGGGTACGCTGTATGCGTGGTCGGCGCTGCCTTTTGCAGCGGGGGCCATCGTCTGCTTCGCGATCTATGTACTCAACAACGCGCGGCTCAAGGCGCATCCGGAGTTGGCGCAAGGGCAGTAGCGCCAGGCGTGCCCGGGAGGCGAAAGCGTGCGATCAAAACGGCTCGTAGGCGCGTAGCGCTGGAATCACTTGCTCCCCGAACAGGCGGATCGAACGCATCAGCTCGGGCTCCGGCAAATCGGCGAAGTTGAACTCGCCCATGAACGTGTTGAACAGGCCCGCTTCCGCGGCGGCGCGAATTTTCGCGCTGACCGTCGCCGGCGAGCCGATGAAGACGAGATCGTGCTTGAGCAGATAATCGGGGTTGAAGACGTTGGCCATGATCTCCGCGGCGCCGGGCTCGCCGCGGCCGACGAACATCTTGGCGAAGTTGGCGACGCGCTCCTCGAAGCTCTCGCACGATTTCGCCGGCGCCAGGAATCCTTCATAGGCGCGGCTGGCGCGAAACAACGCCGTGTCGAGCGCCTTCTCATCGGTCTCGTCGACATAAATCACCGTGCTGTAGGCGATGTTGGGCTTTTTCGGTCAGCCGGCGCGCTTCCAGTTCTCCAGGAATGTGCGGTAGCGCGGCGCGGCGTCGGCGCGCGGATAGACCAGGAAGTAGCCGGGATTGATGGCGTTCTTCGCGCAGAATTCGAGCGTCTGCGGATCGCGGCTCATCATCCATAGCGGCGGATGCGGGCGCTGCGCCGGCTGCACCGAAATCTCGGCCCGATCGGTGTGAAATTCCTGGCCGTGGAACGAGAACGGCTGGGTCTCGCCGAAAGCCGCGCGCATATAGTCGACGAACTCCAGCGTCGGCGACTTGCGCTGACCGTAATCGAGACCGAACGGGCGGAAATAATCCGCGTTGATGCCGGGCACGAGACCAAGCTCCATGCGGCCGCCTAGCATCTGATCGACGATGGCGATTTCCTCTGCAAGCCGCAGCGGATGATAGAGCGGCACGATGTAGCCCATCGGCCCGATGCGCAGACGCCGGGTGCGCGCGCCGGCGCCGACGGCATAGAGGCTCGGCGACGACATCCAGCTCTCGTCGGGATGAAAATGATGCTCGACGCAGAACGAGAAGTCGAAGTTCAGCGCGTCGCACGCTTGCAGCTCGCGCCACAGCTGTTCGTAACGCTGATGCGGCGTCATGCCGGGCTTGGCCCAGATGTGGGAGAAGTGCGCAAATTTCATTGGATCGGGCCGACGCTCACTCTGCATCCGTCAAATGCCGATGGTGCCCGTGGAGGGAATCGAACCCCCACTCCTTGCGGAACACGATTTTGAGTCGTGCGCGTCTACCAGTTCCGCCACACGGGCTTTTTAGTGGAGCATGATCTTTTCGGAAAACCGGCTACCACTTTTCCGGATCATGCTCCAGCGCCATCTATATCTTCGACCTTGCTGTCGGCAAACTCGCCGACGGCCTTGCTTCCGCCTCCCGGATCGGCAAATTGGCGCGAGCCGACGATCGCCCGAGGATGCAATGAAGCAGAGTTGGACCGACCGAATTCGCACCGACCCGGCCGCCGCCGCGGCGCTGGTGATCTTCGTGCTCAGCGCCGTGACTTTGCTCGGCGCCTGGTATTTCGAATACGTGTTGAAGCTTGCGCCCTGCCCGCTCTGCCTCGAAGAGCGCCTACCCTACCATATCGTCATTCCGCTCTCGCTCCTGATGGCGATTGCCGCGCTGGCGCGCGCGCCGCGCGCGCTGATCGCCGTCGGCTTCCTCGCGATCGTCGCCGCCATGCTGTGCGGCGCCGCGCTTGGGGCCTATCACGCCGGCGTCGAATGGCGCTGGTGGCCGGGCCCGACCGATTGCTCGGGTCCGGTGACCGATTTCACCGCGAAGGGGCCGCTGCTCAGTCAGTTGCAGTCGATCCGCGTGGTGCGTTGCGACGAGGCGGCGTGGCGTTTTATCGGCATCTCGCTCGCCGGCTACAATGTTCTGGTCTCCCTCCTGCTGGCGGCGATTGCAGCGTTCGGTTTGCTCGCGCGCCGGCCGGGCGCCTGACGCAAGCGGGCTCTGGTGCGGACAATCGCGTTCGCGTAGACTTAGCGTGCCGGACTTGAGGTGACTTCCGCATAAAGCGCGAACTTTGCAGTGGGAGATAAAGGCATGGGCTTGTTCGACAATTTAGGCCTTGGCGACGCGCTCAAGGGCGCGTTGGGGCAGGTCGAAGCGGCGGCATTACCGGCGTTGATCAACGGCGTGCTGGCGCAAACGCAATACCACGATCTCAATGGGCTCGTTGCGGCGCTGCAAAAGGGCGGCCTCAATACGCAGGTCCAATCGTGGCTCGGCCCCGGCGCCAATATTCCGATCACTGAAGATCAGTTGAAGGCGGTTCTCGGTAACGCCCAGGTGCAGGAATTCGCCCGCCATCTCGGACTGCCGCTCGACCAGACGCTGAAGCTGATGGCACAATATCTACCCGACATCGTCGATAAGGCATCGCCGAACGGAACGCTCAAGCCGGCGGCGTGAGTTCACGTCGGCAGTCGGCTTGTTGATATCAATAACCCGTAGTAGGAGGAGACTATGAAGACTGTCGCAATCATTCTTGCCTCGTTTTGCCTGACGACCGCGGCAATGGCGGATTCTTGCGCAGACCAGTCGGCCGCGAAGAAGCTCGCCGGCGCCGCGAAGACAAGCTTCATGACCAAATGCACGAAGGACGCGCAAGCGAGCTGCGACTCGCAAGCCGCCGACAAGAAACTCGCCGGCGCGGCGAAGACAAGCTTCACCAAAAAGTGCGTGACCGACGCCACCGGCATGTGAACGCGTCCCTTGAGGCACTCCAATGCGAGCGCCTCGTCCTTGAAAAGCTCTCGGCACAGGAGAATGACCGCCATGAAAACCGTTCTGTTGATCGCGTCGGGAATGTTCGTCGCCGTTCTGGCCACCGCATCGATACCGGCGCCGGCGCACGCTCTCACGTCGAAAGAGTGCAGCGCCAAATACCAAGCGGCCAAGACTGCCGGTTCGCTCAACGGCATGAAATGGAATGACTTCCGTAAGGCGCAATGCGGCGCTGAAGCAACGGCACCGCCTCCGGCTGCTCCACCGCCTGCTGCTGAAAAGCCGGCGCCAAAGCCTGCGCCCACAGCCGCCGCCGAGCCCGGCGCGAAACCGGTATCGGCCGGCCGTGCGGCCATGGTCGCGCGCGAGCGCGCCTGCGGCGCCGACTGGAAGGCGGCAAAGGCGGCCGGAACGAGGCCCCCCGGAATGAAGTGGCCGCAATACTGGAGCGAGTGCGACAAGCGCAAGAAGGCGGAAGGGATGTGACGGCGGCGCCCGCGGGCTTGACCCTACGGGCGGCGCGACGCTACATCGGCCTTTCTGGAGAGGGCGGTTAGCTCAGCGGGAGAGCACATCCTTGACATGGATGGGGTCGCAGGTTCGATACCTGCACCGCCCACCAGCTTTCGCGCACACCCCCGATCAGAATTTCACGCGATCGGCGCCTTTGAGGCCCAGCAGCGCGCGCGCTTCGGTCGGCGTCGCGATCTCGAATCCAAGATCCTCGACGATGCGGCGGATTTTCGCCACCTGCTCGGCGTTGCTTTTGGCGAGCTTGCCCGGACCAATATAGAGCGAGTCCTCGAGCCCGACGCGGACATTGCCGCCCATCATCGCGGCGTTGGTGGCGAAATTCATCTGATGGCGGCCGCCGGCGAGTACCGACCAGTAATATTGATCGCCGAACAGCCGGTCGGCGGTGCGTTTCATGAACAATAGATTGTCGAGATCGGGGCCGATGCCGCCGAGAATGCCGAAGATGAGCTGCACGAAAACCGGCGGCTCGAACATGCCGCGCTCGATGCAATGGGCGAGATTGTACAAGTGGCCGGTGTCGTAACACTCGTGCTCGAATTTGATACCGTGGCCTGCGCCGAGAAGCTTGGAAATCTTTTCGATATCGCGGAAAGTATTGGGGAAGATGTAAGCGTCGGAGTTGGTCAGATAGGCTTCTTCCCAATCGTATTTCCAATTCTTGTAGCGGCGCGCCATGGGATAGAGCGCGAAATTCATCGAGCCCATGTTGAGCGAACACATTTCCGGCGACAATGTCTGCGCAGCCGAGATGCGCTGCTCCACCGTCATGGTCACGGCACCGCCGGTGGTGATGTTGACCACCGCGTCGCAGGCCTGCTTGATGCGCGGCAGGAACTGCATGAACACGTTCGGGTCCGGCGACGGCCGCCCGTCCTTCGGATCGCGCGCGTGCAGATGCAGGATCGCGGCGCCGGCCTTGGCGGCATCGATCGCTTGCGTGGCGATCTGATCGGGCGTGATCGGCAGCGCGTCCGACATCGTCGGGGTATGGATCGAGCCGGTGATCGCGCAGCTGATGATGATCTTGTTGGCCATTGGTCGCTTCTCCCGTTCGCCGGCTATTCGCGCTTTGCCCGCCGGGCGTACGCCAGCACCCATGTGGAAAAGACTTTTGCGTGCAGAGCTGATGCGCGTTAGGCGGCCGGTTCTCAGGGCTCGCCTCGGCCTTGATCCGACGGACGCTTTATGGAGGCAGCCGACCCGCTTTTGTCAATGTCCGCAACGCGGCAGCTCACTCGGCGGCGGCTTGGTATGCAGGCGCGACGACAGTCTCGTCATCCGCCGCCCTGTCACTGCACTCTTCCGCCAGCAGCTTTGTTCCGCGACAGATGTAATAGGACCCGAACAGGCATTCGCTCATGCCGAGTTGCTTGGTCAGCGCGGCGAGCTCTTTCCATGGCTCGATCAGCGGATTTCCCAGCATGGTGTGCTTCATCAGCCAGAGGCTCAGCGGGAGCATTATTCGTTCGCCGAAACCGGGAGGAAGCTTGGCGTCCATGATGACGATGCGGCCGCCCGGTCGAAGCTGCTGCCACGCGCGACGCAGGACGGCGCGGTGGTTCGGCATGGTGTTGTACGACAGGCTCATCAGCACACCATCGAGCGGCCGCGGCGCCGTATAATCGGCGGCATCGCATTCGCTCAATTCGACATTGCGCCAATGATTGGCGCTGCGCAGCGCCTTCGCCCTGCGCAGCATCCCGGGCGAAATATCGATGCCAAAGACGTGCCCGCTAGGCCCTACCGCCTGGCGCAGGCGCGAAAGATTGGTGCCGGTGCCGCATCCGAGGTCGAGCACGCTGTCGCCCCTGCGCAAGCCCATACGCGCAACCGCCTGGGCCCGAAGGCTCGGCGGCAGAAACAGCAATCGATCGAACAATGGAATAAATCCGGCGATCCGATCGTAACGTCGGCTGACGAAACTTCGGTCGCAGTCCACCCATTGATGGTTCATGACCTCGCCCCCTTGGTCCGTTCCATCACCACCCGAGCCGTCAACCTTCTGCCGGCCCGACGGCATACTTAGACCATTCTTTAAAGCTGTAGAATTGACCTACGTCAACTTTGCCAGCATGGTTTGACGGTGGATGACTTTGATGACGGGATTTCGCAGGGTTGCACTACGCGGAAAGCCGCGCGCCAATGACCGCGAAGTGGGGCGGTCGGCCGCGGAGAATCAAGCGATGCGCGCAAGCCTGCTCACGATCCTGGCAGCGCTGAGCCTGTCGCTTATCGCCCCGGGTTACGCCGCCGGCGCGGAGCCTACGGCGGCCGGGCTTTGGCAAGCGCTCGATAAGGACACCGGGCAGCCGACCGGCTGGTTTCTCATCCGCGATCACGACGGTATTTACGAGGGCCTGATCGTGCGGATGTATATGAAGCCGGGCGAAAGTCCCGAGGTCGTTTGCGATCAGTGCACGGACGACCGCCACGACAAGCCGTGGCTGGGGCTCGACATCATCCGCGGCATGAAGCGGGAGGGGCTGGATTACACCGATGGGACCATTCTCGATCCGCGCTACGGACACATCTACAACGCCATGATGACGCTCGCGCCCGACGGCCAGACGCTGGTCGTACGCGGCTACCTCGGCATTTCACTGCTTGGGCAAAATCAATACTGGACGCGTTTGCCGGATTCGGCCTACAGCGAGATCGATCCGCGCTTTAATCCCAATCACGCGATCGCGCACAAACCCAAGGGCGCGCAGAAGCCGGATAATTCAGTGCGGCGCTAGAGCGGCGATCGCGCTCTATGTGCCGCATTAATTTGCGGCGCCCGCATGCTTGCGCCGGGCGTGTTGCTGCGCTTCCTCCTCGCGCGGCTTGCCCATCAGCACCGGCTGGAACAGCGCCGCCGCGGTCATCGTCGTCATGAGCGCGATGGTGAGGAGCTTGCCCATGCTCGATGTTCCGGGGTCGCTGGAAAAATACAGGCTGCCGAACGCGGTCGCTGTGGTACAGGCGCTGAACGTTACCGCCCGCGTCAGCACCGACTGCAACAGCTTGGTCTGCCCCTCGCGCCACGCCATGATGTAATAGATCTTGAACGCTACGCCGACGCCGAGCAGCAGCGGCAGCGCGATGATATTGGCGAAATTCAGCGGCAGATCGATCGCCACGCAGATCTCGAGGGTAACGACACCGGCGACCAGCAGCGGAATGAGCGTCAACAGCACGTCGCCGAGCCGCCGCAATGTGATCCACAACAGCACGGCAATCGACAACAGCGCCCAGGCGGCGGCCTGCAGGAAAGCGGTGATGATGGTGCGGCGCGCTTCGAGAATCGAAATGGGACCCTCGGTGGCGTTAGGCTCGATTCTCTGCACGTCATGGGCGAACGTCCGCAATGTGGCGTTGTCGTTCGCATTGCCGCTTGGCGCGATCTGCAACCGCGCCTGCCCGTCCGGCGTGACCCATTGGTCCACGAGGTTCTGCGGCAGCTTTTCGCGGGTGATTTCCTTGGCCTTGAGCAGGTTACGCAAATCGCCGAGCGCCGTTTTCAACGGCTGAATGAACGCCACCTCGGCCCGTTGGCGCGCCGCCTGATCGCCCTTGGCAAGCGTGGCCAAGGCCGCGGCAAGGCGCTTTGCCGCGTCGGCGCCGCGGCCGGGAGCGCTGCCGGCAAGCTTATTGAGCGCATCGACGGTGGTATTGATGATGGCGATGTTTTCCGCATCCGTCGGCGGCGCGCTGATCGTGGGCGGCGAGAGCGCGGGATCGAGTGTCGTCGCCGCGCCCTGGATCAGCGACAGCTTTTGCGCCTGCTGTTCGGGGATGAAGGTCGAAAGCGTCACGGCGCGCGCGACTTGCGGGAGGTCGCGGACCTTTGCGGCGACCTGGTCGGCGGCCGTCAGCGCCGGCTCCAGCACCTCGATATCGTTGGCGCCGCCTTCACCGTCTTTCTCGAGCGCAAGGTAGGTGGCGACCGACTCGACGTTGGGATTGCGCAGGTTCATCGGATTGAAATCGAACCGCAGCCAGTACAGCAGCGGCGACGCTCCGAGAATCACGATCGCCGTCACCACGAGGATCGGCACCCGATTGCGCTCGAGAAAATCATCGACCGGAGCGAGGAATGCGTAGCCGAGTGGATGGGGCTCGCTGCGCGGCTTAAGCCGGCTCAGCATCGCCGGCAACAAGGTAATGCTGGTGGCAAAAGCGATCAGCATGCCGACGCCGGCGACCAGGCCGAGCTCGGACAGCCCCTTGTAGGCCGTCGGCAGGAACGAAAGAAAGCCCGCGGCGGTGGCGAGCGCGGCAAGCGTCAACGGCGCGCCCGCGCGCCGGCCGGCATGCAACAAAGCCTCGTACAGACCGTCGACTTCGTGCCGCTCGGCGCGATAGCGGACGCTGAACTGGAGTCCGAAGTCGACTCCGAGGCCGACGAACAGCACGGCGAAATAGACGGAGATCAGGTTGAGCGAGCCGACCATCAGCAGGCCCAGTGCCGCCGTGATGGAAAGTCCGACCGCAAGACTGACGAACACGGCAAAGATGATCCGCCACCAGCGCAGCGCCATCCACAGGATGAAGAGCACGACGGCGATGGTGAGCACGGCGTTGAGTGCCGCGTTCTCCTTGATCGTGGCGAATTCCTCGTCGTTCATCGGCACCGGGCCGGTCAGGCGCACATGCGCCTGATAAGCGGAACCGAGCTTGAGTTCGGCAGCGGCCTGGCGGATGGCGTTGCTCGCCTTGAGCCCCGGCTCAAGCTCCGAGTAATCGAGAACGGGCTGGATGCGCAGGAATCGCAACAGGTCGCTTGGTTTGGGCTCCTGGCCTTGCACCAGCACGTGCCAGGAGAAGCTCGCCGACTTATCGGCGTTGACCTGGTCCAGCGAGTCGGCCCCGAGCGTCAGCGGCCAAACCATGTCGTCGAGCTTGAGCCTGCCCGATTGCACGCCGAGGAGGCCGAATTGCAGGGTGCGCAGCACGCCGCGCAGGCTTGGATCGCCCGCCAAGACCTGGATGAGGCGCTGCGCCTGCGTGAGCATGGTCATTTGCGGGCCGAGCTGCTCGGTGGGCGCGAACAAAAGACCGTTCTGCGCAAAGAACGAACCGCCCTGCGGCTCGTCGATCGAATGAAAGAAGTTCTTCTGCGGCGACAGCCGCGCCACCAAGGCGGCAGTCGCTTCCGCGACCAGCTCCGGCGTCGGCGCGTCGATGACCGCGATGGTCACATCGAATTGCGGGAAGGCCTTTTCGAAGGCCAGCTCCCGTTGCCGCCCCGGGCTGTTGCTGGAAATAAGCTGATTGATGTCGGTGGTCATGGAGAAATGCGTCGCCGCGTACCAGGCCGAGACAAGCGCAAGAACGATCGCCGCGGCGATGACCCACCGCGGGTAGTGGATGCAAAAGCCGATCGCGCGGACGACGAAAGCGGTAATCGTTTTCATGGGATGTAATGCGACAAACCAGTGTTTGAGGCGTTAAGACAACGGCAAAATGGAGGCACGCGCCTTTTGCCGGCCGGGGATGTGCAACCGGGGTCGCGCCGCAGCAGGCGCATCGGCATGCAGGCCGTTCATGGATTCTCCAGCCACCGGCAGCGGCCTAAATGCCCTGAAACGCCGGAAAAGTGAAATCGTGGATATTTTCCTATTTTATAGACCGAAAGGCACCCCGAACGGCAGGGCACTAGACCGCCTGGCATGCTGGACAAGGAGCCCCGTTTCCGCTCAAAGGTTCCATTGCCGGACGTCGCGATTGATCGGCCCCGGCGAGGGCCGGGCGGGCTTGATTGTCACCGCATCGTGGCCAACTTGATTGTTACGGCGTTGTGGCCAAAGTATTGGATATGGAACACGGCAGAACGGCCTGTCACGATTGCGGCGCAACGCCGCAGTCCGGCACCCAGCCGGGAGGTTAATTGATGAAGGTCATTCTCGCTCAACCTCGCGGATTTTGCGCCGGCGTGGTGCGCGCCATCGAGATCGTCGAGCGCGCCCTGCAAAAGTACGGCCCTCCGGTCTACGTGCGCCACGAGATCGTGCACAACAAGCACGTGGTCGAGAGTTTGAAGGCCAAAGGCGCGCACTTCGTCGAGGATTTGTCCGAGGTGCCGCCGCACGCGGTGACCATCTTCAGCGCCCATGGCGTCGCCAAGAGCGTCGAAGAGGAGGCGGCGTCACGCGAACTTCCGGTGCTCAACGCGACCTGCCCCCTGGTCACCAAGGTGCATAATCAGGGCAAGCGCTACGTGGCGCAGGGACGTCGGCTCATTCTCATCGGCCATGCCGGACATCCGGAGGTCGAGGGCACGATGGGCCAGATTTCCGAGCCAGTGACCCTGGTGCAAACCGAGAGCGACGTCGACTCGCTCGACATTCCGTCCGACACGCCCGTCGCCTATGTCACGCAAACCACCTTGAGCGTCGACGACACGCGCGGAATCATCGCCGCGTTGCATCGCCGATTTACCGACATCGTCGGACCGGAGACGCGCGATATCTGTTACGCCACGCAGAACCGGCAGACGGCGGTCCGCGAACTTTCAACGCTTGTGGACGTTATCCTGGTGGTTGGCGCCAAGAACAGTTCCAATTCCAACCGGCTGCGCGAGATCGGCAACGAGGCGGGCACGCCGTGCTATCTCATTGCCGACGGCAGCGAGCTGCAACCGCACTGGTTCAATGGCGCGCAGACGGTCGGCATCACCGCCGGCGCTTCGGCGCCGGAAGTATTGGTGGAGGACGTGATCGACGGGCTGCGCCGGCTCGGTCCGGTCGAGGTGTCGGAGTTGACCGGCCGGCAGGAAACCATCGAATTCCGCTTGCCGCCCGAACTGACGGACGGCAGGACGGCGAGGCGCGCGGGGGCGAAGGTATAGGTTTGTCGCCTGCCTGCAGCGAACGCAAACGGCAAAACGAAGAAGGAAGCGATTGTGACTGTATCACTGCGACAGAAGGCAGCCGTCGGCGCCTACGTGCTGAAACAACGGCTCACCGGACGCAAGCGCTATCCGCTGGTGCTGATGCTGGAACCGCTGTTCCGGTGCAATCTCGCCTGCGTCGGTTGCGGCAAGATCGATTATCCCGATGCGATTTTGAACAAGCGCCTGTCGGTGCAGGAGTGTCTCGACGCGGTCGATGAATGCGGCGCGCCGATGGTCGCCATTCCGGGCGGCGAGCCGCTGATCCACAAGGAGATCGGCGAAATCGTCAAAGGCATCGTAGCGCGCAAGAAGTTCGTGTCATTGTGCACCAACGCGCTGCTTCTGGAGAAGAAGCTACATTTGTTCCAGCCGTCGCCGTATCTGTTCTTTTCCGTGCATCTCGACGGGTTGAAAGAGCATCACGACAAATCGGTATGCATGGAAGGCGGCTACGAGAAAGCCGTATCGGCGATCAAGGCGGCGCAGGCCAAAGGCTTCACCGTCAACGTCAACTGCACGATCTTCGACGGCCATCCGGCCGAGGACATCGCGGCGTTCCTCGATCTCACCGAGGAACTTGGCGTCGGCGTCTCGATCTCGCCCGGTTACGCCTATGAGCGGGCGCCCGATCAGGAGCACTTCCTCGGCCGCCGCAAGACCAAGGAATTGTTCCGAAACGTCTTTGCGCTCGGCAAGGGCAAAAACTGGAATCTGACGCATTCCGGCATGTTCCTCGACTTCCTAGCCGGCAACCAGGAATTCCATTGCACGCCGTGGGGCATGCCCACGCGCAATATCTTCGGCTGGCAGAAGCCGTGTTATCTGCTCGGCGAAGGCTACGCCAAATCTTTCACGGAATTGATGGAGACCACCGACTGGGACGCCTACGGCACCGGCCGCTACGAGAAGTGCGCGAACTGCATGGCGCATTGCGGCTACGAGCCGACCGCGACGGAAGCGATTATGCAGCATCCGCTGCAAGCAGCGATGATCGCCTGGCGCGGCGTAAAGACCGAAGGGCCGATGGCGCCGGAAATCCCGCTGGGAAACCAGCGAGCGGCGAAATACGTGTTCGACGGTCAGGTGCAGCTCACGCTCTCGGAGATGCGCGCCAACGAGGCGCGCGAGAAGGCCGCAAAAGCGGCCAAGACGTCGGCGAGCGCTGCGTAACCGTCGTCGTCATTCCCGGGCGCCGCGCAGCGGCGAGCCCGGAATGACCGGAACCCTACATCCCCCACGCCAGCGCGCGCGTATTGCCGCTTTTGAGATTGCGGTAGCGCGCCAGCGCCCATAGCGGGAAGAATTTCGCATAGCCGTGGTAGCGCAGATAGAACACGCGCGGAAAACCGGTCGCGGTGTAGCGCGGTTCGTTCCAGAAGCCGTCGGCGCCTTGCGCATTGGCGAGATATTTGATGCCGCGCGCGACCGCCGGATGATCGACCTCGCCCGCCGCCATCAAGCCAAGCAGCGCCCACGCCGTCTGTGATGCCGTCGACGGCGCACTCTCGTAGCCGTGGTAATCGAGCTTGTAGCTCGAGCCGTCCTCGCCCCAACCGCCATCCTTGTTCTGAATGGCGACGAGCCAATCCACCGCCCTGCGCATCTGTGGCGCGCCGTGATCGACGCTGACCGCGTTGAGCGCGCAGAGCACCGACCAGGTGCCGTAGACGTAGTTCATGCCCCAGCGGCCAAACCAGCTTCCGTCCGCGAGCTGCATGCGCTGCAAATAGTCGACGCCGCTGGCCACCGCCGCGCTGCTCGCGGCCGTTTCGCCGAATTGTGCAAGCATCGACAGGCAACGCGCGGTGACATCCTCGGTGGGCGGATCGAGCAGCGCGCCGTGATCGGCGAACGGAATGTTGTTCAGGTAATAATATTCATTGTCGGCGTCGAACGCGCCCCAGGCGCCGTTCGCGCTTTGCATGCCCAAGATCCATTCTCGCGCGCGGGCGAGGCTGGCCTGATAGTCCCGGCGACCGGAGAGCCCCTGCACGCGATCCATCGCCATGGCGACGACGGCGGTGTCGTCAACGTCGGGATAATGCGGGTTGGCATATTGGAAGGCCCAGCCGCCGGGGCGGATATCGCCCCGCCGCGCGATCCAGTCGCCGCGGACGTCGAGCACCTGTTTCGGCAAAAGCCAATCGAGGCCGCGTTTGACCTCGCCGACCACGCGCTCGCCGCCGACTTCCAAGAGCGCGTGGCAGGTGAGCCCGGTGTCCCAGATCGGCGAGACGCAGGGCTGGCAATAGGCCTCGTTTTCGTACACGGCGAGCAGCTTCTCGACCGATTTGCGGGCGATGGCGCGCTGCGGATGATCTTGCGCATAGCCGAGCACGGCAAACATCATCACGCTGTTGGCCATGGCGGGGAAAATCGCGCCCAGCCCATCCTCGCCATTCAAGCGCTCGCTCACCCAGGCGATTGCGGCATCGACGGCGCGCTGCCGCGTGCGCTTGGGAAAATATGGCTCCGTCGCGCGTAAAACGTTGTCGACGCCGCGGAAGAACCAGAACCACGACGCTTTCTGCTGCGGCGCCTTCGGCGCCGGCCCGATGCTTTGCGGCGGTTCGAGGAAAAGCTCGTCGATACGCACGCCCTTTGCGTTGCGCGCCTGCGGCTTCTTCGCCATCAGCACCAGCAAGGGCACGATGACGGTGCGACTCCAATACGAAATCTTGTCGAGATGGAATGGAAACCATTTCGGCAGCAGCATGATCTCGACCGGCATCACCGGCACCGCCCGCCACGGGATGAAGCCGAACAGCGCCAGCATGATCCGCGTGAACACATTGGCGCGGCCGGCGCCGCCGCGAGCGCGCACCGCCTCGCGCGCGCGACGCATGTGATCCGCATCGACGGAATCGCCGATCATCTTCAGCGCGAAGTAGGCCTTGACTGTCGCGCTGACGTCGAGGTCACCGTCGCGGAACAACGGCCAGCCGCCGTGCTCGCCCTGGATGCGGCGCAGATAGACCGCGATCTTGGCTTCGAGCGCGGCATCGACCGGCTCACCGAGATAATGCCGCAGTAGCACGTATTCGGCCGGGATGGTGGCGTCGGCCTCGAGCTCGAACACCCAGTGGCCGTCGGGGCGCTGTTCCGCCAACAGCGTCTGCGTCGCCTTTTGAATGCGCGCTTCGAGCGCCTCGTCGAGCGGCCTGGCGGGCGGCGCTTGCCTGGCAGTGCGGCTCGCTTGTTCGAGCGTGTCTTCGATCATGGCAGCTTCGCGATAATTTCGGCGGCGCGGTTGCCGGATCTGATCGCGCCTTCGATGGTAGCGGGCAGGCCGGTATCTGTCCAATCGCCGGCAAGGACGAGATTGCGCCATTTCGTTGCCGGGCCCGGGCGCTTTGCGTCTTGCGCCGGCGTGGCGGCAAAGGTCGCGCGCCGCTCGCGCACGATCTGCCAAGGGGGTAGCATGGCCGGCAGTCCGGTGACGCGCGCGACTTCGTCCCAGATCGTTCTGGCGAGCTCTTCACGCGGCGTGTCGATGAGCCGATCGCCGGCGCTGATCGTGACCGAAACTCGACCGGGAAAGGCAAAGATCCATTGCACGGTGGCATTGAGCACGCCGAGGATCGCCGGCGCATTCGCCGGCGGCTCGATGCGGAAATGCGCGTTGACGATGGCGCGGAATTCGGTCGGCGTCTCGATGCCAGGAAGGAGCGACGCGGCGATGTAGGGCGGCACGGTGAGGATGACCGCATCGTCAACGCCAAGTTCAACAACCTCGTTGCCGAATTCGAGCGCCTCGACCCGATCGGCGGCAAGGCGCATGGCGCGGAGCTGATGCTCCATGCATATCGTGGCGCCGCGCTGCCGCAGATAGGAAAGCGCCGGCTCGATCAACGTCGGACCCAGTCCCTCGCGGGCGATCAGCGGCCGGCAGGCGCGTCCGCCGGCGGCGAGCGTCTCGCGCACGATCGCGGCCGCAAGCCGCGCCGCGCCGTGCGGGGCATCGATATTCAGCGCCGCCACCAAGAGCGGCTCGACCAGCCGCCGATAGAGCAAACCTTCGCACGCGATCACCTCGCCGACCGCCTTGCCCTGGCGCGGCCACAGGAGCCGCGCCAAATGCGCGTAATCGGAGACGCGCGTGCCGGGCACGCGCCGGCTGGGGTCGAGAACCCAGAACGGCAGCCGGCCGTCGTTGAAACGCAGCGTCCAGCGCTCGCCGCTTGCCAGATCGACGAAGGAGAATTCCGCCTGCAGCGGACCGACCAACCGATGCTCGGCGCCGACGCTGCGCAGATAATCAAGCGCCGCGCGATTGCCGGAAAGCAGGAGATGATTGCCGTTGTCGATCGTCATGCCGAGCGTGGCATCGTGATAGGAGCGGCAGCGGCCGCCGGCGAAGGCGGTAGCTTCGTGCACGACGAGCGTTTTGCCGAGCGGTGCAAGCCGCACGGCCGCCGACAATCCGGCGAGGCCGGCGCCGATGATGTGGACCGTTCCGCTCATCCCGTCACACGAGATTACGCAGCACGATGAAAAGGAGTTTTGCGCGTGGCAGCCGAATACGGGCGCGCGGCGGTGCAAAGCCGCGCGCGACCAGCATATCGAGAATGACGTGGTAAGCTTCGCCCATGATCCGCGGGGCGCGCACGATTCGGCGCGGATTTTGCGCCATGATCTTCCGCGCCTGGCGAAAGTGCTCCTCGGCCAGATCGACAATGAAGGCGCAAGCCTTGCCGACCGCCGGATGCGCCAGAACCTCGCGCGGATCGGTCGCGGCGATGCCGTTGGCTCGCAGTGCTTCGCGCGGCAAATAAAGACGGCCGAGGGAGGCATCCTCGTCGAGGTCGCGCAAAATGTTAGTGAGCTGGAGCGCCAGCCCCAAATGGTGCGCGAGCTTAAGCCCCGCGTCATGCGACATGCCGAACACGCGCACCGAGAGACGTCCGACCGCGCAAGCCACACGGTCGCAGTATACGTCGAGCGTCGTACGGTCGGGGGCACGGATGTCGGCGATCACGTCCATCTCCATGCCGTCGATGATGGCGAGGAAGTTCTCGCGTTGCAGATCGAATCCGCGCACGGCAGCCGCCAAACCGGCGAGAGGCGGCGGTGCCGCGCCGCGATAGACCGCGTCGATGTCGGATCGCCAGCGCGCCAGCTGGTCGCGGCGCGCTTCGCGCGGCCCCGGGTCGTCGGCAATATCGTCGACGGCGCGGCAGAACGAATAGATTTCGAACATCGCCTCGCGCTGCGCGCGCGGCAGGATGCGCATGCCGGTATAGAACGAGCTGCGGGAGGCGCGCTCGGCAGCCGGAGTGGGCTTCCTCACTCACACACCCCGCGGCTTCTGCGTCGAGGCGGAGGAGCGCCGGCCCAGGCGCCGGGACGTCCCGCGCAAGATGCCGATCATCGTGCGGCCGACGACGGCGGGTACGGACAGATGCACGCGATCGCTTAGCGGATCGCGCGTCTTGAGCAGATGCGTGAGCCGATGCGCCAAAGTATTGATGACCGAGACTTCCAGAGACAACCGCCGGTCGTTGATCAGGAGCGGAAACGCATCGCTGTCGCACAGGAGCTGCTCGGTGCGTTCGGCAAGGCCATGGAACGCGGCGAGCAGCGCCGGCGACGCTCGCGGCTCGCCCAGTGCTTCCACGCCGACCCCGCTGGCGGCAAGCGTGTCGAGCGGAACGTAGACGCGATCGAGATTGCGGTAATCGTCCTTGCAGTCCTGGAGATGATTGATGATCTGCAAGGCCGCGCACAGCGCGTCATTGGCCGGCCAGGTGCCGCGGCTTTCACCATGCACGTCGAGCACGAAGCGGCCGACCGGCATCGCCGAATAGGCGCAATAGTGCAAAAGATCGTCCCAGTCGCGATAGCGGAGCTTGGTCACGTCGAGCTTGAATGCGGCAAGCAGATCCTGCGCGTGGCACGGCGACAACGCCCGCTCGGCGAGAGCCTCGCGCAGGCGGACGGCGACCGCGTCGTCGTCGCTCTTGCCGGCAAGCCCCGCGTCGAGGCGATCGAGCAATAAAAGCTTCTCGTTCGGCGCCATCCCGGCGTGATCGGCGATGTCGTCGGCGGTGCGCACGAAGTTATAGAACGCCAGGATCACGCCGCGGTGCCGCGGATGAATAAGGAAGGACGCGACCGGGAAATTCTCATCCCGGTGTCCCTTTCCCGACCGCCAGTTCCCGGCATCCGTGGCCGCATCGTTCATCGCAGTTCCGAAATGTTGTCTTGAATGTTGTCTTGAATGTTGTCTTGAATGTTGCCTTGGGCGCGACCCTTCCACATGCCGCCGCGCCCGCGGGCATGCTGATAGGCGGAATCAAGCGTGAACGCCATATAGATCGCGGCAATCGCCGGCAATGCCAGTCCCCAAAGCATCGACACGCGATAGAAGCGCAGCGTCGGCTGGAAGGCCAACGCCATCGCCAGCCAGGCGACGATGCCGAGGAGCCGTGCCGTGCCACCGGCGAAGGCGGTGAGCAATACCGGGGCAACATAGGTGATCGTCAGGCCCAACACCGTTCCCGCGAGCAGGAGCGGCGAATAGTTGAGCTGCGCATAAGCGGTGCGCGAGACCATACGGCGGATGTCTTCCAGCGCCGGATAGGCGCGATTGCTGCTTACGCGCTCCGTCAAGCCGATCCAGATCGGGCCGCTTGCTTTGAGCTTTTTTGCCAGCGCGCAATCGTCGATAAGGGCGCTGCGGATCGCGGCCATGCCGCCAGCTTCGCGCAATACCTCCCGGCGCACCAACATGCAACCGCCGGCCGCGGCGGCGGTGGCGCGGCGCGGATCGTTCGCCCACGCGAACGGATAGAGCATCTGGAAAAAGAAGACGAAGGCCGGTATGAAGATGCGCTCGGCAAGCGTGACGCAGCGGAGCTTCACCATCAGCGAGGTCAGGACATAGCCGCCCGATTGCGCCCGCGCGACCAGCCCCTTAAGCGCGTCGGGGCCGTAAACGATATCGGCGTCGGTGAACAGCAGATAGGCCGGCGGTGACGCAGCCTCGGCTGCCTCGACGCCCTGCTGCTGCGCCCACAATTTTCCGGTCCAGCCCGAAGGCAATGCCCGCCCCGCCAATACGTTGAGGCGCATCCCCGCGCCAAGCGCCGCCGCCGCGTCGCGCGCGACTTGCGCGGTGGCGTCGCGGCTCTGGTCGTCGACCAGGATCACGGTGAATTCGCCGGGGTAATCCTGCCGCAGCAGCGATGCCACGGTCGCGCCGACGCATTCGGCCTCATCGCGCGCCGGGATGATGGCTGCGATCGCAGGCCAAAACCCCTTCCCCGCCGCGCTCCCGTCATCGCGTTCCCTTGCAAGCCAGAACGCCCCTCGCCCGCTCAGGAGATAGAGCCAGATCGCAAGCACCATTGACGCTATAAGCTCGTTGGTCACAGATAGTCCCTTGGCGGCTGAATTGGGGTCCTGCCATTCACCGATGCCGAAATGGAAACGCCCTGCAAGCGGGCGGGTCCGTTTCGCGATTATAGGACGAGATAGGACCTGTTGGGGACGCCGGAAGACCGGGGCACCAAGCGATGAACGGCAAAAGCAGCCCTTTTCTCTCGCATCTCGATGCAACGGCCGAGGATGTCGATGAGTTGCTCGATCGGCTGTTGTCGGCGACGCCGGCATACGGCGAATTGAGCCGGCCCGCGCGGCTCATCGAGGCCATGCGCTATTCGAGCCTGGGCGGCGGCAAAAGGTTCCGTCCCTTCCTTGTCGTCGAAAGCGCGGCTTTGTTCCAGGTGCCGCGGTCGCATGCATTGATGGCGGGCGCGGCGCTTGAATGCGTCCATTGCTATTCACTGGTGCATGACGACCTCCCGGCCATGGACAACGACGTGCTGCGGCGCGGGCAGCCCACGGCGCACAAGAAATTCGACGAGGCAACCGCCATCCTCGCCGGCGATGGGCTCCTTACTTTCGCTTTTGATATCCTGGCGCGATGCGAGACCCATCCCGATCCGGCGGTCCGCGTCGAGCTTGTCGGCGCGCTAGCCCGCGCGGCCGGCCTCGGCGGCATGGCCGGCGGCCAGATGCTCGATCTTGCCGCCGAGGGCCGTTTCGCCGGAAACGGGCCGCAGCGGCTTGGCGAGGGAGAGGTGCGCATGTTGCAGGCGATGAAGACCGGCGCGCTGTTGCGCTTCGCCTGCGAAGCCGGCGGCATGCTCGGTGCGGCGACGCCGCAGCAGCGAAAAGCGCTCGAGCGCTACGGAGCGGCCGTCGGTCAGGCGTTCCAGATCGCCGACGATCTTCTCGATCTCGAAGGCGATCCGGCGCTGGTCGGCAAATCGACCGGCAAGGATGCGGTGGCCGGCAAGGCGACGATGGTCGGCGTGCTCGGCGGCGCAGGCGCCAAGGTACGCCTAAGACAACTCGTCTCCGACGCCGAACAGGCGCTGGCGCCGTTCGGAGCAGGCGCCGCGATCCTCATTGAGGGCGCGCACTTCGTTGCCGACCGGCACGCCTAAAGCGCGCCCGTGATGGTTGATAAGCGCTAAAGAGCGATTGCTCTTCTGGGCGCATATTCCTAGGCTCGGTATAGTTCGCGGTCCAGCTTGATTGAACTTCGCGCGGGCGGGGCATATTTACCCCTTGTTGCGCAGTCTTGCATGATTGACGGCAACGAGTTTTCGGCCCGGACCCTTTTACGGATTTCTGGACCTTTGACCATGCTTACGCGTTGGACCCTTTGCGCGGTCGCCGCCCTGCTCTCGGCGCCATTTCTTCTGCCTTCCGGGGCTTCGTTCATGGCGGCGCCGGCTCACGCGCAGGACCCGAACACGGCGGCGCACCCGGCTTCCCAGGCGCGGGCCAAGCGGGCCAAGACGCCGGCCCCGCCTCCGGCTGCGTCAACCCAGTCACAATTGCCGCCGCGCGTGCCCTTCACGGCCGCCGAAGACGCGGCCGCGACCATTCCCGGCATTCCGGAGGCGCGCTTCTGGGCCGATTCCGAGAGCGACTACAACCACGCATTGCCGGCGCAGCCGGGCCCGTGGCTCATTCTCTCCAGCGGGGGAGCGGACGGCGCCTTCGGCGCTGGATTGATCACCGGCTTGACCGCGGCCGGAAAGCGCCCCGATTACGCGGTGGTCACCGGGGTGAGCACCGGCGCGCTCATGGCACCGTTTGTCTTTGCCGGACCGCGCTATGACGACGCGCTGCGCAAGGCCTATACTGAAGTCTCTGCCGCGGACGTTTTCGAGGCGGGCGCATCGACCGGCGAAAGCTTCGTCAATTCGTGGCCGCTCAAGGACCTGATCGCCAAAGAGATCACGCCGGAACTCTTCAACGATATCGCTGCCGCATACCGCAGCGGCCGGCGCTTGTTTATCGTCTCCTACGATCTCGATGCCGAGCGCGCCGTGGTGTGGAACATGGGCGCGATCGCCGCGCATGGCGGCGACGTTGCGCTCAATCTGTTCCGCACCGTGCTGCTGGCGTCGGCCGCCATTCCCGGCGCATTCCCGCCGGTGCTGATCGATGTCGAGGCGAACGGCAAGCGCTTTGCCGAGATGCATGTCGACGGCGGCATCGGCGGCCAGTTCTTCGTGGCGCCGGCGGCGTTGATGGCGACCACCAGCGATTATCGGCTGCCGGCGACGCAACTTTACATCGTAGTGAACACCGGACTGCAACGGGACTTCCAGGTCGTGGAGCGTTTCGTGCCTTCGATACTCACCCAGGTGGTCGGTGCCGCGGTAAAGGTCGATACCCGCATGATGCTGTCGCTGACTTATGCCGCGGCGAAACGCAGCAGCGTCGGCTTCAATGTCGCCACCATTCCTGCAAGCTTCAACGCGCCGAGCAAAGGTCCATTCGACTCCCGTTACATGGGAGCGCTGTTCAATACCGGCTACGAGCAGGGACGGAGCGCGACCGCGTTTGCCGCCGAACCACCGCCTTATCCGGGCGAGCCCACGTCAGAACCGAGTCACATTGAGAAAACCGGAGCGAACTGATGAAAAATTTCTTGCGCCCGATATTTGCCGTGATCCTCGCCGCCCTGCTGGTGATGAGTGCCGGCGTTCCCTCCGACGCGGTGGCCGGCGCGCGGCCGGGCGCCTACGACGGCGATTGGAGCGTGGTGATTTACACGCTCCAGGGCGACTGCGATCGCTCGCTGCGTTATTCGGTGCACATTGTCGACAGTCAGGTGCAGGCGGGGGAGCAAAGTTACCGAGCCGCCGGCAAAGTGGCCCCGAACGGCGAAATCCGCGTGATGGTCGTTGAAGGCGGCCGCACGGCAAGCGGCATCGGCCGGCTGACCGGCAACAGCGGCCGCGGACAATGGCGCACCTCGACCGGCCAATGCGCCGGCCAATGGACGGCCGTACGCCGCGGTTAGCGCATGACCCGCAAAAAGCCTGCCCCGGACTTGATTCGGGGTTGAAGCCGGTTTCCCGCCTTCGCGAAGCCCGCTTGGGCGGGCGAAGAAAGGTCCGAAAAGATCACGCGCCACTCATAAAACTATCCGGTCTTGCGCGTAGCGACGTTGGCGTTCCACCACGGGCAGACATCGCGCGCGCGCAAATAATTCCCGTCCATGACGTTGAGCGGAACGCGGCCGCCGGCCTCGGCGACGCCGATGCGCATGTCGCGTGCCTCTTCACGCTTCTGCGCAGAGAGCCACATGCGGTCGTGGCCCCACAGGCTCGGACCGTCGGTACGCTCGTGCGGCGTCCAGCTTGCCGGATCGATGGAGCGTCCGCCCCAGCCGTACTCGACCAGGAATTTCGAGGGCGACCGTGAATAGAACGAGGTCATCTGATCGTTGGCGTGCCGGCCGAGCGTGGTGCCGATCGTCTCCGGCTGCCGAAGCGCCAGATCGTAGGCCTGCCCGACGTCGTCGAGATAACAAAGCTCGATCATCAAATGATGGATGCCGTTGTTGCCGGTATCGATGAAAGCGAGGCTGTGGTGGCGTGGATTAATGTGGAAGAAGTAAGCCTTGAACGGCCGCAGGATGTAGTCGCTGAGCCGGAAGCCGAGCACGTCGGTGTAGAACGGCACGACCTCATCGAGCCGCTCGGTGGTGAGCACGGCATGCCCCATGCCGAGCGGGCCGGTGCGGAAGCCGGAGATCGAGCGCCCGGGCTTGAACGGCTCCGATGTAATCTCGGCGCCGTGGAAAGCTTCCAGCCGGTTGCCGATCGGATCGGCAAAAACGATCAAATCCTTGACGCGGCGCTCATCGGCTAGCGCACGCGTGCCGCGGACCACTTTCACGCCGGATTTTTCCAAATGCGCTGCCAGCGCGTCGAGTGCGGCGGCATCGGTCACTTCCCAGCCGTAGAAGGAAGGCCCCTCGCCTTCGTCGGCCTGGACGATGACGCGCTGCTTACGATCGTCCATGCGCAAGGCGAGCGTGCCGCGGCTTTTGTCGACAAGCTGCATGCCGAGGAAGCGCGTGCCGTAGGTCGCCCATTCCTCGAGGTCTTTGCTGCGGACGCCGAAATATCCCAGCGCTTGCAGTTGCATCGCGGCGTTCTCCTGCTAGGTTTTTTTTCTATCATATTGAAGCTAATGCGTAAATTCTTCGCTTCAAGCGCGCTAGCGGCACCGGGAAGGGACGAACAATGACCGTCGCCTCGGCTTTGCAGCGGCTGCGTAGCTCGCTGGACAACTCAGCCGGCACTGTCGTCTTCGGGATGGAAGACGGTACGGTTTCTATTTTTGGCCTGATCTTTGGAGTTGCAGCCACGACGACGAGCACCAAGGCCGTGCTGATCGCCGGCGCCTCGGGGGCAGTGGCGGCGGCCGTCTCGATGATGGCGGGTGCTTACCTCGATGTTGAAACGACGCACGACGAAATCGAAGCCAGGCGCTCGTTGATGCAATCCGATTCGGCGCTGAACACCTTTTCGGCGTCGCTTCCGAGCAGGTTGATGGCTGCCGGCCTGACCCAAGAGCAATCCGCGGCGCTGGCTGGCGGCATACAGCACGATCGCGCGGCGCTTGGCGGCTTGTTGATGGCGCTGGAAGCTCGCCCGGAAGCGGCCCCAAACCCTTGGGAGCAAGCGCTGTGGATGCTGATCGCGGACTTTTTGGCGGCCGCCGTGCCGATCTTGCCGTTCGTCTTCCTGCCGATCCCTCACGCGAGGATCGTCTCCGGCATCGTCACCATCGCTCTGCTGGTCGGACTCGGCATCGGGCGGGCGCGCATCGCCAAGCGCAGCACGCTGCGCACAGTGGCGGAGACCGTCACGATCGGCATTGCCGCCGCGCTTGCCGGTATCGTAGTCGGCCTGCTGATCGACCACGGGTTCGGCGGGTAGAGGGTGGCGGCCGGGACCGGTCAGGCTTGCAGCGACCGCGTCGTATCGTCGAACAACTCCTCGACCGAGTAGCGCCGCGGGATGATCTTCATCTCCAGCGCGTAGCTGCTCATAAGATCGAGCGCCGGTTTGACCGCCTCGAAGCCGAACGGAACCATGTCGATGGCGCCGGCTTTCGGTAGGCCCGCTGTTTTCTTGCTCTCGAGCAGCATGCGGAAAACCTCGCGCACCGCGCCGGGATCCGACTTCGTCAGGCTCTCCTTGACCACGACCATGTGGTTGACCGGCACGACGCCGTGTTTTTTGTACCAGTCCCTGCCCGCCGCTTCGGGATCGGAGATGACGCTTTGCAATCGCGGATCGGTCGGCATGGCGCCGCCGAAAATCGCGGCATCGAGTTCGCCGTCGATGAGCATCTTCGTGATATCCTTGCCGGCGGTGGCGCGCTCGACCCCGGGCGGATCGCGGTACTCGGCCACATGGGCGCCTTCGAACGTGACCCATTTCACCTTGCCGAGATCGAGGCCGTAATCCTTCCAGAGAATGCCGCGGATCCAGACGCCGGTGGTCTGCGAAAACGCGCGCACGCCGACGCGGCGGCCCGGCAAGTCTTGCGGGCGCAACGTCCCGCGCTCGGAATTGTAGAGCAGCGCGCCGTGCTGGAACCGCCCCAGCATCGTCGCCGGCATGAGCATCAGCGGCTTGCCGTAGGCCTTGGCCTGCAGATAGGTGACGATCGCCATTTCGCACACGTCGAACTTTTGCTCGCGCGCCATCAACAGGAAGGCACGGTTGATCGGGTTGATCTCGGTGAAGTTGAGCGCCACCCGGTCGGATTTGATGTCGCCGTTTTTCAACGCTTTGGTGTGCGGATAAGTGCCCAGGCAAGCACTCAATGTCTCGATTTTTTCGGCAGCAATGGCGTTCATCCCAGTTCGCCTCCAAAAGTCTTGCTTGATTTTATGATCCGACGGCGTGCTAAGCCAGTCCGGCGCAAACAACCGGCTCAAAGCCGGCCCCGGGGGGAAAAACAATGGCCGCGGTCATCAATGTCAATGACACCATCGACCGGCACCCGATCACCGCTTACCAGATCGGCGTTCTCGTATTGTGCATGCTGGCGGCGGCGATCGACGGCTATGACACGCAGGCGATCGGCTTTACCGCACCGGCAATTGCGCAGGCGTTCAACCTGCCGCGGGAAGTGTTCGGCCCGGTATTCTCGGCCGGGCTTGTCGGGGCCGCCGTCGGGGCCTTGAGCTTCGGACCGTTGGCCGATCGATTCGGCCGCAAGCGGTTCATGGTCGCGGCGGTCATCATATTCGGCGTCTTCAGCCTATTGACCGCGCAGGCGACGACTTTGTCCGAATTTCTGGCGTTTCGTTTTTGCGCCGGCCTCGGGCTCGGCGGCGCGGTGCCGAGCTTTCTCGCGCTCGGCGGCGAATTCGCCCCGGCGAGCAAGCGCGGCGTGTTCGTCGCCATCGCCTTTGCGGCGTTTCCCTTCGGCGGCTTGATTGGCGCGCTGACGTCTTCCTATCTCATTCCGCATTTCGGCTGGCAGTCCGTCTTCTATATCGGCGGCGCCGCGCCGCTCCTCTTCGCGATCGTCCTCGTCATTTGGCTGCCAGAATCGTTGCGCTTCCTGATCGCCCGCAATATTCGCCTCGACGAGGTGCGGAGCACGCTCATGCGTATCGCGCCCGGCAAGATTCCGCCCGACGCCCAACTCGTCGCCGCGCCCGAGCCCGAGCGCGAAGGTATGCCGGTCAAGCACCTGTTCACCGAAGGACGCGCGGCCAAAACCGTCCTGGTCTGGGTCGCATTCTTTACCTGCTTCATGGTGCTGGTGACGGTGACCGCGTGGACGCCTACCGTGCTGCGCTCTGTGGGCTTTTCGATCTCCGCCGGCGCACTCATCATCGGCCTCAACAATGCCGGCAGCGTCTGCGCCAGCGCCATATCCGGCTTTCTCGTCGACCGCTTCGGACCCTACAAGACGCTGGTGCCGGGCTTCATCTTGGGCGGCATCTGCCTCGCCGCATTCGGGCAAGCAACGTCATCGGTGGCGCTGCTGGCGGTGGCTTCGACCCTTGCCGGTTTTTTCGTCGGCGGCACCGGTACGGGCTTGATCGCGCTGACCGCTGGCCTTTATCCGACGACGGTACGCTCGACCGGAATCGGCTGGGGCATGGGGATGGGGCGGATCGGACAGGTCTTCGGCCCGCTCGGCGCCGGCTTTCTCGTCGGCTGGGGCGCCGGCCCGGGGGCGTCTTTTACGCCGCCGCCGTCCCGTGCTTCGTCGGCGCGTTGTTCGTCGCGCTGTTAAAATTCGCGCCTGCGGCGAAGCCCGCCTAGCGGCGGGCCCACGCCTTCGCCGCGCGCGATACTTTGCCGGCGCGCGGCCGAAGCCGACTCAACTCACAGCGCCGGTTTCGGTTGACCGCGCTGGCGGCAGGCGGCAATGAGCGTGTTGCGAAGCAGGCACGCGATGGTCATCGGACCGACCCCGCCGGGCACCGGCGTGATCGCGCCAGCGACACCTTGCGACTCGGCAAAAGCCACATCGCCGACGAGCTTCGATTTGCCCTCCGCGGTCGCCACCCTGTTGATGCCGACATCGATGACGATGGCGCCGGGTTTTATCCAATTTCCTCGGACGAATTCGGGCCGCCCGACCGCCGCGACCAGAATATCGGCGCGGCGCAGGATCGCCGGAATGTCGCGGCTCTTCGAATGGACCAAAGTGACCGTGCAATTCTCGGCCAACAGCAGGGCCGCCATGGGTTTGCCGACGATGTTGGAGCGCCCGAGCACGACCGCCTCGGCGCCGGTCAGATCGGAGAGCACGTCGCGCAGCAGCAGAAGGCAGCCGTAGGGCGTACACGGGACCAAGGCCCGGCTTAAGCTCCCGCTCCATAGATGTCCGACATTGTGCGCGTGAAAGCCGTCAACGTCCTTGCCGGGGTCGATCGCGTCGATCACGCGTTGCGGATCGATATGCTTGGGCAGCGGCAACTGCACCAGAATACCGTCGACCCTGTCATCGGCATTGAGCTTGGCGATCAGCGTCAAAAGCTCGGCCTCGCTGGTTCTCGCCGGCAAGCTCTCCTGAAAACTCTGGATGCCGGCGGCGGTCGCGGCCTTGCCCTTGTTGCGGACGTAAACCTGGCTCGCCGGATCGTCGCCGACGAGGACGGCGCATAGTCCGGCGGCAACACCGGAGGCGGCCTTCAGCTTCGCCGCGGCCGCGGCGACATCTGCAACGAGGCGATCCGCGCGCGCCTTTCCGTCAATGCGTTTGGTAACCAGCATGTGTTGAGCCGAAGCAGTCGGGAAGGGTCGCCTGGATGGCGATTTCGCCGTTGCGGAATTGACGTGCGAACATGGAGAAAAGCAAGAGCGATCGACCGGAGTGGGACGCAGTCCCGTCGGAGATGTCTAGCCCACGATACCGACGCCTAAAGGTGGGCGCCATGCGGCCTTAAGCGCGACCACCGCGACATCCTGGATTATTTGGCCCGCTTCACGTCGCCATTTTTCACGCCCGCTTCCGGGAACACCCACATCGCCGCGATCATCAGGACCGCGATCACCATGATGAAGATCGAGAAATCGTGGCGAACGGGCGATCCGCTCCAGAAGGCGAGTACCGCCGCGACGATCAGCACGATAGCCGAGAGGATACCTTTGACGTCGTTTGGCATGGAACGCCCGAAAACGTAAGTCTAGTTGGCGCCGACCGGCGCCGACGCCGCCTCATTGGGCAGCCGCGGCGTCCCGCGCAGATTTTTCCTTAGGAAGCGGGTGTCGTAACCGTTGAGCAGCGTGCCGACGAGCCCGCGATCGAGGTCCGACGTCCCAAACAGCCAATCGGCGATCGGGAAGGTCAGGTTCATATTGACCTCCATCATCAGCCGCCCATTGTGATGCGCGGTGTGATGCCGGCGCAGCGAATTGACGAACGGGCAATGGCGCACGAACCAATTCTCGTCGACATGGCAGCAAAAGTGCATGAACTCGTAGATCAGGTACATGCCCGTCGTGGTCGACATGAACAGCCAGCCGACATTCGCCGTGGACACCACGCCGAGAATGGCGGCGGCCGGTATCGACATCAGGATGAAGACCACCAGCGCATAAGGCGGGAACAGCGTCACGCGCCAATCCTTGTGGTCGCGGAAGCGCATCTCCTCATCGCTGAAGAACTGATGATGATTGAGCGTGTGCCGCTCGTAGATCGCGCGCAGGCCTTTGATGTTGACCGGCCGATGCATGATGAATTTATGCACCGCCCACTCGAACAGATTGGTGAACAGGAAAGTCAGCGGCACTGTCAGCCATTCGAGCGCGGTCACGTTGTGAATATGCTCGACATAGATGTAGAACGCCGCCGCGCCCATCGCGTAGATGATGACGACGTGAATGTAGCCGTCGTACCAGCCGAGGATGCGGGAGCGGTATTCCTGGCGAAAATCGATTTGGCGCTGGCTGATCATCGTCGCTCTCCCAGTGCGGCCGCCGTTTGGCCGCCGGTCCCAAAGCCCTAATATATCACACATCTATCACAGGCGGGCCCCGTCAATCGGCCTTAATGCGCCGCGCTGACGCAGATACGCTTCCACCTCGTCGCCGGTGAGCCGCCAGTCGTTGTCGAGATTGGCGATCACGTCCTTCATGTACGGTTCCGACAGGGCGACGGCGCGTTCCCTGTCGCCGAGGTGATCGAACAGGATCGCCAGCGCCAGCTGCTGCGGGCTGGTTCCGTCGTAGGTCCACTCGAAGCCGCGCTTGGTGAATTGCTTGACTTCGTAATGCTCCGGCAGCTTCTTGCCATCGACGGTGACGACGAGGCCGTCCATGGTGCGCTTGCCTTCGTAAATCTTCATGGTCACACCGACACCGTTCCGCGGGTGAAACTCTCCACATAATCGATCAGCTTGTCGCTGGCGCGCGCCGCGGCCTCCACCTGGGCCTGCGCGATTGCGCGCGCCTGATTGGCATGCAGCCGCGCACAGAGCGGCAGATCGGCCGCCTGGCGGTAATGCATGTACCAGAAGCGGCGCGACAGCCCTTGCAAGAGCTTCATCGAGCGCGCCGCGTAGCTGTTATGGGCGGCGTCGACCATGAGGCGGTTGAATTCACGGTCGAGCCGCATGAAGGCGATGTCGTCGTTGCTCTTGGCGGCGCGATCAATGCCGCGGGCGATCTCCCGCATTTGTTCGCGCTGTTCCTCGGTTGCGCGCTCGGCACCCGCGCGGCTGAGCAGCCGCTCGAGCTCGCGGCGCACTTCGAGGACGAGTAGCTGATGGCGCGGATTGAGGTCCGATACCAGGATGCCCTTGCGCGGCAAGATGATCACCAGTCCCTCCTGCGCAAGACGTTGCAGGGCTTCACGTATCGGCGTACGGCCGATCCGCAAAGTCGCGGACAGCATCTGCTCGGAGAGAACGTCGCCCGGCTTGAGCCGCAATGTGACGATCTGCTCCTCGATCAACCGGTAGGCTTGCTCGGTGAGCGTTTCCGCGCCCGTGGCCGCGGAGCGCGCACCGGCGCGCCGTCGACGTAGCGCACTGGTTTGCGATCTCGGCACGTCACATCTGCTTTCGCTTGGCGACCATGGCGGCGAATTTCTCGTATTCGGCTTCATTGACCGAATAGGAATGCTCGTCATCCGGGAACGAGCCTTCCTTCACCTCTTTGATGTACTGGCCGATACCGGCGACCGCGACTTCGGTCAGCTTGGCGTAGCGCTTGGTGAATTTCGGCTTGAAGTCGGTGAACACGCCGAGCAGGTCGTAACACAACAGAATCTGACCGTCGCAGCCGACGCCGGCGCCGATGCCGATGGTCGGGATGGTGAGCTGCTCCGATATCAGCTTGGCGATCCGCGCCGGCACTGCCTCGAATTCCAGCATGAAACAGCCGGCATCTTCGATCGCCAGGGCGTCTTCGAGGATCTTCATCGCCGCGTCCGCCGTGCGGCCCTGGATCTTGAAACCGCCGAACATGGCGATGGTGTGCGGCGTCAAGCCGATGTGCGAGGCGGTGGGAATGCCGGCATCGACCAATGCGCGCAGAATGTGCGCTTGCGATTTTCCGCCCTGCGGCTTGACCGCATCGCACAGCGCCTCCTGCATGAAGCGCGTGGCGTTGGCGAGCGCGCGTTCCGCCGTGTGATAGCTCTGATAGGGCATGCAGCCGAGCGAGAATGTGTTTGGCGCACCGCGCCGCACCGCCTGGGCATGCATGATCATCATGTCCATGGTCGCGGGGATGGTGCTCGGATGGCCGTGCGCCACCATGGCCACGCTGTCGCCCACCACGGCCACATCGACGCCGGCTATCTCGGCCCATTTCGCCGAGGTGTAATCCGGAACCGACATGTAGACCATTTTCTCGCCGGTCTTTTTCGAGTCGCGGATCTCAGTGATGGTGCGCTTCTTGCGTTCAAGCGATGGAAGTTGCGCCGCCTTGTTGCCGTCGGCCTTCTGCGCGTCGGCGTTCTTGCCTTCGGGCTTTGCTCCCTCGGCCTTCCTGGTCGCCCGACCCGACATTTTGCTTCCCTGTGCGCCGCTGTCGATATTTGCTGATATATATCTCGTATATTACGAACTTAGATTTTCGCCGGTCAAGCGCAGAGCGGGACCGCGGATTGGATCGTGCCTCTTGTCGATAAATGCGCTGATTCTCACCGCGCTGTTCATGGCGCTCGTGCTCGCGGCGTCGATGCAGGGCTTGGCCGCCAGCGGCCATTTCCCGCGCGGACGCAAGGCGCCGGCTGCGGCCGCCGGCGTCGGAGCGGCCGTCCTGTTGGGCTCGATGGCGCTGGTGACCGCCAGTCTCGTGGGCGGAACCGTAGCGGCGCTAAACTTCATTCCCTGGTACGCGGCGGTCATCGGCGGCGGATTGTCCGTGCTCGCAACCCCGCTGGCGCTGCAATGGTTTCCCGACCGCTTCGTCGACGGCCGCAATGCGCTCCTTGCGTTTGCCGCGCTGAGCGTGGCGCCGGCGGTCTTGTTGCTGTGGGTGTGGTGTCATTTTTGACCACCCGGCGGCGTGGCCGGACGTGAAGATCACCCAAACGGTGCGCAAAACTTAGCCCACCCCTCGCGCCGCGGCGCGACCGGCCGCACGGCCCGAGAAGATGCAGCCGCCGAGGAACGTTCCCTCCAGCGCGGAATAGCCGTGCACGCCGCCGCCCCCGAAGCCCGCCACCTCGCCGGCCGCATAAAGTCCCGGCACCGGCTGGCCATCGGCGCCGATAACCCGGCTGTCGAGATCGGTTTGCAAGCCGCCCAACGTCTTGCGCGTCAAAACGTGCAGGCGGACCGCGATCAACGGGCCGGCGGCGGGGTCGAGCAGCTTGTGCAAGCGCGCCGTGCGGATGAGCTTGTCGCCGAGATAATGGCGCGTCGCGCGAATGGCCGTGATTTGCGCGTCTTTGCCGAATGGATTGTCGAGTTCCCGATCGCGGGCGGCAATTTCGCGCTCGACGGTTTCGAGCTTGAGCAGCGGCTCACCGCCGGCCAGCGCGTTCATGCGCGCAACAAGCGGCGCCAAATCGCGCTCGACAATAAAGTCCTCGCCCTTATCCATGAACGCCTTGACCGGGCCGGGAATGCCCTTGGTGGCGCGGCCGAGAACTTGCCGCCAGCTCTTGCTGGTGAGATCGGGATTCTGCTCCGAGCCGGACAGCGCGAATTCCTTTTCGATGATCTTTCTTGTCAGGATGAACCAGGAATAATCGTAGCCAGTCTCCCCGATGTATTTGAGCGTGCGTAGCGTATCGAAGCCGGGATAAAGCGGCGCAGGGAGCCTTTTGCCGCGCGCGTCGAGCCAGAGCGAGGACGGTCCCGGCAGGATGCGGATGGCGTGATCGGTCCAGATCGGCGCGAAGTTCTTGATGCCCTCGACGTAGTGCCACATGCGGTCGCGATTGATGACCGCGCCACCGGCGGTTTCGGTTATCGCCAGCATGCGGCCGTCGACGTGATCGGGCACGCCGGTGATCATGCGCTTCGGCGCCGGCCCGAGACGCCGCGGCCAGTTCCTGTGCACCAGATCATGATTGGCGCCGATGCCGCCGGAGGCGACAATGACCGCCTGCGCTTTGAGATCGAAGCCGCCGATGACTTCGCGCGAGCTCTGTTGCCCGCGCTCGATGTTGCTCGGCGTCAGGATGTCGCCGCTTACCCCATCGACGGCGGCTCCCGACTTCGTCAGTGCGTTGACGCGATGGCGGAACTTGAAAGTGACCCGGCCTTGCCGTTCGCCCTCGCGCACGCGCGCGACAAACGGCGCGATGATGCCCGGTCCGGTTCCCCAGGTGATATGAAAGCGCGGCACCGAATTACCGTGGCCGGTCGCGTTGTCGCCGCCGCGCTCGGCCCAGCCGACCACCGGAAAGAAGCGGATGCCGCGCTCGCGCAGCCACGCTCGCTTCTCGCCGGCGGCAAAGGCGACATAAGCCTCGGCCCATTGGCGCGACCAGAAATCCTCGTCGCGATCGAAAGCGGCCGTGCCGAGCCAATCTTGCAACGCCAGCGCATGCGAGTCGCGGATGCCGAGGCGCCGCTGCTCGGGCGAATCGACGAGAAAAATTCCGCCCAGCGACCAGAACGCCTGGCCGCCCAGCGATTGCTCCGGCTCCTGGTCGAGGACGATGACCGTCTTGCCGGCGTCGATGAGCTCCGCCGTGGCGACGAGACCGGCCAGTCCCGCGCCAACGATGATCGCGTCGGCGTCGTAAGCCATGCCGCTATTCCCCCCTTGGGGGGCATCAATACCGCGACATGCCGCCTACTGATAGAGTCGCCGAGCGAAGCGCGTTTGCGTAGCGCAAACTTGGATTTATTTAACGCAGGGGCTTACCGTCAGATGGAGGCCCCGGAAAAACGCGCATCCGGGGCCGATCCTTTCTGACGCACTTTAGTGAGCGCGGCCGCCGAAGCCCGACACCGTACCGCCGGCGTAACCGGAGGTTTGCACCTGCACGTAGCCGTTTCCGGATGTGCTGGCGCCGGCATAGGAACTCGTAGTGGCCGAGGTGATGCCCCCGCCGGCGGAGAATCCTGTGCCCAAAGAACCCCGGCCGCCGCCAAGAGCCATCGAGCCCGACGAACTCGTTCCGAACCCGTTGGCGTTGCCATAGGAATCGGACGACCCTTGGGCGCTGGACCAGATGTTGCTGGTGCCGCCGCCGGTGCCGTAAACCTGTTGAGCCATCGCAGGGACCGAGATCAGCAACCCCGCAATGGCGACGATGCAACAAAGCGCTTTCATACCGTGTTCCTTCGTTTGATCCGACGGATCTGAGTTGGCCCGTCCCGAAGCCCGATCGGATGGAGTCCGCGCGGGCTTGGGGCCGGATCAGTCGATGCCGTTTTCCCGCACGCGCCCCTCCGCCGTGGTGGAGTCCTGGCTGGGCGCAATGATCGCGGCAAAGAAAGAACGCAGGCTGCGTTCACCGGCAGGAGCGCGCGGGCTGGGCTCACTGGCCGCAGCTTGTGGGGTAGGCTCCGCGGCCGCGGCAAACGAAGAGCGCGGGCTGGGCTCGCTGCCAAGAGTGCTGCCAAGAGTAAAAAAGGAGTGCGGGGCGGGCTCGGCGGCCGCAACAGGGAGCACGCGCGGACACGGCGAGCCCGCTGCGTACATCGCGACGACAACGTGCTTGTCTTCGCACATCAGCGCCAGCGCCGCATGTTGGAAGCCGAAGGCATAAAGCTGCCGCGCGAGCAGACGGATGGTGCATCCCTCGTCGACCGTGGTGGTGCCGAAGGTGAAGCCGCCGCCCATGGCCGACAGGCCGCCCGAGGCAGAACCGAGACAGGTTTCCACTCCCGCCGCGGCGAGGCCGGGAGCGACCACGGTCGGCGCCGAAATCACACGGCTCGTCGTACTTGCGGGGTCGCTTGAATTGATCACTGCCATCGAGCCGGATGTACTTCCCATAGTTTGGGCGCAAACCGGGCTAGCAATCAGCAGGAGAGCGAGAGCCGCCCACATACGCATGGCAGTTACTCCGGACCGCGATAAAATCGAATATTTTCAGTTAGTTGCGTCTTAACGTTTCATTAACATATCAAGATATTGAAAATTGCCCATTCGTAGAGCTCCTTAGGACTGTTCAATTGGTTAACCGGGCGAGCCGACCCGCGCGGAACCTGCCAGTCCCGCGAGCCATATTCGTTATGATCGTGATGATCGGCCGCCGTTATCGGCGGCGCCGTTCGGGCGGGCCTAGCGCAGTCCGGCCTGTTTGAGGAGCGGGCATGGTGTCCTTCTGGAACGCCAGCATCCCCTCCTCATAGAGCGGCCAGGACAACAACGCGCCGTCGATTCCGACCTTGGACAAATTGGCCAGTCCGTCGACGACCTGCTCCTTGGTGCCGACCAGCGGGAAGGCGCCCCACCCCGCCATGAAATGGGCTTGCAGCTTCTTGAAGTCCTCGACCGCAAGCGATCCGATGCCGAGCAACTCCATCAGATTGCCGGCCGCAACCCAGTCGCCTTTTTCATGCACATAATAGTGCAGAAAATCCTTGGCTTCCTTTTCGGTCTCGCGCTGCACGACATAGCCGAAACTCAAGATCTGGATGTCGCGTCCGTATTCTTCTTTGTCCAGGCGCCGATACTTCTCGACTTTCGATCTGGCGAAATCGAGATCGTGCGTGTCGAACTGGATGAACGCGATGTCGGTAGCCTGACGTTCCTTCACATAACTGCAGATTATCTACTGTTCGCATAATGATAGATTACGGAATAGGCGCGGCGCCACGGCGGCCCTGGGCGGTCGAGACGTCGATCAGAAGATAATTCGGCGTTATGTGCGGCGGCGAACGGGTCGGTGGACGTCCGCTTTGCGGTCAGAAGCGGACTCTCTGCCTCCATCGCTGTTCGGGCTATCCGAAGAAGGAAGGCAAATAAACTCCACCAAGGCGATAACACCAGTAACCGCGTATCGGCGCCCGGTGTCCGCCTTACGGAGCCGCCTTTCGAAAGACGCCGGCTTAGAATTCCATGTTATCTGTAAGCTCATCCACGAACTCCGTCAGACACAGCGTCACGCGTTTCTCCTTGCTCGGAGAAATGCACTTTCTAAAGTGGCGATGTTCCTTCAGCTGCTGGAACAAATTCAAGCCGCCAGAGGTGGACGCACGACCAAGATATATCTCCCGATGAACCGATCGGACATTGGTGAATACGTTGGAATGTCGCTTGAGGCCGTGAGCAGAGCATTTCGGGGCTTGACCACGCGCGGCGTCATCAAAAGCCGGGACCGGCGTCATCTGAGAATCATGGACCGCAGTACATTCGACAAGATTGCAGGTGATACGAACACATCTTCAGCTGCAAGATCGACCACGCAGCGATGACCAGCTTTCAGGATTCGATATTCATCAATGTGATAAACGTCCGTGGCCTCATGCCCGCCCCCACGCTCAGGAATAGGCATCACAATGGCCTAGATTGGGCCTCTGGAATGGGGCCGGGTGCGACTTCGGACACAGCTCGTTAAAAAGCTGGCCCATGTCCGAGACGGGTCTTGGCTGTGTGAAAACTCCAAAATAGAATTTGCGGATAGAAAGTTTGTCTCGATTTTTGTAAATTGAAAAAATAACAATGCTGGTGAGCGCTGTCGAAAAGACAATAGAGAAAACAATTCTGCGCGTTGCTCTCGCGGGCACGTTTTCACACAGCCTAGGTCATTCGCGACACATTCGCGATGTCCGCACAATGTCCGCTTCTCCCCCGAAAGCGACCAAACCACTGCGTCGCACTAAGTGACGCGTAGGGCCATCTTCGCACCGCAACATGATCGGCGAAAAACTTACGCGCCGAAGCTTGGACGGCCTCTGCTCTCCCATTGACCTGCACCCGCAATTTCAACGACTTGAATCCTCTTTCGCCTGTCCGCGAGAAGTTCGTCGCATGATTTACGCCACCAACGCGATCGAATGCCCTGCATTGGGGATTGCGCAAGATCATCAAGGCCGGGGGCGAATTCCCGTCAGACGCGGCTGCGATGAATCCTACCTCGCCCTCAAAAATATCGGCATTCGCCGGAAGCCGGCGATCCAATGGCGAGCAGCCTACGCTCAGTCCACCACCTTCTTCGTCTAATTTAACGGCGAGTGTGTCCTAGCTTGCTGTCACTGATGCTGAATGCACTTACCGAAGATTTGGTAAGATGTTGGTGCCGAGCTTGCGAACACCCCCTGTGCTTCTAAAGTTTTTGCCGCCTCGAGGCAAAATTTCTCCGTAGAAAAATGAAATGTTGAAACATTCGCGTACGTGCCACCGCTGCTGTTTGGATTACCGAATAGAGTAAACAGTACCAGTGTCCACATGATAGCATCCTCCCGTTCGTTAGGCCGTATCGGTTAGCGGCGGCCTGACAATGCCGCCAGCGTGGAACAGCGATCAATAGGCTGTCCTAATGCCAAGTTACGGCGCTGCGCCCGCTCGATCCCGCCCTTCGCTCTTGGGACATGCAGGCGGCCGCTGCCAAGATCAATTTGATCCCAGCGAAGGTTGCACAGCTCCGAGGCGCGGAGGCCGCGGCGGTATGCAATCAAGATCATTGTCGCGTCGCGGTGCCCGTGGCGGGACCGCTTGCGGGAAGTTTCCTCGAGGCGCTCGATCTCCTTTTCGGTCAAATACAATTATCAAGACCCATATTGCGCCGATGGCGGTCTTCATTCAACTGGGCGTAGACCCAAGCGTCGCGATGGTATTTATCCGACTTCGGTATGAGCTATCTGAGTTATCGAAATTATCGAAACTCGCATGCGTGCCGACGCGGCCGAAGCCCTTAAAAACTTTGGCTTGGCTTTAAACGGTGGAATCCCTGAACAAAGCAACATACCGGGGCCATCTGCTGGCCGCCTAGCCTCGTTCACTGACGAACATGAGCGCAAGTGGAGCGATAATGATTGGTTACGGGAGCTGAGGGAGAGGCAGTGTCTCTTTTGGGTCATTCACGACCGATGCATTCAGTACCCGTGCCGATCAATGTCCGTTGTTACTCCAATAGCGACATTATTGTTCGGCGCAGCGAAGTGACGCTAAGTGCCATCAATAGGAGACGTCGCGGATGCTGCACCGACAGTGCCGCCACATGTGATTGTATAACGGGAGTTCACATGCCATTTAGGCGGCATGGCTGATAGCTGCTGCGCCCCGCCGCCTTTGAACCTTGATCCTAACCGTGGGAACTCCACCTATCGCCGTATTCTTTGGATCGTCTTGGCCATCAACGGAGTAATGTTCCTGGTCGAGATTGGTGCTGGCTTGGCCGGTGGCTCGGCCTCGCTACAAGCCGACGCCTTGGATTTCTTTGGTGATGCGGCAAACTACGCGATCAGCCTGATTGTCGTTGGTATGGCGCTGCGCTATCGCGCGACCGCGGCTCTAGCCAAAGGCGCTACAATGGGTTTGTTCGGGCTTTGGATCATCGGGACCGTCATCTGGCATACGATGCACGGAATGCTCCCAAGCGCCTTGACGATGGGTGCAGTCGGTTTCGCGGCCTTAGTCGCCAACGCAGCGTCGTTCGGGCTGCTATACGCCTATCGCAGCGGTGAAGCGAACATGCGATCAGCGTGGATTTGTACGCGGAATGATGTACTCGGCAATCTCGCCGTGCTGCTCGCTGCGCTTGGTGTGTTCGGTACCAATAGCGGTTGGCCAGACATTGTCGTGGCCGCGACCATGGCTGCTCTCGCATTGCAGGGTGCAGCGGCCGTTATCCGCCAATCGCTGGCTGAGATGCGCCAGCCTGTAGCTATTCCGGCCGGATAATTTACGCCCGCTTTGGGTCATCGAACGTCGTTTCGAGTGCGAGCCACATACTTCGGCTTTGCCCCCGATTCCAGACGTATTGCTGTCTCGCAACAAACGACGTGCAGGGCCAACAACGGACTCATGCACTGGAACACGATTGGCGGCACGCTTGGTCGCGGAGCGCAAACAGAAAGACCGCCTCGTGCAGGCTGTGTGAGAACTAAGCGAGTCAGATAAGAAAGGCCGCATCGACAACGATGCGGCCTTTTTCATGAGCTACGTTCAGGGCGAGGATCGTGGTCAGGCGGCACTGCTGCCGGCGGCGAT
>JBEKGX010000010.1:0-122083 GCA_050012575.1 Xanthobacteraceae bacterium | reverse complement strand
CTTCTGCCGTCTCAAGAACTGGAGACGCCTTGCAACAAGATATGACCGCCTCGCCAGAAACTATCTCGCCGCACTCGCTCTCGTCGCCGTAGTCACTGAGTGGATCTGAATGAGTCCTCTACCTAGGCAATGCCGGGAGGATGGTTACGCGGACGCCAACGCCTACGCCGAATAGTACATTTCGTACTCGACCGGATGCGGCGTGTGCTCGAAGCGGATGACCTCGGTCATTTTCAGGTCGATGTAGGCGTCGATGAAATCGTCGTCGAACACGCCGCCGGTCTTGAGGAAGCCGCGGTCCTTGTTGAGCTCTTCGAGCGCCTGCCGCAGCGAGCCGCACACGGTCGGAATTTTTTTCAGCTCCTTCGGCGGCAGATCGTAGAGATCCTTGTCGATGGCTGGGCCCGGATCGAGCTTGTTCTTGATGCCGTCGAGGCCGGCCATCAGCATCGCCGCAAAGCCCAAATAGGGATTGGCAAGCGGATCGGGGAAACGCACCTCGACGCGTTTGGCCTTCGGATTGGTCGTGTAGGGGATGCGGCATGACGCCGATCGGTTGCGCGCCGAATATGCGAGAAGCACCGGCGCCTCGAAGCCCGGCACCAGCCGCTTATAGGAGTTCGTCGTCGGATTGGTGAAGGCATTGATCGCCTTGGCATGCTTGATGATGCCGGCGATGTATTGCAGGCACATATCCGAAAGATCGGAGTATTTGTTTCCGGCGAACATCGGCTTGCCGCTCTTCCAGATCGACTGATGACAATGCATGCCCGAGCCGTTGTCGCCGTAGATCGGCTTCGGCATGAAGCATGCGGTCTTGCCGTAAACCTGCGCCACCTGCTGGATGCAGTATTTGTAGATTTGCAGGTGGTCGGCCATCACCGTCAGCGGCGAAAATTTCAGGCCCAGCTCGTGCTGCGCGGAGGCGACTTCGTGGTGGTGCTTCTCGACCTTCACGCCCATGCGCGCCATGGCGGCGAGCATCTCCGAGCGCATGTCCTGTACTGAATCCTGCGGCGGCACCGGGAAGTAGCCCTTCTTCGTCCATATCCGGTGGCCGAGATTGCCGCCTTCGTATACGGTGTCAGAGTTCGACGGGAATTCGATGGAATCGAGCTTGAAGCCGGTATTGTAGGGCTCGCACTTGTACCTCACATCGTCGAACACGAAGAATTCGGCTTCTGGACCAAAGAAGACGGTGTCGCCGAGGCCCATGGATTTCACCATGCCTTCGGCCTTCTTGGCGATGCTGCGGGGATCGCGCGAGTAAGGCTCGCCGGTGGTCGGCTCGAGCACATCACACACCAGCACCATAGTCGTCTCGGCGAAGAACGGATCGATGCAGGCCGACGCGGGATCGGGCATGAGGCACATGTCCGATTCGTGGATCGCCTTCCAGCCGGCGATCGAGGAACCGTCGAACATCTGCCCTTCGGCGAAGGTATCTTCTTCGATCATGGAAACGTCGAAGGTGACGTGCTGCCATTTGCCACGCGGATCGGTGAAGCGGAAATCGACGTACTTAACGTCGCTGTCCTTGATCATTTTCATGACATTCTTCGGCGTCGTCATGAGATACGTACCCTTTCGTTGTGCAGGTGGTGCTTGATCGCGCCGATCGAATTCTGCTCCCGCGGCCAAGCGCGAGCAGTCAGACCAGCGCCTCAGATGGCGTCAATTCCGGATTCGCCAGTCCTGATCCGGATAGCTTCTTCGATCGTCGACACGAAAATCTTGCCGTCGCCAATCCGCCCGGTCTGGGCGGCGCGACGGATCGCATCGATTGCTTTTTCGACCATGTCGTCGCCAAGCACAATCTCGATCTTAACTTTGGGCAGAAAATCGACGACGTATTCGGCGCCCCGGTAAAGCTCGGTGTGCCCCTTCTGCCGCCCGAAGCCCTTGGCTTCGGTCACGGTTATGCCTTGCAGCCCCACTTCCTGTAGCGCTTCCTTCACCTCATCGAGTTTGAAAGGCTTGATGATCGCCTCGATTTTTTTCATCGCGTTTCGTCTCCCGGCTCCGGATGGCCACGACCACCGCGCGGAACCGAGGCTTCGTTAGCAGGTCCCGTGCCAAGGCCCGCAAAGCATGAAAAACACAACTGGATCAGACAGCTAAGATGCAGTCATGAGCCCTGCGCGAAGACGTGGCAAATGCCTCCGCTACCAAACTGGGCATATTGCCTATTATCACGTCAATGACCCGGAACGACAAGCCGGCAATGTTCCGACTGTGCTGCAATCGGTATCCTCGACGCATCATGATTGAGCTTTTGAGCAACGCCGAAGCAGCGCAAGCCGACCGGGAAGCGATCGCCGGCGGGGTTGCGGGCATCGATCTGATGGAGCAGGCGGGCAGGGCGGTGGCCGACGCGGTGCTGGCGCGGCATCCCACGGGGAGCCGGGTCATCGTTGTGGCCGGCCCGGGCAACAATGGCGGCGACGGATTTGTAGCGGCAAGGCTGCTCGTCGAGCGCGGCTACCGGGTCGAGGTTTTGCTGATCGGCGAGGCGGCTCGGCTCAAGGGCGATGCGGCACGCGCGGCGAAACAATGGACCGGGCCCTTGGCCGTGGCAGATCCTGCGGGACTTGACGGCGCGCAGGTCGTCATCGACGCCCTGTTCGGTGCCGGACTCGACCGGCCGGTCGAAGGACTTCCGCGCGTCATGATCGAGCGCATGAACGCGCAGGGAGCGCCGGTCGTTGCCGTTGACCTGCCGAGCGGGATCAACGGTACGTCCGGGGCGGTCATGGGAGTTGCGGTGAAGGCCGCACAGACTGTCACGTTCTTTCGCAAGAAGCCTGGCCACGTACTTTTGCCGGGACGAGGGTATTGCGGCGCGACGTCGATCGCCGACATCGGGATTCCCGATTCCGTGCTGGCGCAAATTGCTCCGCAGACTTTCGAAAACACGCCGGCGCTTTGGCGGGCGCATTTCCCGGTGCCGCGCGAGGCAGGGCAGAAATACGATCGCGGACATGCGGTCGTCGCGTCGGGTCCATCGTGGTCGACCGGAGCGGCAAGGCTCGCGGCCCGCGGCGCCCTACGCGCCGGTGCGGGGCTCGTCACGATCGCGAGCCCTCGCGAGGCACTCCAGGTCAATGCGACGGCCAGTCTTGCCGTGATGGTACGGCCGGTCGACGGCGCCAGCGAGCTGACGAAATTTTTGAGCGACCGACGGTTGAACGCGTTCGCCATTGGTCCCGGCATTGGGGTAAACGAGGCGACCTGCGAACTCGTTCTGGCGGCGCTCACGGGCGACCGCGCGGTGGTACTCGACGCCGACGCGATGACGAGCTTCGCGGGCGATCCGACGCGGCTTGCCCAAGCGCTGCGGCGACGGCAGGGCCAAGGCACGATTCTGACCCCGCATGAGGGTGAATTCTATCGTTATTTCGGTGCCTTGGACCAGCAAACTAAAGTTGGATCGAAGCTCGAAAGGGCTCGCCGCGCGGCCGGAATTGTCAATGCCGTGATCCTCCTCAAAGGCGCCGACACCGTCGTCGCTGCCGCCGACGGACGGGCCGCAATCGCCGCAAATGCGCCGCCATCCCTGGCGACGGCCGGCGCCGGCGATGTGCTGACCGGGATTGCCGCAGGTCTTCTGGCGCAGGGAATGCCGGCCTTTGAAGCCGCCGCCGCCGCGGTCTGGCTGCATGGCGAAGCGGCGGTCGCGGCCGGTCCGGGCCTCATCTCGGAGGATCTGCCGGAAGCGCTGCCGCGCGTGTATCGCGTATTGCTGACGTAACGGGCAAAACGACACGTTGCAAACGTCGCTTGCACGGCTATTTTTGTAGTGTCCGACGGACCACGCGTGATATACCGCGCCGCCGGGCCGCCCTCCTGTCGCGGGCGTGGCGGAATTGGTAGACGCGCGGGATTTAGGTTCCCGTGACGAAAGTCGTGGGGGTTCGAGCCCCTCCGCCCGCACCAGCAGGGCGGATATTTTCCAAGCGGGCCAGGATGCGCGCGACCTCCGGCCGTCAAGAGAAATGTCGATGCAAGTAACCGAAACTGCCGCCGCGGGCCTCAAGCGCGAATACCGGGTCGTTGTGCCTGCCACCGACCTCGAGGCGCGCGTCAAAGAGCGCCTCGACGATCTCAAGGACCGCGTGCAACTGCGCGGCTTCCGGCCGGGCAAGGTGCCGGCGGCGCATCTCAAGCGTCTCTACGGCAAGTCCGCGATGGCGGAGGCGATCGAGGCGGCGGTGCGCGAAGCCAACAGCAAGATCGTCAGCGATCGCGGATTCAAGCTCGCTACCCAACCCAAGGTGGTGCTGCCGTCGGAGGAAGGCGCCGTTGCGGGCGTCATCGAAGGCAAGTCCGACCTCGCCTACACGGTCGAGATCGAGATCATGCCGCCGATCACGCTCGCCGATTTCAAGACCATCAAGCTCACCCGGCTCACCGCCGAAGTGACCGACGCCGAGATCGATCAAGCCTTACAGACGATCGCCGAGCAGAACCGGCCGTTCGTCACCAAGGCCGAAGCGGCGGAAAAGGCCGATCGGGTCACGATTTCGTTCCAGGGCACGATCGACGGCACGCCGTTCGACGGCGGCACCGGCGAGGATGTGCCGCTGCTGGTCGGCTCCGGCCAATTTATCCCGGGGTTCGAGGATCATGTTGTGGGTCTCAAGGCCGGCGAAAGCACGACCTTCAATGTCAAATTCCCCGAGGACTACCGGGCGACCGCGGTTGCCGGCAAGGACGCTACTTTTGCAGTCACGGTCAAAGCGGTGGAGGCGCCCGGCGCATTCAAGATCGACGACGACTTCGCCAAGACGCTTGGATTGGAGTCGCTGGCCAAGCTGCGAGACGCGGTCAAGGAGCGCATTGCCCGCGAGCATTCGGGAAGGTCGCGCCAGAAGCTCAAACGGGCGCTGTTCGATCAGCTCGATGAGCGTCACAAATTCGAGCCGCCACCAAGCATGGTCGAGCAGGAGTTCAATAATGTCTGGGCCCAGACCGAGCAGGAGCTCAAGCAGCACGGCCGCACCTTTGCCGACGAAGGCACGACCGAGGAAGAGGCGCGGGCCGACTATCGCAGCATCGCCGAGCGGCGGGTGCGGCTCGGCCTAGTCATTGCCGAGATCGGCGAAAGAAACAACATCAAGGTCACCGAGGAGCAGTTGAAGGCCGCCTTGATGGAACAGGTGCGGCAGTTTCCCGGTCAGGAGCGCCAGATCTGGGAATACTACCAAAAGAATCCGGACGCGCTCGCCGCCTTACGCGCGCCCTTGTTCGAGGACAAGGTCGTCGACTTCCTGATCGAGCTCGCCGAGGTCGAGGAGAAGCGGGTTTCCCGGGACGAGTTATTCAAGGAAGACGAAGAGTAAGGGTGCCGGCATGGCTCGCGGCCCCTGGCGCGTCTTGTCGCGGGAACTTCTGCACATATCTGCCATACTTGCGTAGTCGACTTCGTGGCCATCCCTGGGCGGCTTCGACAAGCTGTACCGACTCAAGCCACATTATGCGATGATTTTGAGCCTAAGCTCGGACAGGTAACCCATGCGCGACCCGAAGGACACTTACATGCAATACCTCGTGCCCATGGTGGTCGAGCAGACCAACCGCGGGGAGCGGGCCTACGACATTTACTCGCGGCTGCTGAAGGAACGGATCATCTTCATCACCGGGCCGATCGAGGACGGCATGGCGTCGCTGGTTGTCGCCCAACTCTTGTTCCTTGAGGCGGATAACCCGAAAAAAGAAGTCTCGATGTACATCAATTCGCCGGGCGGCATCGTCACCTCGGGCCTGGCGATCTACGACACCATGCAGTTCATCCGTCCGGCGGTCTCCACCCTGTGCACCGGGCAAGCGGCATCCATGGCCTCGCTGTTGCTGGCAGCCGGAGGCAAGGACCTGCGCTTTGCACTACCCAATGCACGCATTATGGTTCACCAGCCCTCTGGCGGGTTCCAGGGCCAGGCTACCGACATCATGCTGCACGCCCAGGAAATCCTGAACCTCAAGCGCCGGTTGAACGAAATCTACGTCAAGCACACCGGCCAACCGCTGAAGAAGATCGAGGATGCGCTCGAGCGCGACATGTTCCTGACCTCGGAAATGGCCAAGGATTTCGGCATCATCGACAAGGTGATCTCGAAGCGGGCCGAGGAACCAGGGCTCAAAACCGAGCAACCGGTGCTGAGCAAGGTATGAGCAAGCCGAGGGGCCGAATCGGCGGCCGCGTGGGCTTCCCCGCCGGGTCAAGCGGATTCAGGCGGTGTGTTGCGGAAAGCACACCGGGTCAAAGTCGCGTTATCGTTAATGGATTCTTGATTGGCACGCCATTAGCATGCACGCTTGTACTCAGTAGCAGTGTATTGTCACTGTAACTCTTGTTCGGGCGCAGAACGCGGAAGGTGCTACGGTTTTTTAGCCCGGCAGTTAGTAAGGTAGCGAGGGTCCAAACGTTCCCCTCGCGGCGAAGACGGAGACGGGAATGAGCAAGGTCGGCGGCGGCGATTCAAAGAACACGCTCTATTGCTCGTTCTGCGGCAAGAGCCAGCACGAGGTGCGCAAGCTCATCGCCGGGCCGACCGTCTTCATTTGCGACGAGTGCGTCGAGCTGTGCATGGATATCATCCGCGAGGAAAACAAATCCTCGCTGGTGAAGTCGCGCGACGGCATTCCGACGCCGCGGGAAATCCGCAAGGTTCTCGACGACTACGTGATCGGTCAGGATCACGCCAAGAAGGTGCTCTCGGTTGCCGTTCATAATCACTACAAGCGGCTCAACCACCAGAGCAAGCACAACGACGTCGAACTGGCGAAATCGAACATCCTGCTGATCGGGCCGACCGGCTCCGGCAAGACGCTTTTGGCGCAGACACTGGCGCGCATCCTCGATGTGCCCTTCACCATGGCCGACGCCACGACGCTGACCGAAGCCGGTTATGTCGGCGAGGACGTCGAGAACATCATTCTGAAGCTGTTGCAGTCGGCGGACTACAACGTCGAGCGCGCGCAGCGTGGCATCGTCTACATCGACGAAATCGATAAGATCTCGCGCAAGTCCGACAATCCCTCGATCACCCGCGACGTGTCGGGCGAGGGCGTGCAGCAGGCGTTGCTCAAGATCATGGAAGGCACGATCGCCAGCGTCCCGCCGCAGGGCGGCCGCAAGCATCCGCAACAGGAATTCCTCCAGGTCGACACCACGAATATCCTGTTCGTCTGCGGCGGCGCGTTTGCCGGCCTGGAAAAGATCATCTCCGCGCGCGGCCGTTCGACCTCGATCGGCTTCGGCGCCAAGGTCATGGCGCCGGAGGATCGCAAGCAGGGCGAAATCTTCCGCGATGTCGAGCCCGAGGATTTGTTGAAGTACGGGCTCATTCCGGAATTCGTCGGCCGGCTTCCTGTGGTCGCGACCCTGGAAGACCTCGACGAGCCCTCGCTCAAGCGCATCCTCACCGAGCCGAAGAACGCGCTGGTGAAGCAGTATCAGCGCATGTTCGAGATGGAGACTGTGGACCTCACGCTTGCCGATGAGGCCCTTTCCGCAATCGCGCGCAAGGCTATCGATCGCAAGACCGGCGCTCGCGGCCTACGCTCGATCATGGAGAGCATCTTGCTCGACACCATGTTCGATCTGCCGAGCCTTGAAGGCGTCGAGGAGGTCGTGATCTCGCGCGAGGTGGTCGAGGGCGCCGCCCGGCCGCTTTACATTTACGCCGACCGGTCCGATCGCACCGGCGAGACCGCCGGCAGCGCGAGCGCCTGAGTGGTGCCGGGTTCCGGCATCCCCGATTCGGCGCGCAGCGGCCCGCGGCGGCTTCGCAACACCGCTTTTACCGCGAGAAACCGGGCTTTCTTGACACGCCCGTACCGCGACGCCACCTATAACGAGCGACCAAATCTTCGTCCCAACGGTCGCGAACTACTCCGAGCAGGGTTTCCCACCCGCCCTTTGGGTGCGGACAGGCCATCGTCCGAAAACCCCTTCCCGGAAATACGGCAGTCCGCTGCGACAGCGCATCCTGCGGGTCGCGACAGACGTGCACAACAATAAGGAAGTGGGGCCAATGACAAGTGCCACCAAACCAAAGCCACCGCTGACGGCCGGCGAAAGCCGCGCCTATCCGGTGCTGCCGCTGCGGGACATCGTTGTTTTCCCGCACATGATTGTTCCTCTCTTCGTCGGGCGCGAGAAGTCGATCAAGGCGCTCGAGGAAGTGATGCGCTCGGACACGTTCATTCTGCTGGCCACGCAGAAGAACGCTTCCGACGACGATCCGGCGACGGACGCCATCTTCGGCATCGGCACGCTCGCGAGCGTGCTCCAGCTCCTCAAGCTGCCGGACGGCACCGTCAAGGTCCTGGTGGAAGGCGCCGCCCGCGCCCAAGTTAAGCAATACACCGATCGCGAGGATTACTACGAGGCTGACGCGGTCGTGCTTGCGGATTCCTCGGGCGATCAGGTCGAGGCCGAAGCCTTGGCTCGTTCGGTGATCAACGAGTTCGAAGGCTATGTGAAGCTCAACAAGAAGGTGTCGCCCGAGGTCGTTGGCGTCGTTCAGCAGATCGACGACTACGCCAAGCTCGCCGACACGGTGGCTTCGCACCTCGCGGTCAAGATTCCCGACAAGCAGTTGATTCTGGAGACGCCCAGCATCACCGAGCGCCTGGAAAAGGTGCTCGGGCTGATGGAAAGCGAAATCTCGGTGCTGCAAGTCGAGAAGCGCATCCGCACGCGCGTCAAGCGCCAGATGGAGAAGACGCAGCGCGAGTACTACCTCAACGAACAAATGAAAGCGATCCAGAAGGAGCTCGGCGACGAGGACGGAAAGGACGAGCTCGCCGAGATCGAAGAGAAGATCAAGCGCACTAAGCTCTCGAAGGAGGCGCGCGAGAAGGCGCAGCACGAACTCAAGAAGCTGAGGCAGATGTCGCCGATGTCGGCGGAAGCCACCGTCGTGCGCAACTATCTCGACTGGCTGCTGTCGATCCCGTGGAACAAGAAGTCCAAAATCAAGAAGGATCTGACGCTGGCCGAGCAGATCCTCGACGCCGATCATTTCGGCCTGGAAAAGGTCAAGGAGCGGATCGTCGAGTACCTGGCGGTGCAGCAGCGCGCCAACAAGCTGACCGGGCCAATCCTCTGCCTGGTCGGTCCGCCCGGCGTCGGCAAAACCTCGCTCGGCAAATCGATCGCGCGCGCGACCGGACGCGAGTTCGTGCGCGTTTCGCTCGGCGGCGTGCGCGACGAGGCTGAGATCCGCGGCCATCGGCGGACCTATATCGGCTCGATGCCGGGCAAGGTCATCCAGTCGATGCGCAAGGCGAAGACCTCGAACCCGCTGTTCCTGCTCGACGAGGTCGACAAGATGGGCGCCGATTTCCGCGGCGACCCGTCGTCGGCGCTGCTCGAAGTGCTCGATCCCGAGCAGAATCACGCGTTCAACGACCACTATCTCGAGGTCGATTACGATCTGTCCCATGTGATGTTCATCACCACGGCGAACACGCTCAACATTCCACCGCCGCTGATGGACCGCATGGAGATCATCCGCATCGCCGGCTACACCGAGGACGAGAAGGTGGAAATCGCGCGCAAGCATTTGATCCCGCACGCGACGGTCAAGCATGGCCTCGAGCCGAAGGAATGGTCGATCGATGACGATGCGCTGCTCACCATCATTCGCCGCTATACGCGCGAAGCCGGCGTGCGCAATCTCGAGCGCGAGCTGTCGACGCTGATCCGTAAGGCGATAAAAGAACTCACGATCTCGAAGAAGGAATCGGTGCAAGTCACCGAGCAGGTCCTCGCCGACTATCTCGGCGTGCCGAAATTCCGCTACGGCGAAGTCGAGGACGTGGATCAGGTCGGCGTGGTCACCGGGCTCGCCTGGACCGATGTCGGCGGCGAGCTGCTCACTATCGAGTCGGCCATGATGCCCGGCAAAGGCAAGATGACGGTCACCGGCAACTTGCGCGATGTGATGAAGGAGTCGATCTCGGCCGCGGCGTCTTACGTCCGCATGCGCTCGGCCGCCTTCGGCATCGAGCCGCCGGCATTCGATAAGCGCGACATCCACGTGCACGTGCCGGAAGGCGCGACGCCGAAGGATGGCCCGTCCGCGGGCGTCGCCATGGTCACCGCCATCGTTTCGGTGATGACCGGCATCCCGGTGCATCGCGACGTCGCCATGACCGGCGAGATCACCTTGCGCGGCCGCGTGCTGCCGATCGGCGGGCTAAAGGAGAAGCTGCTGGCCGCTCACCGCGGCGGCATCAAGACCGTGCTCATTCCGGAAGAGAACGCTAAGGATCTGGTCGAGATCAACGACAGCATCAAGAGCGGGCTCGACATCATTCCGGTCTCGCGCATGGACGAGGTGCTGACCCGCGCGCTGGTGCGCATGCCGGAGCCGATCGTATGGGAGGAGGCGAGCGCGAAGCCCGTCGACGTTCCCGAGCCCGTCGTCGAGGAGGATTCCTCCGGCCTGACCGCGCACTAAGCTGCGATCCGCGCTGCCTTAAATGTGGCAAACGCGAGGTTCCTAGGACGGCGCCCCCTGTGGGCGCCGTCCTTTTGTCGGGCCAGCCGGCCCGCGTGTTCGCCAGGACATAGCGCGGCGAAATTCCGCGGCGCGCATTGGCGCGCCGTCGCACACTGGCTACAATTCAAATAGGGCGAAAGCTGCAATGTGGCGGGGGTTCGTGATGAAAATCATCTATCCACTGATCGGTTGCGTCACTCTCGCTTTGACCGCAGGCGCCGGGGCGGCGCCGCTCTCGGAGGATTTTTGGCTGCTCGGTGACTACACCCAGAACGTTCCCTGCAAAGGCGACGGCAGCGATCCCGCCGAACTCAAGGTGAAGGTGACCACCACCGAGATCGATTCCAAGGTCGGCGTCTGCACGTTCATTGACGCCAAAGTGGACGGCAACGGCAAGAGCATCAAGGCCCACGTCGAGTGCAAATTCCCCGCCGGGCCGCTCATGGGCGACATCACGTTTACGATGAAGCCCAACAACACCATCGATTTCGTCGATCGCGACAAAACCTACACCGCTACCCTCTATCGCTGCCCGCAATAGCCGGACTTAAATTGCCTCCTGGCAAGACCCGGATCGGTGCTAAGATGGTCTTAGGGAGAATCCAGGGGGGTCCCGCTATGCTTCGATACGCCGTCGCCGCCGCAATGCTGGCCGTCTTGCTGCCGACTACGCCGTCCTTTGCGGTCACGGCGAAGGAGAAAATGGCGACGTGCAAGTTCGGCGCCGACGACCAGAAGCTTCTGGGCAAGGCGCGCAATGCATTTATGAAAAAATGCATGTCCAACAAGGACGATCCGCGCGGCGCGCCGATGGCCCCGCCACCGAACGCACCGCCACCACCACCGCCGCCGCACTGACCGTCGGCGGCTTCGTCCTACCAATCTGACCGTCTGCCACATCCGCATCATCGGCACGGGGCGCCGACTTTTGTGACAAGGGGATACGTTCGATGAAAATGCTCGCTTATCTTCTCGGCATTATCTGCATCATTGCCGCCGTAATGTATTTCGTCATGCCGGCAGGCTCCTTGCCGACATTCATGCCGGGCTACGAAGCGGGCTCGACACACATCCACCACAGACATGCCGCTATCGCCGCCGTCGCCGCCATTATCCTGTTCGTGATCGGCTGGTTTATCGGCCGCAGCAGCCGCTGAAGGCGATTTCCCCGAGCCGGTACGCTTGACCGCGCCACCAAACGCTCAATAATACGCCCTCTATTGGGTCGCCGGGCATTCGCCGTGGCGACCGATTGGGGGACGACATGAAGATCATCTATGTTGCGACGTTCTTTGCCGCGCTGGCGATGCCCGATGCGGCCTTCGCCGGCTTTGGCGCGATCGCCTACAATCCGGCGACCAGTACGAGCTCGGAAGCGCATGGCTATCCGAGCCAAGCGGCCGCGGAACAAGCCGCTCTCGGGGCCTGTGCCGGAGCTTGCCAGATCGTGAATTGGGAGGAAAATACCTGCAACGCGCTTGCCTTGGGGCCTGGCGGCGCCTGGGGCGAAGGCCACGGCTATCCCGACCAAAACGCAGCGCTCGCCGGCGCCCTGTCGGCGTGCGGCGCCGATTGCAAATGGCAGGAATGGACCTGCAACTGATCGAGGCTTAAGCGCGCCGCATCTTTTCGCGCCGTATCATTGGGCGGCGCGCACCTTGCGCTGCACGCGCTCGTCGAAGCGCGCCACGCTGACCACCACGCGCTGATGGGTGCCGCCGCCGATCGCCTCGACCACGTCGCGCGCTTCAACGCGGAAGGTGATGGTGCGGCCTTCGACGCGCAAAACCTCGGCCGTGGCCGTCACCGGCAAGCCGACCGGCGTCGCCGCGACGTGGCTGACATCGAGGTGGATGCCGAGGCTCTGATGGCCGGGAGGAAGCAGGTGCTCGACCGCGTTGAGCGCCGCCGCTTCGATCACGTTGATCATCACCGGCGTCGCCAGCACCGCGATGCGCCCGGAGCCGACAAAGGGGGCCGTATGTTCGGGCCCAACCACGATTTGCGCGGTTCCCTTGAGGCCGGAATGAATGCCGGTCAGGTCGACCATGGTGGCTCCGCGCGCGCTGTAGGACGCAACTTCAAGACGCGCTCCTTGATGCGGCTCCTTGGCTAATCCTGATCCAAATGTCTAGCTTGCCGGCCGGGGAGGGGCGGGGTCCAATGCGCCGATGAACCACCCGCCGCCGCTGCCGCCGCTGCGCACTTTGTTCTTCGAGGACCTTTCGGTCGGCATGACCGAGCGGCTCGCCAAGACCGTGGCCTCGTCCGATGTCATCGGCTTCGCGCAACTGACTGGCGACCGCAATCCGATCCACCTGTCGGAGCATTTCGCCGCCAAGACCGCGTTCGGCCGGCGGATCGCGCACGGGCTCTATACCGCGAGCCTGATCTCGGCCGTGCTCGGCACGCGGCTGCCCGGCCCGGGTGCGATCTATATTTCGCAGACGCTGAATTTCCGCGCCCCGGTCAAGATCGGCGACACGGTATTGGTCACGGTGACCGTCGCCGAGCTCATTCCGGAGAAATCGCGCGCGCGGCTGTCGTGCGTGTGCGAGGTCGGCGGCGAGGTGGTCTTGGACGGTGAGGCGCTGGTGAAGGTGCCGAGCGCGAAGGCCGGCAAGGGCAAGCGCCCGGTGCTGCGGTTGTGAGCGCAAGGTGGCGAAGGCGCCATCGGGCCAGCGTAGCGCGACCCGATTGCCAACTCGTTTACGACTAAGCCGCGGCGCTGACTTTGCCGCTCTTCGGCACGGATGCGATGGTTTTCAGCACCCGCGACGCGATCTGGTATGGATCGCCTTGCGAATTCGGCCGGCGATCTTCCAGATAGCCCTTGTAGCCGTTGTTCACGAAGCTGTGCGGCACGCGGATCGAGGCGCCGCGGTCGGCGACACCGAAAGTGAAGTCGTGGATCGCGGCCGTCTCGTGCTTGCCGGTCAGCCGCAGATGATTGTCCGGGCCGTAGACCGCGATGTGTTCCTCGCGGGTAAGCGCGAACGCCTTCATCAGCGCTTCGAAATACTCCTTGCCGCCTGTTTCGCGCATATAGGTCGTCGAGAAGTTGCAGTGCATGCCCGAACCGTTCCAGTCGGTGTCGCCGAGCGGCTTGCAGTGGAGCTCGATGTCGACGCCATACGTCTCGGTGAGGCGCGCCAGCAGATAGCGGGCCATCCACATTTCGTCGGCGGCCTTCTTCGAGCCCTTGCCGAAAATCTGGAATTCCCACTGGCCCTTCGCCACCTCGGCGTTGATGCCTTCGTGGTTGATGCCGGCGGCGAGGCAAAGGTCGAGATGCTCGTCGACCATCTTGCGGGCAATGTCGCCGACATTCTTGTAGCCGACGCCGGTGTAATAGGGGCCTTGCGGCGCCGGATAGCCGCTCGCGGGAAAGCCGAGCGGGCGGCCGTCCTTGTAGAAGAAGTATTCCTGTTCGAAACCGAACCAGGCGCCGGGATCGTCGAGGATGGTGGCGCGCATGTTCGACGGATGCGCCGTCTTGCCGTCCGGCAGCATGACCTCGCACATGACGAGGGCGCCATTTGAGCGCATGGCGTCGGGATAGACCGCGACCGGCTTGAGGATGCAATCCGAATTATGCCCTTCGGCTTGCATGGTCGAAGAGCCGTCGAAGCCCCAGAACGGAAGTTGCTCCACGGTTGGAAACGCGTCGAAGTCTTTGATCTGGGTCTTGCCGCGCAGATTCGGCACCGGCTTGTAGCCGTCGAGCCATATGTATTCGAGTTTATATTTTGCCATGGTGATCTCTCTCGGCCTTATCTCTTTGAGCTGATGCGGAAGATGTCCGGGTGTGCCGAAACTCCACTGCCGTGAAAAGCGGCGGACGCAGCCTCCGGTCGCTTTTTAAGCATTTAATATGCCAAGCAACCCATCGATCGCGCCTCAACCGCCGAGCGCACGGCACCGAAATAATACTGATCGGCGGTGGCTGCGGGAAGAATAAGCAGAAACACAGATGCACATATTGTAGCCATGCGCTGATTTCTTGTGAGGCATGCCGAACAAAGACCGGGCAAAGCGTTATACTAGGACCAGCAGACTCACTGATTGACGCGCGCATCGATTGGCGTGCACGGCGAAGGAGCCGAACCACGATGACCACGAATTTTTCGGGAATGCCCACTACTTCCGGATCGGCGAAGATCTACCCGTTCCCGGCGCGGGGCCGTTTCGCGGCCGGCGGCCAACGCGACGAAGCCGGGCAGACGACGCGTGTTGCGTCGCCCCCAGGCGTAAAGATTGCGTCCGGCGGCGGCTGGTATCACGACGCGGCAATTCAAGAAGCGATCAAAGCCGAGCGCGCCGGGAAGAACTAGCTCTCGCATTTCCGACCGCTCGTCCCCGCGAACGCGGGGACCCAGGCTGGATTCCCGCTTGCGCGGGAATGAGCGGAGCTCCAGCCAACGCAAAATCCTTCTCGCGACGCGATGCGCGCCCGAGTTTTGCCCACGAATACAGACTTCGTCACCACCGGGCTTGACCCGGTGGTCCATGCTGAGGCGTGGCTCCCAAAGCCTGTCGATAAATCCGATCAAGCTTCTCGTCCGCATGGATTGCCGGATCAAGTCCAGCAATGACCAAAGAAAAAGGAAGCGGAACGCTGGCAGGCGTGTATCCAACCTCCGCATCTCGCGATGCGGCGCGCACCAGCGGGTGACGGATGTCAAGCGATTTGACACTTTCGGTGACGCGCCTTTTGTTCGTCTTTGCCGGGCTTTGACCCGGCAATCCATGCGGCATTGCGGGGCCAGCGATGGGTCAGCATGGACCACCGGGTCATAGGCGAGCGAAGCGACGCCGTCCTTCAGACGGCTATGCCCGGTGGTGACGCTCGTTGAGCGCGCCGCGCGGCGATTCAAACTTCCTTGCCTTCGATGAATCGCCTGAGCTTCGCGCCGTGGGCCTTGACCTCGGCAGGGCGTCGCCCGCGAATCCGCCCGCCGTCGACGACGATATCCACGCCGTTGATGAAGGACGAATCATCGCTCGCCAGAAACACCGCGGCGGCCGCCACATCCTCCGGCAGGCCGGCGCGCGGGATCGGCTGGAACGCGGCAAGCTCGATCTTGACCCGCTCCGCGGAGGCCTCCGCTGCGTCGGAGTCGAGACCCATGGCCTTGCCGAAGATGCCGGTGGCGATGCCGCCGGGCGAGATCGAGTTGACCCGGACGTTGTCCTCGCCGAGCTCGACGGCGGCGCATCGCGTCAGCTGGATGAGCGCGGCCTTGGCCGCGGCATAGGCGATCGAGCCGTAGCCGGCACGGTAGCCGCCGATCGAGGCGATGTTGATCATGCTGCCGCAGCCCTGCCGGCGCATGGCCGCGGCGGCGTGTTTCATATGCGCCAGCGCACCGCGGGCATGCACCGCGATCATCCGATCGAAGTCATCCAGCGACAGTTTCTCGATTCTGGAATAGGGCGATCCGATGCCCGCATTGTTGACGAGGATGTCGAGACGGCCGTGGGCCTGCAAGGCCGCCGCGACGGTGCGCGCCGCATCCTCCTCGCGCGCGGCGTCGGCCGCGACGAAAACGGCACCCGTCGCCTTCGCCACCTCCGCGCCAAGCTGCGGCCGGCGGCCGCTGAAGATGACGCGCGCGCCCTCTGCCGCGTAGCGCTCGACGATGCTCCGTCCGATCCCGCTGGTGCCGCCGGTCACGACGGCGACCTTGTCCTGCAACCGCATAGCTGTCTCCGCAGTGAGTGCTTCGAGCAGATGTTTCGGTGTCACCCGCCGAGCTAGGCGCGACGGCGTTTTCGATGTCGCCGATGGTCATGAATGCCGTATAGGACAGTATCGTAGCCCGGGAATCGTGACGACCCCATGCAAAGCATTTCCATCGGCCCGATCGCGTTGCCCAATCCGGTGCTGCTGGCGCCGATGTCCGGCGTTACCGATGCGCCGTTCCGGCGCCAGGTCGCGGAGCAGGGCGCCGGTCTCGTCATCTCGGAAATGACGGCTTGCGCGGCGCTCGCCGAGGGCCGGCGCAACGCCCGGCGCCGCATTGAAGGGCAAGGTTCGGGTCAAGCCGCCGGACTGCATGTCGTCCAGCTTGCCGGCTGCGAAGCACACTGGATGGCCGAAGGGGCACGCATTGCCGAGGGCGCCGGCGCCGCGATCGTCGACATCAACATGGGTTGCCCGGCCAAGCACGTCACCAACGGCGCGTCGGGGTCGGCGCTGATGCGCGACCTCGATCATGCGCTGACGCTGATCGCGGCGGTGGTGCAAGCGGTGCGCGTGCCGGTGACGCTGAAAATGCGGCTCGGCTGGGATGATTTTTCACGCAACGCGCCGGCGCTGGCCCGGCGCGCCGAAGGCGCCGGCGTGCGCCTCGTCACGGTGCATGGCCGCACGCGCTGCCAGTTCTACAAAGGCCGCGCCGACTGGGCGGCGGTGCGCGTCGTCAAGGAAGCCGTGTCGATCCCCGTCGTCGTCAACGGCGACATCGAAAGCTTCGCCGACGCCGACGCGGCGCTCGCGGCTTCGCAAGCCGACGCGGTGATGGTCGGCCGCGGCGCCCAGGGGCGGCCGTGGTTTCCCGGCCAGCTCGCGCGTTATCTTAAGACCGGCCAACGCGAGACGCCGCCGGAGCTGAGCGAACAGCTGCCGCTGATCAGCGCGCTCTACGGCGACATGCTCGCGCATCACGGCATCGCCATCGGGCTGCGCCACGCGCGCAAGCATCTTGGCTGGGCGCTCGACACCGCTGCCGCAACCGCAAGCGCGCCGGCGCATCTGCTGAAAGCGCAGCGCAGCCGTGTGCTCACCGCCACCGAACCCGCGCTCGTGCTGCGCCGGCTCGCCCAAGCGTTTGACGTGTTCGGCGCCTTCGGCGGGCGGATGCAGCGTAAACTTGTCGCGGCATGAAACGGAGCATAAGAAGGCCATGAAGAGAAGCATGAGCAGGAGATCGTTTGCGTCCGCACTGACGACAGCGGTGCTGTTCTGGAGCGGCGCGTTGCTTGGTGCCGAACAACTCGGCACAGCGGACGAAGCAAGAGCCATGCTCGAGCGCGCCGTCGCCGCGCTGAAGGACAACGAAGCCGACGCGTTGAAGGCCTTCAACGACGAGAAGAACAAACAATTCCGCGACCGCGACCTTTATGTCTACTGCTTCGGCATGGCCGACGGGAAGTTCACGGCCTACAAGGAGCCCTTCCTGCTCGGCGCCGATATCCGCAAACTGAAGCTCTACGGCGAGCCGATGGGGCAACAGGCCTTCGACCTGGCGCATGACGCCCCGGCAGGGAGCGTCGTGACGATTGAATACAAGCTGCCAAAGCCGGGAACGAACACGCCGTCGCCGAAGGAAGCCTTCCAGACGCGTGTCGGTAATCAGGCCTGCGGGGTTGCCTATTACAAATAGTAAGTAGCTGCGTAGGGTGGGTTGAGCGAAGCGAAACCCACCGTCTGACCCGACGCACCGGTGATGGGTTTCGCTACACTCTACTACGGGCTGCGCTCAGGTGATCGCCATCACCACGCCGCCATCGGCCCGCACCGGCGAGCCGGTGATGGCGCTGGCTTCGCGCGAGCACAGGAAGGCGACGACGTCGGCGACCTCCTCCGGCCTGGCCAGGCGTTTGATGATCGAGCTTGGCCGGCCCTTTTCGATGAAATCCCGCTCGGCCTTGGGATCGTCCGCCGACACGCCCATCGACTTGAACATCGCCTCGACGCCTTCGGTGCGGGTCGGTCCCGGTAGCACGGCATTGACCGTGACGCCGCTCGTGGCCAGCGCCTGGGCGAAGCCGCGCATCAGCGCCAGATCGGCGGATTTGGTGAAACCGTAATGGATCATCTCGGTGGGAATCTGCACGCCGGATTCCGAGGAGATGAAGACGATGCGGCCAAATCCCTTGTCGCGCATGCGCGGCCCGTAGTGGCGGGTGAAGCGGACGGCCGAGAGCACATTGGTGGCGAATAGCCGCTGCCAATCGGCGTCGGGGATTTCAAAGGCCTCCTTGATCTCATAGACGCCGGTATTATTGATCAGGATATCGACCTCGCCGGCGCTCGCAATTACGGCGGCGACGCCCTCGGCGGTGGAAACGTCACCCGGTGCCGGCACGAGGCGGCAGTTGGGCAGTTTTTCCCGGATCGCCCCGATTGTCCGCGCGACGTCGGGCGCCTTGCGGCCGTTGATCGCAACCTCCGCGCCGTTGGCGGCGAGCGCTTCCGCAATGGCGCGGCCGATGCCCTTGGTGGAGCCGGTGACCAGCGCGCGTAGTCCGGAAAGATCGACTTGCATACGATAAAACTCGCGATGAAGAGCGTCCGCTCTGACATGGGGTCGTGCGCAACGGCCGGCAAGGCAGTAGCGTAGGGTGGGCTAAGGCGCAAAGCGCCGTGCCCACGTCCGTGTCCACCGTCCAAGAAACCGCGTGGGCTTCGCGGAGCCTGTCATCCGGCCGGCCACTTCGGGCCGGACCCGTTGGCTCAGCCCACCCTACACTTCCTCTATTTCAGCTGCGCGCAAACCGTCGGCAGGGCGGTATCGGTGGGGATGCAGCAATTATTGAGTCTTTCGCAGTTTTTGGCAGAAGCCTGACTTCCGAGGCGATGCTCGTCGCCAATGTTCGGGTTTCCCCTTCAGCAATGTTCAAATCATTTACTAGCCGAACGGACCATGGAGCCAGTTGTGCCTCTAGCGTTTTCCACGTCATGCGAGTTTTCAGCCAAAATTACTCCGCCGCCTCGACGCGCTTCCGCCGCTTGCCGCCGCCGCGGGCGAGCACCGGCTTGAGGAACGCCCCCGTATAACTGCGCTTCTCGCGCACGATGTCTTCGGGCGTGCCCGCGGCGACGATCTCGCCGCCGCTGTCGCCGCCTTCGGGGCCGAGGTCGATGATCCAGTCGGCGGTCTTGATCACTTCGAGGTTGTGCTCGATGACGACGACGGTGTTGCCGGTCTCGACCAGCTCGTGCAGCACCTCCAATAATTTGGCCACGTCGTGGAAATGCAACCCGGTGGTCGGCTCGTCGAGGATGTAGAGCGTGCGGCCGGTCGCGCGTTTGGAAAGCTCTTTCGCGAGCTTGACGCGCTGCGCCTCGCCGCCGGACAACGTCGTCGCCTGCTGGCCGACATGGATGTAATCGAGGCCGACGCGGCGCAGCAGCGTGAGCACGTCGCGCACCCGCGGCACCACCTTGAAGAATTCCAGCGCCTCCTCGACGGTCATATCGAGCACGTCGGCGATGGATTTGCCCTTGAACAAAACCTCCAACGTCTCGCGGTTGTAGCGCTTGCCCTTGCAGACATCGCAGGTGACGTAAACGTCGGGCAGAAAGTGCATCTCGATCTGGATCACGCCGTCGCCCTGGCAGGCCTCGCAGCGCCCGCCCTTGACGTTGAACGAGAAGCGGCCGGGCGCGTAGCCGCGCGCCTTGCTCTCCGGCAGGCCGGCGAACCATTCGCGGATCGGCGTGAAGGCGCCGGTATAGGTAGCGGGGTTGCTGCGCGGCGTGCGCCCGATCGGCGACTGGTCGATGTCGATCACCTTGTCGAGATGCTCGAGGCCTTCGATGCGGTCGAAGCGGGCAGGGGCTTCGCTGGCGCCGTTGAGCCGCCGCGCCAGCGCCTTGTAGAGCGTATCGACCAGCAGCGTCGACTTGCCGCCGCCGGACACGCCGGTGACGCAGGTGAAGAGGCCAAGCGGAATTTCGGCGGTAACGTTTTTCAGGTTGTTGCCGCGGGCGCCGATGACGCGCAGGACACGATGCGGATTCTTCGGCCGCCGCTCGGGCACCGCGATCTCGCGCACGCCGTTGAGATATTCGCCGGTCAGCGAGGCCGGGTTGGCCATGATATCGGCGGGGGTGCCTTCGGCGATGATGCGGCCGCCATGCACGCCGGCACCGGGCCCGACATCGACGACGTGATCGGCGGCGCGGATGGCGTCCTCGTCGTGCTCCACCACGATCACCGTGTTGCCGAGGTCACGCAGGCGCCGCAGTGTATCGAGAAGCCGCGCATTGTCGCGCTGATGCAGCCCGATCGAGGGTTCGTCGAGCACGTAGAGCACGCCGGTCAGCCCGGAGCCGATCTGCGAGGCAAGCCGGATCCTTTGGCTCTCGCCGCCGGACAGCGTGCCCGAGGCGCGCGACAACGTCAGGTATTCGAGCCCGACATCGACGAGGAATTTCAGCCGCGCGCGGATTTCCTTCAGCACGCGCACGGCGATCTCGTTCTGCTTGGCGTTGAGCTTTTGCGGCAATTCGCCGAACCAGGCCGCGGCGGCTTTCACCGACAGCTCGGAGACTTCGCCGATATGCAGGGCGCCTACTTTCACGCACAACGCTTCCGGCTTGAGTCGATAGCCCTTGCAGGCTGAACACGGCACGTCGGTGAAATAGCGCGCGATCTCCTCGCGCGCCCAGTCGCTGTCGGTCTCCTTGAAGCGCCGCTCGAGATTGGTGACGACGCCCTCGAACGGCCGTTTGGTCTCGTAGGCGCGGATGCCGTCGTCGTAGGACATGCGGATATCGGTGTCGCCGGAACCGTGGAGGATGGCGTCCTGGGTCTTCTTCGGCAGGTCTTTCCACTTGGTGTCCAGCGTGAAGCGGTAATGCTTGCCCAACGCCGTGAGCGTCTGGATGTAATAGGGCGACGACGATTTCGCCCACGGCGCGATAGCCCCCTTGCGTAACGTGCGCTCCTTGTCGGGGATGACCAGCTCGGGGTCGATGTGCTGCTCGACGCCGAGCCCGCCGCATTTCGGGCAGGCGCCGAACGGATTGTTAAACGAGAACAGCCGCGGCTCGATCTCGGGAATGGTGAAGCCCGACACCGGGCAGGCGAATTTTTCCGAGAAGACGAGACGCTCCGGGCCGCTCTTGTCGTGGATTTTCGCGACTTTTGCGGACTTGCCCCCTCCGGTCGCACTGCGTGCGACTCCCTCCCCCGCTCGCGGGGGAGGGTTGGGGAGGGGGCCCGGGGGCGAATCCGCCAGTTCCGCGACCGCCAGCCCGTCGGCGAGCTTGAGCGCCTGTTCCAGGGAGTCGGCAAGCCGCGTGGAAATATCCGGCCGCACCACCAGGCGATCCACCACCACGTCGATGTCGTGGTTGAACTTCTTGTCGAGCGCCGGAACCTCGGCGATCTCATAGAACTTGCCGTCGACTTTGACCCGCTGGTAGCCCTTGCGCATAAAGTCGGCGAGCTCCTTGCGGTACTCGCCCTTGCGCCCGCGCACCACCGGCGCCAGCAGATAAAGCCGCGTGCCTTCCGGCAAAGCGAGGATGCGATCGACCATCTGCGAGATGGTCTGGCTCTCGATCGGCAGCCCGGTGGCCGGCGAATAGGGCACGCCGACGCGGGCCCACAAGAGCCGCATGTAATCGTGGATCTCGGTGACGGTGCCGACGGTCGAGCGCGGATTGCGCGAGGTGGTTTTCTGCTCGATGGAGATGGCGGGCGACAGGCCGTCGATCTGGTCGACGTCCGGCTTCTGCATCATCTCCAGGAACTGGCGCGCATAAGCCGACAGGCTCTCGACATAGCGGCGCTGACCCTCGGCGTAGATGGTGTCGAAGGCGAGCGAGGATTTGCCCGAGCCGGACAGCCCGGTGAACACGACCAGGCGGTCGCGCGGAATGTCGAGATCGACGTCTTTGAGGTTATGCTCGCGCGCGCCGCGGATCGAAATCACCCGCTGATCGTTGACGCGACCATTTTGGCGGCCGGGGCCCTTCTCCGCGCTGTCGAACAAGTCGTTCATGGAAAAATCGGGCCCAAGTTGCCGCCCGAACATAGTGAGAACGTGGCCGCTTCGCCAGTGCGCGCGTGCCGTAATTCCTGGGAAAAAACGACGGAATAGCCGGCGCCATCGCCGCCGCCGCGGCCGGCCGGCGCGTTCGCCCCGCTTGCGCCGCGATGCTATAAGGGGCGCGCTTTTCCATCAATGCGGCTCTCTCTTTTCGCTGGCGGGATGATGCGATTTCTCTGCGCGGTCGGAACGCGGCCCGAAGCGATCAAGTTGGCGCCGGTTATTCTCGAACTGGCGCGGCATGCGGACGTCACTACCCTTTTGTCGGGCCAGCACACCAAGCTCGCGCAAGAGCCGCTCGCATGGTTCGGCATCACGCCGGACGACCGCATCACGAACGCGGCAAAATCTCGGACGCTGGCAACCCTGACCGCCGCCATGCTCGTTCCCATGGAGCGCATGATCGCCAAGCACCAGCCCGACGTCGTCGTTGCCCAGGGCGATACGACGACCGTCCTGGTCGCGGCGCTGACTGCGTTTTATCGGGAGATTCCGTTTGCCCATGTCGAGGCCGGGCTGCGCACCGGTAATCTGCGCGCACCGTTTCCCGAGGAGTTCAATCGCATCGCCGCCGACCGCATCGCGCGCTGGCATTTTTGCCCGACGCGCCGCGCCGTCGGCAACCTCCGCGCCGAGGGCATCGACCCGTCGCGGCTCTACCTCACCGGCAACACCGGAATCGACGCGCTGCGGCTGGCGCTGGAACGCGTCCCGCCGGTGCCCGCCGGCGAAGCCTTGCGGCGGGTGCTGTTGACGGCGCACCGGCGGGAGAACCAGGGCGTCCGCATGGAAGCGATCTGCCGGGCGGTCATCGCGCTGGTCAAGGAATTCGCCGACATCGAGTTCGTCATTCCGGTGCATCCGAGCCCCGCCGTCCGCGCCACCTTCGAGCGGCTGCGCGTCGCCCATGACCGGGTCCGGCTCTTGCCGCCGTTGAGCTATCCGCGGCTGGTCGCCGAGATGGCGCAGGCCCATCTGATCGTCACCGATTCCGGCGGCATCCAGGAAGAAGCGCCGTTCCTGAACAAGCCGGTCCTGGTGCTGCGCGACGCGACCGAGCGGCCGGAAGCGGTCGAGCTCGGCGTGGCGCGCCTCGTCGGCGCCGATACTGCGGAGATTGTAAGCGCGGTGCGCGAGCTGCTGACCGACAAGGCGGCCTACGCAAAAATGGCCGCGGGCGGTTCGCCATACGGCGACGGCCATGCCGCGGAGCGCATCAGCGCGGCATTCGGGCTGGGCCAACGCTCGGCGAGCACGGTCGGATGAAAAAAACCGCGTCGGTCCTGCTCTTCTCCTTCGTGAAAGCGGCGATTACGATTTCGCTGATCGTCATCATCTGCACGGAGATCGACTTTTCCGCGCTGGCCCGGCACCTCGACGGCAGCGGTACGGTTTATCTTTTTCTCGGCGCTTTGCTGTTCCCGGTCAATATTCTCATTGTCGGCGCCCGGTGGTGGCTGCTGCTGCGCCGGCTCAATGTCGAGACCATGTCGCTCGGTTACGCGATGGCCGCCACCTATGCCTCCGTTTTCGTCGGCCAGGCCACACCCGGACCGATCGGCGCCGACGCGGTCCGCGGCTGGCTCTGCTATCGGCGGAAAGTACCCTTGCGGGCGATCGTCATGTCGCTTCTGACCGACCGTTTGCTCGGGATGCTGGCACTGATCGTCGTCGCGGGCGCGGTCTGGTATTGGCAATTCGACGCGGGCAAGCAGAGCCTTGGCCGCGAGGCTGCCGTACTCGGCACGCTCGGCGCGGCGGCGGGGGCGGCTGCGCTGTGGGTGATGCCGGCGCTGACGCGCAGTCTGGCGAAACGCTGGGGACGGTTGCGCGCGTTACACGAACTGCTGGAGATCTTTCGCTTCACCGCGGTCTCACGCGCCGGCGCGCTCGGCATGGCGCTGAGCTGCGTCGTCGTGGCGTTGAACGTCGCTGCCGTGATCTTGTTCGCCCGTGGCTTTGGCGTGTCGCTCATGCCCTCGGTGGCGTATTTAATCGTGCCGGTCGCCATCCTTCTCTCAACCTTGCCGATTTCGATCGGCGGATGGGGCGTGCGCGAGGCAAGCCTCTCCTACGGCCTGATGCTGTTCGGCGTGGCGCAGGCGGACGCCGCTTTGCTCGGGATCGCGCTGGGCATTGGGATGTTGCTGGCGGCACTGCCCGGCGGCATCGTCCTGCTGCTGCTTGGCGGGCAAGTTCGCCCGGCGCTGCGCCGTGCTGGCAGCGGGCTTATGGAATAACGCCGCCCCGATGGCAGAAACCCGCCGGGTCTTTATCGGTCTGCCCGCCTACAACGAGGAGATCGCGCTGCCGCGGCAGCTGACGCGCGTGCAGCGCCTGAGCAAATCGTCGGGGCAAGCCATCACCGTCGTGCTTTACAACGACGGCAGCACTGACGCGACCGTTCCCATCGCCCGCGACTGGCAGGCGCGGCTGTCGCTTGTGGTCCTCGACGGCGTGATCAACAAGGGCCTGGGCGCGGGTTTGCGCGCACTCGTCGACTATTCCGTCGGCAACGCCGCCGCCGACGACGTTCTCGTCATCATGGATTGCGACGACACCCACGATCCCGCGCAGATCGCCGACATGCTGGCGCGCATGGCCGAGGGCGCCGACGTGGTCATCGGCTCGCGCTACATGCGCGGCGCGCTCGTTCGCGGCGTGCCGCCGCTGCGCCGCGTCACCGCGTTCGGCGCCGCGGCGTTGTTCAAGCTCATTCACCCAGTGCGCGGCGTTTGGGATTACACCTGCGGCTATCGCGCCTATCGCGTCGGCGTTCTGAAACAAGCGGCGCACCTTTATGGCGGCCAATTGATCGCCGAGACGGGCTTTGCCTGCATGGTCGAGCTGCTCTTGAAGCTAAATACACTTGACGTGAAATTTGCCGAGATACCGCTGCAATTGCGCTACGACCAAAAGCCGACCGCGACCAAGATGGGGGTCGGCGGCCACACGCGGCGGCTGTTGGCGCTGCTGGTGCGCTGGCGCCTGCGCGGCTTCATGTAAGCAAACAAAAGCCCCGGGCCTTTGCCCGGGGCTTCGTTGTCTGGTCGGCGTTTGTGCCGTTGCTAGAAGCTGAATTTGTAGTTGACGCCGACGCGCGCCATGCTCTCGGTGAATTTGGCGGACACGTCCGCAGCAATTGACGCGTTGGGGATATCGACGAAAAGGTACTCGGCCTTGGCCGTCCAGTTTTGCGCCAGGGCGAATTCGACGCCGGCGCCGGCCGTCCACCCGGTTCCCGTCGTGGTAATACCCGGCGCTTGGAGGATTGGCGAAGGCGCCGCCGCCCGTGGACATAGAGCAGGACGCGGTCGATGGCATAACCGCGGGCGCGCGCTGTGGCAATCCACCTGCTGTTGAATGTGCCAGTGCCCGGGGTTGGAATATTGGCCGTGACGCCGGAATAGTCGATGTCACCCTCGAGGCCGAAGACGAAGGCTGCACAGTTCTAAGATTTGGTTAATAATCGATTGCCGAGGCGGGGAGTGCTCTTGCATCCCCCGCGAGAACAAACTAAGAACATAATGGCGACCGGCCCAGTCCGGCGGCCCTTTGTGTGGATAACGCCGATCGCGCTTGGATCGCCCTTGCGGGGGGCGAGCCCGGCACTAGGGTGAGCGCGTGTCGAATGGAGCGTGAAATCAAACGGAGCGTGTGATGGCGGGAAGCGTCAACAAAGTGATTCTGATCGGCAATTTGGGCGCCGATCCCGAAATCCGTCGCACCCAGGATGGCCGCCCGATAGCCAACCTGCGTCTGGCGACGTCGGATTCCTGGAAAGACAAGACGACCGGCGAGCGGAAGGAAAAGACCGAGTGGCACCGGGTCGTCATCTTCAACGAAAATCTGTGCCGGATCGCCGAGCAATATCTGAAGAAAGGCTCGAAGGTTTACATCGAGGGCGCGCTGCAAACCCGGAAATGGCAGGACCAATCGGGGCAGGACCGCTATTCGACCGAGGTGGTGCTGCAAGGCTTCCGCGGCGAGCTTACACTGCTCGATCGCGCCGGCGGCGCCGGGAGCGGCGCCGGTGGTGGTGGCGATTTCGGCGCTGACGATTCCGGCGGCGAGTTCGGCTCGTCGGGACCGACGCGCAAGGTTGCAGCCGCGGCGGGCGCCGGTGCGAGAAGTCCGGGCGGCGACATGGACGATGAGATTCCGTTCTGATTGTCATTCCGGGGCGCGCGAAAGCGCGAGCCCGGAATCCATAATCGCCAACGCCGAAAAAGTTGCGCCGGAGAATCGCCCTCAATACCGGGATTATGGATTCCGGCCCTCGCTCGCGATGCTCGTTCGGCCGGAATGACGACGGGCAGCGATGATCAACCTCATCTTCGCGATCAAATTCGTGCACCTCGTCGCCGCCGCGGCGATGTTGGGAACCTGGCTCGGCGTGGCCGTGTTCATGCAGCTCGCCAATCGCTCCGGCAACACCTCCGTGGTGGCGCTGACCGCGCGCTTCGCAGTCAGCGTCGAGAAGATCGTGATGATCGCCGCTATAGCGTTGCAGCCAGTCAGCGGCATACCCTTGGCCTGGGCCATCGGCTTTTCGCCGCTCGACGAATTCTGGATCGCGCTTTCGCTGGCGCTCTACGTCGTCATCGTGGCGGTATGGCTCGCGGTGCTGCGCATCGAGATTCGAATTCGCGATCTGACGCGGCAGGCCGCGCTCGATGCCGTCCCGCTCCCGGACGCCTACCGGCGCCTGTTTCGCCTCTATAGCGCGCTGGTCTGGCCGGCCCTTGCCGGCATGGTCGCGCTTTTCCTGCTGATGACCTGGCAGCCGCGGCTGTCGTGAGCCGCGCCTTACTCATCCGGCGAGCAGCGCGCGGATACCGTCGACGACGAACTGCACGGCCAGCGCGGCAAGGAGCACGCCGAGCAGGCGCGACAGCACGATGTTGCCGGTCAGACCCAGCAGCCGGCTGATCCGGCCGGCGGAAATAAAAGCGACGAAACAGGCGAGCGCGACGACCACCACGACGGCTAGCAGCAATCCGGTGAGCAGCAGATCGCCGGCGGCGCGCCCCGCCAGCAGCACGGTCGCGGTGATGGCGCCGGGGCCGGCCAGGAGCGGGATCGCCAGCGGAAAGGCGGCGATGTTGCGCACGTGCTCTTCGACCGCCTGCTCGGCGGCCTGGCCTTCGCGGCGCATGCGCACGCCGAATACCATCTCAAACGCGATTGAGAACAGGAGCAGGCCCCCGGCGATGCGGAACGCCGGTAGCGAGATTCCGAGCGCGCGGAACAACGCGTCGCCAAGCAACGCGGTGCCAATGAGGACGCCGCCGGCGATGATGCTGGCGCGCAGCGCGACGCTGCGGCGGGCGCGGTGTGGCAACCCTTCCGTCACCGCCAGAAAGGTCGGCACGAGGCCGACGGGATCGACCACGACGAACAAAGTCACCAGCGCCGATATGGCGAAGTCGACCGGCATGCCCGGTTGTAGCAGGCGGCAAGCCCCTCTCGAAGCGACGCGCGGACGGCCGTATTTGCGCTCCGCGCAAGGTTCCCGATTGGGCGCGGTAAAGCCTTGAAAATGAAGTGAAAAATCATATCTTGCGGCTGCCGAAAGAGGTGGCGCAAAGGCGCCCGATCGGCTATGAAAATCGCAGTAGATTCGCGCAGGATTCTAGCCCGAAACCGCCCTTACAATGTCAGATCAAGAAAACTCCCCGCCCACGGACAGCGGCCCCTCCGACATTCGCCCCGTCTCGATCACCGAGGAAATGAAGCGCAGCTATCTCGATTACGCCATGAGCGTGATCGTGGCGCGGGCGCTGCCGGATGCGCGCGACGGGCTCAAGCCGGTGCATCGGCGCATTCTCTACTCGATGCATGAGAACGGCTACGAGTGGAACAAGCCGTACCGCAAGTCCGCGCGCATCGTCGGCGATGTGATCGGCAAATATCATCCGCACGGCGACCAGGCGGTTTACGACGCGCTCGTGCGCATGGCGCAGGATTTCTCCATGCGCCTGCCGCTGATCGACGGGCAGGGCAATTTCGGCTCGGTTGACGGCGATGCGCCGGCGGCCATGCGCTACACCGAGGTGCGGCTGGAACGCGTAGCCGGCGCGCTGGTCGAGGACCTCGACAAGGACACCGTCGACTTCCAGGCAAACTACGATAATTCCGAGCGCGAGCCGGTGGTGCTGCCGGCGCGCTTCCCCAATCTCCTGGTCAATGGCGCCGGCGGCATCGCCGTCGGCATGGCGACCAACATCCCGCCGCACAATCTCGGCGAGGTGATCGACGCCTGCGTGGCGCTGATCGACAATCCCGGGCTCTCGATCGAGGATTTGATCGCCATTGTGCCGGGTCCGGATTTCCCCACCGGCGGCATCATTTTGGGCAGGGCGGGCATCCGCGCCGCCTATCATCTCGGCCGCGGCGGCATCGTCATGCGCGGCAAGGTCGAATTCGAGGCTTTGCGTGGCGACCGCGAGGCCATCGTCATTTCCGAAATTCCCTACCAGGTGAACAAGGCGCACATGGTCGAGCGCATCGGCGAATTGGTGCGCGAAAAGAAAATCGAAGGCATCTCCGCGCTGCGCGATGAGTCCGATCGCGACGGCTACCGCGTGGTGATCGAAATGCGGCGCGATGCGGTGCCGGACGTCGTGCTCAACCAGCTTTACCGCTTCACCGCGCTGCAATCCTCGTTCGGCGCCAACATAGTGGCGCTCGACGGCGGCCGTCCCCTGGTGATGACCCTGAAGGACTTGCTCGCGTCCTTCAATGCCTTCCGCGAGGAAGTGATCTACCGGCGCACCAAGCATCTGTTGAATAAGGCGCGCGATCGCGCTCACGTGCTGGTCGGCCTCGCCATCGCGGTGGCCAATATCGACGAGATGATCAAACTCATCCGCGCCGCCAAGGACGCCAACGAGGCGCGCGAGCAACTGATGAACCGCGACTGGCCGGCGCGCGACGTGGCCACGATGGTCACCTTGATCGACGATCCGCGCCATGCCGTGTCGCCCGAAGGCACAACAAAACTGTCGGCGGAGCAGGCCAAGGCCATCCTCGATCTGCGCTTGCAGCGGCTGACCGCGCTCGGCCGCGACGAGATCAAGGCCGAGCTCGACAAGCTCGCCGACGAGATCGCCGACTATCTCGACATCCTGCGCTCGCGCGCGCGCATTCAGACCATCGTCAAGGACGAACTCGCGGCGATCAAGCGCGAATTCGCCACGCCCCGCCGCACCGTGATCATCGATCAGGAAGGCGAGATGGAGGACGAGGACCTGATCCAGCGCGAGGACATGGTCGTCACCGTTTCGCACGCGGGTTACGTCAAGCGCGTGCCGCTCTCGACTTATCGGGCACAGCGGCGCGGCGGCAAGGGCCGCGCTGGCATGCAGACCCGCGAAGAGGATTTCGTCACCCGCCTGTTCGTGGCGTCCACGCACACGCCGTTGCTGTTCTTTTCTTCGCGCGGGCAGGTTTACAAGGAAAAAGTCTGGCGGCTACCGGCGGCCGCGCCGCAAGCGCGCGGCAAGGCCTTGATCAATATCCTCCCCCTCGAGCAGGGCGAGAACATCACGACCATCATGCAGTTGCCGGAGGATGAGTCGACCTGGGACAAGCTCGACGTGATGTTCGCCACGACGCGCGGCACGGTCCGGCGCAACAAGCTGTCGGATTTCGCCGACGTGCGGCGCTCCGGCATCATCGCCATGAAGCTCGACGAGGGCGACGGCATCGTCGACGTGCAGATCTGCACCGAGAACGACGACGTGTTGCTGACGTCGGCGGCCGGCCAGTGCATCCGTTTCGCGGTCGACGACGTGCGCGTGTTCCAGGGCCGCACATCGATGGGCGTGCGCGGCATCAATCTGGCCGATGGCGACAAGCTTATTTCGCTGTCGATCCTGCGTCACGTAGAGGCCTCGGCCGAGGAGCGCGCCGCCTATCTCAAGCGCGCCAACGCCGTGCGGCGCGGCAGCAACGGCGAGGCCGAGGAACCCGGTACCGATCAGGAGGAGGCCGAGGGCGCCATCGAGCTCGGCCAAACGCGCTACGTGGATTTGTCCGCGGCCGAACAGTTCGTGCTCACCATTTCGGAAAAGGGCTTCGGCAAGCGCACCTCGTCCTACGAATACCGCACCACCGGCCGCGGCGGCAAAGGCATCGTCGCCATGGCGATCACCGAGAAGAACGGCCGGCTGGTGGCGTCATTCCCCGTCGAGGAGAGCGACCAGATCATGCTGGTCACCAACGGCGGACAGCTGATCCGCTGCCCGGTGGACGGCATCCGCATCGCCGGACGCTCGACGCAGGGCGTCATCGTATTTTCGACAGCGGAAGGGGAACGCGTCGCCTCGGTCGAGCGTTTGACAGAAGAAGGCGACGAAAACGGCGGCGAGTAATTCGGGCAGCCTGGTCAGCTTGCGACGGACCTAGCTTCGCTCGCGATGTTACGCGGCTATAATAGTGGGTAGGATGGGTTGAACGAAGTGAAACCCATCGCCTCGGCGGCGTTGGTATGCAGAAGATCATGATGGGTTTCGCTGCGCTCTACCCATCCTACGCGGCTACGACTACGCGGCTACAATAGAGAGTGTGCGTATGAAGTTTTACAAACTCTGGTGCGCATCCGCGATCATTTTATCCGCGCTCGTCAGTGCAGGAACGGCGCGCGCCGATCCGAAGGGCTTTTGGTTGGCGCAGGATGGCGCGCATGTGCGCATCAGCAAGTGCGGCCAGGCGTTGTGCGCAACGATAGCCCAGGCCAGGTCGCCGACCGACCCGGAAACCGGTCAGCCCTGGACCGACAAACACAATCCCGATCCCGCCCAGCGCGGTCGCCCTCTCGTCAGCGTGGTGGTTCTCTATGACATGATGCCGGACGGGCCGGGAAAGTGGTCGGGACAGCTCTACAATACCGACGACGGCCATACCTATCCGGGGCACCTCCTCGAAATCGACCGCGGGACGATCAGGATCGAAGGCTGCGCCATCGGCATTTGCGGCGGCAAGAACTTGAGCCGCCTACAATAATTTCTGCCGCCTGCGTGCGGCGCAACCGCTAGCCCGCGAAGCCGCCGGCGTCGAGAAACTCGCGTTCAGCCGGCGTCGTGTCGCGGCCCAGCACCTGGTTTCGATGCGGAAACCGGCCGAATTTCGCGATGATGTCGCGATGGAACGTGGCGTATTTCGACCGCCCGGCATCGCCGAACGCTTCGTGCAGCGCCACGCAGCGATCCTGATCGGCCAGCGCCTCGGAATGCATGAAGGGCATATAGAAGAACGGCCGCATCGTTTCGTCGGTCGCCTGGTCGAACCCGCGAGCGATCGCCCGTTTCGCCACTTCACGCGCCAGCGGATCGGTCGCGAACGCATGCGGACTGCGGCGAAACATGTTGCGGGGCATCTGGTCGAGCAGAATCACCAGCGCCAGCGCACCTTCGGCGCTGTCTTCGAATGAAGCGAGCTCACCGCGCGCCGCCTTTTCATGGATCGCCAGAAATCTCAACCGTATCGTTCGGTCGAACTCTTCGTCCTTCTCGAACCATCGCTGCGGCCCGGCGTCGCGCCAGAAGGATACGACCTCGGCTGCTGTAAATTTGCTCATCGCCCTTTACGGCCTACTGCCCGCGCCCGGCGGCGCTGGCGAAGCGCTTGGCCTCCTCGGCGGCGCGGAACAGCGCCTTCGCCTTGTTGATGCATTCCTGCTGCTCGAACTCCGGGTCGGAATCGGCGACGATGCCGGCGCCGGCCTGCACGTACATGACGCCGTCCTTGATCAGCGCGGTGCGCAGCACGATGCAAGTATCCATGTCCGTGCCGGCGGAGAAATAGCCGACGCAGCCGGCATAAAGCGCGCGCTTCTCCTTTTCCAGTTCGTCGACGATCTGCATGGCGCGCACCTTGGGTGCGCCGGAGACGGTACCTGCGGGGAATCCGGCGGCGAGCGCGTCAAGCGAATCGCGGTCGTTGCGCAGCTTGCCTTCCACATTGGAGACGATGTGCATCACCTGGCTGTAGCGCTCGATGAAGAACTGGTCGGTGACTTCGACGGTGCCGATCTCGGCGACGCGGCCGACGTCGTTGCGGCCGAGATCGAGTAGCATGAGGTGCTCGGCGCGTTCCTTGGGATCGGCGAGCAATTCCTCCTCCAGCGCCTTGTCTTCATGCGGGGTGGCGCCGCGCGGCCGGGTGCCGGCGATCGGACGAATGGTCACGGTGCCGTCGCTGGTTTTGACCAGGATTTCCGGACTCGAGCCGGCGACCGCGAAGCTGCCGAAATCGAGGAAGAACAAGTAAGGCGACGGGTTGACGCGCCGCAAGGCGCGATAGAGCGCGAACGGGGCAAGCGTGAACGGTGCTTCGAAACGCTGCGACAGCACCACCTGAAAGATATCGCCAGCGGCAATGTACTCCTTGGCGCTCAGCACCATGCGCTTGAATTCCGCCGCACTTGTGTTGGAACGGGGCGCCACACCGAGCGGGCCGCCGCCGTCGCTCTCCAACGCCGATTTATCGAGCGGCCGGTCGAGCGCGCCGGCGATCGCGGACAGGCGCTCGACCCCGCGCGCGAGCGCCGCGTTCGCCGTCACGCCGGGCTCCGGCCGCACCGGCGTCACCACGGTGATCGTGTCCTCCACGGCATCGAAGGCGATCACCAGCGTCGGACGGAGCAGGATCGCGTCCGGAATGCCGATCGGGTCGCGGCCGGGCGCGGCGAGCGTATCCTCCATCAGCCGCACCATGTCGTAGCCGAGATAACCGAAGACGCCGGCCGCCATCGGCGGCAGCGTATCCGGCAAGGCGATGCGGCTTTCGCCGATGAGCGCGCGCAAGGCCGTGAGCGGCGGCGCGTTCGCCGGCGTAAACGCGTCCGGGTTGCTCTGCGGCGTGCGGTTGATTTCGGCGCGCTGGCCGCTGGCGCGGAAGATCACGTCCGGTTCAAGGCCGATGATCGAATAGCGCCCGCGCGCTTCGCCGCCTTCGACCGACTCGAGCAAAAAGCTGATCGGCCAAGAAGAACTTTTGGCCGATGAACTTTTGGGCCGCGCGCCGGTGATTTTGAGAAAGGCCGAGACCGGCGTTTCCAGATCGGCGACCAAAGTCGTCCACACGACCTGCGGCTCGCCGGCCGCGTAAAGTGCAGCAAACGCTGCGGCCGAAGGCTCGATCAGCATGTCTAGTTGGTGTCCAGTCTCGTTGGTGTCCGGTCTAATTGGTGTCCGGCGCGCCACCGTTGCCGAGCGCTTGCGCCAGCGCCGCCTGATTGACGCTGGTGCCGAGATCGTTTTCCACAGATGCCACATATTGTCCGACGACGTCATCGGTGGTCTGGCGTTTCACCGTTTCTTCGATGCGCTTGGCGTCCGGCGAACCGGCGTCGAGTTTCGGATCGATCACGTCGGTCACGCGGAACACGACCCATTCGCTCGGCTGCGCGCCCTCGGAGCTGCCGAAGGCGTCCTTGGCGGTGTGAAATATCGCAACGATGACCTTAGGCGACGGCCCCGCTCCGGTACCCGCCTGGCGCTTGAGCTTGTCGGCGGTTTCGACCTTGAGGCCGTCGGCCTTGGCGACGGCGTCGAATGCAGTGCCGCTCTTGAGCTTGTCGAGCAGGTCGGCCGCTTTCGTCTTAAGCCGCGAAGCGATCTCGTCTTGGCGCCAGCGCTCGTCGACCTGGCCCTTGACCTCGTCCAGCGGGCGATCGCGCGCCGGCGCGATGCCGGTGACGCTATACCAGATGTAACCGCCGTCGGCCTCGACCGGATCGTTATCGACCCCGACATCGGAGGCAAACGCGGCGCTCACCACCTGACCGGAATGGGGAAGGTTGCCGACGAGCTTGCCGTCGGGATCGCGGCCGGAGCGATCGACGTCGTAGGTTGCGGCCGTGAGCTTCAATTGCGCCGCCGCCTGTTCCAGCGAGGCGCCGCCGGCGCGTTCATCTTCCATCTTGTTGTGCAGGCTCTGCACTTCGGCCTTGGCGCGCTCGGCGGCGATGTCGTTGCGGATCTGCGGCGCCACATCGGCGAACGATTTTGTCGCTTCCGGTTCGAGTTTGAACACGCTCACGATGACCGCGCCGAAGCGCCCGTTCACCGGCGCGCTCACTTCGCCTTCCTTCAGCGCGAATGCGGCGTCGGCGACCGCCGGATCGATAATGTCCGATTTCGGCACCGTACCGAGGTCGATATCCTGCTCCTTGAGGCCTCGCTCGGCGGCGAGGGCGACGAAGCTCAAGCCGTCCTTGAGCCGCGCTTGCGCGGCTTCGGCTTCGGCCATGGTCGGAAACACGATCTGCTCGACGTGCCGCCGCTCCGGAGTGATGTAGCGGCTGCGATGCGCCTCGAAGGCGGCCTTTAGGTCCGCGTCGGAGATTTCAATCCACCGCGCGATGTCGGCGGGCGTCAAGGCGACGATCTCGATCTTGCGGTATTCCGGCGCCCGGAACAGGATTTTTCGCGCCTCGAAATACTTGTTCAGCTCATCCGCCGTCGGCTGCGCAATGTCGCCGGCCTGGGCGGGGCCGAGCGTCACATATTCGACGCTGCGCTCTTGGTTCTGGAGCTGATTGATGGCCGCGACCCATGCTTTCGGCACCGGCAGTTCGCCGGTGAGCGATTCGACGATCTGCCGGCGCAGCGTCACCCGCCGCTGTTCGGAGATAAAACGCTGCTCGCTATAGCCGGCATCGCGCAAGAGCTGCTCGAACCGCAGCCGGTCGAACTTGCCGGTCGGGCCCAGGAATGCCTTCTCGGTGGTGAGGCGTCGCACGATCTCGCCGTCGGAAATGCCGAGCCGCATCTGCTGCGCACGCTGATCGAGGCCGGCCTCGGCGACCATCGAGCCCAGCACTTGCCGGTCGAGACCGAGCGCGTTCGCCTGTTCCGGCGGCAGCGGGTGTCCGATCTGATGTTCGAGCTGCCGCAAACGCTCGTTGTAGGTGCTCCGGAACTGTTCGATCGCAATGTCGGTGCCGCCGATCTTGGCCAGCGTCGAGCGGCCGAAGCCGCGAAAGATGTCGTTGATGCCCCAGACGGCGAAGCTCGCGGCAAGCAGCCCCATGACCACGCCCATCACGGCGCGGCCGAGCCAATTGGAGGAGGCTTTGCGGATACCTCGAAGCATAACGTCCAACGCGTTGAAATGATGCCGATCCGGCTTCCCGGGCGAGAGCGACACATCATAAGGACCGGGGCCCGGGCCCGCAACTGACGGGATTTCCTGGTAAAACGCCCCTTTTCCGGGCGCAAGGCGTCTGCTAACGGCTCTTTGTCGCAGGCGTTGCGGCGAAGACGCTAGACCGAGACGTTGAGATACGAACGATGGCGCGCCGCCCGCTAGTCGCAGGCAATTGGAAAATGCACGGCCTGAAAAGCGCGTCCGGCGAACTGGACAAGATCGTCGCCGGCGCGCGGGCCTTGCCTAGGGTCGAGCTGATCGTCTGTCCCCCGGCGACTTTGGTTGCAAGCTTCGCGGCGGCCGCCCGCGGATCATCCGTCTTGATCGGCGGCCAAGATTGCCACGCACTGGCCTCGGGAGCCTATACCGGCGACATTTCGGCGGAAATGCTCAAGGATGCCGGCGCCGCCGCGGTCATCGTCGGTCACTCCGAACGCCGCCAACATCACGGCGAGACCGATGCGACGGTGCGCGCGAAGGCGCTTGCGGCGCGCCGCGCCGGCTTGCTCGCCATCATTTGCGTCGGCGAAACGCGAGCCGAGCGCGAGGCCGGGCGCGCGGTCGCCGTGGTGCGCGGGCAGCTGGACGGGTCTGTGCCGGACGATCTGGCGGATTTCGTCGTTGCCTACGAGCCAGTCTGGGCCATCGGCACCGGGCTGACACCGCCGCAAGCCGACGTCGGCGGCATGCACCGCATCATCCGCGAATGGCTCGGTTCCCGCCCCCGCAAAGCCGAGGAAGCGACCCGTATTCTCTACGGCGGCTCGGTCAATCCCGCGAATGCGAAGGAATTGCTGGCGGTGGAGAATGTCGACGGGGCGCTGGTCGGCGGCGCAAGCCTTAAAGCGGAGGATTTCCTGGCGATTGCCGGGTCTTACGGATAACCAAACCCGGGCGCAAACCGCCATAGAAAATCCACATGGGATCATGTAGAGACGCGCGCGACTTCCTATATCGGGGACGCGGCACCGCGGCCGGGAGCTGACATTATCGATGCTGACCGTTGTTATTATCATCCACCTGATGCTCGTCCTCGCCATGATCGGCGTGGTGCTGTTGCAGAAATCCGAGGGCGGGGGGCTCATCAGCTCCACCAGCGGCTTTATGACCGGCCGCGGTACGGCAAATGTGCTGACCCGCACCACCGCATTGCTGGCCGTTGGTTTCTTCATCACCAGCCTGGCGTTGTCGTGGCTCGCCGGCCTCGGCCGTCATCCGGCGTCGCTCATCAATAGCGGCAGCGCACCGGCCAGCGAGCAGGCACCCGGTAGCGCGCCGCAAGTGCCGTTGAGCGAAAGCGGTCGCGGCATTCTCGATCAATTGCGGGCCAAGGGGCCGGTCGGGGCTACGCCGGCGGCGCCGAGCGGACCGCAAGTCCCGCACTCGCAATAGGCAGCGATCCCATGGCGCAAGCGACACCCGCTGCACTCCTTACCAAGAGCGCGGGGGCCGCTTCCACGCGGCATGATGATTGCGCCGTAATTATCTGCGATCACGTCGTTTTTTGTGATTTGCACAGACACTGCGCGGTAGCCATTCCGCAATATCGCTCGTCGAATCGAGCGATCGGGGTTAGAGGTTGAATCCCATGGCGCGGTATATCTTCATCACCGGCGGCGTGGTCTCCTCACTGGGCAAGGGTCTCGCTTCCGCGGCGCTGGGCGCGCTGCTGCAGGCGCGCGGCTACAAAGTCCGGCTGCGCAAGCTCGATCCCTACCTCAATGTCGATCCGGGCACGATGTCGCCCTACCAGCACGGCGAGGTGTTCGTCACCGACGACGGCGCCGAGACCGACCTCGACCTCGGCCATTACGAGCGCTTCACCGGGCGGCCGGCAACCCGCACCGACAACATCACCACCGGCCGCATCTACCAGGAGATCCTGGCCAAGGAGCGCCGCGGCGACTATCTGGGCGCCACCATCCAGGTCATTCCCCACGTCACCAACGCCATCAAGGACTTCATCCGCGACGGCAATGAAGGCTTCGATTTCGTGCTGTGCGAGATCGGCGGCACCGTCGGCGATATCGAGGGCCTGCCGTATTTCGAAGCCATTCGCCAGCTCGGCAACGAGCTGCCGCGACGCCACGCGGTATATATCCATCTGACGCTGCTTCCGTTCATCCCGAGCGCCGGCGAGTTGAAAACCAAGCCGACGCAGCATTCGGTGCGCGAATTGCGCGCCATCGGCATCCAGCCCGATATTTTGCTCTGCCGCTCCGACCGGCCCATTCCCGACAGCGAGCGCAAGAAGCTGGCGTTGTTCTGCAACGTGCGCGAAAGCGCGGTGATCGAAGCGCGCGACGTCGATAACGTCTATGCGGTGCCCGAGGCCTATCATGCCGGCGGTCTCGACGGCGAGGTTCTCGCCGCGTTCGGCATCGATGACCCGCCGGAGCCGGACCTCGCCACCTGGCAGCTCATCAACGAACGCATCCGCAATCCGGAAGGCGACGTGACCATCGCCATCGTCGGCAAATACACCGGCATGAAGGATGCCTATAAGTCGCTGATCGAGGCGCTTTCGCACGGCGGCATCGCCAACAAGGTCAAGGTCAATCTCGACTGGATTGAGAGCGAGGTCTTCGAGAACGAGGACCCGGCGCCGTTCCTCGAGCACGTTGACGGCATCCTGGTGCCGGGCGGCTTCGGCCAGCGCGGCGCCGAAGGAAAAATCCGCGCCGCGCAATTCGCCCGCGAACGTCAGGTACCGTATTTCGGCATTTGCTTCGGCATGCAGATGGCGGTGATCGAAGCGGCGCGCAATCTTTGCGCCATCGAGGAGGCGAACTCGACCGAATTCGGCGTCACGCGCGAGCCGGTCGTCGGCCTGATGACCGAGTGGATGAAGGGCAACGAGTTGAAGCGCGGCAGTGCCAGCGACCTCGGCGGCACGATGCGGCTCGGCGCCTATCCGGCCTTGCTCGCGCGCGGCAGCAAGGTCGCCGAGATTTATCAAGCGACGGAAATTTCCGAGCGTCACCGTCACCGCTACGAGGTCAATACCGCCTACAAGGACCGCCTGGCGCAGCACGGCATGCGGTTTTCAGGAATGTCGCCCGATGGAATACTGCCGGAAATCATCGAATACGCGAACCATCCCTGGTTTATCGGCGTGCAATTCCATCCCGAGCTGAAATCGCGGCCGTTCGCGCCGCACCCGCTGTTCTCGTCGTTCATCGGAGCGGCGGTAGAGCAGAGCCGGCTGGTGTAGTTTTCTCGTCATTGCGAGCGGGCGTTGACCCTCGGCGCTGCACTCTTCATGGTCGCCTCAGAACAATTCGGGAGGTATCTCATGATCTACGAATTGCGTATCTATTCCTGCATTCCCGGGCGGCTGCCGGCGCTGCTCAGCCGCTTCCAGAACCACACATTGAAAATCTGGGACAAGCACGGCATCCGGCAGGCCGGCTTCTGGACCGTGCTGGTCGGGGACGGCAACAACGATCTGCATTACCTGCTCGCCTGGCAATCGCTCGCCGAGCGCGAGAAGGTATGGGAAGCGTTCCTGGCCGATCCCGCGTGGATCAAAGCACGCGACGACAGCGAACGGGACGGGCCCCATCATCGCCAACATCAAAAGCGCGTTCTTGCGGCCGACGGCGTTCTCCGCAGTGAAATGAATTGGCGGGCCGGTTGACCCGGCGCGGCGGCGCTATCATGGTCGCCCGCGAGGACGCTGATGACCGCCAAACCAAGCCCCATTGTCACCGCCGGCAACGTGCGTTTCGGCAATTCGCTGCCGCTCGCTTTGGTCGCCGGGCCGTGCGTGATCGAAAGCCGTGCGCATGCTTTCGAGATGGCGGCGGCGCTCAAGGAGATCGCCGCGCGGCGCGGCATCGGTTTCGTCTATAAAATTTCGTTCGACAAGGCCAACCGCACCAGCGGAAACAGCGCGCGCGGGCTTGGTCTCGACAAGGCGCTCGCCGTGTTCGCGGAGCTGCGCGAAAAACTTGGGCTGGCCGTGCTCACCGACGTGCACGAGCCAGAGCAGTGCGCACGCGTCGCCGAAGTCGTCGATGTTTTGCAGATCCCAGCGTTCCTTTGCCGGCAGACCGATTTGTTGATCGCCGCGGCAAAGACCGGGCGCACGATCAACGTGAAGAAGGGTCAGTTCCTCGCGCCGTGGGACATGGCCAATGTGGTGGAAAAAATCACCGGCGCCGGCAATCGCAATGTGCTCGTCACCGAGCGCGGCGTATCGTTCGGCTACAACACGCTCGTTTCCGACATGCGCGCGCTGCCGCTGCTCGCCAAGCTTGGCGCGCCGGTGATTTTCGATGCGACGCATTCGGTGCAGCAGCCGGGCGGCCAAGGGACGTCGTCGGGCGGCGAGCGGGAATTCGTGCCGGTGCTGGCGCGGGCCGCCGTGGCGGTGGGAATTGCCGGGCTTTTCATCGAGACGCATCAGGACCCGGACAAGGCGCCCTCGGACGGCCGCAACATGATCCCGCTCAGGGAGATGGAGCCGCTTCTTGAGCGATTGATGCAATTCGACGCGCTGGCCAAAGAATAGGCGAAGCGATCGGCAGAGCGCAGGTGATCGATCCACACAGACGCATCGATCAGAAACTTCCTTGCCATCCGCCGCCGTCGCGGAGCCCTAAGGCTCGGTTCGCTACCGCCTAAGCGTGCCATCCGCATTCACATCTTCTCTCTCATTAATCAAATCAATCAAATCCATCACCGTTTGATGACCAATTCAATGCCCGCTTTGTTGTTGCCGGCGCCGCGTTAGGAATTGCTGTTCTCGGCCGGGTCGTCAGCCCAGCATCTCCCGCACCAGCGGCATGACCTTCGAGCCATAGAGCTCGATGCAGCGCATCATCTTGTCGTGCCCGAGCGTGCCGGCTGAGTATTTCATGTCGAAACGCACAATGCCCAATGCCTTCGCGGTCGCGGCGATTTTGCGGGCGACCGTTTCCGGCGCGCCGACATTGAGCGCGCCGTGCTCAACTTCCTGGTCGAACTGCGCGCGTCCGATCGGCGGCCAGCCGCGCTCGGCGCCGATCCGATCGTGCATGCCTTTATAGCCTACCCAATATTCCTCACGCGCCTGCGCGTCGGTGTCGGCTACGTGGCCCGGCGAATGCACCGCGATCTCCTTCACCGGCCGGCCGAACTGCGCGAACGCCCGGTGATAGAGATCGACAAAAGGCCGAAAGCGCTCGGGATCGCCGCCGATGATGGCGAGCGCCAGCGGCAGGTCGTAATGCGCGGCGCGAACGACCGATTCCGGACTGCCGCCAACGCCGATCCAAGTTTTGAGGGGACCGGCCTCGATCGACGGGAAGATACGCTGATCTTTCAGCGGCGGGCGCAACTTGCCCTGCCACGTCACGGTGTCATTCCGAAGGAGCGCCACGAACAGATCGAGCTTCTCTTCGAACAGCTCCTCGTATTGGGCGAGATTGTACCCGAATAGCGGAAAGGACTCGGTGAATGAGCCGCGCCCGACGGTCACTTCGGCGCGGCCGTTCGAGGCGGCGTTGAGCGTCGAGAACCGCTCGAAGACGCGGATCGGATCGTCCGATGAGAGCACGGTCACCGCCGAGCCGAGCCGTATCCGCTTGGTGCGCCCGGCGATGGCTGCGAGCACGACTTCGGGAGCCGACACGGCAAAGTCGGGCCGGTGATGCTCGCCGACGCCAAAGGCATCGACGCCAACCTCATCGGCGAGGACGGCTTCGTCGATTACGTTGCGGATGACCCGTGCGTGCGTCAGGAGTTGACCGTCGGGTCCAGTTGTGATGTCGCCGAAAGTATCGAGCCCAAACTCGAAATGCTGTGTCATATTAGCTGTTCACGCTGGTCATTGGCGCCCGGCGGGTTTGCCGGGAATGCGCCCGCAATTAATGACAGGTAGAGTGCGCAAATCGCCGGCGCAATGTCGGTCGGGACGCCGCAAAGCCCGCGCTGCGGGCTCGCCGGTGGAGGAGGGCTCAAATAAGCCCGGCGGGCCGGTCGTCCCTGCGACGGAGCGCGCCGTACGTTCGGCTTGATTAGCGGGCCCGCGCGCGGTCAAATCAGCCCTTCGGGCGGTATCTAAAGGCTGCTCATAACGATGGAAACGCCTCCGTACGACGACGGTGCGGCAATCAGAAGGATGCAGGCGATGAAGAAAACATCAGTTGTAGTCGCGGCCGTGCTTGCACTTGCCGCGGGACCGGCCATGGTTCAACAAGCCTCGGCCCAGCAAAAGACGGTCAAGATCGGTTTCATCAGCACGTTCAGCGGCCCCACAGCCGTTATCGGCAACGACATGCGCAACGCGTTCGAGCTGGCCCTCGACCATCTCGACCGCAAGCTCGGCGGCCTGCCGGTCGAGGTCATTTACGAGGACGATACGCAAAAGCCTGACGTCGGCGTGCAGAAGACTCAGAAGCTGATCGAGTCCGACCATGTCGATTTCGTCGTCGGCTACATCTGGTCAAACGTGCTGCTGGCCTCGCTTAAACCGCTGGTCGACTCAAAGACCATGACGGTCGTGACCAACGCCGGCGCGTCCGCGTTCGCCGGCGAGCTCTGCTCGCCCTATGTGTTCTCGACCTCCTGGCAAAACGATCAGACGCCGGAGGCGATGGGCCTGTACATGAATCAGAAGGGCGTGAAGTCGGCCTTCCTGATCGGCCCCAACTACGCCGCCGGCAAGGACATGCTGGCGGGCCTGAAGATCACCTACAAGGGCCAGATCGTCGGCGAGGAATACACGCGCTGGCCCGACCAGCTCGACTTCTCGGCCGAGCTGTCAAAAGCACGCGCATCCGGCGCGGAGTCGATCTTCGTTTTCTATCCCGGCGGCGCCGGCGTGCAGTTTGTGACCCAATACACGCAATCGGGTCTCAAGGGACAAATCCCGCTCTATCAGGTCTTCACCATCGACGAGCTGTCGATACCGCGGCTCAAGGAGCTGTCGATGGGTATTCCCGGTGCGCAGGAATGGGTCAACGACCTGCCCAACGAGACCAACAAGAAATTCGTCGCTGATTACATCGCCAAATACAAGCTGAGGCCGTCGTATTACGGCGCACAGACCTATGACGCGGCGGGTTTGATCAACAGCGCCATCACCGCCGTCAAAGGCGATCTTTCGCAGAAGGACGCCATGCGCAAGGAAATGGAAAAGGCCGACTTCAAGTCCGTGCGCGGCCACTTCACCTACGGCAACAATCACATGCCGATCGAGAACTTCTATCTTCAGGATGTGGTGAAGCAGGGCGACGATTACGTGCTCAAGACGGTGGCGACGATTGTCGAGAACGATCAGGATCGCTTCCACGACAAATGCTCGATGAAATAGGCTCGCGCGTCGTTGGCTTATAACCGTCATCCTGAGGCGCGCGCCACAGGCGCGCCTCGAAGGATGTCGGCCGAGAGTCCTGGGCCGTCGTCCTTCAGGCTCGCTCCGCTCGCACCTCAGGATGACGGAAGAAGAATGCTGTATTTCATCGAGCAATGCCTCAACGGCGCGCAGCTGGGCATGCTACTGTTTCTGCTCGCCGCCGGGCTGACTTTGGTCTTCGGCATCATGGACCTCGTCAACCTGGCGCACGGCTCGCTTTACATGCTCGGCGCCTACTTCGCCGCCACGTTCGCAGTACTGACCGGCAGTTTCGTCCTTGCCGTTATTTTGGCAGTGGCCGCCTCGCTCATCGCCGGTATGGTACTTGAAGTCGTCGCCATCAGGCGGCTGTACGAACGCGGGCATCTCGACCAGGTGCTCGGCACGTTCGGGTTGCTCTTGTTCTTCAACGAGCTGGTGCGGCTGGTCTGGGGACCGGCCGGCATGACGCTGGCGCTGCCGCATCAGATGCTGGCCGCGGTGCAGATCATGCCCGGCGTCTATTATCCCGTCTACCGCCTGGTCATCATCCTCGTGGCATTGGCGGTCGCGGCGTCGCTCTATTTCGTTGTCATGCGCACGCGGCTCGGCATGCTGATCCGCGCCGGCGCCTCCAACCGCGAGATGGTCGGCGCGCTGGGCATCAACATCAAGCTTCTCTACACGCTAGTGTTCGGGCTAGGCGCGGCGCTTGCGGGCTTCGCCGGCGTCATGCAGGCGCCGATCTTGACGGTGCAGATCGGCATGGGCGAGAACATTCTCATCCTCGCCTTCGTGGTGATCATCATCGGCGGAATCGGCTCGATCCGCGGCGCCTTCGTGGCCGCGATCGTCGTCGGTCTGATCGACACGCTCGGCCGCGCCTTCCTGCCGGACATGCTGCATCACATCCTGAGCACGAACGCCGCGGCGACGCTCGGGCCGGCGCTGTCCTCGATGTCGATCTACATACTGATGGCGGCTATTCTGGTGTTTCGGCCGGAAGGATTGTTCCCGGCGGCGGGCAGATGACTGCCTCCGCCGACCCCTCGCTCGACGCCAGGCCCGAGTCTCTGCTGGCCCCGCGCACCGTTTTAACCGGCGCCTTACTCGCGGTTCTAGCGCTGCTTCCGCTCTATGCGATGCTCAGCGGCAATAGCTTCGCGCTGACATTGTTCACCCACGTCCTGATCCTGGCAATCGGCGCCGTCAGCCTCAACCTGATCATGGGTTATGGGGGCATGGTGAGCTTCGGCCATGCCGCTTATCTCGGCATCGGCGGTTATGCGGTCGGCATCCTCGCCAAGGAGGGCGTCGGTTCGGGCCTCGTTCAATGGCCGGTCGCGATCGCGGTCTCGGCGCTGTATGCGCTTGTCGTCGGCGCGCTCAGCCTACGCACCCGCGGCGTTTATTTCATCATGATCACACTGGCGTTTGCGCAGATGATCTATTACGTCGCCATCGGGCTCGACCGCTACGGCGGCGACGACGGCCTGACCATTTACAAGCGCAGCCAATTCGGCGGCGTCATCGATCTCAATAACAAGACGCTGTTTTACTATTTGTGCTTCGCGCTGCTGCTCGCCAGCATTTATCTGGTCGCGCGCATCGTCAATTCGCGTTTTGGCCTGGTGATCCAGGGCGCGCGTTCCAACGACCGGCGCATGCGCGCGATCGGATTTCCGACCTTTCGCTACAAGCTGGTCTGTTTCGTGATCGCCGGCGCGCTATGCGGGCTCGCCGGCGCGCTCCTTGCCAACCAAACCAATTTCATCAGCCCGGCGCTGATGCACTGGACGCGCTCGGGCGACCTCATCGTGATGGTCGTGCTGGGCGGGCTCGGCTCGCTGTTCGGACCGCTGATCGGCGCGGTGGCTTTTCTACTGCTGGAGGAGGGATTGTCGCGCGTCACCGAATATCCCGATCTGATCCTCGGACCCATTCTGCTCCTGGTCGCGATCTACGTGCATGGCGGCATCGACGGTCTCCTTGCGGGCCGCCGCAATGGCTGAAACGCTGCTGCAAATCGAGGGCTTGACCAAGCGCTTCGGCGGCGTCGTGCCGGCCGACGCGATCACGCTCGACGTTGCGCCGGGCGAAGTCCACGCCGTCATCGGCCCCAACGGGGCCGGCAAGACCACGCTCATCGGCCTCCTCAGCGGCGAACTCGCGCCGCAGCAAGGCCGCATCCGTTTCGACGGCGAGGATATCACCCGGCTTCCGGTTTATCGGCGCAGCCAGCTCGGGCTGGCGCGCTCGTTTCAGATCACCTCCCTGTTTCGCGGCTTTAGCGCACTCGACAACGTCGCGCTTGCCGTGCAGGCGCATCGCGGCCACTCGTTTCGTTTCTGGCGCGATGCCCGCGGCGAGGATGAATTGCGCAAGCCGGCGCTGGCGGCGCTGGCCCGCGTCGGGCTCGCCGAGCGCGCCGGAATGCGCATCGACCGCTTGAGTCACGGCGAGCTTCGGCAGCTCGAAATCGCCATGGCGCTGGCGACGCAGCCGCGGCTTTTGCTGCTCGACGAGCCGATGGCCGGGCTGGGGCCCGAAGAATCCGCGCAAATGGTGCGCATGCTGCTCCAACTGAAGGGAAGCATGACCATCCTTCTGGTCGAACACGACATGGAAGCGGTGTTTGCGCTGGCGGACCGCCTCACCGTGCTGGTCTATGGCCGCATCATTGCCAGCGGAGATCCGGAGACGATCCGCGCCGACGCCGGGGTGCGCCAAGCGTATCTCGGCGAAAAAGACGGCGCCGGCCAGGGCGGGCGTCATGGCTGAAATGCCGCTCCTCGACATTGCCGATATCGAAACCAGCTACGGGCTCAGCCGCGTGCTGTTCGGCATTTCGCTTTCCATCGCGCGCGGCGAAATGGTCTCGCTGATGGGACGGAACGGCATGGGCAAGACCACGACCGTGCGCTCGATCATGGGGCTGACGCGATCGGCGGCGGGTTCGATCCGGTTCTGGGGCGCGGAGATCCGCGAGCTGCCGGCTTATCGCATCGCCCAACTCGGACTGGGGCTGGTGCCGGAAGGACGCCAGGTGTTTCCCAATCTGACCGTGCGCGAGAATCTTGTTGCCACCGCCGCCAATCGCAGCTCTTCGGCCGACCCCTGGACGCTGGACAAGGTTTTCGCGCTATTTCCGCGGCTCGCGGCGCGTGCCGGCGCGAAGGGGATTCTTTTGTCCGGCGGCGAGCAACAAATGCTGGCGATCGGTCGCGCATTGATGACGAACCCGCGCCTTCTTATTCTCGACGAAGCAACCGAAGGGCTGGCGCCGTTGATCCGTGAGGAAATTTGGCGCTGTCTCAAACTTTTGCGCGGCGCCGGGCAGTCGATCCTAGTCATCGACAAGAACGTCGAGGCGCTGACCCGCATCGCCGATCGCCATTACATCATCGAGCGCGGCCGCGTCGTTTGGATCGGAAGCTCGCCGGAATTGGCAAACGCACCCGACATCCAGCATCGTTATTTGGGAATCTGACGGAATAACTGCAAAGGGAGGGAGCGATGTTCAACGACGGATTATTGCGCGGCCACCGCATCCTGGTGACTGGCGGCGGCACCGGCCTGGGTAAGGGCATGGCTGAAAAATTCCTCGCGCTCGGCGCCGAAATCTTCATCTGCGGGCGGCGGAAATCGGTATGCGAGGCGACGGCGGCCGAGCTCATGGCCAAGCGCGGCGGCAAAGTAAGCGCCTACGGTGTCGACATTCGCGATGCGGCCGCGGTGGACGCCATGGTGGCCGACATCTTCGCCTCGGGTCCGCTCACCGACCTCATCAACAACGCCGCCGGAAATTTTATTTCCCGCACCGAGGATTTGAGCCCGCGCGGCTTCGACGCCATCGCCAACATCGTCATGCATGGAACGTTCTACGTCACGCACGCGGTCGGCCGCCGCTGGATCGCCGGCGGGCATCGCGGCAACGTCGTTTCGATCGTGGTGACCTGGGTTTACAATGGGAGCCCCTATGTCGTGCCCTCGGTGATGAGCAAGTCCGCGGTCCACGCCATGACCATGTCGCTCGCCACCGAATGGGCTCCCCACGGCATCCGGCTCAACGCCATCGCGCCGGGCGTCATCCCGACCGAAGGAGCGAGCAAGCGGCTCAGTCCGGGCGAGGGGCCGACTGATCGCACCGTGCGCAGCAACCCGATGGGACGGGTCGGCCGCATGGAGGAATTGCAAAACCTCGCAACCTTCCTGATCGCCGACGGCTGCGACTGGCTGACCGGACAGACCATCACGCTGGACGGCAACCAGAGTCATGCCACCGGGTCCAATTTCTATGAGCTGCGCCACTGGACCGACGCGCAGTGGCAGGCCGCGCGCGATGCCATCAAGGCGCAAAACGAAAAGGACCGCGCCCAGCGCAGCGTCTAGCGATCAAAAATTCTGGCGATCAAACAAATACAATCCGCCTGCCACCCGTAGCCCGCAGGGCGAAGGGTGGCGGAAGGGGTGGGATTCGAACCCACGAGACCCTTGCGGGTCTGCCGGTTTTCAAGACCGGTGCCTTAAACCACTCGGCCACCCTTCCATTCACGATTTTGCCACGATTGATGATGGCGCGCACGCGCCAAACAAAACGTCGAAGCTGTTATAGACATCTTAACCCGCATGTGATTAAAGCACGCCTGCACCGGGCGCTGCGCGCCCGATACACCCCCAAAAAAACTCCAGCAACGAATCGAGAAAGGCACCTCTGCCAATGTCGACACTTGCAATGACCGTAAGTGAGTATGTTCAAGACAAACTCGCACCACACTGGCCGATATTTGTACGCGTGACCTTCGGGGCTTTCATCGGCAGTCTCGTCATTCTGCTCATCCTGACCTACGCCGACGTGCCAATCGTCGGGGGCGTCTAGGAAAAGGCGCGCCCGACAAGCCCAAGGGCGAAGCGGGCATCGCAACTCTCCATTCACTATCCAAAACCTCTCGCGCATTTTCGCCACAATCTGACCACGCTCGGGTTTGATACCTTTGCGGCGGGGATCGGGGACGATGCGGGGTCGGGCAAGCGCGGCAGTCAAACGGGTTGCGCCGATCGGCGCCTGCGCCGTTCTTTGCGTCGCGCTCGCCAGTTGCTCGAGCAGCGTCGACCCGCGCTACGGCGTTTCCGCAAGCCCGCGCGTCGTCGCCGACGGCGATCCGGTTCCCAAGGGCGGCGGCGTGTACCGGGTCGGTGCGCCCTATACGGTGGCCGGCCAGGTCTATGTTCCGGAAGACAACCCGCACTACCAGGCCACGGGCCTCGCCTCGTGGTACGGCGAGGACTTTCACGGCCGCCAGACCGCGAACGGTGAGGTTTTCGACGTCAATGGCATCTCGGCGGCGCATCCGACGCTGCCTTTGCCGAGCTACGCGCGCGTGACCAACCTCTCCAACGGCCACTCGATCATAGTGCGCGTCAACGATCGCGGCCCCTATCACGGCAACCGCATCCTCGACGTCTCCATGAAGGCGGCGCACCTTTTAGGCTTCCACAACACCGGCACCGCTTGGGTGCGGGTCGAATATGTCGGGCGCGCGCCGATCGAGGGATCCGACGACCGTATCCTCGCGGCGACGTTGCGGCAGGACGAGCCGGCGCCGCTGCCCGGCACCGTCAAGCTCGCGGCGACATCCCTCGTTCCCGCCGGTTCGACCGCCTCGATCGCACGCAATCCGCGCTTCGCCAGCGCGTCGGCCGACGACGCCTTGCCGGCGGAACCGGCCGTGGCGCGGTCGATGTCGTACGCGGCTCCGCCCGGCGGACACGACGGCACCGACCAGCTCCTCAACGGCCGCGGACTTTATTGATCTAACCCTTTCCGCGTCATTGTCGCGTCGGCGTAGCGGCCTTGCGCGCGCCCTATTGCGCGCGGGAAGTTGGCGCGAGTATTGATCTTTGTCACTCCGGGATGGAGGCGGTCGTGCGCACCGGGCAACGTCTAGCTTTTTGGCCGGCTTGTCTTGCGGCGGCCGCTGTGTTGATGGCGACCGTCATCGTCGGCCGCGCCGCTTCGAACATGGCCACGAAGAAGGACGAGGGCTACCAGACCAGCGTACCCAACGCCGTCCTGCTCGATCCCGAGAGCGACAGCATCCTGTTCGAGAAGAGCGGCGACGAGCTTGTCGCGCCTGCGAGCCTCGCCAAGCTGATGACGCTCGAATTCGTGTTCAATGAAATCAAACAGGGCCACATCAAGCTAACCGACGAGTTCACGATCAGCGACAACGCCTGGCGCAAGGGTGGGGCGCCTTCGCACGGCTCGACCATGTTTGCCGCCATACACAGCCGGATAAAACTCGACGATCTCATCCACGGCATCATCGTCGATTCTGCCAACGATGCCTGCATCGCTGTCGCCGAGGGACTGGTCGGCAACGAGGCTGAATTCGGCGGCATGTTGACCAAACGCGCGCGCGAGATCGGGTTGGAAGAATCGACCTTCACCAATGCGACCGGCTATTCGGATCCCAATTTGCGCGTCACCGCGCGCGAAATGGCGCAACTTGCCCGCCACATCATGCAGGTTTATCCCGACTTCTATCCGTATTTCGCCGAGCGCGAGTTCACCTGGAACAACATCCGCCAGCAGAACCGCAATCCGCTACTCGCCATGGGCACCGGCGCCGATGGACTGAAGACCGGCGAGACCGCCGAGGCGGGCTTCAACTTGGTCGGCTCGGCAGTCCAGGACAACTTGCGTCTGATCGTCGTGGTCACCGGCGCCAAATCGGAGAAAGAGCGCGCCGACGAGGCGCGCAAGATGCTCGACTGGGGATTTCACGGCTTCGAGGCCCGCGTTTTGTTCGCCGAGGGGCAGACCATCGGCCACGCCAAGGTCTTTGGCGGCGATACGAGCTACGTCCCGCTGGTCGGGCCGGCCACCATCCGGATAATGTCGCCGCGCAACGGTAGCGAACATTTGCTCGCGCGCATCGTCTATACCGGCCCGGTGCCGGCGCCGGTCAGCAAAGGCCAGAGCATCGGCAAGCTAAAAGTTTGGCGCGGCGAGAACCTCGCCCTCGAAGTGCCGCTCAAGGCCGCCGAGGATGTGGGCCCCGGCAGCATGTCGCAACGCGCGATGGACGCGGCGACCGAGCTGATGATCGGTCTGTTTCGCGCCGGCGTGAAGCGGTTATGATGATGGCTCCTCGATCGCGTGCGGCCGGTCCCTGCGTCAGTCGTGGCCAGCACCCTATATGCCCATAACATAGTCGCTTCGTGTCTTATCCGAAGATCAAACCATAACGAATTGAAATAAATATATTATCTGAACGGCTCCGGGACGCAAATGCGCGGAAGGTTCATCACTTTCGAAGGCGGCGAGGGAACCGGCAAGTCGACCCAGGCGGCGACATTGGCGCGTCGTCTGGAATCCCTCGGGCTCGGCGTAGCACTCACCCGAGAGCCCGGCGGCTCGCCCGGCGCCGAGATCATCCGTCACGTGTTGCTGTCCGGAGCGGCCAAGCCGTTCGGCGCCGAGGTGGAAGCCATGCTTTTCGCCGCCGCCCGCGACGACCACATCCGCTGCACAATCCTGCCGGCGCTCGACGCCGGCAAATGGGTCATTTGCGATCGCTTCGCCGATTCCACGCGGGTCTATCAGGGCGTTCTCGGCGAGGTCGATCAGCGCTTCATCAAGGCGCTCGAGCGTGTTTCCGTCGGCGACCTGCAACCGGATCTGACTTTCGTTCTCGACGTGCCCGTTGCCCTGGGGCTCAAGCGCGCGGCGGGGCGGCGTCGCGGCAAAAATCCCGATCGTTTCGAAGCGGAAGAATTCAATTTTCACCAGAAGCTGCGCAAGGCGTATCTCGCGCTCGCCAAGACCGAGCCGAAACGCTTCGTGGTGATCGATGCCAGCGCGCCCAAGAAGACAGTCGCCAAGCGGATCTGGGACGCCGTCAATGCGCGGCTCGAACCGCCAGCGGCACCGGCCAGCCTGGAAAATGTAGCTTCATGAGCGCGGCCGAGCCCGAATTCGACGAAGCGCCGCCGCCGCGCATGACCAACGCGTTGTTCGGCCATTCCGCTGCCGAGGCAGCGCTTCTTGCCGCTTATCGCAGCGGCCGCGTTCCGCACGCCTTTCTGCTCATCGGGCAAAAGGGAATTGGCAAAGCGACGCTCGCTTACCGCATGGCGCGCTTCGTGCTCGCGCATCCCGATCCGGCGGCGCCCGAGGTGCTGGCGGCGAAATCGCTTGCCGTCGATCCGCAGCATCCGGTGGCACGCCGGATGGCGGCGCAAGCGCAAGGCGATCTCCTCGTCCTCGAGCGCACGCCCAACGACAAGGGCGTACTGCGGCAGCAGATCGCCGTTGAAGACGTGCGCCGCACGGTGACGTTTTTCGGCGCGACCGCCGGGGAGGGGGGATGGCGCATCGCCATTGTCGACGCGGTCGACGAGTTGAACCGGTTCGGCGCCAATGCGCTGCTGAAGATTCTCGAGGAGCCGCCGCAACGCGTCATCTTGCTGCTCGTCTGCCATTCGGCGGCGCGCGTATTGCCGACGTTACGCTCACGCTGCCGCACGCTGACGCTGCGGCCTTTGGCGCAAACCGACGTCGCTGCTGCACTCGCCGCGGCAATGGGCCGGCCGGCCGACGATCCGCAGGTCGCGGCCGCCGCGGCCGCCGCCGACGGCAGCGTCGCCCGCGCTTTGGCGTTCCTCGACGAGGATGCATTGGCGTTGCGTCAGCGTGCGCTCGATGCGCTCGATCGCTTGCCGGCGCTCAATGACAACGCCCTGCATGCGATCGGCGATGCGCTGGCCGGAACCGATCCGCAGCCGCTCGCCGCTTTCGTCGATACCGTCAATTCCTGGCTGGCGCGGCGGCTCGATCGCAACAGCGCCGAGGTCGGGCGCCTCGCCCGCCTAGCCGAGGCCTTCGAGCGGATCAACCAGGCCGCACGCGACGCCGCGGAGTACAATCTGGAGCGAAAGCCGCTGGTCTTCAGCGTATTCGGCTTGCTTGCCGAGGCCACGCGCGGTTGATACCTATGCGCGTCCCTGGCCGGGCTTGTCCCGGCCATTGGTTATTTTGCGCGGACAATCGCAATGGCCGGGAAGCCCTATTACATCACCACGGCGATCGCTTATCCCAACGGCGCGCCGCATATCGGCCACGCTTACGAAGCGATCGCCACGGACGCCATCGCCCGTTTCATGCGGCTCGACGGCTACGACGTTTATTTCCTCACCGGCACGGACGAGCACGGCCAGAAGATTCAGCAGACCGCGGCACGCGAAGGCCTGACGCCGCGACAATTGCTCGATCGCAACGTCCCGATGTTCGAAGCCATGGTGAAGATGCTCAATTGCTCAAACAACGATTTCATCCACACCACGGAGCCGCGTCATTACCGATCGTCGGAAGAAATCTGGCGGCGTATGGAGCAGAATGGCGACATCTATCTCGACAAATATGCCGGCTGGTATTCGGTACGCGACGAGGCCTATTACGCCGAGAGCGAGACCCGGCTCGACGAGAAAGGCCAGCGCCTCGGACCCAACGGCACGCCGGTCGAGTGGGTCGAGGAGGAGAGCTATTTCTTCCGCCTTTCCGCCTATGCGGACAAGCTCCTTGCCCTCTATGCGAACGATCCCAACTATGTGCTGCCGCGCGAGCGGCTCAACGAGGTGATGAGCTTCGTCAAGGGCGGCCTGCAGGATCTTTCGATCTCGCGCACCACGTTCGACTGGGGCGTCAAGGTGCCGGGCAATCCAAAGCACGTGATGTATGTGTGGGTCGATGCACTGACCAACTACATCACCGCCGTCGGTTATCCCGACACCGAGAGCGAGAAATTCAAGAAATACTGGCCGGCCGATTTGCATGTGATCGGCAAGGATATTGTGCGCTTCCACGCCGTGTACTGGCCGGCCTTCCTGATGTCGGCCGGCGTCGCGGTGCCGCGGCGCATTTTTTCCCACGGTTTTCTATTCAACCGCGGGGAAAAAATGTCGAAGTCGGTCGGCAATGTCATCGACCCGTTCGCGCTCGCCGAAGCCTACGGCGTCGACCCCCTGCGCTATTTCTTCCTGCGCGAAGTGCCGTTCGGCCAGGACGGCAATTACAGCCACGAAGCGATCGTCAACCGCGTCAACGCCGACCTCGCCAACGATCTCGGCAATCTGGCGCAACGCTCGCTGACCATGGTGGCGCGCAATTTCGGCGGCGTGTTGCCGAAGCCCGCGACACTAAGCGCAACCGACCAGGCAATCCTCGCCGCCGCCGACGCCATGATCGGCAAGGCGCGCGACGCCATGGCGACGCAACAATTGCACCAGGTACTCAATGCCGTGTGGGCCGTGGTCGCCGACGCCAATCGTTACTTCGCTGGCGAGGCGCCCTGGGCGCTTGCAAAGACCGATCCGCAGCGGCAGGGCACCGTCCTTTATGTGACGGCGGAAGTGTTGCGGCAGATCGCCATATTGGCGCTCCCTTTCACGCCGGCGTCGGCGGAAAAATTGCTCGATTTTCTGGCCGTGCCGGCCGGCGAGCGTAATTTCTCGTTTCTCGGCGGCAAGCATCGCCTCGCCGCCGGCGTAAAACTTCCCGCCCCCGCGGCGGTGTTCCCGCGCTATGTCGAGCCGGAGGCGCGCGCGGCGCAATAACAAAGACAGCCATGCTCCAAACCAATGCTAGTTGACAGCCATTGCCACCTCGATTTTCCCGACTTCGCCGCCGAGCTTGACGCGGTCGTCGCTCGCGCCCGCGATGCCGGCATCGCCCGCATCGTCACGATCTCGACGCGCGTTGCGCGCCAGCCCGAACTCCTCGCCATCGCCGAGCGCTTCCCCGACGTCTATGCTTCCGTCGGTACGCACCCGCATTACGCCCACGAGGAACTGGACATCACGGCCGCCGAACTCGTCGCCCGCACGCGGCATCCCAAAGTGGTCGCGCTCGGCGAAGCCGGGCTCGATTATCACTATGACCGCTCGCCGCGACCAGCGCAGGAGCGCGGATTTCGCACGCACATCGAGGCGGCGCGCGAGAGCGGACTGCCGCTGGTCATCCATTCGCGCGAGGCCGATGCCGATACCGCGCGCATTCTGGAAGAAGAAATGGGGCAGGGCGCCTTCCCTGCGGTGCTTCATTGCTTCACCGGCGGGGAGGACCTCGCCGGGCGGGCCATCGCGCTCGGCCTCTTTATCTCCTTCACCGGAATTTTGACGTTCAAGAATTCGACCGCGCTGCGCGCCATCGCCGCCGAACTGCCGCCGGATCGCATCCTGGTCGAGACGGACGCGCCCTATCTCGCGCCAGGTGCGTTTCGCGGCAAACGCAACGAGCCGGCCTATGTCGTGGAGACGGCAAAAGTATTGGCCGAGACGCGCGGCGTTTCGTTCGACGAGATCGCACGGACCACCTCGGAGAATTTCTTCCGCCTGTTCGGCAAAGTGCCACGCCCCGCCAGTGCGGGCGCGTTTGGTCATGTGCCCCTCCTGAAGACTCCGGCCGCATGACCCTGAAAGTCACCATTCTTGGCTGTGGCTCTTCCGGCGGCGTGCCGCGGCCGGCTTTGGGCTGGGGTGACTGCGATCCGAAAAACCCGAAGAACCGGCGCCGGCGCACCTCGCTCCTGGTCGAGCGGCACCCCTACCCTAACCCTCCCCCGCAAGCGGGGGATGGATGGGAGGGGGTCACGCGTGTGCTGGTGGACACCCCGCCCGATTTGCGCGAGCAGCTTCTCGACGCCAACGTCGAGGGGCTCGACGGCGTTCTCTACACCCACGAGCACGCCGACCATACCCATGGCATCGACGACCTGCGTGCGTTTTTCATCAAGCGCCGGCAATTGGTTGACGTTTACTTCGACGAGCTTAACGCGAAAATGATGCACACCCGGTTCGGCTATTGCTTCAAATCGCCGCCCGGCAGCGAATACCCGCCGATCCTGCGCGAGCACCGGCTGACCGCCGGCCGGCCGGTCACCATCAACGGGCAGGGCGGCCCCATCGTGGCGCTGCCGATCCTGCAAGAGCACGGCGACATCCCCTCGCTCGGTTTTCGCTTCGGCAATTTCGTTTATTCCTGCGACCTCAGCGGCCTGCCCGCGGAGAGCGTTGCCGCTTTGGCCGACCTCGACGTCTGGATCGTCGACGCGCTCCGCTACCGTCAGCATCCGAGCCATTTCTCGCTCGCCGACGCGTTACGCTGGATCGAGCGCGTCGAGCCGCGGCACGCCATCCTGACCAACCTGCATGCCGATCTTGACTATGAAACCTTGCGCAAGGAGCTGCCGCCCCATATCGAGCCGGCTTACGACGGAATGACATTTAGCGTCGCAGAAACCGCCATCCCGCAGGGGTTAATTAAAAACATTCCATAATATGTCTTATGCGAAGGCCGGCTTCACAAGCCAGCTCCGCATCGGGCGATAATCCCCTGCTTGCGTTCCTTAATTTGGCCCAGGTCCATTGGGAACAAGCACGCGGTTTTTTCGTTGTCACACCGGCTCCAGCCTCCCGGCGACGGAGCTTGGGCCGCATTTTTTCCCACTCTCATTCGCAAGGTGACCGCCGTGAACAAAGTCCGAGCTCTCGATACGCGCCGCAAGGTGACGCCATCCCTCGATACGCCGACCGATCTTCCCGACGACGCCGTCCGCGCGCTCTCGGCCAAGCTCAATGAGATCCTGGCCGATGCGTTTGCGCTCTACCTCAAGACCAAGAATTTCCATTGGCACATGAGCGGTCCGCATTTCCGCGACTATCACCTGCTGCTCGACGAGCAATCCGAACAGGTTTTGGGCACGACCGACGACATCGCCGAACGCGTCCGCAAGATCGGCGGCACCACGCTCCGCTCCATCGGGCACGTGTCCAAATTGCAGACAATCAAGGACAATGACGACAGTTTCGTCCCGGCCTACGAGATGCTGCGCGAGCTGATGGCCGACAACAAGATGGTCGCGGCGTCGATGCGCGAATGTCACGAACTCGCGGAAAAACACCAGGATGCGGCGACCGCCGGGCTGTTGGAGAACTTCATCGACGGCACGGAGCGGCGCACCTGGTTCCTGTTCGAGGCGAGCCGCGCCGCGCAAAAGTGACATTGCGTCATGGCCCGGCTTGTCCCGGCCATCCACGTTTTTGGCAGCGACGGCGTGGATGCCCGGCACATAGGCGAGCGAAGCGAAGCCGTTCTTCGAACTGCTGTGGCCGGGCATGACGGATCAGGAGTGATGCTCCACGGTATGATAGGGTCCGCGCTTGCAACCGCGAGACCTGGTCATGACCCCTTCCCGCGATATCGGCCGGTTGATCGAGATCATGGCGGCGCTGCGGACGCCGAAAACCGGCTGCCCGTGGGATCTGGCGCAAAGCTTCGCAACGATCGCACCCTATACGCTGGAAGAAGCCTACGAGGTCGCCGACGCCATCGCGCGCAACGATCTCGCCGACCTTGAAGACGAGCTTGGCGATCTTTTGTTGCAGGTCGTGTTCCACGCCCGCATGGCCGAGGAACAGGGCGCCTTCGATTTCGGCAGCGTCGTCGAAGCGATCACCGCCAAACTCATCCGCCGGCATCCGCACGTCTTCGGCGACGATCGGGTCCGTGACGCGACGGCCGTCAAGGGCCGGTGGGAGGAGATCAAGGCCCAAGAAAAACAGGAAAAACAGGAGAAGGCGGCCGGCGGCGCATCCGGTGCTGCCATTGCGGAGCAAAGTGCGCTCGCCGGCGTGCCGGTTGCGCTACCCGCTTTGACCCGCGCGCTGAAACTTCAGTCCAAGGCCAGCCGCGTCGGCTTCGACTGGAACGATCCGCGCGCGGTGTTGCGCAAAATCCGCGAAGAAGCCGATGAGATCGAAGAAGCCCTTGAAGGCGATGCGTCGAGTGCGGCGGCCGAAATCGGCGATCTCCTGTTCGCCGCGGTCAATCTCGCCCGGCATCTGCGCGCCGACCCGGAAGCATTGCTGCGGCAGACCAACCGGAAATTCGAGCGCCGCTTTGCGGCGATCGAACAGGCACTCGCCGCGCGCGGCAAGGCGCCGCAAAATGCCACACTCGCCGAGATGGATGCGCTGTGGGACGAGGCCAAGACGCGGGAGTGATCGCCTCATCCTGAGGTGGCCACGAAGCGGCCCTCGAAGGATGCGGCCGAAGCGCCGAACCGTCGTTAGCCCTAACCGAAATCGGTTTTCCGATTTCGGGACTTCAAGTTTCCATGTCGGCAACAGCCGACTTGGTTGGCTCGCTACGCTCGCACCTCAGGGTGACGGGGATGCGCAAACTTCTCCCGCACCTCATTCGCTCTCCCTGGCTCCGCCCGTACCGTCATGGCGACCCGGCCGGATTCTTCGTCCACCGTTTTGCGGATCACCTCGGTGTGACGATGCAGCCAGCTTACGCCGGCGCCATCGGCCCCATCGAGGACTAACTCGATAAGCACGCGTCCGGCGGCAATCCGTGCTTCGATTGTTGCGGCGAGCGCGTCGATCCCCTGCCCCGTGATCGCCGAAACGAGCACCGGCCGCGTTTCCACAGGCCGCCGTTCGGCAAGATTTTGCAGCCGCACCTGTTGCTCGGCGTCGAGCCGGTCGATCTTGTTCCAGACTTCGATCAACACGCGTTTGCCGCTGGAAGTATCCTGCGCGTCGATGCCGAGCTGGCGCAGGACGTTTTGCACGTCGGCCAATTGCGCCTCGGCATCGTCATGGGTGATATCGCGCACGTGAAGGATAACGTCGGCCTCGATCACCTCTTCGAGCGTGGCGCGGAAGGCGGCGATCAGCATGGTCGGCAGATCGGAAATAAAGCCCACCGTGTCGGAAACGATGACGCGCGCGCCGTGCGCCAGATCGACGGCACGCAAAGTCGGATCGAGCGTCGAGAACAGCATGTTGGCGGCAACAACCTTGGCCTGCGTCATGCGGTTGAACAAAGTCGATTTGCCGGCATTGGTGTAACCGACGAGCGCCACGATGGGGTAAGGCACGCGGCGGCGGCTCTCGCGGTGTAGTTCGCGCGTGCGCTTGACCTTGACCAGCTCGCCTTCGATTTTGGCGAGCCGCTCCTCGATCATGCGCCGGTCGGCTTCGAGCTGGGTCTCGCCGGGGCCGCCGAGAAAACCGAAGCCGCCGCGCTGGCGCTCGAGATGGGTCCAGGAGCGCACCAGCCGGCTCTTCTGGTAGGTCAGATGCGCATGCTCGACCTGCAGCGCGCCTTCGCGCGTGCGCGCGCGGCGGCCGAAAATCTCCAGGATCAGGCCGGTGCGGTCGAGCACCTTGGCGTTCCAGGCCTTTTCCAGATTGCGCTGCTGAATCGGCGAAAGCGCGCAGTCCATCACCACGATGCCGGCTTCTTCCGTTTTCACCAACCCGGCGATCTCCTCGACCTTGCCCTTGCCGAGATAGGTCGCAGGCCGCACGGCGCTGAGCATCACGATGCCGGAGTGTTCGACGTCGAGGTCGATGGCAAGCGCGAGGCCGACCGCCTCGTCGAGTCGCGCGGCCGGCATGCGCTCGGCGGCGGCAATGCGCGCGGCCGGGCGCCGCAGCACCGGCTCGATGACCAGCGCACGGCCGGTCGCCCTGCCCGAAGAGCTTAGGCGGTCAGCGCGCGTGTCGCGACGGCGCGGCTCCAATCAGACCTTTTCCTCAGCCGGCGCATCCTCGGCGCCTTCGAAGAGCTGCACCGGATGACCCGGCATGATGGTCGAAATCGCGTGCTTGTAGACGAGCTGCGAATGCCCGTCGCGCCGTAACAGCACGCAGAAATTATCGAACCAGGTCACCACGCCTTGCAGCTTCACTCCGTTCACCAGAAAAATGGTGAGCGGGATTTTGGCCTTGCGGACGTGATTGAGGAAGGTGTCTTGCAGGTTTTGTGAGCGGTCGGCTGCCATGGCCGTTGTTTCCGTTCTTGTACCGCGGGCCCCTGCCCCGCGGGTCTTTTCTTGCCAAGCCAAACATTAGAGTGCAGTGCGGCAGGCGATGCAAGCCAAAGTTGGAAGGTGACGGCAGGATTGTACTCCCGAGCCGGCCATTCGGAGCGCCAAATGGCCTCCTTTCGGCTCACCCGACCTCCACAAAACCGTGAAACGCGCGGCGCAAGGCCGTCGCCACCGGACCGGGATTGCCTTCGCCGATGACATGGCCGTCGATGCGCACCACCGGGAGCACGATTTGCGTCGCGGCGGTCACGAAGGCTTCACGCGCGGCGTAGGCTTCCGCGAGCGTGAACGCCCGCTCTTCGACGGCAAGTCCTTGCGCCTTAATGACTTCGAACAGGACAGTGCGGGTAATGCCGCGCAGGATGGCGTGATCCGCCGGCCGCGTCACGACCGTGCCGGTATGTGAAACGATCCAGGCGTTGGTCGAAGCGCCTTCGGTCACCGCCCCGGCCCTGTCAACGAACCAGGCCTCGCGCGCGCCCTGCTCGATCGCGGCCTGCCGGGCGAGCACGTTGGGAAGAAGGCCGATGCTCTTGATGTCGACGCGGCCCCAGCGATTGTCGGGCATGCTGATGACTGCGATGCCTTTAGCCGCCAACGCCTCGTTGCGCGCCTTGTTCAGCGCGCGCGCAGTCACCACCACGCTCGGCGGCACCTCCGGCGCCGGGAAGGCATGATCGCGCCGCGCCACGCCGCGCGTGATTTGCAGGTAGACGATGCCGTAGCCGATGCGGTTCTTCGCCACCACTTCGCGCAGCACGACACCGAGCGCCTTGGGCGACATCGGCGCGCGGATGCGCAGTTCACCAAGCGACCGTGTCAGTCGCGCCAGATGGCGCCGCTCGTCGATGAGCCGCCCTCCCCGCACCTCGCAGACTTCGTAGACGCCGTCGCTGAATTGATAACCGCGATCCTCGATGTGCACCTTGGCGTCGCGCATCGGCAGGTAGCGGCCGTTCACATAAGCGTATCGGGACATCAGGGATCAACAATCAGGGATCAAAATAAACATTGCGAAGCAGTACCTGATACCCGATCCCTGATACCCGATACCTAATCTATTCCCAACGCCTTGAGCTTGCGGTGCAGCGCCGAGCGTTCCATGCCGACGAACTCCGCGGTGCGCGAAATGTTGCCGCCGAAGCGGTTGATCTGCGCCAGGAGATATTCGCGCTCGAACACTTCGCGCGCCTCGCGCAGCGCCAGGCTCATCAGGTGCTCGCCGCCATTGCCGTTCGGCATCGAGGGAATCATCGAGCCGACGTCCTGCGGCAACATCGAGGCGGTAATCACCGCTTCGGGATCGCCGCCGGCAAGGATCATCAGCCGTTCGACGTTATTGCGCAGCTGCCGCACGTTGCCGGGCCAGTCGTGCGATTGCAGCACGGCCAGCGCGTCGGTGCCGACGTTGCGCTTCGGCAGGCCGGTGATCTGCGATATCTGGGTAATGAAATATTCGACGAGTTCGGCGACGTCCTCGCGCCGTTCGGAGAGCGGCGGCACCCGGATCGGCACAACGGACAGCCGGTGATAAAGGTCTTCGCGGAATTTTCCCGCCGCGATATCGGCCTCGATGTTGCGGCTGGTGGAGGAAACGATGCGCACGTCGACCGTGACCTTGGTGCTGCCGCCGACGCGCTGGAAGGTCTGATCCACCAGCACGCGCAGGATCTTGTTCTGCGTCTCGCGCGGCATGTCGACGATCTCGTCGATGAACAGCGTGCCGCCATGAGCTTCTTCGAGCGCGCCCACCTTCCGGCTTTGCGTGCCGTTCCCCGCCTCGATGCCGAACAACTCGACCTCCATGTGTTCCGGCATGATGGCGGCGGCATTGATCACGACGAAGGGGCCGCTGGCGCGCGCCGACAGCCCGTGGATGGTGCGCGCGGTCAGTTCCTTGCCGCTGCCCGAGGGGCCGATGATGAGCACGCGGCTGTTGGTCGGTCCCACCTTCTCGATCGTCTGCCGCAACTGATTGGCGGCGGCCGAATGGCCGACAAGGGTCGCGGCCAGCGGGCCGAGCTGCTTGAGTTCCCTGACCTCGCGCTTGAGCCGCGAATTTTCCAGCGTGCGCTCGGCGACCAACAACAACCGATCGGCCTTGAATGGCTTCTCGATGAAGTCGTAGGCGCCGCGCTTGATCGCTGAAACCGCGGTCTCGATGTTGCCGTGCCCGGAGATCATCACGATCGGCAAATCCGGATGTTCCTGCTTGAGCTTATCGAGCAGTTGCAGCCCGTCGAGACGGCTGCCTTGCAGCCAGATGTCGAGGAACACCAGATTGGGCCGCCGCGCGATAACCGCGGCCAGCGCCTGGTCGGCATCGGCGGCCGTGCGGGTGCCATGACCCTCGTCCTGGAGGATGCCGGCGACCAGCTCGCGGATATCCGTCTCATCATCGACGATCAGGATGTCGGATGCCATGATCAGACCGCCGCGGTTTGCGGTTGCGCCGGCGCGGCGGGAGCGTCGAGCATTTCGGCGGCAAAGTGCAGCTGCATCCAGGCGCCGCGCGCGCCGCCGATCTTTTCCGATGCGTCGCGCAGCTCAAGATTGCCGCCATGCTCTTCGAGAATGCGGCCGACGATGGCGAGACCTAAGCCGGTGCCCTTCTCCCGCGTCGTCACATACGGTTCGAGCAGCCGCGCGCGGTTCTCCTTCGGCAAGCCGATGCCGTTGTCGATCACGTCGATGACCACGTCCTTGCCGTCGCGGCGCGCGCTCACCGCGATGCAGCCGCGGCCGAGCGTGGCGGGCGGCACCGCCCCGATCGCTTCGGTGGCGTTCTTGATGATGTTGGTGAGCGCCTGCGAAATAAGCCGCCGGTCGAAACGCGCCGGCATGGCCTCCGGAGGCAGGTCAACCTCGAAGTCGATATCGGGATGGCCGACGCGCATCAGGAAGATCACCTGGCGCACGGTGTCCGCCACATCCTCGGCGGCGATGACCGGCTTCGGCATGCGCGCAAAGCGCGAGAATTCGTCGACCATCCGCTTGATGTCGTCGACCTGGCGGATGATGGTGGCGGTGCACTGCTCGAAAACGGCAGCGTCTTCGACGATCACCTTGCCGTATTTTCGGCGCAGCCGCTCGGCCGACAATTGGATCGGCGTCAGCGGATTCTTGATCTCGTGCGCGATGCGCCGGGCGATGTCGGCCCAGGCCGAGGAGCGCTGCGCCAGCACCAGCTCGGTGACATCGTCGATGGTGATGACATAGCCATGCTCAGATTCGGGAGCTTGCTCGCTGGTGACGCGCACCGAAAAGTTCCGCTCCTGGCCGTTGCGGCTGACGGTGACCTGGCGCTGCACCAGGCGCTGGTTGCCGTTGCGCGCCGTTTGAAAGATTTCGGCGAGTTCGGGCGCGACTTCGGCCAGCGGACGTCCTAGCGCTTCGCTTTCCGGGCGCGCGATCGATCGCTCGGCCGAGCGGTTGAGGATGGTGATGCGGCCGTCGGCATCGACGCCGATGACGCCGGCGCTGGCGCCGGCGAGCACGGCTTCGGTAAATCGCCGCCGGCTGTCGATCACGTCGCGCGCGCGCACGATGTCGTCGTGTTGCGTGCTCAGCTCCTGCGTCATCTTGTTGAACGTCTCGCCGAGCTGGGCGAGGTCGCCCTCGGATCGACGGATCGGCACGCGGACCTGGAGATTGCCGGTGGAGACGACGTTGGCGGCGCCGATCAGCCGGCGGATCGGAGCGACCAGCCGGTTGGCGAAATCGAGCCCGATCCAGGCCGACGACAACAGCACGATGAGCGCGATGACGGCGAACATCAGCGCGAACGCTACCTGGATGCCGAGCCGGCGGGCTTCGAGATTGGCGTATTCGCCGACGCTTTCCTGGGTCGCGCGCAATTGCTGGACGACGCGTGGATCGAGCAAACGCGCGACATAGAGATACATGTCGTCGTAACCGTGCAGCTTGATGGCGGCAGCGACGTGGTCGCCTTCGGGAATGAGCGCGACCTGCGGCTCGGTTTCGGAGATTTGACTGAGCAATTGCGCCGACGGCAGCACGATCGCCTTGTCCATGGTGACGTCCGCGCGCTCCACCGTCGAGCCGTCGCCGCGGATGATCAGTGCGGCGGAAACGCCGCGCGCTGTGGCTTGCGCCGTGAAAAATTTCTGGAACCGCTCGCGGTCGGTATCGAACATCGGCTTGGCGCGGCCGAGATCGAACGCCATGGCCATGATCTCGCCACGGATCGCCTGCGCGTGCTCGCTCACATAGGCGTCGGCCACGATCAGCGATTGCTCGATCATGGCGCGGGTGCGCGTCGAGAAGAACCGGTCGAGGCCGCGATCAAGCGTGGTCGAAGCGACCACGGCGACCAGCACGGTCGGGACCGCGGCGATCACGGCGAACAGGCCGACAATCTGCACGTGCAGCCGCGAGCCGGCGTAGCCGCGCCGGCGCGCCCGCACGACGACCCAAACCTCACGTCCGATGATGGCGAGCAGCAAAAGCCCGGCGGCAAGATCGGCGAGAAGGAGTTCGACCACCACCTCATGGACCGGCGCGATCGGCGTCAGTCCGGCCAGCACCACGAAGGTGGCCGTCGCGGAAAGGAGCGCGAGGCCTACCGCCACCGCCCCGATCAGCCGGGACGCAACCGGCATCGGCGCCATGGCCGCGGGGTCGAGCGTTGCCGTGAGACCCGATGCGGCCATGGCCGGGTCAAGTGGCGCGACTTGATCGGCAGTCGTCATTGACGCCTTGAAAACATGGGACTTTATGAGAGCCAGAACGAATGGAGGCCCGCCGCCATTCGTACGAGTGATGCTTTTATACAACAATGTTGCCCGATTGCGACTATTCCTTGGCGCCTTCCTTTCCGCGCTCAAGCGTCATCACCGGGCCGGCGCCAGGCGCCGAGAACCGGTGATCCCGCTTAACCAAAAAGGGTGGATAACCGTGTCAAGCCCGGAATGACACGAGCGGAAATCGGAGCTGGGTCTCAGCCGCCGCTTGAGCGATAGACCTGGATTTCGAGGTCGCGGATTTTCTTGCGCAACGTATTGCGATTGACCCCGAGGAGATCGGCGGCGCGGATTTGATTGCCACGGGTTGCGGCCAGCGCGGCGGAGAGAAGCGGCGCCTCCACTTCGCGCAGAATACGGTGGTAGAGACCCGGCGGCGGCAGGCCCTCGTCGAAGCCGGAAAAATAGTGCGCCAGGTAGCGCTCGACCGCGTTCGACAGGTTTTCATCCCCGCGGTGGCTTTCGCCGGGCGCGGTGAGGGCCGGTTGCGACAATTCGCTGTCGACCACGGCGGCGGTGATCGTCTCCTGCGGGTAGAGCGCGGCAAGCCGGCGGGCGAGATTTTCCAGTTCGCGCACGTTGCCGGGCCAACGATGCCGTCGCAAACGCTCGATCGCGGCCGGATCGATTTGTTTGGCCGGCAAACCTTCGCGCTCGACCACCGCGAAGAAATGCCGAGTCAGGTCGGGAATGTCTTCGGTGCGCTCGCGCAACGGCGGCAAGCGCAGCGGTACGACGTTGAGACGGAAAAACAGGTCCTCGCGGAACAGGCCCTGCTGGATAAGCTGCCTTAGATCCTTATTGGACGCCGCGATGATACGCACATCGGCCTTGATCGGCGTGCGGCCGCCGACCGTGGTGTACTCGCCCTGCTGCAACACGCGCAGAAGCCGGGTCTGCGCCTCCATCGGCATGTCGCCGATCTCGTCGAGAAAGAGCGTGCCGCCTTCGGCCTGCTCGAAGCGACCGGCGCTGCGGGTGTTGGCGCCGGTGAAAGCGCCCTTCTCGTGGCCGAACAGCTCCGACTCGATGAGGTCGCGTGGGATCGCCGCCATATTGATGGCGACGAACGGCCCGGTGCGGCGCTTGCCGTAATCGTGCAGCGCGCGCGCCACCAATTCCTTGCCGGTGCCGGATTCGCCCGAGATCATCACGGTCAAATCCGTCTGCATCAGCCGCGCCAGCACACGATAGATTTCCTGCATCGCCGGCGAGCGGCCGACCAGCGGGATCGACTCGAAATCCTCGGCCTTGACCTGCGCCCGCGTCCGCTCCTTCGGTTCCGACAGCGCGCGGCCGACGATGGCGATCAGCTCCTTGAGGTCGAATGGCTTGGGCAGATATTCGTAGGCGCCGCGCTCGGAAGCGCGGATCGCCGTCATGAAAGTATTCTGCGCGCTCATGATGACGACCGGCAAGTCCGGCCGCGCCTTTTTGATGCGCAACAACAGATCGAACGCATTCTCGTCCGGCAGCACCACGTCGGTGATGATGAGATCGCCGTCGCCCTGGCTGATCCAGCGCCAGAGCGTCGCCGCGTTGCCGGTGGAGCGGACTTCGTATCCGGCACGCGAAAGCGCCTGATTGAGCACGGTGCGGATCGCCGCATCATCATCGGCAACGAGAATGTTTCCCGCCGGCATCAACGATCCCCTCGTGACTGAATGGCGCCGTCCGGCTCGGCACCGTCGCGGGCGTACATCGGCATGAGCACGCGAAAGATGGTTCGTCGCGGTTGCGACTCGCATTCGATGATGCCGCCATGATCGCCGACGATCTTGGCCACCAGCGCCAGCCCCAGCCCGGATCCCGTCGGCTTGGTGGTGACGAACGGGTCGAACAGATGCGGCATCAGTTCCTCGGGCACGCCGGGCCCGTTGTCCTTCACGCAGAATTCAAGAGGCAAAGAGATGCGGGCCTTGGCGCCCGGAACCGACAGGCGGACGCCGGGGCGAAACGCCGTCGAGAGCGTGATCTCACCGCCGGGAGCATCGCCGATCGACTCGGCGGCATTCTTGACCAGGTTCAGGAACACTTGAACGAGCTGATCGCGGTTCGCCAGGACCGGCGGCAGCGAAGGGTCGTAATCCTCGACAAACTTGATGTGCCGGGCGACCCCGGATTGGGCGAGCCGCTTCACGTGATCGAGCACGACGTGGATGTTGATCTGTTCGCGCTCGACCGGACGCTCGTCGGCGAAGACTTCCATGCGATCGACGAGCTTCACGATCCGATCGGCTTCGTCACAAATCAGGCGGGTGAGCGTGCGATCGTCGTCCTCGACCGATTGCTCCAGCAACTGCGCCGCGCCGCGGATGCCGGACAGCGGATTCTTGATCTCATGGGCGAGCATGGCGGCGAGCGCGATCACCGAGCGCGCGGCGCCGCGATGCGTGAGCTGGCGATCCATCTTGTCGGCGATCGAGCGCTCTTGCAGCATCACCACCACGTAGTCCGGCCGCTCCGGCAGCGGCGCGACGTGCAGGTCGACCGCGCGGTCGCCGGGATTGCGCGGCGTGCCGAGATCGACCTTGTATTCGTTGACCGCCGCGCCGCTCGCGCGCACCTGCTCGACGAGGGTGAGCAAGGGACTGCCGAACGGCACCAGATCGCGCAGCAGATAGCGCCGCAACAGCGGCAGCGACACCTCGAAAAAGGCCTCCGCCGCCACGTTGGCGTCGGCCACCATGCCATCGGACGTCACCACGATGACCGGATGCGGCAGTGCGTTGAGCACCGCATCGGCGGCGGTCGCTGTCAGCATTGGCTCGGCGGTCCTCATGCCGGCGTCCTCGCCATGCAGTCCAAATACGTCCTCAACCGGCCGCGGCCCGCTAAAAGGCACAGGTGAAAGGGCCGAGAATCGGCCATTTGGTGAGAGAGCGCGTGATCGACGGTCGGTATGCACACGAATTAGGCGTTACCCCGCTTCTGCATATAGATTAGCCAAATCCGCAAGAGGCGCAAGTGCTGCACTGCAATATGATCAATTTCCCACCTTCCGCCTGTGGATGAGGCCAGGGGACCGGTTTTCCGGCTCCTCGCGGCGGTTCGCACAATCCCGGGACATGCGCTAAAGCCATGCCGGAATCGCAAGCGGAGCCGAGTTCATGACGGGCAGGGTTGCGGCTGTCGTCGTCGCAGCCGGGCGGGGCCATCGCGCCGGCAGCGAGGTGCCCAAGCAGTATCGGCAGATTGCCGGGGAACCGGTGATCCGGCCGACGCTTAATGCCTTTCTCGGCCACCCGCAGGTCGACGCTGTGCAACCTGTCATCCATCCGGACGATGCCGACGCCTTCGGCGCGGCGACTGCGGGCCTGAAGAATCTGCTGCCCCCGGTTTGGGGCGGTACCACGCGGCAGGCCTCCGTGCGCGCCGGGCTCGAGGCGCTGCGCGCCACCGCGCCCGATTTCGTCCTCATCCATGACGCGGCGCGACCGTTCTTGACCGACGGCCTGATCACGCGCGCCATCGCCGCCGCGCAGCAGCACGGCGCGGCGGTGCCCGCCATCGCCATCGCCGAAACCGTGAAAAGAATCGACGCGCACGAGCTGGTCAGCGAAACGCTCGATCGCAGCCGGCTCCGCACGGTGCAGACACCGCAAGCCTTCGCCTATGGCCTCATCAGCGATTTGCACCGCCGCGCCGCGGCGGCCGGCCGCGAGGACTTTACCGACGACGCCGCGCTCGCCGAATGGGCGGGGCATCGCGTCAGTGTGTTCGCCGGCGAGAGCGGCAATGTGAAGCTCACGACCAACGACGATTTCGCCCGCGCCGAAGCCTTGCGTAGCGCTTCACTCGCGGACGTGCGCATCGGCAACGGATTCGACGTGCACGCCTTCGCCGACGGCGATCACGTCATGCTCGGCGGGGTGCGTATTGCGCATTCGCGGGGTGTGACCGGACATTCCGACGCCGACGTGGCGCTGCATGCGCTGGTCGACGCCATCTTGGGCGCGCTCGCCGAAGGCGATATCGGGACCCACTTTCCACCAAGCGATCGGCAATGGCGAGGCGCATCGTCCGACCGCTTTCTCAGCTTCGCGTGCGAGCGCGTGCGTGCGCGCGAAGGCTTGATCGCCCATCTCGACGTGACCGTCGTATGCGAGGCGCCTCGCGTTTCGCCGCATCGCGACGCGATGCGCGCGCGGATCGCCGCGATTGCCGGCATCGCCATCGACCGCGTGGCGGTTAAGGCGACCACCAGCGAGAAACTTGGCTTCACCGGCCGCGGCGAAGGCATCGTGGCCATGGCGACCGCGACTGTGCGGTTGCCGTGGAGCGCATCGTGATCGATACCGCGCTGCGCGCGGCGGCAAAGTGCGTACTCGCTGCTTTTCGCGCGCGCGGCCTCACCATCGCGACGGCGGAATCCTGCACCGGCGGGCTGGTCGCCGCGGCACTCACCGAGATCGCCGGGTCGTCCGACGTGGTCGATCGCGGCTTCGTCACTTACTCGAATGCGGCGAAGGAGGCGATGCTGGGCGTGCCGGCGGTAATGCTCACGCACCACGGCGCGGTGAGTGGCGAGACTGCGGCGGCCATGGCCGCCGGCGCGCTGAAAAATTCGCAGGCCGATGTAGCGGTGGCGATCACCGGCATTGCCGGTCCGGGCGGCGGCAGCAAACAAAAACCCGTCGGCCTCGTTTATTTCGCCGCGGCGAGCCGCGACGGCCGCTACATCGCGCGCACGCGCCGTTACGGCAAGATCGGACGCCGCCGCGTGCGTGAGCGCTCGGTCGCCGAAGCGCTTGAGCTGCTGCAATTGGTCGCGGAAGACGCGCGGCCAGCGAAAGCCAAGTGAATTCGGGCTACGCCGCCCGCGTGCCGTAAACCTGATCGGCGCGGCGTTCGAACGCGGCGGCGAAACGGCGAAAGGCCGCATCGAACATCGCCCCCATCAGCATCCCCAATGTGCGGCTGCGGAATTCGTAGGCGATAAAAAACTCCACATCGCATGTGCGATTGTCCGCGGCGCGGAAATTCCACGTGTTGTTCAGGCGGCGAAACGGGCCTTCGAGGTATTCGACGAGAATTTGCAGATTTGGCCGGTCGAGCGTCACCCGGCTGGTAAATTTCTGGCGAACGAGCTTGTAGGCAACCGTCATGTCGGCAACGATGACGTCCTTGCCTCCCTCCCTGGTCCGCTCGCGCACGCGCAACGATTGGCAGAGCGGCACGAATTCCGGATAGTGCTCGACATCGGCGACAAGATCGAACATTTCGGCAGCGGCGTGGCGCACGCGCCTGGTGGTGGACAATTGCGGCATGGATCAACGCGCCGCCCGCAGCGCCTTCAGCCGTGCGAAATCTTCGCCCGCATGATGCGAGGAGCGTGTCAGCGGGCTTGCCGAGATAAAAGTAAATCCTTTGGCATAGGCGATCGTCGCCAGCGCCTTGAACTCGTCCGGCGGCACGAAGCGCATGACGGGATGATGCTTGCGCGAGGGTTGCAGATATTGCCCGATGGTAAGGAAATCGACGTCGGCGGCGCGCAGATCGTCCATCACCTGGAGCACTTCGTTGCGCTCCTCGCCGAGCCCCACCATGATTCCCGATTTGGTGAAGATCTCGGGATCGAGCTCCTTGGCGCGCTGCAAGAGCTGCACGGAGGCGAAGTAGCGTGCGCCCGGACGCACGGTGAGATATTTCGACGGCACGGTTTCCAGGTTGTGGTTGAACACGTCCGGCTTCGCGGCAACGACGGTTTCGATCGCCCGCGCTTTACGCAAAAAGTCCGGCGTCAATACTTCGATCGTGGTCCCTGCGCAGCGCCCGCGGATCGCGCGGATCACAGCGGCGAAGTGCGCCGCGCCGCCGTCGTCGAGATCGTCGCGGTCGACGGAGGTGATGACGACATGCGCAAGGCCGAGCTTCTTCGTGGCGTCGGCGACGTGCGCCGGTTCGGCGGGATCGAGCGCGCTCGGTAATCCGGTCTTGACGTTGCAGAAGGCGCAAGCGCGCGTGCAGGTGTCGCCCATGATCATGAACGTCGCGTGCTTCTTCTCCCAGCACTCGCCGATATTGGGGCAGCCGGCTTCCTCGCAGACCGTATGCAGGCAGTTCCTCCGCACGATGTCTCGCGTCTCGACATAACCCGGCGAGACCGGCGCTTTGACGCGGATCCAGTCCGGCTTGCGCGGGCTCGGCTGGTCCGGCCGATGCGCCTTTTCCGGATGGCGGGGGCGGGTTGCGGCGCCGACCGTGTCGATCAGGACCGTCATGGAGGCTCCAAATCAGTCCCTTGTTACTTACGAGTCGGAGCGGGCATCCGCAAGGCGGCTGCGGACGTCACATATTCAAGACTCTTCCATAAGCAGCCAGCACCGCTTCCTTCATCATCTCCGAGAGCGTCGGGTGCGGGAACACGGTGTGCATGAGCTCTTCTTCCGTGGTCTCCAGATTCATCGCGATCACGTAACCCTGAATGAGCTCGGTCACTTCGGCACCGACCATATGGGCGCCGAGAAGCTGCCCGGTCTTTTTGTCAAAGATGACCTTGACCAGACCTTGGTCCTCGCCGAGCGCGATCGCCTTGCCGTTCCCGACAAAAGGAAAACGCCCGACGCGGACGTCGAGTTTCTTGTCCTTCGCGGCCTGCTCGGTGAGCCCCACCGAGGCGATCTGCGGTGAGCAATAGGTGCAGCCAGGAATAAGCCTTTTGTCCATCGGATGCGGGTGCAGTCCCTTGATCGCTTCGACGCAGATGACGCCTTCGTGCTCGGCCTTGTGGGCAAGGAGCGGCGGCCCGGCGACATCGCCGATGGCATAGATGCCGGGCACATTGGTCTTGCAGGCGCCGTCGATGACGATGGCCGCGCGCTCGATTTTCACGCCGAGCTTTTCCAGGCCGAGATTCTCGGTGTTGCCGACGACGCCGACGGCGGCGATGACGCGGTCGACGGTGAGCGTCTGCGTGCCGCCCTTGCCGTCGTCGATGGTCGCCGTGACGCCGTCGCTCTTCTTGTCGAGCTTAGTCACCTTGGCGCCGGTGTAAATCTTGATGCCCTGCTTCTCGAAGCTCTTGCGCGCGAAGGCGGCGATCTCGGAATCCTCCGCCGGAAGGATTTGCGGCAACACCTCGACCACGGTCACCTCGGCGCCAAGCGTGCGGTAGAACGACGCGAATTCGATGCCGATGGCGCCCGAGCCGATGACGAGCAACGATTTGGGAACGCGGTCCGGAACCATGGCCTCGAAATAGGTCCAGATCAGTTTCTTGTCCGGCTCGAGGCCGGGAAGAACGCGCGGCCGCGCGCCGGTGGCGATGATAATGTGCTTGGCCGCATAGGAACCGGCGCCCAGCGCGCCCTTCGGCGCTTCGCTCCTGCCGCCCTTCACCGTGACTTTGCCGGGCGCCGCGATCGTCGCCTCGCCCCAGATCACGGCGACCTTGTTCTTTTTCATCAGGAAGCCGACGCCGTCACTGAGCCGTTTGGCCACGGCGCGCGAGCGCTTGACTACCGCCGACGGATCGTAGCTGACCTCGCCGGCCGAGAGCCCATAATCCTTGGCGTGTTGCAGGTAATGGAAAATCTCCGCCGAACGCAGCAGCGCCTTGGTCGGGATGCAGCCCCAATTGAGGCAAACGCCGCCCAAATATTCGCGCTCGACGACGGCCGTCGAAAAGCCAAGCTGCGCGGCGCGGATGGCGGTGACGTATCCGCCGGGGCCGGAACCGATGATGATGATGTCGAAATTCGTATCAGCCATGTGCGCTACACCAGCATCATCACGGGGTTCTCGATCAGCGCCTTGAACGCGCCGACGAGTTGCGCGCCGAGCGCGCCGTCGACGGAGCGGTGATCGCACGACATCGTCACGCTCATGATCTGCGCCGCCTCGATCTTGCCGCCCCTCGCCACCGCGCGCTCCTCGCCGCTGCCGACCGCGAGTATGGTCGATTGCGGCGGGTTGATCACCGCGGTGAAGTCCTTGATGCCGTACATGCCGAGGTTCGACACCGACGACCCGCCGCCCTGATATTCCTGCGGTTTCAGTTTTTTCGCGCGCGCGCGCGCAGCAAGCTCTTTCATCTCATTGGAAATTGCCGACAGCGACTTCGTTTCCGCGTTGCGGATGATCGGCGTGATGAGACCGCCCAGCAATGCGACTGCGACGCCGACGTCGGAATGTTTGTGCTTGAGCATGCCGGCTTCCGTCCAACTGACATTCGCATCGGGCACGCGCTGCAACGCCAGCGCCAGGGCCTTGATGACGAAATCGTTGACCGAAAGCTTGTAGGCGGGCTTACCGTCCTTGTCCTTTGGCGCCGTGGCGTTGATCTCCTCGCGGGCGGCGACGAGCTTGCCGATGTCGCAGTCGACGGTGAGATAGAAATGCGGAACGGTCTGCACCGAGGCCGTTAGCCGCTGCGCGATGATGCGGCGCATGCCGTCGTGCGGAATAAGCTCGTAGCTGCCTTCTTCGTAGAGCGCGCGGATCTGCTGATCCGACATCGACGGCGCGACCGCGGGACCGGCAGCCGCCGCCGCGCCCGGTGCGCGCAGGCCCTTGCCTTCCTTGGCCGCGGCAACGTCGCGGGCGACGACGCGGCCATGCGGGCCGGAGCCGGCGATGCGGCCGATCTCGATGCCCGCTTCTTTCGCCAAGCGCCGCGCTAGCGGCGAAGAGAAGGCGCGGTTCGTGCCGTGACCGTCGGCCCGAGCCCCCTCACCCGCCGCCTTCGGCGGCGAAGCCGGTGCGGGCGCCTTCGCTTGAGGCGATGGCGCCGCGGCTTGCGAGGGCTGGGATGAGGGGGGAGCGGCGCTTGCTGCGGTTGGTGGTTTCGGCGCGGGAACGCCCGTCCCTGCCGCGGCAGCCGCGGCCTTCGGATCCTCGCCTTCCTGCGCCAGCACGGCGATGAGTTGATTGACCGGCACGTCGTTGGTGCCCTCCGGCACCACGATCTTCGCCATCACGCCGTCATCGACGGCTTCGTATTCCATCGTCGCCTTGTCGGTTTCGATCTCGGCGATGACGTCGCCGGTTTTGACCGCTTCGCCCTCCTTCTTGAGCCATTTGGCGAGGTTGCCCTTCTCCATCGTGGGCGAAAGCGCCGGCATGAGAATGTTGATGGGCATTTCTTTTTCTCTGGCGCGCCAATTTCACCAATAAGAACGTCAGCGATAGCAGACGGCCTTGGCCGCCTCGACCACTTCGGCGACCGAAGGCAGCGCGAGCTTTTCCAGGTTAGCGGCATAGGGCATGGGCACGTCCTTGCCGGTGACGCGCGCGACCGGGGCGTCGAGATAGTCGAAAGCTTCCTCCATCACGCGGGCGGCAATCTCGGCGCCGACGCCGGATTGTTTCCAGCCTTCCTCGATGGTGACGAGGCGGCCGGTTTTCTTTACCGACTCGATGATGCTCTCACTGTCCATCGGCTTGAGCGTGCGCAAATCGATCACCTCGGCCGAAATGTTCTCTTTCGCGAGTTCATCGGCGGCCTTGAGCGCGTAGGTCATGCCGATCGACCAGGCGACCAGCGTCACATCGTTGCCGGCGCGCACGACGCGGGCGCGGCCGATCGGCAGCACGTAATCGTCGAGCTTCGGCACCGGCGAGGACGCGCCGTAGAGGATTTCGTTTTCCAGGAAGATGACCGGATTGGGGTCGCGGATCGCGGCCTTGAGCAGCCCCTTGGCGTCGGCCGCATTCGACGGCGCGATCACTTTGAGTCCGGGAACATGCGAGTACCAGGAGGAATAATCCTGGCTGTGCTGGGCGGCGACGCGGGCGGCGGGCCCGTTCGGCCCGCGAAAGACGACGGACACGTCGGCTTGTCCGCCGGTCATGTAGCGTGTCTTCGCCGCCGAGTTGACGAGATGGTCCATCGCCTGCATGGCGAAATTAAACGTCATGAATTCGACGATCGGCTTTAGACCGGCGAACGCGGCGCCAACGCCGAGACCGGTGAAGGCATGCTCGGTGATCGGCGTGTCGATGACGCGGCGTGCGCCGAATTCCTGAAGCAGGCCCTGCGTCACCTTGTAGGCGCCCTGATACTCGGCAACCTCTTCGCCGATCACGAACACATCGGCATCGCGGCGCATTTCCTCGGCCATGGCGTCGCGCAACGCCTCGCGCATGGTCATGGTGACCATCTCGGTGCCTTCCGGCACGTCGGGATCGGGCATGATTTCCGCGGAAGGCGGCTTCGCCGTCCCGGTCTTTGCCGGCGCGGGTGCCTCCGCTTTCTTCGCCGGCTCGTCTTTGTCCGCCGGCGGGGCGGATTCGGCGCCTTTTTGCTGCTGCGCAGGTTCGGTTGACTTGGCGCTCGGCGCAGCGGCGTTGCCATCGGCAAGCGCGCTCTTGTCCTCGCCCTCGGCGAGGATCATGGCGATCGGCGTATTGACCGCGACATCGTTGGTGCCTTCCGGCACCAAAATCTTGCCCAGCGTGCCTTCGTCGACCACTTCCACTTCCATGGTGGCTTTGTCGGTCTCGATCTCGGCAATGACGTCGCCGGACTTGACCGTGTCGCCTTCCTTCTTGAGCCACTTGGCGAGGTTACCCTTCTCCATGGTGGGAGAGAGCGCGGGCATGAGGACTTGAAACGGCATGGCGGGCTAACTCGTCGATCGTCACGCCTTAACGGGACCGCGGGCGTCGCGGCGCAGGCATGATCGCTGTCACCGATACACGTCCGTGTAAAGCTCCGCGGGGTCGGGCTCGGCATCGTGGGTCGCGAACTCGGACGCTTCGTTGACCGTGGCACGCACCGAAGCGTCGATTTTCTTCAGCTCGTCTTCGCTCGTCCATTTCTTGGCAAGAAGCCGCGCGCGCACCTGCTCGATCGGATCGTGCTCGGTGCGTACCTTGTCGACCTCTTCCTTGGTCCGGTATTTGGCCGGGTCCGACATCGAGTGGCCGCGATAACGGTAGGTCAGCATTTCGATGATGGTCGGGCCCTTGCCGGAGCGGCACCAGGCGATGGCCTCTTCGCCGGCGGCTTTGACCGCGCGCACATCCATGCCGTCGACCTCGACGCCCGGAATATTAAAGGAGAGGCCGCGCCTGGATAAATCGGTCTGTGCCGAGGAGCGGGTTATCGAGGTGCCCATGGCGTAACGGTTGTTCTCGATGATGTAGACCACCGGGAGCTTCCACAGCTCCGCCATGTTGAAGCTCTCGTAGACCTGGCCCTGGTTGGCTGCGCCGTCGCCGAAAAAGGTCAAGCACACGCTGTCGTTGTCGCGATACCGGTTGGCGAAGGCCAAGCCCGTGCCGATCGGTACCGGCGCGCCGACGATGCCGTGTCCCCCATAGAAGTTTTTCTCGCGGGAGAACATGTGCATCGAGCCGCCCTTACCCTTGGAATAGCCGCCGCGGCGGCCTGTCAACTCGGCCATCACGCCTTTCGGGTCCATACCGCAGGAGAGCATGTGGCCGTGATCGCGATAGCCGGTGATCATCTGATCGCCGTCGCGCTTGGCCATCTGCATGCCGACGACGACCGCTTCCTGGCCGATGTAGAGGTGGCAGAACCCGCCGATCAGACCCATGCCGTACATCTGGCCGGCCTTTTCCTCGAAACGCCGGATCAGCAGCATCTGCCGCAGCGCTTGGAACTCTTCTTCCTTGCTGAAGTCCGCGACCGGGCCGGGATGCGTGGCCGGTTCGGCGGCGGGACGGCGTTCGTCGGCGATTTGGTCCGCTTCTTTGGTTTTGGCGACGGCCATCAGCGTTTCTCGAGACATCGCGGGGTTCCATCCCATAGCCGAAATCCGCCTATGGCGGAAGTCGGCGCCCGGAGCTCGGTTCCGGCATCCAAACCGTTGGCAGTGAACTTATTTTGGGAAGGGCGGCGCCGCGTTCAAGGCCGCCCGTCCGGCGCCAGTCGGGGCCCGTCGAGCACCAATGTCAAATCGTTGGGGTGGGCATAATCGAGGAGCGCGCGGGCGCGTTCGTCGAGCATATCGGGATCAAGCCGGTCGGACTTGAGCAAGGCGATGCGGCGTTGCCATTGCCCGCGCTCGATTTGCAGCCGGGTAAGTTCCGTGGAAAGCGCCGCGATCTGCTGGTCGATGTCCTGCTTGGCCTTGAGCCCGTGGTTGCCGGAAAACGCATTGACGCCGAAATAGCCGATCAGCACCGCCGCCATGACGTAGAGGCCGAGCGCGGTGAGGATCGAGCGCAACCGCTTGCGGGTGACCATCCGGTCAAGATGCGAGAGCGCCGCTTAAGGCGGCATTAATGGCCCGGGAAGGAATTATCCAAGCGCCTTGAACGCCGCGCGCCCGGCATAGACTGCCTGGCCGCCGAGTTCCTCCTCGATGCGCAGGAGTTGATTGTATTTCGCCGTGCGATCGGCGCGCGCCAGCGAGCCGGTCTTGATCTGACCGCAGCTGCACGCCACCGCGAGGTCCGCGATCGTCGCGTCCTCGGTCTCGCCGGAGCGATGCGACATCACGGCGGTATAGCCCGCCTTGTGCGCGGTCTCGACCGCGGCAAGCGTCTCGGTGAGCGTACCGATCTGGTTGACCTTGATCAGGATCGAATTGGCGATGCCGTTTTTGATCCCATCCGTCAGTCGCGCGACATTGGTGACAAAGTTATCGTCGCCGACAAGCTGGTAACGCGCGCCGAGCTTTTGCGTCAGGAGCTTCCAGCCGGCGACGTCGTCCTCGGCCATGCCGTCTTCGATCGACACGATAGGATAGCCTTTTGCCAGCGCGGCGAGATACTCGACCTGCTGCTCAACCGAGCGCGTCTTGCCTTCGCCCTTGTAGCGATAGGCGCCGTCGCTGAAGAACTCGCTTGCCGCCGGATCGACCGCCAGCATGACGTCGTCGCCGATCCGGTATCCGGCCTCGCCGATTGCCGCCACGATCTGGTCGAGCGCGGCCTCGGCCGAGGGCAGATTAGGCGCAAAGCCGCCTTCGTCGCCGACATTGGTGTTGTAGCCGCCGGCTTTGAGCGCCGCGCGCAGCGTATGGAAAATCTCCGACCCGGCGCGCAAGGCCTCGGCGAAGGTCGCCGCGCCGAGCGGCACGATCATGAATTCCTGGAAGTCGATCGGATTATCGGCGTGCACGCCGCCATTGATGATGTTCATCTGCGGCACAGGCAGGAGCCGCGCGGCGGTGCCGCCGATATAGCGGTAAAGCGGCAGCTTGTTCGCGGCCGCCGCCGCTTTGGCGGTAGCGAGCGACACGCCGAGAATGGCGTTGGCGCCGAGGCGGCCCTTATTCGGGGTGCCGTCGAGCCCGATCATGGTCTCGTCTATCTTCACCTGCGCCTCGGCGTCCATGCCGCTCAAGGCGTCGAAGATTTCGCCGTTGACGGCTTCGACAGCGTTGCGCACGCCTTTGCCGAGATAGCGCTTTTTATCGCCGTCGCGCAGCTCGACCGCCTCGTGGGTTCCGGTGGAAGCGCCCGACGGCACGGCGGCACGGCCACGCGATCCGTCGGCCAGGACCACGTCCACCTCGACAGTAGGATTGCCCCGGCTGTCGAGGATTTCGCGGCCGACGATGTCAACAATCGCAGTCATGCACACTCCCGGCTTCTAGAGGTCCAAAGTAAGGCTCTTGTCACGCCGCGCCAAGCCGGGCATGCACTCGCCGATGCCGAAGAAACGACCGCAACTTGGCCGGCCCATGCCGATCCCCGCTTCGCCCGAGAAAGCGGTGCTCGACCGCGTGCGCAACCCGCATCCGAACACGAACTACGTCGCCCGCTTCACCTTCCCGGAATTCACCGTGATGTGCCCAGTCACCGGCCAGCCCGATTTCGCCACTTTGGTCATCGACTATTTGCCGAAAAGCTGGCTCGTGGAATCGAAGTCGCTCAAGCTTTACCTCAACAGCTTCCGCAATCAGGGCGCGTTCCACGAGGAATGCACGGTCGCGATCGGGAAAAGACTGGTCGCGTCGCTGAAGCCCAAATGGCTGCGCATCGGCGGTTATTTTCATCCGCGCGGCGGCATGCCGATCGACGTGTTCTGGCAGGCGGGAGAGCTTCCCGCCGGCGTGTGGGCACCCGATCAGGGCGTGCGCACCTATGGCGGACGCTTGTAGCACGCGCGCCAACAGCCGCGCGGATTGCTTACCTGGATTGTGCATACTTGGATTGTGCCCGCTCGTGCTTTATGCGAGATTTGCGCCGGATTTGAATGGGGTGGTTCCATGCTGAGAAAATCGGTCACGAAAATCGCGTTAGCCGGCATGATGGCCGTGGCATCGATGTCGCCGACGCTGGCGACAAAAATGACGCCGAAGCCTTGTGCCAAGCCTGAGCTGCGCTGCACCGCCGAATGCGGCAAGGATCACTGGTGCAAGGTTTACGCGTGCAGCTTCAACAAAACGGTGCTGCTGCCGTTCCCTTGCAATGAGCAAGCCGGCGGCTGTTTACAGCCGCGCTGCTAACGCTTAAGCGCCGGCACACTTCGTTTTTCTCCTAAGCAGTCGCATGCTCGCGGCGACGGATGGCGGCTGCGACTGCGCTCAGGCGCCTTGAATTTGGCGGCAAGGCGAGCCAGCTACCAGTCGACATGAACCGCCCTCCCCGCATCTCCTTCGTTTCGCTCGGCTGTCCGAAGGCCCTGGTCGATTCCGAGCGCATCATTACGCGGCTGCGCGCGGAGGGTTACCAGCTGGCCCGCGATCACGCCGACGCCGACCTCGCCATCGTCAACACCTGCGGCTTTCTCGATAGCGCGCAGGCGGAATCGCTTGAAGCCATCGGCGCGGCGCTTGCCGAAAACGGCAAGGTCATTGTCGCCGGCTGCATGGGCGCGGAGCCGGAAAAGATCACCGCCGTGCATCCGAACGTGCTGGCCGTCACCGGTCCGCAGCAATATGAGAGCGTGCTCGAAGCGGTGCATCGGGCCGCTCCACCGCAGCACGATCCCTATGCCGACCTTATTCCGCCGCAGGGTATAAAGCTGACGCCGCGGCACTATGCTTATCTCAAGATTTCAGAGGGTTGCAACAATCGCTGCACGTTCTGCATCATTCCGAAATTGCGCGGCGATCTGGTCTCCCGGCCGGCCGCGGACGTGCTGCTCGAGGCCGAGCGACTGGTCAACGCCGGCGTCAAGGAGCTCTTGGTCATCTCCCAGGATACGTCAGCCTACGGCGTCGACGTAAAATACGCGGCGACCCGATGGAAAGGCCGCGAGGTCCGGGCAAAGTTCCTCGACCTCGCACGCGAGCTCGGCGAGTTCGGCGTTTGGGTGCGGCTGCATTACGTCTATCCCTATCCGCATGTGGACGAGGTGATCGCGCTGATGGCGGACGGCAAAGTGCTGCCCTACCTCGACGTGCCGTTCCAGCACGCCAGCCCCGCGGTCCTCAAACGCATGCGCCGGCCGGCGGCGCAGGAGGAAACGCTTTCGCGCATCCGGCAATGGCGCACCGACTGCCCCAGCCTCACCATCCGCTCGACCTTCATTGTCGGGTTCCCCGGCGAGACCGAAGAGGATTTCTCGCTGCTGCTCGACTGGCTCGGCGAGGCCGAGCTCGATCGGGTCGGCTGCTTCCGCTACGAGGCGGTCGCCGGCGCCGCCGCCAACGATCTCGCGGCGCTCGTCCCCGAGCCGGTCAAGGAAGAGCGTTTTCACCGCTTGATGCAGCACCAGCAGAAGATTTCGCGAAAACGCCTCAAGCGCAAAATCGGCGGCCGCGAACGCGTCATTATCGATGAGATCGATCCGCCCGGATCAAGCTCGGGGACCGCCAAAGGCCGCAGCCAGGGCGACGCACCGCAGATCGACGGCAACGTATTCGTAAAGAGCCGCCGGCCGCTGCGCGTCGGCGAAATTGCGACGGTGAAAATCGAGCGCGCCGACGCCTACGACCTTTTCGGCACCGCAATAGGCCACTGATCAGCCCTCGGCCAATGGCCGGCACGGCGGCGAGCCGCCTGTTTTTGCTGGCATTGAGCGACATTCGGCGCTTTCATGCCGCGCGAGGCGCCGAATCGTGACCGCGATCTTCATCACCGCGACCGGCCCCGACGTGGGGAGAACCCTCGTCGTCGCTTCGCTCATCCGGCATTTTCGTCAAAGCGGCCGTGCCGTCGACGCCATCAAGCCGATCGACAGCGGCTATGACCCGGCGCAGGCGGCGGCGAGCGAAACTGGCATGCTGGTCTCCGCGCTCGGCCTTCCGTTCACGCCTGAATCGATCGATCGCATCTCGCCGTGGCGCTTTCGCGCCGCGCTGTCGCCGGACCTTGCGGCGCGGCAGGAAGGCCGCAGCATCAATGTCGACGGCGTCGTGGCTTACTGCCAAAGCGCGATCGACCGGCGCCGCGACATCCTGTTGATCGACGGCATCGGCGGCATCATGGCGCCGCTCGACGAGACCCGCACGATCCTCGACGTGATGATGGCGTTGCGCCTGCCGCTGATCCTGGTCACCGGCTCATATCCGGGCACCATCAGTCATACGCTTACTGCGCTCGACTCTTTGTTCCGGCGCGACATCAACGTCCTGGCGACCATCGTCAGCGAGACGCCGGGGAGTGGCACGCCGCTCGACGAAGCGGTGGCAACCATCGCTCGCTTCGCCGCGCCGGTGATCGGCCTGCCGCGGCAGCCTAAATAATCAAGCAGTTTTGCCGGCTGCGGCTTTACGAGAAAAAATGGATTTGCAGCACTGTCTCCAGCGTGCCTTCGAGGTTGAACAATGCGTGCAGCAAGAACGTCAGCAACGAGGAGCCGCTGCGCCAGCGCATCCACCCGAGAAAGAGCCCGATAACGAAAATCTGCAAGATCCCGGTCCAGTCGTATTGCACGTGCAGCGCCGCCCATAAGAGCGAAATCACCACGATCGCCGGCCACATTGTGCGATCCGAGCGCGCCCAGCCGCGGAACAAAAATCCACGGAATACGATCTCCTCGCCCGCCGGCGCCACGATCACGGCGCCAAGGAGCAGCGCCGGCAGCCATCCTTCCGCGGCGGCGGTCGTATAGGATTGCACCTGAAACGGCGTCACCAGCGGGTAGCCGCTGATATACAGAAGCGCATCGCCAACCGCGATCAAACCCACCAGCCAGACCAGCCCTACCCACAGATCACGCTTCGGCGGCAACTTCAGCGCCAGATACTCCGCCTGCTGGGCGCGCGCAAGCCGCACGGCGAGCGCGATCACGGCAATCGTGACCGGATTGGCGATGACGATGAAAAGCGTGACCATGACGCCGTCGAACGGCGTGGCGAGGACTGAATTCAGATCGCTCAAGCGCCACCACAGCAGGACCGCAAGCGCGACGAATTGACCCGCAAAGAAGGCGAGAAACGCCCAGCCGAGCGTCGCCCAGTAACCCCAAATCTTCATGGAGCCTTGCCAGTCCTCACGGGATCAGGATGGAAGAGCCCGTCGTGGCGCGGCTTTCCAGATCGCGGTGCGCCTTTGCCGCATCGCGCAGCGCGTATTTTTGGTTGACCGGTATCTTCACCGCACCGCTGCCGACGACGGCGAACAAATCGGCGGCCATCGACAGCAAATCCTCGCGCTTGGCACCGTAGGTGTTGAGCGTGGGACGGGTGGCGAACAACGAGCCCTTGGTTTGCAGCAGATTGATGTTGAAGACCTCGATCGATCCCGACGCAGCGCCGAAGCTCACGAACATGCCGAGCGGACGGATGCAGTCGAGCGACGCCGGAAAGGTGTCCTTGCCGATGCCGTCATAGACCACGTCGCAGAGCTTGCCGCCGGTGATCTCTTTGACGCGCCCGACAAAATCCTCGTCGCGATAAAGGATCGTATGGTGGCAGCCATTGGCGCGCGCAAGTTCGGCCTTGTCCTTCGAACCCACGGTGCCGATGACGTTGGCGCCGAGATGGTTTGCCCATTGGCAGAGGATAAGGCCGACACCCCCGGCGGCGGCATGCATCAGCACATTCATCCCCTTTTCCACCTTGAAGGTACGGCGCAGCAGATATTGCACCGTCAGGCCCTTGAGCATCATGGCGGCGGCCTGCTCGAAGCTGATATCGCCGGGCAGCTTTACCGCGCGATCGGCCGCCAATACCCGCTCCGCGGTGTAGCAGCCGGGACCGGCGGCGTAGGCGACGCGGTCGCCGCGCTTGAATTCGGTGACGCCGGCGCCGACGTCGACGACCTCGCCGGCGGCTTCGCTGCCGAGCACGAATGGCAAGCCGCCGGGCGGTGGATACATGCCCTTGCGGAAATAGACGTCGGTGAAATTGACGCCGCAGGCGTGCTGCTTCACGCGGATTTGGCCCGACCCGGCAGCGGGAACGGCGATGTCTTCGTAAGTTAAAACCTCGGGACCACCGAACTTATGCACCCGTATCGCCTCAACCATTTTCCGCTCCTGTCACGCTATATGCGTCTTTAGTGGAGCATGATCTTTTCGGGAAATCGGTCCCCACTTTTCCGGATCATGCTCTGGGGAGCGGGATCATAGGTAGTCGGGGAAGCGGCGCAAGGGATCAGTCGGCGCCGCGCAAAAGGCCAACGATCACGAAGTAGACGGCGATGGCCGCGAGCGCCGCGGCGACCCAAGCGGGCGGATCGAGGTTTTGCGCGAGCGCCAACAGCGCGAGCACCGCCCACAGCGCCAAAAACGCCAGATTGAGCGTGTGCCATCGCGGCACGCGGACCGGATGCACGAAGTGGATGGGCGCGAATGTGGCTGCGGCGAGCACCGCGACGGCAATCGCGGCGAGCCAGGGCGTGGGCTTGAGTATGAACAGGTAGAACGCCGCCACGTTCCACAGCACCGGGAAGCCGCGGAAGTAGCCATCCGGCGTCTTCATCTGTCGGTCGGCAAAATAGAGCGCACCGGTAACGACGACGAGGAGGCCGAGCGCGAGCGCGACGGCCGGCGGCAACAATCCGCCTGTAGCGATGGCGTAAGCCGGCACGAACACGTAGGTGGCGAAATCGACCACGAAATCGAGCAGTTCGCCCGACCAGCGCGGCTGCGTCTCAGCCACCCTCAGGCGGCGCGCGAACGTGCCGTCCACGCCGTCGATGATGAGCGCCAGCCCCAGCCACAGGAACATCCGCGTCCAGGCGCCGTTCGCCGCCGCGACCAACGCCAACAGCGCGCAGGCCGCACCGCAGGCGGTGAAAACGTGGACGGCGAACGCGGCCAGGGGACGCTGCTTTGTATGTGTCTCGGGTGACTCCGGCTCCATCATCGCAACCCTACACTTAAGCGCAAGGAACGTGCGTCGTCTTCCTTTGCTTGCTAACCTTTCGACATACATGTGGGGAAGCGAATTTCACCGGGAACGCCGATGGCACTTGGAAACGGCGCAAAGGAAAATATGACCGCCGAAGTGGCGGTCGTCGGCGGCGGTCCGGCCGGCCTCGTCAGCGCTATCGCGCTCAAGGCCGCCGGTGTGGACGTCGTTCTTATCGCGCCTTCTCTGGAGGATGACCACCGCACCACCGCGCTGCTGGCGGGCTCGGTGACTGCGCTGATCACGCTCGGCGTCTGGGAGGCGTGCCGCCCGCATGCGGCGGCGCTTGCGACAATTCACTTGGTCGACGATACCGGGCGTCTGCTGCGCGCACCCGAGGTCATTTTCAACGCCGCGGAAATCGGCCTCGATGCCTTCGGCTACAACATCGAGAACCGTCATCTGCTGGCGGCGCTTTACGCGCACGCGGAGCGGCTAAAAATCTCGCACATCGCCAGTGCGGCCGCCGCGATCGCGTGCGACCCCGACGGCGTAACCGTCAAGCTTGCCGAAGGCGCCCTGCGTGTGCGGCTTGTCGTCGGCGCCGACGGGCAGCGCTCGCTCTGCCGCGCGGCGGCCGGCATTGGCACCGGTCGCCGCGCCTATCCGCAGACCGCGCTGACGCTAAACCTCGCGCATGACCGGCCGCATCGCGACACGGCGACGGAATTCCATACCCGAAGCGGCCCGTTCACTCTCGTCCCGCTGCCAGGGCAGCGTTTGAGCCTCGTCTGCGTCCTCGACGGCTCAAGCGCTAAAAAATTATTGGCGAACCCCGACCAGGAGCTTTCGGCTGAGATCGAGCGCCGCGCGCATTCGCTATTCGGCAAAATGCGCGTCGAGCCCGGCCGCGGCGTATTTCCGCTCGCGGTCGAGACCGCGCATTTCTTTGCGCGCGAGCGGATCGCGCTGGTCGGCGAGGCGGCGCACGTCGTGCCGCCGATCGGCGCGCAGGGGCTTAATCTCGGGCTGCGCGACGCGGCAGCCTTGGCTGAACTCGTCGCCGACGCGCGGCGGCAAAACGGCGATGTCGGCGCGCCTGCCGTGCTGGCACGCTACGACGCCGAGCGCCGCGCCGACGCCACCAGCCGAAGGATCGCGATCGATTTGCTCAACCGCAGCCTGCTCACCGATTTCCTTCCGGTACAGGGTGTGCGCGGCCTGTCGCTCTACCTCGTCGACCGCATCGGACCGCTGCGCCGCGCCCTGATGCGCGAAGGCGTCGCTCCAGCCGCCTCGCAACCCCGCCTGATGCGCGGGGAAATGGTGTGAAGGGCGCCAAATGCTGGGCACAAGTGCCGTGAAAAACGGCTTGGCGGGGTCGTGGCGTTCGGCCTACCGTTGGCATAGAGCATAATCCCGAAAAGTGGATACCGGTTTTCGGAAAAGATTATGCTCAAGCAAAACGTCTACGGAATCGCCGGATGAAGCTGCCGCGTAACTTTTTCAAGCCGCTGGCGATCGGGGCGCCGGCACCTTTGCGCGAGCTGCCGCTCAAGCTTGAGCGCATGATCCATTTCGTGCCGCCGCACATCGAGAAGATGCGCGCCAAGGTGCCGGAGCTCATTGATCAGGTCGACGTGGTGCTCGGCAATCTCGAAGACGCCATCCCCGCCGACGCCAAGGAGGCCGCCCGCTCGGGCTTCATCGCCATGGCGAAGGCATCCGATTTCGGCGCCACCGGGCTGTGGGCGCGCATCAACGCGCTCAACTCGCCTTGGGTGCTCGACGATATCTGCGACATCGTCGCCACCATCGGGCAAAAGCTCGACGTCATCATGCTGCCGAAGGTTGAGGGCGCCTGGGACATCCACTATCTCGACCAGCTTCTCGCCCAGCTTGAGGCCAAGCACGCGGTCGAAAAGCCGATCCTCATCCACGCCATCCTCGAAACGGCCGAAGGCGTGAACAATGTCGGCGCGATCGCTAACGCTTCCCCGCGCATGCACGGCATCAGTCTCGGTCCGGCCGACCTCGCCGCCTCACGCGCGATGAAGACGACTCGCGTCGGCGGCGGCCATCCCGACTACAGGGTGCTTGCCGATGCCGCTTCTGGAAGCCCCGCCGGAACCGCGCGCGCCGCTTATCAACAGGATCTCTGGCACTACACGATCGCCAAAATGGTCGACGCCTGCGCCGCCGCCGGGATCAAGCCGTTTTACGGCCCGTTCGGCGATTTCGCCGACGGCGCCGCCTGCGAGGCGCAGTTCCGCAACAGCTTCCTCATGGGCTGCGCCGGCGCCTGGACGCTGCATCCGAGCCAGGTCGCGATCGCCAAGCGCGTGTTTTCGCCCGACCCGGCCGAGGTTGTGTTCGCAAAAAAAATCATCGCCGCCATGCCCGACGGCAGCGGCGCCGTCATGATCGACGGCAAGATGCAGGACGACGCCACCTGGAAGCAGGCCAAGGTGCTAGTCGATCTCGCCCGCCTCGTCGCCGCGAAGGACCCGGAAATGGCGGCGCGATACGAGCTATGAAACACGCCATGAACCGTGTCATGAATCGTGGAATGAACGAACATTCAGCGTTTGGTCAGCCGCGCGCCACAATCGTGGCATTGCATTGTGGCAACGTGCGCGCCGCGAAAGAGGTCTGAAAAATGTCCGCTGCCATGAGCAAGGTTCGCAACGCCAAATATCAGATCGGTCAGGTGGTGCGGCACCGTCTGTTTCCGTTCCGCGGCGTCGTGTTCGACATCGATCCGATCTTCAGCAATACCGAAGAATGGTATGAGTCGATCCCCGCGGACGTGCGGCCGCACAAGGATCAGCCGTTCTATCATTTGTTCGCCGAAAACGACGAGAGCGAATATATCGCCTACGTCTCCGAGCAAAACCTGTTGCCGGACGACAGCGGCGAGCCGGTGCGCCATCCGCAGGTCGCCGAAGTTTTCGTCCACGACGGCAGTGGCGGCTATCGCCCGCGCTCGGCGATGCGTCACTAAATGTACGGAATTTAATAGTCGCCGAGCCGCTGCGTGGCTTGTTGGCGCACGACCGCACGATACGTGCGGTGGATTTTTCGCAGCGCCGCCGGGCTACTGCCCCACGGTGAAAGTGAAGTCGGCCCAATTCGTGCGGCCTTCGGTATCGGTGACAAGCACCCTGATCGTGTGTGTGCCCGGCGGTACATCGGCATCCTGCACGTCGATGCCATCTGCCGCGATGAACGGCTTGATGCGTTGGGTCAAATCGATCTCCGGACTTCTCACATAGGTCAGAAGCACGGAATCAACATCGATCTTGGCGCCGCCGTGGCCCTCGTATCGTATTTTTAGACTGACCGGGGATTTCATCATGCCGGCGGCCGGCGACGGCGAAACGATCACCACCGACGGCGCGGGCGTTATTCCGCGTTCGTGACCCTTGGCTTGGCCCGCGGGGAGCGCGGCCTCGCTCGCGGTGATGAGCTGCACCGCGCCCGCCGGACCGGCAAACAAAAGGACACCCAAGAGCGCAAACGCTCCGATCAAGCCAGCCGCGATCGTTCGGAAAGGCATGGGCTAAAGTAGAATCTTGCGGCGGACGGCGCAATCCTGCGCCGCCCGGCAAGCACGTAGCGTCGTTGACCGTGCCGATTACTGGTCTTGCTACTGAGTCTTGCCGGCCGGCGGCGCGGCCGGCGCCGAGGAACTCGGCGCACCCTGCTGGCTCTCCAGCTTCTTACGCGCTTCATCGGCGCGGCGTTGCAGCTCTTCCTGCAGTTTCTTCTGCTGCTCCTCGAAGACCTTGGGGTCGGTCGGCGGCCCGTCATAGGCCTTGGCGAAATCGTTGAGCGGCATCACGACGCTGATCGGCTGCCCGGTCGCATTGATCGCCTGGATGACCAAGCCCTGCCCCTTCTTGAGCTTGCCGATCATTTCCGCATTGGCCTCGTAATCCGCCATGCAGCCATTGGTGAAGCAGATGACATACGGCGCGGTCATCGGCTGATTCTGATCGATGATGACGCGCGTACCATGACCAAGCTGCATGCCGAGCGGGAGCGTGACGCGCAATAGCTTATGATCTTGGCCCTCCGGCTCGATCAGGACGGCGGCGAGCACCGGCTGGCCCGACTCTACGCGCGCATCCTTGCCGGTGAAGCAGACTTCCTTGGCATCGGGAGGCGGTGTCTGTCCCGGCTGCCCCTTGAGGCAGAATTTGGTCCAGGGAGAGAAGATCAACTGCACCTGCTGCTGGCCGTTCTGCACCGCTTGGCCTTGGAGACCTTGTTGTGCCTGCCCCGGCAGCTGGTCGGCCGCAGGAGGAGTGTTCTGCTGCGTTTCCGCACCCGGCTTGGGTTTGGCCGGCTTCTTCGCCGGTGGCTTCGGCTTCGGGGCCGGCGCTGGCGCCTGCGCGGGAGCGGCAGGAGCGGTCTCGGGCGGCTGTTGCGCGAACGCAGGCGAGGCGACCGCAAACGCGAGCGCGACCGACAACGGTACACTCAGCGTGATCGTCTTGGCGATCGTGTTGGCGAATATCGCCGCAAATGTCTGGGCAATAGCGGCAAGCGTCCGGCTCGCCGGCTTCGCCGCGGCCGACGCGGTCCAATAGGTCATGAGACGCAGTCCCTCTTTAGTGCTGCCGCTCGCAAATCGAGGTGATCGACTTGCGCATCAGTGTGTTTGGCATCGTTCTTGGCATCAGCCGGCGCGCCACGCCGAGCGGGCCCCCTAGTCAACGGTCATTCGACGCAGATTGCGGCAACAGCGTGACACCGCGATCCGGCAAGGACCCTCCCGATAGCCCACTTTGGCTGGGAGATAAAGCGTGCGCGTATATTCTGTTACATTCCCAGCTCGCCAATCCGAATCGCGTCGAGTCCCACTCGCGCACATGCACGCCATGCTCAACGCCCACGTCGCCCCGTTCGCCTCTGCCGCCTCGGCAGCGCGCGCCGCCTTGTGCGGCGCGTTCGCGATCTTTGCCTGTGCCACGCCGGCGGCGGCGGAAGCGGCGCGTGCCATCGCCATGCACGGGGCACCGGAATTGCCCGACGATTTTGCCGCATCCCCTTACGCCAATGCCGACGCCCCGCAGGGCGGTCGGCTGGTGCAGGGCGTGCTCGGGACCTTCGACAGCCTCAATCCGCTCATCGTCAAAGGCCTCCCCGTCCAGTCGATCCGCGGCCATGTGATCGAAAGCCTGATGGCACGCGGTTACGACGAACCGTTCACGCTTTACGGTCTGCTCGCGCGCACCGTCGAAACCGACGACGGGCGCAGTTTCGTCACTTTCTCGCTCGATCCCGCCGCGCGCTTCTCCGACGGCGTCCCGGTGACCGCAGCTGACGTGGTGTTCTCCTGGCAGCTCCTGCGCGATCACGGCCGCCCCAACCACCGCGCCTACTATTCCAAGGTGGTCAAGGCCGAGGCGCTCGACGCGCGCACCGTGCGTTTCGATCTCGGGGGCAGCAACGATCGCGAATTGCCGCTCATCCTCGGACTGATGCCGGTCTTGCCTCAGCATGCGATCGAGGTCGCGACCTTCGAGGACACGACATTGGCGAAGCCGATCGGCAGCGGCCCCTACGTCGTCGCCGAAGTGGATATCGGCAAGCGCGTCACCTTCAAGCGCGATCCGAATTATTGGGGCCGCGGCCTGCCGATCAATCGCGGCTTGTGGAATTTCGCCGAATTGCGCTTCGACTATTATCGCGACGCCAACGCCTATTTCGAGGCTTTCAAGACCGGCAACTATGATGTCCGCAGCGAGCTCGATCCGACCCGCTGGCGGACCGGTTACGACATTCCCGCCGTGCGCGACGGGCGCATCGTCAAGGAGTCGTTCGCCAACGGTCTGCCGAAGCTCGCCTCCGCGTTCGTCTTCAACACGCGGCGGCCGATCTTCTCCGATATTCGCGTGCGTCAGGCGATTTCGTTGCTGTTCGACGCCGAATGGGTCAACCATAACTTTTTCTTCGATCTTTATCGGCGCAGCACGAGTTTCTTTGATGATTCGGAACTCTCGGCCTACCACCGGCCGGCCGATGCGCGCGAGCGCGTCCTGCTGGCGCCTTTCGCCAACGCGGTGCGTGAAGACGTGCTCGACGGCACCTGGTCGCCGCCGGTCACCGACGGCTCGGGCCGCGATCGCACGAGCCTCCGCGAAGCGCTGGCGCTGTTCGATGCCGCCGGCTACGGGCTCAAAGGAACGACCTTGCGCGAACGCGCCAGCGGGCGGACGTTGAGCTTCGAGATCATGGTGACCAACCGCGACGACGAGCGCCTCGCGCTCGCCTTCTCCAGCAACCTGGCGCGCGCCGGCATCGCGGCGCAAGTGCGCCTCGTCGACGCCGTGCAATACGATCAGCGCCGGCTGGCATTCGATTTCGACATGATCGATTACCGTTGGGAGCAGTCGCTCTCGCCCGGCAATGAGCAAAGCTTCTACTGGGGCTCGGCCGCGGCCGACGAGCAGGGCTCGCGCAACTATATGGGCGTGCACAGCGCCGCCATCGACGCCATGATCGCGACTTTGCTGCGGGCGCGCGAGCGGCCCGATTTCGTTGCCGCGGTACGGGGGCTCGATCGCTTGCTCATCTCCGGTTGCTACGTCGTGCCGCTGTTTTACCTTCCCGAGCAATGGGTGGCGCGCTGGGTTTCCATCACGCATCCGGCGCGCACGTCGCTGTTCGGCTACCTGCCAGAAACCTGGTGGCATCAACCGAAGGCGCTGCAATGATCCTCGGCGATCCGGCGCCTGCGCGCGGCGCGAACACCGTGACTATCGAGGCGGTATTCCGCAGCCATGCGCGGCGCCATCCCGACGCGCTCGCCCTCGTTGACCCGATCGACCGCGAAAGCTTCACCGACAGCGAGCCGCGGCGGCTGACCTACGCCGAGGCCGACCGTGCGGTCGCGGCGATCGCCGGGCGGCTGCGCGGCATGGGACTGCCGGCCGACGCCATCGTCGGCATCCAATTGCCCAACATCGTCGAGAACATTCTCGCCATACTCGGGATATTGCGCGCGGGAATGATCGTCGCGCCGCTGCCGCTTTTGTGGCGCCGCGCCGATTCCGTCGCGGCGCTGGCGCGCATCGGCGCCAAAGCACTGATCACCTGCGGCCGTGTCGGCGCGTTCAATCATTGCCAATTCGCCCTGGCCGTCGCCGCCGACGTATTCTCCATCCGCTACGTCTGCGGCTTCGGAAGAAACCTGCCCGACGGCGTGGTGCCGCTCGACGATCTCATGAGCGCGGAAGCGCTCGACGCGCCGCCGGCGCTCGATCGCGAGCGGCACGACAATGCGACCGCCCATGTCGCCGCCATCACTTTCGACGTCGGCGAAAGCGGCATCGTGCCAGTCGCGCGCAATCATGCCGAACTGTTCGCCGGCGGGCTTGCCGCGCTGCTGGAAAGCCGGATAGCGCCGGATTCCGCTGTCCTGTCGGCGATTGCGCCTGCTTCCTTTGGCGGAATCTGCCTGACGCTGTTGCCCTGGCTCCTGTGCGGCGGCGCGCTTGCTCTGCATCATCCGTTCGATCCTGGCGTTCTCGCCCGGCAGCGGCGGCACGACCGATGCGGCACGCTGGTGCTGCCGGGTCCGCTTGCTTTGCGCCTCGCCGAGACCGGCGCGTTCGCGGTCGAAGGTTCGGCTTGCGTAATCGCCGCATGGCGCGCGCCGGAACGGCTGACTGGCAGCACGGTCTGGCGCGAACGGAGCGCCGCCCTCATCGACGTTGCGCTGTTCGGCGAAGCCGCGCTTGTTGCCGGCCGCCGCGGCGCGGACGGCTTGCCCGCTCCGCTTCCGCTCGGGCCGATCGTCGCGCCGCGCGGAAGCGCGGATGGGGTCATGGTGGGCGAAACGGCGCGGACCGAAGCCAGCACGCTTGCCGTGCGCGGGCCGATGGTGCCGCACCATTCCTTCCCGCCTGGAATCGAACGCTCCGGTCTGGCCTATTTCAAGATCGGACAGTGGGGGCTGGTCGATTCCGGCTACACTTGCCGCGTCGATCCCCTCACCAAAACCATCGTGGTCACCGGTCCGCCCGCCGGGATTGTCAGTGTCGGCGGCTACCGTTTCCCGCTACGCGACCTTCAGGACGTCGTCGGCCGCATCGACAAGAGCGCAACGCTTGGCGCGCTGCCCGATCCGCTCGTCGGCCAGCGTTTGACCGGCAATGCCGCCGACCGACAGACCATGCAAGCGGCGCTCAATGCCGTAGGTGTCAATCCGCTTGTGGTCGCGGCCTTCAGCGATCGAGACGAACGGACTATTGCCCAGCATGAGGCGCCTTAAGCGGCCGCATTGACGGCCCGTTAACAGCCCTTTGGCATGGTTGCGGATCGCATCTGAAACAGTCGCGCGTTCCGCCATGGCGTTGCAAGGTCCGTTCGTCGTTGTTGCCGATAGCCCGGCGCCGGAAGTCGTCGAGGCGTTGCGCAAAGCGGGCGCCTTCCCGATCGTCGAAACGACTTGGCCCGACGCGGCCGACGCTATCGATTCCGTCGCGCCCGAGGCGGTGGTGCTCGCCGAGCCTTGCAGCGATCGCGCGCGCGCCGAGGAATTCGCCTGCGCGCTCACCGAGCGGATCGTTACGCGGGGCGGCGCCTTCACCCCGATCATCGCCCGCATGCGCGAGGACGCAGCGGTACCGGTCGCGGACGCGCTCGCGGTTTCCGCAAGCTTGCCGGCGGCACGGATTACGCAGCGCGTCAACGCGGCGTTGCGCGTGCGCACTTTGCACGGCACGGTTTTGCGGCGCATGGCGACGTTGTCGTCGCACGGCGCGCCGTCGCCCGAATTGCCGCAGAACGATCCGCTCGAGGACGCGACCGTACTGGTCGCCGGCCGCGGCCGCTCCTATCCCGCGCTCGCGGTTGCCGTCGGCGAGCGCGTCGGCCTTGTCGGCGCGCTCAGCGTCGAGAGCGCGGCGCGCGCGCTCAATGCCCGCGACATCGACGGCATGGTGATCGGCGATGGGTTCGGCCCGCGCATCGTCGAGGCGCTGTTGACCGTTCTCGCCGAGGACGTGCGCTTTCGCGATCTGCCGGTCACCGTGCTCGGCGGGCACCACGGCGTGGTCGAAGAGTTCTATGCGCACTTGCCCAATCTCGACCGCGTTGCCGAAGGCCCCGAGCGCGTGGTCGAGCGCTTTCTGCCGTTCGTGCGTTTGCATGCCTTCGCGCAACGCCTCAAGCGCATGCTCAAATCGCTCGACGCCCAAGGCATGATCGATCCCGATACCGGGCTTCTCGCCCACGACGCGTTCTGGCGCGACCTCAATCGCGCCGTCGGCGACGCGGAAAAGCGCGGCGTCGGCCTGTCGATCGCGCGCTTTTCTTTCGAGCGCGGCGACCGCCGAGTCAGCCTCGATGCCGGGCGGCTGGTCAGCCGGCTGATGCGCCAGGTCGATTTCGCCTGCCGCGAGGCCGACGATTCCATCTTCGCCGTGTTCACCGAAACGGATCTCCGCGCCGCCCACGTCATCGCCCGGCGGATTGCGAGCGTGCTCAAGCACACCATGCTGGCGCCCGATCGCAAACGCAGCGGCATCGACACCGCGGTAACTTTGGCGACGCTCAAACCCTCCGACAATGTCGATTCCCTGATCGCGAGAGTTGTAGGCGAGGTTGCCGCCGGCTGACCGGCGCACCACTTATAGGCTAGGCTGAACGCCAACGATTCAAAGGTGCGGTCATGACCGCTTCGTCCGCCGAATCCCCTGTCGTCCACATCGACGTGGTGTCCGATGTCGTGTGTCCGTGGTGCTTTATCGGCAAGCGCCGGCTGGAAACGGCGCTGACGCTCATTCCCGACATCGCCGTCGCCATCAACTGGCGGCCGTATTTCCTCAATCCCTGGATCCCGCGCGAGGGCATCGACCGGAAAACCTATCTGGAGACAAAATTCGGCTCGGTCGAGCGCTATGCGACGATCGCCGAGCGCGTCACCGCCACCGCCGCGAGCGAGAGTCTCCTCTATGCCTCCGACAAAATCAGCCGGCAGCCCAACACGCTCGATTGCCATCGCCTCATCCTGTGGTCGCGCGGCGCCACCGATCCCGGCCGCATGAAACAGCGGCTGATGGAGCTTTACTTCTCCGAAGGCGCCGATCTCACCGATCCCAACACGCTGGTCCAGGCCGCCATCGATTGCGACATGGACGGCGAGCTGGTGCGGCGGCTTCTCGCCAGCGACGCCGAAGTCGACCGTATCGAGGGCGAAGCCAACGCCGCCAAGGAAGCCGGCATCGACGGCGTGCCCTGCTTCGTCTTCGGCGGCAGCGTCATCGTCACCGGCGCGCAGTCGCCGGAATATCTCGCCAACGCCATCGAGCGCACGGCCGGCCGGCACACGCGGCTGCGGGCGTAACAATAACGGCTCGTCCCCGCAAAAGCGGGAAGGAAAGAGTCTCACAGCAAATCCATCGCCATCCGAACAATTGCATCAGCCGCGTCGTCAATCCCGCGCGACAGTTCGTTGGCCGCAATACGCAGCACAGTAAGACCGTGCGCCTTAAGGGATTAGACTCACGCCGCCTTGGCGCCCTTCTCCGCGATCCCGACCAGCGTGCGTAAAATCCCGGCGGCGCCTTTGAGGCGGGCGGCGGGGGTGTCCCATTCGTCGAAGAACACGACCTTCATGTCGGGGCGCACGCGCGCGCCCTCCGGGTGCTTGCCGATATAGGCGATGAGGCCTTCCGGGTTGGCGAAGATGTTGTCGCGGAAGGCGAGCGAGGCGCCCTTCGGTCCGACCTCGATGCGCTCGACGTTGGCGCGCCGGCACAGCGATTTGATCGACACGACCTGGAGCAGATGCTCGACCTCCTGCGGCAGCGGGCCGAAACGGTCGACCAGCTCGGCGGCGAACGCTTCGATCTCGCGCTCGTCCTCGATCTCGGAGAGCCTGCGGTAGAGCGCGAGCCGCACCGGCAGATCGGCGACGTATTCTTCCGGGATGAGCACGGCGGTGCCGATGGTGATCTGCGGCGACCATTTGTCGGCGACCGGCGCGCTGATGCCGGCTTTGAGGCTCAGCACTGCCTCTTCCAGCATTTGTTGATATAGCTCGAAGCCGACTTCCTTGATGTGGCCGGACTGCTCGTCGCCGAGAAGATTGCCGGCGCCGCGGATGTCGAGATCGTGCGAGGCGAGCTGGAAGCCGGCGCCGAGCGTGTCGAGGGATTGCAGGACTTTGAGCCGGCGCTCCGCCTGCGGCGTGATTTTCCGCCCGGAAGGCAAAGTCAGCAGCGCGTAGGCGCGCAGCTTCGAGCGGCCGACGCGGCCGCGCAACTGATAGATCTGCGCCAGCCCGAACATGTCGGCGCGGTGCACGATCAGCGTGTTGGCTGTCGGAATATCGAGACCGGATTCGATGATCGAGGTGGAGAGCAGCACGTCGAACTTGCCGTCGTAGAACGCGGCCATCACGTCCTCGAGCACCGACGACGGCATCTGCCCGTGGGCGACCGCGACGCGCACCTCGGGCACGCTCTTGTCGAGGAACGCTTTGGCCTCGGCCAGATCCTCGATGCGCGGACAGACATAGAAACATTGCCCGCCGCGATAGCGCTCGCGCAGCAGCGCCTCGCGCACCACGACCGGATCGAACGGCGCGACGAAGGTGCGCACCGCCAGCCGATCGACCGGCGGCGTGGCGATGATCGACATGTCGCGCACGCCGGACAGCGCCAGTTGCAGCGTGCGCGGGATCGGCGTCGCGGTCAGCGTCAACACATGCACCTCGGCGCGGAGCTGCTTCAGCTTCTCCTTGTGGGCGACGCCGAAATGCTGCTCCTCGTCGACGACGACCAGCCCGACATCCTTGAACTTCACCGTCTTGCCAAGGAGCGCGTGGGTGCCGATGACGATGTCGATCGCACCCTCGGCCAGTCCCTTCTTCACCCTGGCGAGCTCGGTGGCAGAGACGAGACGCGAGGCTTGCGCGACGTGCAGCGGATAGCCGCGCAGCCGGTCGCCGAAGGTCTTGAAGTGCTGGCGCGCGAGCAACGTCGTCGGCACTACGATGGCGACCTGCTTGCCGTTCATGGCGGCGATGAAGGCGGCGCGCAACGCCACCTCGGTCTTGCCGAAGCCGACATCGCCGCAGATCAGCCGATCCATCGGCCGCCCGGAGGAAAGATCGTTGAGCACGGCGGCGATTGCGGCCTGCTGGTCGTCGGTCTCCTCATAGGGAAAGCGCGCGCAAAACTCGTCGTAGAGACCGGTCTCGATCGCCAGCCGCGGCGCTTCGTGCAGCTGCCGCGCGGCCGCCACTTTGATCAACTCGCCGGCGATCTCGCGGATGCGGTTTTTCATGCGCGACTTGCGCGCCTGCCAGGCGGACGAACCGAGCCGGTCGAGCTCGACTCCGGCTTCCTCGGAACCGTAGCGCGAAAGAAGCTCGATGTTCTCCACCGGCAGGAACAATTTGTCGCCGCCGGCGTAATGGATTTCCAGGCAATCGTGCGGCGCGCCGGCCGCGGCGATGGCGCGCAAGCCGACGAAACGGCCGATGCCGTGATCGACGTGGACAACGACGTCGCCGGAGGCAAGGCTCGTCACTTCGGCGATGAAATTTTCCGCGCGCTTCCCCTGCCGGCGCGCGCGAACGAGGCGCTCGCCCAAAATGTCTTCTTCGGTGATTAGCGCGACATCAGCGGTTTCGAAGCCGGCATCGATACCGAGCACAGCGAGCGCGACTTCGGCGCGCGTTAGCGCCAGCGCCTGCGGCCACGACGCGATCGGCGCCAGATTGAACAGGCCGTGTTCCGACAGGACATGCGACATCCGTTCACGGGAGCCTTCGCTCCACAGCGCGATGACGACGCGCTTGCCGGAAGCTTGCAGCGCCTCGACGTGCTTGCGCACCGCCTCGAAGACGTTGGTGTCGGGCTCGCTGCGCTCGGCGGCGAAGTTGTGGCCGCCGCGCGCGCCGATCTCGATCGCATCGGGCGCGCCTTCCACCGCAAACGGCGATAATCGTGCCAGCGCTGCGCCATCGAGACGTTCGCGCCACTCGGCTTCGTCGAGATAAAGCCGATCCGGCGGCAACGGCTTATAAGGGGCGCCGCTTCCCCCTTGGCCCGGCTGATCGAGCGCGTCGCGGCGCGCTTGATAGTAATCGGCGATCTGCGCCAGGCGTTCGTGGGCGGCTTCCTCCGCCAGCGCCTCGATCGCGACCGGCGTGCCTTCGAGATAATCGAACAAAGTCTCCAGGCGCTGATGGAACAACGGCAGCCAATGCTCGATGCCGGCGGCCCGGCGGCCCTCGCTCACCGCTTCATAGAGCATGTCGTCGGGACCGGCGGCGCCGAAGGCCGCGACGTAGCCGGTGCGAAACTGCCGGATCGTTTCCGTCGTCAGCTGGAACTCCGCCATGGGCACGAGGTCGAGATTGCGCAAATCTTCGGTGGTGCGCTGCGTTTCCGGATCGAAGGCGCGGATCGATTCCAGCGTGTCGCCGAAGAAATCGAGCCGCACCGGCGCGTCCATGCCGGGGGCGAACAGATCGACGATGCCGCCGCGCACCGCGTAATCGCCGGCCTCGCGCACGGTCGCCGAGCGATTAAAGCCGTTGAGCTCCAGCCACTGCACGATCCCCGCCATCGGGAAGAGATTGCCGGCGGCGGCCGATAGCGATTGCCGGGCGAGCGTCGCGCGCGGCGGCACGCGTTGCAGGATGGCGTTGACGGTCGTGAGCAATACGGCCGCCCGGTCGCGGCCTTTGACATGCGCCAAGCGCGACAGCGCCTGCATGCGTTGCGCCACGACGCCGGCATGCGGCGACGCCCGGTCGTAGGGCAGGCAATCCCAGGCCGGAAATTCCAGCACCTCGATGTCGGGAGCAAAGAAGGTGAGCGCGCGCGACAGCATCGCCATGCGCGCGCCGTCGCGGCAAATGACGGCAAGGCTGATGGCGGGCGCCGCTTTGCCGGCGGCAATGGCGCGGGCGAGGTCGCCGAGCACTAGCCCTTCGGCACCGTCGGCGATGCCGGAGAGAAGGAGCGGCCGGCCGGGAGCAAGCCGCTCGGCCGGCGATCGCGCGGGCGATCGAAGCGGCGCGGTCACTTTTGCTCCTCGGGGCGCACCTTGCTCGCGCGCGAATGGAAGGTGCGCAGGCTCGCCAGCACCGCGGTGTCGTAATTCGCCGGAATGTCTTCGGCGCCGATCACCCAGGCATAGAGCGCGGCGTTCGGTGCCTCGATCAGGCGTTCGAAATCGTCGAGCCCGGCGTCGTCGAACTTGTCGATATGGGCGTCGGCGAAGCGGCCGACGATCAGGTCCATTTCGCGTACGCCGCGACGCCAGGCGCGGAACAGAAGCTTGCGCCGCCGCACATCCAACCCATCGCTCGACCGCTCGGTCATTGCTCAAGTCCAACGCCAAAAGCCCGGACGCGGCCGGGCGCGGTGTATATAGAGGGCGACGCCTGAAATGTCAGCGGGAGTTCGATGCGTCCGCCGGTGCTCAATCCGCTTTTTGCATCCCTGACCGCGCTCCCCGGCATCGGGCCGAAGCTGGAGAAGCTGTTCGAGCGCCTGCTCGCGCGCGAGGGTGAAAAGCCCCGCCTCATCGATCTCCTGTTTCACCTGCCGACCGGCTACGTCGACCGGCGCAACCAGCCAAAGCTCTCCGCGGTCGTTCCCGATACGGTCGTCACCGTTGCCGTCACCGTCGATCGCCACCGGCCGCCGCCGCCGAACCGCCCGCGCGCGCCCTACAACATCGAGGCCAGCGACGAGACCAACACGCTGACCATCACCTATTTCAATGCGCGCAAGGATTACGTGGAGAAGCTCCTGCCCGAAGGCGCGCTGCGCTACCTGTCCGGCGTCGCGACGCTGTACGACGGCCACTTGCAGATGGTGCATCCCGACCGAGTGGTGGATGCGGCGGGCTTCGCGCGGCTGCCGCTGATCGATCCGGTCTATGCGCTGACCGAAGGCATTTATCCCAACCAGCTCGGCAAGGCGATTGAGCTGGCGCTCGATCGCCTGCCGGAACTTCCCGAATGGCAAGACGCGGCGTGGCGCAAGCGCAACGCCTTTCCGGGTTTTGCCGACGCCTTGCGCAAAGTGCATCGGCCGGCAAGCCCGGACGATTTGAAGCCGGAAAGCGCGGCGTGGTCGCGGCTCGCTTATGACGAATTGCTCGCCGGCCAGCTGGCGCTGGCGCTGTTGCGCGGGCATATGCGCGCGCGGCCCGGCCGCGGCAGCGCCGCCGAAGGACGCTTGCGCGCCCGGATTATCGCCGGCCTGCCCTATTCGCTCACGCCATCGCAGGAGCGCGCGGTCGCCGACATCAACGCCGACCTGGCGCAGCCCAATCGCATGTTGCGGCTCCTTCACGGCGATGTCGGCTCCGGCAAGACCGTCGTCGCGCTCCTGGCTGCGGCGACCGTGATCGAGGCCGGCCGCCAAGCCGCGTTCATGGCGCCGACGGAAATCCTGGCGCGCCAGCACTTTGCCACCATCGCGCCGCTCGCTGCCGCAGCCGGCATCCGGCTTGCCATCCTCACCGGGCGCGAGCGCGGCCGCGAACGTCCGGAAATTTTGTCAGCGCTTGCCGCCGGCGACATCGACCTGATCGTCGGCACGCATGCGTTATTTCAAGACGACGTGGCGTTCCACGACCTCGCGCTGGCCATTGTCGACGAGCAGCAGCGTTTCGGCGTGCATCAGCGGCTGGCGCTGGCGCGAAAGGGCGAAGCGGTCGATCTCCTGGTGCTGACGGCTACTCCGATCCCGCGCACTTTGGTGCTCACTTACTTCGGCGACATGGACGTGTCCGAGTTGCGCGAAAAGCCCGCCGGGCGGCAGAAGGTCGACACCCGCGCGCTGCCGTTGGAGCGGCTCGGCGAAGTGATCGAGGCGGTGAGCCGTGCGCTCGACGACGGCCGCCGCGTCTATTGGGTGTGCCCGCTGGTCGAGGAATCGGAAACCATCGACCTCGCCGCCGCCGAGGACCGTTACGAGACCTTGAAGAAGCGCTTCGGCGACACGGTCGAACTCGTCCACGGCCGCATGCGCGGGACGGAGAAAGACGTGGCGATGGCGCGCTTTGCCCAAGGCTCGGCGCGCATCCTGGTCGCGACCACGGTGATCGAAGTCGGCGTCGACGTGCCGCAGGCGAGCGTCATGGTCATCGAGCACGCCGAGCGCTTCGGGCTGGCGCAACTGCATCAGCTGCGCGGCCGCATCGGCCGCGGCGCCGAGCGCTCGATCTGTCTCTTACTCTACCGGGCGCCGCTCGGCGAAACGGCAAAGGCGCGGCTCGCCATTCTGCGCGAGACCGATGACGGCTTCCGCATTGCCGAAGAGGATTTGCGCTTGCGCGGCGAAGGCGATGTGCTCGGCACGCGGCAAAGCGGCCTGCCCGGCTTTCGCCTCGCTCGCCTCGAAGTCCACGGCAAGCTTCTCAGCGCGGCGCGCGAGGACGCCAAGCTCGTGCTCAACCGCGATCCGAAGCTTAAATCCGCGCGCGGCGCGGCTTTGCGCCAGCTCCTTTATCTATTCGCCCGCGACGAAGCGATCAGGCTGTTGGGCGCGGGCTGATTTATGCGCCGACGGCGGCCAGCCGATCCGGGCCGAACCTATTCGAGCCCCGGGTGCCCTCCGTGCAGTACCAGACGATCAGCACGATAGCGCCGACGAGCGGGATCAGCACCAGGAATACCCACCAGCCGGTGCGGTCGATATCGTGAAGCCGCCGGATCGCGACCGCCAGACTCGGCAAAAACGTCGCCAGGCCAAAGAGGCTGGTCGTGATTTGGGCGCCGAGCGTGTAATCGATGATCAACGTTACAATCTCGCCGAGAATAACGAACAGCACCCAGTACCAGTACTCCGACCGGATAGCCCGGCCTGAGAAGTTCACATAGTTCGAAAATCCCGATTTGATTGCGTGGCCGAAGTTCATGGTAGACCCTGGTAGCCACGTCGCTGTCCACGATAGCGGATCAGAGGTGGAAACGAAATGCGCCTTGGCTACTTCGCCGGACTGGCCGCCACCTTGCGCGCCGCCTGCGTGGCGCGGGCGGTTTGCGCAAGCGCCGCAAGCTTATCCTGCGGATCCTCGCCACCGGGCTGAATGATGCCGGCGGAAATCAATAGCGACATCGCCTGCTCGACGGTGATGTCGAGATCGATCACGTCGCGGCGCGGCACATAGAAGAAAAACCCGGTGGTCGGATTTGGCGTGCACGGCAGGAAAGCCGAAACGTGCTCCGTCTGCGGCAAATGCTTGGCGATGGCGGCGGTCGGCGATTGGGTGAGGAACACCAGCGACCACATGCCCGGCGCCGGAAACTCCACCAGACCCACATGCCGAAAGCTCGACTCCGAGCTGGAGAAGAGCGTCTGGAAAATCTGCTTGGTGGTGCGGTAGATCGGCCGCACGATCGGCATGCGGTTCAACAGGCTCTCGCCGAGACCGACGAGCCTGCTGCCGATGAGATTGGCAGTGAGGAACCCGAGCAGCGTCAGCGCCCCGAAGGCGATGATCAGACCGAAGCCCGGGATGTTGACCGGCAGATAGGTTTCGGGACGATACGTCACCGGAATGACCGGACGCACCAGATTGTCGACCCAGGTGACGAAATACCAGATCAGCCACAACGTCACCGCGACCGGCCCGGCAACGATCAAGCCGGTTAAAAAGTAATTGCGGATGCGGCTGGCGAGCCCGGACGAAGGCCTGGCCGGGGCCGCGATCGCGTTCCTGCCCTGATCGGTATCGTTCATCATCAAGCCCGGTCGCGCGCGCCAGCCTCGCGGCCGCATCTATATAGATACGCCATGCGCTCGCACAGAGGCACGGGGCGCGCAGCTCCGCGTCTACTCCACCGTCACCGACTTGGCCAGATTGCGCGGCTGATCGACGTCGGTGCCCAAAGCGACGGCCGCGTGATAGGCGATGAGCTGCACCGGGACGGCATAGACCAGCGGCCCCACCGTCGCCGGCATGGTCGGCAGCGTGAGCGTCATCAACGATTGATCCGCGGCAACCGCCGCGCCTTTGGCGTCGGTCATCAGGATCAATCGACCGCCGCGCGCGGCAACTTCCTGCATATTGGAAACGGTCTTCTCGAACACCTGGTCGTAGGGCGCGATGACCACGACGGGCATGGCTTCGTCGACCAGCGCGATCGGGCCGTGCTTGAGTTCGCCCGCCGCGTAGCCCTCGGCGTGGATGTAGGAGATTTCCTTGAGCTTCAGCGCGCCTTCAAGCGCGATCGGGTAGCTGGTGCCGCGGCCGAGATAGAGCACGTCGCGGGACTTAGCGAGATCGCGGGCGAGCTGCTCGATCTGCGGTTCAAGTGCGAGCGCCTCGGTGAGGTGCCGCGGCACCTCGATGAGCGCCCGCACCAAGCGCTTCTCATCGGCCGCGCTGAGCACGCCGCGGGCGCGCCCGGCGGCAATCGCCAGGGTCACCAACGCCGCCAACTGGCAAGTGAAAGCCTTGGTCGAGGCGACGCCGATTTCCGGGCCGGCGAGCGTCGGCATCACGATGTCGCTTTCCCGGGCGATGGTCGAGTTCGGTACATTCACAACGGAGAGGACGTGTTGCTTGTGCTCGCGCGCATAGCGCAGCGAAGCGAGCGTATCCGCAGTCTCGCCTGACTGCGAGATGAAGATCGAAAGCGCCCCCGGATCGAGTGGGGACTCGCGGTAGCGGAACTCAGACGCGATGTCGACCTCGACCGGCAAATGCGCCAGACGCTCGAACCAATAGCGCGCGACCATGCCGGCGTAATAAGCGGTGCCGCAGGCGGCGATCGAAACGCGCTTGAGCGCCCGGAAATCGAACGGCAGCGCCATCGGCAGATCGACGCGCTCGGCGACCATATCGAGATAGTGCGCCAGCGTATGGCCGACGACTTCGGGCTGCTCGTGGATTTCCTTGGCCATGAAATGGCGATGGTTGCCCTTGTCGATGAGCATCACGGACGCTTGCGACTTGAGAACGGCGCGGTGCACGGAATTGCCGTTGGCGTCGTGAACTTCCGCGCCCTTGTCGCTGACGACGACCCAGTCGCCGTCCTCCAGATAGCTCACAGTGTCGGTGAACGGCGCGAGCGCTATCGCGTCGGAACCGATGTACATCGCGTCATCGCCAAAGCCGACCGCGAGCGGCGAGCCCTTGCGCGCGCCGATCAGCAGGTTCTCCTCGCCGGCAAACAGGAAGGCGAGCGCGAAAGCGCCGCGCAGCCGTGGCAGTGACGCATTCACCGCTTCGACCGGGGAGCGGCCGCGCTTGAGCTCCTCGCTGACGAGATGCGCGATGACTTCGGTATCGGTTTCGGTCGCGAACTTGGCGCCCTTGCTTTCCAGCTCACGCCGCAACTCGGCGAAATTCTCGATGATCCCGTTGTGCACGACGGCGAGCCGATCGGTCGCATGCGGATGCGCGTTGTTCTCCGTCGGCCGGCCGTGCGTCGCCCAGCGGGTGTGGCCGATGCCTATCGTTCCCGCGAGCGGCTCGCGTGCGAGCCTTTGCTCCAGATTCTTCAGTTTGCCTTCGGCGCGGCGCCGCGCCAGCACGCCGTGCTCGAGCGTAGCGACGCCCGCCGAATCATAGCCGCGGTATTCGAGGCGCTTGAGCGCATCGATGAGTAGTGGCGCGACCGGCTCGTGGCCGATGATCCCGATAATGCCGCACATCCGTGTGGATGATCTCCTGCGCCGCCGTCACGGCGGAACCCGCCAATATGTTAACCGTAAGGTTCAATCGTACCGGATACCAAATAAAAAAACGTTTCGCCCGGTTACAAGACCGGCGGCATGCGCAACACGCGGAATATGCGCGCTTAATCGCGCGAATGCGCTTTTTTCTTGCCGAGCAATTTGAGCGAGCGCAAGCGCGCCGCCCCGCCTTCCTTAACGGTCTGGCGCCCGCGCGCCAAGGCGAGCGCGCCCGCCGGCACGTTCTTGGTGATCACCGAGCCGGAGCCGATATAGGCGCCGGCGCCGATCTCGACCGGCGCGACCAGGGCCGAGTTGGAGCCGATGAACGCATCCTTGCCGATCGTCGTGCGATGCTTCTCGGCGCCGTCGTAATTGCAGGTGATCGTGCCGGCGCCGACATTGGCGTTGGCGCCGACCGAGGCGTCGCCGATATAGCTCAGATGATTGGCTTTGGCGCCGGCTTCGATCACCGCCTCCTTAACCTCGACGAAATTGCCGATGCGCGCGCCGGCGCCGAGCCGCGTGCCCGCCCGCAGCCGCGCGAAGGGGCCGACCGAAGCGCCTTTGCCGATGTGGGCGCCGACAAGATGCGAAAACGAGTGGATGACCGCGCCGTCTTCCACCGTGACTTTGGTACCGAACACTACAAAGGGCTCGACCACGACATCCTTGCCGAATTTGGTGTCGGCGGACAGAAACACCGTCTCCGGCGCGACGAATGTCACGCCTAAGTCCAGCGCGGCCTTGCGCAGACGCTGCTGCGCGACGGCTTCCGCTTCGGCCAGCTGACTCTTGGTATTGATGCCGCGCACTTCGTCCTCCTCGACTTCGATTGCTACCGCGTTGAGCTTCATGGCGTTGGCGACCTCGACCGCATCGGTCAAATAGAATTCGCCCTTGCGATTGCGGTCGCCGATGCGTTCCAGGATTGCAAGCGCTTGCGCCCCGGCAAGCGTCATGATTCCGCCGTTGCAGAGTCCAATCGCCTTTTCGCCGGCGCTGGCGTCGGCTTCCTCGCGAATGGCGATGAGCTTATTGCCGGCGGTGATGAGCCTGCCATAGCCCGTCGGATCGGACGGCCGGAACGCCAGCACGGCAACGGCGGCGCCGGCGGCCAAAGGCGCGCGCAGCCGCTTGAGCGCATCGGCCCGGATGAGCGGGGTGTCGCCGTAGATAATCAGGATATCGTCGGGCCGGCGTTCGATCGCGGATTTTGCCGCCAGCACCGCGTGCGCCGTCCCCCGCCGTGCCCGTTGCACGAAACATTCGGCGCTGGGCATGACACGCTTAGCCTCCGCGGCAACCGCCTCCTGCCCGGGGCCGATGACGACCGCCGTCGCGCCGACTTTGGCGTCGGTAATGGCAGTCAGTACATGAGCAAGAAGCGAACGCCCGGCGATCGAATGCAGCACCTTGGGTAACGCCGAACGCATACGCGTACCCTCGCCGGCGGCAAGCACGATGGCAAGGCAACTCCGAGCCTTCATGAAGAAGACCTCCGCAGCGTCCTCATAAAGCATGATCCGGAAAAGTGGAAACAGCCGGACGCGTTGGCAATGCCGCAGGTTCCAATGCGATCAGCAAAATGTCGAAAAACTGGAATCTGTTATTTTTAGCACTGATTCGCATTCGCAATGCCCCGGGAGCAGCAGGATGCTCGGTCAAGCGGACCTTATGAACGCGACCTCACGGCCGGTTGCGGCGAAGACCGCCTTTACCGCACCGCGGTTTCTGCCCCCGGCATTGTGGGCATCGGCGGCGGCAATTGCCCTCCTCCTCGCCATCCTTGCTGGTCGCAGCGAGGCGCGCAAAGAGCGGCGATGATCGTCTCCTCGCTCAATCTGGGCTCGCATCAACCGCTTGGTCCGGGCCAAGTGACGCCGGCCCCGTTCGATGCAGAATCGGCAACACGGCAGCTCGCGCAAGCGGTGCGCGGCTTGGCGGAAGACCGCGACCGGTTGACGGCGCGGCTCACCGCGCTCGAGCACAATGTGGATGACATGACCGGCTCGATCAGCCGGCAGGCCGAAGCGGCCAAGGCCGCCGGCGCCGAGCTTCTCGCGCCTCTCGCCTCTCCCGCCCCTTGGCCCGATGCGCCGGCGACCGGCGCGGCAATTCCGTGGCCGCCGGACGCGGCCGCCTCCTTGGTGCCTTTGGCGAGATACGGCGCCGACATCGGCAGCGCGCTGTCCCTCAAAGCACTGCAGGCGCGCTGGGCGGCGCTTCGCTCGGCTCACCCGCAACTTTTCCAGGGCTTGCAAGCAGGCGTCGCGGTCAGGGACAACCCGCGGTCCAACCGGGCCGAGTTACGGCTTGTGGTCGGACCGTTTCCCAACAAAGAAGCGGCGGCGCAACTCTGCGCCGCGCTCGCGGCTTTGCGGCAGTTCTGTCAGCCAACGATGTTCGACGGCCGGCTCGCGCTGCAATGATGGGCGCAGTATGATCGCGCTGTGTGGAGTGTGCCGACGATGCGTCGCCCGCTTTTCCTGCCGACTGCACGCCAGACCAACTGGCTCCTGATCGTCGCTTTCCTCGCTTTGGGCGAAGCGATGTATTTGCGCTATCTGGCGATCGAGAACGGAACGGTGTCGCTCGCCTGCCAGGCCGGGCTCGATACCTGGCTGTGCAGCACCTTTCGGCTGACCATCGTGCTGTTCAGGTATGAAGTCTTTGGCGCGGTGGCGCTGGCGGCGGCATTGCTCAATCTGCTGCGGCCGTCGCTTGTTCTCGTCGCCGTCGCGCTCGCCGCGGCGGCTTTCGGCGTGGTGCTGCATAACGCCGATCTTTCGGCGCTTGCCGCCGGCGTGCTTATCCTAAGCTTGGCGCGACCCGCGCCCGCGCCCGCGCCAGCATGACGGCAAGGCCGATCAAGCCGGCGCAGAACCAGACCGACTGCCAATTGGCAAAACCTTCGTTGAACACGATATAGCCGGCCGACACCGCGAGCATGGCGGCGGCAAGCGTTTCGGCCGCTGCCCGCGATCCGCCCGGGCGGGGTGTCGAAAACATCAGAACGAGAAAAGGCCATACGGCGGCGCTCAATGGCGCAAACGGTATGTCGCGGTAGCGCGGATCGAAAACGAGGCCGAGGGCCGCCTCGACCGCTAGCAGCATCAGCGCGATCAATATCCCGCCGAGCGCCCAATCAAACCCATCGCGGCGCTCGACTTTGCGGCCCAGCAGCATTGCGAAAGCCGGCGCCGGCCGGCCGGCCGCACAAGCGCCAGCGCAGACGATGGGGGAAGCGGCCGCTACCACGGCAAACGCCAGCGAACGCAGCCAGCTTCCAACGCTGAAGCTTTCAACCGGAACGGTTTCCAGCGTCCAGCCGAACAGAATAGCGGGAAGAAACGTCAACGCCGCGACCCTCGCCCACAAAGACGCGGACAGCACTTTGCCGCGTCCGGCCGCCAATGCGCCGGCAAACGCCAGCACGGCAACAACGATTCCGGCCAGCGCCTCGATCGGCCAATGCGGGTGATCGGATACGACGCCGCCGGCAAGGTTGAATTTCGGCACGCCGGTCGTGCGGTCAAAAATGCCCCAATATCCGCCGACCGCGCCTTCCAGCGCGCGTTTCCACGACTGATCGAAGGCCTCGATGATATTGACCCGGAAATTCTCGCGCTGCGCCAGCGCCAGCGTCTCGGTAACGGCGCGCGCCTGATTCGACGGCGAAGGCCGCGCGCCTTCGCGCATGCGGCCGGCGCTCGGCCAACCGAACTCGCCGATGACAATCTGCTTGTTCGGGATAGCGGCGGCGACTTTGGCACGGATGGCGGCGACGTGGGCGGCCGCGTGCGCAGCCGGTATCGGAAAGTCCTCCCAGTAGGGCAGGATGTGGATAGTGACAAAATCGACCGCGCTCTGGACGTCGGGATAACGCAGCCAGTATTCCCAAACGTCGGCGTAGGTAACCGGCACGGAAACCTGCGCCTTGATCTCGCGAATAACCGCAATCAGGTCCGTCGCCGACATTTCGCCGCGCAACAGCACTTCATTGCCGACGATCACCGCCGCGATCACGTCCGGATAGGATTTGGCGAGCGCGATCGAGGTCGTGATCTGCCGGCGGGTTTTTTCCGCGTTGTTGGAAATCCAGACCCCGTGCAGCACCTTCAGTCCGTGCCGCCTGGCGCTTTCCAGCACGCTGTCGAGGCCGTCGTCGACCGAATAGGTGCGCACGCAGCCGGTATATTTGGACAGGAGCGCGAGATCCTCGTCGATCTGCCAAGGCTCGACGCGCGTACCTTCGACCAGCGGGTCCTGCCCGCCGCGAAACGGCGCGTAGGAGACGCAATAGAGCTTTTCGCCGGCGGCAGCCCCGGACGGCGCCAGCTCAATGGGCGCGCCGAGCCACCACCACACGGCGCCAATTGCCAGCGTCGTGAGCGCAAAAAAGCCAAGCGCCGGACCGATTGCGGAGGGGTTTCGCGTGCGGGACACCCTCTGCCATTAACCTTGCGGCCGCCCGATGCCAAGATCGATGCCAGATCATAGCCCGCGATGCGATCCGCGCTGGACAAACCGGCGTAGTTGGGGTGTTCTCATGTGTCGGCTGCGCCCGGAAGATGCCGCAATGACGGCCCATCCGGTGGCTAAGGAAACGTCCCCTCTCGGTCAAATCGGCCCAACGACTTAAGCGAACCATGGTCCAGCGATCGTTCAGCGTTGTCGGCGGCGTGTGCGCCGCGCTCTTTCTCCTGATGGCGGCAACAGGCCCCCTCGCCCCCCCGGCTTTCGCGCAGAGCAACGATGCCAAACCCTCGGAAAAGGCCGCTCCGGCGGGTCAGGAAACCGGCAAGGACGTACAGAAAATCGATGAATTCGCCGAGGCGCAGCATGCGCTCAATGGACCGGCCGGCAATCCCGAATGCGTCTGGCTAGGCCGCCGCGTCGTCGGCCTTCTTTGGCGCGACGATCTCGATACCGCCTTCCGCCATCTCGATCTCTACGACCGTTTCGGCTGTCCGAGCGCTCATATCCAGGCCTCGTTCCGCTGCCTCATCCAGCACGGAAGCGACATCGACCCGAAAGCCGCCGACAGCCTTAACGCGCGGGTGCAAACCTGCTGGATCAATCCGTCGGCGCCGCCCAACCCAGCGCCGGCCGCGGCTGCGACGAGCCCGACCACCAGCCACTAGCGCCGAACACGAACGCGGTCCGGCAGCCGCATCGGAAAAAATCGCCGAACCAAAGTCGCTGTCTTGAATTTGCCACCACCGGGCGCTACTTGTTTAGTCGCCGCTCATCGGTTGCCTTTGTTTTACCCATTGTCGAACCTTGGGGACAGGTTCGGCCGTCGTTTCCTCGCCCCGCGTGGTTGAACTTCGATGCGCACCGTCGCTGCCGTGCTCGCGCTCGTAGCGTGCGTGCATGCCGGCCTGTGGGCTTCGCTACGAACCAAGGCAACGGCTCCCGACTTCACTGGGCAGCTGGCCAGTATTTCCTACGCTCCGTTCGTCGCCTCCCAGCATCCCGACTTCGGCGACCGCCCGACAGTCGAACAGATCCGCGCCGATCTTAGAGCGATTGCACCCTATACCCACGCCATCCGTACCTACTCGGCAACCGGCGGCGCCGAGCTCGTTCCCCCGATCGCCGCCGAGTTCGGCCTGAAAGTCACGGTCGGCGCCTGGATCGACAAGGACAAAGATCGCAACGAGCGGGAAATTCGCTCTGCGCTCGATTTGGCGCGCCACAACAGCAACGTCAACGCCATCGTGGTCGGCAACGAGACGACTTTGCGCGCCGACATGAGCGTTGACGATCTTATCAAGCTCATTAAGAGAGTTAAGAGTTCGAGCCCAGTCCCTGTAACTACAGGAGAAATCTGGACGGTCTGGATCGACCATCCGGAGCTGGCCTCGGCGGTGGATTTCATCGCCGCGCATATCCTGCCCTATTGGGACGGCTTCGACGCGTCGCACGCGGTCGACCACACCATCGCCTTCTACGACAAGCTGCGCCGCGCCCATCCGGGCAAGCGGATCGTGATCGCCGAATTCGGCTGGCCGAGCGCCGGCTACAATTTCCACAACGCCAATCCCGGCCGCATCGAGCAGGCGATGGTCATCCGCGATTTTGCCAGGCGCGCGGAAGCCTATGGCATCGACTACAACATCGTCGAAGCGATCGATCAGCCATGGAAGACCTTTGAAGGCGGCGTCGGCCCCTATTGGGGCCTATTCGACGCCTCGCGGCAGGCCAAGTTCTCCTGGACGGGACCGATCACCGATCCCGATTACATCAAGCGCGCCGGGCTTGCCGTACTGCTCGGACTGCTTCTGTCATTACCGATCCTGGCCATGAGCGGGGCGACGGCGGCGCAAGCGCTGACGCTCGCTACGTCGGCCAACCTGGTCGGCGCCTGGTTCGCCGCCATCGTCGCCTTCTGGAAGGGCCACTACTTCGTGCCGGGGGCAGCTTTTGCGCTTGTGCTCGGCGTGATCCTCCTGGTGCCGCTCGTGGCGATCGCGCTGGCGCGCATCGACGAACTCGCCGCGATCGCCTTCGGTCGGCCGCCGCGGCGGCTTGCGGCTTCCCCGCCGCTGGTCCCGGAGACGTTCGCGCCCAAAGTGTCGATCCACATTCCGGCCTATTGCGAGCAGCCGGAGATGCTCAAGACCACGCTCGATGCCGTGGCGCGGCTGGATTATCCCAACTTCGAATGCGTGCTGGTGATCAACAATACGCCCGATCCGGCGTTGTGGCGGCCGGTCGAAGAGCATTGCGCCACACTCGGCGAGCGCTTCAAATTCGTCAGGATCGAGAATCTGGCGGGCTACAAGGCCGGCGCGCTGCGCGTGGCGCTGGCCCACACCTCGCCCGACACCGAAATGATCGGCGCCATCGACGCCGATTACGTCGTCGAGGCCGACTGGCTCAAGGATCTGGTGCCGTTATTCGCCGACCAGCGGGTCGGCTTCGTGCAATCGCCGCAGGATCACCGCGACGGCAGCCGCTCGCCGATGCATCGCGCCATGAACGCCGAGTATGCGGGGTTCTTCGACATCGGCATGGTGCAACGTAACGAATTCAACGCCATCGTCATGCACGGCACCATGTGCCTCGTCCGCCGCGCGGCGATCGAAAGCGTCGGCGGCTGGTCCAGCGATACCATCGTCGAGGACACCGATCTCGGCCTCGGCATTCTCCAGCGCGGCTGGGTCGCCCATTATACCAACCGCCGCTATGGTTACGGGCTCTTGCCCGACACCTTCGAAGCTTACAAACGACAGCGGCGGCGCTGGGCGTTCGGCGGCTTCCAGCTCTTGTGCAAGCACTGGCGCCACCTGCTGCCGTGGGCGGAAACCCTTTCGCGCGAGCAAAAACGCGAATACGGCCTCGGCTGGCTCAACTGGCTCGGCGCCGACAGCGTCGGCGTCATCGTCGCGCTACTCAATATCGTGTGGGTGCCGGTGGTCGCGTTCGCCAATATCGCGGTGCCGGACCGGATTCTCACCCTACCGATCCTTGCCGCTTTCATCGTCTCGATCGCGCATTTCGCGACGCTCTACCGCCTGCGCGTGCGCGTGCCGCTCGGTCAGATGCTCGGCGCGGTCTGCGCCGCCATGTCGATGCAGTGGACGGTGGCGCAAGCGGTCGGCACCGGTGTGTTGAAGGAGCGCTTGCCGTTCCTGCGCACGGCCAAGGGTGGCGCTACGCGCAAGGGCGACTTCCCGGCGTTCTGGGAGGCCGTGATTGCTGCGCTCCTGCTCGTCGGGTCGCTCACCCTCGTCGTCACCAACTATAAGCAGGTGCACGAGATCAATATCTTCGCTGCGGTGCTCTTGGTGCAGAGCCTACCGTTCATCGCCGCGGTGGCGATCGCGATCATTGAGGGAACGCGCTTTAACACCTTCGCCTACTGGCGCGGCATCGAGGTCCGGCTGCTCGAACTGCTGCCCCGATCCAAGGCGATCGCCGAAACGCCGAAGCTTCCCGCCGAGAAACGCGTCGAAGCTGCGCAGTAAAACGATTACGACCGCTCGTCCCCGCGTAGGCGGGGACCCAGCCTTGCGCTAATCGCTGGATTCCCGCTTTCGCGGGAATGAGCGGGAAATTGCCGCCGCTTCACCCCGCCAGCGCCGTTTCCGCGAGCCGCACCCAATACGACGTGCCGACCGGGATCGCCTCGTCGTTGAAATCGTAAGCCGGGTGGTGCAGCCCGGCGCTGTCGCCGTTGCCGAGATAAATGAAGGCGCCCGGTCGCTCCTGCAGCATGTAGGCGAAATCTTCCGCGCCCATCAGCGGCGCGCAATCGACGTTGACTTTATCCTTGCCGGCAATCTCGCCCGCAACAGCGGCGGCGAATGCCGTGCGGCGCTCCTCGTTCACCAGCACCGGATACCCGGTCGTATAGGTCAGTTCCGCCTTGGCGCCGTAGAGCCGCGCGGTGCCCTCGACCACTTCGCGCACCCGCTTTTGCAGAAGATCGCGAACCACGGCAGAGAGGCTGCGTGCCGTTCCGCCCAAGCGGACGCGCTGCGGGATGACATTCTCGGTCTGACCGCCCTGGAAGACGCAGATCGAGATGACGGCGGCCTGCAACGGATCGACATTGCGCGCCACGATCGACTGCAACTGATTGACGATCTGCGCGCCGACCAGGATCGTATCGACGCCGAGCTGCGGAAACGCCGCGTGTCCGCCAACGCCTTCGAGGTTGATGGCGATGTTATCAGTGGACGCCATCATCGGCCCCGAGCGAATGGCGAATTCGCCGACCGGCAGTCTGGGAAAATTGTGCATGCCGAACACTTCCTGGATGCCGAAGCGGTCAAGCAGGCCGTCGCGGATCATCGCGCGGGCGCCGGCGCCACCCTCCTCCGCCGGCTGGAAGATCACGATCGCCGTGCCGGCGAAATTGCGCGTGTCCGCAAGATATTTGGCGGCGCCGAGCAGCATGGCGGTGTGGCCATCATGGCCGCAAGCGTGCATCTTGCCCGGCACCGTCGATTTGTAGGCGAGATTGGTCGCCTCCTCGATCGGCAACGCATCCATATCCGCGCGCAGCCCGACCACCTTGCCGCCAGCTTTACGGCCGCGGATGACGCCGACGACGCCGGTTCGCCCAATGCCGGTGACGACTTCATCGCAGCCGAAGGTTTTCAGCTTGTCGGCGACGGACGCCGCCGTGCGATGCACGTCGTACTGGAGTTCCGGATGGGCGTGGATGTCCCGCCGCCAAGCGGTGATCTCGGCGTGCAAATCGGCGACACGATTGACGATCGGCATCGTATCAGTCCGCGTTCGGGGCGCTCCCGGCCCCGCGATCGCGTAGTCTAGCAAAGGGTCGCTATCGGCGCGACCGCCCGGCGGGGCGGGAGACTGGTCAAAGCGGGCGCTTTTAAGTATTGAGGGCGCGCATGAGCGCGTAGCTCAGTCGGTAGAGCACGTGACTTTTAATCACGGGGTCGTGGGTTCGATCCCCACCGCGCTCACCAGCAAAATAGCCACTTCCTTTAATTCTTTTGGCCGGGGACACAGGCTCACAGAAGGCTGGGGACCCGATGGGGACACAAAATTGTGAAAATAGAAAACATGCGCAAAGGGCAATTTTCCGTATTGCCCAGCCGAGGCTCGCACTCCGCTCGCCCTATGTCGTTTCGTATCGTTTCATCTTATTTTATTGGCATTTTTTTGTTCGCACAGGACTAAACAACGCCCGCTAATACTACCCATTACAGCGCGCACGCGGTCGCAAGCGGACCTCGGAACCATTCATGCCCTCCCCTCGCCGCTTCCCACCGCCCTGGACGATGGATGAGCACAACGAGGCGTGCTTCATCGTGCGCGACAAGAACGGCCAGGCGCTTGCGTATTTCTATTTCGAGGATGAGCCGGGTCGCCGATCGGCGGCTAAGCTGCTCACACGAAACGAGGCGCGGCGGTTCGCTGTAAACTTCGCGAAGCTGCCGGAGTTGCTCCAGGGAACCAAAACTTTCTTCTAAGTCCCCTCTCTACGCGCGAGAAGTCCCATGCGCAAAAGACCGACCGGGGAATGGGCACCGAGCGTGCCTGTCACCCATCCCGCATTTCGCCCGTATGCTATAGCTCTCGGGCAACTCGCGCTCGCGTGGAATGATCTCCATTTATCGCTTGCGATGCTTTTCTGCACTGCGATGGGCGGCGGCTTTGTAAATCCGTTTTTGGCCATTTGGAATGCGCTCAAGAGCGATCGCTCTCAGCGCGAAATTTTGCTCGCTGCCGCGAAAGCTACTCTCGTTAATGGCGGATCGCAAAAACTGGCCGAGGAAATCGACTGGATTTGCAAACGCGCCGACACCTTAGAAGACAGTAGAAACGACGCGCTTCATTCGCCGTTGTGGGGTGCGCCGAGAGGACCTGGCGCTCCCATTGTGTCGCCCGTAGTAGGGCTTGGCCACGTACGCGCGAACAAGCTGCTGGGGAAGAATCTGCTAACAGAATTTCGGTGGTGCAGAGAATGTTCCACTGTGCTCAGAGATTACGCGACCGAACTTGATTTTGCCTTCTGTCGCGGGCGTCCACTTCCCGACAGACCAAAACTTCCCTCGCGGGGCGCTCCGCACGCCAACTCCTCGCAGGGAAAATCCACAAAGCGTCGAGCGCGGCCGCAGCGCTGATCGGTCGTTGCTTAGGAGGGTTAAAAGCCGCCCTTCCGCTTAAGGGGCCGGGGGCGATCCGGTGGCAATTCGAGCGAGAGCCACTAAAAAGCGCTGTGAAGCCGGGTTAGCTCAGCGGTACAGCAGCGGTTTTGTAATACTATCGCGGCCATCCCACGGTGTCAGCCTGGGTGCCGTTCAGGCTGGCTTCATTGGCATTTCTGATCATGGGACCGAAGACCCGTACCGTCTCATCCTCATCCATAATCGGCAGTTCGGTGGCAATTTGGGTGGCAACCTTCCGGTGTTAGGTGGCAAACTCACCAGTTAAATTTTTCACCCCTAAAGTTCAGGTGGTTCGCGGCATTCCGCCGCCTCACCAGGGAAGCGAAAACCATGGCGAACGTTTACATCGAGCCGCGACCGAAAGGGCGGGACGCCATTCCAATCACTGAGTACTTTGTCGAAGATCATGCGGATGGCGCGCTTGCCCGTTTCAAAACCCAGCACGAAGCGATCGCGTGGGCCAAAGCGAAAGGCCATGCTCCGCTGGTCACCCGCGTCCGATATCTGAACAACAAGAAGATACCCGACCACTGGCGCTCGGCGGATTAAGGGCGCCGCCGCATGCTCATGCTCTTGTCGCCAGTGGGTAAGCGCGCGGGCTGGTCGCAGAGGTTGCCGCGGCCACTGATCATCCCAACGGTCATGACGGTTAAGACGCTCGCCGACGTGCGCGCGCTGATGCGGCATTTGCCGGAAGATCGCCGTTCGCGATCGACGGGCGTCACGTTGCGGACCTGCCGCCCAGGCGGCAGCCGGGCGCCGACCCAGCGCACGTCGCAGCAGCGCTGCGCATGGTGCTGTCAATGGAGGGCGTCGAGTGCCGGCCGAAGTAGCGGAGGAAGTTTCGACCTTTTAGGAAGTGCCGGCTTTGGCCTCAGCTTCTTCCTTGGCCAACAAGGGATGCAGAGAATAGCCGCGACCGCGCGCGAACTCGCGGGCGATTTGATTACCCGCCCGTAGCTGCCGCGCGATTAATTCTTTCTCTGAGGCACTGTAGAATTCTGGCCCCTCTGGGGTTTGCGCCCCACTCTGTACGGGCGTGAAAGGCCAGAAAGTCTGCTTCAGCCTCTGTAAGATGGATTGCTTCATGGCCAATGGTTTCCATCCAATATTGGTCAATTTCTCGACCGTAGTACGATCTCAGCACACCTATAGTCTGGTCCGCAATTGCGAATTTTTGATGTACGCCATTCTTGTGGGCCAGAGCTGTTGTTCCAGCCACGGTGCCGCCACTGCGAATGATGTAATGTCGCAGAGCTGCAAAAGTGCCGCCCGTGGTCATCACATCATCGAGAATAATATACGCGCGATTCGGCTCTACTTCGCCCTCGAATGAGGGCTGGCAAAGAAATCGCATCCAAGTGGTTAATTTCGACCTTCCCACACGCGCCGCTTGAATCACAGTGTTATTTACCGGGCATCCAAGGCGAAGGCTCAAATATTCAGCGAAACCGAAGGGAAGTGCGTTGGTCGGCAACTGGCCCAGTGGCTTCTGACCATCTATTCCATCTTCATCATCGAAGCCTAGGTGTGGGAAGATCAATATTGGCTTAGGGTCTAAGGGCCGAATAAACTTGGCCATTATTGTTAAGATTTCTTCGTTTATGCAGCGATCCAGTATTTCATAAGCACACTTCATGTCAAAGGCATGCTTAGCATTAATATAGGTTTTGTAATACTCTGCGCGCAGGTCCCCGTATCCGTTGAAGTTTCCGTTTATCTGGTCGAGACGACAATGAACTAAAGTCCACTCGTCGCCCCAAGGACCCCACGGCGAGCGCGGATGATTTACGCAAACATTTCCGTTCTCCCAGCGCATGCTGGACAACTTAACCGAGAAGTGGGGCTCGGGAAAGCTGGGCAATCATCAACCCGGACCAGACCTAATGCAGATGATTGGTTGCCGGCCATCCGAAATGCAAAAAATTGCAGTAGTATCTATCGCGCAGAAACGCCAAGTCGCATTCCCAGTCGTCAATAGCCGTCGCGTATGACGCAGCGTTCCGCCGCTTGGCGTTCCGTGTTAGGGCGGCCAGTGTATTGGCTAATTTGTTAAGTCTCTGCGCAGTTTGTGGCCCGCCCCATTCCAAATAGTAGGCAAGATCATTCAGCGGAGGTAAGTGGCACTCGAAAGCGTATTCGAGGATGCACAATCGAATATCTGACGGCGTCGCCTGCATTTCGCCCACGTGATATCCCAAGAAACTAAGCATGCCATGCGGCCTCCAGCCGATCTCCTTCAGTTCCCGGACTCCCCGGGATGCGATGGTGCTCGGCCACGCAAACCATTCGCCCTGGGTTGCCTGAATTCGATATGTAGACGACACCTCCTCTCGGAGATTAAGAGCCTTCTCACGAAGCTCGTGCTCTGGTTTAGCCAGGATGCGAAATACGTTTTGCAGTCGCCGCCCTAAAACATCTCCATCCATGATGGATGACGACTGAGTAATGCAGGCATGCTTCATCGTCTGCTCCCTGCGTTCCTGCGGTACGTCTTTGAATTGCGATTTCGGAATACTGTGATGCAAGCTTGTTCGCCGCTTTGTAGCACGGTGACACCTTGCAGCCTGTCGGTCGAAACCCCATCAGGCGTCGATGGGCCAAGCCGTTGAAGTTCTTTTTTTGAGATCCAGACCGAGACGCATCCATCTCCACGGCAAGCTTCCATGTCGGCATACTGTAGGATCACGTCGATTTGGGTCGGCGTTATGCCCCGCTGTTGCGCACGGATCGTCGCGTGGCGAGAACAAACTATGTGTGTCATGGCGCTATCTCTTTGGTTCCGATCAACTGAGCGCGAATATAAAAAGCGACAGCCTTCGGAAAAAGGCGCATAACTCTAACACACACTGCTTTCTGCAAGGATCTTTATTGAATAATAACAATTGGTTATTATAGTTATCGTACCAAAAGTTCGGCAGGTTTGGCATGGTTAGCTCGAGGGCGCGCCGCTCTAAAAGGCAGCAGGACATTGGAGAAAATCGCGCGCAGGAACGCAGTGAAGCCATTCACGAGTTCTTGCTGCGCGAACTTCCACCGGCAAAGACAAAGCAGGCTCGCTACCTAACGAGTGCCTTGCTTAACGCGGGCGCGCGCTACGATCGCTATAACGCCGAACGAAGCAGAAGGGAGTGGCTGAACTACGTTACCCGGCGGGTCCGGCTTGCGCGGATTACGAAATCGGCAAATGAGGTCGCATCTGGTCTATGCGAACTCGACATTCTAACCCGCGATGACCTGGCAAGTCGGGTCGACCCAAAGGAGGTTGAAGTACTCGTCGGATCGCTACGTCTTCTCAGCAAAGAAACGGCCGATCTGGGCAAAGAGGTCCAGAAAAACGGCAGACCGCGGGATCTCGCGGAGGAGCGATGGATCCTGGAGTTAGCAGACATTTACGAGAACGCTTTTTTTCAGCCCGCAAGTGTCTGGAGATCAGACGCCGGGCCGGCGAGCAAGTTCTTGCAGCTCTTAGAGCTTTGCCGCCCTGAATCGTTTCCCCGGCATGGAAAGCTCAGCCGCCGGCAGATCGATAGAACGCTCAAACATCGAAGCGGTGAACGAAAGGGGTCAATGACCCTACAGGAGTGGCTCAACACTCAAACAGAAGCAGCCAAAAACAAGGGGTAGCGACTCTAAGAGCGTTGCTAACGAAGCGATGGCGCTTGATCCGAGGAGGGCTGACATTCGCGCGACCCGTTTCGTTGCCGAAGTGGCCGCATCCCCCTGCGGGAACCACCTTGCCCAGGTTCCGCGGTCCCTAAAGATGGCCGAACTCTCGGGTCCTGAGCGACAAGGGCACTGGCCCTTGAACTTCAATGTCCCGATAGCGTGTCAATCGGCGGCTTCAACTGCGCTTCTTGGTGGTGATCTGGGCGCGGCCGGACAATTGCTAGGCGGCCTTGGCTCTGCGGCGGGTGCTCTTGCTTCCGGCGGCGGCGCTGGTGCGTCGTCGCTTATGGCGCTTTTGCCGGTTCTCGCGGCTTAACCCACATGGTCGAAAAATCCGCAATCCGTTTCGATGACCCGATCGATGTTCAAATCGAGATCGGGAAACTGCTCGACCAATATCGGCCGCAGATCAACAAATGCGCTGACGAAATTCTATTGAGATTTTGCGGCTCCAATTTGTCGCGCATTGCCGCCGCAGCCTACGTCAAAAAACTTGGATCAGAGATTCCCGATCGCGCTGTCAGGGCAGCGGTCAAAAATCTCGCGATCATCGAATTCGCGCGCCGCGAGATAGCTTGGCCGTGTCCATAAGATGCGCCTCGTTGACAGCGAGCAAATTTTACGGGCCACGCTATTGCGAAGACTGTTGGGTCATGTCGTCCCATTTTGGTTTCCCGTACATGTAACGACCGATTTTGCACTCGGAGCATGTATAGGTGCGGTGAATGCCGCCAGTGTGATCTGCGGGCAGCAAAAAGCCCTTCTTGCCGTTCGCGTAGCATTGTGGGCACAGCCAATGCGGTGGTTCGGTGCCGCGTGCATCTGGCTTCAGCATGTAAGCCACACCACCACCAAAGTTTGGCTTCAACTCGTATTTCTCTTTCTCGCCGCCCCATGCTTTCAAATCAGCCACTTCTGCTTCAAGCGCGCGTACGCGATCAGCCTGCGCCGCATACGACTCACGGGCCTCGATAGCCTTGTTGAGAGCCTCCAAGACGATGCTTTGAAGCTCAATGGATTTGGCGCGAAACGCCTCAGCATCGCGCAGACCTACCATCGCCTTAGCAATATCGAGCGCAGAGCGAATGCCGGTTACCGCAGCGGCGATTTCAGCAGCGGGCATGACTATCCTCCCCAGTGAATTGGGGAAGGATACTCAGGCCAGCGGGCTTGCGCGAATCCGGCAAATCGGCGATTGTAAGCGCCCCGACGCGCCGTTTGAGCGACGCGCCGGGACTTCCCAACCGACGCCAAGGGGGGCATCGGATGAGCGCGAAACGCATAACACCCGAATCGCAGAAATTCGACACCGCCCTCCGGCGTTTCAACAGCCATTGGAGGGTTACATGTCGCATTCAAATTTGAACCGCCGCGCTATCCTGGCCGGCGCCGTCGCACTGCCGGCCATCGCAGCATTGCCTGCCATCGCCGCAGCCGCGGCTAGTCCCGACGCCGAACTTTTGCGTCTCGGCACCCAGCTCGAACCGATCATCCATAAATGGGCGGCAAAACGTGCGGTCGAAGTGCAGTGGCACGCTGAATGGGAGGCAATATGCGAACGTGCTGGCCTTCCGCGGATTGAATTTGGAGCCATACCGGATGACGACTGGCGTGCGCATTTGGAAAAACGATGGACTCTTCGGCCCGCTCATGAGGTGGACGAAGTCGATGAGCGGGGATTGTCTGTGGATTGGTCAAACATCCATGATCCACTGAATTTGCTCGCCAAAGACATCATATCCCGCAAGGCAGAAACCGTCGCCGGATTGGCCGTGCAGGCGCGCGCGATGACGGTCTATTACGCCGAACTATGGGACGGCGGCAGCAGTGACGACGAACACGACCACGATAGCCGAAACTTCGTCGAGGCCGTCTGTGCATTCTGCGGCATCACGCCGGAACCATTGCTCGCCGCGCAACTGCGAGAGGCGGTGCAGTCATGACCAGCACCACATCACGCCGCGCTCTATTGACCGCGGCAGCCGCCATCCCTGCCATTGCTGTGTTGCCGGCAGCGGCAACCACGCTCGCTACCACTCTCGACATCGACCCGATAATTGAACTAGCGGAACGCGCTATCCGGGCCGATGAGGCTAACGGCGCCGCGTGCAAGGCGTTCGAGCCGTTCGATCTAGCAATGATGGACTGGCGAGACGCAAACCCCCAGCCGAAATCTGCACTCCAGGCGGCCCGAGAGGCGGTAAGGGCGAAATACGACGCCGCTGGCCAAGTTCTCAATCGGGAGGAGTTGGGCGAATGTTTTGTCGCCAAATTTGACAAGAGCTACGCCGCTGAGGCGACGGCGGCGGAAAAACGCGCGATGGCAAACTGGCGGCGGCGCGAACGTGCGGCCGAGCGGCGAACAGGATATGCAAAGGCTGATGCGGCCGCGGGCGCGGCGTGTCACGCGTCTGCGGACTTATTGAGGAACTAATAAAAACGCGACCACGAACGATTGCCGGGCTCTTTGCAAAGGCGCGCGTTGCTCGCATCGTTTGCCGGGACAAGTTGAACGAGCAATTAGCTTGGGACAGCGGCACGCTGGCGGGCGAAGTGACGGCGGCGCAAAATGCCGCTTGGCGGTACAACACAGTATAGCAACACTCAAGGCGCCGGGCCGGCCCGTGCTTGCCCGGCGTTCCCTCGAATGCTTCCCAGAATAGTAGCCGTCGCCCTAAAGTTATGTCAGTCTATGATACCCCCTTGGGAGAGGGAGCGCGGAAATGACTCACGATATGTCTAAAATGAAATTTATCGCAGCTATCATGGCTGCACTGATCGCTACACCAAGCGCAGCTCAACCAATTGGACCAGGCCGCGACAAAGAGCGATCGCATCACCTTGACGCTCTTTCACGCGTCATGACCTGGTCAGTTACTAATTCCACTGGCCATGATCTTAGTCTGAGCTTCTATTCGCAAAATTCAGCAGATGAGTGGACTGGATTTACAATCAAAAATAATTCTACTCAAGGCTATAAGCTAACATGTCAGTCTGGAGAACAAATTTGTTATGGCCTTACAGCTTCAAATGAAAGGTATTGGGGAGTTGGATCGGATGCTCAACATCTTTGCACTGATTGTTGTTGGATTTGTGGAGAAGCCGATCCTTTAGTCAATCTTGCTCCGTAAAGGGGATATCTCATGTTTAAAATGACATTTGGTGTTCTTGCTATTGGGGTTGCAATCTATCCGATGTCGGAGTCATTTGCTGCATGTATGCCAGGAGGACCGTGCATAAGCGCCGGCCGGCCGACTAACTCTCCTGGCCCCGCACCAGGTCCTGGAGCTGGCCCCCAATCTAATCAGCCAAGTGCAGAGCAGAACGCGTATAACTTAGACCTACAAGGAGACGAGTACTACAAGCAAGGCAAGTATGATCTTGCAATTCGCTCTTATGAGCAAGCTTTGCAGTGGACTCCAAACGACGCTACCATAAAAAATAATGCCAAGAGAGCCCGCATGAATCTTATCGCTGTCGAGGCCTACAATGCCTACCGTGCGAATAATTTCGATCTTGCTGCACGCCTTTACGCTCAAGCTTTGCAGTTTGCTCCCGATGCTACTGCATCTGACGCTCTAACTCGCGATATTGCTTTGGCTAAAGCAAAAGCGACTGTTCCCGTAGAGCCTCCGACTGTAGATGCTCAAGGTGTTTGGTCAGGTCTGCCGCCAGAGATTGAAGCTCAAATCGCGCATACTCCTGTGGGGGCAAATATCCACAAGGCATTCGTAGTTATAAATGATAAAAATAATGATCCCGAGCGCTGGGCCGAAGCCCATGTTTGGTTCGGCCAAGCACTTCTTATTGAACCGGGTAACGAGGGCATCCAACGGCTGGTTGAGCTGTCTGAATACATGATGCACGTAAAAATAATAAGATATCCTTCCAAGGCCATGGATGAGGCAATGAAAGCGCTAGGCGCGACGCATCAATGACAATTCACAAGTAATAAACGCCAATGAGACAGTGGATTTGTGATCACTGCGGCTCCGCCTCCTTGGGTCGCCGCGGAACACACAAGAGCGGAATCACGAGTGCGAAAATGCGGCCGGTTCTTATTGGAGCCATTCGGCCATTTATCGACGCCGGCCACAAGACCTAGCGGCTGGACTCGCAGCGGCTGGTTGTCATCCAATGTTGGGCATGGCGCCAGCAAAAACTACCTTGGGTGACTTGCATCGAGCAGTGCCATGGCTGGCTGAACTGCGAGCGGTGCCAGCATCACGCGCCGCTCGCGTGCGCCGTCGTGGTGATCCGGTGGGGTGCTGATACGTCAAGCGACAAGCTGCGCCGGTGCGGCCGCTGCACCACGTGCGGCCACAAGGGCGCGACGATCCAGCGTCCGAGCTGGGGCGGCGCCGATGTCGGATTCCTGCCGTTTCCGGCGCAAAAACCCTAGCCTGTCCTAATCGCGAACGGCTTGAATGATCTCAAGATTGAGATTTTACGCGCGGGCCGATGTTGTTCGCGATGTCTTGCGCCGGCCACGCACCGGCCGGGGGAGCCTGACCCTGACCTATACGGAGTACTCGAATTATCAGCGCCTCACCCGGCTTGACGACATTGTACGTCGTTCCCGGGGTGTAGGTCGTAACGGCGGTGTTGCCGATGACGTTGGTTTGTGCCATTCCCGGAGTCTGGCCCACGGCGACCTTCGTGCGGTCAGTTTCATTGACGATGACAAAGTAGTTGCCGCCGGCGGCGAGCGTCGTTTCTGCGGCCTTTAGAAGTACGAAGTCCTGTACTCGATCGGCGGATGTGTACCCATTACCGCGAGCGACGATCCGATATACGTCGGTCATTACGGGCTCGGCTGAGACACCGCCCATAAGACCCATTTCCTGATATTTGGTGGAGCAGCCCCCCAAAAGAGCGAACAAAAATAACGCCACAAACCAACGCATCACAGCCCCCGCGCGTGGTCGTCCCCAGCCAAAATCATAGCGAGGCGCTATTCGGTTGAACAGAGAAGATTTAACAACCGAAGAGGGATGGAGTTTCACTTAGCACTGCACTCGACGCCCTCCAGCATCAAAGCGAGGCGCACCGCTATGTCAATCGGCTTTCAAATTTGACCCTCTTGAGCGACGGGTTTGGGCGGTAGCGCTCGCGCCGTCGGAGCTGGTCGGGGTTGCGGAGACGGCGCGAGCGCGGGTTGTCGGTTGATCGTCAGCTCGGCTCTTGAAGCGCCAACTGTCGTTGCCGGTCTCGATGATATCGCAGTGGTGGGTGAGGCGATCGAGCAGCGCGGTCGTCATCTTGGGATCACTGAAGACGCTCGGCCACTCCCCGAAGGCGAGGTTCGTGGTGACGATGATTGAGGTGCGCTCGTAGAGCCGGCTGACGAGGTGGAACAGGAGTTGCCCGCCTGATTGAGCGAAGGGCAGATAGCCAAGTTCGTCGAGAATGATGAAGTCCATTCTGGTGAGGTGGTCGGCGAGCCGGCCTTGCCGGCCGTTGCGGGTCTCGGTCTCGAGCCGATTGACGAGATCGACCACGTTGTAGAACCGCCCGCGGACACCG
>JBEKGX010000009.1:0-129843 GCA_050012575.1 Xanthobacteraceae bacterium | reverse complement strand
ATAGTCGTACATGTCGTTGTAGGCGAACGGCCAATACAGCGGGCCGACCCATCCGTAGCCGCCGTTACCGTGTCGCCACCAGCCATGTCCACCATCGCGTCCCTCATGCCATCCCGCCGTCGCCGCGCGCGCGGTGATGTCGGCGCGGCTGTGCGGATTGCGTAATGCGCTCCTATTGCGCAAGGCGCCGGCGACAGAGGGGGAGTTCAACGTGCTGCGCACGGCGCGAGTCTTGAGGTTTGCGTTCGGCCTCGCGCCGGGTGTTGCAACCCGATTTTCCTCTCGCCTCGTGTTTCGGCCGGATTCGGTCGGCGGTCGGCTTCCGACCGCGTTATTGGGGGCGTTACGCGTGGCTGCAGGGCGTTCGGCAGCGTTGCGCGGTTCAGCTGCAGGCTGAGCCGCCCTTTGCGGAGCTGCCCGTTGCGGAGCGGCGCGCTGCGGAGCCGCGCGTTGCGGCGCTGCTGCCCGCTGCGGAGCGGCGCGTTGCGGGGCTGCGGCGCGCTGCGGAGCCGCGCGTTGCGGAGCGGCCCTCTCCGCGGCAGCATAGGCCGAGGCCGACAGCGCGGTCGCGAGAATGATGGCGGCAATCCCGAATTTAATTATCGACATATCTTCCTCGAATCGGTCGAACTTTTGCCAACAGGGGTCGGCGTCGACTACGCCTGATTTGGTACGGCAATCCTATCCATCACCGAGGCGAGGATATGCACCTCGCGAAAGGAGATGAGCCGCTGCCGGCTCTCGTCCCAAAGAACCTTGCGCACGCATTGGAGGCTCTGCAAAAGCGTAAGCCGTCCGACGCCAGCAAGCTCCGGGTGATCCCGTAACACGCGTGGCAGCCGGTAATACGGGATACGGCTGCTGAGATGGTGGACATGGTGCACCCCGATATTGGCGGTGAACCAGCGCAGGACGCCCGGCAAGGCATAATGCGAGCTGCCGTGCAGCGCTGCCTCGTGGAAATTCCAGCGCTCGTCACCGGCCCAGAAGGTGTCCTCGAACTGGTGCTGGACGTAGAACAGCCAGACGCCGATCGAACCGGCGATAAGCGTGATCGGCAGCTGCACAAGCAGGAATGGACGCAGGCCGACCAGCCAGATCATCGTTGCGGCCAGAACCGCAATTGCGAGATTCGTTGCCATCGTGCTTAGCCAGAAGTGCCAAGTGCTGCGCATCAGTCCCGCCGGCAGTCGGTGCCGCAGGATGAACAGATACGCCGGACCAATGCCAAACAGGACGATTGGATGCCTGTACAGCCGATACCGGAGCTGACGCCATCCGGGTAATGCCAGAAACTCGCGTACGGTCAGCGTGTCGACGTCGCCGAACCCGCGGTGATCGAGATTGCCCGACGTCGCATGGTGGAGGGCGTGGCCGTGTCGCCAGAAATCGTAGGGCGTCAGTGTCAACACGCCAATGACACGTCCGACCCAGTCATTCGCGCGACGGCGGCGGAGGAATGAGCCGTGGCCGCAATCGTGTTGGATCATGAAGAGGCGCACGAGGAAGCCGGCAGCCGGCACGGCGAGCAACAGGCAAACCCAGTAACCGGTGCCGAGAGCGGCCCACATCAGGATCCATAAGATCACGAGGGGTACTGCCGTGATCACGATTTCGACTGTGCTGCGCGCGGAACTCGGCTCGCGGTAGCGGGCAAGTATGGGTGCCCACGCCCGCGGATCGTGTGCGACTTGAATATTCGGCTCTCGTTCATGCATCCAGAATTGGTTCCCTGCTTGATCGGGGCGCCCTTGAGGTATCCGAGTTAATCTTCCGGCTCAATGCATTTCTGAGCAATATTGCTCATACGGATGTGCCGGCATTGTGTCGGATGTTTTCATTTCCCGGGCGTGCGCCCCACCGTCGTTCGGGTGCCCGCCCATAACCGTTAAGGATCGCGTCAAAGTGTCCCCGAGGTAGCGCCCGATTCCCTTCCCCCCCAAAAATGCTTATAATCGGTCTGGAAGGTTACGTCATGGCGACCAAACGTCGACGCTTATTCGATACAAAATCGTTTCTCGCCCGTGTCGGGGACGGCCGGAGCATCGGCAAGTACCGCAAAGGCCAGGTCGTCTTTTCGCAAGGCGACGCCGGCGATGCGGTCTTCTACATCCAAAAAGGCAAGGTGAAGCTCACCGTCGTTTCCGAGCAAGGCAAGGAAGCGGTTATCGCAATTCTTGGCGCGGACGAATTCTTCGGCGAGGGATGTCTTGCCGGGCAGGCGCAGCGTATCGCGACGGTCACGGCGATGACGGACTCCGTCATCGTGCGACTAGAAAAGGCAGCCATTGTCCGAGTGATCCATCAGGAACCGACGTTCTCCGAGCTGTTCATCGCCCATCTGCTGGGCCGGAGCATCCGCGTCGAAGCGGACCTGGTCGATCAGCTGTTCAATTCGAGTGAGAAACGCCTTGCCAGGATGCTCCTGTTGTTGGCGAACTTCGGCAAGGAAAGCAAACCGGAGCCGATTATCGCCAAGATCAGCCAGGAGACGCTTGCGGAGATGATCGGAACGACCCGATCCCGCGTGAGTTTCTTCATGAACAAATTTCGCAAGCTGGGCTTCATTGAATACAACGGCGGCGTCGAAGGCGGCATCGAGGTCCACAGTTCACTGTTGAATGTCGTTCTGCACGACCAGCCGCAAATCGAAAATTGAAATTTTACAGAACAGGGGACTCCTGCAGCGGCTGCAGGTCCGCTAAATGCCGTAAGCGGAAGGCGTTCAGAAAACCCTGTACGACTTCGATCAAACCTCCATTCGGCGCGTGATCTCCACAAACGACCCGGCCGGCAGGTTGAAACGGTCCTCGGCGTGGGTCGAATTCCGATACATGAATGCGAACAGCCATCGTTGCCAACGCCACAGATATGACCGGCCCTTGCGGCGGACGATGTCGTCATGCGCCGCGAAATAGATCGGATCATCGAGGGGCAAGGCACACCCCAGTTCGCCGGCCTTGCCAAGCGTCGCCGGCAGGTTGGGAACCTCGACAAATCCATAGCGCAGGGTCAGATGCCAGAACGACGCGCTCAGTTGCTTGACTTCGAGCCGTTCATCCGGACCCACACGCGGGCGATCGGCGAATCGCACGCTCAGGGCTACTAGAATCTCCGGAATAGCGCCGATCTGCCTGACGTGCTGCATGATCAGCGGCGGGACCGCTCGCGACAGCATCCGCGTCAGGAAAACGGCCGTGCCCGGCACACGTGGCCGCTTGTCCTTCTCGATGTCCTTCAAGAATTTATCGAGGGGCTCCGACGAGCGAATTTGCGCACGCCGCACCGCGTCAGTGCCGGAACGCCAGGTGGTCATGACGATAAACAGCATGGTTGCGAGCAATAGCGGAATCCAGCCGCCGTCGCGGATTTTCAGAAGGTTGGCTCCAAAGAACACGAAGTCGACGACCAGGAAGCCACAAAACACGGGAAGCGCCGTCCAGACGGGCCATCGCCAGGATTTGCGCATCACCTCGTAAAGCAGGACGGTCGTCAGCAACATTGTGGTGGAAACGGCCGTCCCATAGGCGCCGGCGAGCCGATCGGAGCTTCGAAACGAGATGGTCAAGCCGATGGTAAGCGCCATCATGGTCCAATTCACGAACGGCACATAAATCTGTCCGTAAGTCTCCGATGAAGTTTGCCGGATTTCGACGCCGGGAAACCAGCCGAGCTGCATGGCCTGGCGCGTCAGCGAGAATACGCCGGTAATGATTGCTTGGCTCGCGATGACGGTGGCGAGCGTCGCCAGCGCCACGAGCGGATAAAGGCTCCAACTCGGCGCCAGAGCGAAGAATGAATTGCCATCGGCGGTCAGGCCGCCGAGGAACAACGCGGTCTGACCGGCATAGTTGAGCAGCAGCGCTGGCAGCACGAGGGCGAACCAGGCGATTCGAATCGGATTCGGCCCGACATTTCCCATATCGGCGTAGAGCGCTTCGCCGCCGGTGACGGCAAGAAATACGGCGCCCAGCACGACAAAGCTCAACCAACCATGGCTCGCCAAAAAGCCAATGGCAAATCGCGGATCGGCAGCCGTGAGCACAGCGGGATTGCGCCAGATACCGAGCAGCCCAAGCACCGCAATCGCCATAAACCAGACCAGCATCACGGGACCAAATGCCTTTGCGACATTCCCGGTGCCCAAACGCTGCACCGAAAAAAGCACAAGCAGGATGACCGCGGCCATCGGCATCACATGTGGGACGAAGGCGTCGGTCGCGACATTGAGCCCTTCCAACGCGCTGAGCACCGAGATCGCCGGCGTGATGATCCCGTCGCCGTAGATGAGCGCGGCGCCGAACAGCCCGCATGCAATCAGCGGCCATTTGCGGCCGCGCCACTTCGCTCGGCTAAGCGACATCAAAGCGAGGATGCCACCCTCACCGTGATTGTCGGCGCGCATGACGAACATGCAGTACTTGATCGAGATCGTGATGATGAGCGCCCAGAAGATCAGCGACAGGCTGCCGAGTGCGCTGGCGCGATCGAATACCCCACCCATCGCCTGCGCGATGGCTTTGAACGTGTACAGCGGGCTGGTGCCCAAATCTCCATAGACGATGCCGAGCGCAGTCAGGATTGCGGTCGGGGTCACTCGCCCTTTCCGCGGGCGCGTCAATCCATTTTTGCCATTTTTGCGCTCGGCCGACGTCATTGCGCGCTGCGAACGGTGCGGAGCGGTGAGTCGCCCTCATAATGGAGGGTGCCGTAAGCTAGGGCGGGAGCGGTCGCGCTTCCCATCAGGAACGCGACCGCTGAGTTTGAAGTACGCAGGTCGCCTCAGAAGGGAGGACCGTAACCACCCAGGATGCCATTGATCACGCCGCCGACAAGGGGGACGCCATAGCCAGGGCATCCATTATTATAGCCGTAATAGCCGTTGCCATAGCCGTAGCCGGGGCAGCCATTACTGTAGCCATAGTAGCCGTTATAGCCGTTGTATCCGTTGTATCCGTTGTTGCCGTTGTAGCCGCCACCGTAGTGGGCTCCAACATGACCGCCGCGGGCATGCACTGCATGTCCGCCCGGATGTCCATGTCCGGGGGGAGCAGCTAACGCATTCGTCGCCAGCGGCACGCAACCGAGCGCGACCGCGGCGGCGAAGGCGATGAGTGTTTTATGAAGCATATGAGTCTCCTATTTGTGGCTCAAAAAATATTTATTGTGAGAGCAATAACAACGCCGGGTTGCCGCGAAGGTTGCGATCCATGCGGACACGTTCGCGTGTGCGCGAGACTTAAATTGAGCGTGCTGGTGAGCTATTTTATACAGACGCCACGCGGCCATCAGACCTACTGTCCTGGTCAGCATCATTTTTCTTAAATGAGAATGCACCTGACAGTTTGAAGCTTGCCAGCTGAGGGAGCTTCTCTCACAGAAAGGCTTGCCGATGTTCACTGCTGAGCAATATCGCGCCAAAGCGAGCGAATATGCCGAATTGGCGGGAATAGCGAGCGGCCCCAACGATGTGCGTGAATATCAAAGGCTCGAACGAAGCTTCACCGAACTTGCGGACAATGCGCAATGGGTAACCGACAATCATGACAAGATGATTCCCCCTGTGTAGAGCGCCGCCCAGCAGTGAAAAGGGTCAACAAATGGACCATTTTCTTCGCGTGCTCGCGCGTCCGTCCGTCGCGGCACTATCCGCGGGTCTCGTGCTGGCATTTAGCTCGCACGCGGCTTTGAGTACCGAAAGCTGCGAGCAGCTGGAGGCCCTCGCCAATCAATATGCGAGCGTTTCGCTGACCAGCGAGCAGAAGGAACTCAAGCGGAAAATGGTGGTTTGGTACTCGACGCATTGCGCCCGCCAAGCGCGTCGCTGAGGCCTGCAGCATGCTTGAAAACGTCGAGCGCAAATGACGGCATGGTAGTGATGCGCGCCCATGGAATAAGTCCTTTATCCGGCGACGTGCGGTATTTGAATCTAATCCACAGCTCGCTCGATATGAGCAATTAATCCACAGCTCGCTCGATATGAGCAATATTGGACAGCCTTCATCTCGGTAATAGGGCTTTCCTCAGCGTAGTGAGATTGAAGCGGGGGAGGGATTGCGGGCCGCTGGCTCGTCGTTAGCAGGGTGTCGGTTGAATTTATGAGGGTCATCATGGAACCGTCGAATCATCGAGAGCGGCTTTCACCGGCCAGCACGTGGGTGTGGCCCAACAGCCAACTGTTCATAGACCTCGATGATGCGAGCGCGCTCGCCCAGGCGATTGTGGATACGATCCGCGATCCCTTGCTGGTCCTCGATCAGGACCTGCGCGTCGTCACCGCCAACCGCGCTTTTTATCGGACGTTCAGGATGAAAAGTCAGGACATCCAGGGTCGTCCGGTTTACGGGCTGGGCGAGGGTCAGTGGGATATCCCGGAGCTTCGATTGCTGCTGGAGGATGTCGCGCCACAACACGCCGTGATGGAGGCTTACGAAGTCGAGCGAAATTTTCCCGGTATCGGACGACGTTCGATGCTCCTGAATGCACGGGAGGTGTTCAATCAAAAAAATGCTCGCAAGCTCATTCTCCTGGCAATCGAAGACGTCACCGACCGGCGCGCCGCCGAACGGGAGATAGCTGAGCTGCTGCAACAGAAGGAAACCCTGTTGCAGGAGATGCAGCATCGTATTGCAAATAGCCTGCAGATCATCGCGAGCATCCTTCTCCTCAAGGCGCGGACGGTGCCGTCGGAGGAGACACGGCTGCATCTTCGGGACGCTCATCTGCGGGTCATGTCGGTCGCGACCGTCCAACAGCACCTCCAGGCCTCCGGACATGGCGTGTCGATCGACCTCGGCCCTTATCTGTCCAGGCTGTGCGACGCCCTGGCGGCTTCCATGATCGGCGACAGTCGGCCGATCTCCGTGACGGCGGAAGCCGACGCCGCAACGGTGGCGTCCAGCGAAGCGGTAAGCGTTGGGCTGATTACTACGGAACTCGTGATCAATGCACTAAAGCACGCATTCCCCAGCGGCAGCGGGGGCAAAATCCTGGTCAAGTACGACGTCGACGAAGCCAACTGGCGCTTATCGGTGTCTGACAACGGCGTTGGCTTGCATCCGGACGGAAGCGGCCGTGGAAATACCGGCTTGGGGGCCGCCATCGTCGAAGCGCTCGCGCATCAGCTCAAAGCCAGCGTCGAGATGACCAGTCGATTGCCAGGCACGGTCGTCTCGATCGTCCACAAAGCATAAGCGCGACGAGGCGACGTACTGCAAATGCAAAGGAAGATGAAATTATGTCACTAGGACTTATTCTCGTTATCATCCTCGTCATCTTTCTGCTTGGCGGCTTCAGCGGCCGCTTCGGCGGCTACGGTTACGGCTATGGACACGGCGGCGTCGGTATCATCGGCATCATCTTGATCATCATCGTCGTGCTGATGCTGCTTGGGCGGCTTTGAGGTCGTAATCTTTGGGGGGTCGGCTGTCGCGGTACCCCCTCGTCCGGCCCTACGGTCCGTTCTTTTCCTTCACCATCCAGCGCGCCGCGATCGCCACCGAGAAGGTGACGATAAGGAAGCGCGCGATGTGATGCGCCCCGACAAAGACCGGGTCGAGATGCAGCGCCAGCGCCAGCACCATCATCGTGTCTTGCGCGCCGGGTGAGAACGCGACCACGACGTTGGCGATCGAGAACGGAAAGAAGTGCGTCACGATCAGCGCGAACACGGCGGCGATCGACGACGACACGGCGAAAGAGCCCAGCGCGGCGCCGAGATAGCCGACGATCAGCCGGAACGTGGCATTGGCAAAGCGCGAGCCGACAACGGCGCCGAGCACGAGTACCGCGGCGCCGCCGATCCACCATGGCAGCACGGCGACGACGAGGCCGGTGCCGTGCAGCACGCCCGATCCCGCCATGGCGCCGAACAGAAGCCCGCCGGGAAAGCGCAGCCGCGCCATGGCCAGCGCCGTGGCGCTGGAAACGGCGACCACAATTGCGAGTTCGCCGAGCGACGATGTGGCGGCGGTGCCGCGCACCACCGGCATGGCCGGCGCCACCAGCCCGAACAAAGCTAGCCCGCCCGGTATGCCGACGGTCAACAGCAGCACGCGCACCGTCTGCACGATGGCGATGGCGCGCAGGTCGGCGCCGAGCTCGGTCGAAAGCGCGATCACCTGAACCATCGAGCCCGGGCTGGCGCCCAGCAGCGCCGACAGCCGGTCCCAGCGGTGCACCACGCGCAGATAGCTTGTGGTCGCGACCAGCATGGCGACGGCGGCGACCATCAGCAGCGCGACGCTCACCGGCCAGGTGAGGAAGCCCTTGACCGTCTGTGGCGTCACCACGGCGCCGAGCAGGATGCCGACGATCACGTAACAGGCGCGCGCGAACGGAATGGGCACCCTGACCGGGCGCCCGAACAACGCGGCGGTGGCCACGGCGAGCACCGATCCGGAGACGAGGCCGGCGGGAAATCCGAGCAGCGTCAAGGCGACGCCGCCGGCGAGCGCGATCAAAAGCGTCTCGGCGGGCTCGAGCAGCGCGCGCAGCGGCGGCAGGCCGGGCAGCATCGCCGCCATGAATGCGCGATGCGCCAAGCGCCGTCAATTCATCGAAGGTAGCTTAGTGTCGGCGGCCGCCGCGCAGCACGATGCGCATGAGATCGGCGGCGTTCTTGGCGGCGAGCTTCTCCATGATGCGCGCGCGATGCACTTCGATAGTGCGCGGCGAGATGCCGAGCTCCCGCCCGGCCTCTTTGTTGGACGCGCCGCTCGCGATCCGCTCCAGCACGTCGCGTTCGCGTGCCGTGAGCCGTTCGCGGCCGGGAAAATCGCGGGCGAGGATGCTGTCGTGGCGGTTGAGGTTCGCCCAGGCGTCGATGGCGTCGCGCACGCGCATCGCCACGGCGCTGGGGTCGAACGGCTTTTCGATGAAGTCGAGCGCGCCGTTGCGGATCGCATCGATGGCGGTCGGGATATCGCCGCGACCGGAGATGACCAGGACCGGCGCCGGGTAGCGCTGGGCGTCGAGCCTGCGCAGCACGTCGAGCCCGGAGCAGCCGGGCAGGTGCACGTCGATGAGCACGCATCCCGGAGTGCGCGCGCGGGCGGCGCTGAGGAAGGCCTCGCCCTCGCCGAAGCTTGTGACCTGAAAACCTTCGCTGCTCAGCACCACCGCCAGCGCCGCGCGCACCGACGGATCGTCGTCGACAATGAAGACTTCGTTCATCGGCACCCCAATTCGCATTCCGCATTCGCAAGCGTCGCAAAACGATTCGCCAGACTAAAATAACACCACCCGCGCAGTTGCTGAGGTAACGGGCGGCGGCGTTCGGAAAAACAAACATTCCCTCTCCGTTGCGGGACTGTTTCCCCTCCCCGCCGCTTCTCGGGGGGAGGGAAAATCGTTGCGGCTCGGCGCCTGTTGGCGCACGGGGGAAGGAATTTTGCGTCTTCCCGGCCGATAGACAGGCCCGCTAAACTGTGGTGATTTAAGTAAAATCGAGCGTTGCGCGGCCGAAAAAGCGCCACCGGTATCGAACTTTGGGAAGCGCCATGCTGCAAGGCTGGGTCGTCATCGTTATCGCACTCGCCTATATCGGGTTTTTGTTCCTGGTAGCGAGCTACGGCGACCGCCGGCACGACGTGGTGCGCGGCAGCCGCGCCCGCTTGCTGATCTATCCGCTGTCGCTCGCCATCTACTGCACGTCGTGGACGTTCTTCGGCTCGGTCGGTGTGGCGGCGCGCACCGGCTTCGATTTCCTCACCATTTATATCGGCCCGGTGCTGATGGTCGGCTTGGCCTATCCGCTGATCATCCGCATCGTGCGGTTGGCCAAGGGCCAGAACATCACCTCGATCGCCGACTTCATCGCCGCGCGCTACGGCAAGAGCCAGGCGGTGGCGGCGACCGTGGCGCTGATCGCCATCGTCGGCATGATCCCCTACATCGCGCTGCAGCTCAAAGCGGTGTCAGCCTCGGTCAGCACCATCCTCGCCGACACCACGGCGGGCGGCGCGGCGCAGCCGCTCCTCGGCGATATCGCGCTGTTCGTCGCGCTGCTGATGGCGGCTTTCGCGGTGCTGTTCGGCACCCGCCACATCGACGCCACCGAGCATCAGGACGGGCTGATGCTGGCCATCGCCACGGAATCGATCATCAAGCTTGTTACCTTCCTCGCCGTGGGCGTGTTCGTGACCTTCGTCTTGTTTCAAGGTCCGGTGGCGCTGTTTGCCAGCGCGCTGCGGCAGCCGCAGACGGCCGCGGTGCTCACCAGCACGCCGCCGGTGGCGAATTTCCTCGCCATGACGGTGCTGTCGCTGTTCGCCATTATCTTGTTGCCGCGGCAGTTCCATGTCGCCGTGGTCGAGAACCACAGCGAAGCGGAAATCCGCCGCGCCGCCTGGCTGTTTCCCGCCTATCTGGTGCTGATCAATCTGTTCGTGATGCCGATCGCGATGGCCGGCTTGTTGAAGTTTCCCGGCGGTAGCACCGACGGCGACATGTTCGTGCTGGCGCTGCCGCTGCTGGCGCATTCCGAGCTGTTCACGCTCATTGCCTTCATCGGCGGCCTCTCGGCGGCGACCGCGATGGTGATCGTCGAATCGGTGGCGCTGGCGATCATGGTCTCGAACGACATCGTCATGCCGTTCATCCTCAAGCGGCGCGCGGCGCAGGCTGCCGCGCCGCACGACGCCGGCGCCGAGCTTCTCACCGTGCGCCGCATCGCCATCTTCGCGATCCTCTTGCTCGCCTACATCTATTATCGCTCCGCCGGACCCGCCCAGCTCGCCTCGATCGGGCTATTATCCTTTGCCGCCATTGCGCAGTTGACGCCCGCTTTCTTTGGCGGACTGATCTGGCGGCGCGGCACCGCGACCGGCGCTATTGCCGGCATGACGGCGGGCATCCTGGTCTGGGCCTATACGCTCTTGCTGCCGAGCATCGCCGACGCCGGCATGGTCGGCGAGCATATCCTGAGCGCCGGGCCGTTCGGGCTTGCCTGGCTGCGGCCGCAGGCGCTGTTCGGCCTCGATCTGCCGCCGCTGGTGCACGGCGTCGTGCTCAGTCTCCTCGCCAACATCGCGCTCTATATCGGCTGCTCCTTCGCCCGCCGGCCAAGCGCGATCGAACGCGTGCAGGCCGACGTGTTCGTGCCGACCTCGCTCGCTCCGATGGCGCCGAGCTTCCGGCTGCGGCGCGCGTCGGTGACCGTCGAGGAACTCACCGCCACCATCGCCCGCTATCTCGGCGAAGAGCGCACGCGCGAATCTTTCCGCAGCTTTGCCGCCTCGCGCCGTGTCAGCCTCGAAGCGGGCGCCGAGGCCGATTTTCCGCTCCTGCAATACGGCGAATATCTGCTGGCTTCGGCGATCGGCGCCGCCTCGTCGCGGCTCGTGCTTTCGCTGTTGCTGCGCAAGCGCACCGTTTCGACCAAGGCGGCGCTCAAGCTCCTCGACGATGCCAACGCCGCGATCCACTACAACCGGGAGATACTGCAAACCGCCCTCGATCACGTGCGCCAGGGCATTGCCGTGTTCGACAAGGATCTGGCGCTGCTGTGCTGGAACCGGCAGTTCGGCGAAATTTTCGACCTGCCGCACGCGCTCACGCGCATCGGCATCCCGCTCGGCGAAATCCTCCGCCACATCGCCGAGCGCGGCGCGCCCGCCGCCGGCGACGCCCGCGACCTCGACGAAGAAGTCGCCGCGCGCGTCGCCCGCTACACCTCGGAGGCCGAGCCGTTCCTCGAGCGCTTCGCCGAGCGCGGGCTGGTGATCGAGGTGCGCGCCGGCCGTATGCCCGACGGCGGTCTGGTCACGACCTTCACCGACATTACGCCGAGCGTGAAGGCCGCCGAAGCGCTTGAGCGCGCCAACGCCACGCTGGAGCGCCGCGTGCGCGAGCGCACCGGCGAATTGACGCGGCTCAACGCCGAGCTTGGCCGCGCCAAGGCCGAAGCCGACGACGCCAACGTCTCGAAGACGCGCTTCATCGCGGCCGCCAGCCACGACATCCTGCAGCCGCTCAACGCCGCGCGGCTTTACGTGACCAGCCTGATCGAGCGCCAGCGCCAAAATGACGGCGAAGGCGAGGATGGCGATCTGGTGCAGAATATCGACGCCTCGCTCGAAGCGGTGGAGGAGATCTTCGCCGCGCTCCTGGACATTTCGCGGCTCGACACCGGCGCCATGCAGCCGGAGATGACCGATTTCCGCATCGACGAATTGCTCCAGCGCCTGGAGGTGGAGTTCGCGCCGCTGGCGCGCGAGAAAGGGCTTAAGCTGAAGTTCATGCCGTGTGCGCTGGCGGTGCGCTCCGACCGGCGCCTGCTGCGGCGGCTCTTGCAGAACCTGGTATCCAACGCCATCAAATACACGCCCGCGGGCGGCGTCGTGATCGGCTGCCGGCGCCGCGGGGCGCGGCTGCGCATCGATGTGTACGATACCGGCATCGGCATTCCGCAAGGCAAGCGCCGCGCGGTATTCAAGGAATTCCATCGGCTCGATCAGGGCGCCCGCGTCGCCCGCGGCGTTGGGCTCGGGCTATCCATCGTCGAGCGCATTGGCCGCGTGCTCGATTGCGAGGTGGCGCTGAAATCGAATGTCGGCCGCGGTTCGCGTTTCTCGGTCGAGGTGCCGCGGGCGGCCGCCGCCATCGGCGCGCCGGTCCTGCACGCTGTGCCGAAGGCCGCCGCCGGGCAGCTTGCCGGCACCGTGGCGCTCTGCATCGACAATGAGCGTGCCATTCTCGACGGCATGCAGACCTTGCTCGGCGGCTGGGGTTGCCGCGTGCTCAAGGCGGCGGATCTCGCCGAAGCGCTGGCGGCGATCGAGGGCAGCGGGCTTCATCCGGACGGGCTCTTGGTCGATTACCACCTCGACGGCGGCAACGGCATGGTCGCCATCGCCGAATTGCGCCGCCGCCATGGCCGCGATGTGCCGGCGATCCTGGTCACCGCCGATCGTTCGGTGCATGTGCGCGAGGAAGCCCGCGCCGCCGGCGTGCACGTGCTCAACAAGCCGGTCAAGCCCGCGTCGCTCCGCGCCCTTATCACGCAATGGCGCGTGCAACGCGTCGCGGCGGAGTAGGGGTCATCCTTCGCCTGCCAAAGCGTGCGAAACGCAGGAGCAATATCATGCGTATCGTTGCACTATTGGTCGCAATTTTAATCGGCTCCACCACACTCGCCTGCGCCGCCGAAGATATCGCCGCCGGACAGGCCGTCATCCGCTCGCAGGAAGAAGCCTTTAGCCGCGACGACGCGGCAACGGCTTACACCTTTGCCGCGCCTTCCATCCAAAGCTGGTATCGCAATCCCGACGCCTTCATGTTCATGGTCCGCAACGGCTATGCGCCGGTCTATCGCCACCGGAGTTTCGAGTTTGGCATGGCTAGGATTGTGGACGGCAAGATCTTGCAAGACGTCCAGATCATCGACGCCGACGGCGCGGCCTGGGACGCGCGCTATACGCTCGAGCCGCAGCCCGACGGAAGTCTCAAGATCAGCGCGTGCGTGCTGTTGAAGGCGGTGACGTCTTAGCCGTTTTCTCGCGCCGGCAGCTGCGGCCACTGCCCGGCTTCGATCTTGCCGGCGGCGATGACCGCTTGCGTGCGGCTCTCGACCCCGAGCTTTTGCAGGATGGCGGAGACGTGCGCCTTCACCGTCGCTTCCGACACCCCGAGCTCGTGGGCGATCTGCTTGTTGAGCAGTCCCCCCGACAGCATCATCAGGACGCGCACCTGCTGCGGCGTCAGCGTCGATAATCGCGCGATCAGGGCGGCGGTCTCGGCGTCGGACTGGCGGGTGAGGTCGACGTCGGGCGGCGTCCACACTTCGCCTTGCAGCACGTGCGCCACCGCCGCCCGCATCGCCTCGATGCCGAGCGTCTTGGGAATAAAGCCCGATGCGCCGAACTCCATGCAGCGGCGGATCACCGCGGGATCGTCATTGGCCGAGACCACGACGATCGGCAGGCTCGGATATTGCGCGCGCAGATACATCAGGCCGGAGAAGCCGCGCACACCAGGCATGGAGAGGTCGAGCAGGATCAGATCCACGTCGCCGCCGCGTTCGAGGATCTCGCTCACTTCCTCGAAGGTGCCGGCCTCGGCGACGTCGGCCTGGCCGAAAACTCCCGTTACCGCTTCGCGTAATGCGCCGCGGAACAGCGGATGATCGTCGGCGATCAACAGATGATGGGATTGCGCCTCGCTCAACGGGCTGACCCGGCTGTCACGCGGGAGATATGCATGGGAAATGCCGCCGCATCGTGCATGTTACCGCCGATCGGCGGGCGTGGTCCACTGGCGAGGCTATGGACTTTTCTCCGCTCATTCCCGCGAAAGCGGGAATCCAGGATGGAGCGCAAAGAGCAAAGAGAAGCTGGGTCCCCGCTTCCGCGGGGACGAGCGGAACTAACTACGCCTGCTCGCAGGCGCCGACAAACTGCAACACCACCTCGCGCCGGTGCGGCCGCGCGCGATGCTCGGCGACATAGATGCCCTGCCAAGTACCGAGCGCCACTTCGCCCTCGACGACCGGCACGTGCAGCGTGACGCCGTTGAGCATGGATTTGATGTGCGCCGGCATGTCGTCGGTCCCCTCGATTTCATGCACCCAGCCGGCATCCGGCGGAGCCAGCCGCCTCAGCGCCGTGACCAGATCGGTGCGCACATCCGCGTCGGCGTTCTCCTGGATGACCAGCGATGCAGAGGTGTGGCGGATGAAAAGGAAGAGCGCGCCGTTGCGCGCCTTGATCCCGTCGAGGAAACGCGCAATCTCGGCCGTGATCTCGAAGAAGCCTTCGCCGGACGTCGCCACCGCAAGCACCGCCGTGGAGATCGTCTCGATGCGCGCGGTATGGACGGCGGAAAAATCGGCGGACACGGCAAGCGCCGTCAGCTCTTGTTCAGCGCTTGCTTTTGCGCCTGCGCGATCGCCTCGACCAGGCGGTGCCAGACGCGGCCGACGAAAGCCATCATGCGGTGCAGATCGGAATCGACGCCGGGCGGCAGGCGGTCGCCTTCGCGCACCGGCGGCGGCTCCGGCAAGGCGCCGGCCGGCAGCAGCAGGCCGCGCGCGAGGATGTCCTTCTTCAGCGCGGCGTTCTCGCTGCGCAGCCGCGCGATCTCGTTTTCGAGCACGGCCCGATCCTCGGGCGCCGCCTGACAGGTCCAGCCGACACTGCGCCGGCCGCACAGCGAAACCTCGCCGGTCTGCATGTCGAGGCGCAAAAATCCGTCCGCCACTTTGTTGAACGTGTAGCGGCCGCCGGCATTGTCGGGCGTCGCCTCGTCGGCGCGCGCGGGCGCGAGCAAACAAAAGCCGGCGATGAAAACGGCAACGGCCTTGTCGATCATGATTGTCTCCTGCTCGCGCAGCAACGCTAGCACCCGCGCGGCCATTGTAGCGATAACCGCTTCGCGCTGCACAATCGATCCGCCGGCGCGCCGCGAGGCGGCGCATATTCGTCGTTGTTTCAATGCATTAGCATCCATTGGCGTTTCTTGACTTGTGAAAATCCAATCAGTATGGTCCGCGCGGCTTTTAAGGGGGCGACCCGTCTCGATTGCCGCGAGCCGCGAGTGTCGAAGGGATGAGCGACGGCACCCGCGAGAACGGCGACCGCGACAAGACGCACACCGAAGAAGCCGCCCTCTCCGCGAGACTCCGGCGTCTCGGCGAAGGTCTTGGCCAGGCGCGCGAGCGTAGGGTTGAGCCCTCCGACGACGCTGGCGGGGATCGGGCAGCGACTGCAGCGGGCTACGCCAGGGGCTTTCGGCTCTCGAGCGAACTCATTGCAGGCGTGCTGGTCGGTGCCGGCCTCGGCTGGCTCATCGACCGCTTGCTCGGCATCTCGCCCTGGGGGTTGATCGTATTCCTGCTGCTCGGCTTCGTCGCCGGTGTGCTCAACGTGATGCGCTCCGCGGGGGTCGTCCCAGGCCCGACGCCGGGTGACGGTAATTCGGCGGGCCGGAAACAGTGATGTTGCGCGTTCGGCGCCCGACGGCGATGGAACAATGACGATCGATCCCATCCATCAATTTGCGATCAATGATCTGGTGCCGATCGTCACCATCGGCGGCCATCACTTCGCTTTGACCAATTCCGCGCTGTTCATGTTCGTAATCGTCATTCTGGTGTCGGCGCTGTTGATCGGCGCCACGGTGCCGCGCGCGGTGGTGCCCGGCCGGCTGCAGTCGGTCGCCGAGATGTCCTACGAATTCGTCGCCAATACGGTGCGCAGCTCGGCCGGCACCGAGGGGATGAAATTCTTCCCCTTCGTGTTCACGCTGTTCATGTTCGTGCTGTTCGCCAACATGATCGGCCTGATCCCGTATTCATTCACCGTGACCAGCCAGCTGATCGTCACGGCAACGCTGGCGCTGCTCGTGTTCTTCATCGTCGTCATCTACGGCTTCTGGCGGAACGGGTTCGGCTTCCTCAAGCTGTTCGTCCCCAAGGGCGTGCCGATCTACATCCTGCCGGCGATCGTGGTCATCGAGGTGTTGTCGTTCATCTCGCGGCCGATCTCGCATAGCGTGCGGTTGTTCGCCAACATGCTGGCCGGCCATATCACGCTTCAGGTCTTTGCCGGCTTCATCATCATGCTGGCCGGTTTCGGCGTCGCCGGCTGGTTCGGCGCGGCGTTGCCGCTGATCCTGGTGATCATGCTCACGGCGCTGGAATTCCTGGTGGCCTTCCTGCAAGCCTATGTCTTCGCCATTCTCACCTGCATCTATCTCAACGATGCGATCCACCCGGGCCACTGACGGCTTTAACCGTTGCAACCTCGAAAAGGAGTTTTCTCATGGATCCGACCGCCGCAAAGTACATCGGAGCCGGCATTGCCTGTATCGGCATGGGCGGCGCCGGCGTCGGCGTGGGCATCATCTTCGGCAATTACCTGGCCGCCGCGCTGCGTAACCCGTCGGCCGCGCAAGGCCAGTTCGGCAACCTGATCTTCGGTTTCGCCATCACCGAGGCGCTTGGCATCTTCTCGCTGTTGATCGCGCTCCTGCTCCTGTTCGGGCTGTAATTCTTCGCCCGCAGCAACCATGGCCGAGCCGACCGCCCATACCGAGGCGCCCGCGGGAAAGCACGCGTTCCCGCCGTTCGAGGCGCAGCACTTTCCCTCGCAGCTGCTGTGGCTGACGCTGACCTTCATCCTGCTCTACGTGCTGATGTCGCGGATCGCGTTGCCGCGCATCGCCTCGATCTTCGCCGAGCGGAGTAAGCGCATCGCCGACGATCTGGCCGCGGCGCATCGCTTCAAGGAGCGCTCCGACGCCGCCAACGCCGCCTACCAGAAGGCGCTCGCCGACGCGCGCGCCCGGGCGCAGGCCATCGCCAACGAAACCCGGCAGCGGCAAGCGGAAGAGGCCGAGGCAACCAACAAGCGGCTCGAAGGCGAACTTAATGCGCGGCTAGCGGCGGCGGAACGCTCGATCGCCGCGACGCGTACCGCCGCCATGGGCAATGTCGGCAGCATCGCCAAGGAAACCGCAATGGCCATCGTCGAACGGCTGATCGGCACCGCGCCCGCCGAGCGCGAGGTTGCCGCCGCAATCGGCGAAGTAGGCAAGCGTTGAGGGCCGCGTCATGATCGAAGCCGAAGCCTGGGTCGCCATCGCCTTCGTCCTCTTCCTCGGGTTGCTCGTCTATCTAGGCGCGCATCGCCGGGTGATCGGCGGCATCGACGCGCGCCAGGCGCGCATCAAGGCCGAGCTCGACGAGGCGGTGCGGCTGCGCGAGGAGGCGCAGGCGGTCCTTGCCGAATATGAGCGCAAGGGGCGCGAGGCCGAAGGCGAGGCCGCTTCCATCATCGCCGGCGCCACGGCCGAAGCCGAGCGGCTCGCCGTCGAGGCCAAGGCGCGCATGGAAGACTTCGTCGTGCGCCGGACCAAGATGGCGGAAGCCAAGATCGCCCAGGCCGAAGCGCAGGCGCTGGCCGACGTGCGCTCAGCCGCCGCCGACACGGCGGTCGCCGCCGCCGAGATCATCCTCACCGCCGCCGCCAAGGGCAAGGTGGCCGAGGAGCTCCTCGCCAAGGGCATCGAGGACGTCAGGAAAAAATTCAACTAGGCGCGGTTGCGGCGACCTCGATCGCGCCCTCGGGGCCCGCCGGTCTTGGGTCCGCCAGTCTTGGGCCTGTCACGGGGCCTTTGTTGATAGCGGGGGTAAGGGCGGCGACGGTCTTTGACTACCGCCGCCGAATTGTATCTCTTCAATCCGGGTGATTCGCCGGATCATGCTCCGCGAGAATCACGGGGGCGCCGGCCGAACCTTTCGGCCGGGGCATCGGAGGGGCCTGTGGTCATCTTCGATTGCAATGGCGTGCTTGTCGACAGTGAACCGATTGCCTCCGCTGTGCTCGCGGCGCTGGCGCCCACGCCGTGATCGCCGATCTGCGCGCGCTCAAGAGCACGATCATCGACCTGCGCGGGTGGTAGGCTAGTTTTTTCCGCTCGTCCCCGCGAATGCGGGGACCCAGCTTCTCGTCACAACGCCTCTGGATTCCCGCTTGCGCGGGAATGAGCGGGGAAAAAATCCCCGATCAATTCGCGCTCGCCGCCGGCTTCGGCTTGCCCTTCGGCGCCGGCTTGGCCTGCGCTTCCCCCGACACCGGATCGAAGCCGACATAAATGAGATAGTCGTCGAGCAGCGCGGTCGGGGTCGGCAGCGGAAACGTTATCCCCTCTTCGATATGGGTGAAGACCGCGCTGCCCTGGTTGGGGGCGATGACGACCGGAATGAGGAAGAACTTGGTCAGGATCGGATGCGTGCCGCCGCTCGGCGTTTCCTCGACTAGCGCCATGCGCAAAGGCACGTTGACCTGACCGGGACCGCCGCCGGGCCCGACGATCACGCGTCCCTCGATGCCGACCTTCATCACCATGTTGCCGCCGAACACGGCGCATTCGCGTCCCTCGCGCGCGAAGTCGACCTGATAGCGCAAAGTCATCGCCGTTTTGTCGCCGGTCGGGCCGATGGTCAGCGTGGAAGCGCCGCGGCGTATGTCGACCGGCGGGCAGTTGACGTCGGGCTGCGCGCCGGCGACCGTTTGCGGCCCCTTGGCCGACGAGCCGGAAAAGAAGCTCGCAATCCGGCCGAGGCCGGAAGGCGGCGGCGCCGCGGCTTCCGGCGGCGGCGTGCTCGGCCCGTTCGGCGCGCTCGGCGCGCCGAAGAAGCTGCCGCCCGAGCAGCCGGCGGCGAGCAGCGCAAGGAACGGCGAAGCCACGATCACGCCGCGGCGCCACTTGCTCGTCCGTTGAAAAGTCCCCTTCATGCCCCGGCCGTTCATGTCCCCGATGCCGTTGTTATATCAAGGGAAGAGTGGCCATCCCAAGGCGGCCTGGAGGACGTGGTTAAGCCTCTGTGCAGCCACGTAGGATGGGTTGAGCGGCAGCGAAACCCGTCATCGGACGGTGCAGGCGAACGATGAGTTTCGCAAGGGCTCAACCCATCCTACGGCTTTGCATCCTTCAAGCGTCCGTAGAGCAGGTGGTCCTGCCAGATGCCGTTGATGCACAGATAATCCCGCGCATAGCCCTCGCGCACGAAGCCGGTATTTTCCAAAAGCCTGATGGAGCCGGTGTTGGTCGGAATGCAGGCCGCTTCCAGGCGGTGCAGCCGCAAAGTGGAGAAGGCGAACGGAATGACGGCGCGCACCGCGGCCGTCATGTAGCCGTGGCGCGCGTGGGGCTGGCCCATCCAGTAGCCGAGGCTGCCGGCCTGGGCGACGCCGCGGCGGATATTGGCGAGCGTCAAGCCGCCGACCAGAGCGCCGTCGGCACTGCGGATAATGAGGAAGGCGTAGCCTTGGTCGGTCCGCAAGTCCTCGGCATAGCGCCTGATCCGGCGGCGGAAGGCGCTGCGGCTCAAGTCGTCGGCGGGCCAGGTCGGCTCCCAGGGCGCGAGAAATTCGCGGCTCGCCTCACGCAGCGCCGCCCAATCGGAATAGTCCGTCACCTGCGGCGTGCGCAGCATGACGCCTTCGCCGGCGATGGACGGCAACGCCTCGGAAAAATTAATGGTGCGGAAGAACGCCATTGCGCGTGCTCAGCGGCGAAACCATTCTCCGCTCATTCCCGCGAAAGCGGGAATCCAGCAAACCAAAGAACTGGGTCCCCGCTTCCGCGGGGAAGAGCGGAGCTTGAATACAAATTCCGCATTATGCGGCCCGGCGCGCGAGAGTCTCGACGATGGCCGCGGCACTTTCAAGCCCGGAGCCGAGCCCGATCACGGCGATCGCCGGCTTGCCGCGGCGGATCAGGTCGCGCCCGGCGGCGCGCGCGCTCTCGACCGTCACCGAGTCGACCCGTTCGATCAATTCGTCGAGCGGGATCGGCCGGCCCCAGGCGATCATCTGCCGCGCCAATTGCCCGATGCGGTCGCCCGAGCTCTCCAGCGCCATGAGCAGGCCAGCCTTCATCTGCGCCTTGGCGCGCGCGATCTCCGCCTCGGAAAGCGTCTCCGCGGCATTGGCGATCTCGTCGACGATGAGCCGCATCAGCTCGGACGTATCGGCGGCGTCGGTTCCGGCATAGAGGCCGAACATGCCGACGTCGGAATAGGGTGCGTGGAAGGAATAGATCGAATAGCACAGTCCGCGCTTCTCGCGCGCTTCTTGGAACAGCCGGGACGACATGCCGCCGCCGACGGCGTTGGAGAACATTTGCAAGCTGTAGAGCGTCGGGTCTTGCTGCGCGACGCCGGGCAGCGCCAGCGCGATGTGCACCTGCTCGAGCTCGCGCTTCTCGACATGCGTGCCACCGCCGAAGCGGGCCGGCTCTGGCATCGGGCCGGCCGGTCCGTTGAAGCCGGCAAAGCGCCGCTCGACTTCGGCGACCACGGCGGCATGATCGACGGCGCCGGCGGCGGCGATGAACACGTCCGGGCCGCGATAGTGCTGGGCCAAATAGTCGCGCAATTTGGCTTCGTCGAACGAGCGCACGGTCTTGGCGGTGCCGAGGATCGAACGGCCGAGCGGCTGCTCGGGAAAGGCGATGCCCTGCAAATGCTCGAACACCAGATCGTCGGGCGTGTCGGCGACGGCGCCGATCTCCTGGACGATGACATTCTGCTCGCGAACGAGCTCGTCGGGGTCGAATGCCGGCTCGGACAGGATGTCGGCCAGCACGTCGAGCGCCAGCGGCACGTCGGCCTTGAGCACGCGCGCGTAATAGGCCGTGCTCTCGGCGCTGGTCGCGGCATTGAGGTCGCCGCCGACCGCCTCGATCTCCTCGGCGATCTGCCGCGCGCTCCGCCGCCGCGTGCCCTTGAACGCCATGTGCTCGAGGAAATGCGAGATGCCGTGCTCGTCGCTGCGTTCGTCGCGACTGCCGGAATTGATCCACACGCCGAGCGAAGCCGTCTCGAGATGCGGCATCGTATCGGTCACGACGTTGACGCCGGATTTCAAGGTGGTCACCGCAACACTCATGCTGCCGCTCCTTCTTGCGCGGCGCGGCTCGTCGCCAGGACGAAATACTCGACCGCAGATTGATCCGCCGGCAGCACGGTGACGCGCTCCGGACGTTGATTGAGATCGGAAAGCCATTTCGGCAATTGCGGGCGCACGCCGCAGGCCGCCTCCACCGCGTCGGGGAACTTGGCCGGATGCGCGGTCGCCAGCACCACCATGGGCACGGCGGGGTCGCGCGTTTCCTTCTCGGCGACGGCGATGCCGACCGCGGTGTGCGGATCGACGAGATTGCCGGTCTCGCGCCGCACCGCGCGCATGGTCGCGGCGACTTCTTCCTCGTCGGCGCGCTCGGCGGTGAACAGCGCGCGGATGTGCGCCAGCGCCCGCGCCGACAGCGCAAAACGCCGCGATTGCGTCAGCGATCCCATCAGCGCGCGCACCGCGTTGGCGTCGCGGTCATAGGCGTCGAAGATGAGCCGCTCGAAATTCGACGCGACCTGGATATCCATCGACGGCGAGGTGGTCGGCACCACGTCGCGCAATTCGTAAGTTCCGGTCGCCAGCGTGCGCGCAAGGATATCGTTGACGTTGGTGGCGATGACCAGGCGATCGACCGGCAGGCCGAGGCGCTGCGCCACGTAGCCGGCGTAGATGTCGCCGAAATTGCCGGTCGGAACGGTGAAGGCGATCTTGCGATGCGGCGCGCCGAGCGCCACCGCGGCGGTGAAGTAATAGACCGCCTGCGCCACGATGCGCGCCCAGTTGATCGAGTTGACGCCGGAAAGCCGTACCCGGTCGCGAAAGGCGCCGTGATTGAACAGGCCCTTCACGATCACCTGGCAGTCGTCGAAGGTGCCGTCGATGGCGATTGCGTGGATATTGGCGGCGTTCGCCGTCGTCATCATGCGCCGCTGCACCTGCGAGATGCGGCCTTGCGGAAACAGCACGATGACGTCGACCTGATGACGGCCGCCGAACGCTTCGACGGCGGCGCCGCCGGTGTCGCCCGAGGTCGCCACCACGATTGTGCGGCGCTCGCCGCGCGCGGCGAGCACGTGATCCATCAGCCGCGCCAGAAGCTGCATCGCCAGATCCTTGAAGGCGAGCGTCGGGCCGTGGAACAGTTCGAGCGCAAAGGTATTCGCACCGAGCTGGGTGAGCGGCGCCACCGCCGGGTGGCGGAAATCGCCATAGGCCTCGCGCGCCATGCGGGCGAGGTCGGCTTCGCCGATGGCATCGCCGACGAACGGCCGCATCACCTCGACGGCGACTTCGGCATAGGGCCTTCCGGCGAAGCCTGCGATGGCCGCCGGATCGAGCTGCGGCCAGGCCTCGGGCACATAAAGGCCACCGTCGCGGGCAAGGCCCGCGAGCATCACCTCGGCGAAGCCGAGAATTGGGGCTTCGCCTCTCGTCGAGATGTGACGCAACCGACGCCTTTCTGCCGCCCGGGGCGAGCCCGGAAGGCGGAGCTAAATCGTTGATTTTCCAGGATTCTCGCTGCAGGAGGCCAGTTGCCGCCCGTCCCGGATCAAGGCCAACAGTTATAGAAGAGCGGGTTGTTTCACAAGGAAGGGGGCTGTCGGCCCGTTATCGGTTGACGGCGATGAAACCGGGGCATGGTCGTCCGTATGAGGCGCCCGCCCCCTGCTTCCCGGTGCGTTGCTCCGATTCTGCCGAAGGCGCTTGCTCGCTTCATGGGCAAGGGCGGAGGTGGTGCGTTGCGACTTTTGCCATGCTGTCAAAGAGCATGGGAATGAAGAAGTGGCGACGACCAGCGCGGCGACGGCGGCACCGGACAGATTGGGGACCTCGTTACGACAGGATCATGCTGACGTTAGGAACCCTCGCAGCCTGGGTCGCTGTCGCGCTTATGGTTTGGCTACGTTGAAGGCAATGCCTTGTGACGGCGGACGGGATGGGCCGTTTTCTCCTTTTTAATCGGCGAAGCCGCCGGCACCCCCGTCCCATCCAACCTGATCTTTTGGGAGCGGAGTGTTTCCCGACTTCAGAAAGTCGACATATTCTGTCGGCTTGCCGGGTTCACATTCAAACAAATGGAATACGAATCCCGTTTGGTGGGTCGTGTTGTCAGGACTGATCGTATAGGTGGTACACCCGACTATTACCGGGAACGAAATTTTGCAACCGGTATCTGGGGCCGCAATCTGGAAGCCCCATTTTCTCCGATACGATTCTCCCGGCAACAGGGTTCGTTTCCAGTGCACTACGTCGATTGTTTTTGTGGTTTCACTGAGTTTCTTAACCGCGTCGGGTGCATCCGCATAGTCGAAAATCATTTCCATGCTCGTATGGATTGCCAACGCGGGGCTTTTGCCAATGTTCTCGATCTTCACAGATACTTGGATGTCGGCTCCGTGTTTTCTAAAAAGAATTTGATCGCTTTCGATTTTTAGATCGCCGACGGCTACCCACGCGCGCTGGTCGGTGATCATATTTTAAACTAATTTCACTAGCCGCCAGCGCAGCAGCTATTGCTCCCTCCATGTCGCGGGATTGTCTTACGCCGCTCCGCCAGGTGACAATCCAGAGGCCGATAGTCGAAAAAGCAAGGACAACGGTAAAGTCAGCAATTACCCAATTAGGGTCACCGAAATATTCGAGTACACGGGTCACAAATGCCAGCATACCGCCTCCCCAGCGGCTAAATCTCCTCAAATGCTACGCCGTCCAATTCTAGGGCCGCAAGGACCGCCAGAAATCACCTTGCAGAGAAAGTCCCGCGTTTGAGGTTCCACATTAGCGCGCGCCGCGCGACGCCGACCGCGCCCAGAGCACGAACACCACAAGCAAAACCAGCGCCAGCCCGTACCAGGTGACTGCGTATCCGAGGTGGTTGTTGGGCAGGTTGACCACGAGCTTGCCCGGCTGCGGCCAGCCGCCGGGCGGCACCGGCGATTCCTGTTCGACATAAAACGGCGAGACGTGTGCCCAGTTCTTCGCGGCGGCGATTGTTGCCGGGTCGCGGAGGAACCAAAGATTGTGGATCGGATCGTCTTTCGGCGTGAACCAACGTCGTGCGTCAGCGAAGCGCATCGCTCCCGTGATCTCGACGCTTCCCGAAAATTGGCCGTCAGGCCGCGTGGTCGAATTCCATAAATCCTTAGGCACAAATCCACGGTTGACGACCACGAGGCTTCCGTCGGCGAGCCGCGCGGGGGTGAACACCCAGAATCCCGGACCCGACGCATCCGGGCGGAATGCCGACGGCGCCGCATAGACGAGCGCGTCTTTGGCATTGTCGAATTCTGCGCTGAATGTGACGCGGCGGTATTCATTGCTCGCCTGATCGAGCGTTGACCACGTCGCGGGTGGCGGCAGCGCGACGGGCGGCGCGGCGAGCCGCGCGGCGAGCGCCGCGATCAGTCCTTCCTTCGATGCTTCGCGCTCGATCTGCCAGGTGCCGAGCGCGATCAGCGCGGCAAAGGCCAGCACCGCCGGGATCAACAGGCCGAGCCACGACCGGCGTTTTTGCGCCGGCGCGTTCAAGGCTCGCCACCGCCGAAGCGTCCCTCCGCGGCCCGGTGATGGTATTGCAGGGCGATCATCAGGCCCTTCATCGGCCGCAGCGGCCCGAGCGTGACGATGAGAATGAGCGGCAGCCACAACGCCGCGTGCACCCAGAATGGCGGTTTGTACAAAACCTCGGTGATGAGCGCGGCGAAGACGACGATGAAGCCGGCGAAGAACATGATGAACACCGCGGGGCCGTCGCCGGAATCGGCGAAGCCATAATCGAGCCCGCAAATCTCGCAGCGCGGCCGCAGCGTCAAAAATCCGCGGAACAGCTTGCCCCTGCCGCAGCGCGGACAAGCGCAGGAGAGGCCGGCGAGGATCGCGCCTGACAGCGTATCGATCGGCTTTTCGTTCATGGCTTTTCCGTCACCCTGAGGTGCTCGGCGCATTTCGCGCCGAGCCTCGAAGGGCGGCGCCTCGGCTGTTCATCTTTCGAGCTCCCCCCGATCAAGTCGGGGGTTGCACCTCAGGATGACGGAGCGTGCTGTGCTATTCCGGCACCGGCACGCCCGCGCCCCACACATAGATGCAGGCGAACAGGAACAGCCAGACCACGTCGACGAAGTGCCAGTACCAGGCGGCGAACTCGAAGCCGAGATGCTGCGTCGGCTTGAATTGCCCGGCCATCGCCCGGAACAGGCAGACGATCAGGAAGATCGAGCCGATGATGACATGGGCGCCGTGAAATCCCGTCGCCATGAAGAACGTGGCGCCGTAGATGTTGCCGGAATAGTGGAACGCGGCATGAGCGTATTCGTAGGCCTGCACGCAGGTGAACGACACCCCGAGCATGATGGTGCAAACGAGGCCCCAGATCAGTCCCTTGCGGTCGTTGTTGAGGAGCGCGTGATGCGCCCAGGTCACGGTGGTGCCGGAGGTGAGCAGGATCAGCGTGTTCAACAGCGGCAGGTGCCAGGGATCGAAGGTGTGGATGTCCTTGGGCGGCCAGACGCCACCGGTGAACGCCGCGCGCGCCACGTCCTTGAGCTCGTCGGGAAACAAAGCGGTGTTGAAGTAGGCCCAGAACCAGGCGACGAAAAACATCACCTCCGAGGCGATGAACAGGATCATGCCGTAGCGGTGCGAAATCTGCACCACGCGGGTGTGGTCGTGCTCCACCTCGGCTTCGAAGATCACATCGCGCCACCAGCCGATCATGGTGTAGGCGACGCCGATGCCGCCGACGCCGAGGATGATCGGCGCGTAGGCCACCGTATGGTGCATCCACAGGATCAGCCCAACGGCGGTGATGAACGCCGACGTGGCGCCGACCGCCGGCCACGGGCTGGGATTGACCAGGTGGTAATCGTGGTGCGGCTTGGCGTGTGCGGCATCGGCCATTGTCGTCATCTCCACCTTGTCGCGCCCTGAAGTCTTCGGGCGCGCCGCTTCAGAGTTGGCCGGACTTCGCCGGCGTTGCACTCTCCGCCGCCGCCTGATCCGGTAGCGGCACCGGATAGAAGGTGTAGGAGAGCGTAATGAGGTTGACCTTGTCCTGCTCGGAATCCTCGGCGAGCTTGGGATCGACGTAGAACACCACGGCCATGTCGCGCTTCTCACCCGGCTTCATGGTCTGTTGCGTGAAGCAGAAGCAGTTGATCTTCTCGAAGTAGATGCCCGCCGTGGGCGGGCTGACATTGTAACCGGCCTGGCCGGCGGTGACGCGGGCGGCTTCGTTGGTGACCGCATAATAGACGGTGACGACCTCGCCGAGCTTGACCTCGATGGTCCGCCGCTCGGGCTCGAAGCGCCACGGCAGTCCGGCGGCGACGTTGGAATCGAAGCGCACGGTGACGGTGCGCCCGGATATCTGCGTGGGGAGCGCCTTCGCCACCTGCGTGGTGCCGCCATAGCCTGTGGTGCGGCAGAACCAAGAATAGAACGGCACCGCGGCGAACGACAGCCCGATCATCGCCGCAACCAGGCCGCCGCAGAAAAACGCCACGACGATATCGCGGCGCGGGGCCGGCGGGGCGGGCGGGATGTCCGGTGTTTGCCTGCTCATCGGGATCGACGTCTCGGCTTCACAGCGGGCGAATCAGCACGCCCGGACCCTTCACCAAAGTCACGATGTAGAACAGGATCACCAGCACGCCAAGCGACACCGCAATCGCGATCGAACGCGCGCGGCGGGCGCGCTGTTGCTTCTCCGTGAGCCTGATGCCGGCTTCCGGCTTCCGCTCGCGCATGGGCTGCTTGGTGAACTCGTCCATGGTCTCACTCTTTGTCGTCATGCCGTGAAGTGGCCGAACAACCCTCCCGCCAATCGATCGACCAGCAGTACCGCAAACAACAGGAACAGATAAAGGATCGAGAAGGCGAACATCTGCTTGGCGGCGGCATGGCCGTGCCTTTCGCCGCGCACCCGCAGCGCTAGCGCGATCATGGCCGCGCCGGCCGCCAAAGCCACCACGCCGTAGAGCGCCCCGGCATAGCCCAGCAGCCAGGGCGCCGCGCCGAGCGGTGCCAGGAGGAGCGTATAAAGCAGGATTTGGCGGCGCGTTTCCGCAACGCCCGCGACCACCGGCAGCATCGGCACGCCGGCGCGCGCGTAATCCTCGGCGCGGTAGAGCGACAGCGCCCAGAAATGCGGCGGCGTCCAGAAGAAGATGATGAGGAAGAGGAGCGCCGGCTCGATGGCGATACTGCCGGTCGCCGCCGCCCAGCCGATCATCGGCGGCAGCGCGCCGGCGGCGCCGCCGATGACGATGTTCTGCGGCGTCCTGCGCTTGAGCCAGATCGTATAGACGACGACGTAGAACGCGATGGTCAAAGCGAGCAAGGCGGCGGCGACGACGTTGACCAGAAGCCCGAGCGTCACCACCGAGAAGCCGGCGAGCGTCAGGCCGAAGCCAAGAGCTTCGCCCGGGAGGAGCCGCCCGGCCGGGATCGGCCGGCCGGCCGTGCGATCCATGCGCGCGTCGATGTCGGCGTCGTACCACATGTTGAGCGCGCCCGCGGCGCCGGCGCCGACGGTGATGCACAACAGCGCGGCAAAGCCGATCACCGGATGAATGTGGCCGGGCGCAACCAGGAGACCGACGAAGGCCGTGAACACCACGAGCGACATCACCCGTGGCTTCATCAGTGCGATGTAATCGCCGACGCCGGCAATGCTGGGCTCGATGCTCGGCTCGACTGGCGAAAGCGTGACGCTCATCGGATCAGCGGCAGCGTGTCATATTGGTGGAAGGGCGGCGGCGACGGCAGCGTCCATTCGAGCGTGGTGGCGCCGGGGCCCCAGGGATTGGCGGCCGCCCGCTCCTTGCGAATGAAGGCTTGCGCGAGGCCGAAGAAGAACACCAGCGTGCCGAGGCCGGAAATGTATGAACCGAGCGAGGAGATGAAATTCCAGTCGGAGAACGCATCGGGATAATCGACAATGCGCCGCGGCATTCCGGCTAAGCCGAGAAAATGCTGCGGGAAGAACGCCACATTGACGCCGATGAAGGTGAGCCAGAAGTGCAGCTTGCCGACGGGTTCGCTGTACATGTAACCGGTCATCTTCGGGAACCAATAATACCAGCCGCCGAAGATGGCGAACACGGCGCCGAGCGACAGCACATAATGGAAGTGGGCGACGACGTAATAGGTTGCATGCAACTCGCGGTCGACGCCGGCATTGGCCAGCACCACGCCGGTGACGCCGCCGAGGGTGAACAGGAAGATGAAGCCGATCGCCCACAGCATCGGCGTCTTGAACTCGATCGAGCCGCCCCACATCGTGGCGATCCAGGAGAAGATCTTCACCCCGGTGGGCACCGCGATCACCATGGTGGCGGCGATGAAATAGGCCTGCACGCTCGCCGACATGCCGACAACGTACATGTGGTGCGCCCAGACGACGAAGCCGATGCCGCCGATCGACACCATCGCGTAAGCCATTCCCAGATAGCCGAAGATCGGCTTGCGCGAGAACGTCGCCACGATCTGGCTGACTATGCCGAAACCCGGCAGGATGAGGATGTAGACCTCCGGATGGCCGAAGAACCAGAACAGATGCTGGAACAAGAGCGGATCGCCGCCGCCATGCGGATCGAAGAAGGTGGTGCCGAAATTGCGGTCGGTCAGCAGCATGGTGATGGCGCCGGCAAGCACCGGCAGCGCCAGCAGCAGCAAAAACACCGTCACCAGCTCCGACCACACGAATAGCGGCATCTTGTGCAAGGTCATGCCCGGCGCGCGCATGTTGAAGATGGTGGTGATGAAGTTGATGGCGCCGAGGATCGACGAGGCGCCGGCGAGATGGATCGACAGGATGACGAAATCCATCGCCGGGCCGGGATGGCCGTAGGTCGACAGCGGCGCGTAGATCGTCCATCCCGTTCCGGCGCCGTTGGTGCCCGGCTCGCCCTCGAAGAACATTGAGCCCAGGAGCAGCGCGAAAGACGCCGGCAGCAGCCAGAACGAAATATTGTTCATGCGCGGGAACGCCATGTCCGGCGCGCCGATCATCAGCGGGATCATCCAGTTGCCGAAGCCGCCGATCATCGCCGGCATGATCATGAAGAAGATCATGATCAGACCATGCGCGGTGACGGCCACGTCATAATAGTGCGTCTCGTGGAAGATCTGCACGCCGGGAAACATCAGCTCGGCGCGGATCAGGATCGAAAAGATGCCGCCGATCAGGCCGGCGACGAGCGCGAATACAAGGTACATCGTGCCGATGTCCTTGTGGTTCGTCGAATAGACATAGCGGCGCCAGCCGTGCGGAATGGCGTGCTCGTGGTCGCCGCCGTGTGCCGCGTGTGTCATCGCATCCATTGTCAGTCCCTGCGTTGGCGCCCCCACCCTAACCCTCCCCCGCTTGGGGGAGGGAGGGGAGGGGGAAATATCGTCACTGCGCCGGCGCGCCGGCGGCCGCCACGGCGGTCGGCTGAACGCCCTCGAGGCCGGCGTTCTTCTTCTCGGTCTCCACCCAGGCGGCGAATTCGGCGTCGCTTACCACCCGCACGGTGATCGGCATGTACGCATGGTCCTTGCCGCAGAGCTCGGAGCATTGGCCGTGGAACAACCCTTCGCTGGTCGCCCTGAACCAGGTGTCGTTGAGGCGACCCGGAACGGCGTCGATCCTGACGCCGAATGACGGCACGACGAAGGAGTGGATCACGTCGGCGCCGGTCACCAGCACATGCACCACCTTGTTCACCGGCACCACCATCTCGTTGTCGACGGTGAGAAGGCGCGGCTGGCCGGGCTTGAGATCCTTGTCTTCCACGATCAGCGAGTCGAACTCGAAATTGCCGTTGTCGGGATAGTTGTAGCTCCAGTACCACTGCTTGCCGGTCGCCTTCACCGTGAGGTCCGGCTTCGGCACGTCGAGCTGCACGAACAGGAGGCGAAACGAAGGAATCGCGATTGCCACCAGGATAACGACCGGCAGGATCGTCCAGGCGACTTCGAGCAGCGAGTTGTGCGTGGTGCGCGAGGGCGTCGGATTGGAGCGCGCATTGAAGCGGACGATGACGATGAGAAGCAGAATGAGGACGAAAGCAGTGATGCCGGTGATGATCCAGAGCAGGAAATCGTGAAACCAGGTGATGTCGACCATGACCGGGGAGGCGGCGTCCTGCAAACCGAGCTGCCAAGGCGACGGCCGGCCGACATCGGCGAGCGCCGCTCCGGCGCCGGCGAATAAAATCCCGAGGGTCAGCGCAAATGCGGTCAAGCGTGAGAACACCGGCATCTGTTTCTCGGCTCCTCGTTATCTTCAGTCGGTTCCGGTCGCGCAGCGTTGGGCGGGGGATCCTCCCCCAAAAACCACAAATCGCGTTCTACCGCAATGCACTCGTCGGTGTCGGCGCGCACCGGTCGGCGCCACGAAGTCGCAGCCGCGCGAGGGCAGCTTTGCGTCCTTCGCGCGGCCACAATGGCTTGATTTTGATCGCGTCTTGACACGATGGGCTCACGATGTAGGCAGGCGACGCGGCGATCGGCCTGCACCGATGTGATTCGCGCCGGGAAGTCCGTCGAAGCGGCGGGTGACGGCGGCGGGGCACGGGAGCGGTCAGGGGAAACGAGCATGGCAATTCTCGATTGTCGGCGGCTGCTGCGGCCAATGGCTTGGACGATCTGCGCCGCCGCCATGATGCTTGCGGCGCTGTGCACCAGCGGCGGACCGGCGGCGGCGCAGGGCGCAGTCCGCTCCGTTCATGGAGAGTGGCAGATCCGCTGCGACACGCCGCCCGGCGCGCAGGGCGAGCAATGCGCGCTGATGCAGAGCGTGTTGTCGGACGACCGCCCCAATGTCGGCCTTACCATCATCATCCTGCGGCCCGCCGGCACCAACATTCATCTCATGCGCGTGCTGGCGCCGCCCGGCGTGTTGCTGCCGGAGGCGCTGGGCCTGAAGATCGACGATGTCAGCGTCGGCCGCGCCGGCTTCGTGCGCTGCCTGCCCAATGGCTGCGTCGCCGAAGTCACGATGGAAGACGACCTGGTCAAGAAGATGCGCGAAGGCCACACCGCGACCTTCATTATTTTCCTGACGCCCGAGGAAGGCATCGGCTTCCCGGTGAGTCTGAAGGGCTTTGCTGAAGGCTTCGATAAGCTGCCCTGATTGCGCGCGACGGCGGCAAATCAAGCGATCGCGCCTTGCCTTGGATCGCCGGCATTTGCCACTATCTTATGCTCGTCATTGCACAGCACCCGGGCGGCACCGCCATGGACACAAAGCAATATCCCGTGACCCACACCGAGGCGGAGTGGCACAAGCTCCTTTCGCCCGAGCAGTTCCGTATCATGCGCGCGCACGGCACCGAGTCGCCGGGAAGCTGCGCGCTCAACCAGGAGAAACGCGCCGGCACCTTCTCTTGCGCCGGCTGCGGCCAGCCATTGTTCGCATCGAAGAAGAAGTTCGAGAGCGGCACCGGCTGGCCGAGCTTCAACGATCCGGTCGAGGACGCGGTCGAGACTTCGAGCGATCGCAGCTATTTCATGGTGCGCACCGAAGTGCATTGCAGCCGCTGCGGCAGTCACCTCGGCCACGTCTTCGACGACGGGCCGCCGCCGACGCATCTGCGCTACTGCATCAACGGCGTCGCGATGAATTTCAAGCCCGACTGAAGCCGAACGCCGGCGGCGGTCAAAATGCGGCCATTTTTGGGCTTCGGAACCGCCTTCGCGGTCACAAAATTGCAACGAGCCGTAGCAAAAACATGCCTCGTTCGCGTCGGCGAAGTGTGGAACACTAAGGCCCACTGAATCGCCGGATGTGGGCTCAACCGCCGGAAGCTAGCAGTCGATGAGCACCGCACGGGAATCGGCCATCCGCCTCCTGCAACTGATGATGATCGCGTCGCTGGTACTGCCGGCGGCGCTGTACGCTTATGCCTGCTGGGTCGGTTACCGCGACATCCATGCGGTGGCCGACGAGCGCATCCAGCGTTCGCTCGACGTCATGCAGGAGCAGTCGCTCAAGGTGTTCGAGACGGTCGACCGCACGTTCGCGGAAATCAACGAGATCGTGCGCGGCATGTCGGACGAGGACATTCGTGCCGATGAGCCGCGCCTGCACGAGCGGCTTGCCGGCATTGTCGCCGCCATGCCGCAACTGTACGCCATCCTGCTCGTCGGCCGCGACGGCCGGCCGCTCGCGGCGAGCGCGCATGCCGCGGTGCCGGCCGGCATCAGCTTCGCCGATCGCGATTATTTCCGTGCCCAACTCGACGACGATCCGGGGACTTATGTCGGCGACATGCGCTCGCCGCAGCTGTCGGGTATCGGCAGCGACTTCTTCGATCTCTCCCGTCGCCTGGAATCGCCCGACGGCGCCTTCAACGGCGTCATCGCGGTGGCCGTGCGGCCGAGCTACTTCGAGGACTTCTACGCGTTGATCGGTCCGACGCCCGGCAGTTTCTATGCGTTAGTGCGCTCCGATGGCGCCTATCTCGCCCGTTATCCCCCCCTCGACGACCGCTCGCTGCGGCTCAGTCCCGCGAGCACGTTCCGCAGCCAGGTCGCGCTTGGCCGCGAGCACGGCATGTATACGGCCAACTCGGAGATCGACAGCGTTTCCCGGCGCTTCGGCTTCCGCGAGCTGCCGGGCTTCCCGGTCTACGCTCTCGCCGGCGTAACCAGCGCGACGTTGCGGGCCGAATGGCTCTCGACCATGGCAATGCATCTGATCTTCGGCGTGCCGGCAACGCTTCTGATCTTCGCCCTGCTCTGGATCGCGCTGCGGCGCACCCGGCGCCTCTACGAGGAGGCCGACCGGCGCGAGGCGGCGGAAGACGCGCTGCGCCAGGCGCAGCGGCTGGAAGCGATTGGACAATTGACCGGCGGCGTCGCCCACGATTTCAACAACCTGCTCATGATCGTGAGCGGCAGCGTGCACCGGCTGCGCCGCGACGTCAGCGACGAGAAGCAGACGCAATTGCTCGATGCGATCAGCAACGCGACGCAGCGCGGCGAGAGTCTGACCCGGCAATTGCTCGCCTTTTCGCGGCGGCAGATGCTGCAACCGAGCGTAATCGACCTGTACGAGCGGCTGCCGGAGCTTAAGGACATGCTCAGCCGCTCGCTGCGCGGCGACATCGAAATCCGCGTGCTCGTTCCCAAGCGTCCCTGCCTGGTGAAAGTGGACCCCAGCGAACTCGAGCTCGCTTTGCTCAATCTCGCCTTCAATGCGCGCGACGCCATGCCGTCGGGCGGCACGCTGACGATCACGGCGAAGCCGATCGTGCTGCGCGGCAAGGCCGGCGAGGAAGGCTTGAGCGGCGAATTCGTCGCCGTCCGCGTCGCGGATACCGGCGAAGGCATCCCGGCGGATGTGCTGCCGCGGGTGTTCGAGCCGTTCTTCACGACCAAAGAGATCGGCAAGGGCACCGGGCTCGGGCTCTCGCAGGTTTACGGCTTCGCCCGGCAATCGGGCGGCGCCGCCACCGTCGGCAGCGCGGCGCAGCGCGGTACGGCGATCACGCTGTTCTTGCCGCGCAGCTTCGAGGCGCCGGCGCAGCCGCGCGAAACCGCGATCGCCACCGGCGCGCCGCTGCCGGCCGGCACGGTGCTCCTGGTCGAGGACAATGCCGACGTCGTCAAAGTCGCCGCCGCCTATTTCGCCGATCTCGGTTACAGCGTCAAAGTGGCGACCAGCGGCCAGGCCGGCCTCGATGTTCTCGAAGGCGAAAGCGGGATCGATCTGGTGTTCTCCGACATATTGATGCCGGGCGGCATGAATGGCCTCGAACTCGCGGAGACCGTACGCCGGCGCTTCCCGCAGATCGTGGTGCTGTTGACCACCGGCTATTCTTCGAGCGCGCAGGACGCGGCGCGCCAGGGCTTCGAGGTACTGCAAAAGCCTTACGACCTTGCCGCGCTCGAGCGCGCTCTGCTCACGGCGTTCAAGGCGGCGGGCAAAGCGGCGCGCCGGCCGCCCGCCCCGGCGCCGCAACGCGCAATGGGATGACTGTCCAACGGCGACGCCGAAGCTTCCCGCCGTTAATCCTCATCCGTCCCCGGCGTCCAAAAGAAAACCTCGTGGCCATCCTGGTCCAAAATCCGCAAGCCATCGGGGTTCTGCGGCATGTTCAAAGTGTCGAACAGAGACCTCGCTTTCACCTTTGCGCTTTCCAGATCGGACGCGACATGGGGAATGCGATCGAGCGTGGCGCGGGCATTGTCTTTTTCCCGAATGCGGAAGAACTCGATCATAAACATCATCGCGCGGCCTTTCTGTGCACAGTAGGGTAGCGCTAATGCGCAAGCCTGCCCTATAAGAATCCGGTCCTATAAGAATAATCGGTTCATCCGCTTCGGAACGTATCCCATCAGCGCCGCTTCGCACCCGCCATCCGTCTCCAGCAAGCGGCTTTTGCCGTGGCTGGTCGCGGTGGCGTTTTTCATGGAGTCGCTGGACACGACGATCCTGAACACGGCCGTGCCGGTCATATCGGAGGCGCTGGACGTCGCTCCGCTCAGCATGAAGTCGGTGCTGGCCAGCTACACATTAAGTCTCGCGGTTTTCATTCCGATCAGCGGCTGGATGGCCGATCGTTTCGGCACGCGCCGGGTCTTCGCGTCCGCGATCGGCCTGTTCACGCTCGGCTCGGTCCTCTGCGGCGTGTCGAGCGATATCCATCTCCTGGTCGCCTGCCGCATCCTGCAGGGCTGCGGCGGCGCCATGATGGTGCCGGTGGGCCGTCTCACTTTGGTGCGGACGTTCGACAAATCCGAACTCATCCGCGCCATGAGCTTCGTCGCCATTCCGGGCCTCATCGGCCCGATGCTCGGGCCGATCGCCGGCGGTCTTATCGTCGGCTACCTGCAATGGCGGTTCATATTTTTTGTGAATCTTCCGGTCGGAATTGCCGGACTCATTCTAGTTTATCTGCATCTGCCGGACTATCGCGAGGAGAATACCAAGCCGCTCGATATTGTCGGGCTCATTTTCTTCGGTTCCGGCGTGGCGTTGCTGTCCTATGTGCTGGAGATATTCGGCGAGCATGCGCTCGGCCCGGGAGAGATCATCGGGCTGTTGTCGATTTCGCTCCTGCTCATCGTCGGCTACGGACTGCACGCGATGCACCTGGCATTTCCATTGCTGGATTTGACTCTGTTCCGCATCCGCACCTTCAGCGCGGCCGTCAGCGGCAGCTTCTTCACCCGCCTCGGCATCGGCGGCGTGCCGTTTCTCCTGCCGCTGCTTTACCAGGTCGGCCTCGGCTTCACGCCCGTGCAATCGGGCCTGCTCATCATGCCGCAGGCGATAGCCGCCATGAGCACGAAATTCCTCATGCCGAAAATCCTGCAACGCGTCGGCTTCCGCGGCGTATTGATCTCGAACACGATCATCCTCGGCCTCCTGCTGATGCTGTTCGCAACCATCGGGACCGCTACGCCGCTCTGGGTCGTCGTGCTGCTGGCGCTCTTCTATGGCGCCTTCACGTCGCTGCAATACACCAGCATGAATACGCTCGTTTATGCCGACATACCCGACGACAAGGCCAGCAACGCCAGCTCCATCGCCAGCACCATGCAGCAGATGTCGATCAGCTTCGGCGTCGCCGCGGCGGGTCTCACCACCGCGATGTTCATTCCTGTTAGCTCAAGTTCAAACTCCGCCGAGATGATTCGCGGCCTGCACGAGGCTTTTCTCGTCCTCGGCGGATTTACCGTTTTGTCCACGGTCATTTTCCACAGATTGAAGCGCGGCGACGGAGCCAACGAGACCCGGCAAAAGGACCTGCATTTGGGGTGACGATCACGATCCGCTACGCTGCATCCGGGCTCGTTCCCGACCGCCGGAGGATCAGAATGCCGATGCGAGGTATCAGCGCCACCGGGTTTGAACATCGCGGCCAGCCGGTCGCGTCGCGCCGGCAGTTCCTCGTCCGCATGTTTATCGCGATCGGGATATGGATAGTCCTGACGCTGGTCGGCTTGGCCATCGGGATTGCCGGCTATGCGGCATTCGAGGGCATGTCCTTCGTCGATGCGTATGTGAATGCGGCGATGATTCTTTCCGGAATGGGCCCGATGGGCGAATTGAAGACCACGGCCGGCAAGATTTTTGCCGGATCCTACGCCATCCTTTCCGGCCTGATCATCATCATTGCCACCGGATTCGTGCTGGCGCCGATTTTCCATCGCATCCTGCATCGCTTCCACGTCGAGCCGAGGGAAGAGTGAGCGGAGCCATCGCTTGTCCTTGGTCATGTGACGTTATCCGTTGACATTCGCGTCACCGATTATGATACTGGCTTTTCACCTTGCTCATCGAGGGGCGTGATCTCGAGACACACCTGATCGCGGAGCGAGTGCGGTCCCTGCGGGCGGGGCTTGTAACCCCGCTCCCGGGCGGTCCGGGCATCGTCCCCGCCGGCATGACGACCGGCGTGCGAGGTGCATCGCTTAAGCGCGGTTGGCGGCGCGGATAATGCCCGCGTGCGGCTGTTCGCGTGAAGCGCGGCCTGGGCTGAGTTGAAGCGTTCGGTCGCTTCGGCAAGCGCCGCAGCGGAGCTGCCGGAAGGCGAGCGCGCATCCGATAACGGCGCGCTTCCGCGCCCGAGCATATTCAGACGGCAACGTCTGCATATGTGGCGCGGACCGAAGACTTTGCGCCTTTCGGCGCTCCGCTCCCCTCGGCTTTTTGCGAGGGTGCGAATCTTGGGAATGGCGTGGTGTTTGGCAATACTCGGGCGCGATCGCGCCGCGAGAACGCCCGCTTTTTTTAAACGCCTTTAGGGAGGAGCCACCCTCTCCCACACCAAAATGCTGCGGCCCTCGCGACCGTCCACGGGATTTCGATTGGGCGCGGAAGTGATGGTCAGGAGGTTGCCTTCCAGTTTGTAGAACCGGACTTGATCGGTGCCCGTCCAGATTTGATTCCACGAGATATCGACGTGATGGATCACCTTCTCTGCGTCCATCGTGTAGGTTCCAGCGTAGGAAATCATCGTCCCATACAGCTTTATTCGCTCTTCGTTGGTTGGAACCATATCGTGAGGGTTGGCGCGATTGTCCCAGGTGATAATCGCGTACATGCGGCTATCCGCTGCGTAGCCGAGAAAACCATTCGGGTGTTCTCCTCGCTCGTCGTACCGCTCTCCCGTCGCTGCCACTTCGCGCACAAACGCCTTCAATTTCCATGTGCCCAGAAGCGGATTTTCGCCCGCAAACGCCGCCGTTACGGACAGGATCAACAACATTGCTGACAGGACGCCGACCGTTTTCGTCATATCAAGCTCCTTGGTTGCCGAAGGAGTTACCCCTCGCCGATCTCGCGCAGGATTTCGGCGGTGTGTTCGCCAAGTCGCGGGGAGGGGCGCTCCGCCGCCATCGGCGCACCGTCGAGCAGGATCGGCGTGCGCACGCCGGGAATTTTTCCGCCTTTGGCGGCGGCGCTCGGCGGTTCGACTTTCATGCCGCGATGCACGACCTGCGGGTCGGCAAAAACCTGCGCCAGGTCGTTGATCGGGCCGGCCGGCACGCCGGCGGATTCGAGCTTGTCGAGAAGCGCGGCGCGCGGGATGCGCGCGGTGAGCGCGCAAATGCGCTCGATCAGGGTCGAGCGGTGCGCGAGCCGCGCCGTGTTGTCGATGTAGTCCGGCTCCTTGGCGAGTGCGGGTTCGCCGAGAACGGCGCACAATTTGACGAACTGGCCGTCATTGCCGCTGGCGATGATGATGTGGCCGTCGGCGACGGGAAAAACCTGATAGGGCGTGATGTTGGGATGCGCGTTGCCCATCCGGTGCGGCACTTTGCCGGAGACGAAATAATTGAGCGCCTGGTTGGCGAGCACGCCGACGGTCGAATCGACCAGCGCGGTATCGACACAGCCGCCGCTTCCGGTCTTCTCCCGCCGCGCCAGCGCCGCGAGGATGCCCACCGCCGAATAGACGCCGGTGAACAGATCGGACACCGGCACGCCGACGCGCAGCGGTTCGCCGTCGGGATTGCCGGTGAGATCCATGATGCCGCCCATGCCCTGCGCCATGAGATCGTAGCCGGCGCGCGGCGCGTAAGGCCCGTCCTGACCGAAACCGGTGACCGAGCAATAAATCAGCCGCGGATTTTCCGGCGCCAGGCTTGCATAATCGAGGCCGAATTTGGCCAGCCCGCCGACCTTGAAATTCTCGATCAGCACGTCGGAGCGCGCGGCAAGTTTCCGCACGATGCGCCGGCCTTCTTCGCTTTCGAAATCGAGCTCGATCGAGCGTTTGCCGCGGTTGGTGCCGTGGAAATACGCGGCGCCGAGATTGCCGCCATCGGCGGCGGCGACGAATGGCGGGCCCCAGCCGCGGGTGTCGTCGCCGGCGCCTTTGCGCTCGACCTTGATCACGTCGGCGCCGAGATCGGCGAGAATTTGCCCGGCCCAGGGTCCCGCCAGAATGCGGGCAAGTTCCAGCACACGCAGACCGGCCAATGGACCCGGCATGGACGCTCCTCAACGCTTGGGCGACGGCCTCGCCGCGCCCGCCGTTAACTGACAAAGCGGGTCGAATTTGTCCATGGGCCATGCGTTTCGCTAGCTTGCCATCGCTGGCGGCGATCACTAGCTGTTTTGAGCCGGAATGGATGGGCTGATCGGGATGGTTGCGGTGAATACCTCGTTCTTCAGCGAAATGCTGCAGAGCATCGCCGACCGCAGCCGCGCCTTCCTGCGCGAGCGGCGCGAGCCGGCGCGTGACCGTTCGGACGGCCTGATCGAGCTGTGCGAGGAGCTGCTGTCCGGCCGCGGCGAGGCCTCCGGCGTGGCGCTCGCTCACGAGATCCTCGCCGACTATGCGGGGCTGACCACCGGCCCGCGCATCGCCTTCTTCGAGGCATTGGCGCGAACTTTCGGCCACGATCCCGACCGCATCGATGCCGCGATCGCCGCCTGGCGGCAATCGCCGTCCGCCGCCGCTGCCGGCGAACTCAATCGTGCCAGCGAACCGCGCCGGCTCGAGCTTTTCCGCCGGCTCAACCTCGCCCCCGGGGGCACCGCCGCGCTCGTTCGCATGCGCGCTCAGCTCCTTGACGCCATGGATCACCGCGACGATCTCGGCGCCATCGACAACGATTTCATCCACCTGTTCTCGTCTTGGTTCAATCGCGGATTCCTGGTCCTGCGCCGCATCGACTGGTCGACGCCGGCGTTGATCCTGGAAAAGATCATCCGTTACGAAGCCGTGCACCAGATTCGCGATTGGGAAGACCTAAGGCGGCGCATCGACCTGCCCGACCGCCGCTGCTACGCATTTTTCCATCCGGCGCTGGTCGACGAGCCGCTGATCTTCGTCGAGGTGGCGCTGACCCGCGAGATACCCGGCGCCATCGCACCGATCCTCGCCGACAAGCGCGAAGTCATCGATCCGGCGCGGGCGGGGACGGCGGTGTTCTACTCGATCACCAGTTGCCAGCGCGGCCTTGCCGGCGTCAGCTTCGGTAATTTCCTCATCAAGCAGGTGGTGGAGGAAGTCTCGCGCGAGATGCCGCGCATTTCGAACTTTGTCACGCTGTCGCCGGCGCCGAATTTCGCCGAATGGCTCAAGCGCGAGCGCGCCAACGCGGCTTCGCTCGCGCTTGACGACGAGGATCGCCAGGCGCTTGCTGCCCTCGACCGCTCAGATTGGTGGCGCGATCTGGCGTTGGCGGCGACTTTGCGCGAGCCGCTCGTCCGCGCCGCCGCTTGGTATTTCCTGCGCGCGCGCAACGGGCGCGGCGTGCCGCTCGACGCCGTCGCCCGCTTCCATCTCGGCAACGGCGCCCGCCTCGAACAACTCGACTGGCTCGGCGACACATCCGAGCGTGCGCTGGCGCAATCGTACGGCCTCATGGTGAATTACCTCTACGATCTCGATTACATCGAGCAGAACCACGAGGCCTATGCGCAGCAGCACGCGGTCGTCGCCGCCAGCGCCGTGAGCCGCCTGGTGCGCTCGTCGGCGCGCGAAGTCGTGCCGATTTCGGGGTGACTACACTCGGTCGTCATTGCCGGGCTTGACCCGGCAATCCATCTTGTTGTTGCGCTTAATATGGATCACCGGGTCTCGGCGCTTCGCGCCGGCCCGGTGATGACGCAAAGGTGCCCCATGCCCAACCTGCTCGGCATCCTGGAAACCTCGCTTTATGTCGATGCGTTCGAGCGCGCCTGTCCGTTCTACGAACAGCTGCTCGGGCTCAACAGCATCTACCGCGATCAGCGGCTATGCGCCTTTGACGTCGGCGGGTGCGGCGTGCTGCTGCTGTTTTTGCGCGGCCGCTCGATCGAGACCGTGCGGCTTCCCGGCGGCACGATTCCGCCGCATGACGGACATGGGCCCGTGCACATCGCGTTCTCGGTCGCCGCCGATGAGCTTGCGGCGTGGGAAGCGCGGCTTGCGGAAGCCGACATCGCTATCGAGGGCCGCACCAAATGGCCGCGCGGCGGCGAGAGCGTTTATTTCCGCGATCCCGACGGCCATCTCCTCGAACTGGCGACGCCGGGTCTTTGGCCGGGATATTAGGATTTCCCGTATACCGGCACGACGGCGCCGCGAGTCACGCGGTTTTCCGGCGAGGCGAGGAACATAATGGTCGCCGCCACTTCCTCGACCTTGGGCCACAGACTGTAGTCGACTTTCGGCATGGCTTTGCGATTGGCCGGCGTGTCCATGATCGAGGGCGCCACGGCGTTGACCAGGATGCCGTCCTTGGCGACCTCCTCGGCGAGCGCAACGGTCAGCGCTGCGACCGCCGCTTTGCTCGCGGTGTAGGCGGTCATGCCGGCGCCGCTTCGCCATTCGAGGCCGGCGCGGGCGGCGACGTTGACGATGCGGCCGCCGTTGCCGGTGGTGTTGGCAATCATGGCGTTGACGGCGGCGCGGCAGCAGAGGAGGCAGCTGAGGAGATTCATGTCGATTTGCTGCCGCAAAGTCGCCGCGTCGGTATCGCGGAGCGGCGCTGCGGCAAAACCGCCGGCGAGGTGGATCGACGCCCAGAGCGGCGTGACGCCGGCGTAGAACCCGGCAATGGGCTTCTCGTCGGCAAGGCTGCCGGTGACGGTGAGCACGACGTGCTTGTGCTCGCGCAGCCGAAAGCGCTGTGCTTCCGCCTCGTTGACGCACGGCACGTGACAAATGGCGCCGGCGTGCACGAGCGCTTCGACCAAAGCGGTGCCGAGCGCACCGGCGCCGCCGGTGATCACCATGTGACGATCACGAAAGTCCATGGCGCGCGTTCCTTTGCGGACATCATCGCCGATCCGTGGCGCGAGGCAAGGCCGCGATTTGCGTTATCTTGCAAGGAGAGGAGAATCAGTGGCCGATTTCGATCTTGCCATCATCGGCGGCGGCATCAATGGCGCCGGCATCGCCCGCGGCGCCGCCGGGCGCGGGCTCAAGGTCGTGCTCGTCGAGCAGAACGATCTTGCGTCGGGCACGTCGTCGGCATCCTCGAAGCTGATCCATGGCGGCTTGCGCTATCTGGAGCACGGCGCGCTGCGGCTTGTGCGCGCTGCGCTCGGCGAGCGCGAGGTGCTGTTGCAGATGGCGCCGCATCTCATCCGGCCGCTCCGCTTCGTGCTGCCGCTCGACGCGGCGGCCCGCTCGCCGTTCGCGGTGCGGCTAGGCCTTCTCGTCTACGACCTGATCGGACGGCGGCAGATTCTGCCGGGCACGCGCGCGCTCGATCTGATCACCGACGAAGTGGGGCAGCCGCTCAAGCGTCGCTTCCATTATGGCTACGAATATTCCGACTGCTTTGCCGACGATGCGCGCCTGGTCGTGATCAACGCCGTCGATGCTGCCGAGCGCGGCGCGTCGATCCGCACCCGCACGCGCTGCGTGCGCGCCGAACGCGGTGACGTGTGGCGTTTGATCCTCAACGCGCGCGGCGAGCGCGACGTGGTGACCGCGCGCGTCCTGGTCAACGCCGCCGGCGCCTGGGTTGGAACGGTGGCCGAGACGGTGCTGCGGCAGGCGCCGCCGCGGCGGCTCCGCCTCGACAAGGGCAGTCACATCGTGGTGCGCCGCCTCTACGATCACGACCGCGCCTATATCTTGCGGGCGGCCGACGGCCGGGTGGTGTTCGCCATTCCCTTCGAGGGTGATTTCACGCTGATCGGCACGACCGATCGAAGCTTTACCGGCGATCCCGCCGCGGTGGCGCCGGCGGAAGAGGAAATCGATTACCTCTGCGGCGTGATCAACGAATATTTCCGCGCCGGCATCATGGCCGCCGACGTGGTGTGGGCGTATGCCGGCGTGCGCGCGCTCTACGACGACGGGGCGAAGATGCCGCAGGACATCGATCGCGATTACGCGCTCATCCTCGACAAAAGCTTCGGCGTGGCGCCGTTGCTCACGGTCTATGGCGGCAAGCTGACGACCTTCCGCCGACTGGCCGAGGACGTGCTTGCCCGGCTGGCGCATTTCTTCCCGCGTTCGCGGCCGTGGACCGCGACGAGCCCGCTGCCGGGCGGCGATTTCGTCTATGACGGGGCGCCGGCCCTGGTCGCGCGCACGCAGCGGAATTGGCCGTTCCTCGACGCCGGCCATGCGCGGCGGCTCGTGGGCGCCTACGGCACGCGCGTGGAGAACGTGTTGGCGGACGTGACGCGGCCCGACGATCTCGGCCCGCGCTTCGGCGCCGACCTCACTGGCGCCGAGGTGCGCTACCTGATGACGAAGGAATGGGCGCAGACCGCCGAGGACGTGCTCTGGCGCCGTTCCAAGCTCGGCTTGCGCGTTTCCGAAGCCGAGCGGGCGGCGCTCGAACGCTTCATGGCGCAATGAACGATCGTTCCGCGCCACATTTGTCGGTCATCGCGATTTGCGTTAGAAAAGCCAGCAAATTCCCGTCTTGCCGCGGAGCGTAAGCAGATCGCCGGATCGAAACGAGATTTCGCGCCGTGGGCCGATCCGAACCTGCGTCCGCTGCTGCGCATCGAGGCCCTGAGCAAGCGCTACGGCGGCGCCGTGGTCGTCGATCATCTGTCGCTCGACATTTATGAAGGCGAATTCTTCGCCCTGCTCGGTCCATCGGGCTGCGGCAAGACCACATTGCTGCGCATGATCGCCGGCTTCGAGCGGCCGCACGCCGGCCGCATCCTGCTCGAGGGGATCGATCTGGCCGACGTGCCGCCGCATCGGCGCCCGGTCAACATGATGTTCCAGAGCTACGCGCTGTTTCCGCACCTCAATGTCGAGGCCAATATCGCTTTCGGCCTCAAGCAGGAGGGCTTGGCGAAGCGCGAGATCGACCGGCGTGTCGCCGACATGGTCGCCCTGGTGAAACTCGAAGGCTTCGGCGGCCGCAAGCCGCATGAGCTTTCCGGCGGCCAGCGCCAGCGTGTTGCGCTGGCGCGTTCGCTGGTCAAACGGCCGCGCGTCCTTTTGCTCGACGAGCCGCTGGCGGCGCTGGACAAGAAGCTGCGCGGCGAGACGCAGTTCGAGCTGATGGAATTGCAGCGCAAAGTCGGCTTCACCTTCATTATCGTCACCCACGATCAGAGTGAAGCGATGACGGTCGCCGACCGCATCGGCGTGATGGATAGCGGCCGGCTCATCCAGGTCGCGCCGCCCGCCGCAATCTATGAGCAGCCGAACTCGCGCTGGGTCGCCGACTTCATCGGCGACGTCAATTTGTTCGCGGGCCGCCTCGGCGACGACGGCTTGAGCATCGAGGGCACGGCGGCCGGACGCCTGCGCGTGGCGGTGAAGCCGGATGCGGAGCCCGGCACGATGGTCTGGGCCGCGGTGCGGCCGGAGAAGGTCCGCATCAGCCGCGAGCCGCCGCGGCCGGGCCTGGACAATTGCGTCGCCGGCGCCGTCGTCGATATCGGCTATCTCGGCGACGTCTCGATCTACAAGCTGCGCATCCGCGACGGCTTTCAGGTGAAGGTGGTGATCGCCAATGTGGGCGGCCATGCCGGGCGCGCGGTCGGCTTCGACGATCAAGTGTGGCTAAGTTGGCCGGCCGAGGCGGCGATCGTGCTGACACGGTGATGCCCATGAAGCGGCAGCAGCAAGGCTCCGTGTTGCAAAGGCTGGTCCTGCGTATTCCGTATGCCTGGCTGCTTGTTTTCTTCCTCGTGCCATTCCTCATCGTGCTCAAGATCAGCCTGTCGCAGACGGCGATCGCGCAGCCGCCTTACACGCCGGCGTTCGACCTGGCCGCCGGCTGGCACGGCCTCGTTACTTTCTTCTCCGGGCTCTCGCTCGACAATTACGGGCTCATCGGCTCCGATCCGCTCTACATCCTGTCCTATGTGAAGAGCGTGGAGATCGCCGCGTTCTCCACGCTCATCCTGCTCGTCATCGGCTATCCGATCGCTTACGCGATCGCGCGCACGCCGCGACGCGCCCAGGCGGTGCTGATCGTTCTCGTGGTGCTGCCGTTCTGGACCTCGCTGCTCATCCGCATTTACGCCTGGATGAACATCCTGCAACGCGACGGCCCGCTCAACGACGTGCTGATGGCGCTGTCGATCGTGAAAGAGCCGCCGGCCTGGCTCTCGACCGACACCGCCATCTATATCGGCATCGTCTATTCCTACCTTCCGTTCATGGTGCTGCCGCTCTACGCAACGCTGGAGAAGCTCGACGAATCGCTCCTCGAGGCAGCGGCCGACCTTGGTTGCCCGCGCTGGAAGATCTTCTGGCTGGTGACTTTGCCGCTGTCGTCCTCCGGCATGCTTGCGGGCGTGCTGTTATGCTTCATCCCGATCGTTGGCGAGTTCGTCATCCCCGACCTGCTCGGCGGCTCGCGATCGCCGATGATCGGGCAGACGATCTGGACAGAATTTTTCGGCAACAAAGACTGGCCGGCGGCGTCGGCGGTCGCCGTATTGCTGGTCGGCCTGTTGGTCACGCCGATCGTCATCTATCAGAACCAGGCGACGCGCGCGGTGGAGCGGGAGTGACAATGCGCAAGCTCTCCGCCTTCAATCTCGGCGCCATCGCCCTCGGCATCGCCTTTCTCTATCTGCCGATCGTCATTCTGGTGATCTATTCGTTCAACGCCTCGCGCCTGGTGGCGGTGTGGGGCGGCTGGTCGACGCGCTGGTATGCCGAGCTCATGCAAGACGCTCCGCTCCTCGACTCGGCTTTCATCAGCATCCGCCTGGCGCTGACGGCGGCGACCGCGGCGACGATCCTGGGGACGCTGGCGGCATTGGCGCTGGTGCGCTTCGGCCGTTTCCGCGGCCGGCTGCTGTTCGCGGCGATGATCTATGCGCCGCTGGTCATGCCCGAAGTGATCACCGGCCTGTCGCTCTTGCTCCTGTTCGTCGCCGTTGCGGTGGATCGCGGCTTTTGGACGGTCGCCGTTGCGCATACCACCGTGGCGATGTGCTTCGTCACCGTCATCGTGCAGTCGCGGCTGGTCGATTTCGACATGAGCCTGGAAGAGGCGGCGATGGATCTCGGCGCCTCGCCGCTGCGCACCTTCTTCGCGGTGACCTTGCCGCTCATCCTGCCCGCGATCGCCGCCGCCTGGATGCTCGCCTTCGCGCTCTCGCTCGACGATCTCGTCATCGCCAGCTTCACCACCGGACCGGGCGCGACCACGCTGCCGATCCGCATCTATTCTCAGGTGCGGCTTGGAGTGAAGCCGGAGATGAACGCGGTGTGCAGCATCATGGTGGCCGTGGTCGGCGTCGCCGTCATTGCCGCCTCGCTGCTGGCCAAGCTCGGCGGCGCGCGCGGCGGGGCGGCACGGCTGTGAGCGGATCAATCGCGGCTCTCGCCAGGCGGCCGGAACAGATAGAGCAGAAACCAGATCGGCACGATCACCACCGCGCCGAGCGCCAGGTTGGGCAGCGCCCAGGCGAAGCCGGTGCGCGCCAGTTCGGTCACGCGGTCGGATGACAGTCCGGCCGCCTTCATCAGCTCATCCGAGGTGATGCCAAAATGGGCGAGGATCGTGCCGACGATCAACGAAGCGACCACCACTTTGACCAAGGTGCGAATGAGGCGGTTGAGCATCTGGGCCCCGTCGCGGGCACGATGGCCCGCGCTGATTCGTGCGCGGAATCATAATCCAACAGCCGTGTAGTGGCACGCGAAGCGGAGCGATCGGAGGCTTAATCGGGGTTCTTCGGCGGCGGCGTCAGCGTCGGCGTCGGCGCAGTGGTCGTCGCGGCCGGAGCCGCCAATAGCTGGTCGATGACCGAGCGCACCGCGGAGCCCGCGGTGCGGGCCTTGATCGATTCGAGCAGCGGCGCCGCGGCGCCGGAGCGGCGGATCAGGCTTTGCGCGTCCGGCAGCATGATCGGGTCATCCCATTGGCCCTGCACGATGAACGGCAGATCGAACTCGTTGGCGGTTTCGCTGGAGACGAGCGTCGCGACCCCTTTGAGGTCGAGATCGCGCGTGGGGACTGAGACTTGCCCGCTGACGGCCAGACGCACGGCCGGACCTGTGAGATGCATGTCGTCGACGGACACCTGGCCCTGGTCAATCTTGATGGCCAGTGTGAACTGGTCGAACGGAGTGCGCCCGCTGCGGAAGTCGCCATTGCCCGACAGCGGCCGGCGTTCGAGCCGGCGCAGCAACGTCTCGACATTGATGCCGGCGAGCGCGCCGTCGTGGGCCGTGAGGCTCGCCGTGCCGTTGAGCGTATTGGTCACCGCCAGCACCGAGGATCCGGAGCCCTCGACATTGAGCGCCAGATTGCCCCGGCCCGCGAGCCTGCGGATGCCGAAGACCTGGCCGAGACAGCTTTCGAGGTCGACATCGACAAATTGCAGGTGCGAGGTCACGGTGGCGCCGCCCTTGATGCTGGCAAGGCCAAGCGAGCCTTTGGCGATGCCGGCGAAGGCCTGCGACTCGCCGATGGTGACGTCGAGCTTGCCGTTGTGCATGTTGGTTGAGACCGCCGTTCGTCCCAATTGCGCGGTCCCGATCTTGATGCTCGCGGCCGAGAGCCGCAGGTCGAGATCGAAGTCGGCGAGCCCATCAAGCGCGATCGGCAGTTGATCCCAGCTGCGCGCGTTGGCCGCCATGATGTGAATGCCCGAGACATAGGGCGTGAGATCGAGCGCGTCGGCGGCGAGCGTGCCCTGCACCGTGCGATGATCGGTCGAGAGCGTGATCACGCCCTCGGCCATGTTGCCGTCGAGCTCGACGTTGACGCTGGACAGCGAGATCACGCCGCCGCTGATGCTGCTGTGCGCGCGGAGCGCGAAACGGCCAAAGCCGCCGAACGGCAGTTGGCTGGTGTCGGTCCAGCGCAAGGCATCGCGTAGCGAGGGAGCTTCGACGCTCAGCGTGCCGTCGACCCTGAAGCTCGGTTGTGCGCTCACCGCGCCGTCGAAGGCGGCCTTCACCGGCGCGCCGGAGAGCCGAAGCTTGACGCCCGAGCGCTCGCCGCTAAGGGCTGCGAGAAAATCGCCGAGCGTGAGGCTCGCCTCGATCGGCTCCTCATGCCAGACGAAATGTCCGTTGGCGCCGAAGCTGCGCGAGATCGACGGCCACGCAAGCTGAAAATCCACGCCGTCGAGCCGCTCGGTCGTGTCCTTGCCGTCAAATTGCTTGTGCACGACCACGGTGCCGTCGTGGATGCCGATCTCCGAGAACGATGCCGTCCGGTCGGGATCGGGTTGCAGCGCGATCGCCAGCGACCGGATCAGGCCCGACCAATTCGATTGGCCGCCGGGCAGCAACGTCACGGTGATGGTCGGCCGCACCAGCGTCACGTCGGCGATTTCGACGCGCCCGGCGAGCAGCGGAAAATAACGCAGGTGCGCGGTCAGTTCGTCGGCGATCACGGCCGGCGCGCCGGTGCCGTCGTCGCCGAGGAGCACGTTGTGGAAGCTCACCGTGCCGGACGGAAACCACGAGATCGAGACATCGCCGCGCAGCACCGGGTCGAGCCCGGTGACGGCGTGGATCTCCTTGGCGACGGCGTCCCGCACCGAGCCGACGGGAATGAGAAACGACAGCGCCAGCAGCGTGACGACAACCGCCGCGACCAATGCGGCAACGGCAAGAGCAGGGCGTTTCAAGCCGGTAGCCGCGGTCACAGGAGGCGTTCCGATGTTCGCTAAAGCCAGTGGAATATACGGTTTGGCAGGTGAGCCGCAAACATGCCCGGCATCTGTGTCGCTTTCGTGGCCAGCGCCGCCGCGTGTACGCTCAAAGCGTTGCTGGCAAAAGGCAATTCTGCCCGGGGCGCATGGCGGCCGGCCGCGCTGCTTTAGCGGGCCGCGGCGCGCCGCGACGGTTGCGACGGCGCCTGCGCCACCTCGGCGATCATCTTTTTGACGATAGCCTGGCCGAACGAACTGAAATCTTGCGCCGCCAGCACAAATGCGCCGGGCCCGCCGATGACATGGTCGCGGTAGTAATTCTCCAGGCCGCCGGGCGGATTGGTGTGGTCGGGATTCCAGGCAAGCGGCGTCTCGCTGAGAATGACGAGGCCGTTGATGGTCACGCCCTGAGCCAGCGCTTCGTCACGCGCGGCCGTCACGTCGCGCCCGGCATTGTTGGTGCCGTCGCCGGATACGTCGACGACGCGCCGCGCGGATTCGTAAGGCGCGCGCGCAAGCTGCCCCATGGCGAACTCGATGGCGCCCGAGATCGAGGTGCGATCGGCGAACGATCGCGGCGCTTCCAGCAGGCGATCGCCGAAGCCCTTGGCCGCCTCGGAATCGGCGATGGCGGTCCAGTCGATCACCACTCGTTGCGAGCCGACGCCCGACCACTCGACGAAAGTCAGCCCGATGCGGCCGTTGCGGCCCGACCGGATTGCCTCAAGTACCCGCGGATCGGAAATCGCGGCGGCATAGCCGTCGCGTTGGAGCTGGAATTTTGCGGCATCGACGCTGCGCGACACGTCGGCCGCCAGCACCAGTAGCAGATCGACCGGCTCGGCCGCCGGCACCGCCGCGGGCCAAACAGAAGCGGCGAAGATCAGGAGCAGCATGGCTCCCGCTCCGACCGTGCGCATCATCGCACCTCGTTGTCAGGCATTGGCCACGGCGTGGATCGCGGCGCGAATGCGCTGGTAGGTACCGCAGCGGCAGATATTGGTGATTGCCGCGTCGATGTCGGCGTCCGTCGGCTTTGGATTCTGCTTCAAGAGCGCCACCACCGCCATCAACATGCCGCTCTGACAATAGCCGCATTGTGGCACGTCGAGGTCGACCCAGGCCTTTTGCACAGGGTGCAGCTTGCCGTTTTGCGCCAGCGCCTCGATCGTCGTCACTTCCTTGGCGCCGAGCGTGCCGACCGGCACCTGGCACGAGCGGGTGGCGACGCCGTCAATATGCACCGTGCAGGCGCCGCATTGGGCGATCCCGCAGCCGTATTTGGTGCCGGTGAGCCCGATGGTGTCGCGCAGCACCCACAGCAGGGGCGTATCGGGCTCAACGTCGACTTCGTGCGACCTTCCATTAATGGAAAGCGTCGTCATGCTCATCCTTCCGTTGCGCGCCTCGCCTTAAAGGCTGCGCCAGTGCCCCGGCAGCAACCGCCGAGTTTATCCTGCCGCAATGCGGCAGCGAAAGCGCAAATTCGCGCGGCCCGGACAAGGGGATATGGTTAGAAATTCGCCACAAAGCGAGCCGAACGCGGCGCCCGCCAAGGTTCGTTACATGCGCCGGTAGGCGTAGGGCGCGTCCTCCTGAACGGAAGCGAGCGCGGCGACCTCGTGGTGATTGGGCGCGAGATGGCAGACCGGGTCGGTCGCGCGCGCATCCCCGGTCAGCGCGAACGCCTGGCAGCGGCAGCCGCCGAAATCGATATCGCGCCGCGCGCAGCTTCGGCACGGCTCCTGCATCCAGGCGGTGCCGCGGAAGGCATTGAAGGCGGGCGAATTCGCCCAAATGTCGGCGAGCGAGTGCTCGCGCACCGACCAGAATTCGAGGCCGGGAATGGATTCCGCGGCGTGGCAGGGCAGCACCTTTCCGCCCGGCGTTACATTGAGCGAGCGTCGGCCCCAGCCGCCGACGCAGGGCTTCGGCAGCCGGGCGTGATAATCGGGGACGACCGCGTCGATGACGATCTCGCCGTGATGCCGCGCCCGCAATTCCTCGACCGCGGCGGTCGCGCGCCTGACCTGCGCGGCGGTCGGCATCAACGCGGCGCGGTTTTTCAGCGCCCAGCCGTAATATTGCGCATGCGCGATCTCGACCCGGCTGGCGCCGAGCGCGAGCGCGAGTGCCACCATATCTTCGAGGCGGTCAATGTTGGCGCGGTGCATCACGGCGTTGACGGTCAGCGGAATTTTCAAGCTCACGACTTCGGCGGCGAGCGCGCGCTTGCGCGCAAAGGCTCCTTCGTAGCCGGCGATACGGTCGGCGCTCGCGGCCTCGCTGTCCTGGATGGAAATCTGCACGTGATCGAGGCCGGAATCGGCGAGTTGCCGCAGCGTTGCCGCGGTGATGCCGACCGCCGAGGTGATGAGATTGCTGTAAAGGCCGGCGGCATGCGCCGCCGCCGTGATGGCGACGAGGTCGCGCCGCGCGCCGGGCTCGCCGCCGGAGAGATGCACTTGCAGCACGCCGAGGCCTGCGGCCTCGTTGAATACGCGCGCCCAGGTTTGCGTGTCGAGCTCGCTCCGCCGTGGATCGAGCGCGAGCGGGTTGGAGCAATACGGGCAGCCCAGCGGACAGCGATGCGTCAGCTCGGCCAACAAGCCGAGGGGAGTGCGGAGAGCGGCGTCGTTTCCCGCCATGGCCATCACAATTCCAAGAGCCGTTTGTCGGCGAGCCCGCGCAGCAGCGCTGTCACGTCGGCGAGAATGCGCTCGCGCGGCGCCGAATAGGTCTTTGCCAGATCGTCGACGATCGCGGCGAAAGTCGCTTCGCCGGTGCAGCGTTTGACCACCTCGGCGGCGACGGCGTCGGCCTTGAATACACGCTCCGGCGCCAGCAGCACCCAGCCGCCTTGCGCCTCGTTGTGCACGAGCCGCACGCCGCGCGGCAAATGCGGCCGCGCCTCAGGCGCAATGGTCGGTGCGGTGTCGCTCATCGCCTAATCCTTCGGCACGAAGGCGCCGGGCGGAATCTCTTTCGGCGCGACGTAAGCGTGATAGAGCGCGTCCAGCATCGTCCACAGCACGTCGCATTTGAATTCGAGCGCGCCGAGCACGCTGCCTTGCGTCTCCGGCGTGCGCGCATGCTGTTTGACGTAATCGAGCGCGAAGCGCGAATCGCGCTCCGCCTGGGGCGGGCGCTGCGAAAAATAGGCGAGCGTCTCCGCGGTGACGAAAGCGTAGTTCTTGAGCATGCCTTCCATGCGCTCGCTGATGATCGCTGGCGAAAACAGCTCGGTCAGCGATGAGGCGATGGCTTCGAGCAGCGTCTTTTCGCGCACGAAATGCACATAGGCATCGACGGCAAAGCGCGTGCCCGGCAAGAGCCCGCGCAACGAAACGACATAATCGCGATCGAGACCGAGCCCGTCGGTGAGCTTGAGCCAGCGCGCGATGCCGCCTTCGCCCTCGCGCGTGCCGTCGTGATCGACCAGCCGGCTGCGCCATTCGCGGCGCGTCGCCGGGTCGTCGCAGCGCGCGATCAGGCTTGCGTCTTTGATCGGGATCATCGCCTGATAATAATAGCGATTGAGCGCCCAGGCCTGCACCTGGCCCTTGCTGCAAGCGCCGCCGTGCAGCAGCCCGTGGAACGGGTGCAGCCGGTGATAGCGCCGCGCGCCGATGTCGCGCAAGCGGGCTTCCAGTTCCTCGGCGCTCAACGCATTCACAGCACGATCTCCATTCCGTCTTCCGCGACCTCGAAACCGGCCGCTTCCACCTTACGCCGTTCGAGGGAACCTTCGATCAGGATCGGATTGGTGTTGTTGATGTGGGTCAGGATACGCCGGCCGCCAACGCCGGCGAGCGCCGCGAGTGTTCCGTCCTCGCCGTCGAGCGGCATATGACCCATGCGCCGGCCGGTTTTGCCGCCGGTGCCCGTCGCGATCATCTCGTCGTCGGAAAAGAGCGTGCCGTCGAAGAAGACGACGTCGGCGCGGGCAAGCCGCTCGCGCAAAGCCGGCGTCATCGCGGCCGCGCCCGGCACGTAGGCAAGGCGCCGGGAGCCGCAGACGAGCTCGACGCCGACATTGGCGCCGGTCGCGGCGGCAAGCGCCGGGGCTTCACCTTCGAGATAGAGCGCGACCTTGCCGGGAACGGCGAACAGCTCCGCATCGATGCCGCCCGGCAGGGAAAACGGCGCGTCGCGCGCGACGGCGTTCCGCGTCACTACGCCGGCGAGCACGGCGAAAATCGAATTGGCGGTAAGCGCAGCGATCGTTTCGGCGGTGGCCAACACGGTGAAACCTTGGCGTTCGCGCAGCGTCAGCAAGCCGGCGATCTGATCGACTTCGGCGCCGGTCAGAACCACGGCCGCGATCGGGCTGCCGCGCGGTCGCCCGCGCGGCTGCAATGCCGGAGTAGCCAGGAGTTGCCCGCGCAGATCGGGCGAAGCGTTGAGCAAAATCCAGTGTTCGCCGTCGGCCGAGACGGCAAGGCTTGCCTGCGTCCGTCGCTTTACCCGCGGATCACCGGACCAGGCAAGTCGACAGACCGGACACCGACAGTTCCATTGCGGATAGCCGCCGCCCGCCGCTGCACCGAGTACGATGGCGGTCAGGCGCCCCATTCACGGGGATCGCGAGGCAGGAAGCGTGCGGATCAGAACTCGGCCGGCAGATAGCCGTTGATCTCTAGGCCGATGCAGATCTCGAGGAGGGTCGGAGTTGTCCAGATCATGGTCGTTCCCCTTATGAAACCTGAGGAGCGCTCCCGGATTGAGCTCGCGCTTTCTCGGTAACTCTAAAGTAAGTCCAAGCCACCCTGTTCCACAAGGGGCATCGCCCGGCCTTTTTCCGTCAGGTGGGCGTTGGCCCCGTGCCGGGGCAGATTGCCACGCTCCCTTTCGCTCTCTTTTCATGAACGTGGAAGCAGGGCATTGTGCGGCCCGACGCTGTCGCGGCATGCCCGAAACCGGGCGATCCGCCAGGTATGTGAATCGAAAAAAGCCATTTGGGAGGAAAGCCATGGTTTATCGCGTGACGCGACGCGGTGTTACCGGAGGAATAGGCGCGGCCGTTGTTGCCGCCGGTCTCGCCGCTGCGCCCGCGCCCGCTTCGGCGCAGAGCAATGAGCCGATCAAGATCGGCTTCAGCATGGCGGTCACCGGCCCGCTTGCGCCGAACGGCAAGCAGGCGCTCCTCGGCGCCAAGATCTGGGAAGAGGAAATCAACGCCAAGGGCGGCTTGCTCGGCCGCAAGGTCGAGCTTGTCAGTTACGACGACCAGTCAAAGCCCGACGTGGTGCCGGGCATCTACACCAAGCTCCTCGACGTCGACAAGGTCGACGTGGTGATGGGCCCCTATGGCACCAACCTGAACGCGCCGGCCATGCCAATTGTGATGCAGAAGGGCAAGGTCTTCATCGGCTTTTTCGCGCTCGATATAAACTCCGAATTCCACTACCCGAAATATTTCTCGATGCTGTCGACCGGTCCAAAGCCGCGGGAAGCATTCACCGAGGGCTTTTTCCAGGTGGCTGCGGCGCAGAATCCGAAACCGCAAACCCTGGCGCTGTCATCCGAGGACGCCGAATTCGCTCGTAACGCCTGCGACGGTGCCCGCGCGAACGCTAAGACCTATGGCTTCCACATCATCTATGACAAGACTTTCCCGCCGGGCACGACCGATTTCTCGCCGGTCATCCGCGCGTTACAGGCCGCCAATGCGGATCTTGTGGTGTTTTGCTCCTATCCGCTGAGCTCGGTCGGCATCGTGCAGTCCGCCAATGAGCTTGGTCTCAATCCGAAGATGCTCGGCGGCGCCATGGTCGGGCTACAGGCCACCGTGTTCAAGGACAGACTCAAATCCAAGCTCAACGGCATCGTCAATTACGAGACCTGGGTGCCGTCGCCGAAAATGATGGCGCCGGCCAAGGCGTTCTTCGAGAAATATCAGGAACGCGCCAAGGCCGCGGGTGTCGATCCGCTCGGCTACTATCTGGGCGGTTGGGGTTATGCCGACTTCCAATTGATCGGCGAGGCGATCGAAGGCGCCAAGAGCCTCAACGACGACAAGATCGCCGACTATCTGCGTACCCATGAATTCAAGACCATCATGGGCGACATCAGTTTCGGCAAGAACGGCGAATGGACCAAGTCCCAGTTCATGCAGGTGCAGTATCACGGTGTCACCGACGCAGCGAATCTGGAGACTTGGCGGGGCATGAGCTACCAGACCGTCGTAGCTCCGGATGACCTGAAAACGGGTGGCGTCATTTATCCGTACGAAAAAGCGAAGTAATCACCACTGCAAAGCTGATTTGGGGCGCGCGTGATAAACCCGCGCCTCGCTCTTTTCATGAATGCTGAAGCGGTGCATTCTCTGCGCACCACTTGCGGCGCCGTGCCTGAAGCCGGGCGCTCCGCGACCGTCGGTGAAAGCAAAAAGTGGGTTTGGGAGGAAATCATGGGTTACTTTGTGAGACGGCGTTATGCCACCGGTATGCTCGGCGCGGCTCTCCTCGGCGCCGCGCTGGCGGCAGCGCCGGTTCCCGCTTGCGCGCAGAACGGCGACCCGATCAAGATCGGGTTTTCGCTGGCGCTCACCGGTCCGCTTGCGCCCAACGGCAAGCAGGCACTCCTTGGCGCCAAAATCTGGCAAGAGGAAATCAACGCCAAGGGCGGCCTGCTTGGCCGCAAGGTCGAGTTCGTCAATTACGACGACCAGTCCAATCCCGCGAACATCCCGGGCATCTACACGAAGCTCCTCGATGTCGACAAAGTCGATCTGCTCAACGGCCCGTACGGCACCAATCTGGTCGCGCCGGCGATTCCGGTCGCGATTCAAAAGGGAAAGCTTCTCATCGGGCTGTTCGCGCTCGACGGCAACAAGGAGTTCCACTACCCGCGCTACTTCTCGGTCATTGGAGCCGGGCCGAAGCCAAGCCAGGCGTTCACCGAGGGCTACTTCGAGGTCGCGGCGCAGCAAAAACCGAAGCCGCAGACAGTCGCGCTGGTGGCCGAGGACGCGGAGTTTGCTCGCAACGCCTGCGACGGCGCCCGCGAAAACGCCAAGACCTATGGCTTCAACGTCATCTACGACAAGACTTTCCCGCCGGGCACGACCGATTTCTCGCCGATCATCCGCGCGCTACAGGCAGCTAATGCCGACCTTGCGGTGGTTTGCTCGTATCCGCTGAGCTCGGTCGGCATCGTGGTGGCGGCGAACGAACTCAACTTCACGCCAAAGATGCTGGGCGGCGCCATGGTCGGACTACAGGCAACCGTGTTCAAGGGAAAGCTGAAGACCAAGCTCAACGGCATCGTTAATTACGAAACCTGGGTGCCGTCGCCAAAGTTGATGCCGCCGGCGGCGGCGTTCTTCAAGATCTATCAGGAACGTGCCAAGGCCGAAGGCGTCGATCCGCTCGGCTATTATCTCGGCGGCTGGGGCTACGCCTATTTCCAGCTGCTCGGCGAAGCGGTTGAGGGCGCCAAAACGCTGGACGATGCAAAACTCGCCGACTACATGCACAGCCACAGCTTTTCGACCATCATGACCGACAACTTCAAGTTCAACGCGGATGGTGAATGGACCAAAGGCACCACGCTGCAGGTGCAGTATCACGGCATCACCGACGCCGCGGACCTCGAGACCTGGCGCGGCATGAGCTACCAGACCGTGCTCACGCCTGCCGATCAGAAGACCGGCGACCTGATTTATCCCTACGAGAAGGCGAAGTAGCTTAGTCATCCTCTCCCGGCATTTGCCGGGGAGGATGAAAGGTGCCGATGCTGCTCCCGACTTCACTTGTCGGTTCGTATCCGCAACCCGAATGGCTGATCGACCGAGCCCGGCTGTCGAAGCAGGTACCGCGCGCCCGCGCCGACGATCTCTGGCTGGTGGCGCCCGACAAGCTCGAAGCGGCGCAGGATGACGCCACGATCCTGGCGATCCACGAACAGGAGCGCGCCGGGCTCGACATCATCACCGACGGCGAGCAGCGGCGCGAAAGCTATTCCAACCGCTTCGCCACCGCGCTTGGGGGCATCGACGCCGACCGTCCCGGCACGACGCTCAATCGCAACGGCAAGCCCATTCCGGTGCCGCGTGTGGTGGCGCCGATCCGGCGCATGCGCCCGATCGAAGTGCGCGATCTAAAGTTGCTGCGCGCCAGTACCGGCCGCACGGTCAAGGCGACAGTGCCGGGCCCGTTCACCCTGAGCAAACAGGCGCAGGACGACTTCTACGGCGACGCCGAAGCGCTGGCGATGGATTACGCCGCCGCTGTCAATGCCGAGATCATGGATTTGTTCGCCGCCGGCGCCGATATCGTGCAGCTCGACGAGCCGTGGATGCAGCAGCATCCGGACGATGCCCGGCGTTATGGGCTCAAGGTCCTCGATCGCGCGCTGGCCGGCGTGAGCGGCACGGCGGCCGTGCATCTTTGTTTCGGTTACGCCGCGTTGGTGCTCGACAAGCCTTCCGGCTATTCATTCCTGTCGGAGCTTGAAAGCTGCAAGGCGCAGCAAATCTCGGTCGAAGCCGCGCAGCCCAAGCTCGACCTCAAGGTGTTACAGGCGTTGCCGTCAAAGACCATCATCCTCGGCGTGATCGATCTCGCCGACATGACGGTCGAGACGCCGCTTCTCGTCGCCGATCGCATCCGCCGCGCGATGGCCTATGTGCCTGCCGAGCGTCTGGTGGTGGCGCCGGATTGCGGCATGAAATACCTGCCGCGGATGATCGCGTTTGCCAAAATGCAGGCGATGGCCGCGGGCGCGGCCCTGGTGCGGCGGGAACTGCAAGGCCGGTGACGGCCGTGGATTACGGCTTCGTGCCGGAATTGGCCCGATTGCGCTCGTGCCAGGTTCCCGGTTGTTCCCGTTCGAACAGCGGACCGGCCAGACGATGCAGGCTCGAGCGCACGAACGGCAACGGATCGTCCCACGACAGGCTCGACTTCGCTTCGCAGCCGAGCACCCAAGGCAGCCATGTCGTCAACGGCACGCCGCCGGCGCGGGCGGCGGGAAAATCCTTCCAGACGTGGCACCAGTGTACGCCGGCTTTCACTCGCGTTGTCGGCGGGCGCGGCAAGCCAGCGAGATCGGCATAGACCATCGCCGGAATGTTGACGCCGGCGATGGCGCCCGGGTGATGCCACAGATTGAAGCGGGGGTTGATCTCCAGGAGACGGAGATTGCCCTGCGGATCGCGCTTGAAGTCGAGCTTGGCGACGCCACTCAGCGCCAGTTGCTCGACGATGGCGCGGCCGTGCCGGCGCACATCCTCGACATCGGTAATTTCGAGCGCCGTGGTATGGCCGTAGCGCAAGGGCTGGGTGCGGATTTTGCGGCCGGTGAACTCGCCGGCAACGCTGCCGCGCTGATCGACGTAACAATGATAGCTTTCGATCCTTGACTCCGCGCCGGGGATGAATTCCTGTGCCAGCAATTCGAGACCGACGGCGCGCAACTGCGGCCATAGACTCTGCAACTCCGCGGCGTTTTCGGCGCACAGCGCCTTGCGCAGTCCCCAGAAATCGTTCCAGCGGTCGAGCCGGATCAGCGGCTTGACGATCAGCGGGAAGGGAATGCCGAGACCGGCAGGATCGATGCCGGCGGGATCGAAGCGGCGCGCCGCCGGCACCGGTAGGCCGTGACGTTCGGCGAGGAGCTGGAAGCGCCCCTTGTCGAGGAGGTCTTCGACCAGGGTGGCGTCGGCGACGACGAAGCGGAAGGCTTCCGCCAGGCGCTCGCGGAAACGCGAGACGAGCAGGATCTGCCCGTCCTCTTGGTAGAAGAGCACCGGACGTTCGGCCTGCGCCTTGCCGAAGCGGAGCAGCGCATCGACAAGACCGTCGGCGTTGGTCGAATAATCGTCCCAGGCCATGCGCGATTGCGCGTAGCGCGAATAGAGCGAGGAAACGCCCGGCCGCGTCACCACCGCGCAGGGGATTCCGGCCAGCGCCAGCGGCCGCAGCAGGTCCATATCGCCCATGACGCAGGCAACCGCCGGGCGCGCCGGCCTAGCCGGCAAGACTCGCGGAGCGATTTGTCCGCGGCCAAGCGGCCGCGCCAGCGGCGGGTGCGAGAGCGCGCCAATCGCCGAGCGCACCTCGGAGGCGAACCGCCACAGCAAGGGTGTCTGCTTGATGAAGCGCTTGATCCGCCGCCGCAGGCTTGAAGACGAGGACACCGGCAAGCCGCGCCAGCTAGTGGTCTCGGTATAGTCGTACAGCTTCAGGTCGGTATCGGACCATTCCAGCTTGTAGGGCTCGTCGCCGATCGTGAAATCGAAACGCTTCAAGCCGAGCTTGATCGCATGCGCCATCAGCTCGCGCAGGTGCAGCGCGCCCGGTCCGTAGTGGGATACGTCGCTGTCCACGAAGCTCGCGAGCACGTGGTAATAGCAATCGCCGAATACGATACCGAGATTGGCCGCCGCGCAGGCCGTCCCGATTTCGACCCGGCTGATGTGAACCAGATGCCCGGTTTTCGGATTGGATGCGAGGTCGAGATAGAATTCCCGGTGCCCCGGCCGGGCGAAGATGTTGGCGACGCCCTTGCGTGCCAGCGACCGGCTTTTTTGATCCATCAGCGTTTCGAGCGTGCGCCGGGCGTCATCCGTGTCGGCCGCGGTGAGGAAACGGATTTCGCCGTATTCCGACATGTGCCGGCGCTTGGCGCGGTCACGGCGGCGCGTCGCGGACGAACGCTTAGCGACGTAGAATTTCTCCCAGTCATCGCCGAGCTTGGTCAGATGCACGCCGCTGGCGTTGGGGCTGACGCCGAGATAGCTGAATGGATTGATCTGCGCGCCGATTTTTTGCGGCATCTTCTCGAACTCGATCCAATCGTGGCGCAGCAGCGGATCGCGTTGCATGTCGTCTTGCAGCTCCCGCCAGACGGCGAGGAACCGGTCGGGTGTGACGCGCCGGGAAAAATCTCGCGCCAAGAGCGGCGCGTTATAGTCGCCCAGTTCCTGGCCGAGCCAGCACAGCCGCTTCGCCCTGCGCTCCGGCACGACGCAGAGCGGCAGGATGAAAGCGATGTCGCCGTCGCCGAAGCGGCCGACGGCGATGGCGGGGTGGACGTCTTGGCGCTGCCCGACATGACGGTACCAGGTCGCGAGCCAGTCGAAGGTCTGAAACGCGGTGCAATCGGCGACCTGTTCGAAGGCCCGCCATTCGTCCTCGATCGCGGCCAGGTCGCTGTAGATGCGCAGGCTGAGCTCTTGCGGAACTTGGCGAAGATGCTCCCCGCGATAGGCAGCCGCCGGCGCGCGGACTTTCACCGGCGAAACCGCATCCCGCAACGCCGTCAATGTCGTGGCGCGTGTCACTGCATTCACTGAAAATGGATAGAGCCGCATGTATCTGCGTGATAATCGAGAATAGCTAAGGTTGCCTCGCTATCCCGGGGTGCTGTGGCGTTAAGGTAAAGCAGCCGTGAATCGCCGCGTGACGCGCGCGGAACACCGCAAAAGCGCGTTCCGCAGCACGGCCAGCAGGTTTCGAGCTGATGAACTGGTACAGCTGGGTGGACTCGAACCACCGACCTCCTGATCCACAGTCAGGCGCTCTAACCAACTGAGCTACAGCTGCACGGGCCCGCAGTCGGCAAGCGCGCGGAAGCTAGGAGGAACGCCGCGGTTTGGCAAGACTCGTTGACAAGACTCGTTGACAAGACTCGTTGACAAGACTCGTTGACAAGACTCGTTGACAAGACTCGTCATTATTCCGGCCGGGCGACCCGCCTTCGCCCGCTGGGCGAGCTACGGCAGGTACGAGTCCACTGAAGCGTGGCGCGATTGCAGAGGACCATCGCTGGCGTTGCCGCGTCTCGGGAACGACAAAAGCAAAAGCCCGGGTCGAGGACCCGGGCTTTGCCCTATCACGCGATGGGGGGTCGCAATAAACGAACGCTGAAAGCTTCGATCAACCGACCTTGGTGAAAGCCTTGTTCATGCCGCTCTTGATCGGCTCGGCCGTCTCGGTGGCAACCTTCTGCGCCATCGTGCCGAGTTCCTTGCTCTGGGCCGTCAGCGCCTCGAATTGCTTGCGTGCATGGGCGCTCGTGAGCTCGACGACTTCCGACAGCGTCTTCGCCGCCATGATCTGGCCGGCAAAATCGAACGCGGCATTGGTGTTGGTGCGGGCCACCTCGATCACCTTGAGGCCGTAATCGGAGGCGCCTTTGGTGGCGGTCGAATAGGTGGTCTCCAGCACGTCCGTCGCCTCTTCGGCGGCGGCCTTCATCTTCTCGTAGGTGTCCTTGGCCTGGGCGACGCCACGCTCCGCGAACTCGCGGAAGGCGGCCGGCATCTCGACCTTCGGCATGTCGAATTTGGGCATCTCGAATTTCGGCATTTCAAACGCGGCTGTCGCCGGCTTGGTCGTCTTTGCTTTCGGGGCTGTTGCGGCTTCCGCCATGACACTCGTCCTTGCTGTCGTGCTCTCGGGCTGTTTCACCGTCGAATTGTCAATCTGCCTCGCCGCCCGTCACACGAGGCGTCACATATCATTAATCCCGAAGCCGAACGCAACACACTGCAAGCCCGGGCCTTCCGCAACTTTATATAGCAAGGATTTTGGTGCATTGCAATAGAGTTTATTGCAATGCACAATATAAATGCACACTATAGGTTGAAGCCTTGATTATTTTACGTTTTTCACGACTCTCGCCTGGCAGGCATGCGCCATCACGACTTCGGCTTGGCAATATCGGTGACTATTTTGACAGCACTTTGTCCGAGCTCATGCGCCTGCGTCGAGAGCATTTTCATCTGGTGGTTGAGATACTCCGATTGCAGCCGCATGACCTCGGCCGGATCCTTGGCCTGCATCAGCTTCTGCGCGAATTCGAAACTTGCCGTCATGTTCTGCTCGGCATGGGCCATCGATTTGTGGGCGATCTCGCTCGCGCCTGCGCGCGCCGCCTGGGCGTGGCCTTGCCACTGTGACACCGCGGTAGTTGCCGCCTGGGCGATGCCGTCAAAGGCGGTTCGGGCCTGCGCCACGCTCTGTTCGACGAACGCGCGCACCTCGTTGGGCATTGCGAATTGCTCGAACGGTTCCTTGGACATCGTCAACTCCTCATACCCTGGCGGCCGCCATCCTAGCGCGAATTCACAGTCGACGCGCACCCCGATCTTCGCGCCGCGTCAAGTCATTGGCACAATTAAGGTTATCCCGCCTTGCCCGGGGCGAGACGAGGCCTCGGCATGGACGCCGGTGGCGGCCCGCACTATTAAGAATTCCTTAGCCAATGAGTTCCGGTGCATGCCGATCGTGGAGTCAGAGTTCGCCGCCGCGCGCGATCCGCGACTTGCGGCCCAGCTCGCCGATCACGCGACCAGCGCAGCGCCTTCGTGGCTGTGGAGCACGGACGGGTCGCGGATTTTGTGGGCGAACGCAGTCGGTGCCGCGATCTTCGGCGCCGCCAATACGAGCGAATGCGCAACGCGCCGCTTCGACCTGAGGCATCCGGCCGCGCTGGAGATTGCGCGGCTCGCGGCGACGCTGCCGGCGGCGGGGCAGGCGCGGCTCGAGCGCCTTCGCGGCTTCGGCGCAAGCTTCGGCGGCGCGCTCACCTGCATCTGCTCGCGTGCTGCTCGCAATGACGGCCCGGCAATTCTCGTCGTCGCAACAGAACCGGCCGGATCGGCGCTGACACTGCGCGAACGGGTGAGCCGCCTGTTCGCCGGTCGCGAACGCATGGTCACGGTGTTTGCGCCGGACGGCACGCTTCTCTACGCCACCGAAGCGGCGCAAACGCGAATAGGCGCGACACCGACGTTGTCGATGCTCGGCCTTGCCGACATCGCGTCACGGGCTATTGCCGCCGGCAGCGCCAGCGGGGCGACACCGGGCCATGGCCCGGTCACGATCGAACGTCTCGGCAGTGAAGCATCGACCGTACTCGCCGTCACGTTTGGCGCAGCCGGGGACGAAGCTGCGCTCGCGGCAGCCGCAACGCCTGCCGCGCCGTCGCCAACGAATGCGCCGCGCGCCACGCATGACGAGCCCATCCCCGAACGCCGCCATCCGTTGCGCTTCGTCTGGCAGATGGATGCCGCCGGCCGCTTCGCGGTGGGGTCCGATGAGTTCATCGAGCTGATGGGGCCGCGAACCACGGCCGCGTTCGGCCGGTTGTGGAGCGAGATCGCCGCCGAGCTGAAGCTCGATCCGCAAAATCAGGTCGCTCGCGCGGTCGCAACGCGGGAAACCTGGAGCGGCATCACCCTGTCCTGGCCGGTGGACGAGGGCGGCGAGCGGCTTCCGGTCGAGTTGTCCGGCCTTCCGGTGTTCGATCGCGAGCGCGAGTTTCGCGGCTATCGCGGCTTCGGCGTTTGCCGCGACATCACCCGCATCAATCAGTTGGCGCGGGCGCGTCGCGAGCGCCCGATCGGCTTCATGGCGCCGCCCCAGCCGCATCCCGAGAGCGAAGGCGCAATTGTCGCCGATGCCAAACTCGCGGTCGCTCCGCAGGCCGTCGCCGAAGCCGCCGAGACGGCGCCCTGTGCCACACCGGACGTCGCGCCTGCCGCCGCCAACGTCGTGCCGTTTCGCCCAACGCCGCCCGAGCCGAAGGCGCCCAGCTTGAGCCCGGTGGAGCGCAAGGCTTTTCGCGACCTCGCGCAAGAATTGACGGCGCGGCTGCAAGGCGGACATGAGGCTCCCGTTGCCGGGAATGGCGCGGCCGAGTCGACCGAGGCTACGCTCGCTGCGCATAATGAAGGCGGCCAAAGTTTGCCCGCCTTCGCGCCGGTGCTGCTCGACCGCATTCCGCTCGGCGTGCTGATTTACCGCCACGAGGCGCTCTTTTACGCCAACCGCCACTTCCTCGAACTCAGCGGCTATCAGAGCCTCGAGGCGCTTACGGCGGCGGGCGGCCTCCATGCGCTGTTCGCCGATCCTGCGGCCGATGCCCTGGCCCAGAGCGGCAGCGCGCAGTCGCTCTCGGTCATGACCAGCGGCGGCGAACGCCGTCCGGTCGAAGGCCGGCTGTTCACCGTCCCGTGGGGCGAGGGGTCCGCGCTGGCGCTCATCCTGAGCAACGGCGAAGCGGCGGAACATCGCCGGGCGGCCGCGCTTTCGCTCTCAGCCGCGGAGAACGAAATCCGCGAATTGCGGACGCGGCTCGAATCCTTCAAAAAGAGCGAGGAAGAGCTGCGTGCCGCCACGCGCGAAGCGCAAAAAACGTCGGCGGCAAAGGCGGAGTTTGTCGCCAAGGTCAGCCACGAGATCCGCACCCCGCTTAACGCCATCACCGGCTTCGCCGAGGTGATCGTGGCGGAGCGCTTCGGGGCGATCGGCAACGAGCGCTATCGCGAATATGTCAAGGACATCCACGCCGCCGGCATGCACCTCGTCTCGTTGCTCAACGATCTGCTCGATCTGTCCAAGATCGAGACCGGCCAGCTTGATCTCACCTTCGCCAATGTCAGCCTCAACGAGTTGACGCAGCAATGCGTCGGCATCATGCAGCCGCAGGCCAGCCGTGCGCGGATCATCATTCGCACTTCGCTCACGCCCGGCCTGCCGCAGGTCGTCGCCGACGAGCGGTCGCTGCGCCAGATCGTCCTCAATCTGCTTTCAAACTCGATTCGGTTCACCGGGCCGGGCGGCCAGGTGATCGTATCGACCGCCTTTGCCGACAATGGCGAGGCGGTGCTGCGCGTGCGCGATACCGGCGCAGGCATGAGCGAGAAGGATGTCGAGGCGGCGCTCGAACCGTTCCGGCAGACGGCGATTACCGGAAGCTGGGGCTCGGGCGGCGCCGGCCTCGGCCTGCCGCTGACCAAGGCGCTGGCCGAGGCCAATCGCGCGCATTTTTCCATCAAGAGCGCGCCGAACGCCGGCACGCTGATCGAGGTCGCGTTCCCGCCGACGCGCGTCGTTGCGCGATAGCGCGGCGCGGTTGCTTCACGCCACACGGACGACGATTTTGCCGAAATGCGCGCCGGCGGCCATGTGATTGAAGGCCGCCTTCACCTCATCGAAGCCGAAGACGCGATCGATCGTCGGCTTGATCTTGTTCGCCGCGATCGCCGCGTTCATCGCCTCGAACATCTGCATCGAGCCGACCGAAATGCCCTGCACGTTGGCGCGCTTGGAAAAGATCAGTCCCGGATTGAGCTCGGTCGCACCGCCGCTGACGCTGCCGATGATGCTGATCTTGCCGCCGTGGCGGATGGCGCCGAATGAGCGGGTGAGCGTCGCCCCGCCGCCGACCTCGAGCACGTGATCGACGCCGCGGCCGCCGGTGAACTCGACCGCCGCTTTGTCCCAATCCGGCGTCGTTTTGTAGTTGATGCCGCAAGCCGCGCCGAGCGCTTTGGCGCGCGCAAGTTTCGCGTCGCTCGACGAGGTGACGATGGCAATCATTCCCATCGCATGCGCCAATTGCAGCCCGAAGATCGAGACGCCGCCGGTGCCCAGCAGCAGCACCGATTGCCCGGCGATCAGTTTGGCGTGGTTCATGATGGCGTCCCACGCAGTGACGCCGGCGCAGGGCAAAGTCGCGCCCTCCTCCAACGAAAGGTGAGCCGGAATCTTGACGACGCCGTCTTCTTCCAGCACGGCGAATTCGGCGAGCATGCCGTCAAGGGCGCCGCCGAGTGCAGAGGCTTGCAGGGTCGGACTGGGCTCGCCGCCCACCCAGCGCTGGAAAAAGCAGCCCGCTACCTTGTCGCCTGTCTTGACGCGGGTGACGCCAGGGCCGACTTCGACCACTTCGCCGGCGCCGTCGGAAAGCGGAACGACATTTTCGCGCACCGGCATGCGGTAAGTGCCGCGCGTAATGCCGAGGTCGCGGTAATTGAGCGAACAGGCGGCGACCTTGACCAGCACCTGCCGGTACTGAGGCTTCGGCACCGGCCGATCGACGACGGCGAGCGCGTCGATACCGGCGCCGCCTTTGGGCAGTTGATACGCTCGCATCCGGATACTCCCGGAATTGCAATTCGCTCAGCCAGCCGGCGTGACGCTGACGGCGACGTCGATGCGCTGCTCGCCCGAGCCGAAAATCACGCCATCCATTGGTGCCACATCGGTATAGTCGCGTCCAACCGCCAGTACGACATGTTCGTCGGAAGCGACGATCGCGTTGGTTGGGTCGAGCCCGATCCAGCCGGCTTGCGAACCGCACCGCACCAGCACCCAGGCGTGCATGGCGTCGGCGCCCTGCAATCGGGTGGCATCGGTCCGCGGCGCCGAACGCAGGTAGCCGCTGACATAGGCGGCCGGCAAGCCGATGCCGCGCAGCCCGGAAATCATGATATGCGCGAAGTCCTGGCAGACGCCGCGGCGCAGCGCGAACGACATCGGCGGCATGGTGGTGACGGTGGTCGCACCGATCTCATAGACGATATCGGATTTGAGGCGCTTCATCAGCTCGACGGCGGCGTCGAGCACCGGCCGGCCGGCGGCGAAGCTCTCCCGCGTGTAATCGCGGATCTCCGGATCGAGCGAGACCATGCGGCTCGGAAACAAGAAGTGCGCCGGCGACAGCGGGCCGATGTCTCTGGTCGCGAATGCCTCGTCGCGAACCGCCTCCCAGGCCGGCGTGGTCAAGGGGGTGGGTTCGACGGCTGCATCGACGGTGACGCGCGCCGCCAACTTGACCGTGAGCGTCTTGTGCGGCTCCTCGATCTCGATCCAGGTCAGGCGGTTGCCGAAAAAATCCTGGCCTTCCCGGCGGTGCAAAGGTTCGGGCATGATCTGCAAGGCGGCGACGTGCACGCGCTGACCGTCGCGATGGATCGGTGTTAGGCGCAAAACGTGGCGCGCATGCGCCACGGGCGAGGCATACGCGCAGGTCGTCGTCTGCCGCACGTCGTAGATCACGCCAGCGCCTCCCACGCGGATTCGGAGCGTTCGTTGTTGGTGAGATAGGTCGCGGTAATCGCGTCCGAGAGTTTCATCAGCGATTGCTCGACATCGATGACTAGTGCCTCATCGATGGCGGCGGCTTCGACGGTGCGCAAGCGCGTCGCGATCGAGGCGGCGATCTGCTGCACCGGCGAAAGCCGGCCGGTGCCGTTGCGTCCCGGCAACGCGGAAAGATGAGTCTCGATGCGGTCGAGCTGAAACGCCACCGAGCGCGGATTATTGGGATCGAGCATGACCAGATCGATCACCGGCGCGCGTGCCGCAACCATGACGTAGCGCTGCCGGTAGGTGATCTGGCTGTCGGCGAGTTCGAGCAGCACTTCGAGGCTGCCTTCGGGCCCGCCGGCCTGGGCGAAGCAGCGCACCAAGCGTCCGGTCAGGATGGCACGCTCGATGCGGCGGCCGAGTTCGAGAAAGCGCCAGCCCGCGAGCTGCGTCATGTTTTCCTGCGCCAACCCGGAGAGCGAGGAAATGATCCGCAGCGACGCCTCGACGCGCTCGATGATCACGCTTTCCGGAGGGCCGAGCGCGAAAGGCATTGCGATCATGGTGGCCAGATCGTTGATCGCCCGCCAGGCGTCCGGCGAGAAGCGATCGCGGATGACTGAAGCCGCCGAGCGCGCGGCGCCGGCAAGATAGGGCAGCGACCCCGGCAAGTCGGCGCGCGAGAGTGCCGCGCGCGCGATGAAAGGGGCCATCGCGCCGCCGGTCTCGGCTGGAACCGCGTCCCAGGCTTCGAGCAGCAAACCAATGCCGACGATGACCGGCGCGGCGGTCTCGTCTGCCTCGGCGGCGCGGTTGATCATGGCGCGAACGAGTCGCAGTGTTGCTTCCGCGCGCTCGACGTAGCGCCCGACCCAAAACAGATTGTCGGCGGCGCGGCTGGGGAGAAGGCCGGTAGCGCGCTGGATCTGGATGCGCTCCGGGGTCGGTAACAAAGTCGTCTCCGCGACCGGACCGTGCGCCAGCACCCAGGCGTCGGCGGTCGCGGCGCCGCGCTGCAAGCTCACCGCACGCGCGTCGGCGTTCTCGGCGATGCGCACGAAGCCGCCGGGCATGACCTGCCAGCGCTCACCGACCTTGGCCAGGAACAGCCGCAAGGTGAAGGGCCGCGGCTGCAAGCGGCCGTCGCGCCACACCGGCGTGCTCGACAGCGTCACCGCTTCCTGCGCGACATAATCGACGCCGCGATCCCGGATCGACGCGATCAGCGCCTGGTGCTGCGCGTCGTCGAGCTTTGCGGGCAAAACCTCGCTGGCGCTGCGGCCGTCGGTCGGCGACTCGAAGGCCGAAGCGATGACCATGCGGTCGAGTTTTTCGATCATCTCCTCGCGCATGTCGTCGCGGCCGAGCCACCAGGTCGCCACGTTCGGTACGGCGAGATCGGCTCCAAGCACGATCGGCGCCAGCGCCGGCAAGAAGGCCAGCATCGCGCGCGCCTCGACCAGGCCGGCGCCAAGCGCATTGATGATGACGATCTTGCCGTCGCGCACGGCTTGCAAAAGTCCCGGCGCGCCAAGCCGCGAGGCGGCATTGAGTTCGAGCGGGTCGGCGAAGTCGGCGTCGATCCGGCGCAGCAGCACCTCGGTGCGCTGCAAGCCGGAAACCGTGCGGATGAAGACGCCGTCGTCGCGCACGCACAAATCCTCGCCCTCGACCAAGAGCAGGCCGAGATAACGCGCGAGATAAGCGTGCTCGAAATAGGTTTCGTTCATCGCGCCGGGCGTGAGCAGGCAGATGTGGGCGTCATCCTGGCGGCTCAGCGCATGGAGCTCGGCCTGCAAGGCCTGGAAGAACGGCGCGACCCGCTCAACGCGCGTGGTGCGATAGATGTCGGGGATGGCGCGTGACAGCGCCAGCCGGTTCTCGATGGCGTAACCGGCGCCCGAGGGCGCCTGTGCGCGGTCGGCGAGGACCCACCAGCGGCCGTCGGCGCCGCGCCCGATGTCAACCGCATAGAAGCGCAGATGCGCGCCGCCAGGCGGCGGCACGCCGACCAGCGGACGCAAGAACTCAGGATTGCCGGCGATCAGCGCCGCGGGCAGGCGGCCATCGCGGCTGAGCCAGGCCGGGCCGTAGGCGTCGGCGAGAATCGCTTCGAGAAGTTCGGCGCGCTGGATGAGGCCCGTTGCCAACTGCTTCCATTCGGCAGGCTCGATGATCAGCGGCACGTGACTGAGCGGCCACGGCCGCTCGCTGCCGGCCGCATCCTCATACACGCGATAAAAGACTCCGGAGCCGCGCAGATAGCGGTCGGCAGCGGCGAAGCGCCGACTGATCTCCTCGGCGCCGAGGCCCGCCAGCATGGAGAGGAACGGCCGCCAGTGCGCGCGCACGCGGCCGTCGCCATCCATCATCTCGTCGAAAATGCCGGGCAGCGGCCGGTAACTTGCAACAAACTGGTCGAGGCCGGCGGCTTCTCGTTCGACAATCGTGTCGAGATGGGCTGCCATGTTTTTAGTTCGCGCGCCGCAGATCGAGCGTTGTCGGATATTCGAGGGAGATTTCGATCGGCGGAACGTCGATTGGCCCGGCGGTGTGGCCGTGATCCTGGAAGCGTGCGCGGCGGCGCGCTTCCGCCTCATAGGAATTGATCGGATAGGTTTCGTAATTGCGTCCGCCGGGATGCGCGACGTGATAGACGCAACCGCCCAGCGAGCGCCGGCTCCAGGCGTCGACAATGTCGAACGTGAGCGGCGCGTGGACGCCCACGGTCGGCTGCAAGCCCGACGCCAGACTCCACGCCTTGAAACGCACGCCGGCGACGAATTCACCGGAGCGGCCGGTGGAGGTAAGCGGCATGCGGCGGCCGTTGCAGGTGATGACGTGACGGCCCTCGGTCAAGCCGTCGACCTTGACCTGGAGCCGCTCGATCGAAGAGTCGACGAGCCGCACGGTGCTGCCGGCAACGCCCTCTTCGCCGAGCACGTACCAGGGCTCTATCGCCTGCCGCAGTTCGAGCCGCACGGCGCCGTGCTGCACCGTGCCGCAGAGCGGGAAGCGGAATTGCCGCTGCGCTTCGAACCAGGCCGGGTCGAAGTGGTAACCGGCGTGCTTGAGATCGTCCAAGACTTCGAGGAAATCGTTCCAGATGAAATGTTCGAGCATGTAGCGGTCGTGCAAGGCTGTGCCCCAGCGCACCGGCTTGCCCTCGATCGGCGCCCGCCAGAACCAGGCGACCAGCGCGCGCAGCAACAATTGTTGGGCGAGACTCATGCGCGCGTCGGGCGGCATTTCAAATGAGCGGAATTCGACCAACCCGAGCCGGCCGGTCGGGCCGTCGGGCGAAAACAGCTTGTCGATGCAGATTTCGGTGCGATGCGTGTTGCCGGTCACGTCGACCAGGATGTTGCGGAACAGCCGGTCGACCAGCCATGGCGGCGGCGCGGGCGCGGCTGCATCCGGCGCCGGCACGCCGCCGAGCGCGATTTCCAGCTCATAGAGCATGTCCTGGCGCGCTTCGTCGATGCGCGGCGCCTGACTGGTCGGCCCGATGAACAATCCGGAAAAGAAATAGGAGAGGGAAGGCCGCCGCTGCCAATAGAGCACCAGACTTTTGAGCAGATCGGGGCGGCGCAGGAACGGGCTGTCGGCGGCATTGCGGCCGCCGAGCACGACGTGATTGCCGCCGCCGGTTCCGCTGTGCCGGCCGTCGATCATGAACTTATCGGTGCCAAGCCGCGACTGATGCGCTTCTTCGTAAAGACCACGGGTGACGGTCACGGCTTCGCGCCATGATGCCGCCGGATGGATATTGACCTCGATGACGCCGGGGTCCGGTGTCACCTTGATGAGGTTGAGCCGCGGGTCGGGTGGCGGCTCATAGCCTTCGACGTGCACCGGCAGGCCAAGATCGGCCGCCGTCGTCTCGACCACGGCGAGCAGTTCGAGGTAGTCGGCAAGCGTCTCCACCGGCGGCATGAACACGCACAAGCGTCCGTCACGCACTTGGACGGAGAGCGCCGTGCGCACCGGCATCGCGGAGACGGCCGGCGCGGCGGCAACCCGCCGCTGCATCACCAATGTCTCCGGCGCGAGCGGCGGCGCGGTCTCATCGCTGGTCGCGGCATGCAAGACGCTCGCGTTGATCGGATGGGTGACGCGCGGATCGGACAACGGCCGCCGGTCGGCAAATGGGTCGGCCGGCGTCAGATGCGGGTAATCGAGGGGATCTATCTTGGGGAGGGATTGCAGCGGCAGCCGGAAGCCGAGCGGCGAATCGCCTGGAACCAGGAACAACCGGCCGCGGCGGGTTTGCCAGATCTCGCTCAGCCAGCCCGGTTTCGCCTGCGCCGTCCAGGGATGCAGCGGCAGCACGAAACCCGCCGGCTCGCTGAGATGGCTGTCGAACAAGCTCAGGATGCGCGCTCGCTCGCGGGGATCGTCGATCTTGGGATCGCTTGGATCGACGTTCTCCGGGATCAAACCTTGCTTCAGCATCCGGTCGGTCGGATCCTCATAAGCCGGTTGCACGTAATCCGCCATGACTCCAATGCGCGCGGCAATTCCTTCGGCGAGACGCAGTGAATCGTCGACCGTCGGCTTGTGATCGGCGGCTTCGCGCGCGATTAGGCTCTCATCGCGCCAGGTCGGCACGCCGTCGCGGCGCCAGTAGAGCGAGAAGGCCCAGCGCGGCAACGGCTCGCCGGGATACCACTTGCCCTGGCCGTAATGCAGGAGCCCGCCCGGCGCGAAGCGTTTGCGCAAGCGCCGTATCAGATCGTCGGCGCGCACGCGCTTCATCGGACCGACCGCGGCGGTATTCCACTCCGCCGACTGATAATCGTCGATCGATACGAAGGTCGGCTCGCCGCCCATGGTCAGGCGCACGTCGTGCCCAACAAGATCGACGTCGACCTTGTCGCCGAGCGCATCGAGCGCGGTCCAGGCTTCTTCGGAAAACGGCGCGGTCACGCGCGGCTGTTCGGCAATCCGCTTTACGCTCATGTCGAACGAGAAGCGGGCGTCGGATGGTTCGACCAACCCACTGATCGGCGCTGCGGAGCGGTAGTGCGGCGTGGCGGCGACCGGCAGGTGGCCCTCGCCGCAGAGCAGTCCGGATGTCGGATCGAATCCGATCCAGCCCGCGCCCGGCAGATAGACTTCGGTCCAGGCATGCAGATCGGTGAAGTCCCGCTCGGTGCCGGCGGCGCCTTCGAGCGGTTTGATGTCTGGCCGCAATTGGATGAGATAGCCGGAGACGAAACGCGCCGGCAGGCCGATGTGGCGCAGAATCTGCACCAGGAGCCAGGCGGTGTCGCGGCAGGAGCCGGCGCCGGACGTCAGCGTCTCTTCCGGAGTCTGCACGCCGGGCTCCATGCGGATGAGATAGCGGATCATGTGCTGAAGCCGCTGATTGAGTTCGACCAGAAAATCGACGGTGTTGCGCTGCTCGCGCGAAATCGAACGGACCAATTCCATCAGTCGCGGACCCGCGGGCTCCGGATCGACGAAGGCGGAAAGGTCTTCACGCAGCTCGGAGGGGAACGCAAACGGCCACGTCTCCGCATACGGCTCGACGAAAAAATCGAAGGGATTGATCACTTCCAGGTCGGCAATGAGATCGACCGTGACGGAAAATTCTTTGGTCCTCTCCGGGAAGACGAAACGCGCGAGCCAATTACCGTGCGGGTCCTGCTGCCAGTTCACGAAGTGCTGGGCGGGCTTCACCGTCAGCGAATAGCTGGCAATGCGGGTGCGGCAATGCGGTGCCGGCCGCAGCCTTACGATTTGCGGCCCGAGACCGATTGGCCGATCGTAATCGTAGCGCGTTGCGTGGTGAAGCCCGACAAGAATGGACATGCTGTGACGCGGTACCGATCGATTTTTGGCCAGGAAACTTGCAATTTCCATGCAATTTCCGGGCCGCCGTCAATGGCTTGACGTTACCGCGATCAGCATAACACGCCATCGCAATAAAAGGCGGCGCGGTTGCCGCGGTATTCGCGCCGCCGACTTATCTGCAAAAGGTCAAGGATTCCGAAAGCGGGCTGACTTTGATCAGGCCGTGACCGGCTGTCCCTGCCGTTTATCGCCAAGACGCAAGAGCGGGACGAGCACGAACGCAAAGGCTGTGAACGCCGCCGACAGCAGAATCAGCGGCGTGAGATTGTTGTGGAAGAGATCGTCGAACAGATACGACCCGACATTATTGGCCGACGATGTCGCGAGGTTGATGACCGACATCATGACCGCGAAGCTGAAACCCTCCGATCGCGGTGGACAATAATCCGCCGCGAGCGTGACCGTCGCCACGGTCGCGGCCATCGCGGCAAATCCGCTGCAAAAACTCAGGATCGCGGCAGAGGTCTCATTGTAAAGAAAGATATATGCCGCCGTCGTCACTGTGCCGAGCGCGATGCTCAAATACAGAAGGTGTTTTGAGGACAAATCATCGAATAGCCGCCGATAGAGTAGCGCCCCGACCACCCAGCCGGCCGCGCTGATCGTTCCCAGAATGCCGATGTAACCCTGCGAGAATTTAAGGCCATCGGTCATGTAATAGTAAAGCGGTGTCCCCAGGCCGGGACTGAAGTAATAGAGGAAGAGAAAAAACCCGAGTACCCAAAGCTCGCGTCTTTGGAAAGTCGCGACCAGCCCGCCGAAGGTAGCGTGTAACGCCGGGAGATCGATACGCGTCTTGTTCTCGGAGATGAGGAAGATCGTCCCGAACAGGACAGCCATAGGCGCAACGGCAACGATCAAAGCGGCAACATGCAGCGCCGATATCGGCGAGAGCCATTGCACGAGTTCGCCCCCCACGATCGAGGCGACCATCGTGGCGGCGTTGAACCAGAGCCATTGCTGATTGACGAACCGTCCGCTCTCGCGCAGTCGCTGCCCATTCTCGACCAGCACGGCGCCGCAGATCGTGCTCGATATCGCCATGCCATAAGCCGTGAATTGCAACGCCCACACTAGCTGGTCGGGCGCGGCAAGTTGCGCAGCCCAGACGAAGCCGCCAGCCGCGGCGATGTTGGCCGCCAGCAGATAAGGCTTCCGGCGGTATCCGAAGATCGGCACGAAATCGGAAAAGGCGCCGTAGAGCGGCTTAATGATCCAGGGAAAATTGAAAATGGTGAAATAGGCGGTAACTTGCAGCGCCGTCCAACCATGCACTTCTTTCAAATAAAAACTAAGCGGCTGGGCGAGGAGGCCAACGATCTGGCCGGCGCCTTCCACGATATAGACGAGGGCGAAAAACAGCATCAGGCGGCGTATCAACGCCTTGTCCCGCGTTGGAGCGTCGGTCTGCGCCGATGGAAGTTCTTGGTTCATCGGATTGCGCCTGCGAATTTGTCGCGCAATCGTTTGAATGCCCGACGGCTTCCACTGGTTCAAGCCAATCTTATCGATCGGCGAACTGGAGCATCGCAGGTCGCGTCGAATAGCTGATGTTTATTCCCGCGCTATCGGCATTTGCACCGCCGGCCGCTCGACGAGGTCGCCGCGCGTGAGCGCTCTGTTGCCCATCGATACGGCGGTCGCCGCGACGACAAGCGAAACGGTGAGCGCCAGCGTTGCAATCAGTTCAATGGCGACGGCGTGCCGTCGCGATAGCGTTTCTTCGAGCTTCGGCGCCGTGAAACCGGGATTGCCGGCCAGCTCTGCCATGGTCGTTATCCTTCGAATCAATGAGGTCGCACGAATCAATGAGGTCGCAGCATAGGCGGCGATGCCGGCGCCCGTTCGGCCGGATTTGGGCGGCCGCATTGAAGAATAAGGGCGATTTGGTGGGATATGGTTAACGGAAGGTTAACGCCAGTTACTTGGTCCGGTTACTTAGCCCGCTTACCTAGCCCGCTTACTTTAGCCCGCTTAACTTGGCCAGTTACTTGGCGGTGATGGCATCCGCGGCATTGAGGTCCATGGTCACATGGCCGGGCTCGCTGGCGACGCGTTTGAGCCATGCGCGCACCGCCGGGAACGCCGCGAGGTCGAAGTCGCACAGATGGGCCACGTGGGTGTAGGCGTAGAGCGCGATGTCGGCGATGGTGTAGCGGTCGGCGGCAAAGAAGTCGTGCAGCGCGATGTGCTTCTCCATCACGCCGAGCGCGCGGTGGCCTTCCTCCATCCAATCCTCGAAGGCATGACGCTGCAAGTCGCGCCCGCCCTTGACCAGCGTGAGCCAGAAATAGGCGGCGCCGAGATTGGGCTCGAGACTGTGCTGCTCGAAGAACATCCATTGCAGCGCTTCTGCGCGTTCGATGCGGTCTTCGGGCGCGAGCGCGGTGCCGCCGGCGATGTACCAGAGAATGGCGTTTGATTCGGCGAGAAACCTTCCTGGCGCGACCTCCAGAAGCGGCACCTGGCCGCTGGGATTCTTCGCCAGGAATTCCGGCGTATGACTCTCGCCTTTGAGAATATCGATTTCGACCAACCGACAGGGAATGCGGAGCTGCGCCAAGGCAAGACGCACCTTGTAGCTGTTCCCCGAACGCTGCATCGAATAGAGCGTAAACACGGCCGCTCCCAACTGCCACGCGGCAGATCGTGCTGCGGCCGTACTCTGTGAACGCGGCGATGTCGTGACCGCGCGATCTGCCGATTGCGCCGGCGGCTATTTTAGAAGAAATGCGCTGGAAGAAGCCACCGGCAAAGCAGGATAAAGCGTGCTGCGCCGCAACAGAAGAATGAGCATTGCCAGCATCGCTGGCACGCCCAGCGGAATCAAGGTCGTGAGTGCGACAGTGCGGGCGACGAGCGGCGCCAGCCACAGCGCGGCCAGCGCCGTCTTTTCCCAGGGGCCGAAACCGCGAGCCAAGCCGTCGGCGGCGATGAAGGCAATGGCGGGAGCGAGTACCGTCATGTCGTAGTCGAAGGTGTAGGGCGTGGCGAGGATGGTGGCGAGACAGAGCGTCGCCGCCTTGAGCGGATAGGGCGCGGCGCTGCGCCACAGCCAGATGAGGGCGGCCCCGAGCGCGACGACCGTCACGCCCTGAAGCGCGTAAGCGAGCGGGATCGAGGCGCCCCACATGCGCGCCCAGGCGAAGACGCTTTGGATCTTGTACCAGCCGGTATCGCCCTGTTCGAGCGCGACTAGGCGGGTGAAACGGGTCGAATCGAGGAACGCCTGCCACACATGCGAACCGAACGCGACAAATGTTGCAGCGGTCAAGAGCGCGACTGCGGCGACGGCGGCGGCAAACGCGCGCCAGCGGCCGCTCACCGCCAGTGCGATAGGAATCAGCAGCCCGAATTGGGGCTTGTAGGCGAGAAGTCCGAACAGGATGCCGGCAATGAGCGGCCGCCGGTCGAGTTGCACGAGCGCTGTGCCCAGGAGCGCCGCCGTGAGGAAGCCGTTCTGGCCGTGCCCGACATTGACAAAAACCGCAGGGAAAGCGAGCGCGAGCAGAAGCCAAAGCCGATCGCTTCCTCCTGAAAGGGGGAGGTCGACAGCCGAAGGGCCTCGGGTGGAGGTCACGAGAATCGCGCGGATCGCCAGAAGATAAAGACCGAACGTGACCGCCTGCCATGCCGCGAGCGCGATGCCGTAGGGCATCAAGGCCAAAGCGGCGGCGATGAAAAGAAAGAACGGCGGATAGTGCCAGCCGTAAAACGGCGTCGCCTCGCCGAACAGGCTTTGCTCGCGCGCATGCTGCCGCGCCGGGTCGAACGGCGCCTCGGGATTGCCGTCGAGCACATAGCTGCCGGCGGCATAGACATCGGAGAAATCCGTTCCCAGCGGCCGTCCTTGCAGGTCGATGAGACCGTTGGCGGTGGCCACCAGATAGAGAAAGCCGGCGACGGAGGCGACGAGGACGGCGAGCGCCACCAGCCGGATGCGCTCGCGCGTGAGCCAGGCTCCGCTTCGCAGTATCTCAAGCGCCTTTTCCATTGCGGCTCCCGTTGGGATGGCGGTGCCGTGCATTAGGCCAGCGGAGCCTTAACGGAGAATTGAGCCATCCGTGCGGAGCCCGCCCTTGCCTGTGCCCGATTGGCGCTTTAGGAAGCACGCGCCTCAAAAGGGTAGTTGGAGAGCACAATGGCCTTTCTCGCGGACCGGATTTTGCGCATCAAGCCATCGGCTACCATTGCGGTGACCGATAAAGCGCGTGCGCTCAAGGCGGCCGGCCGCGATGTCATCGGGCTTGGCGCGGGCGAGCCCGACTTCGACACGCCGGAGAACATCAAAGAGGCGGCGATCAAGGCGATCCGCGACGGCAAGGCGTCGAAATACACCGCCGTCGACGGCATTCCCGAGTTGAAGGCGGCGATTGCGCGCAAGTTCAAGCGCGAGAACGAGCTTAGCTACAAGCCCTCGCAGATCATTGTCGGCACCGGCGGCAAGCAGGTGCTCTACAACGCACTTGTTGCGAGCATCAATCCGGGCGACGAGGTCCTCATCCCCGCCCCCTATTGGGTAAGCTATCCCGACATGGTGTTACTCGCGGGCGGCGAGCCGGTCCCGGTAGCGACCACGATGGAGTCGGGCTTCAAGATGAGGCCGGAGGCGTTGGAGCGGGCGATCACGCCGAAGACCAAGTGGATCATCTTCAACTCGCCGTCGAACCCGACCGGCGCCGCCTACACGCGCGCCGAGCTCAAGGCGGTGACCGACGTGCTCATGCGTCACCCGCAGGTCCATGTCATGTCCGACGACATGTACGAGCACTTGGTCTACGACGACTTCAAATTCTTTTCGCCGGCGCAGCTCGAACCGCAACTCTATGAGCGCACGCTGACGGTGAATGGCGTGTCCAAGGCCTATTGCATGACCGGCTGGCGCATCGGCTATGCCGGCGGTCCCGAGCCGCTCATCAAGGCGATGGCGATGATCCAGTCGCAGTCGACCTCGAACCCGACCGCGGTGGCGCAATGGGCCGCCGTCGAAGCGCTCGACGGGCCGCAGGATTTCATCCCCAAGCACAACAAGATCTTCAAGGAGCGGCGCGACCTCTGCGTCTCCATGCTCAACCAGGCGAACGGCATCCGCTGCCCGAAGCCGGAAGGCGCGTTCTACGTCTATCCGTCCTGCGGCGGCACGATCGGCAAGGTGGCGCCGACCGGCAAGAAGCTCGTAACCGACGAAGATTTCGTCACCGAGCTTCTGGAGGCGGAAGGCGTCGCCGTCGTGCAGGGGACGCCGTTCGGGTTTGGGCCGGCGTTTCGTGTCTCCTACGCGACCGCGACCGTTGCGCTCGAGGAAGCCTGCGCGCGCATCCAGCGCTTTTGCGGCAATTTGAAATAGCGGAAAGGGCGAGAGACGCCGGTTGCTTTCTCGCCTACAATCCTTCCGGGCCCGCATGGGGGGCCGGGAGGGGTATGCACATGTTTCGTATTGCTTTCGCTGCCGCGGCCATCGCGGCCGCAACGCTCGCGATGATTACAAGCCCTGCGGACGCGCAGCCGAGACAGCTCCAGGTCGGACAGCTCACGTGCTCGTTGTCGGCGAGCATTGGCCTGATCCTTGGTTCGCAAAAAAACGTCAATTGCGTTTTTAGGGGCCAGCCGGGTGAGCCGGAGGAAGCCTATACCGGCACCATGACGACGATCGGCGTCGATATCGGCGTGACCACCGGCGGCGTGATCGTCTGGACGGTGTTTGCCGATAGCAACCGCTACCGGGGAATGCTCGCCGGTACTTACGCCGGAGCGACGGCAGAGGCGTCGGTCGGCGCTGGCGTGGGTGCCAACGTCCTCGTCGGCGGATCGAACCATACCGTGACGCTACAGCCGATTTCATTGCAGGGGCAGCTTGGCTTCGACATCGGCGCCGGGATTGGCGCACTGGAGCTACACGCCGCGCAATGAACGTGGCCGCGGTGCGGTATCGCGGGCTGTCGGCGGAGCCACAGAGCGGCGGTTGCGCGCAATGTCGCGCCCCTTGACCAGCCCCGCCGCTGCCTGAAACGATAGCGTCACGCGATCCGCCCCGGAACGACGGGTCAGCGCCGGAGGCAGTGATGGCAGGCACCGCAAACAACGCCACGCGCGCGACAGGCTCCCGCTGTGTGGCGCTGGTCGGACCCTTCCAGAGCGGCAAGACCACTTTACTCGAAGCGATCCTCGCCCGTACCGGTGTTATTCCCCGGCAGGGCACGATCGAAGCCGGCAACACGGTCGGCGACGGCAGCAAGGAAGCGCGCCATCATCGCATGAGCGTCGAGCTTACGGTCGCCACCACCAATTTCATGGGCGACTCCTATACCTTCCTCGATTGCCCGGGCTCCGTGGAATTCGTCCACGACATGCGCGCGGTGCTGCCGGCGATCGATGCGGCGGTGGTCGTGTGCGAAATGGACGAGAAAAAAGTGGCGCAGCTCCAGCTCATCATGCGTGAGCTGGAAGACCGGAAAATTCCCCGAATCCTATTTCTCAACAAGATCGACAAAGTCGATGCCGGCGTCCATGACGTACTCACGCTGTTGCAAGAGGCCTCGCGCACCAAGCTCATTTTACGCCAGATCCCAACCTTCTCCGGCGATATCATCAGCGGTTTCGTCGATCTCGCGCTCGAGCGCGCCTTCGTCTACAAGGAGCACGCTCCGTCGGAAATCATCGCGCTCGAAGGCGACGCCGCCGACCGCAAGAAGACGGCGCGCTTCTCCATGCTGGAGACGCTCGCCGACCATGACGACGAACTGATGGAGCAATTGCTCGAAGATATCGAGCCGCCGCGCGACAAGGTATTCGACGATCTCACGCGCGAATTGCGCGAAGGGCTCGTGTGCCCGGTGCTGATGGGTACGGCCGTGCGCGCCAACGGAGCGTTGCGGCTCCTTAAGGCGCTGCGCCATGAATCGCCGGGGATCGCCGAGACGGCGAAACGCCTCGGCGTGAAGGCTGGATCGGATGCGGTTGCCTACGTGCTCAAGACCCTGAACACGACCCACGGAGGCAAGATGTCGATTGCGCGCGTGCTCGCGGGGCAGGCCGGCGACGGCACCACCTTCTTGTCGTTCGATGACGAGGCCGGCCGCGTCGCCGGCGTCTTCAAGCTCGTCGGTCAGTCGAACGAGAAGCGCGGCCCCGCCGGCGTCGGCGAGACCATCGCCTTTGCCAAGCTCGAAAAGGCCAAGACCGGCCAAACACTGACGGCGGGCAAACAGCCGCATCCGGCGCTGGCCAAGATCGAGCCTTATCCGCCAGTGCTCGCCATCGCCATCTCGGCGAAGGAGCGCAAGGACGACGTGAAGCTCGGCCAGGCGCTCAACCGGCTGGCCGAGGAAGACCCCTCGATCACCATCGCGCACAATCCGGAAACGCACGAGGTGGTGCTGTGGGGCCAGGGCGAAATGCATCTGCGCGTCACGACGGAACGCCTCGGCGACCGTTACGGCATCGGCATTGAGCGGCGGCAGCCGAGCGTCGGCTACCGCGAGACCATCCGCAAAGGCGTCGTTCAGCGCGGCCGTCACAAGAAGCAATCGGGTGGCCACGGCCAATACGGCGACGTGGTGCTCGACATCAAGCCGCTGCCGCGCGGCTCGGGCTTCGGCTTCGAGGATAAAATCACCGGCGGCGTGGTACCGCGCAACTACATCCCTTCGGTCGAGGAAGGCATCGTCGACGCGCTCGGGCACGGCCCGCTCGGCTTTCCCGTGGTCGATCTGCACGTGGCGCTGATCGACGGCTCGTATCACACCGTCGATTCCTCCGACATGGCGTTCCGCATCGCCGGCCGGATCGGCATCGTCGAAGGTTTGCCGCAGTGCCAGCCGGTGCTGCTCGAGCCGATCCATCTCGTCGAGATCGTCTGCCCCAACGAGGCGACGGCCAAGATCAACGCGCTCATGTCGGGACGGCGCGGCCATATCCTCGGCTTCGATACGCGCGAGGGTTGGGAGGGCTGGGACGTGGTGCGCGCCAAGATGCCGGAAGCGGAGATCGGCGACTTGATCGTCGAAATTCGTTCAGCGACCGCCGGCGCCGGCACGTTTACGTTCAAGTTCGACCACATGGCCGAGCTCACCGGGCGAACCGCCGACCAGATTGTCGCCGCGCGCCGCGCCGCGGAGTGACCCCCGCAATCACCTTGATCGTCAACGCATCATGCCCGCCTATAGCCGTCCCAAGGACGGCGTCGTTTCGTGCGCCCATGTCGCGGGCGTTCATGTCTTGAAAGAGTGGAGGACCGTCAATGCCAGCCTATTGGATCGCGCGCTCCAAGGTCACCGATCCGGCCGAGTACAAAAAATACGCCGATCTGGTGCCGGGGATTGTCGCCAAGTATGGCGGCAAGTCCCTGGCGCGCGGCGGGCGCTTCCAGATCATGGAGGGGCCGCGGAAGTTTGAACGATTCGTGGTGACCGAATTTCCGACGCTCGAGCAGGGCGTCGCCTGCTTTAACTCGGACGAGTACCAGAAGGCCGCCGCCTTCCGCCGCAGCGGCGCCGGCGAGGTCGAAATCGTCATGATCGAGGGGACGAAATAATCGGCCAGATGCCCGGTTTTATGGTTAGCACCGGGTTAACAGGGATCGGCGCAAGCGCACAAAATCTCCGCAGGCCAAAAAACCGCGATGCGCGCGGCGGCGGCGCGGCCGTTCACGCGTCTTCGCCGAAGACAAAAATGCCGGTCAGTGCGGCCGGCGTTGACGGATTGGTAAGGTGGCTTAAGCGTGCGTTACTGACGATACTGCTGGATGCGCGTGGTGCGCAGGCCGGCAAGGCCGTGCTGATCGATTGAATATTGCCAGGAGAGAAACTCCTCGACCGTGAGCGTGTAGCGGCTGCACGCCTCTTCAAGCGAAAGCAGCCCGCCGCGAACGGCGGCGACAACTTCCGCCTTACGGCGAATGACCCAACGTTTCGTTCCCGGCGCCGGCAAATCGGCAATCGTCAGGGGCGAACCGTCCGGCCCGATGACATACTTGACCCTCGGGCGATGGGGCTCGGTCATAGCAACACTCTCAACAGACTCCACAAACCAAGCTGGACCTTACGCAGGGCGGCTTAAAATTTGCCTAAGCCCAAAGGTCGATTGGAGGATTTTGCCCGCGCGGACCATGCGCGGTCGCCTCCCGGGCCGAAGCCGGTGTGCCATCTCTTGGTCGCCGGGTGGACCTTTGCGGCGGTACGCCGATAATCGGTGGCTGGTCGAGGTGATCTGACTGACCTGGACGGCCTGTCCGCCCACGGTGGCGCAGCAAGCGGCTGGCGCCTATAATAAGAGGAGGTCGAGGCGATCATTGCACCGCGCGATTGGCCGCCAAAAGGGACCGCAGCCGCACCACCATGACGAACAATCTCGATATCGAGGGGAAGCCGTCCGACACGCGCGTTGTCGTCGCCATGTCGGGCGGGGTCGATTCGTCGGTGACGGCGGCGCTGCTGGCCGACGCCGGCTACGACGTGCTCGGCATCACCCTACAGCTCTACGACCACGGCGCCGCCATCCACCGCAAGGGCGCCTGTTGCGCCGGCCGCGATATTCACGACGCCCGTGCGGTCGCCGAGCGCATCGGCATTCCGCATTACGTGCTCGATTATGAGAGCCGCTTCAAGGAAGCGGTGATCGATCGCTTCGCGGAAAGCTACGTGGCCGGCGAGACGCCGGTGCCGTGCCTCGAATGCAATCAGTCGATCAAATTCCGCGACCTGCTGGAGACCGCGCGCGAGCTCGGCGCCCGGGTCCTGGCCACCGGCCATTATGTCGCGTCGCGGGCGTTGCCAGGCGGCGGCCGCGCGCTCTATCGCGCGCGCGAGGCCGAGCGCGACCAGAGTTACTTTTTGTTTTCCACCACGCCGGCGCAGCTCGATCTGCTGCGCTTCCCGCTCGGTGACCGGACTAAGGCGGAAACGCGCGATCTGGCGCGGCGCTTCGGCCTTTCGGTCGCCGACAAGCAGGACAGCCAGGACATCTGCTTCGTGCCCAGCGGGCATTACGCCGATCTGATCGAGCGCCTGCGGCCCGGAGCCGCCGCGCCGGGCGAGATCGTCGACCTCGACGGGCGGGTGCTCGGCCGTCATGACGGCATCATCCATTTCACCGTCGGCCAGAGGCGCGGGCTCGGCATCGCGGCCGGCGCGCCGCTTTATGTCGTGCGCCTCGACGCTGCTTCGCGCCGGGTCGTGGTGGGGCCGCGTGAAGCGTTGCGCACGAGCCGCATCCGCTTGCGCGACGTGAACTGGCTCGGCGACGGCTCGGTCAAAGACGCGCTGCGAGGCCATCCCGAAGTTTACGTCAAGGTTCGCTCGACGCGTCCGCCGCAACCGGCGTGGCTTCGCCGCGGTATCGATGGCGGCGTTGACGTCGAACTGATCGCGAGCGAGGACGGCGTGTCGCCCGGTCAGGCCTGCGCTTTTTACGATGCGGCCAGCGGCCAGGCGAGGGTGCTGGGCGGCGGCATTATCGCATCCACGATCGCGGCACCGATCGGCAAACGAGCATTCAGCGGCGATCTGGCGGCGGCGCATTGATCGCGCGATAAGCGCGGCCACGACGGTAAGGCGTGATGGCGACGGAACTCGACAGGGACACGGTCGCCAGAGCCTATGCCCGCTGGGCGCCGATCTACGATCTCGTCTTCGGCGTGGTGTTCGATCGCGGACGCAAGGCATCGATCGCCGCCGCCGAGCGCATCGGCGGGCGCATCCTCGAAGTCGGCGTCGGCACCGGGCTGTCGCTGCCCGATTATTCCTGGAACAACCGCCTTACCGGCATCGACCTCTCCGCGCCGATGCTACGCAAGGCGAAGGAGCGGGCCGTGCAACACCGCCTGACCAATGTCGACGGCCTCGCCGTGATGGACGCGCAGCATCTCGGCTTCCAGGACGGCGTATTCGACGTCGTGGTCGCGCAATACGTCATCACCGCGGTGCCGGACCCGGAGGCGACGCTCGATGAGTTCGCGCGCGTGCTCAAGCCCGGCGGCGAGATCATCCTCGTCAACCATCTCGGCGCCGAGTCCGGCTTGCGCGCGGCCTTCGAACAATGGTTTGCGCCGCTGGCGCGCCGCCTCGGCTGGCGGCCGGAATTCCGCTGGGAACGTCTGGCGCAATGGGCCGCGCGGCATGGCGGCGTACGCGTCGTCGAGCGGCGCGCCGTTACGCCGCTCGGCCATTTCTCGCTCATCCGCTTCGCCCGGCTGGGCCGGTTGGCGAGCGGGCCGCTTGCCGCGGCCGGCGTAACGCGTTGAAGCCGAAATTCGGGAACTTTTCCGCGCCGCGGCCGCGCGGGATTTGCCTCTTGGAAAGGATCGTGAACTACCCTAAATCTGGCCCGGTCGGCCCGACATTTGATGGTTTGGCGGAGTAGCTCAGTTGGTTAGAGCAGCGGAATCATAATCCGTGTGTCGGCGGTTCAAATCCGTCCTCCGCTACCAAAAATTATTCAAGAGCCTATTTTTGCCGCCGGCCGCACCGCTCGATGCGATCCATCATAAACCAAGCGTATCCTCGGCCGAGGCGATCGCTTCGATCTTTTCATAGCCTTTGGCTTTGTAGAGCAGATAAGACACGATCCAACTCGCGATGAAGAACGCAACGATCGAATAGCCGACCAGGCCGAAGTTATCGCCGAGCGCGGCCACAAACCGCCAGAACGGGCCTTCAAGTCCGAGTTGGTCGCCGATCAGTCCCAGCACCTCGATGCCGCCGATCACCAGCGCGGCAACGACGGAGGCGAACGTGATCGTCATGTTGTAGTACAGCTTGCGGATCGGCCTGACGAATGCCCAGCCGTAGGTTCCAACCATCACGGTTGAGTCCGTCGTATCCATCAGCGACATACCGGCGGTGAACAGCGCCGGAAATACCAGGATCGACCAGATCGACAGCCCGTGCACCGCTTGCGCCGCCGAGATACCGAGCAGGCCGATTTCGGTCGCGGTGTCGAAGCCGAGCCCGAACAAGAGACCAAGCGGATAGACGTGCCAGCTGCGCTCGATCAGCGTAAAAGCCGGCCGCAGCAATCGGCCGAGCACGCCGCTTTTGGCGAGAATTTGATCGACATCATCCGCCGCCAGCCGGCCGCCCTTTTTCGCCGCCTGCAATGCACGGTAGACCTGCATCAGCACCAGAATGTTGGCGGCCGCGATCGTGAACAAAAACAGCGCCGAGATCGAGGTGCCGATTGCTCCGCCGATATCGGTGAACACGGCGAAACGGCTTTGCAGCGCCGTGGTGGTGAGCGCGAGCGCCAACACCATGATGACCACAATCGTGGAATGACCAAGCGAGAAGAAGAAGCCGACCGCGATCGGGCGTCGGCCTTCTTGCATCAGCTTGCGGGTGATGGTGTCGATGGCCGCAATATGGTCAGCGTCGAAGGCGTGCCGTAGCCCGAAGCTGTATGCGAGGAACGCGGTGCCGAGAAGAAGCGGGCTATCGCGGAAAGCAATCAACGCCCAGAGCCACGCCGCAATATTGGCCGTGACCAGGATGGCAAACATGCCCATCACTTTGCCGCGCGTCCGCTCCGGCGCGTCGTCAAAGATATGCGAAAGCATCGCCGCGCTCCTGCGACAGCAACTTTGAGCCGGTCGGTCTGTGATATTCGGCGGTCGTCGTGCTGGCAAGACGTGCGCGGCGGAGTACGCGCCTTAGTTGCGCATCGTCGAAACGGAACCGGTGTATATCGGCGCAGGCGCGACGGCGGTTTGCACCTTCGGGTCGACGTCCTCCATCCTCGCCAGGATGTCCATAATCGGATCGTCGGCCCAAGCGTGGGTGACAAAATCGCGGTGCGAGATGTCGCCGGCGGGCAGGAACGCGACCATGCCTTGCAGGTGGGTGCGCCGCAGTTCCGTGCCGTAGGGCACCTCCCGTTCGCGCAGCAGGCGTTCGAGATCGGCGTTGTGGTGCGCCGTGTGCGGTGTGTAAGAGCTCACGAAGAAGGTCGACCTGTTGTCGGCGATCCAATCCGCGAACTTGTCGATCCCTGCGTAGAGCGCATCGAGAAGAACGACGCCGCGCACACGCGATCTGACGCCGCCGCGATCTAGGACCGACAACGTCGGGCCGAAGCCGCCGCTATAAGCGACGATCACGATCGGCATTCGAGCGAAGGTGGCCGCACTGCGCGGATCGCCATAAAGTCTCGCGAGCTTGCCGGCCGCTTCGTCGAGGAAGCGCTTGAAGCCGTTCGGCTCCCAGAACTTCCCGGCGCTCGAGTCGGCGGCATCGAAGGCAAATTGCGGGGCCACCAATACGGCGTTTGCTCCCGCCGCCGTGATTTGCGCGGGCACCTGCTGCCGGTCGCGCACGTCGCGGGCGAGATCGGCGCCGTGGCCGTGAAAGAACACGACCATGACCGCGGGACGCTTGGGGTCGAACCCGGGCGGAATGTGCAACAGCACGCGATCGTCGCTGAATGTCTCCGACTCCCAAAGAACATGGCCACGGAAATTGGCGTGGCCGAGATGGCCCTCTTCGCTCGCATTGAGGAACGGCCGGTTCAATCCGGGGATCATGCCGCGATACGGGAAGGGCGCGGTTTCGAAGTCGACGAGGCTTGTCGCGCCCCCGATCTTGGACGGCACATGCGACGGCTCGTTCGCGGGCACGGTTTGCGGGGCGCTGTTTTCAAGCGCGGCCAAGCGAACCGGCGGCTTCAGAGTGGGCGCTTTCGCCGCCTGTTTCGCCGGCGTGCGAGCGCGTTCGGCGATCCGCGTGGGTTCGATGTGGCTCCATTCGCGGGCCACGATGCTGGCGGGAGATACGGTGTCGGCGAGGTTTGTGTCCGGCAGGCTCACCGCCTGCGTATGATCCATGCGCTCATAGGTCGAGGTGCCGAAGGCGTCCGATTTTCGGACGCCGGCGTCGGCTTTGGCGGTTGCCGCATAAGCCGCTTCCGCCGGCGCGACCAAGACGGTGGAGCGGAACTCGTTGAAGATCAGCCAGCACCAGCCCACCGAACCGACAAAGAACAGAGCGGCGGAGATCTGAAGCAGATTGCGCTCGAGCTTGTCCCGCAGAGTGCTTGTTCGCCGTCCCGGTTTGCGGGCGGGCTCTAATCGAATGCGGCCGCCCGCAACATGGCCGGGGGGCGATGCCTTGCTTGCGCCGGCAGGTTCAAATCGCCGCCGCAGCTGTGCGTCGAGGTGGAAATGGCGCGCGCGCGAAAGCGCGGCCGCACCTGTGGCCGGTCTGCGAAACGCCTGCGGCGTTGGTCCTCTGACCGTATGTGGCACTATTCCCCCGCCCGACGAGTGCAATTTCGACGACGACTATGTCCCCAATTTGACGCGCTACCGGCTCGGCTTTGGCTGTGCATCCGAACAAAACGGGAAAACAGCCGCGATTCGACAGCCCAGCGAGCCCGTCGTTTCGGTATCCACGCCCTTTCGGCGCTTTCGCGGGGATCCAACCGCAGATCGTCCCTTTTTCGGCGATTGGGTGACCGTCCCGCGAAGGTAGCGACTGGGTGGTAAAGGCGGCGCTAATTCATCGTCGCTCGTCGCTGCCGCGACCTTCTGGGCAAGCAGCAGGTTCGATTCGTTCTTCCGCCACCGATAGCCGATGCCGAAGTCGATCGGGATGGCGTTGCCCTTGCTGAAAAGCTCGCCCATCCGTTCCTGGTAGGTCCGCCCGAAGATGGAGAGCGGGCCGACGTAGCGGCCGAACGGCTGGAGCCGCCATTGCTTCGGATCGAAATAGGCAAGCGGAATGCCGCTGTCGTCCTGAAGGATGGTCGCGCTGTGGTCGAGCAGGAATGCGCGCACTTTGTTGAAGCCGCCGGTGTGGAGGAGGTACGACGCGCTCTTGAGGAAGCTGTCGGCGACGCCAAGCTTGCCGCAGAATGCCAGGAAGCCGCTCCGCTCGACGGAGCCGTCGGCAAGATTGGTGTTGACGTAATAAAGCGTCTGCTGCGGGCCGTCGCCTTCCGAGAAGACGATCTTCACGCCTGGAGCGGCGCTGGGCGCGGCGTGCCTGACGGCTTTTTTGCCGCTCGCGGCCGCCGGTTCGTCCGGCGTCTGGAAATTTCCCTGATTGTCGAGGCTCACGAAGCTTACTTCGTGGACGGTCTTGCCGGTGCGCGCCAGGAATACATAGAGGATCGGCAGCGTCCCGTAGACCGGTCCTTCGTGCAATTGCGTCTTCATATTCCTGGTGATGAAGAAGCTGAAGCTGAGCAGCGAACCGAGCGAAGTCTCGAGATTGCGCAGCGTCCCGTCGACGGTCGGATGCGTCAGGCTGGTCAGCGATGAAACGTCGCCCACCGGTTCGAGACCGCTCAAAACGTACGTCGAGGCGTTGGGAAAGAATGAGGTCGCGTAAAGAAAATCCGGACCGCTGAACATATAGAGCATGGTGTCATGCTTGTCGGTCAGCCGTGCCCGGGAGAATGCGCGAACCTTGGAAAGCGTGGCGCTGTCCTCGCGCCCAAATATGGAATCGAAATAGCGCGCGTGCTGCTGCCAGAGCGGATCCTTGGTCAGCGACGCGAGAGGAGAATCGGGTGCCGGGGCCAATCCGGCCAGGAATCGGGCGGTATCGTTGGCTGTCGCCGTCTCGGCACTGCGCGCGGGCGCCGCGATCACTGCCAGCATCACCGCCAGACCGGCGGCCATCATTTTTGTCACGGGCATTTTTTTTTAGGCCACCTTATGCGAAGCATCCGAGGAAGGGACATTCGAGAGCAGGCGGGAGGTATAATAGATGAGAAGTCCGGCGGACATCATGGCGAAGCCGGCGAGGGACTGCAGCGGCCGGTTGACGACAAGATAATACATCATGAACAGCGTCACGCTGAGAAAAATGAGCGGCGTCACCGGGTAGCCCCAGGCGCGATAGGGCCGCGCCAATTCCGGGTGGGTGAAGCGCATCTTGATGACGCCCAGCACCGTGAAAAACGAGCAGAAGGCGAGGCTGAACTGGATGAAATCCAGCACCGCTTCGAAGCTTTGCGTCAGCAGCAGGAGGTTCGAGACCAGGAGCTGAAAGACGATGGCGACGGCCGGCACGTCCCGCTTCGACTTGCGCGAGAACATCCGCAACATCGGCATGTCCTCGCCCATCGTCATGGTGACGCGCGGGCCGATCCAGGTCATGGCGCTGATCGACGATATGAGCCCGAGCGAGATCGCGGCGCCGACAATTCGCCCGCCAAGGCTGCCGAACACGTGCTTGCCGGCGACGATGCCGACGTCGATCTGGCCGGCCAATTCGCGCATCGGCGTGGTGGCGAGAAAGACGGCGTTCAGCGCCACATAGAGAACGATCACAATCGCCGTTCCGACGAACAACGCGCGGGGCAGGTTGCGTGCCGGCTCGCGCAACTCGCCGACGATGTAGGTGGCCGCGTTCCAGCCTGAGTAGGAATACATCACGAACACTAGGCTGATGGCGAACGGCGCACCGCCGATGTAAGCGAGGTCGACGGTGCTCGGCAGAAACGAGGTCGACTGCGAGTCGCCGAAGGCGAAGCCGGCGACGATGAATACCACGATGAGGACGAGCTTGAGCGCCGTCCAGGCGTTGTGATAGGCGCCGCCGAACTTGACGCCGCACAGATGCACGAGCGCGGCGAGCCAAGTTATGCCGAAGCCGAGAAGAAGCGGCGGCGCACCCGGTATGATCGATTTGAAATAAATGCCGAACGCCATGGCGGCGAGCGCGATGGGCGCCGCAAAGCCGACGGTAGCCGACAGCCAGCCGGCCACAAATCCGAACGCCGGATGATAGATCCGGCGCAGAAAATTATATTCTCCGCTCGAGCGCGGAAGCATGGCGGCGAGTTCCGCATAGCAAAACGCCCCGCATATCGCGACGATCCCGCCGACGATCCAAAGCAGCAAGAGCGAGAAGCCGGACGGCATGTCGTTGACCTGAAATCCGAGGCTGGTGAAAACGCCGACGCCGACCATGTCGGCGACCACGATGGCGGTGGCGGTAATCCATGACACCGTACCGGCGGATACGCCGCTCAAAGCGGAATTGGTCATGGATGAGGTGTCCTCGCCCGGCACGGGCGGCATTACAGGGCGCAACCTGTTAAAATTCAAGGAGCAATTTGACTTGTTGCGGCGCCCAAAAGGCTTGACGCAGAGCCTTGCGCGGTCCCGCAATTAACGCGGAAAATCCGATCCCGCGAACCCGTTTGGCGTGGATGGATCGCACGCACACGACCGGTCAGGTCGTCTGCGAACGCACGTGGGCGAGTACGCTCCGCTCGACGCCTCCGCGGCCGCCTTGGATTTCAGGCTTGCGCGGCGACACCTCGAGTATGCGCTGCTGCACGAAAGTCAGCTTCGCGACCGCCAAGGGGCCGAGCACAAAAGGATACAGGTCGTGCAGGCCCATGCTGCGATTGATCGAAGTCACCGCAAAGCTGAGCGCCAGCCACGCCTCGACCAGGCGGCTCATGCTGGTATCTCGTGGATGGAAATCGAACATGGCACCGGGACTCTGCGGCAGCTTCGGGCTGATCTCCAAGCCGGCGAAGTGCGCGGTTTCGAGCGTGTCGATCATGTGAAAGTAGTGAGCCCAGGTCTCCGCGAAATCCTCCCAGGGGTGCGCGCTCGCGTAGGCGGAGATGAAATGCTCCGACCAGTCGGCGGGCGCGCCCTGCGCATAATAGTTTTGCAGGGCCGCTGCATAGTCCCGCCGTTCGTCGCCGAAGACGCGCCGGAATTCGTCGAGATGCCGCGTATCGGCGATCAAACGATCCCAGTAGTAATGTGCGATCTCGTGGCGGAAATGGCCGAGCAGGGTGCGGTACGGCTCGCCCATTTGATGACGGCGGCGTTCGCGCTCCGAATCGTCGGCTTCCGCGAGATTGATGGTGATTACGCCGTCGGCATGGCCGGTCATTGCCGACGAACCCGACCGTGCAACATCGGCCAGAAATTCAAACGCCAGACCTGCCGGACTTTCGGCTTGAGTCTCGACCGGCAGCCGAAGCTGAAACAGCGTATAAAACAGGCGGTGCTTGGCGACTTCGAGTGCGCGCCACTTGCCCAGGTTTTCCGGCAAGGAGAGATCGGGGATCATGCGGTTGTGGCGGCAAGCCGCGCAATAGGCGTCGGGCAGCGCGGCCGCAATAAGCCAATTGCACACGCCGTAGGCGGCATTGGCGCAATAGCGATAAGTCTTGGCGTCCGCGAGCGCCCACCAGACATTCTGCCCAGGGTTGCGCGCGGCTCCATCCGGTTTGAGCGCGCTGATCGTTTCCCGTTCCGGCAAATAACCGAGCGCCAGCCCGCAGCGTTCGCACCGCGTGTTTTCAAAATAGAGCGGCTGGCCGCAGTTCTGACACTGAAATAGCTTCATCGCTTTCTCGGTTGGTCCATGCCGCAACGGACAGCAGCAGCGTCGCGAATCGCCTAACTACAATATAGGGGCAACGGTTCAATTGGCTCGCCAAGCTGCGGCGATTTCGCTGCATTATTTGGGGGTCGTGCGCGGAATTGCGAGCCGGGGGCGGCTGTTTCGAGCGCGTTTGGGTCGCGGCAATCGCGCGGACCGGTTACAACTGGCGAATTGGCTCGTCGAATCGGGGGATTTGGTGGTCTCCAGCGCCAATATGGCCGGCTACAGCGATGCTCTCGTTGTGTTGGGCACCGCCGGTGTCGTGGTGCCGATGGTGCGGCGATGGGGATTAAGCCCGGTGCTCGGCTATTTGGGGGCCGGCGCCATTCTCGGGCCGCTCGGGCTCGGCTCAATCAGCAACGCCTTTCCGGCGCTGTCGTGGTTCACCATCAACGATGCCCAGAATGTGGCCGGCATCGCCGAGCTGGGCATCATCTTTCTTCTGTTCCTGATCGGACTCGAACTGTCCTTTCCAAGGCTATCGGCCATGCGCCGCCTGGTCATCGGGCTGGGCGGCTCGCAGGTGCTGCTGACCAGCGCCCTGATCGCCGGTGCCGCGCTGGCGGTCGGGAAAAACCCTTCCGAAGCGATCGTGCTGGGGGTGAGCCTCTCGCTGTCCTCGACGGCAATCGTGCTCGAGCTTCTCTCCAACCAGCAGCGCCTTACCACCAGCGTCGGCCGCGCGAGCTTTTCCGTCTTGCTGGCGCAGGATCTCGCGGTCATTCCGGTTCTCCTGTTCGTCTCCATCCTCGCGGCGAGGTCCGGAGGGTCGGTCCTCGCCAGCCTCGCCAGCGCGCTGCTCCAGGCCGCGGTCGCCGTCACGGTCATTGTAGTGTTCGGCCGCGTGCTGTTGCGGCCATTGTTTCGTCTGGTGGCCACCGCACGCTCGAGCGAGCTGTTCATTGCCGCCGTGTTGTTCGTGATCGTCGCGGCCGGCGTCATCGCCGATCAGGCCGGTCTCTCCATGGCGCTCGGTGCCTTTGTGGCCGGCTTGCTGCTCGCGGAGACGGAATACCGCAAGGCGATCGAAGCGACGATGGCGCCCTTCAAGGGGCTTCTCCTCGGCGTCTTCTTCTTCACCGTGGGGATGAACATCGACTTCCGCGAACTGGTGCGCGAGCCGCTTTTGCTCCTTGGCGGCGTTGTGAGCCTGATTGCGCTGAAATCGCTGCTGCTGATCGGGCTCGCCAAGCTGTTTCGTTTATCCTGGCCGGTCGCTACCGAGACCGGCCTGCTGCTGGGTCCCGGAGGTGAATTCGCTTTCGTCAGCATCGGCATGGCGGCGGCAGCGGGCCTGATCGAGGTACCTCTGGCGCGCTTCACGCTTGCCGTCACTTCGGTGACCATGGCGCTGACGCCGCTTCTTTCCATTTGCGCGCGGCAGCTCGCGGCACAGCTTACGGCGGGCAAGGCCGTCGATCCTGAACTGACGGCGCGGCCGGCCGGCGGACAGAAGCACGCGATCGTCGTCGGTTACGGCCGGGTCGGCAAAGTCGTGTGCGCGCTCTTGCGGCAGCACGGTATCTCCTACATCGCCGCCGACTCCGACGCCCTGACCGTCACCCGCGACCGCCGCGAGGGCCATGACGTGTATTATGGCAATGCGGCCGATCCGCGATTCCTCGAAAGCTGCGGTCTGGCGACGGCCGCGGGTGTCATCATCACCATCCACTCGGTGGGCGTTATCGACGATGTCGTCGAGCACGTGCGGGCGATGCGGCCAGACATTCTCATCGTCTCGCGCGCGCGCGACGCCGATCACGCCCGTCATCTCTACAGCCTCGGCGCCACGGACGCCGTGCCGGAGACGATCGAAGCGAGCCTCCAGCTATCCGAGGCGGCTCTCGTGGGGCTGGGCGTGGCGACCGGGCTGGCGATTGCCTCGATCCATGAGAAGCGCGACGAGATCCGACATGCCTTGCAGCAAGCAGCGCAGGACGCCGGCCGCGAGAAAATTCATTCGGTCAAAGCAAAGACGGACGGAGCCGCGTAGACGGTCGCTCAGCTCGTCGCCGCGTCAGTGGCGCTGCGCGATTCGGCTGGCAAGGTCGAACACGACCGGCAGCTGCGCCGGCCGCGACGTCGCCAGCCGGGCGGGGGCGCGGCGTGTATCCGCGAGCGCGCGCAGGAAGTCGGCGAACCAATTCTGCACCGAGGAGGCTCTGAGCTTGCCGACCATGGCGTGCCAGCGCTCGCGCCGCTCGTCGAGGCGCATGGCGAGAGCGGTCGCGATCTGCCGCGCCATGCCGTCGATGTCGTGAGGATTGACCAGGAGCGCCGCGTCGAGCTGCTTTGCCGCACCGGCGAATGAGGACAGCACCAGCACGCCGGGATCGAAGGGGTTTTGCGCCGCCACGTATTCCTTGGCGACGAGATTCATGCCGTCATGCAGCGGCGTCACCAGCCCGACATGCGCCGCGCGGTAGAAGCCGGCGAGCGTGAGCTGCGAAAAGCTCTTGTTGAGATAGCGGATCGGAATCCAGTCGACCTCGCCGTGGCGACCATTTATCTCGCCGACCAGGGAGGCAAGCTCAGACTTGAGCTCACGGTAGGCGCGGATGTTGCCACGCGTCGGCACCGCCACTTGTAACATGGACACGCCGCGTTTTAGTTGTGGCTCGATCTCGAGCATGCGTTCGAACGCGCGCATTCTGTTGGCGAGCCCTTTCGAATAATCGAGGCGATCGACGCCGAGAACGAGCTTGCCGCCATGTAAGCTCGCGCGCAGCCGGCTCACGTCGGCGCGCGTCGAGGCTTTGGTCGCGCGTGCGGTGAATTCATCGACGTCGATGCCGATCGGGAACGTAGCGAGATGGGTCAGTCCGGCGCCGGACGTAACCGTGCCGTCGAAGACCGACAACCCAAGCTCGAAATGGAGATAGTCCTCGAAATTCTGCCGGTCGTCGTCGGTTTGGAATCCGATGAGATCGTAGGAGAGCATCGCCTCCACGAGATCGGTGTGTTGCGGGACCGCCGCCATAGTGCGGCGATCGGCCCACGGCGTGTGCAGAAAAAACCCGACCGGGCGGCCGATTTGCAGCCGCCGCATTTCCGCGCCCAGCGTGAGGAAGTGATAATCCTGGATCCAGAACACCACGTCCGGCCCGGCAAAGCGCAATAGCGCGCGCGCCATGAAGGCGTTGACTTCGCGGTAGGACGCATACTCGTCCGCCGTGACCTGGATGAGATCGGGGCGCGAATGCAGGGCCGGCCACAAGGCTGAATTGGCAAATCCCTCGTAATAGCCGCGGTAGTGTTTCGCGGGCATGTCGACCGTCGCCAGCGCGCCGGTGCCCAGCGCCTCGATCCGGGCGAAGGAATCCTTCGTCTGCGCCAGATTGGCTGTTTGGCCGCTCGAGCCGACCCAGATCGCACCCGAATTCTTGACCATGGGAATCAGCGCCGCCGCCAATCCTCCGGCGATCGGCTCATCGGATTTTGCCCGCGCAACGCGGTTCGATACAACGATCACAGTCACGGGTTATCCTCCGTTTCCGTGCCGCAATAACGGCTTTGGACACGATTAGTTCCAATCTTTCGTCCCATTCATGATGCGCTGCGAAAAGGGAAGAAAACGACATTTCCACTGGGTAATTCGTCAAATTATGCTTTGCATGGCGCGGTGCGGCGCGCGCAGCATGCTCAAGCGTCGGCGTAAGCCGTGGTCGAAAGCAAGGACACTTCGGCGTGGCGTGAATCGAGTCGGGTGTGCTGCACGATGATCGGCATATCGGATTCGAAAACCGATGAGTAGTCGGTGTCGCGCGGAACGATTGCCGGCTCCTTAAGATCGTTGAAACGCAAATGCAGCGTGCGCCGCGCGGCAACCGTGACACGATAGGGTCCGATCGGCTCCCGATCGGCGAAAAAGATGGTGATGTCGACGTGCGCTTCTCGATCGCCGGGATTGAGGATGCAGGCGGTCTCATGCGAGATCAGGGTAGGATCGGAAAAAGAGCTTCGCGAAGGAATATATCCTTCGGCGATGGCCCAGCGCTTGCGGCCGATGGCGTGCATTCCGAACCTCACCAAATTGCTTGAAAGCCGGTGCCGGCAGCAAAATTCGACGGACGGCGGCACACATGAACCGCCGAAGCCGAGTTTGGTTCCACAACGGGAACTTTTCGTGCCGACCGTCAGCCGCGCGTGAGAAACTTCAGCATCAGATCGGTGATGCGCCCGAACGGCGGATAGAGGAAACGCGCTGCATTGAAGCGGCTTTGCAGGAAGACGCTCTTGCGATGTGAGAAGGTCTGAAAGCCAAATTCGCCGTGATAGGCGCCGATACCCGATGGGCCGATGCCGCCAAACGGAAGGTTCTCCGCCACGAAATGAAATAGGGTCGTGTTGACCGAGGCGCCGCCCGAGACGGTCTTGCGCAAAACCTCGTTGCGTTTGCGTGGGTCGGTGCCAAAGTAATAGAGCGCGAGCGGGCGCGGGTGGGCGTTGACGTAATCGATGGCCTGGTCGAGGCCGCGATAGGTCTTGATCGGCAGCACCGGCCCGAAAATTTCGTCGCGCATGATGGAAAGGTTGTCGTCCGGCTCGATCACTAAAGTCGGCGCGAGCTTACGCGCCTCCGCCGGCAGCGTTTCCGCTTTCGGATTGATCTCGACGACGCGTGCGCCGCTCGCCTTGGCCTCGGCCACGTATTGCGCGACGCGCCGATAATGCCGGTCGTTGACCATCGAGGTGTAGTCTGGGTTGCCGCCGAGCGTCGGATAGAATTTCTCGACGGTTTCGACGGTCAACTTGATGAACTCATCAAGCCTCTGCTCGGGCACGAGCACGTAATCAGGCGCGATACAGGTCTGGCCGGCGTTTACGAGCTTGCCGTAGACGATGCTTTCGACCGCGGCGGGCAGCGATGCATCCTCTCCGAGGATGCACGGCGATTTGCCGCCGAGCTCGAGCGTCACCGGCGTCAGGTTCTCGGCTGCGGCCTGCATGACCAGCCGCCCCACGGCGGTTGAGCCGGTATAAAGCAGATGGTCGAAGGGAAGCCGCGCGAAGGCTTGGCCGATATCCGGTCCGCCGACGATTGTCGCGACCTTCTCGGGCGGAAACAGGCCGTCGAGAAACTCGGCCAAAAAGTCCGATGTGCGGGGCGTCAGTTCCGACGGCTTCAACATCACGCGGTTGCCGGCAGCGAGCGCGGCAATGAGCGGCACGATCGCCAAGTTGAACGGATAATTCCACGGACTGATGATCCCAACCACGCCGACCGGCTGATAGAGGATACGGGCGCCGGCCGGCATCAGTTCGAGGCCGACCGATACCCGCTTCGGCCGCATCCACCCGGGAAGATGGCGAAGCGTGTGACGGATCGCGGACTGCACCGGCATGACCTCGCCGAGCCCGGTTTCGTGACGCGAACGATTGCCGAAATCCGCAGAAATCGCTTCGGCGAGGTGACTGGCGCTTTGCTTGATCGCAGCGCCGAGCTTTGTCAGATCGGCGCGTCGCTCCTGCAGTGACGGCGCTCCCGCGCGCAGGAACGATGTGCGTTGCGCGTCGAAGACCGCGCGCATCTCGGCGGCGGCCACGGGGGTCTTGGCAAGCATCTCGTTCATAGCGGGGGCCTCGTTGGGTAATCAGGCTGCTTCCTCGCCGCGGCCTCGATCTGCGCCATCGCGGCGAGCGCGACGTGCTCGCGCCAAGGTCGTGCGATTACTTGCACGGCGATGGGCAAACCGGTGCTGCCGCGTTCGCTTTCACGAGCGACGCGATCCATCAGGTCGCGGCTTGGCGGACGGTCGCTTTCTTCGTTCGTGCGCACGCGCGTCACCGGGGCGATGCCGGCCGGGAAGCCGCTGATATTGGCGAGCGGGGCAAAGGCGCCTGGCATCGGCATCATCTCAGTCGCACCATGGCGCACCGCCGCCACCGCGTAAGCCGGACAAAGAATAAGATCGATCGGACCGCCCTCGGCTTGCTCGATCGACCGCAGCAGATCGCGCCGGAAATCCGCGATCGCCTCGACTGCCTGCCAATAGTCGTCGGCGCTGCCGGAAGCAAAGCGCCGGACATTCCTGGCGGAACGCGGTTGGCCCAGAGCGTCGAGAAGAAAACCAGCGGTGCCACGCAGCCACAGCGGCATCCCCCCGATCAGCAGTAGCGGACGGACGCGCCGGTCGACTTTGTTGCCCCGCAATAGACGCCGAAAGGCTTGCGTCCGATCCGCGGAAAGCGTGGCGAACAGAAGATCGGTCGCGCGGCTTAACTCGGGCTTTCGCCACGCAACCTGCGTTGCTCCGGCCGCTGTGAGGAACGCGGCAGCTTCAGCGACGGCACGCCTTGCCGCCGGCGCGACCAGAAACTCACCGTCGTCAGTGAATGTCGCGAAGCGCAGTCGGCTCAAGTTGACGGCGGCCGGATCGCCCAATTCCGGCCCCGGATCGACGAATGGATCGCGCGCGCGGTCGAGAACACGCAGCGCCATGACAAGGTCTTCGACGCGCCTCGCCATTGGGCCGACCTGGCTGACGATCCCGGTCTGGCCGACCGGCAAACCATGGGCACAGTGATCGGGTGTGCGGCCGGCGGTCGGCCGGATCGACGTGATCCCGCAAAACGCCGCGGGAATGCGCAACGAGCCGCCGATGTCATTGCCGAGGCCGAGCGGGGATGCGCCGGCGGCGATGACGGCCGCTTCGCCGCCGCTGGAGCCGCCGCAGGATCTTTCCAGATCCCACGGATTGTTGGTGCGTCCGTAAAGCGGATTGTCGGTTTCCGTGAAGATCATCAACTGCGGGAGGTTGGTCTTGGCAATCGGAATCGCGCCGGCCGCGCGCAGCGCCGCGACGTAGGGATCGTCATGACTTTCGATCTCGCCGCGGCGCGAGGGCAGCCCGAATGTCGAAGCCGTGCCGGCAAGATCGAAGCATTCCTTGATCGTCACTGGCAGGTCGGCAAGCGGAGGAAGCTTCTCGCCGCGCACGCGCGCTTTGTCGACGTTCGCGGCGGTTATCCGCGCGCTCTCCGACAAATCGACGGTGACGGCGTTGAGCTTGCCGTTGACGGCTTTGAGCCGCGCAATGAAGTGTTCAACAGCTTCGGCGGACGAGAGATCGCCGGCGGCAATGAACCCCGCGATCTGGCGCGCCGACATCTCTTGCAGGTCGTGCGCGCGTTGCGGCGGCGCGGCCGTGGAAATATCAGTGAGCGTCATGATGGGAGCCCCGGAGACCACGCATGGGCCGCATGCAACCGGACAGCGTCCATCCATTCATCCGCTTTGTCAATTTGCGAATGCGCCTTCGCCGGCTGATTCCCGTGCCGAAGAAATCGCGATGAATCGATCAATTGCGGCGTATTTGACCGTGCTGCTGCCGCAGCTCGGTTTTGAGCACCTTGCCGTAATTGTTCTTGGGCAAAGTCTCGAGAAAGACGTAGCTGCGCGGTCGCTTGAACCGCGCGATGGCGGAAAGGCACAGCGCGTCCAACTCTTCCGCGGATACCGCCTGCTCCGGGCGCATCACCACGCAGGCGATCACTTCCTCGCCCCAATCGGGATGCGGGCGGCCGATAACCGAGACTTCGAAGATGCCGGGATGCCGCAGCAGGACTTCTTCGACCTCGCGCGGATAGATGTTACTGCCGCCGCTGATAATCAGATCCTTGGATCGGTCTTTCAGCGTCAGGAAGCCCTCCTCGTCGAACGCGCCCATGTCGCCGGTATGCAGCCAGCCGCCGCGCAAGGTTTCGGCGGTGGCTGCCGGATTGTTCCAATAGCCGGCCATAACCACTTCCCCCCGCACCAGCACCTCGCCGATTTCCCCGACCGGGAGATCGCGGTCCTCCTCATCGGCGACACGCACCTCGACATTGGCGCGCGGCAGCCCGACCGAGCCCATGATCTCGCGCCAGCGCGGCCGTGCGCGGTCGGCGTGCAGCGCCTTCGACAGCGCCGTGATGGTCATCGGCACTTCGCCCTGACCGTAGATTTGCGCGAATTTCGGCCCCAGCAAATCCATGGCTCGAACAAGCGTCTCAAAATGCATCGGTGCGCCGCCATAGACGATGGTGCGCAAGCCGCGGTGATCGGCACCGGCGAAGTCGGCATGGTTGACGAGTCGGCTCACCATGGTCGGCGCGGCGAAAAAGCTGACATTGCCGTGCGCCGCAAACAGCGTCGCGATCTCCTGCGGGTCGAAGCCCGTGCTTTCGGGAACGATGGTATGGGCGCCCATGGCGACGAAGGGCAGGCCGTAGCAGCCGGAGCCGTGCGACATCGGTGCGGCATGAAGCACGCAATCGGCGGCCCCGACCGGCTCGATCTCGGCGAAATAGGCCAGCGTCTGCGCTATCATGATGCCGTGCGTCAGCATCGCGCCTTTCGGCCGGCCGGTGGTGCCGCTGGTATAAAACAGCCAGGCGAGATCGCTCGCGCGGCGCGGCGCGACGTCGATGCCGTCACCCTGAAAAAGCCGTCGCCATTCGCGGCTGCCGGTCGCGATGGTGCGGCCGTGTGGCGCCACGTCGTCGGCGCGATCGGGACTGGCGAGGATGAGCGAGGCTTGGGTGTCTGCGATGATGTAACCGAACTCGTCGCTGTGGAGCTTGGCGTTCATCGGCACCGCGACCAGCCCGGCATGCCAGATCGCGAACAGCGCTTCGAGGAATTCCGGCCGGTTGGTCATCGCGATCGCCACGCGGTCCTCCAGCCGGCACAACGAGCGCAGATTGCCGGCAAGCGCGCGCGAGCGCGCCGCCCATTGCCGATAGTTTGCGTAAACCGCGCCGCCGAGCGCGATTGCGGGCCGGTTCGGAGCGGCCCGTCCCCATTTCTCCACCCAGCCCGCGAGGTTCATCGCGCGCGCCGCCGAGTTCGATCAGGGCGCCGGTTTGGCATCGATGAGCACGGCGGCGAGGAGGCAGGGCTTGCCGCTGCGATTGACCCACGCATGGTTGGTGCCGCGCTGGACAATACAGTCGCCGGCATGCAGCTCGACCTCGCCTTCTTCCATGAGCATGTGCATCGAACCCGAGATGACCACGAGGTAGTCGATCGAGTTGGTCTTGTGCATGGTCGGATGCCTGGCCGAATCCGTGGCGCTGGGCTTGTTGGTGCTGCCGAGCTGGCCAAACGCGGCATCGGGATCGATTTTCGTGCCGGCGCTCTCAGGCGGAATCTCGACGACGCGGAATATGGTGCCCGACCGCGTCGGATCGTGACGCATCGGCCGCAGCGATCGGTCCTTCGATCCGTCGTTACTCACCGGCATTTCGTCGGTCACCCAGAGTTCGGTGACGCCGAGGCCGGGCCAGCCCTTGATCTCGGTGGCGTTGGGCGCGTGATCGTCAATCGTCACGATCGCCTTGCCGGCGGCGTTGTGGCCGGTGACGAAGCGGCGGATTTTTTGCAGCATGACATTTCCTCCCGAATTGTTTGGTTCATCCGCGCAGGATGCGATTGCGCAGCACGCCGATTTTCTCGACCTCGAGCTCGACGACTTCGCCAGGCTCGAGGTAGCGCCCGGTCTCAAGGCCGGAGCCGTTGCCGACCGTCCCCGAGCAAAATAGCTCGCCCGGATGCACAGTCTCCGCCCGCGAGACGAAAGCGATGCAGTCCTCGTATTTCCAGTGCATCTCGCGCGAATTGCCGCGGCCGCGTTCCTCGCCGTTGACGCGCACGATCATCTCCAGCGCGTAGGGATCGGGAATTTCGTCGGCGGTGGTGATGCAGGGTCCGACCGGATTCGAATTATCGAAATCCTTGCCTTTGCCCGGCCCGAGACTAGAGAGCATTTCCAGGCTCTGCTCGTCGCGCGCGGAAAGATCGTTGAAGATCGTGTAGCCGAAGATGTGTGTGCGCGCTTTGTCTTTGGGGATATCGCGGCCGGGCGTGCCGATGACACAGGCGAATTCCAGTTCGTAGTCGATCGTCTTTGAATACGCCGGCCACTTTACGTCTTGGTCGGTGCCGCAAACGCCGAAGCGACTCGGCTTGTAGAAGCTCGGCCGCTCGTACCAGATTTTCGGCGGCTTGAAGGCGCCCTGTTTTTCCAACTCGCGCAGCGCCGTTTCCGGATCGGGGCCGGTGGCGGCCCGCATCTGCTGGATGCGCGTGAACGCCTGAATCAAATGTTTCTCGAAGCAGAGGAAGTCGCGCAGTTGCGGCGGTGCCGGCAGCGGCGCCAACAGCTTGACCGATGCGGTGTCGATCATGCCGCGTCCGCTGCGTTGCGCGTCTGCGGCGATCTCGCGGGCGCGGTCGAGTGCGGCGGGGCCGGCCTCGATCAGCGCCTGCATGCTGGTGAAGGCCGGACCGGCGTCGCTGCGCGCCGCTAGGAAATCGACGATCCGGCGATCGCCGTTCGCCAGCGCGCCGATGCGCTCCAGGCCGGAGGCCACGAATGTGACGAGCCTCATTGCGTCCCTCCCGACTCTATCTGGCGATCTTGATCATTCCGTTTAGTATATTTCATTGAATGTCGCACGTCGGCAACATCTGTCGAAACGTAATGCCGTGGCGCCGCCTCACGGCCTCCGCTACATTTTGGCGAGCGATAATGACCATAGGACCGTCGCCATGAGTAAAGAGCCCCGCTTTCCGCTGCTGACGATGGATCAGCTCAGCGACAAGCAAAAGCCGCTCGGCGAAGAGATCATGAAGGTGTCGAGCGTCGGTCTTGGCGGGCCGTATAATCCGCTGCTGCGCAGTCCGGTACTCGGACAGAGGATCCTCGACCTCCTGCATTATCTTCGCTGGGAGACTTCCGTGCCCTTGCAGCTCAACGAGTTTGCGATCCTTATTGTCGGGCGGCAGTGGCGCTCGCAGGTGGAATGGTTCGCCCATGCCCCGATCGCCATCAAGGCCGGATTGTCGCCGGACATCGTCGCCGAGCTCAAGGCCAACAAGCGACCGTCGAACATGCCGCCGCAGGAAGCGGTGGTGTACGACTTCGTCACCGAGCTGACCGCCAGGCACGCAGTCTCCGACGAAACCTTCAATCGCGCCAAAGAGCTTCTCGGTGAGCAGCAGGTCGTCGATCTGACGTCGGTCGCCGGTACCTATATTGGCATCGCCATGCTGTTGGCGATGAGCGAGCAGAGCATCCCGGCCGGCAAGGAATCGCCATTCAAGCCCGGTGAGCCGTAGCCGTCATTGTCGGCCCGGGCGATCAACGCACCAGCACGTTGCTGAATTGCCACGGATCGTCGCGATCGACGGCCTCTGGAAACAGTCCGTCGCGATGATTCAGCGGCGTCCAGTCGGTGTAGCAGCCGACCACCGGTCCGAGATAGGGCCGCTGGATTTCGAGGCAGCGACGGAAATCCATCTCGTCGGCCTCGACGATGCCGCGGTCGGGATTTTCCAGCATCCAGACGATGCCGGCGAGCACCGCCGAAGTCACCTGCAATCCGGTGGCGTTCTGGTAGGGCGCAAGCTGCCGCGTCTCCTCGATGGAGAGCTGCGAGCCATACCAATAGGCGTTCCTGGGGTGTCCGTAGAGCAGCACGCCGAGCTCGTCCATGCCGTCGATGATCTCGCCCTCGTCCAGAATCTTCCACTCCGGCTGCGCCTGCCAAGCGGCTCCGGCCATCTCGTGCAGCGACAGCACGGCGTCGTCGCACGGGTGATAGGCATAGTGGCAGGTTGGCCGATAGACGACGTCGCCGTTCTCGCGCAGCGTGAAGTAGTCCGCGATCGAGATCGATTCGTTGTGCGTGATCATGAAGGCGTGCTGCGCCTGCGCGGTCGGAGTCCAGGAGCGCACCCGCGTACTCGCGCCCGGCTGCGTCAGGTAGATGGCGGCGTCGCAGCCGTACTCGTGCCGTCGGGCATTCGCCGGCATTATCTTCTCGTGCGTGCCCCAGCCGAGCTCCGACGGCTGCAAGCCCTCGGCGCAAAAACCCTCGACCGACCAGGTGTTGACGAATATGCCACGCGGCTTGGGATCGCGCGCGCGCTGGGTGTCCCGCTCGGCGATATGGATGCCCTTGACGCCGGCGCGCTGCATCAGCCGCGCCCAGTCGTCGCGGGTTTTCGGCTCCTCGAACTTGAGATCGATCGCGGCGGCAACGTCGAACAATGCCTGCTTGACGAACCACGACACCATCCCCGGATTGGCGCCGCAGCAGCTCACGGCGGTAACGCCCCCGGGCCGGCGGCGGCGCAGCGCCAGCAGCCCTTCGCGCAGCGTGTAGTTCGAGCGTTGCGAAATCGACAGACTGCGGTCGGTATAGAGTCCGGGCCACGGCTCTGTGACGGTATCGATGTAAAAGGCGTCGCTGTCCTTAGCGAATTCGATCAGATCGACCGAGGAGGTATCGACCGAAAGGTTCACGATCATGCCGCGCCCGGGCCCGCCCGCGAGCAGCGGGGTGAGCACGTCGCGGTAATTCTCCCGGGTGACCGCCGTATGGATGAAACGGAGCTGGCGGTCGTCGAGCAAGCGGCGATCTTCGTCGTCGGGCGCGATGACGACGAACTTCTTTCGGTCGAACGCGATGTGGCGCTCCAGCAGCGGCAAAGTTCCCCTGCCGATCGAGCCAAAGCCGATCATCACGATCGGGCCGTCGAAGCGCGCATGCAGCGGCCGGGCCCCGGCGACCTCGGTCGTGGCATGCATCTTCATCGATCCTTCTGCGACGCGTGTGGCAGTTTTGTTGCGTGTTGCGCGATGCTAGGCGGATGGCAGCGTGTGAAATTGGGCGCGACATAGTCGCGATCGCTCGGCGATGCAAGGGTTTTCCGTCCTGCCAAAATTTCTTGGGCGTGGGCGCCCGCGCGACGCGCTCTCACCCGCGCCAGTAACGATCCTCCCAGCTCCGCGACAGCCGCATCGCGGAGAGGATGAGTCCGGCCATCGAATAGGTCTGCGGGAAATTGCCCCAGAGCTCGCCGGTCTGCGGATCGACGTCTTCCGAAAGCAGGCCGTAGCGGTTGCGATGGTTGAGCGCGTCGGTGAACAGGTCGCGGGCCGCCTCGCGCCGCCCCAGTGACCACAGCGCGTCGATCAGCCAGAACCGGCAAATCAGGAAGGCGGTCACCGGCAGGCCGAAATCGTCGGCACTGGCGTAACGCATCACGTGCTTTTCACGCACCAGCTCGCGCTCCATGGCGGCGACAGTCGAGACGAAGCGCGGATCGTCCACCTCGACGACGCCGAGATCGGGAAGTAGCAGCACGCTGGCATCGAGGTCGTCGGAGCCGAAGGCGGCGGTGAAGGCGCCGCGCTTCTCGTTCCAGGCGCGCTCGAGCAGCGCCGCGTGGATCGGCTCGGCGACCGCATTCCAGAACTGCGCGCGGTCGTCCAGTCCGATGCGCGTGGCGATCGCCGAGAGCCGCTGACAGCCGGCCCAGCACATCGCCGCCGAGTGGGTATGGACGCGCTGGCGTCCTCGATATTCCCAGATGCCGGCATCCGGTTCGAGCGCCTTTTTGGCGGCGCGGTGGCCAAGCGTTTCCAGGAGGCGAAACAATCCCTCGTCGCCCGGTCGCGGCAGGCGGCGATCGAAGAACATCGGCATGGCGGCCAGGATGACGCTGCCATAGGCGTCGTGCTGGATCTGATCGACGGCGGCGTTGCCGATCCGCACCGGGCCGTCGCCGCGATAGCCCTCAAGATCGGGCGCGATCTGCTCCGCAAGCGTGGTCGTCGGCACCACGCTGTAAAGCGGCCGCAGCTCCTGGTCGGACTTCGAGACGATCGAGAGCGTGAACGAGATGAACTCCTCCATGGTGCGCGTAGCGCCGATACGGTTGAGCGCCTGGACAACGAAATACGCGTCGCGCAGCCAGCAGTAACGATAGTCCCAGGTGCGGCCGGAGCCCGGCGATTCCGGGATCGAGGTGGTATGGGCGGCGACGACGGCGCCGGTCTCGTCGAAATTGCTGAGTTTCAGCGTGATGGCGGCGCGGATGATCGCTTCCTGCCAATCGTAGGAGATCGACAGCCGGCGCACCCATTCCATCCAGTAATCGCGCGTGCGGTCGGCAAATTCACGGCATGTCGCCTGCAAGTCGCCGGGAAACGGCTCGTCTGGACCGAATACGAGGTGCAGCGGGCGCGTGAGCACAAACGGCGCCTCGCCGTCGATCAGCGACAGCGGCGCATCCGTCGTAAGACGGATCACCGTGCCTTCGCCGGAATAGCGGATGTGGTTGCTGCCGATAGAATGCTGTGGCAGCGGTTTCCCGTACTCGCTGGTTGGCCGCATCCTTATAGTGATGCGCGGCAGGCCGGCCACCGGCTCGATGATGCGAAAGATCTGCGGCGGGCGGAAAACCCGGCCGAACTGACGGAAGCGCGGAATGAAATCGGTGATCCGCACCTTGCCGCCCTGCTGATCGGTGAGCACCGTGCAGACGATCGCGGTATTGCGTAGATATTCCGATTGAAACTCCGCCATGTCGTCGAGTACGACGTCGGAGAATCCCTTCTCCTGCTTCCCCGCCAGCAATCGGCAGAAAACAGGATCGCCGTCGAAGCGCGGATAGCACCACCAGACGATTCGCGCGCAGGGATCGACCAATGCGGCCGTTCGCCCGTTCCCGATGACGGCAAGATCCAGCCCGTGATCCTTCATTCCACCGCGACCCCACGGTCGGCCACGATTCGCGCCAGCCAGGAGCGGACGTCCTCCGGCTTGTCGAAATGACCGTCGATACCGGGGACGATCCGGCCGACGGAAAAGCCCAAGCCGCCGAACTTCGGGATGACGCCGAAGACCGGCTCGTCGGTAACGTCGTCGCCGATGAAGATCGGATGCCGGTCGGTGAATGGCGGGTATTTCATCAGTTCGCGGACCGCCAGCGCTTTGCTCACGCGAGCCGGTGTGACCTCGACGACCGCCTTCCCCGGCAAGATCTCGACAGTGCCTGACGGCATCTGCGCGCAAATTCGCGCGACCGCCGCATGCAACGCGGGTCCGAGAGCGGGCGCCAGTCGATAGTGCAAGGCGAGTGAGTAGCCCTTGTCCTCGACGAGGACGCCCGGCCCAAGCTCGGTTAAAGCCGCGAGTTTGCGTTTTAAATCGTCGCTTAGCGACGTCGCCCGCGTCTGCGGCTCGGTTCCCGGTACAGGGCGTATTTCGGCGCCGTGGCCACCGATTGCGGCGAGCTGGAGCGGAGCAAATAAAAGGTCGATTTCGCTGAGCTTGCGACCACTCACCAGCGCTAGCGCACCCCCGGTCAACTCCTGGAGACGAGCGAGTGTATGCCGCAACTCCGGCGGCACCCAGACTTGCCTTGGCGTCGGCGCGATATCGAGGATGGTGCCATCGATATCGAGCAGGATCGCGCATGCGCGCAAATCGGACGTGAGCGAAGTCGTTGCAATTTCCATGTCGATTTTCGCAATGTCCATCTGGCTTCGCACGTTCTATCCCATCATGACTCGATAAACGACAACGGCCGGGCCACCGCCTCGAGCGATTTGCGCTCGGCGGCGACGCCCCACAGCGCTTCTACCCCCGCGGCGACGATCATCAACAGCGCACCGATGAAATAACCTATGGCGACGCTGCCGCGCGAACCGGTGCTGATGAGCACGCCCAACAGCAGCGGCCCCGCCACGCCGCCGATGCCGGTGCCGACCGCGTAGAAGAAGGCAATGGCGAGCGCACGAATTTCCAGCGGAAAAATCTCGCTCACCGTGAGGTAGGCGGAGCTGGCGGCCGCCGAGGCGAAGAAGAAGACGACCATCCAGGCGAAGGTCAGCGCCTCTGCGGAAAGGAGGTTCTGGCTGAACAGATAACCGGTGCCGGCCAAGAGTAACGCCGATGCCGCATAGGTCGATGCGATCATTACCTTGCGGCCGATTGTGTCGAACAATCGGCCGAGCAGGATCGGTCCCAACACGTTGCCGGTAGCAAAGGGCAGGATGTACCAGCCGATCCGGTCGGCGGGAATGCCGTAAAAGTTGGTCAGGATCAGCGCGTAGGTGAAGAAGATCGCGTTGTAGAAGAAAGCCTGCGCCGTCATCAAGGTGAGGCCGACCAGAGTGCGCTGACGGTAGGTCTTAAACAGCACATGCGCGACTTCCAGGAGCGGGGTGTGATCGCGCGTGCGCAATCGTGCCCGCGGCCGCTCGTGCGCAGCTACGCAGGAGCCGCGCGCGAATCGCGCTTCTATTCCGCCGACGATCGCCTCCGCTTCTTTCACGAAGCCGTGGGTCATCAGCCAGCGGGGGCTTTCCGGAATCCAGCGTCGCATGACGAGAATAATGAGTCCTATCGTGGTGCCGATCAGGAAGGCCAATCGCCATCCCAGGGCCGGATCGATAAAGGCAGGGTTGAGCAGCACAATCGAGCCGCCTGCACCCATGGCTGCCCCGATCCAAAAGCTGCCGTTGATAATGAGATCAGTCCAGCCGCGCAGGCGTGCAGGGATAAGCTCCTGGATTGTCGAATTGATGGCAGTGTATTCGCCGCCGATGCCGGCGCCGGTCAGGAAACGGAATAGCACGAAACTCCAGACATTCCAGGACAATCCGGTGGCGGCGGTGGCCAGAAGGTAAACCGCAAGCGTGATCGAGAATAGCTTCTTGCGCCCCAGGCGATCGGTGAGCCAGCCGAAACCGAAAGCGCCCAGCACCGCCCCACACAGATAAGAGCTGCCGGCGAGGCCGATCTGCGAAGTGCTCAATCCGAGGCCTGAGCGTTGCATCAGTTCGCCGGAAAGCGAGCCGGCAAGCGTTACTTCGAGGCCGTCGAGGACCCAGGTGATGCCCAGCGCAACGATCACCAAGAGATGGAAGCGGCCGAATGGCAGCGAATCGAGGCGATCCGGAATATCGGTCTCGATGACAGCGCGGGATCGCGGCCGCGTTGCGCCGGAATGCGGCCGCGCGCGCAAACGACTGAAACGAGACGGGAGATCGGGTGCATGTCGAGCCATGAAAGATGCCCCCAAACGCAGTCCCTCTTTTGCTAACGATCTCTGCGATCAGGAGTTCCGCTTGCCGCCGCGTGGCCGTGTGCGCAACGTCAATGCTGCGCGGCGTTACCGGCATAGGTGATGCGCCAGACGGTGCCGCTCGCATCCTCGGAGACCAGCAACGCGCCGTCCTTGTCGACCGCCACTCCGACCGGCCGACCCCAAACCTCGGCATCGTTGACGACGAAACCGGTGGCAAAATCGTCGTATTCGCCTGTCGGCACGCCATCTTTCACGATGACGCGGATCACCTTGTAGCCGGTGCGGTTGGCGCGGTTCCACGACCCGTGCTCAGCGGCAAAGATATTGCCGCGATAGTCCGCGGGAAATTGCGTCGCCTCGTAGAAGGTCATCTCGAGCGAAGCCGAGTGGGCCTGGATGAGCACGTCCGGGACGGTGACCTTGTCTTTAAGGTCCGGCCGCTCGTCCTTGTGCCGCGGATCTTCGTTGGCGCCGATGTAATACCAGGGCCAGCCGTAGAACGCGCCTTCGCGCACGCGCGTGATGTAGTCGGGCGGCAGATTGTTGCCGAGGCCGTCGCGCTCATTGGTCGAGCACCACAGCGTGCCGTTCGACGGGTCGATCGCCATGCCGACGCAGTTGCGGATTCCGGTGGCAAAGACTCCGACATGCTTGCCTTGCGGATCGAAAGCCAACACATCGGCGCGATCGGTTTCACGGCCCCAGGTTGCGCCGAGCGGGTGGGACGATTGCCAGTCCTGCAACGCCGCGCCGCTCAGCTTTTCCATGTCTTCTGCGACGTTCGAGCCGGAGCCCACCGAGACGTACATGGTCTGCCCGTTCGGCGAGAACACTACGTCGCGCGTGCGATGGCCGCCAACCGGCAAACGCGGCACGATGGTTTCGGCGGGGCCGCGCGCGGTCAGATCGTCGTTGCGATAAGGAAAGCGGACGACTGAATCGGTATCGCCGACATAGACCCATTCCGGATTAGGCCCGGGCGGATAGAACGCGATGCCGAACGGATCGAAAAGGCCGGATGCGAACACGCTTGCCTGTTCGGATCGCGCGCCGTTCGGGCGCAACACGCGGATACTCCCGGCCGCGCTCTCGGCCGCGAACACATCGCCGTTCGGCGCCACCCGGATGAGCCGCGGATGATCGAGCCCGGATGCAAATTCGTTGACTTCAAAGCCGTTTGGGACGATGGGCTTTTGCGCATCGGTGCGATGCACATTTGTGACGGTATTCCTGACTGACTGAGCGGAATCGGGGGCCAGCACGTCCTGCGGCCTGATCAGACGCCGTGTCCCCGGGCTATCCGCATGCCAGTCGCCGAACGCCGCCTTACCTTCGAGCAGAGTGCTGTTTGTCTGGGCCAAGAGGGGAAGGGTGGCGGCAAGGACAAAAGCCGCAACGGAACCCGCAACGATCGTCGGAATGGGATGAGGCATGACGCGCTCCTGGCTGGGCCCTTCGCTACGCCTTCGGCTTGGTTCGCTACGTGAACAAGCCGAGGTCGGAGCAGTTCCAATATAGGCCTGCCTATAGGCCCGCGGCAGGACCTGTTGCCTATGGTGATTTGCCTTGATCGATAAAATCGTCCGTCAATTGGAGATACCGCGGCGGCTGCGCGCCGTCGTGCGGGCGCGGGAGTCGAGCCTGATTGCGCTTGCGGCGCTGGTCGGCGCGATCGCGGGCCTGGTCGTGGCCGCGATGGGCACGGGTGTCGATCTGCTGCATCGTCTGTTCTTCCACCTCGAGCCGGGCGTGCGGCTGTCAGGTCTGCTGCGGCTCGATCCCCTGGTGGCGATCTCGGTGCCGCTCGTCGGCGGGCTCGTTTTCGGCGTCGCCCGCGAGCTGATTGCACGCTGGCGGCCGGAGCGGGAAGTCGATCCGATCGAAGCCAACGCGCTGCACGGCGGCCGCATGTCGCTTCTCGGCAGCATGATCGTCGCGGCGCAGACGGTGTGGTCGAGCGGGATCGGTGCGTCGGTCGGCCTGGAGGCGGGCTATACGCAATTCGCCAGCGGCATCGCCTCGCGCATTGGCATGGCGTTTCGGCTGCGGCGCGCCGACCTGCGCATCTTGGTCGGCTGCGGTGCCGCCGGCGGAATCGCCGGCGCTTTCGGCGCTCCGCTGGCCGGCGCTTTTTATGGCTTCGAACTCATCATCGGCGGCTATTCGCCGAACAGCCTGGCGCCGGTCGCCGTCGCGGCGCTGATCGGTTACCTCGTCGCGCACGCGCTGGCGGCGGCCGAGGTCGGCATCGTCGCCCCCGAGAAGATCACCATCCTGACCCACGATCTCGTCATCGCCGCCATCATCGGTATCCTCTCCGCCGTGCTCGGCATTCTTCTCATGCGCGGCGTGGCGTTGTGCGAAGCTTTGTTCGTTCGCTTAAAGCTGCGGGTGGGACTGCGCACGGCGGTCGGGGGCCTTGTCGTCGGGCTTTTGGCGATTGCCGCGCCGCAGGTGATGTCGTCGGGTCATGGCGCCCTGCACCTTTCGGGAATGATGCGGCTGTCGCTGTGGACCGTGGCACTCTTCTTCGTGCTCAAAATCGCGGCGTCGATTGTTTCGCTCGGCTCCGGCTTCCGCGGCGGATTGTTCTTCTCCTCGCTGCTAATGGGCGCACTCGGCGGTAATCTCTTGGCCGATCTGCTCGCCGCGATCTGGCCAAGCGCTTCCTTCGACTCCAATGCCTATGCCGTGATCGGCATGAGCGCGCTTTCGGCCTCGGTCATCGGCGGCCCGCTGACCATGACCTTCATCGCCCTGGAGACGACGGGCGACCTGTGGCTGACGACGGCGGTGCTGATTGCGGTGATCATCTCCTCGCAGGTGACGCGCGAGGCGTTCGGTTATTCATTCGCAACCTGGCGCTTCCATTTGCGCGGCGAGACGATCCGCAGCGCCGCCGATATCGGCTGGATGCGCGACCTGACCGTCGGCAAGATGATGCGCCATGATGTGCGCACGGCGCCGCTTGCAACGACCATTGCCGCCTTCCGCGAAGCCTTCCCGCTCGGCTCTTCGGCCGCGATCATTGCCGTCGACGAGCAGGGTCGCTATGCCGGCACGGTGCTGGTGGCGGATGCGCATGCGGCGAAAGCGTCGCCGGATCAATCGATCAAGGAGCTTCTGCGCAATACCGACGCCGTATTGCTCCCGGGCATGACGATCAAGGAAGCGGTGCTTGTCTTCGATCGGGCCGAGGCGGAGGCTCTTGCCGTGGTCGATTCCTACCTCGATCGCCGCGTCATCGGGCTTCTCACCGAGGCCTATGCGCTGCGCCGCTATGCGGTGGAGCTGGAGCGGCGGCGGCAGGAGCTTGTCGGCGAGGAATAGCCGATTGCCGCCAGTCTGATAGCGAATCGGCCGCACGGCCGTATGTTGACATGACGCGCCGGAACGGCTGACCATGCGGCAAAACAAGGTCGTTCCCCGGGGAGGAGCCACGCATTATGAACGTGGACGAGCGCATTGCCGAGCTTACGCAGAAAATGTGGCGCCGCAAATTTTACGCCGTGCTCTCGCAGGCGTCGGCGACGCCGGAGAAATTGAAGACGCTGCTGCCGGCGCATCTCGAATACATGATCGACTTGGAAAGGCGCGGCGTTTTGTTCGCGTCCGGGCCCTTGGCCGATGGCGAGGGGCCGCCGAGCGGTGCCGGGTTGACCATCCTGCGCGCGGCGAGCGCGCGTGAGGCGCGCGAACTTGCGGAAGCCGATCCCTTCGTTAGCAGCGGCCTGCGCACCTTCCAGATAAAAGAATGGACGGTCATGGAGGGCACGATGGGCTTACGCATCAATTTCTCCGATCAATCGGTGGAAGTCGCGTAAAGGAGTGGCAATGGAGACAGTTGGCTTTGTCGGCGTCGGCAAGATCGGGCTTCCGATCTCGCAAAACCTGATCAAGAGCGGCTATCGCGTTGTCGGCTATCGCCGCAGCTCGCTTGCCGAGTTTGAGAAGATCGGTGGCGTAGCAGCGCGCTCGGCGGCCGATGTCGGCGCGCAAGCGGACATCGTATTTTCCTGCCTGCCCTCGGACGAAGCGCTCGAAGAGGTCATGCAGGGTCCAAGGGGGCTGGTCCAAGCGGCGCGGCCCGGGCAGATCGTGATCGAGCTCGGGTCGTATCCGGTCCCGGTCAAGGAGCGGCAGATCGCGCCGTTGGCGCAGAAGGGCGCCTTCTTCATCGATGGCGAGGTTGCCGGCACGCCGGGCATGGTGTCGGCGCGCAAAGGCGTCATCTTTCTCGCCGGCGACGCGCAAGCCTGCAAGAAAATCGAGCCGGTGGTCGCCGGCTTTGCCGATTCCTGCATCTACTTCGGCGCGTTCGGGGCGGCGAGCAAGGTCAAGCTCATCAACAATCTGTTGGTTTCGATTAATATCGCCGCGACCGCGGAAGCGATGGCGCTTGGGCTCAAATCGGGCGTCGACATCGAGCTGATGATCAAGGCAATCGCCAATGGCAGCGGCGGCTCGACCCAGTTCGCCATCCGCGCGCCGTGGATGGCGGAGCGGCGCTTCAAGCCGCTGCAAGGTCCTATCCCGGGCTTGCAGCACTACATCGAAATGATCGGCGAATTCGCCGACAGTGTCGGCGTGGCGACGCCGCTGTTGGATCGCACCGCCGATCTGTTCGACCGCTTTGTGGATATGGGCCTCGCCGAATGCGATGGCGCGGCCATGGTCGATGTCATCGGTTCGCTGCCGCGAAAAAGATCAAACAAGTCCATCCCCGACGAGGGGAAGGGAGCAGACAAAAAGGGAGAGCCCGCATGATCCGCGTCAGCAAAATCGCTCACGCCACCTACGACACGCCCGATCTCGAGCAGCAGACCGAATACTATACCGACATTATCGGGCTCTCCGTCGCGGCAAAGGAAAAGGCCACGGTCTATCTCGCCTCGACAGTCGATCATCACTCGGTCGTGCTGCGTAAAGGTGCGCAGGCCAATTGCGTGCGCTTGGGCTTCCAGATCGCGCCCGACGCCGATCTCGGCGCGTTCGAGAAACAGGTCGCCGCCAACGGCGTCAAGACGCAGCGCCAGAAGGACCCAGGGCCGTCGATCTCCGAGGCGGTGGTGTTTACCGATCCGAAGGGCACCACCATCGAAGTGTTCAAGCGCGACGCTTTCGCGCACCAGAAATTCCAGTCCAAAGGCATCGTGCCGCACAAGCTCGGCCACGTCGCCTTCCATTGTGCTGACGTCAAGCAGGTCACCAAATTCTATGTCGACGTGCTTGGCTTTCGTGAATCCGACTGGATGGCGGATTTCTTCTCGTTCCTGCGCTGCGGTCCCGACCATCACACACTCAATTTCATGGGGACCGGTTCGAATCGCCACTTCCACACTGCGTTCGAATTGCGCGATTGGGGCCACATGCACGAGGCGTGCGATTTCCTCAGCCTCAACGGCTACAAGCTGCTGTGGGGCCCGGGTCGTCACGGCATCGGCCATAATCTGTTCGCGTATCATCGTGGACCGAACGGCCTGATTACCGAGACGTTCTGCGAGCTTGACCGGATGAACGAGGAGCTCGGCTATTTCGAGCCGCGGCCATGGCATCGCGACAATCCGCAGCGGCCGAAAGTGTGGGCGAAAGATCCGTCGGCCTCTAATCTCTGGGGCATCATGCCGGGCGATGAGATGATGAAATAAAGGGCGACGGATCGCAGTATCCGTTGGCAACAAAGCTTTAGAATTGGGGAGGACGATATGCCGTGGCCGTCGGATTGCGCCGGAAGGATCCGGCAGATTGCCGCTGTGCATGCTGCGGCCGTCGCGCTGTCGCTATTCTCTCCACATTCGCCCGCGGCCGCCGCCGAACCGGTCAAGATCGGTTTCAGCATGGCGATGACCGGCGGGGTGGCGCAGAACGGCAAGCAGCTTCTGATCGCGCTGCAGCTCTGGCGCGACGACGTCAATGCCAAGGGCGGGCTCCTCGGTCGGCCGGTCGAGTTCATCTATTACGACGACCAGAGCAATCCGTCGAATGTGCCTGGCATTTACACCAAGCTCATCAACGTCGACAAAGTCGATTTGCTGCTCGGTCCGTACGCCACCAATATGGCCGCGGCGGCGATGCCGGTCATCGTGGAAAACAACAAGCTCACCATCAGTATGATGGCGGTCAGCATCAACCGCCATTTCAACTACCCAAAATATTTCTCGATGCTATCGCTTGGTCCGGACGGGGTGACGGCGTTCTCAAAGGGCTTTTTCGATCTCGCGGCCGTGCAGAAACCGAAGCCGCAGACGGTCGCGCTCCTTTCCGCCGACGCCGAGTTCGCCAGAACCTCCGCCGACGGTGCGCGCGCTAACGCCGCCGCGAACGGCTTCAACATTGTCTATGACAAGAGTTACCCGCCGCCGACCACGGATTTCGCACCGACCGTGCGCGCCATCCAGGCCGTGAACCCTGACCTTCTGTTCGTTGCCGCCTACCCGCCCGACACTGTCGGCATTGTGCGGGCAGCGAACGAGATAGGTTTGAAACCGAAAATGTTCGGCGGCACCATGATCGGATTGCTCATTACCCCGATCAAGACGCAGCTGGGTCCGTTACTCGACGGCATCGTCATCATGGAAAGCTTCGTGCCGACCTTCAATTTCCCCGGCGATACCGATTTGCTCAAACGTTATCGTGCGGCGGCGGCGGGCGAAAAAATCGATCCGCTCGGCTATGGCTTCGTGCCGTTCGGTTATGCCGCCGGCCAGGTGCTGGCGCAGGCGGTCGAAGGGACCAAGAGCCTCGATGCCGACAAGCTCAGCGAATACATGCACAGCCACACTTTCACGACGGTGGTGGGTGACATCAACTATGGCAAGGACGGCGAATGGACGGAGGGGCGCACGGTATTCACGCAATTCCAGCACGTCTCCGCCAACGATTTCGAGCAGTTCGCTGACGGCAAGAACCAACCCGTGCTCTGGCCGCCGCAATATAAGACCGGCAATATCGTCTATCCGTACGCCGACGCGCAGAAGTAGCCGCGCGCTGGCTTACTCGCCCTTGCCGCCGAGTTGCTTGAGCTTGGCGAATACCGCCTCGACATTGAGCTCCTCGGATTTCTTTTCGACCGCCTCCGGCTCCGGCTCCTCCTTCGGGGCCGTGGTGACCGAGGCCGGCAGCAAAGTCGCGCCCTGCGCCTCGACCGGTACCGGTTTTTCCTTCGCCGCACGTTGAACTTCCAGATCGAGATCGATCTGCGAGCAAAGGCCGAGCGTCACCGGATCGAGCGGCGTCAGGCTCGCCGAATTCCAGTGCGTGCGCTCGCGGATCGCCTGGATGGTCGATTTCGTGGTGCCGACGAGCCGCATGATCTGGCTGTCTTTGAGCTCCGGGTGGTTGCGTACCAGCCATAGAATGGCGTTCGGCCGGTCCTGACGGCGCGATACCGGCGTGTAGCGCGGGCCTTTCTTCTGCTTGGCCTCGGGGAGGCGGACCTTCGGATCGGCTATGTGCAGCCGGTGCTCCGGATTGGCCTCGGCCTCGGCGATTTCCTCGCGCGTGAGTTGCCCGGTCAGGATCGGGTCCAATCCTTTGATCCCTTGCGCGGCGTCACCGTCCGCGATCGCCTTCACTTCGAGCGGGTGCAGGTTGCAGAACTGGGCAATCTGGTCGAACGACAGGGACGTGTTCTCGACCAGCCACACCGCCGTCGCTTTCGGCATCAAGGGCGCGATAGCCATGTGCAAATCTCCTTTGCGCTCCGCCCGCCGGTCCGGGCGAAGCCACTTACGTCATCAAGGATGACTGGAAAGCCGCTGAAATATAGGCGGCTCACCCCTCCGGCGCAACCAGCTAAGTGCCTTCGCCCATCCGCCCATGCCCATTGCGAAATGGCACAGATTTGGCACAAAGGAAGCCGCGACGCGGCTGCCGGGCCCGCATGAGGTGTTGCGCCGACACGGAGCCTTACGTGACCGAGACGGTCGCCGAAATCCTGGACGCTTATCGCGGCGGAGCCGTCAAGCCCGAGGACATTGTCGCGCGGAGCTTTGCGCGCATCCGCGGCCATGACGATCCGGCGATCTTCATCTCGCTGCGCGAGGAGGCCGACGTCATCGCCGAGGCGCGCACGCTTGCGCGTGACGGTGACAAGACGCTGCCGCTCTACGGCATTCCGGTTGCCGTGAAGGACAACATCGACGTCAAGGGTTTGCCGACGACTGCCGCATGCCCCGCTTACCTTTATCGCCCGCACAAGGACGCGGCCTGCGTCGCGCGGCTGCGCGGGGCGGGCGCACTTATTCTCGGCAAGACCAATCTCGACCAGTTCGCGACCGGACTTGTCGGTGTGCGCACGCCTTACGGTGTCGGCCGCAATCTGTTCAATCCGAAGCTCATTCCGGGAGGGTCGAGCACCGGCTCCGCACTCGCCGTCGCCGCCGGACTTACGCCGCTCGCGCTCGGCACCGACACTGCCGGATCGGGCCGCGTGCCGGCCGGCTTCAGCAACATCGTGGGCCTCAAGCCGAGCCGCGGCCTTGTCTCCACGGCTGGTCTCGTACCCGCCTGCCGCACACTGGATTGCGTTTCCGTGGTTGCACTCACGGTCGATGATGCCGTGGAGATGCTAAACGTAATGGCCGCTCCCGACCCGGCCGATATCCATTTCCGGCCGCGGGCGGTGTCCGCCGTCGGGCCGATGCCGAATGGCCTAAAGCTCGGCGTCCCGCTGGCGGGCCAGCGCCTGTTCTTCGGCGATCGCGCGTCGGAGGCGGCCTACGAGGCGGCGCTGGCCCGGTTCAGCGGGCTCGGCGCGGGAATCATCGAGATCGATATTGAGCCCTTCTACGCGGCGGCGCGGCTGCTTTATGAGGGGCCTTGGGTGGCCGAGCGTTATTTGACCGTCAAAGCGCTCGTCGCCTCGTCTCCCGAATCCATGCATCCGGTGACGCGGCAGATTCTGCTTGCCGGCGCGCACGGCACGGCGGCCGACGCTTTCGCCGCATTCTATCAGCTCGATGACCTGCGGCGCATGCGCGATAGCACCTTCCGCGCGATCGATGCGCTGGTGGTGCCGACGGCACCGACCATCTACACGATCGAGCAGGTTCTCGCCGATCCGATCGGGCTCAACAGCCGGCTCGGCACCTACACCAACTTCGTCAATCTGCTCGACATGTGCGGCCTCGCCGTGCCGGCCTCGATTCGGCCGGACGGCGCGCCGTTCGGCGTGACGCTGCTTGCGCCCTCGGGCGACGATATGGCGCTGGCGGCGATAGGCCGCGAATTTCATGCCGCGACCGGGCTCACCCTCGGCGCGCTCGGATACAAGCAGCCGCCGCTCGCGCAGCGGCCGGTCAAGCCGGCCGAGGGCGAAGTGCGGCTCGCCGTGGTCGGTGCGCATCTGTCCGGCATGCCGCTCAACGGCGAATTGCGTAGCGCCGGGGCGCGGCTGATCGAGCGCACGGCGACCGCGCCGCACTATCGGCTCTATGCGCTCGCCGGCACGCGGCCGCCGAAGCCGGGTTTGCTCCGCGTCAAGAACGGCGCGGGCGCCGCCGTCGAGATCGAGGTCTGGGCGATGAGCGAGAGTGCGTTCGGCCGGTTCGTCGCCGTGGTGCCGCCGCCGCTATCGATCGGCACGCTCGACATCGGCGACGGACGCGCGGTCAAGGGCTTCCTGGTCGAGGCCGAAGCAGTCGCGGGCGCGCGCGATATTTCGAGCTTCGGCGGTTGGCGCGCTTTCATGGCGCAGGAAAAAGCTGTCGTGTGACGCGGTATCGTCACCGCTCGTCGATCACGCTCACGTGCCCGGCTACGACGCGCCAGCCGTGCGGAAATCGCACCCAAGTTTGCATCTGGCGGCCGACCTTGCCGGGCGCGGTCGAACGGTGGAACAGCGTCGATACGACGGCGTAGTCGCGGCCATAGGCGCTGATCGCAGTTTTCGATAGCGTGCGCATCAGGCCCACCGGCGAGCGTGCCGCGCGAAACGCTTTAATCTCGGCATAACCGCAGAGATTCTCTGTCGCGCCGTAGCGGATGGTGCGCGCATCGTCGTGCAGGAGCGCATCGAGGGTGGCGACATCGTTCGATACCAGGGCCTTCTCGTAGCGCTCGAAGGCGGCTCTGACTTCGGCGACGACCTCCGGCAGGTCGATCTCCATTGCTGTCTCCCTCGGGCGTTACGTGGTGAAGTTGGTCGCGATCGAAATGCGATCAAATTTCCTTTGGGCGCATCGCCGCGGAGACACCTTCGGCTTCCAGCGCGTGCGCGATGCGCAGCGCCACATCCTCGCGCCAGGGCGCGGCGATAACCTGCACGGCGATCGGCAACGGGCTCAGCGGTACCGGCACGGCGACCACCGGGACGCCGATGAAGGAGATCGGCTGCGTATAAAGGCCAAGATTGGCGCGCACCGGCAATTCGACGTCGCCAAGCTTGAACGTCCGCTGGCCGATCAGCGGCGCCGTGCATGGCGTCGCCGGCGCCAAAATCGCGTCCACCTCCGTAAATAGCTTGAGCACCTCGCCGCGATACCAGCGGCGGAATTTCTGCGCCTTCACCGTCAGCGACGCCGGCAGCATCGCACCCGCGATCAGCCGGTCGCGCACGGCGGGATCGAAATCCCGCGCGCGCCTTCGCAGCCGGTCGAGATGCAGGCTCGCTGCCTCGGTCGCGGTAATGATGTAGGCGGCCGAGCGGGCGCGCTCAGGCTTGCGGAATCTCGATGTCGCGATTGACGCCGAGCGCCGCCGCCACGCGATCGACGGCATAAACCGCTTCCGCATTCCGGCACTTGAAATAGCCGCCGGCGACGGCGATGCGCAGCTCCTCGGTGCCCCGCGGCAACCGCGGTGCGACGGGCTCGGCGACGCGATCGGCGCAAACGGGATCGCCGGAATCGTAGCCCTGCATGGCGTCATACGCTAGCGCGAGATCGCGGGCGCTCCGCGCCAGTGGTCCGACGTCATCGAGACTCGCCGAGAACGGAAAGACGCCGGCGCGGCTGAGCCGTCCGTAGGTCGGCTTGAGACCGAACACGCCACAGAGCGAGGAGGGCACGCGGATCGAGCCGTTGGTGTCCGAGCCGAGCGCCAGCGGCACCAGGCCGCCACCAACAGCGGCGCCCGAGCCGCTGGAGAATCCTCCGGCCATGCGCCGAAGATCGTGCGGATTGCGCGCCGGGCCGTCGTGAAGGTTCTCGCCGGTGAAATCGTAGGCGTATTCGCCCATCTTGAGCGCGCCGACAAGAATGGCGCCGGCGGCTTCGAGCCGCGCGATCAGGGTGGCGTCGCGGCTTGCGGGCGGCGCGTCGCGATTAATTTTCGCGCCGGCAAGGGTCGGCATTCCAGTGACGTCGAACAAATTTTTCACCGCGAACGGCACATCGGCGAGCGGCGGTGCCGGCTCGCCGCGCTTGCGTGCCGCATCGAGCACTTCTGCCTGCACAAGGGCGCGCTGCTCGGTGACCGCGGTGAAGGAATTGAGCAGCGGATCGCGCCCGCGGATACGGGCGAGCGTCGCTTCCACGACGCTCAGTGCGTTGGAACGGCCGGCGGCAAAAGCCGCGACGATATCGGCAGCGGTGCTCTAGCCAAGATCGAGCGCCGCCATCTCAAGCACGGAACACCGGCGCGGGCTCGGTTTCGTCGGGCAGCAAAAACTCGTCGACACGCGCCGCATGTGTTTCGTCGACACGCGCCGCATGTGTGAGGAGCAATTGCAGATTGAACTTCACGCCGACATGCCAGGCCGGCTCGAGCGGCAGCGCAAGCGCCTGCGCGCTTGCCGCCACAAGGGCGACGATAGCGTCCGGTTTCTTGGCGCGCAATGCACGTTCCGGTGTCCTTATTCTTCGCGCTGTCTTCGGCTTACGGATTATGGGTTTGCGCGTCATGCCACCGGGTTTTCGGAATCTCACCTAAGCCTTTGATTCACGGGCATTGTTGCACGCGTCCCGGCGAGCGCCAAGAGGCACGCGAACGGCATGCTGCTTCCGGTCGCTTAATATAATGAGCAGGGCGCCAAAGAGAGCAAGTTCTCTGCTATGTCGGCCCCGATCTTGCATGGGGATTGGAAACAGTCATTGCGATGCAGGGGACCGAAATGCCAAACGTCACCTTCGAGGCCGAACCAGCGCCGCTTTCCGTCGATCTCGACCGGGCAGCGCTGGTGATCATCGATATGCAGCGCGATTTCCTCGAGCCGGGTGGCTTCGGTGAAGCGCTCGGCAATGACGTGTCGCGTCTTCAGGCGGCCGTTGGGCCCCTTCGGCAAGTTCTCGCCGCCGCGCGGCAGCAAGGCATGCTGGTCATTCACACGCGCGAAGGGCACCGGCCCGATCTCTCCGACGCGCCACCACACAAGGTCGAGCGCGGCGATCCGGCGACCCGAATCGGCGCGATCGGGCCCATGGGCCGCATTCTCGTGCGCGGCGAACCCGGTCACGACATCATTCCCGAACTTTATCCGCTGCAGGACGAGCCCGTGATCGACAAACCGGGCAAGGGCGCTTTTTATCAGACCGACCTCGAACTCATGCTGCACAACCGCGACGTTGATACGCTGTTCGTCTGCGGCGTGACCACGGAAGTTTGCGTGAACACCACCGTGCGCGAGGCCAACGATCGCGGCTTCCGCTGTATCGTGTTGTCGGATTGTTGCGGCTCCTATTTCCCGGAATTCCACGCCGCCGGCCTGGCCATGATCAAGGCCCAGGGCGGCATTTTCGGCTCGGTCGCCGCATCGAAGCCGCTGCTTAATTCGCTGGCATCGATTCGCTATCCGACGCGGGCCGCCGTTTAATATTGCAAAAGGTGCGCGCCGTTATTGACGCGCTGTGCGGCTATCGAGTGCTGTTTTTTTGACAAGCCGGTGACCGTTATTTGGTCGCCGATATATATTCACAACCGATGCAGCGGTGATGCAATAAGGGCCAATAGCGCGCAAGGCGGCAAGCATCAGGGCTAATTCCATTGCCGATTCATTGGCTTCGCGGATGTCTCCGCTGACCTTGGGGGCCGGGTGGTTCTTGGCACGCGCCTTGCGAAGCTTGCGACGCAATCGCTGAAGATTGCGCATGTTTGCCGCCAGGGGGGCGGGGCTTCTCACTTCGCAAACACTGCCCGTCCAATAGGTGGGCGGCCAATCTGCCTGTGAGCATTGCTTCGCACAGCGATGATATTCGCCACGAACAGGAGCGTGCAATGACGACCACATCGACGACGGGGTTCCGGCCAAAATTGTTTACGCCCGGGGATTGGAATGCCTTTTTCGGCTTCGGCACCAACATCCTCGTCAACATGTTGACGATTACCATCTTGTTGCGGTTCGTGATCAAGATGCCGGATTCGATCGTGTTCGGCCGCATCCTGCCGGCGCTCGGCCTGATGCTGTGCCTGTCGACGTTTTATTATGCGTATCTCGCGTATCGGCTGGCGCAAAAGACCGGCCGCAGCGATGTCTGCGCGCTGCCCTCGGGGGTCAGCGTGCCGCACATGTTCATCGTCACCTTCGTCATCATGCTGCCGATCGCGCTGAAGACCAACGATCCGGTCAAGGGTTGGGAAGCGGGACTGGTGTGGGTATTCTTCCAGAGCTTCATCCTGATGATCGGCGGCTTCATCGCTCCGATCGTCCGCCGCATCACGCCCCGCGCGGCCCTGCTCGGCACATTGGCTGGCGTATCGATTACCTTCATATCCATGCGTCCGGCCTTGCAGATGTACATGACGCCGGTGATCGGTCTCACCTGCTTTGCCGTTATTCTGGTGACCTGGTTTGGCGGGTTTAGATATCCGAAGGGCATTCCTGCCGGTCTCGTCGCCATTGCGGTCGGAATGATCATCGCCTGGGGCTCCAACCTGTTCGGCCTCAATTACGGTGGGCTGACGGTGAAGGGAATTACCGACGCCTTCACGAATTTCGGTTTCTCGGTGCCGATCCCCGCGATCGATCATATTTTCTCGGGCTTTCAATATCTCGGCGTGATCCTGATCACCGCGATCCCGTTCGGTATCTACGATCTGGTCGAGGCGATGGACAACGTGGAGAGCGCGGAAGCCGCCGGCGATGCCTATCCGACGACGCGCGTGCTCACCGCCGATGGCGTCGTCAGTCTCATCGGCTGCCTGATGGGCAATCCGTTCATAAACGCCGTCTACATCGGCCATCCCGGCTGGAAGGCGATGGGTGGCCGCATCGGCTACTCGGCCGCAACCGGCATCATGGTGATCATCCTGTCCTGGTTCGGTGTGATCTCGCTGCTCCTGGCCATCATACCGGTCGTGGCGATCTACCCGATCCTGCTCTACATCGGCATGCTGATCGGGGCGCAGGCGTTCCAAAGCACGCCGAAGGCCCATGCGCCCGCCATCGTGCTGGCGCTGACGCCGCATGTTGCCGCTTGGGCCGGGGTGCTGCTGGACGGGGCGCTGGGTGCGGCCGGTACCAACGCCGCGGCCGTCGGCATGGACAAGCTTGGCAATAACGGCGTTCTCTACGAGGGCATAAAGGTCATGGGCGGCGGCTCTATTTTGACCGGGCTGGTACTTGCCGCGATCGGCGCGTTCGTCATCGACAAGAAGTTTGTCAACGCCTCGGCGTTTGCGCTTGCCGGCGCCGTGCTGACCTTCTTCGGGTTCATGCACGGTGAAGCGATTGGCATCGCGGTGTCGCCGACAGTGACGGTCGCCTATGCGATCGTGGCGGTCTTCCTGTTCGGATTGAGCCGCATGCCGGCGAGTTCACTGGATCGTACAGCGCCGCACGAGGGTGTAGCGGACGCCGTGCCCGCGGAATGATCGGCTAATATCGCAACGAAAGTGTCGCCTCTGCCCCTAGCCGGGGAGAGGCGATTTCTATTCGGCGGCCGCCTTGGCCGCCGCGCGTTTGTGAATCGCTTGCCAAATGCGGTTCGGCGTCGCCGGCATGTCGATGTGATCGATGCCGAGCGGTTTGAGCGCATCAAGGATGGCGCCGACCACGGCCGGCGGCGCGCCGGTGGCGCCGGCCTCGCCCGCGCCCTTGATGCCGAGCGGATTGGTCGTCGCCGGCACTTCTGTCAGCTCGGAGACGAGATCGGGGAAGTCCTCGGCGCGCGGCATGGCGTAGTCCTGGAAGCTGCCGGTAAGGAGCTGCCCGTCCGCATCGAACACAACCAATTCCATCAAAGCCTGGCCGACGCCTTGCGCCACGCCGCCATGGATCTGCCCTTCACAGAGCAGGTGATTCATGACCTTGCCGACATCGTCGACCGCTGCGTAACGCGTGAGCGTGACCATACCTGTCTCCGGATCGATCTCGACCTCGCAGACGTGACAGCCGTTGGGAAAGTTCGACGGTTCCGCCGCGAACGTGCCGGAGGCCTCAAGGCCGACCTCGAATTGCGGCGGCAGGAACATCGGCCGGTGCAGCGACTGGGCCACGGCGGTCAGTGGCAACGAGCGGTCGGTGCCGACGATGTGGAAACTGCCGTCCTTGAATTCGATATCGCCGGCTGAGGCCTCCAGCATCATTGCCGCCATCGGCTTGGCCTTCTCGATGATCGCGTCAGCGGCTTTTTTAAGCGCGTTGCCGCCGACATGCATGCTGCGCGAGCCATAAGTGCCGCGTCCGACGGCCACCTCATTGGTATCGCCCTGGACGAAGCCGATCGTCTCGAACGGCACACCGAGCCATTCGCTCACCATCTGCGCGTAAGTCGTGTGGTGACCCTGGCCGTGCGAATGGGTGCCGGCAATGATGGTCAGCGTACCGCTCGGATCGAAGCGGATGACCATGCGGTCGTTGAATATCGCCGCCTGCTCGACGAAATAGCCGATGCCGCGCCCGCGCAACTTGCCGTTCTTCTTCGATTCGGTGGCGCGCTTGGGAAAGCCGTTCCAGTCGGCGAGCTTGAGGCATTCATCCATGACGTGGACAAAATCGCCGCTGTCATAGATCAGGCCGGTCTGAATCTGGTGCGGCATGGCCGAGACCGGAATCATGTTGCGCCGCCTGATCTCGATCGTATCGACTCCAACGGCGAGCGCGGCGCGGTCGAGTAATTGCTCGATGAGATACGCAGCCTCCGGCCGTCCGGCGCCACGATAGGGCTGCAGCGGCGGCGTGTTGGTGAGCACGGCCTGGCCGACGGCGTATACCGCCGGGACGTTGTACACCCCTGGCGCCAGCCGCAACGCGGACAGCGGCACGACCATCGACGCGTCGAAGACGTGTGAGCCCATGTCATGCAGCGCATTCACGCGCATGCCGAGGATCTTGCCGCGCTCGTCGAGCGCCAACTCGCCGGTCACGATCTGAGCGCGCCCGTGCGAATCGCTGAGGAAGGCCTCCGAACGCGTCGATACCCATTTGACCGGACGGCCGCCGCAGCGACGCGAGGCCCACAATACCAGCGCCTCCTCGGGGTAAACCGCACCCTTCATGCCGAAGCCGCCGCCGACATCGGGTGAAATCACCCGCAGCCTGACCTCGGGCACTTTCAGCACGTCGCGGGCGATGTGCGAGCGGGTGCCGTGGGGATTTTGCGTGGTGCTGTAAAGCGTATAGCCTTCGGTGTCGGGGTGATATTGGCCGATGGCCGCGCGCGCCTCGATCGAATTGGCGATGATGCGGTTGTTGCTGAGCTTGACGGAAACGACGTGCTTGGCCTTGGCGAAGGCGGCATCGGTTGCTTCCTTGTTCCCCATCGTCAGGGCGACGGAGACATTGTTGGGCGCTTCATCCCACACCGCCGGAGCGCCTGGTTTGAGCGCGTCCTCGATCGCGATCACCGCTGGCAGCGGTTCGTATTCGATCTCGATCATCTCGGCGGCGTCGCGCGCTTGCGGCAGCGTTTCCGCCACCACGAACGCAACGCGGTCGCCGACCGCGCGCACCTTGCCGCTCGAAAGGATCGGGCGCAGCGTCCGGAATCCTTTCGGTCCGCCCATGTCTTCGGGCATCAGCGGCACCAGGCCGCCAAGCTTGTCGGCGGCGACGTCGGCACTGGTCAGCACGGCAAGGACGCCTGCGGCGGCTTTGGCCTTGGCGGTGTCGATGCGCGTGATGCGCGCATGCGCGTGCGGTGACATAACCACCGCGCCGTAAGACTGCCGGGGCAGCTCGATGTCATCGACGAAACGCCCACGGCCGGTGATGAAGCGCGGGTCCTCCAGCCGGGGTACGGGCTGGCCAATGCCGTTTTTTTTCACGCGTCGCCTCCTTGACGTTCGTCGCATCGGAGCACGATGCCCGCCGGCACCGAACTCGCGCGATCCTTGCGTCCACTCGACATATACTCGCGATTGCCGGCAATAATAGAGGCCGCCGTGTTGGCTGACCGCATGCAATCTGCCCATCAACCGGCCCACCTCGACGGAGTGCCCGCGCAGGGCGAACTCTTCGGCCATCCGCAGGGCCTCACTTTCCTGTTCACCACCGAGATGTGGGAACGCTTCTCGTATTACGGGATGCGCTCGCTGCTCGTGCTTTACATGACCAAATATCTCCTCGTGCCGGGAAATGCCGACAACGTCTTCGGCCTGGCCGGGGTCAGGAGCGCGCTGGAGGCGATATTCGGTCGGCTCGATGTGCAGCCGCTGTCGTCGCAAATCTACGGCTTCTACACGGCGCTCGTTTATCTGACCCCGATCTTCGGCGGCCTTATTGCCGACCGCGTGCTCGGCCAGCGTCGCACCGTCGTCATCGGCGCGATCCTCATGGCGATCGGCCATTTCATGATGGCGGTCGAGCAGCTTTTCCTGTTCGCGCTCCTGGCGCTGATCCTCGGCAGCGGTGCGTTCAAGCCGAACATCTCCACCCAGGTCGGCGGACTATATGCTCCCGGCGATCGGCGCCGCGACCGCGCCTATTCGATCTTTTATGTGGGCATCAATGTCGGCGCCTTTCTGGCGCCGCTCGTTTGCGGCACGCTCGGTGAACAAGTGGGCTGGCATTACGGCTTCGCCGCCGCCGGCGTCGGTATGCTGATGGGGCTCTCGATTTATCTCTATGCCATGCCGCTATTGCCGCCGGACGAGCTGCAAAAGGCGAAAGCGGCGCATTCGCAGAAGCGGCCGCTTGACCGCAATGAATGGCGCGCCGTAATCGCCATCCTTGTCCTGTTCGTTCCTACCGCGTTGTTCTGGGCGACCTACGAGCAGAGCGGCAATACCATCGTCTTGTGGGCCGATGCGAATACCGACCGCACCATCGGCTTGTTTGGTTTCACCGCACAAATCCCGACCACGTGGTTTCTCGCCTTCAACCCGTTCATGATCTTCGCCTTCACGCCGTTCGTCGTGGCGCTTTGGTCGCGGCAGGCGGCGCGCGGGACGGAGCCTTCGACCATCACCAAGATGGCGCTCGGCTGCTTTGGCGTCGCGATCTCATATCTCATCATGGCGGCGGCCGGCTGGCAGGCCGTCGGCGGCAAGGCAAGCTGGCTGTGGCTGTTCGGCTATTTCGTCGTTATCACCGTCGGCGAGCTTTATCTCTCGCCGGTCGGGCTTTCGCTGGTAACCAAGATCGCTCCCGCGCGCATCCTGTCGATGATGATGGGTGTGTGGCTGGCGACGAGTTTCATCGGCGGCTTTCTCGCCGGCTGGCTTGGTAGCTTTTGGAGCCGGATGGAAAAGCCGGAGTTTTTCCTGATGGTGGCGGGGATCGCCGCGCTCGCGGGCGCGGCGATTTTCATCTTGCATCGGCGGCTTCGCGGCACGTTGCACGAGTAAAACAAGCCGCGCTAGCGCTCAGGGCGGTGGCGCTCGGCAAGGAGTTTGATGACGCCGCGGCAAACGAGGCGATGAAGGACAAGGTTCTGGCCAAAGGCGAAGAACTCGGCCTCTACACACAAAACCCGGATAAGGGCGCGCAGATGCCGAAGTGACCGAGAAGGATTTAATGCGCTGCCGCCGCGACGGCCGCGGCCGGCGCATTTTCCATGGCGCTGATGTGGGTCTTCACCGCCTTTTGCACCTTCTCGAAAGCGCGCACTTCGATCTGGCGCACGCGTTCGCGTGAAACGCCAAACTCGTCGGCGAGCTCTTCCAGCGTGATCGGCTCGTCGGCTAGGCGACGAGCCTCGAAGATGCGCCGCTCTCGGTCGTTGAGCACGGTGAGCGCTTCGCCCAAAGCCTTATGGCGGTTCTCCGACTGCTCGGATTCGGCCAGCCGGCTTTCCTGGCTGACGCTGTCGTCCATCAGCCAGTCCATCCACTCGCCGGAATCGCCGTCGTCGCGGATCGGCGCATTGAGCGAGGCGTCGCCGCCGAGCCGGCGGTTCATGTCGATCACGTCCTGCTCGGTCACGCCCAAGCGCTTGGCGATGAGCTTGACCTGATCCGGCCGCATATCGCCCTCGTCGAGCGCGGAAATCCGGCTCTTGGCCTTGCGCAGATTGAAGAACAGCTTTTTCTGGTTCGCGGTGGTGCCCATCTTCACCAGCGACCACGAACGCAGGATGTATTCCTGGATCGCCGCCTTGATCCACCACATCGCGTAGGTCGCCAGCCGGAAGCCCTTGTCGGGCTCGAAGCGCTTGACCGCCTGCATCAGCCCGACATTGCCTTCGGAGATGACTTCCGAGATCGGCAGGCCGTAGCCGCGATAGCCCATGGCGATCTTGGCCACGAGCCGCAAATGGCTGGTGACGAGCCTATGCGCGGCGTCACGATCTTCGTGCTCGCGCCAGCGCTTCGCCAGCATGAATTCTTCCTGCGGTTCCAACATCGGGAACCGCCGGATCTCTTCGAGGTACCTGGTCAGGCCGGTTTCACCCGACAGTACCGGCAAGGCAGCAGTGTGGGCCATGACAGCGCCCTTTCCTTAATTCACGCCCCCGCGTACCGGCGGGCGGTGGTGCCGTCGCTTCCCGAGCCGACGGCGCAATTTTCCTTATCTCGTACCTGCAACATACACGGTCCAACCCGGCGAGCGGTAGTAACGAGCCATCAAATCGGCGCGACGCCGCGTTGATTTGGCTTAATAGGCGAAAATTCGCCTAAGCCAGTAGACCGCTATTTATCGCTAGAATCAGCCGGTATGGCCGCCAGCATATCATGCAAACGGGCGAGATCGGGTGGCAGTTCCGACCGGAATCGCAGGATTTTACCGTTAATGGGGTGTTCGACGACCAATATATGGGCATGGAGGGCCTGCCCGCCAAGAGCCTTCAGCGCGGCCTGAGCAGGCGCCGGCAGCAAGACGGCCTTGGTCCGGAAACCTGGCCCGTAGACGTCATCGCCTAGGAGAGGATGGCCGATAGCGGCCAAATGCACCCGAATCTGGTGGGTGCGGCCGGTTTCGAGCCTGCAGGCGAGGAGGCTCGCCACCGGCTTCCGCCGGGTGCCCTTTTGACCGCCGTAGCGCTTGATCACCTCCCAATGCGTGACTGCTTCACGCCCGCCTTCGCGGACCGCCATGCGTTCGCGGGCGGTTCGGTGACGGGCGATCGCCCGGTCGATGCTGCCGCGCGGCCGTTCGGGCGCACCCCAGACGAACGCGAGGTAACCGCGCTCGAACGGCCCCCCGTCGCGGCCGTGGCTGGCGAACTGCGCCGCCAGCCCGCGGTGCGCGCGGTCGTTCTTCGCCACCACCATCAGCCCGCTGGTATCCTTGTCGAGCCGGTGAACGATGCCCGGACGCCGCTCGCCGCCGATGCCGGAAAGGCTGTCGCCGCAATGGGCGACGAGCGCATTGACCAGCGTCCCGGTCCAGTGCCCGGCGGCGGGATGCACGACCAGCCCCTTGGGCTTGTCGATCACGATGATGTCGGCATCCTCGAAGACCACGTTGAGTGGAATAGGCTCCGCCGCGGGCTTCGCCGGAGCGGCCGGCGGCACCTCGACGACGATCGCGGCGCCGGAATTGACGCGGTGGCCGGGATCACGGATCGTGCGCCCGTCGACCGCCACGGCGCCGGCCTCGATCAGCGCCTTAAGCCGCGTTCGCGAAAGCTCGGTGACGTGTGCGGCGAGCACGCGGTCGAGGCGTCCGCCGGGTTCGTCATCCGCGACGCGGATCGATTTCTGCGTGGACTTCATTTTTAGCTCTTTGGGCACTAACCCAGGCACCGGGAATGAACAAATTAACTGCCGCGCAAGTGCAAAGCGACGGGGACGCAGCCGCTCCGCACCGGATCGCCGCAAATGCGGCCGAGCCCGACGCCATGGCCACCGGCATGTTCGCACGGGTGCGCTTACTGATGATCATATCCGGCCTCACTACACTTCTCGCAATTGCCGCGGTGGTGAGCGTCATCGGGTACCGCGTTTTCCGCGCCGGCGGCAGTGCTGCCGCGACCGCCGAGGGCATCATCACGTTGCCGAAGGGCGCGCGGGTGGTCGCCAGCTCCATCGCCGACGACCGCATCGTGGTGACGCTCGACATCGGCGGCTTGACCGAAATCCGCACCTTCGACATCAAGACGCTGAAGGAAATCGGACGCATCCGGTTCGCGACGGAGCCTTGATGCGGCGCTTGCGCGCTTCCACCGGTGGGTTTATTCCAAAACGCAAGCTCCCTTCGTCTAGCGGTCTAGGACGCGGCCCTCTCAAGGCTGAAACACGGGTTCGATTCCCGTAGGGAGCGCCATGGAAGTTTGGCAGGTGCTGCGTTTCCTCGGCAGCTGCACGCGCACCCTCTGCATCAATTCGTGGAGCTATTCTATAGCCGCGCAACGGATGATTGAATTCTTTGCAAGCGGGCGGTGGTTTTTGGTTCGTGGCCGCATTTAAAAATGCGACTGCACTTCCTTGAAAGCGGTCAATTTTGATCAGACGCGGAGGGGCACCTTGTTGAAGGATATCGCCCGCAGCCCATGTTTCGCTCGCTGTTGTTGAATTGCCGGGGGTAGTCACGCCATAGCACACGATGGACATGGTCCGGCCCATCAATCAATTCACCTGAAAGGTGGCAGATCATGACTCTCATGACGAGACCAAAACCGGCAACTCGCGCCCGAGACACAAGTGCGGCGACGATGAAAGCTTTCGTGTACCGTGGGCCGGGCAAGAAAGCGCTGGAAGATCGTCCAAAGCCGGAAATCACCGCACCCACGGACGCGATCGTCAAAATAGTAAAGATGACGATCTGCGGGACCGACCTGCACATTCTCAAGGGTGACGTCCCGACGTGCCAGCCCGGCCGCATTCTTGGCCACGAGGGCGTCGGCATCGTCGACAAGGTCGGGCTTGCCGTCACGGTGTTCAAGCCGGGAGATCGTGTTCTCATCTCCTGTGTGAGCGCCTGCGGCAAATGCGTTTATTGCCGCAAACAGATGTACTCGCACTGCACCACCGGCGGCTGGATCCTCGGCAACAGCATCGACGGCACACAGGCTGAATTCGTCCGCACTCCCCACGCCGACACGAGCCTCTATCCGATTCCCGAAGGCGCCGACGAAGAAGCGCTGGTGATGCTCAGCGATATTCTGCCAACAGGATTCGAATGCGGGGTGCTCAACGGCAAAGTTCAGCCCGGAAGCATCGTGGCGATCGTCGGCGCCGGGCCGGTCGGGCTTGCAGCCTTGCTCACCTCGCAATTCTTCTCTCCGGCCGAGATCATCATGATCGATCTCGACGACAACCGCCTTGCAATGGCGAAGCGCTTCGGCGCCACCACGGGCATCAACAGCGCCGACGGCAAGGCCGT
>JBEKGX010000008.1:0-130527 GCA_050012575.1 Xanthobacteraceae bacterium | reverse complement strand
TCAGTTGTAGGCGTCGATGCCGCTCCAACAGGAGCAAGACGAGAGATAGTACTCGGCGTCACTTTCAAAATCCGTCTTAGCGATCCGAGCCAGACGCCCATGCGACTTTCACAACAAAATCGGCCACTATGAGACATTCCCGGTGCTCAGAGCTTCCATCCAGACGGGCCATCTCCGGCCTCACGCACCGCGGCAAACGGCGTCACTATTCGATCAGCTCGTCGGCGCATCAGGCTCGGGCCGTCTCGGCTGGCTGCGGTCCATCCGAATTCTTCCTGATAATCCCCGATATTTGCGCATCCCGTCCCGATTCGCCCCCGCAATCCCCAGATGTTGTGGGTTCTATTTCCGTCAATGTCCGTTCTGCGGGAACCCTATTCCGGGATACAATCCGGATCGGGGAAAGCTCGATGCATCTGGTTGATTTTGCGGTGGGGGCCGTCTTTACGTTTTCGTCCATTACTGCCGGTTTAGGGGCCGCCGTGTTAGCGTTAGCCCCTGCGAACTATCGAGTCGTCCGCGTTTTATTTTGGCTTGGGGCGCTCTCATTTGGGAGTTTGGGTATTGTGTGGTCTGCGACATCACATGGCTATTCGCTTGGTACACAAATGGCCGTCGCTGGCATTTGTGCCGCTGTTGCGGCGGCTGGCCTAGTGTGGGGGCTTAACGAGGTTCGCGGACAGATAATTTTGCCGGGAGATTCTATGGCGGGACCAAAATCCGAACCTGGCAAAAACAGTCCAAATATTACAGTGGGAGGTAACGTCACCATTGGCCACATTGGAGACGTAAATATCAATCAAGCGCCCGCACCAGAACTAAAAATTGTTGGTGAGAGAATGGTGGAAAACAAGAAATATGTAACAGTTGCTGTGGTTTCGCCCTACGCGCCGGGGCAATTGATACTTTCCGCAGAAGGTGACGGCGTAACCGGTGGCGATATAAATCCGCTTGATGCTGGTATTATTCAATTTGGACATAGAGAAGAACCAAACAAAGTTACTTTCTATATTCAAAGCCCTACCAGGCGGTACGATATTGGAATCACGAGTAGCAAACCTACTGCACCGGTAAATCTTAGATACGAGTTCAAATAGATGTTGCACCCCTTCTTGGTCGGGAGGCGACTTCCTCAGCGGTGCCCAATTCCGCAAGATACGCCTCCCACTCGCAGCGCGGCTTGTCGGTAAAGTAGCGTGTGAGCCCGCGCCGCTTCGCGACGGCGCGGGAAATCTTGCGCTTGCCGGGAGGATACTGTGTCCCAATGAGGACGTTGCATGTGACGCGGCCACCCCGCCATAATCCTCGGCGCAGGCATTGTGAAAAACCCTAATTTCATCCAACTGATGCCAAGGGTGCCCGCGGTGATCGAACCGCCGGAAACGCTCGATATTTGCTTCATTTTTCTCAGCAGCGCCGTCTCGTTGAGGACGTATGAGCGCGCCGACGTGGAACACCATCGCGCGGTATCCGCCGCCCGAGAGAGCGAGACCGATTCCATCCTCTGGCTGCGGAGGATTTCGATCGTTGAACTGATCGAGGGACATCTGCGGCTCCATTGGTGACTTTTGCTAGGGCGGGCCACGTCGCGACTGAATATCAGGCGCCACCCAAACGCGGCGCAGCCCGGGTGGCGCAAACCGCAATGCACTTACTCGAAAAGAGGTAGGACCGTGAACAAATATGTCCCACTTTTTTCGGGGTTGGTGTCCCACCTTTTGTAAACGTCTGAAATATTGGAAAGATTTTTGGTGGTGGTGCCCAGGGGCGGAATCGAACCACCGACACCTGCATTTTCAGTGCAGTGCTCTACCAACTGAGCTACCTGGGCGCCCGCTTGCGCAAAGCCCGCTGAGCGGAGATTGCGCAAGCGCGCGGTTATAGAGGCTCGGTTTCCGGCTGTCCAGAAAGAGGCCGGACAGTGACCGTCATCCTGAGGTGGCCGCGAAGCGGCCCTCGAAGGATGCGGGCCGGAGCGCTGGGCCGTCGCCCCAGCGAAATTGGGCTTGCCCGATTTCGAACTTCAACATTTTCCAAGTCGGCAATAGCCGACTTGGTTGGCTCGCTTCGCTCGCACCCTCAGGGTGACGGTGAACGATTAACTCGCCGCGTCACCGCTTTCGTCGCGGCGCTCGTCTTCTTCCTCGTCTTCGGTCACCGGCACCGCATAGACGCCGAAAAGCCAGCGGTTGAGGTCGACGTCGGCGCAGCGCCGCGAGCAGAACGGGCGGAATGCCGCGACAATGGGCTTGCCGCAGATCGCGCACTTGCCGCGTTGAAGGTCACTCATGAACGAAATATGGGACGCAAGCCGAGCGGCGCCATCCTTGTTTGCTCGTCATGGCCGGGCATAGCCGTTCGAAGAACGGCGTCGCTTCGCTCGCCTATGTCCCGGCCGTCCACGACTTTGGCGGAACTGGAGCTAAAAGACGTGGATGCCCGCGACGAGCGCGGGCATGACGATCGAGGGTATGCGCCAGCCTGCATCCGCCCCCGCTACGCGGGGGGGGAGTGGCTTACAGCGCGTTGAGCCAGCCGAAATGGATCGGGTAGCCTTCGCCGCCGAGCAGCGTCACTGTTTCGTAGAGCGGCAGCCCGACGATGTTGGAAAACGAGCCGACGATTTTGACGATGAAAGATCCGGCGATGCCCTGGGCGGCATAGCCGCCGGCCTTGCCGCGCCATTCGCCGGAGGCGAGATAGGCCTCAATGTCCTCATCCGACAGCCGCTTGAAGCGCACGCGCGTTTCCACGTGACGCTGGCGGAACGTCTCCTTCGGCGTCACCAGGCAGACGGCGGTATGGACGCGATGGTTGCGGCCGGAGAGGAGCCGCAGGCACTGCGCCGCCTCGTCGAGCAGCTCCGCCTTCGGCAGGATGCGCCGGCCGACGGCGACCACGGTATCGGCGGCAAGCACGAAGGCGCCTTTGAGTTCTTCGTCGAGCCGCACCATGGCGAGCGCCGTCTCGGCTTTGCTGCGCGCGAGCCGTGTGGCGCAGGCGCGCGGCAGCTCGCCCCGCTTCGGCGTCTCGTCGATGTCGGCCGGGCGCAGCGCATCGGGCTCGATGCCGGCCTGGTTGACGAGCGCCAGGCGGCGTGGCGAGCCGGAGGCAAGCACGAATTTCGGGCGGCCGATCATTTGAACCGGTAGGTGATGCGGCCCTTGGTCAGATCGTAAGGCGTCATCTCAACCAGCACCTTGTCTCCAGCAAGCACGCGGATGCGGTTCTTGCGCATGCGGCCCGCGGTGTGCGCGATGATCTCATGGTCGTTTTCGAGTTTGACGCGGAATGTGGCGTTCGGAAGCAATTCCGTCACGACACCGGGAAATTCCAGAAGTTCTTCCTTGGTCATTCGCTGCCCGGACCCTGGGGGTATACGGCGCGACGCTCCCGAAATCGCCGCCGAAATCGGCGCGGAACCTAGCGGATGACGGACCATTCCACAACGTCTTACCCTCCCCGTCCAGGGGAGGGTAAACCGAGCTTGCCGCACGTTCCGCTTTCATTCGTTGCCCCAGCGCGGGCCGGCGAAGCGCTCCCGCAGCCGCGCCACAAGCTGGTCGCGTACCGCGCGATACGCATCGAGCCGCTGCTCGCGGCTGCCTTCGGTGTCGGTCGGATCCGCCGTCGGCCAGTATTCGACGTCGACGGCGCTGGTGCGGGTGATCTCCAGCGCCCGGTGATGGGCCTCCGGCGCAAGCGTGATGATGAGGTCGAAATTGAGCCCCTCTATCTCGTCAAACTCCTCGAAGGTGACCGGCTTGTGCCGCGAGATATCGACGCCGATCTCGGCCATCACGGCGACGGCGAACGGGTCGAGCTCGCCTTTGCGCACGCCGGCGGAGCCGACATAGATCGCGCGGCCGAACATCTGCGCAAAAAGCCCGGCGGCGATGGGCGAGCGCGCGGAATTGAGCCCGCAGGCAAACAGCACCGCCAATGGCTGCTTCGCGGTTCGCGTCGGGGACGCCGGCATCGCGGCTCCTCACCCCTTCCAATGCAGGACCGTGACCAGCGTGAACAGCCGCCGCGCGGTGTCGAAATCGAGCTCCACCTTGCGCTTGAGCCGCTCCATCAGGATGCGCGAGCCCTCGTCGTGCAGCGAGCGGCGCGCCATGTCGAGCGCTTCGATGCGGTCGGGCGTCGCCCCGCGGATCGCCGCGTAATAGCTGTCGCACACCGTGAAATAGTCCTTCACGATGCGGCGGAACGGCGCCAGCGACAGCAGGTGCGCAATCACCGGCTTGCCGTCGGCAAGACGGATATCGAAAACCAGGCGGCTGCCGTCGATGGCGAGGTTGAGCGCGTAGGGCCCACCGTCATGCCCGCTCGGCCGGAACGAATTGTCCTCGATGAGATCGTAGATCGCGACCGCGCGCTCGTGCTCGACGTCGCGGCTCGCCCGCCCGATTGAGGATTCGTCGAGCGTCACCGCCGCGAGACGGCCGCTTTTGCCTTTGTCGCGATCGCCGGGCGCCATCAGAGCACGATCCGGAAAAAGCCTGCCCCGGACTTGATCCGGGGTGGGAAACGGTTTTCCGCCTTCGCGAAGCCCGCTTCCACCTACGCGTTCCGCGCTTCGGCGGACTTAATACCCTCCGTAGCTCGCGAAGCGAGCGTAGGGGGGTCGGCGGGCGAAGGAAGGTCCGAAAAGATCATGCTCCACTCTATCTGTTGAGCCGGATGGCGACGGAGCGGGCATGCGCCTGCAACCCCTCCGCCTCACCGAGCGCGATCGCCGCGCCGGCCAGCGCGCGCAACTGTTCCGGCCCGCATTTGAGGATCGAGGTGCGCTTGAGGAAATCGAGCACGCTTAGCCCCGAGGAAAAACGCGCCGAGCGCGCCGTCGGCAGCACGTGGTTGCTTCCGGCGACGTAATCGCCAATCGCCTCCGGCGTGTGGGCGCCAAGAAAGATCGCGCCGGCGTTACGGATGCCGCGGGCGAGAAGCTCGGCGTCGGCGGCGACGATTTCGAGGTGCTCGGGGGCGATGGCATCGACCAGCGGGCGCGCCGCGTCGAGGCTCTCCACCACGATGACGGCGCCGAAATCGCGCCACGAGGCGCAGGCGATTTTGCCGCGGGCGAGCTTCGGCAGCGCGCTTTCGACCGCGCGCTCGACCGCGCCGGCAAGTTTTTCGTCGTCGGTGATGAGGATCGCTTGCGCGCTCCCGTCATGTTCGGCCTGCGCCAACAGATCGGCGGCGATCCAGTCGGCATTTCCGGTCGCGTCGGCGAGGATCAGCACTTCCGACGGGCCGGCGATCATGTCGATGCCGACTTTGCCGAACACGATACGCTTGGCGGCGGCGACGTAAGCGTTGCCGGGCCCGACGATCTTGGCGACCGCGGCGATGGTCGCGGTGCCGTAGGCGAGCGCCGCGATCGCCTGCGCCCCGCCGACGCGATAAATCTCGTCGATGCCGGCAATCTTCGCCGCCGCCAGCACGAGCGGCGGGATGACGCCGCCGGGCGCCGGCACCGTCATGACGAGACGCGGCACGCCGGCGACTTTGGCCGGCACGGCATTCATCAGCACCGAGGACGGATAAGCCGCGGTTCCGCCCGGCACATAGAGCCCGACCGCCTCGATCGCGGTCCAGCGCGAGCCGAGCTCGACGCCGAGCGCGTCGGTGAAGCGGTCGTCCTGCGGCATTTGCCGGCGGTGAACAGCCTCGATGCGGTCGCGGGCAAAGTTGAGTGCATCGAGCGCGCCGCGCACGCACGCCGCGACCGCCGCGGCGATCTCGCCTTGCGTCACTTTGAGCCCGGCAGCGGCGAGATCGAAGCCATCGAATTTTTGCGTGTAGTCGGCGAGCGCCCGGTCGCCGCGGGCGGCGACATCGGCGACGATGGCGCGGACCACGGCCTCGACGTCGGCCGAGACTTCACGCTTGGTATCGAGAAAAGCGCGAAATCTTTCCGCAAAATCGGCGGCGCGTGTGTCGAGGCGGATGGCCATTGATGATGCCTTGTGCGCGGTGCGGCGACGCGTATCAGGTCTCTTTTATTATAACAATTCTAATCTTATCGGCTTGCGGGCTTTCTGATTGACAAACGATCCGCCGTTCACCAATTCCTCGTATATCCCCCGTTAGCTAAGGGCGGCGACAAGCCCTGTGCCGGTCATGACAACAAACGCGCCCGCAAAACTGAGCTCGATACTGCTCGCGTCTATCTTTGTTCTCAGCGTCGGTGTCGCGCGCGCCGACGAGCCGGTGATGTTGTCGCTCACCATCAAGGATCATCAGTTCGAGCCCGCCGAAGTGCACGCGCCGGCGGGAAAGCCGATTGCGTTCACCGTCAAGAATCTCGGCTCAATCGCTGCCGAGTTCGAAAGCGACACACTGTACGTCGAGAAAGTGATCCCGCCGGGCGGCGAGGCGACCGTGTACGTGCGGCCGCTCGCGCCCGGGCGCTACAATTTCTTCGACGATTTCCACCATGCGACTAAAGGTTCTCTGGTCGTGCCATGAGGTGCCCGTGCTGCCGTCTTTGGTGATTGTCTTTCGCGAGGTGTTCGAGGCCGGCCTGATCGTCGGCATCGTCATGGCGGTGACGGCCGGCGTCGCCGGGCGCGGCCGCTGGATCGCCGGCGGCGTCGCCGCCGGCATATTGGGCGCCTGCGCGGTGGCGGTGTTTACCGGCGGTCTGTCACAATTGTTCGGTGGCGCCGGCCAGGAACTGTTCAACGCCTGCATCCTCGGCTTCGCCGTGCTCATGCTCGGCTGGCACAATGTGTGGATGGCTCGCCACGGCCGCGAGCTCGCCGCCGAAATGCACGCCGCCGGCGAAGCCGTCGTCGACGGCTCGAAGTCGCTCGCGGCGCTTGCCGTGGTGGTGACGATCGCCGTGCTGCGCGAGGGCTCGGAGGTCGTGCTGTTCCTCTACGGCGTCGCCGCCGAGGAAGGCGGCGCCAGCGTCGGCATGCTGATCGGTGGCGTGATCGGGCTCATTCTCGGCTCGCAGGTTTGTCTGTTGACCTATCTCGGCCTCGTGAACATCCCGACGCGGTATCTGTTCGGCGTCACCTCAACGCTGATTGCCTTGTTGGCCGCGGGCATGGCGGCACAGGCGATCGCCTTCCTCCAGCAGGCCGACATTCTCACCGCCTTCGACCAGACGGTGTGGGATACGTCGTGGATCCTCAGCGACGAAAGCTGGCTCGGGCGGGCGCTGCACACGCTGATCGGCTACGTCGATCAACCGACCGCCATGCAGCTCATCGTCTATGCGGCGACGCTTGCCGCCATCATAGTGCTGATGAAGCTGTTCGCGGTGCCGCCGGTGCAACGGCCGCGCACGGCGTGAGCGCGTCATTCCAGAAGCCGCGAAGCGGCTGTCCGGAATCTATAACCACAATCCCGGCAGAATCTTCACCAATCGTGATTATGGATTCCGGGCTCCGGCCTTCGGCCGGCCCCGGAATGACGAGTTACGCGATCTTCGTCCTGGCGGTGAAGTGATCGGGGCGGGCGACCGCCGCGTAAACCTCGCCCAGATCGACCAGCTCGGCCTCCAAACACTCGACTTCGAGACGAATGGCGCCGCCGCCGGAGAAGGTCAGCGTCACCGCGCCGGCGGGTGCATCGCGCTCGGCGAATTCGACCGCCAGCAGATTGAGCGTCGCGTCCTTGTCGGTCTGATCGAGACCGCGGCACTTGCAGCCGATGACGCGTTCGAACCGCAGCGCCGTGCGGCAACGCCGATAATCCGGCGAATTGTCATTGTTCCTGACGATCCTGGCGCTGCCGGAATCGACCGCATTCATCCAGTCGAAGCGATTGAGCGCCACCACGAAACGATGCTCGCGCGGCTGCCAGAAGATGTCGGCGACTTTGACCAGGGCGTCCTGCACATGGGCGGAAACGACCTCGATGTCGTCCTTGTCGAGGGCGACGAGTTTAAGCTCCTCCATGGTCGCGTCCCGTTCCCGGCGTGTTTCTGTCTGTTCCGAACGTAGGAAGGGCGCAACGCCGCCGCAAGGCCCCGGACCGCGCGGTGGCAACGCCGGCGCCGCGTTCCTGTGTGCGCTGCACGCGTGCCGCTTGCGCAAAGCCGGCCGCCGCCGTCGAGCGCGCGCATCGCACGGTTCAACATTCAGATGCGCGGCGATCAACGATTGCCCCTTCGATCAGGCAAAGTTCGATTTGCGTCCGGCCCGATAGGTTGCTAAGAACCCATCCAACAATACTGATTGTTAACTTGCCTTGCCCTAAGTGCAGGCGCGTCTGCGGACCCTTGCTACGATCCTCATGACCTCACCCCATCTGATGAGTGTTCTTCCACCCCCGCTAAGTGATACAAGTTGCCTTTCTTGAAAGGGAGGATTTATGGCTAAGAAGTCAAAGAAGCGGCGCGCTTGGACGGCGACCGAAGTTCGCGAACTGAAGACGCTGGCAAAAAAGAAAACCGCTGCGGCGAGAATTGCCAAAAGGTTGCGCAGGACCGAGGGCGCCACGCGGCAAAAGGCGTTCAGCATCGGACTGTCGCTCGACTCCCGTTCCTGATTTTTTTCAGCAACGAAACTTTCGATTTTTGATCGCGCCGGGCTGCCACAGCTCCGGCGCGATGCCGCGTGGGCGTATTGTCGGCGCGCCGAGCCGCTGCGGCGACCCAGCGGCGGCCTTGCTCTATCCGATTACGAAAGATATCCGAGCCGCGGCGGCCTGACGGGGTGCGGTGGATTTGAAGTTCCTTCAATCGAGCGGTAAGCTCATGAGGACCTTCCAATCCGAAAACCCCACTGGAATCATTATTTTACCAGGATCGCTTGCTTCCGAAATTCGCCCGAAAGCTGCCGTAACCACGTGCGAATTTCGCAAGCGGACACCGGCCGAAAAGTGGGCCCAATCGTGATATGACACCGGGTATGGTGGTAGGGACTTTTTGATGACCCAGCTTCCACGCCCGCCGCGGCAGCAGCCGGCGAGTTCCGAACTTGCCGCCGCGCTTAACTCCTGCCGCCGCGCTTTCCTCGCCGTCGCGCTATTCAGCGGCATGAGCAACGTTTTGATGCTCACCGGCGCGCTGTTCATGCTGGAAATCTATGACCGGGTGCTGCCGAGCCGCAGCGTGCCGACTTTGGTCGCGCTGTTGATCCTCGCCGCCGGGCTTTACGCCGCGCAAGGTTTCATCGACGCGATCCGTAGCCGCATTCTGCTGCGCGTCGGGACGAGCCTCGACGAAGCGCTGAGTCTCCGTGTCTACGACGCCATCGTGCGGCTGCCACTCAAGATCGGCGGCAAGAGCGAAGGCGCGCAGCCGAGCCGCGATCTCGACACCGTGCGCGGGTTTCTTTCCGGCGCCGGCCCGGCCGCCCTGTTCGACCTGCCGTGGATGCCGGTCTACCTCGCCATCTGCTTTTTGTTCCACATCTATATCGGGCTCACCGCGCTCGCCGGCGCGATCATCCTGGTCACGCTGACCGTCGTGACCGAACTACGGACGCGGCAACCGACCCGCAGCGCTACGCAATTCGCCATGGCGCGCAACGCGCTCCTGGAGGCGAGCCGGCGCAATGCCGAGGCGCTCACCGCCATGGGCATGACCGGGCGCATCGCGCGCCGCTGGAACGATCTCAACCGCAATTATGTGGCCGCGAGCGGCCACGCCGGCGACGTCGCCGGTGGGCTCGGCGCCGCCTCGAAGATTTTGCGGCTGTTGCTGCAATCGTCCATCCTCGCGGTCGGCGCGTGGCTGGTGATCCATGGGGAATCGACGCCGGGCATCATCATCGCCGGCTCGATCCTCGGCGCGCGGGCGCTGGCGCCGGTCGATCTCGCCATCGCCAATTGGCGCGGCTTCGTCGCCGCGCGGCAGAGTTGGCAGCGGCTGGCGCGGCTGCTCGGACATCTGCCGGCGCGCACCGAGCCGATGCCGCTGCAACCGCCGACGAAGACGCTGGTCGTGCACAACGCCGCGGTCAGTCCGCCCGGCGAGCACAAGATCGTCTGCCAGGACGTCAACTTTTCGCTCGCGGGCGGCAAGGCGCTCGGCGTCATCGGCCCGACCGCCTCGGGCAAGTCGTCGCTGGCGCGCATGCTGGTGGGGGTGTGGACGCCCGTACGCGGCAGCGTTCGCCTCGACGGCGCCACGCTCGATCAGTGGTCGCCCGAGACGCTCGGCCGCCACGTCGGCTATCTGCCGCAGGACGTCGAATTGTTCCCCGGCAACGTGGCGCAGAACATCGCCCGCTTCGAAGATCCGCCGCATCCCGAGGCGGTGCTCGCCGCCGCCCAAGCCGCCGGCGTTCACGAGCTCATCGTCAATCTGCCCGACGGCTATGAAACCAGCGTCGGCGATTCCGGCAACGCCCTGTCCGCCGGTCAGGCGCAACGCATCGCGCTGGCGCGCGCGCTTTATCGCGATCCGTTCCTGGTCGTGCTCGACGAGCCCAACTCCAACCTCGACGCCGAAGGCGACGAAGCGCTGACGCGCGCCATCCTCGGCCTGCGCGCCCGCGGCGCCATCGTCGTAGTGGTCGCCCATCGCCCGAGCGCGATTGCCGGGGTGGACTATATTCTGGTCATGGCCAAGGGCCGCCAGCAGCAGTTCGGGCCGAAAGAGGAAATCCTCAACCGCGTGATCCAGCCGAGCGTGCCGCCGCGCGCCCTGAAAGTGGTGCCGGGCGAGGGAGGGGGCGGATGACCGACAAGCCGCCACTCTCGGAATCCCACGCATCGATCCGCCGGCACATCATCGTCGGCTGCGCGGTGGTAGCGTTCCTCGCCGTCGGGCTTGGCGGCTGGGCCTCGACCGCCGAGATTTCCGGCGCGCTCATTGCGCCGGGCTCGCTGGTCGTCGATTCCAACGTCAAGAAGGTGCAGCACCCGACCGGCGGCGTAGTCGGCGAGCTGCGCGTGCGCGACGGCGACCGGGTCAAGGCCGGTGACATCCTCATTCGCTTGGACGAGACCGTGACCCGCGCCAATCTGGCGATCGTCACCAAAGGCCTGACCGAGCTTTATGCCCGCAAGGCGCGGCTGTCCGCCGAGCGCGACGGCACCGACACGGTCGCGGTGCCGAAAGAGCTTGCCGATAGGGTCGACAATGCCGACGTGCAGGAGGCGATGGCGAGCGAGCGCAGGCTGTTCGAGTTGCGCCGCACCGGGCGGCTCGGCCAAAAGAATCAACTCCAGGAGCGCGTCAAGCAATTGCAGGAGCAGATCACCGGGCTCACCGCGCAACAGGACGCCAAATCCAAGGAAATGACGTTCATCGACAAGGAACTCGAAGGCGTGCGCGAGCTGTGGGCGAAGAACCTGGTCCAGCTCAACCGCCTCACCTCGCTCGAACGCGAGGAGGCGCGGCTACAGGGCGAGCGCGGCCAGCTCATCGCCGCCGCCGCCGAGGCCAAGGGCAAGATCGCCGAGACCGAGCTGCAAATCCTCCAGGTCGATCAGGAAGCGACAACCGACGTCGCCAAGGAGCTGCGCGAGACCGACAGCAAGATCGGCGAATACGTCGAGCGCAAAGTCACGGCGGAGGATCAGCTCAAACGCACCGACATCCGCGCGCCGCAGGATGGCGTGGTCTTTCAGACGACGGCGAATACGGTCGGCGGGGTCGTCACCGCCGGCGACCCGATCATGCTCATCGTACCCGAGACCGACATCCTCCTGGTCGAGGCCAAGGTCGAGCCGAGAGACATCGATCAAGTGCAATCCGGCCAGCCGGTGGTGCTGCGCTTCTCGGCTTTCAACATGCGCACGACGCCCGAGATCAACGGCAGCGTCGTGCGCGTCGCCGCGGATACCGCGACCGACCAGCGCACCGGGCAAAGCTACTATCTGGTCCGCATCTCCATGACCGCCGACGAGATCAAACGGCTCGGCGACGTCAAGCTGACGCCGGGCATGCCGGTCGAAGCCTTCATCCAGACCGGCGAGCGCACCATGCTTTCCTACCTGGTCAAGCCGCTGCACGATCAGCTGATGCGCGCGTTCCGCGAGAAATAGACCGCCGTCTCGTCCTGCCCCTGCGAAGCGGGGGAGGATGGATCGATCCGCTCTTGCTATAATTGTTCTGGCGCGGCTCGGGCGCGGCGCAGGGGGATCGGCAGAGATGAAGCTCATCGTCCGCTGGGCGCGGCAGGTCGGTGTGGCGCGAGCGGTTTGCGCGCTCCTTCTGTTCGCGCTGGTGCCGCTGCGCATCGCCGACCCGCGGCCGCTGGAAGAAGTGCACCTGCGCACCTTCGATCTCCTCCAGGTGCTGCGCCCGCGCGTGCAGACGGCGCGGCCGGTCGTCATCGCCGATATCGACGAGGCGAGCCTGAAGGAAATCGGGCAATGGCCGTGGCCGCGCACCGTTGTCGCCGATCTCGTCACCCGGTTGCGCGCGCTCGGCGCCGTGGCCATCGGCTTCGACATCGTGTTCGCCGAACCCGACCGCCTGTCGCCGGCGGTCGCCGCGGCGAGCTTCCGCGGCCTTGATGAGGCGACCCGCGACAAGCTTGCCGCCCTTCCCAGCAATGACGCGGTGCTGGCGGAAGCGATCAAACAAGCCGGAATGGTCGTGGTCGGGCAGGCCGGTGCTGCGACGGCTAAACCGCGCACCGATGCTGATATGGCGTTACAGACCGGCTTCGCCATCCGCGGCCCCGATCCGCGCCCGTTCCTAGTGACCTTTCCCGGCTTGCTGCGCAACGTGCCGCCCGTCGAGCAGGCCGCCGCCGGCCGCGGGCTGTTCTCCATCAACCCCGAGCGCGACGGTATCGTCCGCCGCGTACCCGTGGTCATGGCGGCGCAGGATACCCTGGTGCCGTCGCTGACCATGGACATGCTGCGCGTCGTCACCCGCGCCGGCGCCATCCTCATCCGCACCGACCAGGCCGGATTGCGCGCCGTGGCGGTGCCCGGCCTCGAACTGCCGACCGACAGCCACGGCCAGTTCTGGGTGCATTTCAACAAGCACGATCCGGCGCGCTACGTCTCGGCGGCCGACGTGCTCAACGACCGCGTGCCCGCCGACCGCTTTCGCGGCCGGCTGGTGCTGATCGGCACGTCGGCGGTCGGGCTGCTCGACATCAAGACCACGCCGGTCGACCCGGCCATGCCCGGCGTCGAGGTACACGCGCAGATCCTGGAAAACGTGCTGACCAAGTCCTTCCTGAGCAATCCAAATTATGCCATCGGCGCCGAACTGATCCTGGCCATTGTGCTCGGCCTCGCGATCATCATCGCCGCGCCGCTATTGCCGGCCGCGATCGTGCTGGCGCTCGGCGCGCTGCTGATCGTCGGGCTCGCCGGCATGTCGTGGTATTTCTTCGTCGCGCACAATCTGCTGATCGATTTTACCTACCCACTGATCTCGAGCTGGCTGATCTATTTGGTCCTCACCTTCGTCAATTATTTCCGCGAGCAGCGCCAGCGCCAGCAAATCCGTTCAGCTTTCGGCTTTTATCTGTCGCCCGCGCTGGTCGAGCAACTCGCCAAGTCGCCGGAAAAGCTGGTGCTCGGCGGCGAGGAACGGCGCATGACCATCCTGTTCAGCGACGTGCGCGGCTTCACCTCCATCTCCGAGCATTACAAGGACGATCCCGCCGGCCTCACCCACCTGATGAATCGTTTCCTCACGCCGATGACCAACGCCATCATCGAGCGCAACGGCACCATCGACAAATATATCGGCGACGCCATCATGGCGTTCTGGAACGCTCCGCTCGACGACGCGGACCACGAGGCCAACGCCTGCGAGGCGGCGCTGGAAATGCTGGCGCGCGCCGAGGCGCTCAACGGCGAATTCAAGCGCGAGGCCGACGCCAATGGCGGCGTGTACATGCCGCTGCGCATCGGCATCGGGCTCAATACCGGCCCCTGCGTGGTCGGCAATATGGGCTCCGACTTCCGCTTCAATTATTCGGTGCTCGGCGACACCGTCAATGTCGCCTCGCGACTGGAATCGCGCACCAAGGACTATCGTCTCTCCATGGTGATCGGCTCGCGCACCGCGGAAAAGGCGAAGGAAAAATTCGCCACGATGGAGATCGACCTCATCCTGGTGAAGGGCAAAAAGCAGCCGGAAGCCGTGTTCACCGTGCTTGGGCGCGCGCAAGTCGACGACGATCCGCGCTGCCGGGAGTTGCGCGATCTCAACGCGCGCATGCTGGCGGCGTACCGCCGCCAACAATGGGACGAAGCGGGGAGCCTGATCGATCGCTGCCGTAAGCTCGCCAACGGCTTCGGCGTCAGCGGGCTCTACGACATGTATGTCGAGCGCATCGCAGCGTACCGCGCCGCGCCGCCGCCGGCCGACTGGACCGGCGTCTACGAGGCGAAATCGAAGTAGCCGGCGAGAGCCGGCGTCCCCGTCACCGCCGGTTCACGCCGGCTTGCGCGCGCCGGCGGACAGACAATAGAGCGCCCCGAGCAGGAGCAGGACGCTCACGATCGTGGACGTCCACGAGAGTGAATTCAGCAAGCCTTGATACGTGGCCCAAAGGTTCAGGACGGTGAGAACCACGTCACCGACCGCGTTGCCGATCAGGACGCCGCGCACCGCGTCCCAATCCCGGAAGTCCCGCGCCATCCAGCCGATCACGCCCCACGCCAGCAACGCCGCCCCGCAATATTGAAGGTTGAGCGTGACGTGCGGCTCCGGCGGCCCGCCGAACAGCAAGACCACATTGCCCGGGATCAGCAAGAAGCCGATCGCGTACAGGATCGCGATAATCGAACTTATTGTCAGGTACATCCTGGCGTCCATGTCACCCTCCCCAAAAGTGCCGTGCGCCTACAGACCGCGTCGCGATCATGCGCAATGTGGATGCCGCCATCTTAACCGATGAAACCGGGATGCTCTAGAGCGAGGCGAGCGCGGGCAATGACGGCAACGAAGCTCGCTCGCTCAAGTCATTTCGGCGCGCGCTTGGCGAGGATGCGCTGCAAGGTGCGCCGGTGCATGTTGAGACGGCGCGCAGTCTCCGAGACATTGCGTTCGCACAATTCGTAGATGCGCTGGATGTGCTCCCAGCGCACGCGGTCCGCCGACATCGGATTTTCCGGCGGCTCGATCTTCTTGTTGTCGAGCGCCAGCAGCGCCGCCACCACGTCGTCGGCATCGACAGGCTTGGCAAGATAATCGACGGCGCCAAGCTTGACCGCATTCACCGCGGTCGCGATGTTGCCGTAGCCGGTGAGGATGATGGCGCGCGCTCCCGGCCGGCGCTTGTTCATCGCCGAGATGACGTCGAGCCCGTTGCCGTCGCCGAGCCGCATGTCGACCACGGCAAAGGCCGGCGCCGCCTTCTCGACTTGCAAGAGACCGTCGGCCACCGACTCGGCGGTGGTCACGACGAAGCCGCGGGTTTCCATGGCGCGCGCCAGCCGCTGCAAGAACGATTTGTCGTCCTCGACGATCAGCAACGAGCGCTCGCTGGAAACCGTTGCGGCCTTCGTTGTTGGCATGGTACTGGCGCCGGGGGCGCCGGTCAGGGCGTTAATCATGGCAATTCCACTCCACCGCAGTAAACGCCGCGAGCCCCCCACAATGCCTGATAGTTAGGAGACGGCCGCCGTGCGCTCAAGAGGGGGCGCAACCAGCGGTCGTTCAAAATCCGTGCGGCTCCAGACCACCGTCACCGTGGCGCCGTGCTGCGGCGGCGCCTGGTTTTTCAGAGAAAGCCTGGCGCCGGAGCGTTCCAGCAACGTTTTGGCGATGAAAAAGCCGAGGCCGAGGCCGAACACCGGGTCCTCGTCCTGGTCACTGCCCGGCTCGCGCGGCCCGGGCCGCCGATGGGTGACATAGGGCGCGCCGATGCGATCGACCACTTCGGGTGCAAAGCCCGGCCCGTCGTCGCTGATGGTGATGCTCAAATCCTCCGCCGTCCACTGCGCGAAGATCTCGACGCGCTTGTTGGCGAAGTCGACGGCGTTCTCGATCAGGTTACCGAGGCCGTAGCGGATCGCCGGATTGCGCGCGCCGACCGGCTCGGCCGTGCGGTCGGGCGGCAGCGTCACCCCGAGCGAAACGCCGAAATGACGGTGCGGCGCCACCGCCTCCTCGATCAGCGCGGACAGCGGCACCCGATCGAACGGCTCGGCGGTCGGCAGCTCGGTGATCTTGGACAGGATTTCGCGGCAGCGTTGCGCCTGCTCGCGTAGCAATTTCACATCCTCGGCATAGGGCGAGCCGGCATCGAGCGCGCGTTCGATTTCGCGCACCACCACGGTGATGGTGGCGAGCGGCGTGGCGAGCTCATGCGCCGCCGCCGCGGCAAGACCGTCGAGCTGCGACAGGTGCTGCTCGCGCGCCAGCACCAGTTCCGTCGCCGCCAGCGCGTCCGAAAGCTGACGCGCCTCCTCGGCGACCTGCCAGGTGTAAACGCCGATATAGCCGATCGCCAGCAGGATCGAGAGCCAGACCCCGACCACGTAAGTTTCGGGAAGCTCCAGAGTCTCCTCGCTGTCCCAGGGGAGCTGATAATGAAAAAAGATAAGCACGGTCGCGCACAGCACGGCGAAAATGCCGATCAGGAGCGTCATGCGCGGCGGCAGCGCGGTTGCCGAGATCAACACCGGGCCGAGCAGCAGAAAAGAAAACGGATTCTCCAGGCCGCCGGTGAGATAAAGAAGCGCCGCCAGCTCGGCGATGTCGAAGCCGAGGAGAAAAGCGGCGCGGTCGGGCTCGAGCCATTGCGTCTGCGGGAAACCCACGCGCAACGCGATGTTCAACAACGCCGCCAGCGCGATCACGGCGAGGCAGGGCCAGATCGGCACGTCGAATTCGAGCCCGAAGTGGACCACCAGCACCGCCGCGAACTGGCCGAACACGGCGAGCCAGCGCAGCCGCACCAGCGTATCGAGCCGCACGTTCCGCGACCGATGATGAATCCGCGGCAGACCGAACATGCCGCTAATGTAGCGAGTGCCGGGAGCTAATCCAAACGCGAGGTTTAGGGGTGCCAGGCTGCGCTTGCAGCGCGTTTCTCAACCGCGGCATCGCGCGCTTTTTCGATCACCGCGATGAGCGCTCGCAACACTTCCGGCACGCCCTGCCCGCTGACCGCGGAGATGACGAGCGGCGGCTTCCGCGCCGCGCGCTTGATGCGCGCCGCTTGTTCCTTGATCGTGGCGGCGCCGAGCGCGTCGGCCTTGTTCAGCGCCACGATCTCCGGTTTGTCCGCAAGGCCCTGGCCGTAAGCGGAAAGCTCGGCGCGCACCGTCTTGTATGCCGCGCCGGCGTCGTCGCCGGTTCCGTCGACCAGATGCAACAATACCCGGCAGCGCTCGACATGGCCGAGGAAGCGGTCGCCGAGGCCCACGCCTTCATGCGCGCCCTCGATCAGGCCGGGAATATCGGCGAGCACGAATTCGCGCCCGTCGATCTCGACCACGCCGAGCTGCGGCTGCAACGTGGTGAAGGGATATTCGGCGATCTTCGGCCGCGCCGCGCTGACCGCGGCGAGGAAAGTCGATTTGCCGGCGTTCGGCAGCCCGATAATGCCGGCATCGGCGATGAGCTTGAGCCGCAGGCGGAGGGTGTGTTCTTCGCCTGGCTGGCCGGGATTGGCGCGGCGCGGGGCGCGATTGGTCGAGGATTTGAAATGCGTGTTGCCGAATCCGCCGTTGCCGCCGGAGGCGAGCACGGCGCGCTGGCCGCGCTCGGTGAGGTCGGCAAGAAGCGTGGCGCCGTCCTCTTCGTAGATTTGCGTGCCGACCGGCACCTTGAGCACGGCGTCGGCGCCATTGGCGCCATGACGATCCTTGCCCATGCCGGCATGGCCGTTCTTGGCGAAAAAGTGCTGCTGGTAGCGATAGTCGATCAGCGTATTGAGCCCATCGACCGCCTCTGCGATCACGTCGCCGCCCTCGCCGCCGTCGCCGCCATTCGGCCCGCCATACTCGATGAATTTTTCACGCCGGAACGATACGCAGCCGTTGCCGCCGTCGCCGGAGCGGATATAGACCTTGGCCTCGTCGAGGAATTTCATTTGGGCGTACCCGTAACAATGTCGGAGCGTCAAATCCACCGCATGCGTGGTGCAAATTGGCGCAGCGCCGCGCGGCGCACCTGATATAGTGTAACTATCGGGGTACGGCACTCTTAAGTTTCGGCGGGTTCGAGTAGCGGATGAAAAGCGTGTGGTCGGTTCTCAAGCTTACGGCGCGCGCCGTTATTTGGCGGCCGACGCCCGCTCTGCAATTCGTCGGCCTGCCGAGCCTCTTGGCCTGGATCGTCGCGCTCGCCGCAATCCGCATCGGTTTCCAATTCCTCACCGCCGGACCCGGCGGTGGTTTTAACCCTTACGGGCTGAACGCGATCGTCGCCTGGCTGGCGCTCGATGTCGCCGTCGCGGCGCTGTTCGTACAACCGGCCGCCCGCGTCACGGCACTGTCGGCGATGCTGGCGCTCTCGATCATTGCCGAGATCGTGATCGATGCCGTCAACATCGGCGCCGCGCTGGTGCCGGACGGCGCCGCTGTCTGGGTCAATCGTGCCGCGCCGATCGCGGTTTTCGCCGTGGTGTCGCTGTGGTGGATCGGCGCCATGACTGCGGTGATCCGCACCTTCACGCCACGGCCGGGGATTTCCGTCCTCGGCCGCGCCGCCGGATTGTGGCTGGCGCTGGTCGCGGTCACCGCCATCGTGCCGCATGCGCCGGTCTTCATCGCCCGCGACTTCGATATTGATCATGCCAATTGGTGGGAAATCCTGCATGCGCAAAAGCTGGCGCAGGAGCAGAAGGGCGGCAGCGGCGAGGCCGAAGCGGCGCCTATCGAGCAGGCGCAACGCGCGCTCTTGCAGGCGGAAGTCGCCAGCCTTTCGCCGTCGACCAAAGGCGCTACTGGCGTCTACGCCATCGGCATCGCCGGATGGGCGGAGGATGTCTTTCTCAAGGAGCTGGACGGGGGCCTCGCCGCGATGAGCGGCGTCCTGCCGATCCGCGGGCGCACTTTGCGCCTCGTCAATCATCGCGAGACGCTGCAAAGCCTGCCGCTCGCGGACGGTCGCAATTTCGCCGCCGCCGTGCGCGCCATCGGCAAGGTGATGAACAAGGACGACGATGTTCTTCTCCTCTTGATGACGTCGCATGGCGAGCCCACCGGTTTCGGGCTGCGCCTGCCCAACGGCGCAATCAGCGAACTAACGCCACAGCAGGTGGCGGCGACGCTGAACAACGAAGGCATCAAGAACCGCATCGTCATCGTCTCGGCGTGTTATGCCGGCACGTTCGTGCCGCCGCTGGCGAACGACAACACCATCGTGCTCACCGCGGCGGACGCGAAAAACACCTCGTTCGGCTGCGCACCGGAGCGCGACTGGACCTATTTTGGCGATGCGTTCTTCCACCAGAGCGTGCGGCCCGGCCGCGACTTCCAGCACACTTTCGAGGGCGCCCGCGTGCTGATCCAGGGCTGGGAACTGCTGGATCGGGCGCCGCCGTCAAATCCGCAAGCACATTTCGGGCCGGCGCTGGTCGCCAAGCTCGTGCCGTTCTTCGCCGCGCCGCCGAGCGCCGGGCAGTAATGGCTCAGCGCTTGCGTCTGTATGCACCTGTTAAAGAAACCGAAAGGGGGAGCCGGCAATCCGGTCTCCCCCTTTTCGAAGCCCATTGGGCCCGCCGGTTCGACTGGATACCGGCGGACTCATATGATCCACCGTGTTATTGGGCCGTAGCCTCCGTCATCGGAAGTACCGATACGAAGACGCGGCCCTTGGTTTTGGCACGGAACTCAACGCGACCATTGATCAGCGCGAACAGGGTGTGGTCCCGGCCGACGCCGACGTTGCGGCCGGCATGCCATTTGGTGCCGCGCTGGCGCGCGATGATGTTGCCGGCGATCACTTCTTCGCCGCCGAAAATCTTGATTCCCAGGCGCTGACCGCCGGAATCACGGCCGTTGCGCGAGGAGCCGCCTGCTTTCTTGTGAGCCATCGCTCAACCCTTCTCGTCTTTGGTACTTATACCGGATTCGTGACAAAAACATCACCGCTTCCGCTCACTTCTTTTTCTTTCCCTTCGGCGGGCTTTTGGCTTTGGCCGCAGGTTTCTTGGTTTTGCCGGCCGGCGCCTTGGCTTTCGGCTTTTCCGCCTTCCTGGCCGGAGCCTTGCGCGGCTTCTCGGCGGTGGGCGCGGCGGCAGCCGGCGTAGAGACTTCCGGCGTGGTGCCGGCCGGAACTTCCGGCTTCGGCGCCGGCGCCCGTTTCGGCCGCGGCGCGGCCGTCTTGCTCGGCTTCTTGCCATCGGTGAGAATCTCGGTGATGCGCAGCAGAGTAAAATACTGGCGGTGGCCGCGCTTGCGGCGGGAATTTTTTCTCCGCCGCTTCTTGAACGCGATGATCTTGGCGCCGCGCGACTGATCGAGCACCTCGGCCGCAACCGTGGCGCCGGCGACGGTCGGCGCGCCAAGCGTCACACGGTCGCCGCCGACGATCAGGACCTCGCCGAATTCGACGATCTCACCAGGCTCGCCCTTGACCTTGTCGACCTTGAGCACATCTTCGGCGGCGACCCGGTATTGCTTGCCGCCTGTTTTGAAGACCGCGAACATCTTTGTCCTCGTGTTCGATACTAGTGTCCCGAATTCCGAAGTTCGCAGGCGGAGTTTCGCCCTGACCGGCTTTTTCCAGTCGTTTCTGCTGGCTTAAGGCGCGTCCCGGCATACGTTTAACCGTTCGTCCGACAGCGCCCGCGTCGTTATGACGGGCCCATAAATCGCTGTCAAGAAACGCAAAGCCGCGCCGCATCCCCGCCACGGACAAGCTTTCGTATCCTGTGATAAGAGAGCCCTTGAAAACAGGAGCCCGGCATGGCCACGAACGGCAAAGAGCACAAACCGAAGATCGGCTGGATCGGCGCCGGCCGCATGGGCATTCCCATGGCCGAGCGCCTGATCAAGGCCGGTTACGACGTCACCATCTGGAACCGCACCCGCGCCAAGGCCGAGCCGTTGGCCAAGATCGGCGGCAAGCTGGTCGATCATTTGTCCGAGCTGAAAAACATCGACGTGCTGTTTTCCATCGTCACCACCGGCAAGGACGTCCAGGAAGTGCTGTACGGCAAGAACGGCGTGTGCAGCCAGGGCGGCAAGGTCCCGCCGACCGTGGTCGATTGCTCCACCATCGCGGTCGAGGAATCGGCTGCGATCCGCGACCGGCTCCGGGAGCTCGGCGCCAATTTTGTCGCCGCGCCGGTCAGCGGCAATGCCAAGGTCATCAAGGCCGGCAAGCTCTCCGTCGTGGTCTCCGGCCCCGAGGCCGCCTGTAAGGCGGTGATGCCGCTTATCGAGGTGTTTGCCCCGCGCGGGGTCTCCTATGTCGGCGAGGGCGAACTGGCGCGCGTCTGCAAGATCGCGCACAACGTCATGCTTGGCGTGATCATCGAGAATCTGATCGAGATGACGCTTCTCACCAACAAGATGGGCGTGCCGCGCCACGCCTGGCTTGCCTTCCTCAACAACAGCGCCATGGGCTCAATGTTCACGCGCTACAAATCGCCAGCGCTGGTCAATTGCGACTGGACCACGACATTCACGCCGGAGCTGTTGCGCAAGGACCTCGACCTCGGGCTTGAGCTCGGCCGGGAGATGGATGTGCCGCTGCCGGTAACGGCAGCGGCACGAGAAGTGCTGCAAGGTCATTTCGGCGCCGCCATCCTGCAAAAGAATCCACAGGAGTATTTGCAGAAGGATTTCGCGGCTTTGGCCGAGACCATGGCGCTGGCCGCCGGCATGAAGCTCGAAAGCGAGAACGTCAACGTGCCGTCGGGGCTGGAGACTTAGCGCGGTTCGCTACTTCACGTCGGTCTGCACGCTGATCGCCACCAGCCACTGACCGTTTCGCCGTACCCACACCCGCGTTGCGCGATAGGGCGGGCGCGAATTGTCCACCGCCACATGGTCGGCGACCATCGCCGCGCTGTCACCATAAGCCGCAAGCCGCATCGTCTGCACTTCGCCGACGGTGACGGCGGCGTTGCTCTCCTTCTGCCGCTCGATCATGGCCATACGCTCGGATTTGGCGGCCGGGAGCTGGCCGGTCCGGTAAACCACGAATTCGTCGGCGACGTGCTTTCCCCATTCGGACGCGTCGTGGGCGACGACGGCTTTCTCGATCGCCTGGAACGCGGTGACGATGTCCTGCTCGGGCCCAGAGCGCACGCGATAGGGCAAAGTCTGGCAGGGATTCTTGCACTCATAGGGCTGTGCTTCAGGGGCGGGCACTGCGGCGACGGCGGCGGGCGCATCGGCGGTGGCGATCGCAACCTCCTGCATCGCCAGCGTCCGCCAGGCGCCCTTCTGCCTCGCCCAAATGCCGAGGAAAAAAACTTCGGCATTGTGCGCCGATTGGCGATGCCCGGTGACCACGGCGAGGAGCCCGTAGTTGCGTAGCTTCACCTCGCTTGCCGGCGCGGCGGCGAGACCTTTGAGATCGGCAAGAAAATCCCTGCGCGCATAAATCTTGCCGTCGGCGTCGACGAAGGAAAATTGTAGCGCCAGAAGCCGGCGCGCAGCCGCCTTATCGCCGCCGCGCATGGCATCGCCGAGCGCGGTTTCGCTGGCGAGCACCGGCGCATCGTCGCCGCCGATCGGCTGTGCCCTGGGTTGCGCGCGCGGCAGCGCGAACGCCGCGATCAGCACACCGGCGGCAAGCGCCACGGCGATGGTGAACATCCGGCGACCCTGCGTGGCCTCCGGCTTGGCGACCTTTTGCAAACTCCACCCCCGCGGCCGGCTGTCCCGGTCGCTCCGCGCGCACCATGGCATTTTCGGGCAATAACGCTCAAGCCGTGGCGCCCTCCGCGCGCCGCCGCGCCGCCGCGCCGCCGCGCCGCAGTTTAGCGGTCGCGGAAACCTTAACTCTGCCGAGGCACGTGGTGTCGCCGGTACGAGCGGTGGTGGTAATACCGGTGTTGGTTTGCCATTGCGACGCGGCATTCCTTACTCAGCTGGGGGCGCTTGGCCATCATGCATTTGGTGATTTTCGGCACGTCGGGAATGAAATCGGAACAAAGCCGCATCGCATCGGCCGCGCAAGCCTGGCGGACCTCGGGTGAGCCTTGGGCCGCCGCGCCGTTAAGGCCGATCAGCAATAAGCCGACCGGCAGCGCCGGCCAGCAGACGAAACGCATGGTCCGCAGCATATGGTTACTTCCCCTTGGTCCGTGCGGTTTACAACGGGGACGCACCCTAGAGCATGATCCGGAAAAGTGGAAACCGGTTTTCCGAAAGGATCATGCTCGCCGGAAGCCCCGGCCCGCGCGCCGGCGATGGGTCCGCGCCCGGAGCCCGCCGGGGCAATTCACAATGTCAGCTTGGAATTTTCGTCGGGTGGCTAGCGCGCGCCCCAGGCGAAGCCCATTGCGCCGTTCGCTTGGGGCTGGTCCTGCGCGCACGGTTCGACGGCACCTTCGGTGATGGCCGCCGTTTTGTTGTCGAACGACAGATGACGGCAAACCGTGCCGTCGGGCATGCTAAAGACGATTTCACCGAGGCGGTGTGCTTCCCGATCCGCGGCCGCCGCCCGCAGCAGCGGATCGATGACGGCACGGCCGCCGATCAGCAACGCCGCCGCAAGCAACAACAGCAACAGCGAGAGGACCAAAGCAAGGCGCCCGGCCTTTGTCTGCTGCTCGTCGGGCCGTGGCGGCCCGCGTGCGAGCCCGCGACCGCCGACGGGATGAACCGTTGCAATCAACGCCGCCGCTTTGGCGCCCACTCGCCGGACCGTGTGCATACCGGCATAAAATAGGGAAACCATTCAACGGCCGATAACAAACCAGGGTCGATTTGAATCAAAATCCGCGGCGCGCGCTCGGTCATCTTCCAAACTCTTCCGGCAATGATATGACGAGCCATGCGAACCCAAGTGGTCATCATCGGCGCCGGCCCGGCGGGACTGCTGCTCGGCCAACTCCTGCACAAGCACGGCATCGATAACGTCATCCTCGAGCGGCAGACCGGCGAATATGTGCTCGGCCGCGTCCGTGCCGGCGTCATCGAACAGGTCACGATCGATCTGCTCGACGAAGTGGGCGTCGGCGCGCGCATGCACGAGGATGGCCTCGTGCATGAGGGAGTACAGATCTGCGTCGACGGCGTGCGCCATCGCATCTCCTTCAAGGAACTGACCGGCAAGGCGGTGATGGTCTACGGACAGACCGAGATCACCAAGGATCTCATGGACGGCCGCGCGGCCGTCGGCGCACCTACGATCTACTCCGCTGACGACGTGAACCTGCACGGAATCTTCGGCGACAAGCCCCACGTCACGTTCCGTGCCGGCGGCAAGACCCAAGAGATCGCCTGCGATTTCATCGCCGGCTGCGACGGCTTTCACGGCGTCAGCCGCAAGAGCCTGCCGCCGAGCGCGATCACCGCGCATGAGCGGGTCTATCCGCTCGGCTGGCTCGGCCTTCTCTCCGCCACGCCGCCGGTCTCCGACGAGCTGATCTACGTCCACCACCGGCTCGGCTTCGCGCTCTGCTCGATGCGCTCGCCGACGCGCAGCCGCTACTACCTGCAATGCAGCCTCGCCGAGGACGTCGATTCCTGGCCGGACGATCGCTTCTGGGAGGAGCTCAGGCCCCGGCTCGACGATGAGGCGCGCGCGCGTCTCGTCACCGGCCCCTCGATCGAGAAGAGCATCGCGCCGCTGCGCAGCTTCGTCGCCGAGCCGATGCGCTTCGGCCGGCTATACCTTGCCGGCGATGCCGCCCATATCGTGCCGCCGACCGGCGCCAAGGGCCTCAACCTCGCCGCCAGCGACGTGCGCTACCTGTCACAGGCGCTGGTCGAGCACTATGCCGAGAAATCCGACGCCGGCCTCGATCATTATTCCGAGCGCGCGCTTAAGCGGGTGTGGAAGGCCGAGCGCTTCTCCTGGTGGATGACCACGATGCTGCACCAGATTTCCGAAAATCCCTTCGATCAGAAAATCCAGCTTGCCGAGCTCGATTATCTGTTCCGCTCGAAAGCCGCGGCGACGGTGTTTGCCGAGAATTATGTCGGGCTGCCGTACTGAGCATGATCCGGAAAAAGCCTGCCCCGGACTTTATCCGGGGTGGAAGCCGGTTTTCCGAAAAAAGATTATGCTCCACTGAAAAGTCTTGGCAATCAGGCCGCCTTGCGGCCCCATAACTCCTGCGAAGCAAGCCGCGCGCCCTCGGCCAGCGCTTGCAGTTTTGCCCACATGATCGAGGGATGCACGCGCCGCACATACGGCGACTGCGCGAAGCCGCAATCGGTGCCGCCCATGACGTTCTCGCGCCCAATGAGCCTGGCGATACGCGTGAGCCGTTCGGCGACCAGCTCCGGGTGCTCGACGACATTGGTCGAGTGGCTGATGACGCCGGGGATGAGTTTCTTCCCGGCCGGCAGCTTTGCCTTTTCCCACACCCGCCACTCATGCTCATGGCGCGGATTGCCCATCTCGATGCAATAGGAGCCCGCCTTCACCTTGAGCACGAGATCGACGATGTCCTTGAGCGGCACGTCGGTGACGTGCGGCGTATTAAAGCTGCCCCAGCAGATGTGATAGCGGATGCGATCCTCCGGCAATCCGGCGATGGCGTGGTTGAGCGCGTCGATGCGCAGTGCCGCCCATTTCCGGTATTGCGCGAGATCGTCGGCGGCAAACGCGACATCGTACATGTAGGGCAGGAACGCATCGTCGATCTGCACCATCAGCCCGGCGTCGACGATCGCCTTGTATTCTTCGCGCAGCGCCTCGGCTAGCTTGAACAGGAACTCTTCGTCGTCCTTGTAATATTCGTTCTTGTGGCGCGGAACGGCGCTCGCCGGCGCCACTACCGGCAGGAAGGCGTCGGCGACCGCCGCGCCTTTCAGCGCGGCCTTGAAGATCGCGATGTCCTTTTGCAGCGCGGCGTGGCCCTTATAGGCGATCGGGCCTACGCAAACGACGGTGCCGCGTTTCGGCAGTTTCTGCGTCGGAAAATAATCCGCGTAGAATTCCGGAAATAAAAGCTGATCGCGTCCGGCGCCGCGCGGCGCTTCGATCGCGCGCTCCTCGATGCCGGCGAGACGGTCGAGGATGTAGAACGACCAACTGCGGAATTTGCCGAACTCGCCGTCGCTGACGACGTCGATGCCGGCGTGTTGCTGGCGCTTGACGACGTCGGCGACGGAATCAGCCAGGCAGCGGTCGAATGCGGCTCGATCGATTTTGACGCCGTTGTCGATCGCCTCGATGTATCTGCTCAGTTCGGGCGGACGGACAAGACTTCCGACATGCGTGGTCAGGATGCGGTCGTGGCTTGCTGGCATGACATTCAACTCTTTCGTGCTGCCACTGTTCTGTTTCGTGCCGCCGATGGGCGAAAACGCGTTCCGGCAGCGGCGCCTCGCCGCGAATACCGAGGAACTACAGCGAGCTTAGCACGTTACCCAATCAGATCGGTCCGCAAAGGAGCCATGCCATGCCTGCGCTGTTGTGGATCGCGTTCTGGTCGAATTTGATGGGGGTCGCGATGGGTTGGCAGGAAACCGTTCTGCCAATCCGCGTGCGGGTCAATGACCGTCGCGATCGCCCTACTCGATAACCGCCCTTAAGCAATTGCTTGTGTTCGTCCACTTGCCCGCGCCCGATAAGGGCCGCGGGCGAGTGGCTTTTCATCATCGGCGTTTATGTTGCAGGGGGGGCACCACGCCGGTATCAATACGCGCCTTTTACCGGGGAAAGAGCGCGGACGACTGTCATGGCCCGTCTGGTGATGAAGTTCGGCGGGACCTCCGTCGCCGACATCGATCGCATCCGTAACGTCGCGCGCCACGTCAGGCGCGAAATCGACGCCGGCCACGACGTCGCGGTCGTGGTCTCGGCGATGGCGGGAACGACCGACCAGCTCGTCGCCTGGTGCGAGGCGGCGTTGCAAACACGCCGTATTTTCGACGCCCGCGAATACGATGCCGTGGTCGCCAGCGGCGAGCAGGTAACCGCCGGGCTCCTTGCCATCACGCTACAGGACATGGACGTCAACGCCCGCTCATGGCTCGGCTGGCAGCTGCCGATCCTGACCTCGAACGTACACACGTCGGCGCGCATCCTGGAAATCAACGGCGCCGAAATCGTCAAGCGCTTTGCCGAACGGCGGGAAGTCGCGATCATCGCCGGCTTTCAGGGCCTGCACAAGGAGACCGGCCGCATCACTACGCTTGGGCGCGGCGGCTCCGACACCTCGGCGGTGGCGGTGGCGGCGGCGATCCGCGCCGACCGTTGCGACATCTATACCGACGTCGACGGCGTCTACACTGCGGACCCGCGGGTAGTGCCGCACGCCAGGAGGCTCGCCAAGATTGCCTTCGAGGAAATGCTGGAGCTGGCCTCGCTCGGCGCCAAGGTTATGCAGGTGCGTTCGGTCGAGCTCGGCATGGTGCATAATGTGCGCATCTTCGTGCGCTCGAGTTTCGATCGGCCCGAGGACGTCGACCCGCACGGCATTCCGCCCGGAACCCTGATCTGCGACGAGGAGGAGATCTTGGAGCAACAAACCGTCACCGGTATCGCCTTCTCCCGCGACGAGGCGCAAATCTCGGTTCGCGAGGTCGACGATAAGCCGGGCGTCGCCGCCGCGATCTTCCTTCCGCTGGCGGACGCCAACATCAATGTCGACATGATCGTGCAGAACGTCTCGGCCGATGGCAAAACCACCGATCTCACTTTCACTGTGCCGGCGGCGGACTACCAGCGGTCGCTCGATGTCATCGCCAAGGCGAAGAAGGCGATCGGCTATAAGCGGCTCGACGGCGCCACCGATGTCGCCAAGATCTCCGTCATCGGCATCGGCATGCGCAGCCACGCCGGCGTCGCGGCGATGGCGTTCCATGCGCTGGCCGAACGCGCCATCAATATCCGCGCCATCACCACCTCGGAAATTAAGTTTTCGCTCTTGATCGACGCGGCGTTCACCGAGCTTGCGGTGCGCACGCTGCATTCGCTCTACGGCCTCGACCAAGCGTCGCCGTAAGTGTCATTCCGGAAGCGGCCAACGGGTCCGGCCCAAAAGTGGCCGGCCCGATGACAAGCTCCGCGGCTGTCCGGAATCCATAGCCATAGTTTCAGCAGAACTTGCACCGGTCGTGGTTACGGATTCCGGGCTCCTCGCTTAGCTCGGCCCCGGAATGACAATTCTCGCTGCGGCGCACAAATTCCCGCCAGCGTCATCGCACTGTCTCTGGCTTGCGGTTTGCATACCGCATTCGATATAGGCTTGAGGATGCTCGCCGCGGGCCGGGGCCCAGGCGAACTCATCTTCGATGACGGCCGGGGCGCTGCGGGCGACGCGCCGGTCCAAACGAAGGCCCGAGGGACCTCACGCCATGCGTGGCGCGCTCGGCGGTCCGCGCGTGTTGTTGCGCCGGCTCCGCGAAGTCATGGTGGAGCCGGTCAGCGCGCAGGAACGCCTCGACAAGATCGTGGTGCTGATCGCGGCCAACATGGTCGCGGAGGTCTGTTCCGTCTACGTGCTGCGCGTCGATTCAACCCTCGAACTCTACGCCACCGAGGGCCTCAACCGCGACGCCGTGCACAACACCGTGCTGCGTGCCGACGAGGGCCTGGTCGGATTGGTCGCGAGCCAGGCGAGCGCCATCAACCTTTCCAACGCGCAGGCGCACCCGGCCTTCTCCTTCCGGCCGGAAACCGGCGAAGAAATCTACCACTCCTTCCTCGGCGTGCCGATCTTGCGCGCCGGCAACACGCTCGGCGTGCTGGTGGTGCAGAACCGCGCCCGGCGCAACTATTCGGAGGAGGAAGTCGAGGCGCTGCAAACGACGGCGATGGTGCTGGCGGAGATGATCGCCTCGGGCGAGCTGTCGGCGCAGGCGCCTCCCGGCGCCGAGCCGGCGGCACGGCGATCGCTGCATCTCACCGGCATGGCGCTGTCGGAAGGCATCGCGCTCGGCCACGTCGTGCTGCACGAGCCGCGTGTCGTCGTCACCAACTACATCGCCGACGACATTCCGAGGGAATTGAAGCACCTGCAATCGGCGGTCGAGACATTGCGCACCCATCTCGACGAGCTGCTTGAGCACGGCGACGTGGTCGAGGGCGGCGAGCATCGCGACGTGCTCGAAGCCTTTCGCATGTTCGCCTACGACCGCGGCTGGCTGCACAAGCTCGAGGAGGCGGTGATGACGGGCCTCACCGCGGAGGCCGCCGTCGAGCGCGTGCAGTCCGACACCCGCGCGCGCATGCTGCGGCAGACCGATCCGTATTTGCGCGAGCGCTTGCATGATCTCGACGACCTCGCCAACCGGCTGATGCGTCAGCTCACCGGCCGCGATCACGCGCCCTCGCGCGACAACCTGCCGGACAACGCCATCCTGGTCGCCCGCTCCATGGGGCCGGCGGCGCTGCTCGATTACGACCGCAAAAAGTTGCGCGGCCTGGTTCTCGAAGAGGGCGGCCCGACCTCGCATGTTGCCATCGTGGCGCGCGCGCTCGGCATTGCCGCGGTCGGCGAGATCGACAACGCCACCGGCATGGCCGATCCGGGCGATGCCATCATCCTCGACGGCTCGGCCGGTGATCTGCACTTGCGGCCGCTGCCCGACATGGAGGCGGCCTACGCCGAACGGGTGCGGTTGCGCGCGCGGCGGCAACAGCAATACCAGGCGCTGCGCGACCTGCCTTGCGTCACCAAGGACGGCGAAAAAGTCGCGCTCATGATCAATGCGGGCTTAAGCGTCGACCTGCCCCACATCGCCGATACCGGCGCCGCCGGCATCGGCCTGTTCCGCACCGAGCTGCAATTCATGGTGGCGCCGAATTTTCCGCGATCGAGCGAGCAATATGCCCTCTATCGCGCCGTCCTCGACGCCGCCAATGGTAAGCCGGTGACCTTCCGCACGCTCGACATCGGCGGCGACAAGGTGCTGCCCTACATGCGCAATATCGAGGAGGAGAATCCGGCGCTGGGCTGGCGCGCCATCCGGCTCGGGCTTGACCGGCCGGCTCTGCTGCGCACGCAATTGCGCGCGCTTCTGCGCGCCGCCGGCGGCCAGGCGCTGAAGATCATGTTCCCGATGATTGCCACCGTTTCCGAGTTCGACCAGGCCAAGGAGCTGGTCGATCTCGAACTAACGCATTTGCGCCGGCACGGCCATAAGCTGCCCGACGAGGTCGAGGTCGGCAGCATGGTCGAGGTGCCGTCGCTGCTTTATCAGCTCGACGAACTCCTCGAACATGTCGATTTCCTCTCCGTTGGCTCGAACGATCTCGTGCAGTTTCTCTATGCGGTCGATCGCGGCAATCCACGCGTCTCCGGCCGTTTCGATCCGCTTTCCGCGCCGGTGTTGCGTGCGCTCAAGGACATTGCCGACAAGTGCCGCGAATACGGCAAGCCGGTGACGTTGTGCGGCGAACTCGCCTCGCAGCCGATCGGCGCGCTGGCGCTGATTGCCATCGGCTACCGCTCGCTGTCGCTGGCGCCGTCCGCGGTCGGGCCGGTCAAGGCGATGCTGCTGGAGCTCGATTGCCGCAAGACCGCCGCGTTCCTCTGCCCGCTGATCGGGAAACCAAGCGGCGGCACGCCGATCCGCGCCGAGCTGGAGAAATACGCCGCCGATAGTGGCTTGCAGATATAGCACGCTGTCATGGGTGGGGCTTGTTTCGGCCCTTCTCCTCTTTTACGTACCGACGATGCTGCCCGATCAGAAACTCGACGCGCTGGTCGCCCGTCATGCGGCACTGGAACGCGACCTTACCGCCGCGATGCCACGCGAGACCTATGTGAAGCTCTCGCGCGAATTCGCCGAGCTCTCTCCCGTCGTCGAGGCGGTGAATTCCTACCGGACGGCACAGCGCGAGCTCGAAGGGGTTACCAGCCTGATCGACGATCCGGCGACCGACGCCGAGATGCGCGCCATCGCCGATGCGGAACGACGGCAGCTCGAAACGCGGCGTGCCGAGCTAGAGCAGCAGTTGCGCTCGGCGCTCATCCCCAAGGACGCCATGGACGAGCGCAACGTCATCCTCGAAATCCGCGCCGGCACCGGCGGCGACGAAGCCGCGCTGTTTGCCGGCGATCTGTTTCGCATGTACGAGCGCTACGCCGTCACGCAGAGCTGGAAGGTCGAGCTCATGACCATGAGCGAAGGCTCGATGGGCGGCTTTAAGGAAATCATTGCCGAAATCCGCGGCCGCGGCGCTTTCGCCAAGCTAAAATTCGAATCCGGCGTGCACCGCGTGCAGCGCGTGCCCGACACCGAAGGATCCGGCCGCATTCACACCTCGACCGCGACCGTCGCCGTGCTGCCCGAAGCGCAGGAACTCGACCTCGCCATCAACGATGCCGATCTCAGGATCGACACGCTGCGCTCGGGCGGCGCCGGCGGCCAGCACGTCAACAAGACCGAATCGGCGGTGCGGGTGACCCATATTCCGTCCGGCATCGTCGTCATGATGCAGGAGGACCGCTCGCAGCACCGCAATCGCGCCAAGGCACTCGCCGTGCTGCGCAGCCGGCTCTACGACTTCCAGCGGCAGAAGCAGGACGCCGCGCGCGCCGCCGCGCGCCGCGGCCAGGTCGGCACCGGCGACCGCTCCGAACGCATCCGCACCTATAACTATCCGCAAGGCCGCGTCTCCGACCATCGCATCAATCTCACGCTGCACAAGCTGCCGCAGATCCTCGAAGGCGAGGCGCTGGGCGAGATCATCGACGCGCTCGTGGCCGAGCACCAGGCGGAGCTGTTGGCCGCCGAGGAGGCGGAGTGAGGACGCCGAGCGCCGATAACGCCGTGCTGGCGCGCGATAAGAGCGCGGCGCTCACTATTTCCGGCGCGCGGCGCGCACTGGCGGAAAAGTTCGGCGCCGCCGGAATCGAGTCGGCCGAGCTGGACGCCCGCATCCTCGTCGGCCACGCGCTTGCACTCGATCACACCGCGCTCGCCGCCGCCGGCGCGCGCATCCTCGGCGCCGAGGAGGAAGACGCGATCGCGGCGCTCGCGCGGCGCCGCCTGGCGCACGAGCCGGTCGCGCGCATCGTCGGCTACAAGGAATTCTGGAGCTTGCGGCTCGCTGTCGATGCCGCAACTTTGGTGCCGCGGCCGGAGACCGAAACCGTGGTCGAAGCGGCGCTTGCCGCGATCGATGCCGGCGGCGCGCGTACCCAGAAATTGCGCATCGCCGACCTCGGTACCGGCGCGGGCGCGCTCCTTCTGGCGCTGCTCGCTGAATTGCCTAACGCTTTCTGCATCGGCACCGATACCAGCCGCGGCGCGCTGCGCCTCGCGCGGGCCAACGCCCAACGCTTGGGGTTGCGCGGGGCGAATTTCGTCGCTTGCGATCTGGCGGCGGCGCTCGGCGGAGCCTTTGACCTGATCGTCTCCAATCCGCCTTACGTCGCGTCCGGCGATATTGCCGCACTCGCCCGCGAAGTGCGCGATTTCGATCCGCGAGCGGCGCTCGACGGTGGACCCGACGGTCTCGATTGCTATCGGGCGATCGCCGCCACCGTGCCGGCGCTGCTCGCACCCGGCGGTGCTCTCGTCGTTGAACTCGGCAGCGGACAGGCGTGGGCCGTCGCCGCTTTGCTGGCGGCGGCAGGGCTTGCGCTATTGCCGGCGCGCGCTGACTTTGATGGTGTGCCGCGCGCGCTCGTCGCGACGAAAGCCGCGACAGGACCGACAAAAGGGACATGAGCGTGGAGCATTGGGCCCCGGCAAAAAAGCAGCAAAATAGCACTTGGAATATCGGCCGGAACCGACTAGCTTGCGCTTACGGAATCGGCCCGAGATGATGGTGCCGCGCCGCCTTGAACACCAAGAGTGTCCCTCATAGAGGAACGTCCCTCTTAAGAGGTTGGCAGCGCAGGCCAGGTGAAACGAAAGCCGGAACAGCGAAAGCCGGATCGGACGGCAAACGGGATCGCCAGATTCAAACCGAGAAGCTTCATCGGTTCGGCGCGCATTCGTGAGATGTCGCGCATAACGAGGGGTTCGCAACACCGCGGCGAAGCCGCCGGTGGGAGCTGTATTGCCGAGGTTTGGTGACCACAACAGCTGCGCTGCCGCGAGAGCGGCCCGAAAGAAGATTGCCCGGGTTCATGCGTTAGGTCGACGTGACATACAGTGAAGTGAAACGGCGGCATCCGTGCCGCCGCAAATGAGGGGGTTGGTGGAACAGCAGTCATGAGAAACGGTCAGAACAAGCGCATGCGGGGTCGCAACCGCAAAGGTGGTGGCGGCCATCATCATCATCAAAATCCATTGTCGCGTATGTACGAGTCCAACGGACCGGACGTGAAAATTCGGGGAACGGCGTCGCACGTCGCCGAAAAATATCTCCAGCTTGCCCGCGACGCGCAGAGTTCCGGCGACCCAGTCGCGGCCGAGAATTATTATCAGCATGCCGAGCATTACTTTCGCCTGATCGCGGCGGCGCAGGAGCAGTTCCGCCAGAGCCCGTCCTATTACCAGCAGCAGGGCGAGCCGCGCGGCAATGTTGCCGATGACGGCTACGATGAGGACGGCAACGAGCAACCGCCCATCAGCGGCGAGCCGTTTGCCCCCCGCGAGTCGCAGCCGTTTTATCCGCGCGAGCAACAGCAACCGCAACACGGTCAGCCGCAGCACAATCAGCCCCAGCACAGTCAGCCGCAGCACAATCAGCCTCAGCACAATCAGCCTCAGCACAGTCAGCCGCAACACAATCAGCCGCAACACAATCAGCCGCAACACAATCAGCCGCAACACAACCAGCCGCAACACAACCAGCCGCAGCACAATCAGCCGCAACACAATCAGCCGCGCACGCAGCACTTCCAGCCGAGCGGCGAGGAGGACGTGGAGCGGCTTCCTTCCTTCATCACCGGCGGCCAGCCGCAGCAGCCGACGCAACAGGGTCAGGGCCCGAACAACCCAAACGGCCCCAACGGTCCGCATGACCCCGGCGGGCCCAATGGCCCCAACGGATATGACGGCTCGGCGGACCGTTTCCCGCTGCATCGGCGGCGCCGGCGCCATCGCGGCCCGCGCGATCATTCGATGCAGGGCGACAACGACGCGCCGATGCCGTCAGGTCCGCGCCCGATCGACGATTAGCCCTTTCGTGCAGCCATGAACAGAATGGCCGGGTCTGCGCCCGGCCATTCCGATTTTAGGGTATGCAGCTTTATCCGCCGCGCGGCGCTTTTGCCAGCCGCACCAGGAACCAGATCGGCACGACGATCACCGCCCCGAGCAGGAAGTAGCGCCAGAGCCAGCGCACCACATCGAAGCCCATCGTCCAGATTTGCACGACGAGGCGGCGAACGGATTCGACGATATTCCAGGGATCGAGCCCGATGGCGGCGAGGATCACGCCCACCAAAATCGACAAAAGCACCAGCCGCCCGAGCACCGCCAGCGGCGGACCGCCAAAAAAGCGGCGCACATTGTCGGGCGCCTGATAAACCTCACCTTGACTATCCTGGGCCTGACGGTCGACGCGGTCTTGGGCTTCTTGGGCCATCGCAACCTCCGCTGGCGCCACTTACCTAAAGAGCCGCATCCCGCGCAAGCGGGACGTTCCAATTGAACGCCGCCCACTGACGCGAAGCCTTGCACGAAGCCTCGCCGGGGACCGTTGCCTCGGCTTCGCAACTGGCGCTAAGTTGCGCCCGCCCCACCGCATCCTATTGGGCCTGCTAAAGGATATTTCATGGCCAAGATCGAGGACCGCGCGCCCGGCTCGACGGCAAGTCTCAATGACGACATCGGCGAGGAAAAGCGACTCGCTTTGTATCGCACGCAGGTCGTGATCCGCGAGGCCGAGCAGCGCGCCTACGATCTGTTCCTGCAAAACCTGGTGAAAGGCACGAGCCACCTTTCGCTCGGGCAGGAGGCGGTAGCCGCCGGCTTCGCCGTCGCCATGCGCCCGGGTGATCTTTCCTTCTGCACCTATCGCGGCCACGCGCACACGCTGGCGCGCGGGGTGCCGGTTTCCAAGGTTCTGGGCGAGCTGATGCAGCGCGACATCGGACTGATGCGCGGCAAGGGCGGCTCGATGCACCTGACCTCGGTCGATCACGGCGTGATGGGCTCCTATGCGATCATCGGTGCGCATCTGCCGATCGCCTGCGGCGCCGCCTGGCGCGCACAATACAAGGGTCAGAAGGACGTGTCGGTCTGCTTCTTCGGCGACGGCACGACCAATATCGGCGCCTTTCACGAGGCGCTGAACTTCGCCGCGGTATGGAAGCTGCCGGTGGTCTTCGTCTGCGAGAACAATCTCTACATGGAATACACGCCGATCAGCGAGGTCACGGCGGTGGAACATCCGGCCGCCGACCGCGCCGCGAGCTACGGACTGCCGCGCATCGTCGTCGACGGCAACGACGCCGATGCCGTCTATCGCATTGCCGCGGCGGCTTACGACAAGGCGCGCGCCGGCGACGGACCGTCGCTGATCGAATGCATGACCTACCGCTACAGCGGACATTCGCGCGCCGATCCGGCCAAATATCGACCCGAAGGCGAGCTGGAAAAATGGAAAGCGCGCGATCCGATCAAACTCTATCGCGAGCGGCTCAAGCAATTCGGCGTCGGCGACGACGCCATCGCGCGCATCGACAGCGAGGTGAAGCGCGAGGTCGATGAGGCGACCGAGCTTTGCAAGGCGGCGCCGCCGCCGTCGCTCGATATCCTCACCACCGACGTTTACGCCGACGGAGGGTTTGCATGGCGGAACTGACCTATCGCGACGCGGTCATCCGCGGCATCGCCCAGGAAATGACGCGCGATCCCGACGTCGTATTCATCGGTGAGGATGTGGGCAAAGCCGGCGGCGTATTCAAGGCGACGGTTGGGCTCTACGAGCAGTTCGGGCCGGTGCGCGTGCGCGACACGCCGATCTCCGAGCAGGCGATCCTCGGCGCCGCCATGGGCGCGGCCATGACCGGATTGAAGCCGATTGCCGAGATCATGTTCTCGGATTTTTTCGCGGTGTGCTTCGACTACATAGCCAACGAATTCCCCAAGAGCCGCTACATGTCCAACGGACAGGTCAAATGTCCGCTGGTCGTGCGCACCGGCAACGGCGGCGGCGCGCGCTTCGGCGCGCAGCATTCGCAGAGCGTCGAGAACTGGTGCATGATGATTCCGGGCTTAAAGGTGGTGGCGCCGTCGAGCCCGCGCGACGTTATCGGGTTAATGGCGGCCGCCGTGCGCGATCCCGATCCGGTGATCTTCTTCGAGCACAAATCGCTTTATCCAACCAAGGGTGAGGTGCCCGACGGCGAGATCGTCGATACGCTGGGCACGGCCAAGATCGTGCGGCCGGGCAAGGACGCCACCATCCTGGCGCTCGCTTTGATGGTGCCGCGCGCGGTCGCCGCCGCGGAGAAGCTCAAAAACGAGCACGGCATCGACTGCGAAGTGGTCGATGTGCGCTCGCTGGTGCCGCTCGACACGCAGACCATCCTCGGCTCGGTGGCGCGCACGCATCGGCTGTTCACGGTCGAGGAAAATCCGCGATTGTGCGGCTGGGGCGCCGAACTGGTCTCCATCGTCGCCGACGAAGCGTTCTACGACCTCGATGGGCCGCCGGTGCGGATCACGACACCGCACATCCCGCTACCGGCCGCCGACATTCTGGAAGATTTGGCGCTGCCGAGTGTCGATCGCATCGCCGAGCGCGTGCAGCGCAGCGTGAACGCGTGACGGGAGGATAATTATGGCAAACGAGCCGAGCCGCGAAAATCCGAGCGGACCGATCGGCACCGAAGTTCTCTTCGAGAACGACCAGGTGCGGGTATGGGACATGCAAGTTCCGCCGGGCGGAAAGAAGGCCTGGCACCATCACACGCTTGACTACGTCATCATCAACGTCACCGGCGGCAAGATCGAGCTTGAGACCGTGCAGGGCCACTCCATCATCGCCGACGACAAAGTCGGTGGCGTAATCTGGAAGGACGCCGGCGAGAAGCACGAATTGCGCAACCTTAGCGGCAAGCCTTACCAGAATATCCTGGTCGAGCTGAAAAACGGCAAGTGAAGGCGCGGGCGAAATGAGCGCCATAAGACCAAGTGCCATAAAGTGAGTGCCAAAAATGACTGCGATGTACGACAACCTTCTCGCCAACGTGCCGACCGATCTGTGGATCGGCGGCAAATGGCGCAAATCCTCCGACGGCGGCCGCTTCGACGTGATCGACCCGGCGACCGAGAACAAGGTGGCCTCGGTGGCGAGCGCCACCGTCGAGGACGCCAAGGCCGCGCTTGACGCCGCAGCCGCAGCCTTCCCCGGCTGGGCCGCCAAAAAGCCGCGCGAACGCGGTGAAATTCTGCGCAAATCGTTCGAATTGATCATGCGCGACGCCGAGCGGCTGGCGAAGCTGATCACCATCGAGAACGGCAAGGCGCTGTCCGACTCGCGCGGCGAGGTCGCCTATGCCGCCGAGTTCTTCCGCTGGTACGCCGAGGAGGCGGTGCGCAATATCGGCGAGGTGAGCCGCGCGCCGTCGTCGGGCGCGCGCATCTTCGTGCATCACAAGCCGGCCGGCATCGCGGTGCTGGTGACGCCGTGGAATTTCCCGGCCGCCATGGCCACCCGCAAGATCGGCCCGGCGCTCGCCGCCGGTTGCCCGGTGGTGCTCAAGCCCGCTTCCGATACACCGCTCACCATGCTGGCGCTGATGCCGATCCTCGAAGAAGCCGGCGTTCCCGCCGGTGTCGTCAACGTCATTCCCTCGCGCTCCTCCGGCAAGGTGGTAAGCGCGATGCTGCACGATCCGCGCGTGCGGGTGGTGTCATTCACCGGCTCGACCGAGGTCGGGCGAAAGCTCTTGCACGAAGCCGCCGACAATATCCTCAAGCCGGCCATGGAGCTCGGCGGCAATGCACCGTTCATCGTATTCGACGATGCCGACATCGACGCCGCGATCGAAGGCGCGATGGTTGCCAAGATGCGCAACATGGGCGAGGCCTGCACCGCGGCCAATCGCTTCTACGTGCATGAGAAGGTGCACGACGAGTTTGCAAAAAAACTGACCGCCAAGATGGCCGGCCTGAAAATGGGCAACGGCCTCGATGACGGCGTGGCGCTTGGGCCGCTGGTCAACAAGGACGGCCTCGACAAGGTGATCGAGCTGGTCGACGACGCGGTGAAGAAGGGCGCCAAGGTGCTCACCGGCGGCAAGACGCCGCCGGGGCCCGGCTTCTTCTATCCGGCGACCGTGCTCGCCAATGTGTCCGAGGACGCCAAAATGCTCAACGAGGAGATTTTCGGGCCGGTCGCGTCCTTGCAGGCCTTCAAGTCCGAGGACGAGGTGATCACGCGCGCCAATCACACAGAATATGGCCTGGTCGCCTACCTCTACACCAGGGATTTGAGCCGCGGCATGCGGATTTCGGAAAAGCTCGACTTCGGCATGATCGGATTGAACCGCGGCGTCGTATCCGATCCCGCCGCACCATTCGGCGGCGTCAAGCAATCCGGCCTTGGCCGCGAAGGCGCGCATGAGGGCATGATGGAATTCATGGAGACGCAATACGTGTCGGTGACGTGGTGAGCGCCGTCGGGCATTGAAATGAACATCCTCATGCCGCAACTCGGCGAGACGGTCGCCGAGGGAAAAATCACGCAATGGTTCAAGTCGGCCGGCGACGCGGTGAAGCCGGGCGACAATCTGTTCGAGATCGAGACCGACAAGGTGTCGATGGAGGTGCCGGCGACGGAAGCCGGCGTGCTCAGCGAGATCCGCGTAGTGGCGGGCGAGGTGGCGCCGGTGGGCGCGGTGGTCGGCGTCATCGGTGACGCGGCCGGCGCCGCGCCGAGCGCAAAGCCGGCCGCCGTGACGCCAGCCGCCAAGGCAACCCCGGCGCGGCCAGTCGCAAAGTCACCTCCCACGCCGCCGACCGCGTACGAAAGCGATCCAGGACCCGCACCGGCGCCCACGACGCAGAGGCCGGTCAAGCTCGATCCGTTCTTCGAGGTGCGCACGCCCGAACGCAATTTCGGCCCGGCGCGGCTCGCTGGCGGCATTACGGTGACGCCGCTGGCGCGCCGGCTCGCCAGCGAAGCCGGCATCGATCTGTCGCGCCTGCGCGGCTCCGGTCCGCACGGCCGCATCGTCGCCCGCGACGTGGACAACGCGCCGCCGCCGGCCGAGCGGGCGCCGCTTGGCGGAGGCGCGAGCGCCGACCAGATCAAGGCGCTCTACGATCCGGCGGGCTACGAGGAAATCCCACTCGACGCGATGCGCAGGACCATCGCGGCACGGCTCCAGCAGGCCAAGCAGACCATTCCGCATTTTTATCTGACCGCCGACATCGCGATCGATCGCCTCATCGCGGTGCGCGAAGATGCCAATGAAGCGGCGCCGAAAGATCGCGACGGCAAGCCGGCGTTCAAGCTTTCGCTCAACGATTTCGTCATCCGCGCGCTGGCGCTCGCTCTGCAACGCGTGCCGGCGGCGAACGCGGTATGGGCCGGCGATCGCATCCTGCGCCTCAAGCACAGCGATATCGGCGTTGCGGTCGCGCTCGACGGCGGACTGACCGCGCCGATCGTCCGCGCCGCCGAAACGAAATCGCTCACCACCATCTCCGCCGAGATGAAAGACTTGGCGGCGCGCGCCCGCGACAAGAAGCTCAAGCCCGCCGACTATCAGGGCGGCTCGACCGCGATCTCCAATCTCGGCATGTACGGCGTGCGCGAATTCTCAGCCATCATCAACCCGCCGCAGGCGACGATTCTGGCGGTCGGCGCCGCACGCCGGCAGGCGGTCGAGCAAGCGGGTGGCGGCGTCGCCTTCGCCAGCATGCTCACCGCGACTTTGTCCTGCGACCATCGCGTGGTCGACGGCGCGCTCGGTGCCCAGCTTCTGGCCGCGATCAAAGCGCTGATCGAAACGCCGGTGACCATGCTGGTGTGATCCCGGAGCGACAATGACCGCCGATACTTCCGAAGTATTGCTGATCGGGCCGGCGCGGCCGGTCCTCACCAAGGGTTTCGCGAATTTCACTGTGCACAACGCCGCGTCGGGAGGAGGCCGCGATGACTTTCTTTCGTCAGTCGCCCATGTACGCGCCATTGCCATGAGCGCGCCGGTGGAACCGATCGACGATCGTTTGTTCTCGCGCCTGCCCAAGCTCGAAATCGTTTCCAGCTTCGGCGTCGGCTACGACCATATCGACGCCAACGCCGCGGCGAAGCGCGGCATCGTGGTCACGAATACGCCCGACGTCCTGACCGAAGAAGTCGCCGATACCACCATCGGCCTCCTGTTGTGCACGGTGCGCGAATTTCCCCAGGCGGAGCGTTACCTGCGCGCCGGCAAATGGCGCCAGCGCGACTATCCCTTGAGCCCGGCGACATTGCGCAATCGCACCGTCGGCCTCGCTGGGATGGGCCGTATCGGGATGGCGATCGCACGCCGGCTCGAAGCCTTCGCGGCGCCGATCGTCTATCACACGCGCCGGCCGCGGCCGGAGCTTGCTTATCGCCACTATCCGCAGCTGATCGACATGGCGAGCGCCGTCGACACGCTGATTGTCATCGTGCCGGGCGGCACGGAGACGCGGAATATGATCGATGCGGCCGTGCTCGAAGCGCTCGGCCCAGACGGCATCCTCATCAACGTCGCGCGCGGCTCGGTGGTCGACGAGGCGGCGCTGGTCGCCGCCCTCAAGGCGCGCAAGATCATGGCCGCCGGCCTCGATGTGTTCGTCAACGAGCCGGAGGTGCCGCAGGAACTATTGGCGATGGAGAACGTCGTGCTGTTGCCGCATCTCGGCTCGGCGTCGGTGTTCACGCGCGAGAAGATGGACCAGCTCTTGGTCGACAACATCGTCGCCTGGGCCGCGGCCCGGCCGCCGCTGACCCCGGTGCCGGAAACGCCCTGGCGGTCGTGGCGCTAAACGCGGATTGAAAGCCTATTCCGCTGCGATGCGCACTTCCGGCGCGGCGGCGCGCACGTCGGCTTCGACGTGATCCTCGAACTGGACGAAGTTCTTCTGGAACATGTCGACCAGCTTGCGCGCAGTCTGGTCGAATTCGAGCTTGTTCTGCCAGGTTTTCTGCGGATAGAGCAAATGTGGCTCGACGCCGGTGAGCTGGGTCGGCACGGCAAAGCCGAAATAAGGGTCGGTGCGGAATTTTACGTTCTTGAGCGATCCGTCGAGCGCGGCGGTGAGCAGCGTCCGCGTCACCTTGATCGGCATGCGCCGGCCGACGCCGTAGATGCCGCCGGTCCACCCGGTATTGACCAGCCAGCAATCGACGTCGTGGGCGCTGATCAATTCGCGCAGCAGGTTGCCGTAAACCGAAGGGTGGCGCGGCAGGAACGGCGCGCCGAAGCAGGTGGAGAATTCCGGCTGTACGCCGACCAGGCCCTTCTCGGTGCCCGCGACCTTGGCGGTGTAGCCGGACAGGAAATGATACATCGCCTGCGCCGGCGTCAATTTTGCGATCGGCGGCATGACGCCGAAAGCGTCGGCGGTGAGCAGCACGATGTTGCGCGGTTGTCCGGCGCGGCCGCTGCGCGAAGCATTGGGGATGAAATCGAGCGGATAGGCGGCGCGCGTGTTTTCCGTCTTCGAATCGTCGTCGAAGTCGCAGATGCGCGTATCGGGGTCGAACACCACGTTCTCGAGCACGGTGCCGAAGCGTTGCGTCGCGGCGTAGATTTCCGGCTCCGCCTCGGCGGAGAGCTTGATGCACTTGGCGTAGCAGCCACCCTCGAAATTGAACACGCCCTGCGGGCCCCAGCCGTGCTCGTCGTCGCCGATCAGCGTGCGGTTGGGATCGGCCGACAATGTCGTTTTGCCGGTGCCGGAAAGGCCGAAGAACAACGCGACGTCGCTGCCGGGCCCCACATTGGCGGAGCAGTGCATCGGCATCACGCTTTCGGCCGGCAGATAGTAGTTGAGCGTGGTGAACACCGCTTTCTTCATCTCGCCTGCGTAAGAGCTGCCGCCGATGAGAATGATGCGCCTGGAGAAGTCGAGCGCGATGACGGTCTCGCTGCGCACGCCGTGGCGCTTGGGGTCGGCCTTGAACGACGGCAGCGACAGGATGGTGAAATCGGGGACGTAGTGCGACAGTTCGGCGCGCTCCGGCTTGATCAGCAGCGCGCGGATGAACATCGAATGCCAGGCGAGCTCGTTATAGACGCGGGTCTTGATGCGATATCTCGGATCGGCGCCGCCGTAGAGGTCCTGCGCAAATAAAGTCTTGCCCTTGGCATGCGCGATGAAATCCTCGAACAGCAACTGGAATTTTTCCGGCGCCAGGCGGCCGTTCCTTTCCCACCACACCGATTTCTCGGTCTGGGCGTCGACGACGACGAATTTGTCCTTGGGGCTGCGGCCGGTATGAACGCCGGTCTCGGCGCAGAACGCTCCGCCTTGGACGAGGAAGCCTTCGCGGTTGGCGATCGCGTGCTCGACCAGAATCGTATCGGGTAAATTCCAGTGGACCGCGGCGAGGTCTTTCAGGCCGAATTTGTCGGCGCCGTGGGCGTTGTTCCGCAGTCCGCTTTCCTTCACGCTCGCCTCCGCAACTCGCCGGCCCTTCGGGGCCTTGCGTGCCACCCTTATCCGTCTGCCGGTGGACGCGCGATCCTATATCGAGCATCCTAGCACCTGCCAAGACCGGGCTCGCATCACAAAGCTAACCGGGGAAAACTCAGCGCGTTCCCGCGTTGCACCGCAACAAACGCGCGCGTCTTTCCCGCGCCTAGTATGGAATTGGGCGTTGCTGGCCGGTGCGGGTCTATCGACTGCGTGCCGTCTTCGCCAAATCCACCACCACCTCGCGTAACGCGTCCGCGGTGGTGACCCGCGCCGGGAACGGCATGCGCAACGTCGCATCGCCGAGCGCGAAATCGAGGCCTTCCGGATCGAGCCCGCTGAGCCGCCAGGCGCCGTCTTCGCCGCCAAGAAGCTTGGTCGCGTAGAGACGCACGGCTTCGGCGTGATCGTTATTCATGTGCGCGAGCGCATCGGCTTCGGCCTCGATCAAATTCTCCGCTCCGGAAACGTCGGTGATCACGGCGGCGGCTTTCAGATCGGCGGCGCGGGCAAAGCCGGCATTGAGGTGCGCGGAAACCATTTTGAGGCGCCAGAACGCAAAATCGGCAAAGCCGGCGTAAAGCTCGGACTTTGGATGGCGGGCGAGAAAGCGCCGGCGCAAGCGCGGCTCCTCGCGCTGGTCGCGCGCGATCGCCGTGAAGGCGCCGAGCACGGTCAGGCGCGGATGAGCGAGCGGATCGCCGCGGCCGGCGGACGACAATAGTAGCGAGGCGCGGCCGTCCTTTTCCAGATTGGCGGTATGGGTGGAAAGCCGCGAGACGAGGATGAGCGGCGAGCCATCAACATCGGTCGCCACGTTAACCAATGACGCGAAAGGATGCCCGGTATTGCGGTCGATGGTCGCAAGCGCGCCGGCCCGTGTCGTGCGCAACAGCGCCTTGGCGGCCGCCGCGGCGTCAAAGTCCGCCGCGGGCGCGTTCTCGGGCAGGCGATCGGGCATGAAGCCCGGTAAAGGGGCGGCCTCGTTGGCGTCGGCCATGTAATACTTTCTCCGGCTGCAGCCCGCGGCAATTGCCCTGATTTAGCCTTGTCTGGTCACACTTCCGCCCCTACATGAGGCTTCAAAGGCTATGGGGCCGGGGCCGATGATGCTTGCGGCCGACTCATGTTAGAAGGCCGCCATGCCGACCATCGCTCTCGTCGATGACGATCGCAATATCCTGACTTCGGTGTCTATTGCACTCGAGGCCGAGGGGTACCGGATCACGACTTATACCGACGGCGCCTCGGCGCTCGACGGCTTTAAGACCGCGCTGCCGGACCTCGCCATTCTCGATATCAAGATGCCGCGCATGGACGGCATGGAGACGTTGCGCCGGCTGCGGCAGAAGTCGGATTTGCCGGTGATTTTCCTCACCTCGAAGGACGAGGAGATCGACGAATTGTTCGGCCTGAAAATGGGGGCCGACGATTTCATCCGCAAACCGTTTTCGCAGCGGCTCCTGGTCGAGCGGGTCAAGGCCGTGTTGCGCCGCGCCGCGCCGAAGGACGGCGCCGCGCCGAAGGAAGCCGACAGCAAGGTTCTGGAGCGCGGGCTCTTACGCATGGATCCGGAGCGCCATACCTGCACCTGGAAGAACGAGGCAGTGACGCTCACCGTCACCGAGTTTCTCATCCTGCAAGCGCTGGCGAGCCGGCCGGGAGTGGTGAAAAGCCGCAACGCCCTGATGGATGCGGCCTACGACGATCAGGTCTATGTCGACGACCGCACCATCGACAGCCACATCAAGCGGCTGCGCAAAAAGTTTAAGGCAAGCGACGACGAATTTGATATGATCGAGACGCTGTATGGCGTCGGTTATCGTTTCAAGGAATAAGCGCCGATTTGCGCAATAGGCCGTGGACAACCGAATTTGATCCATGGCCAAAGATTCGGCCCCTGACTGGGACGGCTGACGTGCGGTAGTAATGGCGTCCATGCCCGCTAAAGCGGGCGTGATCGGAACCCCGGCAGACGAAGTGCTCGATCGAACCGCAGAAATCGCAAGGGCCGCTACTGAGGCCCGCATATCGACCGAGGCCGAGGCCCAAATCGCGGCTGATGGCCTCGATGCGGCAGCCGCGCGTCCTCGCCTGCACGGTCTTGCCAGGGTCGGCGACTGGCTGCGGCGCGCCTGGCAGTTCTTCATCACCCAGAGCTTTTCGAGCCTCACCCGCCGCATCGTCTTCCTCAACGTCGCCGGCCTGCTCGCGCTCTCCATCGGCATTACGTTCCTTTCGCAGTTCCGCGCCGGGTTGATCGACGCGCGCGTTCAGAGTTTGCTGGTGCAGGGGCAAATCATCGCCGGCGCGATTGCCGCCTCGGCGACTGTCGAGACCGATTCTTCGATCACCATCGATCCGGACAAGCTGCTCGATCTGCGCGCCGGCGAAAGCTACGGCCCTTCCGAGGACGCGCTCTACGGCATCGATTTTCCCATCAATCCGGAACGCGTGGCGCCGGTGCTGCGCCGGCTTGTTTCGCCGACCAAGACGCGCGCGCGCATCTACGATCGCGACGGCGTGCTGCTGGTCGACAGCCGCAACCTGTTCGGCCGCGGTGACGTGCTGCGCTATGACTTGCCGGCGCCCAACGTCGAGAAACCCGGGCTGTTCGAACGCGCCTATACCGCAGCGCGCCGCTGGCTCGGCCGCGGCGATCTGCCGCTCTACCACGAACTCGGGGCGGTGAACGGGCGCGGCTATTCCGAAGTCGCGCAGGCGTTGAGCGGCCAGAATGCCAGCATGGTGCGCATCAACGACCGTGGCGACGTGATCGTTTCTGTGGCGGTGCCGGTGCAACGCTTCCGCGCCGTGCGCGGCGCGCTCATGCTCTCGACGCAAGGAGCCGACATCGACGACATGGTCGAGGCCGAGCGGCTCGCCATCCTCAAAGTCTTCCTCGTCGCCGCCGGCGTCATGATCGTGCTCTCGATCCTTCTGGCCGGAACCATCGCCGAGCCGGTGCGACGGCTTGCCGACGCAGCCGAGAGCGTTCGCCGCCGCATCCGCACGCGGGTGGAAATCCCCGATTTCACGCGCCGGCGCGACGAGATCGGGCATCTGTCGGGCACGCTGCGCGACATGACCAACGCGCTCTATAGCCGGATCGAGGCGATCGAAAGCTTTGCGGCCGACGTCGCGCACGAACTGAAAAATCCGCTGACCTCGCTGCGTTCCGCGGTCGAAACGCTGCCGGTCGCCAAGACCGACGAGAGCCGCGCGCGGCTACTCGCCATTATCCAGCACGACGTTCGGCGGCTCGATCGCCTGATCTCCGACATCTCCGACGCGAGCCGCCTCGACGCCGAGTTACAGCGCCAGGAGGCGGCGCCGGTCGATCTCGCCAAGCTCCTCAACACGCTGGTTGGCGTCGCCAACGAATTAAAGCGCGACGACGGCGTGCGTGTGACGCTGCGGTTCGAAGGCGGCGGCGCGCGCGCGTTCCAGGTGCCGGGACGCGATTCCCGGCTTGGCCAGGTCGTCGATAATCTGATCGAGAACGCCCGCTCCTTCTCCCCGCCTGGAGGCACTGTGCGCATCACCTGCCGGCGGCTGAAGGGCAATGTCGATATTTTCGTCGACGACGACGGCCCGGGCGTTCGCTCCGATGCCGTCGAGAAAGTTTTTGAACGCTTCTACACCGATCGCCCGCATCAGGGCTTTGGCCAGAATTCCGGGCTCGGGCTTTCGATTTCCAAGCAGATCGTCGAAGCGCATGGCGGCTCCATTTGGCTGGAAAACCGGATCGGCTTGCCGGAGGCGGACGGAACGCCGACGGTTATCGGCGCGCGCTTTATTGTGCGTCTGCCGGCGACGTGATGGCGACACGATCGACGACGGTGCACGCCTCGGCCGTGTTGGTCGGCGCGCGCGCGGCGTTGATCCGCGGGCCGTCGGGATCGGGGAAGTCGCGGCTTGCGCTTGAACTCATCGCAGCGGCGCGCACCGGCTTGCTGCCCTTCGCCCGACTTGTCGCCGACGATCGCGTCCATCTGGAAGTGGCAGGCGACAGATTGCTGGCGCGCCCGGCCGAGGCGCTGGCCGGGCTGATCGAGGTGCATGGCGCCGGGCTGCTGCGTTTGGCCTACGAGGCGAGCGCGGTGGTCGGCTTCGTCGTCGACCTCGCCGCCGCAGACGCCGCCCGGTTGCCGGACGCCGCCGGGCGTGAGGCCGAAATCGAGGGTGTTTGGCTACCGCGGCTTGCCGTCGCATCCGGCGCGGCGGTCTTGCCGGGCGTGCTCGCGCTCATCACTTCAGCCCGGGAAGGTTGGGCATAACCGCCGCCGTTTGTGCGGTTTGAGATTGGTTAACCCGGACGCCTGTAGACTCAAAAGGACGCCGCCCCGTGCGTTGGCCTTGTGCCGTAGCCCGGCCCCCTGGCGGCACCCGAAATCCGGATTTGACCCGCATTACCGCAATGCAGCAGCCGCCAGATTCTCTCGAAAATGCCTCTTGCGCTTGGGCTTCGGATGGTCAAGATGAGCACCCTTTCGTGCGGTGCAACCGGGACGCGCCCGCGGGGAGTTCCATGATTGGTCTTGTGCTTGTGACCCACGGGCGGCTGGCTATCGAGTTCCGCGCGGCCTTGGAGCACGTGGTAGGGCCGCAGCATCAGATCGAGGCAGTGACCATCGGCCCCGACGACGACGTCGAGGAACGCCGCAAGGACATCATCGAGGCCGTCAAGCGCGTCGATAGCGGCGACGGTGTCGCCATCCTGACCGACATGTTCGGCGGCACGCCGTCGAACCTCGCCATTTCCGTCATGAGCCGGCCCAAAGTCGAAGTCCTCGCCGGCATCAATCTGCCGATGCTGGTCAAGCTTGCCAAAGTGCGCGACGAGTGCCCGCTCGCGGAGGCGGTGGCAGCCGCCCAGGACGCCGGGCGAAAATATGTGACCATTGCCAGCCGTGTGCTGACCGGGAAATGAGCGCGCAGACTCACCGCAACGACGAATGCGCGACCGATGAGCGGCAATTCCGCGAAGGCGCAACAGTGCGCAAGCTCGCGATCTGTAACAGGAAGGGTCTGCACGCGCGCGCGTCCGCCAAGTTCGTGCAGACCGTGGAAAAATTCGACGCCGACGTGCGCGTCATGCGTTGCGGCGAAACCGTCGGCGGCACCTCGATCATGGGGCTGATGATGCTGGCGGCGTCGCCTGGAACCTCAATCATCGTCGAGGCGACGGGCAAAGAGGCAGCGGAAGTTATCGAGGCCTTGACCGCGCTCATCGACTCGCGCTTCGACGAAGACGATTGATCGGCGCCGTTCAGGCGAGCGGCCCCAGAAGGAAATAAACAAATGACCAAGCAGGGCGATCCGGCCGCCAAAGGCGCTGCGATGCAAAGCGCGCAACAAGAGCGGCAACCGGCAACGATCCGCTATATCGATCGTCCGGATGTGGCGGAGACTTTCGCCGATTCAGTCAGCGGTGTCGTGTTCGACGGCCAAACTTTGCGCATCGAGTTCGCGGTGACGCGGCTCGACGAGGTCAAGCCCAATTCGCCGATCACCGGCCGCCGCTATCCGGCCTGCCGTCTGGCGCTATCGCCCGCGGCGGCGCTCGAGCTCATCAACCGCATGCAGCAGATCGGTGCGGCGCTGGCGCAGGCCGGCGTGGCTCGCACCCCGCCGCGAAGCGGCGACGCACCGTCGGCGGGCTGATTTCAGCCTGCTTTGCTCCGCAAAATGCATTGCCGCATGCAGGGTTCAAGCATGGACATAAAGCTATCTTTATGTCTTTAGTGCCGCCGCGCCGGTCGTCGGATAGGGGCCGGCCGGCCGCCATCTTCCAACACGCCCGATCGGCTGCGTACTCAAAGAGACCGCCAGGGAGCGCCAAAGGATTGTCATGAGCACTTCGACCAAGACGAAAGCTTCGCCCGCCGATTATGTCGTCAAGGACCTCGGTCTCGCCGAATGGGGCCGTAAGGAAATCGCCATTGCCGAAACCGAGATGCCCGGCCTGATGGCGACGCGCGAAGAGTATGGGCCCGAGCAGCCGCTGCGCGGCGCGCGCATCGCCGGCTCGCTGCATATGACCATCCAGACCGCCGTGCTGATCGAGACGCTGACAGCGCTCGGTGCCGACGTGCGCTGGGCTTCCTGCAACATTTACTCGACGCAGGATCACGCCGCCGCCGCGGTCGCCGCCGGCGGCACGCCGGTGTTCGCGGTCAAGGGCGAAACCCTCCACGATTATTGGCAATACACCCATCGCATCTTTGAATGGTCCGACGGCGGCGGGCCGAACATGATCCTGGACGACGGCGGCGACGCCACCCTCCTCATGCATCTCGGCCTGCAGGCGGAAACAACGTCGACAGTGCTGCATCACCCGACCAACGAAGAAGAGGAAGTGCTGTTTGCCGCCATCAAGGCGCGGCTCAAGGAGCAGCCGGGCTGGTACGGCAAGATCGGCAAAGCCATCCGCGGCGTCACCGAGGAAACCACGACCGGTGTGCATCGCCTCTATCAGATGGAGAAGGAAGGTAAGCTCTTATTCCCCGCCATCAACGTCAATGACAGCGTCACCAAATCGAAGTTCGACAATCTCTACGGCTGCCGCGAGTCGCTGGTCGACGGCATCCGCCGCGGCACCGACGTGATGATGGCCGGCAAGGTGGCGATGGTCGCCGGCTTCGGCGACGTCGGCAAAGGCTCCGCGGCCTCGCTGCGCCAGGCCGGTTGCCGGGTCATGGTCTCGGAGATCGATCCGATCTGCGCGCTGCAGGCCGCGATGGAAGGCTACGAGGTGGTGACCATGGAGGACGCCGCGCCGCGCGCCGACATCTTTGTCACCGCCACCGGCAACGTCGACGTCATCACCATCGAGCACATGCGCAAGATGAAGCACCGCGCCATCGTCTGCAACATCGGCCACTTCGATTCCGAAATTCAGGTGGCGGCGCTGAAGAACCTCAAATGGGAGAACATCAAGCCGCAGGTCGACGAGATCGAGTTCCCCGACAAGAAGCGCATCATCCTGCTGTCGGAGGGACGGCTCGTTAATCTCGGCAATGCGATGGGCCACCCAAGCTTCGTGATGTCGTCGTCTTTCACCAACCAGACGCTGGCGCAGATCGAGCTGTGGACCAACCCCGGCAAATATCAGAAGAAGGTGTACACGCTGCCGAAACAGCTCGACGAGAAAGTGGCGCGGCTGCATCTCGACAAGATCGGCGTCAGGCTCAGCAAGCTTTCCGACAAGCAGTCGACCTATATCGGCATCCCGGTCAACGGCCCGTTCAAGACCGATCAATATCGCTACTGAGCGATCATTGCGTGGCACGCGCAGGCGTCTCTGCCTGCGGCACCACGGTGATCTGAACATCCAAAGGCGGACTGGTAAATCCCAGGAAGCTGCGCGTCAGCGCGACGGTGGTCGTGCGCGCTCCGGTTTTCGCAAACGCATCGCCGATGCTCCGGCATCCCGCGTCTGTCGTCAGGCAAACCACCACGAGCCCATGGACGCTGCTGTCGGCTCGGCCCTCGTCCGACAATGGACCGACCGATAGAAGCCGCGCTCCCGGCAAGTAAACGGGCAGCCCTGCAATAATGTCTCCACTCCCCCAGTACAACTGGACCGGTTTGCCGGAGAGCCGATCTGCCAGTTCGGCAACTTGCCGAAAGTGCGGTCGATACTGGTCGGAGCCGTAAGCGACCCTGACGCCGGCGATCACCGGCGACGCGATGACGACAGCCAGGATCATCGCCAGCGCCACGACGCCCGCCCGCGCCACCGCGCGCGCATCAACGGTGATGCGGGGCGAAGCGTAAAGAACGACGGGCAAAAGTGCCCAGTTTGGAAAGGTCCAGTCCGGGGTCAACCGGTAGGGAATGACGAGATTGACCAGCACCGGCAGTATCAGCGGCACGAGCAAAAGCACCCATGCCTGCTGCCGGTCGTCATCGGCGGGCCAAACGATATCGGCCAAGGCGGCCCGGCTGGGACGGAGCGCGGCGAGAAAAATGAGCGGGACGACAATGTAGGCTACCGCGCCGAGAACATAGAGTGCGGATTTTTCCAGCGTCTCGCCGAACGATGTGTGGTTGATGACGCTTTGCGCGAATTGCAGGCTCGCGGCATTGTTCAAGCTCCACCAGATGTGCGGCGCAATGGCGATGATGGCGCCGGCCGCCATGGCGTAAGGCGCCGGCGACCGCCAAAAGCGCTTCGTCCCGGGACCCACCAGCGAAGCGGCCGCCATTCCGACAAGGAGAAAAACCGCCCAATATTTGCCGAGCATTGTGAGGCTCGCAAATGCACCGGCCAGGAAGGCATCGAAAACGCCAAGTCCGCGCCGAGCCCGCAGATAGAACAACAGCGTCGCCGCCCAGAACGGAATCATCACGGTGTTGGCGTTGAGGACTTCCGCTTTGGCGTCGTAGAGCGGAATAAGCATCAGCGCGAGGAGACCCAACAACGCGCGATTTTTGTCGAGGTGGTCGCGCAGAAGCCGCCAGGTGATGCCAAGCGCGACGGCGCTGTTCATCACATTGAGCAAATCCACCGCCCATTTCTCGCGCGGAAATATCGAAAACCATAAAATAAACAGCCACCCGGTCATCGGCGGGTGCTTGTAGCCGAACGCGAAATGCTGCGCCCAGCTCAACGCTTCGTCGTTGTCGATATGGACGTCGAGCGACGCCGTCGAGACCGTCCAAAATATCATCCACAGCACGACGAAAGCCGCGAGAACCGAAAGCACGATGGCGCCCTCGGAGGTTTCGGCGACGAAGCGTTCCGCCGTCCGGCCAAGCCGGTCGGCACAGCCGGCGAGCCGCGAGCGCGCTTGGTCGGTCGGATCGTGCCTCGCTACGGACATCGTTTTCTCAGGATTTTGCCGCCGCTTGGCCGGTTGCACGGGATTGCAGAGCATTTTCCAAGACTTGAGAAAGCTTCAAGACTTGAGAAAGCTCTAGCGTGCGCATACGGATAGGGCAATAAGGGGGCCGCAAACGGAGGGCGTATCGCGTTGTCCCGGTCGGCGATAGACGACATTCCACCGGCAAGTGCGCCGGCGCCGCTGGCGCGCGCCGGTAAAATCGCGCTGCGCCCCGCACCGGAACTCAGCATCATCGTGCCGACCTTCAACGAACGCGCCAACGTTCTGATCCTGGTAGAGCGGCTCTCGCGCCTGCTCGTCTCCTGCGACTGGGAGATTGTGTTCGTCGACGACAATTCCCCCGACGGCACCGCCGCTGCCGCGCGCGCCATAGGCGAAACCGACAGCCGCGTCCGCTGCATTCGCCGCGTCGGCCGCCGCGGCCTCGCCGGAGCCTGCCTGGAGGGCATGCTGGCGAGTCAGGCCCGTTATGTCGCGGTGATGGACGCCGATTTGCAGCACGACGAGGCCCTGCTCGTTCCCATGCTCGACAATCTGCGCGGCGGCCGCGCCGATCTCGTCGTCGCCAGCCGCTACCTCGACGGCGGCTCCGCAACGGGCCTGTCGAAGCAGCGCTCCCGCGTGAGCCGCTGGTCGAACGCGCTGGTGCGGCATCTGCTCGGCATCGAGCTCACCGATCCGATGAGCGGCCATTTCATGATCCGGCGCGACACCTTCGAAGCGCTGGCGCCGGCAATTTCCTCGCAGGGCTTCAAGATCCTGCTCGACATGCTGTCGACGGCAGGGGGCCGCCTGCGCACCATCGAGCTGCCGTCGGCTTTTCGCGAACGCCAGCACGGCGAGAGCAAGCTCGATAGCAAGATCGCGCTCGATTTCGCCGCCTTGGTGACGGCCAAGCTCACCAACGACGCCGTCTCCGCGCGCTTCCTCATGTTCTGCCTGGTCGGCCTGACCGGCATCGCCGTTCACCTGAGCATCCTCAGCGTGCTGCTGGCGACCGCCTTGTCGTTCGGCGCGGCGCAAGCGCTCGCTACGGTGGGCGCCATCGCCTGGAATTTCGTTCTCAACAACCTGTTCACGTATCGCGACCAGCGGCTGACCGGCTGGCACTTCCTCACTGGGCTCGTCCGCTTCCAGGTGATTTGCGCCATCGGCGCGATCTCCAATGTCGGCATCGCCACCTGGATTTACGATTACGATAACGTGTGGTGGATCGCCGGCCTCGGCGGAGCGCTGATCGGCACGGTGTGGAATTTCGTGGTCAGCGCTGCCTTCGTCTGGCGCCAGCGGTAATCCGTAATCCGTCACCCTGAGGTGCTTGGCGCGAAGCGCCAAGCCTCGAAGGGCGACGGCATCCGCGCCTCGGCCGGCATCCTTCGAGGCTCGCTCCGCTCGCACTTCAGGATGACGGTCACCGCTTGCCGCTTGGGGGTGCGGGTGTTATCTGCGCCGCATGACTGCGGTCCCGATCGCGAACATTCGTAATTTCTCGATCATTGCCCACATCGACCACGGCAAATCGACGCTCGCCGACCGGCTGATCCAGCTCACCGGCGGCCTCGAAGCGCGCGAAATGGTCGAGCAGGTGCTCGATTCCATGGATATCGAGCGCGAGCGCGGCATCACCATCAAGGCGCAGACCGTGCGGCTTAACTACCGCGCCCGCAACGGCAAGGATTACGTGCTCAACCTGATCGACACGCCCGGCCATGTCGACTTCGCCTATGAGGTCAATCGCAGCCTTGCCGCCTGCGAGGGCTCGCTGCTCGTGGTCGACGCGAGCCAGGGGGTGGAGGCGCAGACGCTCGCCAACGTCTATCAGGCGATCGACAACAACCATGAGATCGTGCCGGTGCTCAACAAGGTCGATCTGCCGGCCGCTGAGCCCGACAAGGTCAAGCAGCAGATCGAGGACGTGATCGGGCTGGATGCCTCCGACGCCGTCCTGATCTCGGCCAAGACCGGCCAGAACGTGCCGGAGGTGCTGGAAGCGATCGTGCACCGCCTGCCGCCGCCCAAGGGCGACGCCGCGGCGCCGCTCAAGGCGCTGCTGGTCGATAGCTGGTACGATTCCTATCTGGGCGTCGTCGTTCTCTTCCGCGTCGTCGACGGCGTGCTGAAGAAAGGCCAGCGCATCCGCTTGATGCGCACTGACGCCGCCTACGAGGTCGATCGCGTCGGCGTCTTCACGCCGAAGCGCGTCGAGCTTGACGAGCTCGGCCCCGGCGAAATCGGCTTCCTCACCGCCTCGATCAAGGAAGTGGCCGACACCCGCGTCGGCGACACCATCACCGACGAAAAGCGGCCGGTGGCCTCGCCGCTGCCGGGGTTCCGTCCGGCGATCCCGGTGGTGTTCTGCGGATTGTTTCCCGTCGACGCCGCGGATTTCGAGAATTTGCGCGCCGCCATGGGCAGGCTCCGGCTCAACGACGCAAGCTTTTCCTACGAGATGGAAACCTCGGCCGCACTCGGTTTCGGTTTCCGCTGCGGCTTTCTCGGGCTTCTCCATCTCGAGATCATCCAGGAGCGGCTCGAGCGCGAGTTCAACCTCAACCTGATCGCCACCGCGCCGTCGGTTATTTACAAAATCAAACTACGCAACGGCCAGCAGCTTGAGATTCATAATCCCGTCGATATGCCGGATCCGAACCATATCGAGGAAATGCAGGAGCCGTGGATCGAGGCGACCATTTTGACGCCCGACGAATATCTCGGCGCCGTACTCAAGCTCTGCCAGGACCGCCGCGGCGAGCAAAAGGAGCTGACCTATGTCGGCAACCGCGCCATGGTGAAATACAACCTGCCGCTCAACGAGGTGGTATTCGATTTCTACGACCGCCTCAAATCGGTCTCGCGCGGCTATGCCTCGTTCGATTATCACCTCACCGATTACAAGCCGGCCGATCTGGTCAAGCTGCAAATGCTGGTCAACGCCGAGCCGGTCGACGCGCTGGCGATGCTGGTGCATCGCACCCGCGCCGAGCAGCGTGGCCGCGCCATGGCGGAGAAGCTGAAAGAGCTCATTCCGCCGCACATGTTCCAGGTGCCGATCCAGGCCGCGATCGGCGGCAAGATCATCGCCCGCGAAACCGTGCGCGCCTTCCGCAAGGACGTGACCGCGAAGTGCTACGGCGGCGACGTGACGCGTAAACGAAAACTTCTGGAGAAGCAGAAGGAAGGCAAGAAGCGCATGCGCCAGTTCGGCAAGGTCGACATCCCGCAGGAGGCGTTTATCGCCGCGCTGAAAGTGGATGTTTAGGAACCGGCTGGTTCAGTTATCCAGTGCGTTTCGCCTTTAGCTACCATCAAACATGCAATCGGAAACTTTGAATTCCACCTCAATACAGTGACGAGCAAGGACTTGCATAATGTCCGCCGCCCTATGCAACCGCAGCAATTCGCTTGCATCATCAGGGTCGGATTCGGAGTCTTTACCAGCGTGCGCAACCGCAAGTCGGCAAGATTTGTATATGTATTCGTGCGGCTCCATCTTCCCGCGTAGCTTGTCAAAATCATCCAACAACCGCTTTAGATGCTCAAAACCGCGAACATAAACGAAATTATCTCGAAACCAGTTCTTTGTTGGCCCCGGTGACGCTGTGTCAGTTCGATAATCTTATAGTAGTTGAGAACGGCATAGCTGATGAGCTGGCTGTGCTCCGCATTTAGGGCCTCCCGGTACAGTGCGAGCGCGCGACGTGCTTCAGGCGTTGAGGGTATTTTGCGATCAAAGATGTAATGCGAGGTGGTGCGGAACGCGAGTTCAGGCTTGGTTACTGCAACCGGCACAGGATTCCCGGACCACCCAAAACCAAGCGTTGCGAAATTGTCATCGCACCCGCCATGAGACTCAGAAAGCGACGCATCACTGTTATGGCGCCGCGATCGTCCAGCCTATTTCCCACAAGGTCCATGTGAAGGGATTGAACATTGTCTTTTGTTCGGGGCATGAGCACGAAATGGTGGCCGTGAAACTTCACTAACGTGGGCTCACGTGGCCACGTCACATGATTGTCGGCGACCATATTCATAAACCGCGAATGTGCGGTCACGCCCAGTTTCTTCCAAAGAGCTTGCTTAGCTTCTTCCTCGTCGTATTCCGAACCATCTCCGGCTGGCTCACCCGGATGGCGTGCCGCCGCCTCCATCGCCCCGGTAACACCCTGGAAGAATGACCGCCCGAAGCTCAATTCCCGGCTAGCGGCAGAGAACAGTTGTTTTTCAAAATCAAATGATGATTCGGCTCCCTCTCGTGCGAGAGAAATCGCCATGCGAGGCATAAAGAAAGCCTGCCTTCTGGCGCCTTCATGCTCATACGTGAATATGGCTCAGCCATTACTGTTTGTGCCCATTTGGCCGAGCACAATGCGTGCAACTATTAGGCTGTCCCGCACGTGGACATCAATAAGTACCAAGGCTACCGCTTCGATAAGCGACTCCGTGTTGTAAAAGCCGCCCTTGGGGCCACCCACAGGTGACAAGAACTTGAGGACAGTTGCTCCGTGTCCCGCCCATGCGGGTTGTGTCGGTACTAGACCAAGGATTGCCGACGCTATTTGTATTGGCGTTAGTAGCTGCTTGCGTTGATCGCGACCCTTAGGCAGGTGTCCATAGCTACGGAGCTTACTGAAGCGCTGCGTAAACTCTGCGAATGCCTGCGGCGATATATCGCTATGCTCGCTGCAATGAAAAAGCAGTTCTTGGAGATTGCTGGCGTACATGGCGAACCTTCCTCGGTGACGACAGCAGGACCGGAGCACAATGAAGATAGTCGCGGCTACTGCACCACGATCGTGGTGTTGCGCATGCCTTCCCTCTGCACCAGAGCGAACAGGATAGCGGCGTCTTCGGGAGGCAGACGCACGCAGCCGTGCGAGGCCGGTCGGCCGATCCGGGCAATGTCAGTGCTGCCGTGGATGGCAAAGCCGTAATAGAAGAAGATCGCATGCGGCATCGGCGCGTTGTAATAGACGGTTGAGAACCAGCGCGCCGCCATCCGCTGCGGATGGAACGTGCCGGCGGGCGTCCCGTAGCCCGGCCGCCCGGTCGAAACCCGCCAAGTATAAACGTGCTCGCCGTCGACGATGACGGCCATGGTCTGGCTGGCGCGGTCGACCTCGACGCGCACGCCAGCGTCGGCGCGCGTAGCCGGCAGGAACGCAAATGACAGCGCGGCCAGCAAGGCCGCGAACATAAAACGGCGCATGGCGAGCCCCAGCCTTCCTCTGCGCGCAGCGGGCATTATTGTTGCGCCGGGGGAGGGTGTAAAGCGGTCACCGGCCTGGGAGATCAACAGCACCTATGCCCTCCTTCGATCTTTTCAGCATCGGTCATTCCAACATTGCGGCCGAGCGTTTCCTCGCCATGCTGCAAGATGCCGGCGTGAACGCAATCGCCGATGTGCGCACAATGCCGTTCTCACGCTGGTCCCCGTGGTTTTCGCAAAAGACGCTGGCGGCACGGCTCGCGAAGGCCGGTATTTCCTATGCGGCGCTGGGCGACACGCTCGGCGGCCGGCCGCGCAGCGAGGCCCTCTATCGCGACGGCGTCGCCGACTACGAGGCGATGGCGGCGCAGGCCGAATTTCGCGCCGCGCTGGATCGTCTGACCGAGGCGCCGGCGCGCTCGCGCACGTGCCTGATGTGCGCGGAGCGCGAGCCGCTCGATTGCCACCGCTGCCTCCTGGTGGCGCGCCGCCTCGCCGGGCGCGGGCTTGCCGTCGGCCATATCCTGTACGACGGCACGATCGAGCCGCAGGCGGCGACCGAACAGCGGCTGCTGGCGCTTGACGGCGAAGCCTGCGACCTGTTCGCCGCTGGACAGCAGGAGCGACTCGCGGCAGCGTATCGTCGCCGGGCGCGCGCCGTCGCGTTTCGGCAAAAAGTTCCGGCGCCGCGCGGCGCGGCGGAGGATGATTGATGCGCCTTTCGCTCGGTTTGCTCGCCGGCCTCCTCCTCGCCGGCATCGGTCCGGCGCTGGCGCAGGACCCGGGCACGCTCGACAAGGAGCCGCTGCCGCCGCTCGCAAACCCCGACGCGCCATCGACGCCGGCCAAGGAGCTGTTCGCGCGCAAGAGGGAGCCCGTTCCGCTCGCCGCGCGCTCGATCGGCTTCTACTCTTCAGGTTGCCTCGCCGGCGCCCTCGCGCTGCCGATCAACGGCCCGACCTGGCAGGTCATGCGGCTGTCGCGCAATCGCAACTGGGGACATCCCAAGCTGGTCGCTTTCCTCGAACGCCTCGCCGAAAAAGCCAAAAAAGTCGGCTGGAGCGGACTCCTCGTCGGCGACATGTCGCAGCCGCGCGGCGGACCCATGCTCACCGGCCATGCCAGCCATCAGGTCGGGCTCGACGCCGATATCTGGCTGACGCCGATGCCCGACCGCAAGCTTTCGCCGGAAGAACGCGAATTTATGTCCGCCACCGAGATGGTCCGCGACGATCGGCTCGACGTCGATCCCGGCGTGTGGACGCATCAGCATACCGAACTCATCCGCACGGCGTCGGAGGATGCCGACGTCGAGCGCATCTTCGTCAATGCGGCGATCAAGAAGGCACTGTGCCGCGAGGCAGGCGCCGATCGCGGCTGGCTCGCCAAGGTGCGGCCGTGGTGGGGGCACGATTATCATTTCCACGTCCGCATCTATTGTCCGGCCGACAGCCCGCAATGCAAGCCGCAACCGCCGCCGGAGCCAGGCGACGGCTGCGGGCACGAGCTCGATTACTGGTTCTCCGAAGGCGTGTTGCATCCGCAGCCGCCGGCCGAGCAGGTGAAGCCGAAGCCGGGACTTACCATGGCGAATCTGCCGCCGGCATGCCGCCATGTGCTGATGGCGCCGTAAGGCTTTGAGTCAAAACCCGGCCAGACCGAACAGCGCGTGTTGCGCGGCGGCGGCGATAAAGGTCAGCGCGCAGGCACTGGCGACAATCACCGCCGTATAGGTCGTGACCGACGGCACGGGCGCCTTCATCAGCTGCGGCACACCGATCCACAAGAGATAGGCGCCGTAGAAGCCGGTGAGCCCGAGGAAGCGCAACCCCGGCGCCAGCAAGAAAATCCCGGCGAGCCAGACCGGAGTGTAGGAATAGACCGCGAGCTTGAACGCGCTGTCAAAATTCCGCCGCCCGCCGAACAGCGGCGCCAGCGCGTCGATCAACAGTCCGAGGGCGAGGACCATGGCGCAGGTCATCACGTAGCCGAAAACCGCGCCGAATAGGCCGTCGAAAATCGTTGCGCGCACAGCGCCCGCTCCGGGCCTCACCACGCCGACGACGCAAACGCCGATGAAGCCGGACACCGCCGGGACGAGCGCCAGCAGCGCCACGTAGCCGGTCAGCAGATAGGCCGCATCGCCGGATTCCTTCTCGATGCTCGTCCACTCGACGGACGGATCGGCGAGGATCCGGTGCGCGCGCCAGGCCGCATTCATGCGCCGTGGCCCTTGGCGTCGGCGCGGAGCAAAGCGGCGCCCTTTTCCGCGATCATCATGGTCGGGGCGTTGGTGTTGCCGGAGGTGATGGTCGGCATGACCGAAGCGTCGATGACGCGCAGCCGATCGATTCCGGCAACGCGCAACTTCTCATCGACCACCGTCAGCGGATCGCTCGCCAGACCCATCTTCGCGGTGCCGACCGGATGAAAGATGGTGGTGCCGATGTCGCCTGCGGCCTTCGCCAACGCCTGCTCGTCATCATCGCGCACCGTCGCGCCCGGCAGATATTCGGCGGGATGGAACGGCGCCAGCGCCGGCTGCGCCACGATACGGCGCGTCAGCCGGATGGCGTTGACCGCGATGCGGCGATCCTCGTCGGTGGACAGATAATTCGGCTTGATCGCCGGCGCGTCGGCCGGGTCGCGCGAGCGCAGCCGTACGTGTCCGCGGCTGGTCGGGCGCAAATTGGCGACGCTCGCGGTGAAAGCCGGGAATTTGTGCAACGGCTCGCCGAAGCGGTCGAGCGACAGCGGCTGAATGTGATACTGGAGGTTGGCGCGCGTCTGGTCGGCGTCGGAGCGGGTGAACAGGCCAAGCTGCGACGGCGCCATAGTCAGCGGGCCGCGCCGGAACAGCGCATATTCGGCGACCATGCGGAGAAGCCCGAGCGGCGCGTGATAGCGCTCGTTCAGCGTGGTGACGCCGTCGACCTTGTAGATCAGGCGCAGTTGCAAGTGATCCTGCAAATTGGCGCCGACGCCGGGCCGGTCGGCGACGACCGCAATGCCGTGTTCCTGCAAGTGCCGCGCCGGCCCAACGCCCGACAACAGCAGGAGCTGCGCCGAGCCGATCGAGCCAGCGGCGAGGATGACTTCGCCGCGACAGCGCGCAATGCGGGTTTCACCGCCTTGCTGCCAGCGTATGCCGGCGGCGCGGCGGCCTTCGAACACGACGCCCTGCACCAGGCAACCGGTTTCGAGCCGCAGATTGGCGCGGCGTAGCACCGGCTTGAGGAACGCGGTCGCCGCCGACCAGCGCCGGCCGCGCTTCTGGTTCACGTGAAAGGCGCAGCAGCCCTCATTGTCGCCGGTGTTGAAGTCGGCGACGGATTTGATGTTGGCCTGTTCGGCCGCTGCGCGAAACGCATCGAGCAGATCCCAGTGCACGCGCGGCGCCTCGATACGCAATTCGCCGCCGACGCCATGCGCGTCGCTCTCGCCCAAAAAATGATTCTCGTGCCGCTTGAAATAGGGCAGCACGTCGTCCCAGCCCCAGCCGGAAAGCCCGAGCTGCCGCCAATGATCGTAATCGGCGGATTGGCCGCGCATGTAGATCATGGCGTTGATCGAGGACGAGCCGCCGATCACCTTGCCGCGCGGATAGCTGAGGCTGCGGCCGTTGAGCCCCTCCTCCGGCTCCGTCTTGAAGCACCAATCAGAGCGCGGATTGCCGATCGCGAACAGATAACCGACGGGAATGTGAAACCATATCCAATTGTCGCGGCCGCCCGCTTCGAGAATGAGCACGCGCCGGCCGAAATCGGCCGAAAGCCGATTAGCGAGGAGGCAGCCGGCCGAGCCGGCCCCGACGATGATGTAGTCGTACTCGCCATCGATCGCCTGTTCCGGGGCCATGCAACCCTCCACGTGATGGTCTGCAATGATAGCCCGTCCGTCACGCTTTGCCACGGCATGGGCACGCTGCTATTGTCAAAATGTGACGTGCGGTGCGCTGGGCGCGCACCGTGCGAGCCGGGAACGACGGTTCCTCCAAGGCGGTCGTAGAATTCCATGTTCGGATCGTCGCGTGCGCGACAGATGCGAACAGCCGCAATTGTCGGAGAACCGTCGTGCGTGAAAAGATCCTCATTTTTGCGGCCTTTGCCGCCGTGCTCGCGATCGCCGCCACACCTTGGCAGGCGGCCGCGCAGCAAAGATCGATCCTCGTTTTCGCCGCCGCCTCGACGAAGAACGCGCTTGACGACGTCGACGATGCCTTCACCAAACAGAGCGGCGTCAAAGTCGTCGCCAGTTACGCGGCAAGCTCGGCGTTGATGAAGCAGATCGAGCAAAACGCCCCGGCCGACGTGTTTTTGTCCGCCGATGTCGACTGGGTAGATTACGGCGCCAAGCGCAATCTTATCAAGACCGAAACGCGCTTTGATCTCCTCGGCAATCGGCTGGTGCTGATCGCGCCCAAGGATTCCAAGGCGGGCAATGTGGAGATCGCGCCGAGCTTCGATCTCGCGGGGCTAGCCGGCGACGGGCGCATTGCGGTCGGCGACGTGCGCGCGGTGCCTGCCGGCCTCTACGCCAAGGCGGCGCTGGAGAAGCTCGGCGTGTGGGCGGCCGTGGAGCCGAAATTGGCGATGGCCGAGAACGTGCGCGCCGCGCTGGTTCTGGTCGCGCGCGGCGAGGCGCCGTTCGGCATCGTCTATGAGACCGACGCCAAGATCGACGCGAACGTGAAAATCGTCGGCGTCTTTCCCGAGGACTCCCATCCGCCGATCGTCTATCCGGTTGCGCTGACCGCGAACGCCAAGCCCGACGCGGTGCCGTATCTTGCCTTCTTGCGCACACAGGCGGCGAAGACGATTTTCGAGCGCTATGGCTTTCGCGTTTTGGTAAAACCGGCGTCGTGACCAATTCTCTGCCGACATTGCCGGGCAAAAGGCGCGAAGTGCCGTCTTTGTGCCTAAAGACCCGGCCATCGATCTGGCGGCGCCCCAATCCGAGGCGCAGCTTGGATGCGCGGGTCAAGCCCGCGCATGACGAATGAGTAGCCCCGTGCTCAACCTCTCCCCGGCTGAATGGACCGCGGTCGAGCTGTCGTTGCGCGTTTCCATCGTAGCGACTGTGGTGGCGCTGCCGTTTGGCATCGCCATCGGCTGGCTGCTGGCGCGCAAGGATTTCTGGGGCAAGATCGTGGTCGACGGGCTGGTGTACTTGCCGCTGGTGCTGCCGCCGGTCGTGACCGGCTATTTGCTGCTCATCTCGTTCGGACGCAAGGGGCCGATCGGCGCCTTCTTTGCCGATTACCTCGGCATTGTTTTCTCGTTCCGCTGGACCGGCGCGGCGCTGTCCTGCGGCGTCATGGGCTTTCCGCTCATGGTCCGCCCGATCCGGCTCGCGATCGAGGCGATCGACCGCCGGCTTGAGGACGCCGCGGCAACGCTCGGCGCCGGCCGCTTTTTTGTGTTTCTGACCATCACCTTGCCGCTGGCCTTGCCCGGCGTGATCGCCGGCGCGGTGATGTGCTTCGCCCGCGCGCTCGGCGAGTTCGGCGCCACCATCACCTTTGTGTCCAATATTCCAGGCGAGACGCAGACCATTTCGGCTGCGATCTATACCTTGTTGCAGGTTCCCGACGGCGAAGCGCAGGCCGGCCGACTGGTGGTGGTCGCGATCGTGCTGGCGCTGGCCGCCGTCATCGCCTCGGAATGGTTCGCCCGCCGCGCCGGCATGCGCTTCCAGGGGGAATGACCGTGCTGGCCGTGGACGTGGAGAAGCGCCTCGGCGCGTTCACGCTTGCCGGGCGCGTCAAAGCAACGGGCGGCGTCACCGCCCTGTTCGGCCCCTCGGGCGCGGGCAAGACGACATTGGTCAACATGATCGCCGGCCTGCTCGCGCCGGATCGCGGCTCCATCGCGCTCGACGACACGGTGCTGTTCGACGCCGCCGCCGGCATCGACGTGCCGCCGCACCGACGCCGTATCGGCTATGTGTTCCAGGAGGGCCGGCTGTTCCCGCATCTGAGCGTGCGGCAAAACCTTGATTATGGCCGCCGCATGAGCCGCCATCCGCGCGATAGTGCCGCGTTCGCGCGCATCGCCCAACTGCTCGATATCGGCCCCCTGCTCGACCGCCGGCCGCGAACTTTATCGGGCGGCGAGCGCCAGCGTGTCGCCATCGGCCGTGCGCTATTGATACGCCCGCGCCTTTTGCTTCTCGACGAGCCGCTGGCTTCGCTCGACGCGGCGCGCAAGCACGAAATTCTTCCGTATCTCGTGCGCCTGCGCGACGAGGCGCACGTGCCGATGGTCTATGTCAGCCACACCGCGGCCGAACTGCGCCAGATCGCCACGAACGTGGTGCGGCTCGACGCCGGCCGTGTCGTGGCTTCGGGCGGGATCGAGCTTCTCGATTAAGCGAAGGCTGCTTTCGGCTAACTGACGCTTATCAATGACGCCGCGGGGGACTATCATCGCGACGATGCGCTGGCTCCATCCGCGAAACATGGGTCGATGCGCCGCCGTCATCGCGGCCGCGCTGCTGCTTGTCGCTCCGGGATTGTTGACCCGTCCCGCCGCTGGAACCGCGGACAGTACCGTTCGTCTCACCGTCGATTATGGCGACGGCGCCGCCAAGACCGTGGACAATCTGCCCTGGGAGAAAGGCAACACGGTCCTCGACGCCATGAAGGAAGCGACTTCGCGCCCGCACGGGATTTCCTTCAGCTATACCGGCGCCGGCGACGACGCCATGCTGACCAAGATCGACGACGTGCAGAACCAGGGCGGCGGCACGGGAAAGAAGAACTGGCAATTCTGGGTCAACGGGAACTACGGGGATCGAAGCTTTGCCACATTCGAGTTGCATGCGCAGGACGTCGTCGTCTGGCGCTTTACCACGGAACAAGGAAAATAACGTCGATGCACTCCATCTTGCCTGGCCGCGCCCGCATTGCGTGTGCTCTCCCGGCCGATCTGCTCATCATCGCCTGCCTTGTCGGGCTCGACGTTGCCGCGCGGCTCATGCCGCACGCGCCCGATTTCACGCCGGTCGCCGCGACTGCGCTGTTCGCGGCGAGCCTGCTTCGCGTTCGCGCATTGGCCGTGCTGGTGCCGATTGCGAGCATGATGCTCGGCGATATGGTGCTCGGCGCCTACGACATAAGGATCATGATTGCCGTTTACGCGGCGCTCGCTTTGCCGGCGTGCGTGGCCGCGCTGTCGAGCAAACTGCGCCGGCCGCTATTGATCCTGCCCATTCTCGTCTCGTCGTCGCTGATATTCTTTTTGGTGACGAATTTTGCCGTCTGGGCCTTCAGCCAGATGTACCCGGCGAATGCGGCCGGGTTGGTCAAATGCTACGTCGCGGCGCTGCCGTTCTTGCGCAACATGCTCACCGGCGATCTGTTCTGGGGTTTCCTCTTGTTTGGCGGCTATTGGCTGGTGCAAGGCGTCCGGGCGGCCAACGCCGGAACCACAGCGCTACGAGCCCGGCCTTGATTGCTCACGACTGACGCCGCGTCCGTGTCTTAATGGACCGCGCTCCATCACCGCCGGCGAAATCAGCGACAGCGCTCGGCTTTATGTACGGCGCCGGCGCGGCTTTGTGCTGGGCGATCGGGTTCGTCGCCGCACGCCACGGCATTGACGTCGGTCTTTCTCCGCTACTCATCGCGCTGCACCGTTACATTTGGCCTGGATTGGCGCTGCTGCCTTTCATCGTCGCCAACGAATTCGGCGATCTTGGTGGGGTTGGATGGCGCCACGGAATTGCGCTCGCGCTGTTTGGCGGGCTGCCGCTCGCGCTGTTGAGCTATCTCGGTTATTTGTTTGTTCCCCTCGGTCACGGCGGCATCATCCAGCCGTCCTGCGCGGCGCTCGGCGGATTGATTCTAGCGCGGCTGGTGTTGAAGGAGCCGTTGCCGGCGCGCCGCGTCGTCGGAGCGCTGGCGATCGTTCTCGGCCTCTGCATTATCGGCGCCGAAGCGCTGCGCACCATGGGGGCGCAGGGGGTCGGCGGCGACCTCCTGTTCGTGGCGGCCGGAAGCTTCTTCGCCATCTTCGGCATGCTGGTGCGCAAGTGGCGGATCGCGGCCATGCAGGCGGCAGCGATCACCAGCGTCCTGTCGCTGGTGGGACTGCCGATTCTGCTGTTCAGATTCGATAACCTGCTGGCTGCGGGCTTTTTCGAAAATCTGCTGCAAGCCGTTGCGCAAGGCGCGCTCGCCGGCGCCGGTGCCATTTATTTCTTTACCCGCGCCGTCGTGCTGCTCGGCGCCTCGCGCGCGGTGTTGTTTCCTTCGCTGGTGTCGCCATTCACGCTGCTGGTCGGATTTCTCGCGCTGGGCGAAGTGCCGAGCATCTCGCAGCTCGCCGGCCTCGTGGTCGTCGTCGTGGGATTCCGGTTGACGCAGAAGGGATGAAGTCACGCCGCCTTGCGCGTGCTCAAAAACTCACCGACGCGATCGAGCGCCCGCAAGATATTTTCCGTCGAATTGGCGTAGGACACGCGCATATAGCCTTCGCCGAGCACGCCGAAATCCGGCCCGCCGATCAGCGCCACGCCGGCATCTTCGAGAAGCGCCGTAGCGAGCGGCTTTGCCTTCCAGCCGGTGCGCTTGATATTGGGGAACGCGTAGAACGCACCCTTCGGCGTCGCGCATGACATGCCGGGCAGCCGGTTGAGGCCCTCGACCACGACCTTCCGCCTTTTGTCGAACTCGGCGACCATTTTCGCCACCTCGTCCTGCGGGCCGGTCAGCGCGGCAAGCCCGGCATATTGCGTGGCGGCATTGACGCAGGAATGCAGATTGACCGCGAGCTTGCGCGCATAGTCATAAAGCTTGCCCGGCCATACCGCATAGCCTAGCCGCCAGCCGGTCATGGCGTAGGTCTTCGACCAGCCGTTGAGCAGGATGAGGCGGTCGCGGATCGACGGATATTGCAGCAGGCACACATGGGTCTCGCCGTCGTAGAGCATGTGGTCGTAGATCTCATCCGACATCACCGCCGCGTCGGGATGGCGCGCGAGCCCGGCGACGAGCTTGTCGACCTCCACTTTCGGCGTCACCCCGCCGGTCGGGTTGGCCGGCGAGTTGAGAATGAGAAGCCGCGTCCGCGGGGTGATGAGCCCGAGTGTCTCTTCGGCGGAGAACGCGAAATTGTTTTTTTCGCGGATCGGCACCGGGATCGGCCGCGCCCCGGTGAACTCGATCATCGAGCGATAGATCGGGAAACCCGGATCGGGATAGAGGATTTCGGCGCCCGGCTCGCCGAACATCAGGATCGACATGAACATGGTCGGCTTGCCGCCGGGAAAGATCATCACCGCGTCGGGCGAGACGCTGACCGCGAAGCGCTTGTGCAGGTCGGCGGCGACGGCCTCGCGCAGCGGCAGGATGCCGATCGCCGGCGTGTAGCCGTGATGGCCGTCGCGCAGCGCTTTGACCGCCGCCTCGACGATGAAATCCGGCGTTCGGAAATCGGGCTGGCCAATGCCAAGATTGATGATGTCGCGGCCGGCCGCCGCAAGCTGCGTCGCGCGCGCCAGCACGGCGAAGGCGTTCTCCTCGCCGACACGATCGAAGCCGGCAATTGTCTTCAGCATGTAGGCACTTCAACCCAACTGCCCGGGAAAGGCAAACTTCCGACCCCCTATGCTGCACTGCAACAAGGGCGGCCGATGGTAGCGCGTAGGCACGCTGCGAACAGGGTTCGCGCCGGCGTTAAATCGGCCTATCTAAAGCTTGTTGGTGAAGGCCTGCGGGTGAAAGCGTGCGGAGACGGTGATGACCAAGAGTGACGGTTCGCCAGGGTCGCGAAAGCCGCGCCTGCGCTCGCAATTGTGGTTCGACAATCCCGAGAATCCGGGCATGACCGCGCTCTATCTCGAGCGCTACCTCAATTACGGCCTCACGCGTGAAGAACTGACATCCGGAAAGCCGATCATCGGCATCGCCCAGACCGGCTCCGATCTGAGCCCCTGCAATCGCCATCACCTCGAACTCGCCAAGCGCGTGCGCGAGGGCATCCGCGATGCCGGCGGCGTCGCCTTCGAGTTTCCCGTCCACCCCATTCAGGAAACCGGCAAGCGCCCGACTGCGGCGCTCGACCGCAACCTGGCTTATCTCGGTCTGGTCGAAGTGCTCTTCGGCTATCCGCTCGACGGCGTCGTGCTGACCACCGGCTGCGACAAAACCACGCCCGCCTGCCTCATGGCGGCGGCGACCGTCAACACGCCGGCGATCGTGCTCTCCGGCGGCCCGATGCTCGACGGCTACAACAAGGACGGCAAGCTCCTGGGCTCGGGCACCGTGATCTGGCAGGCGCGGGAGGATATTGCGGCCGGTAAAATCGACTACAAGGAATTTCTCGACGTTGTCGCATCCTCCGCGCCTTCGATCGGCCATTGCAACACCATGGGGACCGCCTCGACCATGAACGCCATGGCCGAGGCGCTCGGCATGTCGCTGCCCGGCTGCGCGGCGATCCCGGCGCCGTATCGCGAGCGCGGCCAGATCGCCTACGAAACCGGATTGCGCGCGGTGGAAATCGTGCGCGAGGATCTAAAACCTTCGGACATCCTCACCCGCGCCGCCTTCGAGAATGCGATCGTCGCCTGCTCGGCGATCGGCGGCTCGACCAATGCGCCGATCCATCTCGTCGCCATCGCGCGCCATGTCGGTGTCGAGCTTTCGACCGAAGACTGGGAAACGGTCGGCTATGACGTGCCGCTCCTCGTCAACATGCAGCCGGCGGGACACTACCTCGGCGAGGATTATTACCGCGCCGGCGGGTTGCCGGCGGTGATGCACGAATTGCTCGCGGCCGGCCGCATCCACGGCGACGCGCGCACTGTCAACGGCAAGACAATGGCCGAGAATGTGGTCCTGGCGCAGGCGAGCAATGCCGCCGTCATTCGGCCGTACGACAAACCGCTGAAATCGCAAGCCGGTTTCAAGGTGCTGCACGGCAATCTGTTCGATTCCGCGATCATGAAGACGAGCGGGATCTCGGAGGATTTTCGTCAGCGCTATCTCAACAATCCGAAAGATCCGAATGCGTTCGAGGGCCGCGCGGTGGTGTTCGACGGCCCGGAGGATTATCACAAGCGCATCGACGATCCGGCGCTGCAAATCGACGAGCACAGCGTCCTCTTGATTCGCGGCGCGGGGCCGGTCGGCTATCCGGGCTCGGCCGAGGTCGTCAACATGCAGCCGCCGGCGGCGTTGATCAAACGTGGCGTGACCTCGCTGCCGTGTCTCGGCGACGGCCGGCAATCGGGCACGTCCGGCTCGCCGTCGATCCTCAATGCCTCGCCCGAGGCCGCGGCCGGCGGCGGACTGGCGCTGGTGAAAACCGGCGACCGCGTGCGCATCGATCTCAATAAAGGCACCGCCGATATGCTGATCCCGCCGGCGGAATTGGCGCAGCGTCGCGCCACGCTCAAGCAAAACGGCGGCTACCATTGTCCGCCGAGCCAGACGCCGTGGCAGGAAATCCAGCGCGCCATGGTCGATCAGCTCGCCAGCGGCATGGTGCTCGAGCCGGCGGTAAAATATCAGCGCGTCGCGCAGAAATTCGTGCCGCGCGACAGTCATTAGCCCTCCTTTTTCCGAAGCGAGTATTCCATGGTGAGTTCCCGCCCCAGCGCTGCCGACAAGCGCAAGACCTTCCGCAAGCTGCACGAGGCTGGTTGCTTCGTCATTCCCAACCCGTGGAATATCGGCAGCGCGCGCTATCTGCAAGGCTTGGGATTCGAGGCACTGGCGACGACGAGTTCCGGCCACGCCCATGCGCACGGTTTCGCCGATGGCACGCAAAGCCGCGATAATGTGCTCGCGCATTTTGCCGAGCTGGCGGCGGCGACCGACGTGCCGCTCAACGCCGATTTCGAGAATGGCTTTGCCGACGATCCCGACGGTCTGGCGGAAAACGTCACGCGCTGCATCGCGACCGGAATAGCTGGCCTGTCGATCGAGGATTCGCCGAAGGACGCGAACAAGCCGCTCTACGACTTCGACCTCTCGGTGGCTCGCGTCAAAGCCGCGCGCGAGGCGGTCAATCGCGCCGGCGGCGACGTGGTTTTCACCGCGCGGGCGGAAAATTTTATCCGCGGCGTGAACGATCTCGACGACGCCATCCGCCGGCTCAAGGCCTACAAAGCGGCCGGCGCCGATTGCCTCTATGCGCCGGGCATCAGGACGCGCGAGCAGATCGAAGCGGTGGTCAAGGCGGTGGCGCCGGCGCCGGTGAATTTCCTCGCCGGCGGCGCCTTTGGCTTCACGGCGAATGACATCGCGGCGATGGGCGTGCGCCGGATCAGCGTCGGCGGGTCGCTCGCCCGCGTGGCCATGGCGGCCTTCATCCGCACCGCGACGGAAATCGCCAAGGATGGGAAGTTCGACGGTTTCGCCGGGCTCATCTCCAATGCCGAGCTGAACAAGTTCTTCAGCGAAGATCGCAAGAAGCTCTCGTCGTGATCGATTCAGAACCTCATCCGCAAACCGGCCAGCCGGTCGGCTGGCCGGTCGATACGACCCCGGCCAAGGGTCCCGGCCCGGTCACGCTCAAGGGCCGCTACGGCCGCGTCGAGAAGCTCGGGCCCGAGCATACCGGGGATCTGTGGTCGGCGTTCGCCGGGCACGATCAGGCCTGGACTTACATTTCGACCGATGGGCCGTTCGCCACCAAGGCTGAGTTTTCCGCGTTCCTCGGCAAGCGCGCGGCGGCGGACGATCCTTATGCCTACGCCATCGTCGATCCATCCGATCGCGCCGTGGGCTATCTGACGCTGCTGCGGATCGAGCCGGAGATGCGCGTCATCGAGGTCGGCCACGTGCTTTATTCCCCGGCGCTGCAATGCACGCCGCTCGGGACTGAAACCCAGTACCTTTTGGCGCGTTACGCTTTCGAGACGCTCGGCTACCGGCGCTACGAATGGAAATGCAACGCGCTCAACGCCGCTTCGCGCCGCGCCGCGCTCCGTTACGGCTTCATCTACGAAGGTACGTTCCGCCAGCATTTGATCGCCAAGGGCCGCAACCGCGACAACGCCTGGTTCTCCATGCTCGACAGCGAATGGCCAGTGCGTAAGCGCAACTTCGAGCGCTGGCTTGATCCGGAGAATTTCGACGGTGAGGGCCGGCAAAAACTCAGTCTTGCGGCGTTGAACGGGCAGAACATTTGAGGGAGGACGCATGAGCGGCAGACTGGAAGGCAAGGTTGCGCTGGTGACAGCCGCGGGCCAGGGCATCGGCCGCGCCATCGCGGAAAAATTCGCCGCCGAAGGCGCCAAGCTGATCGCCACCGATCTCGACCCCAACAAGCCGCAAGGGTTGCGCGGCAAGCTGCGCAAGCTCGACGTGCGCGCGCAGGACGATATCGAGGCGTTTGCCCGCGATATCTCCCGCGAGTTCGGCCCGCTCGACGTTTTGGTCAACTGCGCCGGATACGTGCACCAGGGAACGGTGCTCGATTGTGCCGACAAGGACTGGGATTTTTCCTTCGACCTCAACGTCAAGTCGATGCACCGCATGATCAAGACATTCCTGCCCGGCATGCTGGAGAAGAAAAAGGGCTCGATCGTCAATATCGCCTCGGCGGTGTCGTCGATCCGCGGCGTGCCCAATCGTTACGTCTACGGCACCACCAAAGCCGCCGTGATCGGGCTGACCAAGGCGGTCGCCGCCGATTTCATCAAGCAAGGCATTCGCTGCAATGCCGTCTGTCCCGGAACAATCGAATCGCCGTCGCTCGGCGATCGCATCAATGCGGTGTCCCAGGAGAGCGGGCGTTCGCTCGACCTGGTGCGGCAGGATTTCGTCGCCCGCCAGCCAATGGGCCGGCTCGGCACGCCCGAGGAGGTCGCCTGGCTCGCGCTCTTCCTCGCCAGCGACGAGTCGAGCTACATCACCGGCCAGGCGCATCTCGTTGACGGCGGCATGGCGTTGTAACAACGTCGCCCATGCACATCCTCATCACCGGCGCTGCGGGGATGATCGGGCGCAACCTGACGACGCGCCTGGTCGCCGACGGTGCGCTTGCCGGCCGGCCGGTCGAAAGGCTCACGCTTCTTGACCTGAGCGCCCCGCAACGTCCGGAAAGTTTCGCGGCGCGCGTCGAGACAATCGCCGCCGACCTTGCCGATCCGGCGGCCGCGCGTGCCGCGATCGGCGGCCGGCCCGATGCGATCTTCCATCTCGCCGCTGTCGTCTCCGCCGAAGCGGAGCTCGATTTCGAAAAAGGCATGAGCGTCAACTTCGACGGCTCGCGCGCGCTGTTCGACGCGATCCGCGCCGCAGGCGATGGCTACCGCCCGCGGGTCGTCTTTTCCTCGTCAATTGCGGTATTCGGCGCGCCGTTTCCGCAATCCATCCCCGACGATTTCGCGTTGACGCCGCTGACCTCCTACGGGACGCAGAAGGCGATGATCGAGCTCCTGCTTGCCGATTACACGCGCCGCGGCTTCCTCGACGGCATCGGCATCCGCCTGCCGAACATCGTCGTGCGGCCTGGCAAGCCGAACAAGGCCGCGTCCGGCTTCTTTTCCTCGATCATCCGCGAGCCGCCCAACGGCGAAGAGACCGTGCTGCCGGTCGATGAAAGCGTGCGCAACTGGCACGCCAGCCCGCGCGCCGCTATAGGCTTTCTCATCCATGCCGCCGGACTGGACGGCAAAGCACTCGGGCCGCGTGTCAACCTCACCATGCCCGGCGTGTGCTGCACGGTCGCCGAACAGATCGCCGCGTTGCGCCGGATCGCCGGCGACAAAGTCGCGTCCCGCATCCGCCGCGCGCCGGACCCCTTGATCGCGCGCATCGTCGCCGGCTGGCCGAGCCGGTTCGACGCCCGCTGTGCGCTCGCGCTCGGCTTCAAAGCCGAAGCCTCCTTCGATGCTATCATTGCAGCCCATATCGAGGACGAATTGGGCGGCCGGATCGGCTCTTGATGCTGCCAGGCACAAAGCCTCCCCCCGTGCTAAATGGCGATCATGCGCTTTGACTCGACGCTTATCCCCGCGACGCTCGCCCGCCGTTACAAGCGCTTCCTCGCCGATGTCGTGCTCCCCTCCGGCGATGTGATGACGGTCCACGTCGCCAATCCGGGCGCCATGACCGGCCTCGACCGGCCGCTGTCGCGGGTGTGGCTGTCAGATTCCGGCAATCCGCAGCGGAAGTTTCCCTACACCTGGGAGCTGGTCGAGACGGACCTGGGCAGCGGCGCGGAAATCGTAGGCGTCAATACCGGGCAACCGCATCAACTGGTCGCCGACGCGCTCGCGGCCGGACTGATCCCGGAATTGCGCAACTATCCCATGGTCCGGCGCGAGGTGAGATACGGCGAGAACTCGCGGGTCGATTTTCTCCTCGACGACCCGACACGGCGGCCCTGCTATCTGGAGGTCAAGAACGTCCATCTCATGCGCAAGCCGCGGCTTGCCGAATTCCCGGATTGCGTGACCGTCCGCGGCACCAAGCACCTTCGCGAGTTGACCGCAATGCGCACTACCGGCGCGCGCGCCGTACTTCTCTTTGTCATTCAGATCCCGTCGGCCGAGCGCTTCGCCATCGCCCGCGACATCGATCCGGCCTATGCCGCGGCTTTCGACCGGGCCCGGGCGCGCGGCGTCGAGATGCTGGCCTGGCGCTGCGACGTCAATCTCGACGGCATCGAGATCGTGGCGCCGGTTCCCATCGTCGATGGCTAAGTCCCGTTGCCGCGGCGCGGATTGCTTGCGTTGGGCGCGCGCATGCTTACATTGCTAGCGATCGGCGGCTTGCGGCCGCTTTCATCGCGGCTATAGCTCCAACGCCATGACCTACGTCGACGCGGCCGTCGCGCCGCTGCGCAAAACCGGACAGATCAAGATTTACGGCCCCGCGGCCTTCGCGGGCATGCGGAACGCCGGCCGGCTGGCGGCCGAGTGCCTCGATATGCTGGCGGAGGAGATCAAGCCGGGCGTCACCACCGAGCGCATTGACCGACTGGTCTACGAGTTCGGCCACGACCACGGCGCCGCGCCGGCGACGCTGATGTATCGCGGCTACCGCAAGGCGACGTGCACGTCGGTCAATCACGTGGTCTGTCATGGAATTCCGGCGGACAAGCCGCTGCGCGAGGGCGACATCGTCAATGTCGACGTGACGCTGATCCTCGACGGCTGGCACGGCGATTCCAGCCGCATGTACGCCATCGGCGAAATCCCCCGCCGCGCCGAGCGGCTTATCGAAGTCACCTACGAGGCCATGATGCGCGGCATCGCCGCGATCAAGCCCAGCGCCACCACCGGCGATATCGGCCACGCCATTCAAACCTACGTCGAAGACCAGCACATGAGCGTGGTGCGCGACTTCTGCGGCCATGGCCTCGGCCGGCTGTTCCACGACGAACCCAACATCGTGCATGTGGGCCGCCCGGGCGAAGGCATCGTGCTCAAATCCGGCATGTTCTTCACCGTCGAGCCGATGATCAATCTCGGCCGCCCCCACGTCAAAGTGCTGTCCGATGGCTGGACGGCAGTGACCCGCGATCGCTCGTTGTCCGCGCAGTTCGAGCATTCCGTCGGCATCACCGAAACCGGCGTCGAAGTTTTCACCCTGTCGCCGAAGGGTCTTACCAAGCCGCCCTACCGGGCGTAAGCGGCGCTTTTTTCACCACGCGGCTTCCAGAATCTGCATCACGTCTTCCGGCGAGCGGATCGGCCGCGGGTTGGTGCGCACCCATATATTATTCATTGCCGCCTCGGCGATCTTGGGGAGTTGCTCGCGCTTGACGCCGACGGCGCGTAACGTCGTCGGCTGCTTTAGCGCCGCGATCAGCGCGGCGATGGCGTCGGCAGCCGCAACGCCGGGCCGGCCCAAGACCTCGGCGATCAGCCGCTGCTTTTCCCCTGTCGCCGGCTCGTTGTAATGCATGACGTGCGGCAGCATCACGCATGAAGTGTAGCCATGGGGCACGTCGGCGAAAGCGCCCAGCACGTGGCCGATGCCGTGGCTCGCGCCGTAATTGACCCGCGCGATCGACGAAGCGGCGAGCCACGACGCCTGCTGGCAGGTGAGCCGCGCGGCGAGGTCGTCCGGCCGTGGCAGCGCTTGCGCAAACAGGCGCAGCGCGTGCAAGGCAAGGGCATCGCAATACGGATGCGCGTCGATCGAGCACAACGTCTCGACGGCATGATCGATGCCGCGCACTCCGGTCGAAAGCCACAGCCATTGCGGCGTGTGCACCGTCACCGCCGGGTCGAGAATGACGGCGCGGGCGCCGACATCCGGGCCGATGAAGGAGTGCTTCTGGCGGATGCGCTCGTCGGTGATCCCGGCAAGGTTGGAGAACTCGGCGCCGGAGAGCGTGGTCGGCACGACCACCTGGCGCACCGGCGAAGGCTTTATATCAGGCACGTGCCGCTTGCCGTCGGGCCCGACCGAGGCATGCAAGCCGTCGAGTTCTTCGCTCGTTTCGACGCCGTGAGCAAGGCAGATTTGCAGGACCTTGACCGTATCGATCGCGGTGCCGCCGCCGACCGTGAGGATGAGATCGGGCGCCGCCGCGCGCGCCGCCCGCGCCGCTTCGATGACGCTCGCCCGCGGACTGTGCTGGACGCAGCCGTCGAACAGTCCGGCATAATGGGAGCCGAGCGCATCTGCGATGGTGCGGATGACCGGCGTGTTTCTCGCCAGGCTCTTCGACGCCACGATGAACACGCGCGTGGCGCCGATGCGCGCCATTTCCTCCAATGCGGCCTCCGCCGCCGGACGGCCGAATACCACGCGCTCCAGCGGCAAATAGGCGTAGCTCCCGGCCTTGGCCATGGCATACTCCCTGCTTTCCGATTGCAAAATACCGCAATCCGGTCATCCTTGTAGCCGCCGGTAGCGGCGGCGAGGCCGCCACGGCCGGCCGTGGAGTTGCGTGCAAGTTCCCATGTTGGAAAAGAAGCGCGAGAGCGAACGCGGCCTCGCCGAGGCCCCACCTCATTACTACGGCCATCGGGAACGACCGCGCGAGCGGTTTCGCGAGGCCGGGGCCGAGGCGCTGTCGGACTACGAACTCCTCGAAGCGGTGCTGTTCCGCGCTTTGCCGCGCCGCGACGTCAAGCCGCTGGCCAAAACCCTGATCGCGACCTTCGGCTCGTTTGCCGAAGTCATCTCCGCGCCGGTTTCGCGGCTTGCCGAGGTGAAGGGCTTGGGCGATGCCACCATCACCGAGCTGAAGCTCGTGCAGGCGGCGGCGAGCCGGCTCATTCGCGGCGAAGTGAAAAAGCGGCTGGTCCTGTCATCGTGGCCGGCGGTGCTCGACTATTGCCGGAGCGCGCAAGCCTTCGCCGACCGCAAGCAATTTCGTGTCATCTTCCTCGACAAGCGCAACCAGCTCATCGCCGACGAATTGCAGCAGGTCGGCACCGTCGATCACACACCGGTCTATCCGCGCGAGGTGGTCAAGCGCGCGCTGGAACTGTCGGCGACCGCCATCATCCTCGTGCACAACCATCCGTCCGGCGACCCGACGCCCTCGCGCGCCGACATCCAAATGACGCAACAGATCATCGCGGTGGCAAAACCGCTCGGCATTTCCGTGCACGATCACATCATCGTCGGCAAAGAGGGTCACGCGAGCCTCAAGGGGCTCAAGCTCATTTGACCGGACGGAGGCCGCCGATGGCGCGCGAAGTCGCAAGGCAACAACAAGCCGCCGTCCCGGTGAGCCTTTTGGCGCTGGCGGTTGGGGCCGTGGCGGTCGGCGCGGTTGCTATTGGCGCGCTGGCGATCGGCAAGGTGGCGATCGGCCGTCTGGCGATCAAGAAGGCGCGCTTCGGCTCGCTGGAGGTCGATGAATTGACCGTTCGCAAGCTGCGCGTCACGGAACGGCAAAATTCGGAGTCATGAGTAGCGCTACCGCGTACTGGCGAGCTGCAGCGCGTTGAACCGGATGTTCTGCTGGTCGCTCAGACCCGTCTGAAAATCCGCCAGCGCCACTTCGATGGTCTCTACCGCCCGCCATGTGGCGTCGAGTCGGGCTTCGGTGGCCTCCAGCCGTCCCAATGCCGTGGGCGACACCGCGCCCGGGCAATCGGCGTCGAGATCGCTGGCCGCGCGGTTGAACGCATCTTCGACTTTGGCCAATGCCTTGCGCTGGGCATCGGTCGGTTGCACCGCCTGCTCGACCTGCGCGAGCGATTCCTTCGTAGATCCGGTTTGCATTCTACAGGCCGGCGCAATGTCGTTGGTGGTCGCGCTCGCTTGGTCGAAGCGGGCGCGTTGTTTGTCGCTCAAGGATTGCTCGAATTCCTGCAACGGCGGGCGGACGATTTCGAGCGCCATGATGACTGTGTTGATCTGGCTTTCCATGAGTTGCAGCCGGGCGACCGGCTGCGGCGGAATTTCGGTCGGGCAGGCCTTGGTCAAATAGCCGTTGGCCTGGCCGAGCGCAGTCGCCAATTTTTGCAGCAGCGGTTGTTGCGCGGCGTCCGGCGTCGTCTGCCGAGCGATACGCCCGACGACCTCGGCCGTGGTGTCCCGATAGGGGCAGAACTCGGCAACCCGCTCTGGCGGGTATTTGGTGAACGCCTGATCGAAAATGTCTTCATAGCCGAATGACCAGAACGACGCGGTCTTTGGCCAGAAGATGTCGCCGTAGAGCGATGACCAGGCGAGGACCGGATAAAGCAAAGTCGGCGAGTCTGCCTGCGGCGCCCCCGCGGCACCCGGTCCAGTCCGCGCGTCGTCCCCGCGGCGAGGGCCGCCGGGAAACGGCAAGTTGAGATGGAGGGGCCCGAAATTGAGGCCAAACGCCCTCGCCGCGTGAGTTGGCGGGAAAAGGGCGATGAGAGCGATCGCGACGACGCCTATGCGGGCACTGACCGTCGGCATGGACCGGCCACTCCGAACCCAACCCTAACGTGCCGGAGACAACGCGTTCGTCGGCGGCGGGTTCCCTGTTTCCTGCGCAGGCCTATTGCCGATTACTGCCGTACCAGCAGGACCGGGTCGGCGGTTTCCGGCACGCGCAGCCACGTATTGGCGTCGTTCTCCTCGAAGCGCCAGATTTGTCCGCGCGCCGAGAGCAGGACCAAATCGCCCTGGTCGATGCGCCAGGCGGTCGGGCCAAAGCGGGTGACCAGCGCATCGCAACCGGGTTTGATCTTGAGCGCCAAGGCGTCAGCGGTGGCGGGACTGTTCGCCAGCGTCAACATGCAGACCGGCTTGCCGGTGCCACGCGCGATCGCCCAATCGCCGACCATGTCGTCGGCGGAGCGGACCGGCGCCGCGGCGGCGCTTTGCAAGACGTAGCGGCCCTCACCGGGCTGAAAGCCGTCAAAGATGCCGCTTTCGGCCTCGGTGAGTTCGATCACCGCATTGCCCCGCGCATCGAGCAGACTGAGCGTCCCGTATGCGCCCACCGACCAGGCGGCGATATCCTTGGTCGAAGGAAACAGGCTGGCGCAGTTGCGGTCGATGTCGAGCTTGTAGCCGCCGGCCAGCGCCTCGGTGCGGAAGGTGAAGCGGCAAATCCGGTCGTGATCGGCGTTGGAGAATTCCCAGGCGCCGACCATGGCGTTGGCGGCATCGCTCAGTGCCGACGAATCCTGCGCCAGGGTCCCGCGGCAAATTCCTCCCGCAACGGCGACGCCGATGAGGGCCCTTCGAACCATGCCGACACCGCTCATGCGCAAACGCTAGCATACTCATGGCACGCCGTCATGAGCGCGGGAACTTCCGCCCCACCCCAACCGTTCTGCCTGCGGCCGACAGCCCGGCGCCGGTCACGTCAGCAGTCAGGTTCTTTATGAGGAAAACATCGGATCGCCCGGCGGACGATTTGAAATCGGACCGCTATTTCATCGTTCTCGGCACGGCTGCCGCGGATCTTTGGAGTCATCTGCTCCAGGAATTGCAGCAATCGTTGTTCGAAAGGGCCGTCTTTCTCGGCCACAAGAGTGAGCGCGACGAAAGCCTGCGCGAGCAATTGGCCAAATTCCTCCACGGCCATCACGCGCGGACCCAGTACGCTTAAGCCGCCAGCGGCAACACGCCGCTTGTGATCCCTGCCGCGGGCCTTAAATAGATACCGATAGATTACCTGTGCGGCGGTCACGCAAATGGCGGACGATTCGAACAAGCCGGAACGGCCTCGCCTGGAACCGGAAATCATCCCCCCGGCCCGGGCCCGGAACAATTCCGACTGGGCCGAGCGCAGCTGGCGGCCCGACGTGTCGAGAATGACCGGAACACACCGCATCTATGTCACCCGGCTCGGCCCATTTGGCATGACGCTGCTGATGCTGATCATTGGCATCGTGATCGCCGTGATCCTTCTCGCCGTGGTCGGCGCGGTTCTGGTCTGGATCCCGATTCTCGCGCTGCTGGTTGCCGCAGGCGCCATTTTCCGGCTTTTGCGCCGCTGATCTGACTCACCGCAAGCGGCCGGCGGCGCTCCGAGAAGACCTGCGATCCGCGGTGTATCTCACTGTTAACACTAATCATTCGCAAGTTTGGTAAACTCGCAGAAATGCGTAGACATGCCCGGGCCAATGCGCGTTTAGTGCAAGCGGCGCGAGTTGTCTCCGCCGACCGCGCCGGCTGATACGGCATGGGTCGCAGCGAGGAGCGGGCGTTTGGGATCCTCGTCAAAAAATCGGCAAAGGCTTACGAACCTCGCCCTGCTGGTCGGCGTGATCGTTGTCTGCCTGATCGCCGGTGAAGTCGCGACGCGGACGATTCTCGGCAATACGATTGTTCTTTTCCCCCGCAATTTTACCGCCGCTCATTACGACGGCGTAACGCTGCGGAAGCTGATCCCCAACTCGACATTCCGGCACACAAGCATCGACGGCAGCTGGGAGTTTCGCACCAACGCCCAAGGCTTTCGCGACGACCACAATTACGAATATCAAAAACCGGTGGGTCTTCGCCGCGTGTTGGTGCTGGGCGATTCGCAAACGCAGGGTTTTGAGGTGCGGCAGTCCGCAACTTTCGCAAAGCTCCTCGAGCAGCGGCTTCGCACGAAAGTAATAGACGCTCAGGTCCTCAACACCGGTATATCGGGTTTTGGCACCGCCGAAGAGCTGATGTTTCTTGAGCACGAGGGCATGAAATATCATCCCGATGCGGTCGTTCTCGCATTTTTTGGCAATGATTTTGACGATAGCGTCAAGAGCGGCCTGTACGAGCTCGTCGACGGCAAACTCGTTGTCCGCAACACAAGCTACGCGCCAGGCGTCGAAGCTATCGCAATCATGAATTCAGTGCCGGGCGCGTTCTGGCTCAGCCAACATTCGTACCTGTTTTCGCTGCTCATCAATACGTTCTGGGAAACAGCCAAGGAAACTCTGCGGGTCGTCGCCAGAAAGAATCTCACAACGGAATATGCCATCCGGGTCTCGGCGGTGAACGAATACGAACGAGAACTCGTTGTGGCGTTGCTGCAGCGGATGAAGGCCGTGGCCCATTCCGCCAATATCCCTTTTATCGTGGTTGAAATACCGAGTGTTGCGGCCGACGCCGATCGAACAAATTGGTCGTCTTCCGTGCCGGACGACCTCGCATCCGCAGTGATCGCGAATTGCGACGTGTATGTACCGGCAAGCGCGTATTTGGCCGGCGCAGAGAAGGGTAGCGTCCACGTCCCTCATGGTCAGCGACATATATCCGAACAGACACATGCGAAGATCGCCGAGGCACTCGACCGCATTTTGAGTGCGGAAAGTCCGCGCTTTTCGCTGCACACCTCATCCTATTCCGATAAGGATCGGTGATGGCCGTATTCGACACGACGAATCGCGGCGACAGATCGAGCACCGTTACGACCGGCGGCGGGGCTATGACCGCCGCCGGCCTGGTCGTTGCATCCCTCCTCCTGGGTGTCATTCTTGTCGAGTTATTTTGCTACCTCTTTGTTCCTTCGATTGGGCGTGCGAGCGCCAATGAACGTATGCTTGATTGGGGCCATCGGATCATCTTCTTCAATGGTAACGGTTCGATCTTTCAAAATCACGGGGACATATTCACCTACGTTCCGCACAATGACATCAGAAACGTGCTCGGGTATTTTTCCGATGACGGTTTCAAGGTCGAGTACGATTATCGATTCCACACCAACAACTACGGTCTGGTCCAGGATGGCGACGTAGTCCCTGCGCGGCCGTCGATATTGCTGCTGGGCGATTCATTCACCGAAGGACAGGGCTCCGAACCGTGGTTTCGGCAACTGGCGGCGCAGGCCAAGACGCTGCCATACCAGCTCATCAACGGCGGATTGTCCGGGACCGGCTTTGAACAATGGAGCAAGCTCGAACATTATTTGTCGGCGGAACATGTGCAAATTCGCAAGCTGATCGTCCTATTTATTTCCGACGACTACCGGCGGGGCGTATGGAATTTTTCCCAACCTGAGCTTCGCTGCCTACAATCTTTTGCCGCCTGCAGCGGCAACGAATGGTATTCGCGAATGCCGCCCGAGACGGAGCTTGCCACAACCGTCGATAAGATAAGAGCCGTTCGCGATACACCGCGAACACGGCTCGCACGGCGCGCGAGAGCCCTGCTGCCGGCAAGTTTTCGCGTCTATGACTATCTGCGAGCGGAATTTCTTTTGGATTCGCAGCACGCCAGGCAACGCGCGCGCGCGACAATTGCCGATTTCATCAATGAATACGGCCGGGACAATGTCGTGTTCATGCACTTGCCGCAGAAGGATGAGATGGATGGACCGAGCACGCCTGGAATGGAAGAACGGCGCGCCATCCGAGAGGCCGGCGGCCAGCTCTATGAAGGCTTCAAACTCTGTAACTTAACTGCGGCCGATTACCACATCCGCGACCCACATCCCAACGCGCAAGGCTACGCAAAGATTGCGAACTGCGTGAGCCAAGTGGTCCGGCAGATCGCGACACCGGTTCAATAATTGCTCGCGTTTTACGCTTCGCGCCCGCACCGCTGAGCGGGGTCGAGCATTGCAGCGGTTTGGCCTGCAAACCCGGGAGCAAAACCGCGGGCGTATACTGCCCATTAACCCTGTCCTCTTATGAATTGGTTAACCATCCGGCCCGCCATGGACGTGCCTGATTACATGCCTTTCACTCGGTGCGGGACTAACGCGCCGAGGTCGGTGCTGGTCGGCGCCGCGACGCGCCTGAACGCTGCGCTGACCCGCCAAGAGAGTCGGTTTTAAGAATGTTCGAAGCACCCCGCCAAATGCAGTCGGCAGCCGCCGGTGCCGGCAGTATTCCCGTCGGTTACGCCCCCCTCGCCGAGATCGATTTTCGCCGAATCTTCTCGGCCCTCTGGGAGGGCAAGAACATGATTCTGTGGACGACCGTCGCATCGTTCCTCATCGTGATGCTGTTTGTGCTCATCGTGCCGCATCGATACACGGCGGTGACGCAGATTCTCATTGACCCGACGGATTTGCGCGCCGTGGGAAACGATCTTACTCCAGCCAATCAGGCAAACGACGCGACCCTAATGCAAGTTGAGAGTCAGGTTCGGGTGCTGACGTCCGACAGCGTGCTGCGACGCGTGATCAAGGCCGAGTCGCTCGACTTCGATCCGGAATTTGTCGGTCAGCAGTGGTGGTTCAGCGATGCCGCCAACGGCAACGCCACGCTTACCGCCTTGAACGCGCTCAAGCGGCACGTGTCGGTGAAACGCGGTGAGCGTACCTATGTCGTGGACGTGAGCGTCAACAGCAGAGATCCGGCAAAGGCGGCGCGTATCGCCAACGCCATTGCCCAGGCGTATCTCGCGGAACAAACGGATGTACGGTCCGACTCCGCACGCCAAGTTTCGCAGTCGCTGACCGCACGTCTGAACGAGCTTAAGGACAGCGTCCGCGACGCTGAGAGCCGGGTCGAGACTTTCAAGGCACACAACAACATTCTCAGTGTCCTTGGCTCCAGCTCCACCGGACAACTGGTCAATGAACAGCAGCTTACCGAGCTCAACAATCAGCTTGGCCTCGCCCGGGCGCGTACCGCGGGCGCGAAGGCGCGTCTCGACCAGATCCAGCAGGTGCAACTGTCGAAGGATGAGATCGGCGCCTTCTCGGAGGCAGTACAGTCACAGACGATCACGGCGCTGCGCAGCCAATACGCCGAAGTCATGCGCCGCGAAGCCGAACAGATGACCTCGCTCGGCGAACGTCACCCAGCGGTGATCGAGATCCAGGCCGAGGCCACCCGGCTGCGGCGAATGATCGAGGACGAGGTGCATCGCATCGCGCTTTCGTCCCGCAGCGAATACGAAAGTGCTCGCGCCAACGAGGAAGCCCTCGCCGGCAGCCTCGAAAAGCTCAAAGGCAACGCGGTCACCACCAACGAGGCTATGGTGACTTTGCGTGAGCTCGAGCGCGACGTGCAGGCAAACCGCACGGTCTACGAAGCATTTCTCGTCCGCGCCCGCGAGACCGGCGAGCAGGAGCGCGTCGATACCAAGAATATCCGGGTGATTTCACGAGCCGACCTGCCGTTACAGCGCAGTTTTCCCCCCTCGAATCTGCTGCTCGCCATGGCTGCGCTGCTGTTCGGGCTCGCTTCCGGCAGCGGCCTCGTCATTATGCGCGAACTCTACGATGTCGACACCCCGCGTATCGGTGGCCCCAGCGCCTTCGGCGGCAAATTGTTCGAGGTCATCCGGGAGTATTGGCCGTCCGCCGGCCTTTCATCCTCCATCCCGATACTTGCCGTGCTGCCGAACGTCGACGTCTCATTCGGGCTCGATGCCGCGGAAGACTCGAAATCGCGCTTTGCGATGGAGCTGCGCAAAGTGCTTGAGGCGGTGCGTGTCAGCCACAAAGCACGCGGCAATCCGAGCATTCTGATCGTCGCCGCTGACGACGACGACGGCACAGTGGCGGTTGCGCTCACGCTTGCTGCGGTCGCCGCCGCAACCCAACGCGTCTTGTTAATTGACGCCGATCTCGAACGCCGAACGCTGGCGGCGATCGATGCCGATCAAGCCGAAGCCGGTCTCGTCGATGTCGCGGTTGGACGCCGCGAGCTGTCCGACGTGATCGTGCGCGATCAAGATACCAACATCAACTTGGCGTCGTTTGTTTCGCCGAGCAGTCGGCGCGACCGGCAGATCAGTGAAGCCGACGTCAAACATGCATTCGAGCAGACGAAGCGCTTCGACATGGTGATCGTTGCCGCGGTCGACCTGACCCACAATCCGGGCACCAGCTTCTTTGCCGGCCTTGTCGACCATATCGTCGTGGTCGCCAAAACCGACGAACGGGATGCCGGCGCCGTCGTGCAATTCATCTCGCGTCTCGGCATCGATGCGCGGAAAGTCCGGGGAGCAGTCCTCACCGGCGCCGGGATGGCCTGACGCGCCCCGTTCGGCTCAACAAAGAAGTCCGCAAGGAAGGTCGTTGTGGCGCAGCTCGATTTTGCCTCGGCACACCGCTCCACAATCGGCAGAGCCATCGATACCGACGCGCTGACCCGCAGCATTCTTTTTATCTCGGTATTTCTGGCGGTCTGTATCTCTTTTCATCCATTTCTGAGCCTTGCCGAGCCGCTGCCGGCGCTCAGCGAGGGTAACGACCGGGTCAACCAGATCGGCTTCTCGATCTTGTTTCTGGTGCTCGCGGCCGTAACGGCGCGCCACGAACCGCGGCGCTTGACGCTGCTGCTGCGACCGATTTTGATCACGGTGCTGGTATGGTGCGCAATTTCCGCGCTCGCCTCATGGGAGCCGCTTCTCGCCGTCCGCCGCCTCGCCTTCACGCTGATGTTCATCAGTATTTCGGCGATGGTCCTGCTATTGCCGAAGAACGTCCGTCACTTCAGCGATATGCTGGCTGCGGTCGCTCTCATCGTGATCGCGCTGTGCTACCTCGGCGTGCTGTTCGCGCCGTCGCTCTCGATTCATCAGCTGACGGACTACATCGACACCGAGCACGCGGGGCTCTGGCGCGGCATCTACACGCAAAAGAACACGGCCGGCGCCATGATGGTACTGTTCGTCTTTGTCGGAATGTTCGCGGCACGCATGCGAAGCTTCGCGCTCGGCGCTTTCATCGTTGTCGCGGCCTCTATCTTTCTTCTCTTTACCGGGTCGAAGACCGATATCAGCGCTATCCCCATCGTCTTGATCCTCGCGGCTGTCATCGGGCGCGGCCGCAGACCGACCGTCGCTATTACGATCATCGTTGGGCTTATCGCCGTTTTGAATCTGTTTTCGGTCGGCACGATTTATTTCGAGCCGGTGCGCAACTTGGTCCAAACCGTCATCCCCGACGCGACTTTCACCGGGCGGACCGAAATCTGGGACTTTGCGCTGCGCTACGCCGCGCAGCGCCCGATTCTGGGTTACGGCTTTTCCACGTTCTGGGGCACCGAGGAGGCCGTGTACGGACTGGGCGAGAATGCAAGCTGGGTCAACGCAGCAAACGACGCTCACAATGCTTACATCAATCTCGCTTTGACCATCGGCATCCCGGGATTGATCCTGGTTATTTTGTGGCTCGTTGCACTTCCCCTGATTGATTATTACCGATCGCCGCGCGAGCCATCGATCGCGCCGCTGAAAATGCTGTTTCTCCGTATCTGCCTGTTCGCAGCCTTCGGTTCCTGCTTCGAGAGCCTGTTCTTCGGCGTGGGCGGGATCTGGTTCTTCCTCGTCACGGCGACGTTTGGGTTGCGTTTTCTTTCGGTAACGCGCGTTGCAACCTGAAAAGCGACGACCTTCTCGCGCGCTGAAGATGCAAGATTTCCGGTTTGGCGATGGCGGCGAGCCAATCGTTAACGGCGGCGCGGTCGCAAACGGTTTTAAGCCTAATACCCAATTAAGCTTTATTTTCCGTGGCTTGACGCGTAATGCACAGGCTGGAGCGGAGCCATGAAGTTTCATACCGGCGGTGTTTCTTTCGACACGGCCGCCGACCGGCGATGGACGGTGCCGGTCGCCAGGATCGGCGGCCGCTACCTCGCCACCAATCCGCATGCTTTGTTTCTGCTGCTCACGCGGACCAGCTTGACCAGCGAGCTGACCCCGCAAGCCGGCGAGCAGAGCGTCCAATGATATGGAGCGCCCCAGCGCCATGACCGGACGCTCGCTACCCTCGGTGATTCTCTGCGTGCCGACGTTCCGCCGCCCGGAAGGTTTGCGTAAATTGCTCGCGCATGTCGAGCGATTGACCTATGCCGGCCGCATAGAGGTCATCGTCGTCGAAAATGACGCGGAGCTTCGTGCCGGCGCCGCAATCGCGGAGCAGGTGTCGCGGTCATTCCGCTTCCCGCTGACATGCCTCGTGGAACCACGCCCCGGTCATACTTACGCGTATGACCGGGCGTTTGCGAGCGCTTGTCGCGCGTCGCCGACCCCTGATTTTGTCGCCGTTCTCGATGACGACGAATATCCCGATCCCAACTGGCTCACCGAGATGATCAGGGTCGCGCTGGAATACGATGTTGAAATCGTCGGCGGCCCGGTATTTCCGGTCTTCGATAACCCCGATCATTGGCTTGCCAAAAGCGGTCTCTACGCGCCGACGCGTTTTGCCACCGGCCCCGTGCCCATGATTTACGGCGCGGGAAGCATGTTGATACGGCGCAGTACGCTGGAGCATTATCTCGACGAGCCATTCCTGCACGAGTTTGCGTTCACCGGCGGAAGCGACGAAGAGTTCTTCTACCGTTGCCACAGGGACGAACGCACCTTCGCCTGGGCCGACGGGGCCAACGTATTCGAAACCACGCCGTCGTCCCGCACCACTGTCGGCTACTTGCTACGGCGAATGTTTCGCAAGGGCACGGGCGCGACGCGCGTCGAACGCAAGTTCGTTGGCAATATCGGCGGCGCAGTACGGCGCTGGTGCAAGGGTCTGGGGCTAATTGGTTCCGGAGCATTGTCTTTGCCGATCACGGCATTCGGTGGCCGCCGCGCAATGATGCGCAGTTTGATCCTCGCCGCTCGGGGAACCGGTCGCATCGCCGCCGAATTCGGCATCCTCTACGAAGAATACCGGTAGCAATCGATGCTGGCGCAACAAGCACAAGACCCGAACAGTGGTTCGCTGCCGGCGAGACTTACCAACATGGCATCGCGCTTCGTTGCGCGACAGATTCGCAGCAAGCCGCTGGTTTTACGCAACGCCCGGCCCGTTGTGACATTCACGTTCGACGACGTGCCGGCTTCGGCTTGCGAGGTCGGAGCGCGCATCCTCGAGCAACGTGGCGCGCGCGCAACCTTCTATGTTGCCGGCGGAAGTTGCGGCACGGCGAACCCCGGCGGATCGCTCCGCGCGTCAGTCGATCAACTCAGGAAAGTATGGGCGGACGGCCACGAGATTGGCTGCCATACCTATTCCCATCCCGCGGTTCGCTACATGAGCCTTGCCGGGATCGGCATAGAGCTCGATCGCAACCAAGCCGCCCTGAGGAAAATCAACAGCAATATCGTGCCGCGAAATTTCGCCTATCCCTTCGGCGACATGTCGCTTCGCACAAAGCGCTATCTTGAGACGCGGTTCGACTCTTGTCGTTCCAGTCACGCCGGCCTCAACACCACGGTCGCCGACCTTGGCGCACTCAATGCCTGGCCGCTGCAGAATGCATCACTCGATCGAGCCAAGATTGCCGAATTGATCGCTGAGACGGTGCAGAGTTGCGGGTGGCTGATCTTCCACAGCCACGATGTTACGGAACAACCAAACATTTATGGCGCGTCGCCCGGACTGCTTGAGTGGGCAGTCGGCACGGCAAAGCACTCCGGCTGCGTTCTCGCCACCGTCGCCGAAGGGCTCGAACTCATCGGCGGCGCAGCGCGGAAGGAGCGGCTTGCTGCCGTCTGATCCCGGAGCCATGCAGATGTCGCCTCAAGTCACGGTCGTGATCGCCGCGTACAACGCCGAGCGTTTCATCCGCGAGACGCTGGAAAGCGTTCTTGGGCAGCACCTGCAGGACCTCGAGGTCATCGTGGTCGACGATGGCTCGACCGACGGCACACAACAGGTTCTGGACTCCTTTTCCGATCGCCGCTTGACGGTGCTCCGCCAGGACAACAGCGGCGTCAGTGTCGCCAGAAACGCAGGGCTGGCGCTGGCGCGAGCGCCTTACATTTTCTTTCTTGATGCGGACGACCTTCTGACACCAGACGCACTATACAAGATGGTCAACACGCTCGAAGACAATCCCGAACATGTCGCGTGCTTTGGGCATCATATCAAGATCGCCGAAGATGGTTCGGATTTGTCGATGGGGTCTTATATTCGATGGAAACTGCTCCCCGCCGACGACACGCTGCGCCATTTGATCGCAAAGAATTTCATTTGCGGCGCCATCTGCGTCAAAACCGATGCCGCCCGCGCCGTCGGCGGCTTCGACCCGACCCTTAAACTAGGGGAAGACTGGGAGTTCTGGTGTCGTCTCGCCTTGCTCGGCGATTTCGCGGCCATGCCAAACGATATTCTCCTGCTGTACCGGCAGCGCTTCAGTAGCGCGAACTATCGTTTGCGAAAGTCGCCGTTGCGTCCGAATCATCAGGCGGTCGACGTCATCTACGACAACCCCGAGATCCGCCGGCGGTTTTCGCCCAGCGAGTTGCTGCGCCGGCGGCGACTGGCGGAGATCGACGTATTCTGGGTCGGAGCGCGTAACGAATACGTTCAGGGCCGGATGCTCGGATTTCTGGCGTATTTGACGATTGGCGCGCTCTGGTATCCCGACAGCGTTCTTAGACCACGGTTGGTCTATCTGTTCTTTCGCGGGCTGCAACAGCCAAGTTACGATCAGTCGCGGCCAAGCAATGGGCCGGCGCAAGAGCGGTGCCTGTTCCTGCTGACGCCGAGCAAGGAAGCGTGCGCCGTCGAAAACTTCACGCAAAAGCTGGTGAGCGCACTGCAATCGCGCACCCCCAATCAGGGATACGAAATGCTGTCCGTCTCGGGCCGCTTGCGCGAGCTGCCGGCGATTTTTCGCAAGATTGCGAATGCCGACCGCATTGTTTTCAGCCTGCCGCTCGTGGCCTGGAAGAAGTTACTGGTGATCCCGATCTTCATCTTGTTGTTCGCAACTGTCATGCGCCGTCCGGTCAGCGTCTTCATGCACGAGTGGAAAGGGCTGCATTGGCTGCGCCGTCTCGCGCTTGGGCCCATCGTGTTGCTCAGCCGGACGATTATTGTGGTCTCGCCATTCATATCCGACCAGATTGCCAGCGACCGCTGGCTTGGCGGAGCCGGAGCGAAGTGTAGGCTGGTACCACATCCGCCCACCGTTCTGCGTCCGCGCGAGCGGCTGGTGACCGAGCGCATTCGGCGGATCCGCCAGGCCGCAAGCAATTCCGATGTTGTCATCGGCTGCTTCGGCTCGATCTACCGGGGCAAGGCGGCGACGGCGCTACTCGATATTTGTCAGCATCTTAACAATCGCGGCGTCCGCGCCCTGATCGTCTTCATCGGCAACTTCACCAAGTCACTCGACGACTACGAACAAGAGTTCTGGTCGAAGGTGTCACAGTTCGGAATCAAAGATCACGTCATCGTCACCGGTTACATTCCGGGCGAAGCGGAGCTTTACACGCTGTTCGAAGAGATCGAAGTGTTCTTGTTCTTATTCCCCGAAGGCCTGACCGCGCGCCGGTCGAGCGTCATTGCTTGTCTTCAATCCGATCGCCCGGTCGTGGTCCCGGCCCCGCATTCGGCGACCGAATTCTCCCACCATGAAGGTTTTAGCGCGCTGATTGAAAGCGGAGTGCTGTCATTCATTTCGCCTACCGCCGATTTGCGCGCAATTGCGGATCAACTTCTCGTCGCCGCAAAGCAAGCGCCGCGCACCGCTCCGGTCATCGACGCCGACGCTTGGTGGCGTGCCGCTACCGCGGCGACCCGGGCGGCGCTGTTGGAACCCGATCATCCGTCGCTTGCCGCACAAGCCCATTGGGCGCCCGCGGAATAACCACACCGGGCGCGGCTTACTCCGCTGGGACACTACGCGGCCAGAGAAACGAAACCACCGACGTGCGAACGCCGGCGACATCGAACAGGAAGGCTGCGCCGGCATAGGCACCGCCGCCGGCGCCCAACACGCTCATTAACGTCAGCAGACCATGTCCCGAAGACGCGGTCTTGGCGGCGTAAGTGACTAACGCCATCACCGATGTCGCCCCAAGAACGCGCAACATTCCCCGGCCGTTTAGCGGCAACTTGAACGCCCTCCGCGACAGCCCAATCCCGATCACGATGCCGGCCGCTTCAGCGATCAGCACGGCCGCCGCCGTTCCGGGCAACCCGAACGTCAGGGTCAGCACGAACAAAAGCGCGATATTCGAGCCAAGGATGAAGATATCATGAGCGACCTGGAGCAACGGCCTTCTCGCCAATTGAAAACTAACCTGCAGATAAAACTGATTGATCGCACCGCACATGCGGCCGAAAGCCAGCAATGGCAGAAGCGTGGCGACGCTAAGCTGAAATTCGGCGCCCAACAGCGTTCCGGCAACGACGTCGGCTGAAATCGCGAGCCAGACAGTAACCGGAGCGATCAGGGCTAGCAGCAGTTCGATGCCTTCTTTCAGGCGTTGGCCCACCGCCACCGGCCCGGCTTCAGCAAGGCTGCGAAATGCCATCGGAAACATGGCCGACGCAACACTCGTAGCAAGCACCCCGATGAGCTGGCGGGTCATGTCTGCGGTGACGCCATAGTATCCCGCCCCGCTTTCGCCGAGCAGGTAGGCGACGCCCAACCGGTCGAGCACGCTATGCAGCGAAAAGGCCAGCGCGCCGAGTGAAAAAGGCAGGCCGTAGCGGACGAATTGCGTCAGATAATCGGGGGATGACAATCGAAGCGGTTTGTCGGCGTTGCGCGGAAAGCTCAGGACATTGGCGATCAAAAAACTCGCGCCGATCCCGATCAGCAGCCCGAGCCCGCCAAACCCAAGTTTGATGGCAAAGTATCCCAGCGCCAATCCCAAAGTGCTCCGCATGAGCGAAACGGCCGCGAACCGCAGCGGGTTGAGCTGCGCGCGGCTGAATTCCTGACTGATTTCGAACGCAGTGAACGACAGGGACAGGAAGATGCTTCCGGCCAAGACGCCGAGGCCCATGCCCGGACGAGCGACGAGAACCGCGACCGGTGTCAGGCAGGTTATGAGCGCAGCGGTCCCGCCATAGGCGACGATGGCCTCAGCGCGGAAATCGAGCTTGGGGTAGCTTGCTTGGTAGCGCAAGACCGATTGACGGACCCAGGCGAAAAATACCGCGGAGATGATTGCGGCAACGCTCGAACCGATCACGTAGACGCCGTATTCGGCCGGCGACAGCAGATGCGTGTAGAGAATCAGCGAGAGAAAACCGACGAGCGCCGGCACCATGTAGGCGAAGAGATAAATCAGGGCGTGGGGACTGATCATCAATAAGCGCCATTAAGGTAGTGGTTTATCGTATCGGCGATGACGCGATATCCTTCCTTGGTCGGATGCATGTCTGTATGCGGGTAAGGATCGCGCTCCTCGGCGTCCGCCTCGAGCGCAGGCAGCAGATTTATGGCTTCAATATTATTTTGATGCAGGAAGCCACTGATCATATCCCGCACCGTATCTTCCTGACGAACCGCGTCCGCGAGGCGCGGATATTTGTCGCCATAGCCCGCGCGATCCAGGAGCTTGGCATAGACACGCTGTTTGGTCGGTATCAGCGCGACAATCAGGCGAAACGAGTTTTTCTCGGCGACGCTGCGCATGTCCAGGAGGACCTTCTTGGTGATCCCCATCGCGGCGCTTATTCTCGGATCGTTCAGGTCGAGCGACGTGCCCTCCATGAAGACCACATTATGCTTGACGTCGCGGTAGGCCATGATTGCGTTGCGGTCGGCCGCCGCCGGCCCGTTTCGCAGCTCGCGCTCGCGGAAAAAGTCGAATAGTGGCGTTGTGCTCAAGAGCCCGTAGAACACGCTGTGCCTGGCCAGCCAATCGCGAACGCCGCCCAGGAATTTATCCGGCCGCGGCTGATACGCGAGAACGGGCTTGGTGTCGGAGCCGTCAAGCTTTCCGTAGGCGCTCCAATTCTTGTTGAAGCGGACTTCGTTGTACACGTCGATGAGGTCGTTGCCGAGGTAAAGCCCGACGATAACCGTTTTCGGATGGAGCTTGATCGCTTTATTTTCCATCAGATACAGATATTGAATTGGTCCGTATCCGCCGACACTCATGTTGTAAACGGTCTCGCCGCTCATCGTCGCCAGCGCCCGCGGCCACGAATCCCGCGCCAGCGCCGATATGCCGTAGGTCATCGAATCGCCGATGCAAACTATGTCGGCTGACTCGGGGACTTGCGTGTTGCGGTATCCCCAAGCGTCGTGACTGCCGGTATGACCTTCGACCCGATAAAAGAGAAAATCGTCTTCGACGAGATTAGGCAGCAGATAATCGAGCGGATCGACCATCGCGCGCGCGACGAATTCGAGCGCGAATAGCGACACCAGCAGCGATGCCGCCAGCAACAGCGAGTTACCTAAGACGCGCATAACCCCGCCTCGATCATCCTGGGCGTCCTCGCCACGATCGTCCGTTGCAACAGCCGCCGCCCCGGCGGCTAATCGAGCTCAAATTGATTCTTGTAATCGAGCTTGAGCGCCGGATTCTGCTGGCTCTTGCGCAGCACGCAATTGCCGATGACGAGCAGTTCGATTTCGTTGCCCATGAAGCAGCGGAAGGCGTCCTCCGGCGTGCAGACAATCGGCTCGCCGCGCACGTTGAAGCTGGTATTGACCAGTACCGGGCAGCCGGTCTTGTCTTTAAATCGCGATATCAGCTCGTGAAACCGCGGATTGGTGTCGGCGTGAACCGTTTGCACGCGCGCGGAGTAATCGATGTGCGTGACGGCGGGAATGTCGGAGCGCACCACGTTGAGTTTGTCGATGCCGAACAGCACCTCTTCTTCATTGGTCATGCGCCGCCGCCGTTCGCGTTTCACGTTGGCGACGAGCAGCATGTAAGGCGAATCGACGTCGAGCTCGAACCAGTCGGAGACGTCCTCGCGCAGCACGGCGGGCGCGAACGGCCGGAAGCTTTCGCGGTATTTTATCTGCAGATTGAGCATTTTTTGCATATTCGGCGAGCGCGGATCGCCGAGGATCGAGCGCGCGCCCAGCGAGCGGGGTCCGAATTCCATGCGGCCCTGGATCCAGCCGACCGCGTCGCCCATCACCAGCGCGTTCGCCGCCTGCTCGATCACTTCCGGATCGGAATGCACCTCAAAATGCGCTCCAGCCTTGTTGAGCCGGATTTCCACGTCCTCCTGTGCGAAGGCCGGTCCGAGGAAAGTTCCTTCCATCAGGTCGCGGCTGCCGTTGAGCTTGCGCTCCCGGCCAAGGAACTGATGCCATACCGCCAATGCCGCGCCGACCGAGCCGCCGGCGTCGCCGGCGGCCGGCTGCACCCAGATATTTTTGAAAGCGCCGTCGCGTAAAATCTTGCCGTTGGCGACGCAATTAAGTGCCACGCCGCCGGCGAGGCACAGATTGTCGACGTTCTGCTCGCGCGCCAGCGAACGGCAAAGCCGCAGCATCACGATCTCCGCTACCTTCTGGATCGAGGCCGCGACATTCATATGGAAGGGCGTGAGCAAATCCTTTTCGGGATCGCGCACCGGTTCACCGAACAGATCGGCAAACTTCTGATTGGTCATGGTCAGACCGGTGCAGTAATCGAAATAGGAAAGATCGAGCCGGAACGATCCGTCCTCCTTGAGATCCATCAGGTGATCGAGAATGCGATCGGCGTAGACCGGCTGGCCATACGGCGCCAAGCCCATCACCTTGTACTCGCCTGAATTGACTTTAAAGCCGAGGTAATAGGTCACAGCGGAATAAAGCAGGCCAAGCGAATGCGGGAAGTGCAACTCCTTGAGGATCTTCAAGTCCTTGCCGCGGCCGATTGCGGTAGAGCCCGTGCACCATTCGCCGACGCCGTCCATCGTGAGGATCGCTGCCTCCTCGAACGGTGAGGCATAGAACGCGCTGGCGGCGTGGCTGACATGATGTTCGGTGAACAGCAGCTTGTTTTTCCAGTCGAAATCAGGCGCCAACTTCTTGAGTTCGTCGCGAATGATGTTCTTCTGAAACAGTTTTTCGCGAATCCACACGGGGATCGCGGTGCTGAAGGATTGAAACCCGCGCGGCGCAAAGGCCACATAGGTCTCGAGCAAACGTTCGAATTTGATGAACGGCTTTTCGTAGAACGCGACATAATCGACGTCGTCGAGCGTGATGCCCCCTTCTTCGAGGCAATAGCCGATAGCCGAGATCGGAAAGCGCGCGTCCTGTTTCTTGCGCGTAAAGCGCTCTTCCTGCGCAGCCGCGACAATGCGGCCGTCGACCAGCAGCGCAGCCGCGCTGTCATGATAGAATGCTGAGGTTCCCAGAATCCGCATCGATCAGAACAGCGTGTAGATGAACGGAGCGACCGCGGAGCCTTGCACAAGCACGATCATGCCGCCAAACACCACAAGCATGATCATAATCGGCGCAAGCCAAAATTTCTTGCGGGCCCGCAGGAAGTTCCAAAGCTCGCCGAGGATAGCCATGACATCACTCGCGTTGGTGGTGATTACGGTTTCAGTACTGGTTCTTCATCGATTGCGCATCGGGCGACGATGCGTCGCGTTCGATCCAGTAGCTCGTGAGATCGGGGCGGCGCTTCAGCGATAACAAATCGCGACCGCGCCAGCGCATGATCGCAGCGATGGGCGTGATGCAGAGAAAAAAGACGGCGCCCATCACCAGGGGACTCATCACGCGATGCATCACATTGCCGAGCGCGAGCCAGCCGCGATTTGGCCAGTGCAGGATTTGAGGTCGGACCAGGGCCGCAACGGCGAAGACTATGCCGATGCCGAACGCCCACCAGCGCGGCGCCCCATGATGCAGCAGCGGAACGAACGCGATCGTGGTTAACGCTGCCGCGAAGACTAAGCCACAATTCCGGTTTGAGCTTTCAGGCCTGGGAAGACGATCGATATGCGGCTCAAGAACGTTGGCCATGCGATGGCTCTTCGATTCAAGGATTTGCGCCTACTTCATTGCCCCGCAGGTAAGCCGATTTAGCCTAAGTTTCCGTGGCTTTTTCAAAGCGCCTTGAACGTTGGTTAAGGGCCGCTTAATCGGCCCGCATAAATCTTTTTCGCCGATCAAATCCGTTGCGTTAAGGGATCCGGTGTTGTTGCCGGCTATGCTTCTGCAACGCCGACGCTCCGCAGCGCGTCCGCTGCGGTAAGGATGTCGCAGCCGCGGACGCGCGCGGCCTGCACGGCGAATTCAAGCAGCTCGGGCGATACCCCGAACCGGCTCGGCTTCTCCCGGACATCGTGGCACGTAAAGACCAGCCATCCGGTTCGCCGCACCATTTCGCCGATAACTTCCGCAATGCCTCGACGATCGATCGATGCATCCTGCAGCTCGCAGCTCTTCAACGCGCCAAGGTCAGCTGTGCCGAAATTCACGCCGGGGATGAGAGTGCGGCAGCTATCGAAGCGCGCTTCAAGGTAATGCTTGGCGCGGAACGATAAATCGCCATACGGATATGCGAAGTTGCGAACCACGATGCCACGATCCAGGCTTTGCAGAAATGCCCGATTGCGCTCGAGCTCGGCAACGAGCGCATCATGGCCGATATCGGCAATAGCGGCATGGGAGAACGTGTGGCAGCCGATTTCGTGGCCTGCCGTGCAAAGAGTTTTCAGCTGCGCCGCGGTCGCCAGCCGGCCGCCTGGGCTGGTGAGGCCGCATCCGCCGCCGGAAATGTAGTAGGTTCCGCGCGCCTGATAGCGTTCGAGCAATCGTGCGCCGGTTTCGCAGGCGGATGCCGGCGCATCGTCGAACGTGAACGTGATCACAGGCTTGGTATTGCGCATCGTCAGGGCCTTGCTGACGACGTGTCGCGCCAGAAGCCGCGACAGCTTGCCGCTCGCGCGCGCAAGGCCGAGCGGTCCGTGGCGCTCAGGCCGCGCAAGCGCAAAGCCCGCTATGACGTCGTCGGATGTGGCCAAATCGCAATTCCTTGCCAAGCAGTGCGATCGATAACTGACGAGATCAGCGCCACTTATATGGCAGTTTCATTAAGCGATCTTTGATCGTTAACAGACATGATTTGGCCATTGCGGTTAAAAGCCGCCGCCGTCTGCGCCGGTAGCGTTAACGACCGCTATTAGGACTCCTGACGCGGCGTGCCCTTATATAAAAGGCGCCACCGAGCGAGCGGCGAACCAGACAATGTACGAAACTATCGACAGCACGACTCGCGCCGGCATGATCCTGCCCGCCGATGCATTGGTGAAGTTCAATGAATTGTCGAGCCGGATCGCGGCGCGCAGCCTGACCGTGTGGGGAGAGCACTGCTCGGAATGCAGTTATCCGACTTGTTATACCTCGTGCGCATTCTATACGCCGCGCCGGGATGGGCATTGCCGCCGCTTCGCCAACGGCATCGAACAGGCGGCCATCGGCGATGTCGCGCTCGGCAGGATCAAATTCCGGAAATGGCCCAAGCTGGAAGGGGCAGGTTCAGTCAAGCTCTTTCCGGTTCGAACCGCCAGGTTTCGCGAATGGTTGGACCGTTTTGCATCCTCGCTGATCAATAAGTTTGCACCTTCGCGTAAGATATATGCCCGATCCGCCAGATATTGGAACAGGTGGAAAGCCACCCCGTCCATCGATTCGCAGCCGGGGCGGATCGATGGATTTGTCGTCGAGGCGTGGCTTGAATCGGGTCCGCCGCTTCCTCTTACAATCACGTTCGTCGACGACAGCGAACATGGACTTTTGCAGTCCGGCTTCAATCTGCAGGTCGGCTACAACCGTTTGCAATTGCCATACGCAGAGATTGTCGCGCGGGTCGATCTGGGCAATCCGTTCCGCATTCAAATCGAGCCGGTCGGTGACGCGATCGGGCGAGAGGTCACTTTTGGATTGATCGATTTTGTCCGCTTCACGCCTGAGGGCAAGCGATCGGTCTCGACCGCAGAAAAGAGTGACAAGGCGCCGCTTGGTGAGGATGCGAAATCCGCGCACAGGACACGCACCGCCAAATGCGTTGTATGGGACCTCGACGATACGATATGGCGCGGCACGCTTGCCGAAGACGGTCATGAGTCGCTCGCGATCGACCCGGTCGCCTTGGCTACGATTGTAGAGTTGGACCGGCGGGGAATCCTTCAGTCGATTGCAACCAAAAACGATCCCGATGCCACGCTCGTTGCGCTTGCGGCTCTAAAAATTCGCGATTATTTTTTGTTTCCCCAGATCGGGTGGGGTCCAAAGAGCGTCTCCATCAAGCGAATCGCTGAATTGCTCGACATCGGGTTGGATACGTTCGTCTTCATCGACGATCAGCCGTTTGAGCGCGGTGAGGTCGGCGAGACGCTGCCGGAGGTGACCGTACTGCCGGCGACCGACATCCCGAACCTGTTGACCAGCCCGCTGTTCGACGTGCCGGCTACGCCTGAGAGCGCCAAACGGCGCGCCATGTATCAGACCGAGGAGCTTCGGCATGCGACGTTTGCCGGTTCGGACACCGACTACGTGACGTTCTTGCGTCAATGCCGCATCCGCCTGGAAATTTCCGACCTTTCCGCCAGCCGTGAGGCACGGGCATACGAGCTTTCGCAGCGCACCAATCAGCTCAACGTTTCCGGGACCAAATACTCCCGCGACGACATCAAGGCGCTCATGCAACCGTCTTCAAAACATCAGGCGTTTATCCTCCGCTGCGAAGATCGTTTTGGCGACTATGGTGTGATCGGCATGTGCGTTGTCGATCGCCAATCGGCGCGTGTGCAGTCGTTCATGATGAGCTGCCGTGTCCAGCGCAAGCGGGTCGAGCAGTCATTCTTTGCCTGGCTGTCGGGACAGCTGAGTTCGGACCGCCCGGCCGCCGCCATGGAAGTGAGCTACCGGAAAACCCCGCGCAATGGCGCCGTCGTGAAAATGCTCGAGGAGCTGAGATTTGAGTATCGGCCGGAAGGCGAGAATACCGGCACATTCGTCAGGCCGCTCGGCGTGCCGATCGTGGAGGACGATGTCGTCGAGATCGTCGACCTCACCGCCACGCGAGAATTGAGCGCCTAGACGCATCACATGCTCTCACGCCGACAAACGTTCACGGGTGGCGCAAGTCTGATTGCCGCGCTGGCGGCAAGCGCTTCGGGCCCGAATTTTGCCGAGGCGGCGCCCGCGGACTTAACTGTCGCGCGGCGCCTGAACCGGCGCATTCCCTACGGCGTCTGCGTCCGCCACCAGCCTTTGGAGCAGGACGCCACCTACAGAGGCGCACTCAAGACCTATTGTCAGCAGCTGACCCCGGAAGGCGGCTTTATCTGGCTCGATCTGCGGCCGACCCGCAATCAGTTCAATTTCGACTTCGTCGACGAGGTGCTGGCGTTTGCCGACGCCAACGCGATGGCCATGCGCGGCAATACATTGGTTTGGCACGACGCAATGCCGGACTGGACCAGGGACATCAGCAGCGCCGCCGAAGCCGAGCGCGAGCTCACGACCCACATCGAGCGGGTCGTTTCGAGGTACCGGGGCAGGATCAAGATCTGGCACGCGGTCAACGAGCCGATCGACGATGATAGGGGTAAAGTTGGCGGGCTGCGCCCCTCAATTTGGCTGCAATATCTCGGGCCGAAATATATCGACATGGCCTTTCGTTTGGCCCACCAGATCGATCCCTCAGCCGAGCTTCTGTTGAATGAGAACGATATCGAGTGCGTTGGCGCCTCGTTTGCGGCGCGGCGGCAGGCCCTGCAGGCACTCGTTCGCGATCTGCTCGCGCGTGGCGTGCCGTTGCATGGCATCGGATTGCAGGGCCACCTCCGGGGAAAGTATCAAATCGATCGCGACGGCGTGTATCAATTCGCCTCCGAAATCCGCTCGCTGGGATTATCGGTGCATATCACCGAGCTCGACGTCCTCGACGATGATCTGCCGGGATCACCGCCGGTGCGCGACGCCATCGTCGCGGCACGCGCCTACGATTTCCTCGAATCCGTTTTCGCGGCCGCGCACCCTGCGGCAGTCGTCACTTGGGGCATCACCGATCGCTATACGTGGGTGCCGATGTGGCATAAGCGCAAGGATGGCCTTATCAATCGGCCCTTGCCGCTCGACGAGAACTACCGGCCCAAGCCGCTGCGGTCGGTGATCGATTACTTTTGTGGGGCAACCGCCTGACCGGCGGGACTGAGCCTTCCGTTTCATCCACCTGTCACACAGCCCGCGCAGAGTTGAGGCCCTTTGAGCGAATGAGGGCCTCATGAGCGACGTTGCCGTTTTACCCGGCTCTATCGAACCCGCAGCCCGCAGGGGTCCGGATCTCAGCGGCGCCATTAACCCGCTGACCGGCATCATCTTCGGCGGCATTATCGCGGCCGTCCTGTTGTTCGTCGCCTACAGCATCTACTCCGACATCAACGCTACCGGCGACAAAGTCACCAGTTACGCGCCGTTCCTGCTCCTCTTCGTCGCGCTCTTGATCGCGCTCGGCTTCGAGTTCGTCAACGGCTTTCACGACACCGCGAACGCCGTAGCGACCGTCATCTATACGCGGGCGCTGCCGGCGAACTTCGCCGTGGTCTGGTCGGGCATGTTCAACCTGGCCGGGGTTTTGGCCTCCTCCGGCGCCGTCGCCTTCGGCATCATCTCGCTGCTTCCCGTCGAACTGATCCTGCAAGTCGGCAGCCACGCCGGGTTCGCGATGGTCTTCGCCCTCTTGATCGCGGCCATCATCTGGAATCTCGGAACCTGGGCCTTCGGACTGCCGGCTTCGAGCTCGCACACTCTGATCGGCTCGGTCATCGGCGTCGGCATCACTAACGCGCTGCTGCACGGCCGCAGCGGTACGGCGGGCGTCGATTGGTCGAAAGCCAAGGAAGTGGGCGAGGCGTTGCTGCTCTCGCCCCTGTTCGGTTTCGCGCTTGCCGCGGCTTTGTTGTTGCTGCTCAGGTCCGTCATCCGCATTCCGGCGCTCTATGCCGAGCCGAAAGGCGAGCAGCCGCCGCCCTGGTGGATCCGCGGCATCCTTATCCTGACCTGCACGCTGGTGAGCTTCTTCCACGGCTCCAACGACGGGCAGAAGGGCATGGGCCTGATCATGCTTATTCTGATCGGCACGGTGCCGACCGCGTATGCGCTCAATCGCTCCATGCCCGCCAACCAACTGCAAACTTTCGCGTCGCGGTCGCAGGCGGCCAGCACCGTGATCGAGCAGAAAGCATCGGGTTACAGCGTGCTCGGCAACCCGCGGCCGGCGGTGACTGCTTACGTCTCCAGTCACGGCCTCACTGAGGGAACCTTTCCCTCATTGGCGGCACTGGTCCGCGATATCGCCGACCAAGTCACCAAATACGGCTCGCTCGCCAGAATACCGATGGATACGGTCGGCAACACCCGCAACGACATGTATCTCGCCTCGGAAGCGATACGCTTCCTCATGAAAGACAAAGAGAGCGACCTCGCCCCGGACCAGATCAGAACGCTGAACGCCTACAAGCTATCGCTCGACGAGGCGACCAAATTCATCCCGACCTGGGTCAAGATCGCGGTGGCGATTGCGCTTGGGCTGGGAACGATGATCGGCTGGAAGCGCATCGTCGTCACGGTCGGCGAGAAGATCGGCAAGACGCATTTGACCTATGCGCAAGGCGCCTGCGCCGAGATCACCGCCGCCGCGACAATCGCCGCCGCGGACATTTATGGACTGCCGGTCTCGACCACGCACGTGCTGTCGTCGGGCATCGCCGGCACCATGGCGGCGAACGGTTCCGGCCTACAGCTCTCGACCGTGCGCAATATCGCACTGGCCTGGGTGCTGACGCTGCCGGCGGCCATGGTGATCTCCGGCACGCTTTACTGGGCGTTCTCGAGAATCTTCTAAAGCTGTAAATCTTTTAGAGCTGCATGAGATAACGCAGCTCGCTGCATCAACCAACAAGGGCGCCGGGACGGTCCGACGCCTTTATCGACTCTGGGTTTCATTTCCGATGTGCCGGCACTCCGGAGAATTGTTCCATCAATTTCACAAACGAAACCCGGCTTTTCGCGATGATGAAAGTGAGGAACACGCTCTTGGCTTTTGCGTTTCCGTCTGAGTGGACGAACTGAGAGTTCGCTTAAGGAGGAAGATGATGAAAAAACATGCACTTGGTCTTGTCGCCGCCGGCGCGCTTTTCACCGCCACCGCGGTGCCGGCCATGGCTCAGATCGGCGTCTATGCCGGGCCCGGCGGCATCGGTGTCGGCGTCGGCGCACCGGGTCCGTACTATTGCGGCAGACCGTATTACCCGTACGACGGCTACTACAACTATGCCCCGGGTTGGGGGTATGGCCTCCGGGATGGCGGGGACGGCACTTCCACGGCCATCACCGCTAAGGTGTGCGCGTAAGGAAAGGCCCGGCGGGCCTTTCCTTTTTCATTTGTGTTGCGGCGCACAATTGCAAAGGTTCGAATTATAGACACTGCTTTGTGAAGAGATGAGCCGCGCGATCGCGAGGTTTGTGTGTGGCGTCAAAGCGGCGATGGCGCGATGATGTTTGTGGCAAGTTTTTGCGGCCGATGATCGCGGACGCGGCCGAGCCGAACATAAAAGCTCAGGGAGGCGCCCATGGCTGCTTCACATCTTCTCGTTGGCGCAAGCGCACGGCCCGCAAATCTCGCGATTCGTCACATTGCACCAGCGGATCTCTATCAGGCGCTCGCTCGCGGTCTCGATGATTTTTCCGCAATGCCGAGCCACGCTGTGTTCCTCTGCGTGATTTATCCGTTGCTCGGCCTGTGCTTGATATCCCTCGCGTCGGGCTCCTCGATGCTGCCGCTTGCATTCCCGCTTGCGGCCGGCTTCGCGCTCATCGGGCCATTCGCCGCGATCGGTCTCTACGAACTGAGCCGGCGCCGGGAAGCCGGGCTCGATACGTCCTCCAGCCATGTCTTCGACGTGCTGTACTCGCCTTCGCGCGGCGCGATCCTGGCGCTGGGACTGCTGCTCATGGCGATCTTTTTGATTTGGCTCGCGGTGGCCGAAGCCATCTATGTCGCCAATTTCGGTTATGCGGCGCCGGTCTCGATCCACCAATTCGTAGACGACGTATTCACCACCTCGGCGGGATGGACTCTTATCGTCGTCGGCACCGGCGTCGGCTTCCTGTTCGCCGTGTTGGCGCTGACCATCGGCGCCGTTTCCTTTCCGCTACTCCTCGACCGCGACGTCGGCGTGGCGGTCGCGCTGTTCACCTCGATCCGCGTGGTGGCCGCGAATCCACTGACCATGGCGTTATGGGGTTTTATCGTCGCCGCGCTGCTGGTGGTTGGCTCGCTGCCGTTTTTCTTAGGCTTGACGGTGGTGATGCCGGTGCTCGGCCATGCGACCTGGCATCTCTATCGCAAGGCGGTTGAGCCGGACCCTGCACCGCATCCGAATTATCGGCCACGAGAACGCGGCCACCGGAACGCCGCGGACTTTCCAGCCGCCCTGTTCCCGACGCGCCGCTCATAAGACCGTTCCGCAATCCCTCATTGCCGGCGGCGCTTTTCGCACTGGGATAATGCGGGCAACCGCTGGGACAAAACCGGCGGTACCTCCGCGCTTTCGTCAACGCACCGATTTGTCAGCGCGCGGCGAACGCCTATCATGCGCCGAACAACGGGGCCCGCTCCGGCCGCGCGGCAAAGGAAAAGAGCGGGGGGACGAGGGGGGAAGCAGCTCCATGCTGGACGACTTGCTACAGCGCAAGCCCTATAACGCCGTCACGGATCTCGTCGATACGCCGGTGGCGCGCGGCCTCGGCGAAAAAATCGCCTTCATCGATGCGGATCGTTCGCTCACTTACGGCGAGCTGCAGGCGCGCAGCTGCCGGTTTGCGGCGGCGCTGAGCGATCTCGGGCTGCGCCCGGAAGAGCGGCTCGCCCTGTTGCTCTACGACACCGTGGACTTTCCAGTCGCGTTCTGGGGCGGTGTGCGTGCCGGCATCGTGTTGTTGCCGCTCAACACGCTGCTCACGGCCGATCAATACGCCTTTATCCTCAGCGACAGCCGCGCCTCGGCCATCGTCGTGGCGGCGCCGCTCGCCCGGACGCTGCTGCCGATTCTCGATCGCTTGCCGCGGTTGCGCACCATTATCCTGGTCAACACCAGTGCCGACGAGCAGGCCGCATTCGCCGGCCGCGACGTGCGCGATTTCGGCGATCTCGTGGCGCGCGGATCGCCGGCCGTGTTCAAGGCGCCGACGCTCTCCGACGAGGTCGCATTCTGGATGTACACGTCCGGCTCGACCGGCGAGCCCAAGGGCGTCAAGCACGTCCACACGACGCTGATGGCGGCGGCGCGGCTGATGGGTCAACGCGTGATCGGCATTCGCGAGGATGACGTAGTGTTCTCGGCGGCAAAGCTGTTCTTCTCCTACGGCATGGGCAACGCCATGGCGTTCCCGATGTCGGTTGGAGCGACCACCGTGCTGCTTTCGCGGCGGCCGACGCCGGAGACGGTGTTCGAGATCATGCGCCGGCATCGGCCGACGATCTTTTTCGGTGTTCCCACTCTTTATGCGTCGCTCCTGGCGCATAAAGATATGAGCCGCGGCGCCGGCTCCGACCGCCTTCGGCTTGCCGTCTCCGCCGGCGAAGCCCTGCCGGCGCATCTGGGCGAGCGCTGGCGCGCCAACGCGGGTCTCGATGTGCTTGACGGCATCGGCTCTACCGAGATGTTCCAGACCTTCCTCAGCAATCAGCCCGGCGCGGTGCGCTTCGGCACCACCGGCAACGCGGTGCCCGGCTACGAGCTCAAGATCGTCGACGAGCAGGCGCGCGAAGCCGCCGACGGCGAGATCGGCGAACTCATCGTGCGCGGGCCGACCGCCGGCGAAGGCTATTGGAACCAGCGGGTGAAGAGCCGCCACACCTTTGTCGGCGAATGGACCTATACCGGCGACAAGTTTTTCCGCGATGCGGACGGCTATTACCATTATTGCGGGCGCACCGACGACATGTTCAAGGTCAGCGGCATGTGGGTGTCGCCGTTCGAGGTCGAAGCGGCGCTGGCCTCGCATGAGGCCGTGCTCGAAGCCGCCGTCATCGGCAAGGAGGACGCCGACGGCCTGATCAAACCCAAGGCTTTCATCGTGCTGCGCGACGGTTATGCGCTCGACGACCGCTTGATCGAAACATTGCGGGTGCACGTGAAGACATGCGCCGGCCCGTGGAAATATCCGCGCTGGATCGACATCCGGCCCGATCTGCCGCGCACCGCGACGGGAAAGATTCAGCGATTCAAATTGCGGGAATTGGAGTCGTAAGGCATCACGATTCGAACAGCCGCTGCACCAGTCGGCGCGCCAGCACGCCGGCGACGCGGCGGCGATAATGGCCGGGTGTGAATGTCGTTTTCATGGCCATGATCTGGTCGCGCACCAACGCGTCGAGACCCGAGAACACGCGCGCATCGAGCCCGCCGCCGCACAGTTTATCGGTTCCGGCAAGACGCACCGGCCGCGGATTGGTCCCGGTGAAGGCGACGCGCAGATCGGCGAGCTTGTCGGCCTCGCGCCGCAACGCCACGGCAACGCCGGTGACCGGATATTCGATCGACCGGCGGATGCGGATTTTGTCGTAAGCCGAGCGCAAGCCGGGCGTGTTGCGCGCGCGCACCGCCGTGACCACCTCGCCCCGCCGCAGCGACAGGAAGAATTTGCCGTCGCCGCGCGTTTCCGTTACCGGCTCATCCTGGCGCGCATACCCGATATAGAGATCGGCGAGCGGAATCGTCCGCCGCCCCGAGGGTCCGGCGACGTCGATCTCGGCGTCAAGCGTGAGCAGCGCCGGCGCCAAGTCGCCGCTGAACGTGGCGAAGCACACGCCGCGGCTTTTCGGCGCCACGTGGCAAATCTCGCCGGTGGTTTTCAGGCAGTGATGATTGGCATCGCGCCACCATTCGCTCTGATTGTAGAAAATGCAGCGGGTGTCGAGCGCGATATTGCCACCGACCGTTCCCATGTTGCGCTGGGTAGGGCCGGCGATATGGCCGGCCGCCTGCGCCACCACTGGATAGTGCCGCACCACGCCCGGATGCGCGGCAAGCTCGGAGAGCGTCGCCGCCGCGCCGACTTCGAGAACGCGCGCATCCGCCTTGATGTCGCGTAATTCGCGCACGCCATTGATGTCGATGAGCACCGGCGGGGCAACGATGCCGCGCCGGATGTTGACCATGAGGTCGGTGCCGCCGCCAAGGAGGCGGCTGTCCGGGTGGGCGGCGCGCGCCGCGATCAGCTCCACGAGCGTCCGCGGGCGGACGAGATCGAAGGACGGCAACGCATCCATTACGCGCCGCCGTTGTTCTTTGGTCCCCGTGCCCGCTTCTCGATCGCGGCGAAAACGCGATCCGGCGTCACCGGCAGATCGTTGACGCGCAGACCCGTGGCGTCGGCAATGGCGTTGGTCAGCGCCGGCAGGAACGCCGCCAGCGAGCCTTCGCCCGCCTCCTTGGCGCCAAACGGCCCATGCGGGTCGTTGCTTTCGACAATGCCGACTTCGATCGGCGGAGAGTCCGCAATCGTGGGCACGCGGTAATCGAGCATATTGGCCGTGAGCATGAGGCCGCCGTGATAGGCAGCTTCCTCGCTCATCGCCTGGCCCATGCCCATCCACACCGAGCCCTGCACCTGGCCCTCGACGGAAAGCCGATTGAGCGCTTTGCCGCAATCGTGCGCCACCCAGACCTTGTCGACGGTGACCACGCCAGTCTCCTCGTCGACGCTGACTTCGACCACCTGCGCCGAATAGCTGTAGCCCATGGTGCCGCCGATCGCGGCGCCGCGATATTTCTTGCCGCCGTGAGATTCGGGGATGGTCGAGTAGTTGCCGGTCACGGTGATGGTGCCGGTATCTTTGAGCGCCTCGGTGACCACCTCGTTGAAGGTCAGTCCCTTGTCCTGGGCACCGGCGCGGTAGAGCTCGCCCAGGCACTCGATCTCGCCCGGTTTGGCGTCAAGCTTGCGCGCCGCCGCGGCGATCAGCACGGCCTTGAGATTGTTCGCCGCGTCGATCGCGGCATTGCCGACCATGAAGGTGACGCGCGAGGAATAGGAGCCGTTATCCTTCGGCACCACGTCGCTGTCGCCGGTGACGATGCGGATGCGGGAAAGATCAAGCCCAAGCACCTCGGCGACGCTCTGCACGAGGACGGTCGAGGAGCCCTGCCCGATCTCCGCCGCGCCGGTGAGCAGCACGATCGAGCCGTCGAAATCGAGCTTGAGCTTGATCGTCGCATGCGGTTCGCCGGTCCAGTTCACCGGCTTCGCCGCGCCGCTGATGTAATGCGAGCAGGCCATGCCAAGGCCTTTACTGATATGGCTTTTGCCGCGCGGGAACTTGCCCTTGCGCGTCTTCCAGCCGCTCTCGCGCTCGACCCAATCCAGGCATTCGGGCAGGCCGTAGCTGTTCACCATCAGGTCGTTGTCGGTGAAGGTCGGGGCGGTCGGCAACAGGTTGACGCGCCGCACGGCAAACGGATCGAGGCCGAGCGCGCCCGCCATTTCGTCAAGCAGGCTTTCGAAAGCAAAGCGGATATCGACGGTGCCGTGGCCGCGAAAAGCGCCGCATGGCGGCGTGTTGGTGAGCACGCGCTTACCGAAATATTTGACGTTGTGCAGATCGTAGATCGCGTAGAGCATCGAGCCGGCATAGAGGATGGTGACCACGCCATAACCCGAATGGGCGCCGCCGCGCTGGATGCATTCGCATTCGACCGCGGTGATGCGCCCGTCCTTGCCCATGCCGAGCTTGAGACGAATGTCGGTTTCCGGCCGGCCGCGATGGGTAATGAACGTCTCTTCGCGATTGACCACCATGCGCACGCAGCCGCCGGCCTTGCGCGCCAGGAGCGCGGCGATCAGCTCGACGTTGAGCGTCTCGGTGCGGCAGCCGAAGCCGCCGCCGACATGGGGCTTGATCACGCGGATGCGCGACATGTCCATGCCGAGGATCTGCGACAGCATGAGGTGAACGTAATAGGGCACCTGCGTCGAGGCATGCACCGTGATGCGGTCGCGCTCGCCATCGTAGTCGGCCACCGCCGCGTGCATCTCCATCTGGTTCTGGCAGACCTCGGCGCAATTGTAGGTGCCTGCGCGCACCAGATCGGCGGCGGCGAAAGCGGCCACGACGTCGCCGAGCTCGAAATAAACATCGCGCTCGATGTTCTTCGGCCGGTGTTCGTGCAGCTCGACGGCGCCAGGCGCCATCGCAGCGCCCGCGGTATGATAGGCGGGAAGTTCGCGTACTTTGAGTTTGATAAGCTTGACCGCTTCCTTTGCCGTCGCGTCATCGACGGCGGCAATGGCGGCCACCGGCTCTCCGCAATAGCGCACCCGCTCGCGCGCCAGCGGATGCTCGGTGCGGGCAATCGGAAGCACGCCGAAGCCCTTGTCGCAATCGGCGCCGGTGACGATCGCCTTGACGCCGGGCAACTTCAGCGCTTCGGAAACATCCACGTCCAAGATTTCGGCGTGCGAATAAGGGCTGCGGAAGATGCGACCGGCCAGCATTCCCGGCGTGATGAAATCGGCTGTGTATTTGGCCCGCCCCGACACCTTCTCCGGCCCGTCCACCAGCGGCACGTAGCCGCCGATCGTATGCGTCGGGACGATTTCGTTCATTTCAGATGTCCGCTCCGCTCACGTCAGATGCCCGCTCCGCCACGTCAGATACCGCTCCGCTCACGGCAAGACGCCGGTGGCGTGAAGTTCGGCCGCATGCATCACCGCTTCGATGATCTTCACATAGCCGGTGCAGCGGCAGATGTTGCTGCCCAGCGCCTCGCGGATCTCGTCTTCGCTGGGTCGCGGATTGCGCCGTAGCAGGCCGGCGGACGCCATGATGAATCCCGGCGTGCAATAGCCGCATTGGGAACCGAGCTTCTCATGGAAGCCGCGCTGCACCGCGGACATGCGGCCGTCGCTGACCAGCGATTCAACCGTGTCAACGCGCGTGCCGTCGGCGAGCGCCGCGAGCGAGAGACATGAAAGGCGCGGCTGGTCGTTGATGAGCACGGTGCAGGCACCGCACTCGCCGCCGTCGCAGCCCGTTTTCGTTCCGGTGAGACCGACGATTTCCCGCAAATAGTCCAGCAGCAACACGTTTTCACATATCGCATCGCTGCGTGCGCGGCCGTTGAGCGTGAGCTGAAGAATGCGCACCATGCGGGCCTTTTGGTGGCTTTTCTGTTTATGCCGGCTTTAATATCAGCATCCGCCGTCGCGTTCAAATCGGATGCGTGTGACGCGATCCGGCATTTGTCGAGCGCGTTCACTGCGCCTGGAAGCGCGCGATGACGTCCTCGGGAACAGGCTGCGCCTTGATCTGCGACGGGTCGGTGGCGTTACGCGTCGCCCACACGCGAGTCTCGTTGCCCTCGACCGCGAGCGCGCCGCGCACAATCAGCCGGTGCTCGATGTCGAAGCTGGAGCGGCGGAACACTCTCACCAGCGAAGAAAGTTCGACGACATCTCCGAACTGAGCCGGCGCATGGAAGCGCGCGCTGGCGTCGACCAGCGGAATACCGATGATGCCGAAAACGCCGGCCAGGTCGGCCGGCCTCACGCCAAGCGCCGTCTCGAACAGCATCCAGGTGCCCCAGTCGAAGAATTCAAAGAAGCGGCTGTTGAACACGATGCCCGCGGGGTCGCAGTGCCCCCATTCGATCGTGAATTGCCGTCGGCTGACGAAACCGGCCATGGCCTCTGTTTTTCAGGATTGGCGTCGAAGCGCAACGTTGGAGCCGATGTCCAACGGGCTGTACGCCGCCCTAGCCTGCCCAATATTTGAACACGATTTTTTTGCGATTTCCAACGATCCAGCCTAAATAATAGGCGATTTTAGGTGGGGAATCGGATTCAAATTGGGCGCAAGGCGCATCGCACTTTTGTCTGCCCACCTCAATCTTCCCCTGAAACCAATGGATTAGCGTCGCTGATTGATTGGCACACTCCTTGCGATTTGCCCCATCGCGTGACGGCGCCCTGCCGATTGCGCGTGTCAAACAGAGGAAATCGCGATGCTCAAATCCATTGGCGTGGTCGCTCAGCGACCACGGGGCAGCCGCTGGCTTGCCGCCGCGGCTGGTCTTGCCCTTGGCCTTGGCCTTGGCCTTACGGCGGCATTGCCCGCTCAGGCCCAGGATACGATCAAGGTCGGTATTCTCCACTCGTTATCCGGCACCATGGCCATCAGCGAAACGACGCTGAAGGATGTGGTGCTCATGCTCATCGACGAGCAGAACAAGAAGGGCGGCGTGCTCGGTAAGAAGCTCGAAGCCGTCGTCGTCGATCCGGCCTCGAACTGGCCGCTATTCGCGGAAAAAGCCCGCGAGCTGATCAGCAAGGACAAAGTCGCTGTCGTGTTCGGCTGCTGGACGTCGGTGTCGCGCAAGTCGGTGCTGCCGGTGTTCAAAGAGCTCAACAGCCTTCTGTTCTATCCGGTGCAGTATGAGGGCGAGGAGAGCGAGCGCAACGTGATCTACACCGGCGCCGCGCCGAACCAGCAGGCGATCCCGGCAGTTGAATATCTCGCGGGCCCGGAGGGCGGCAATGTGAAGCGCTGGGTGCTGGAAGGCACCGACTACGTCTATCCGCGCACCACCAACAAGATCCTCGAAGCTTACCTCAAGGACGTGCTTAAGGTGGCCCCCGAGGACATTATGATCAACTACACGCCGTTCGGATTCTCCGACTGGCAGACCGAAGTCTCCAAGATCAAGGCGTTCGGCTCGGGGGGCAAGAAGACGGCGGTGGTGTCCACCATTAACGGCGACGCCAACGTGCCCTTCTATAAGGAACTTGGAAACCAGGGCCTCAAGGCGACCGATATCCCTGTCGTCGCGTTCTCGGTCGGCGAAGAGGAACTCGCCGGTCTCGATACCAAACCGCTGGTCGGTCACCTCGCGGCCTGGAACTACTTCGAGTCGATCAAGGACCCGAAGAACGAGGCCTTCATCAAGGCATGGCACGAGTTCATCAAGAACCCGAAGCGGACCACCAATGATCCGATGGAAGCTCACTACATCGGCTTCGCCATGTGGGTGAAGGCGGTTGAGAAGGTCGGCAGCACCGATCCCGATAAGGTGATCGAGGCGTTGCCCGGCACGCAAGCGCCGAACCTGACGGGCGGCATCTCAACGCTGCTGCCGAACCATCACATCACCAAGCCGGTGTACATCGGCGAGATCAGGGGCGACGGCCAGTTCGACGTGGTGTGGAAGACCAAGGAACTCATTCCCGGCGCCGCCTGGTCACCTTACCTGCCCGGATCGAGAGATCTCGTGGCCGATTGGGTGAAGCTCAAGTGCGGCAACTACAACTCCGTTACGAAGAAGTGCGGCGGCGCCTAGTAACGACGCCGACTCTGTGACAATGACCTCGCGGGAAGGCGGCGTATCGCCTTCCCGCACCAAGGCCGGGAACCTTGCGATGCGTTTCAGCCGAGCTTGTCTCGTCTCTTTGTTATTGGCCTTCAGCTTCGCGCTGGGCTGCACGGTCGCGCGCGCTGCAAGCCTCGAAGACGCACTTGCCCATTTCACCGCCAACGATTTCAGCGAGACCATTGCCGGCATCAACGAGGTTGCCGCCAGCGGCGATCCGCGAGCCGAAACCATCATTCGCGCTTTGCAGGATGGGCAATTGTTGTTCAGCGCCCAACGCAAGGCGGTCTACATCAAAAACGATTCCGGCAAGCTGACCGACGCCGCCACCGGGCAGCCGATCGACGGCGCAGCGCCAGGCGATGCCGACGTTGTCCGCCTCAACAATCGGCTGCGGGGAGCGATCGACGCCGCGGTCGGCGGGCTGACGCTGCTCGCCAAGGACCCCGGCGTGCGCTACGACGCCGCGCAGGCCGTGTTCAAGTCGCGTCAGGCCAGCGCCCTGCCGACGCTCGAAGCCGCCATCGCCAAGGAACAGGATCCGCAGGTCAAGCGGGTGATGATGGCGGCGCGCGCCGCGATCATCCTGTCCAGCGGAAAGGCCAGCGATGAAGACAAGCTCGCCGCCATAGACGTTATCCGCCAGCGCGCCGACCAGGATTCTCTTGGTCTGCTCTCAAACCTGCCGGCCGACACCTCAGCGCCAGTCATGAAAAGCGCCGCCGCTGCGATCGGCGCCATCAAGAACCGTCTTGTTCTGTGGGAGGCCGTGCAGAACGCCTGGTACGGAATTTCTCTCGGCTCGGTATTGCTGCTTGCCGCTATCGGGCTCGCCATCACCTTCGGCGTGATGGGCGTGATCAATATGGCGCATGGCGAGATGGTCATGATCGGCGCCTATGTCACCTTCGTCGTGCAGGAGGCGATCCGCAACAACAATCCGGCGCTATTCGATTATTCGCTGGCCATTGCCATTCCGCTCTCCTTCCTGGTCGCCGGTTGCATCGGCATCGTGATCGAGCGCACCATCATCCGCTTCCTTTACGGAAGGCCGCTCGAGACGTTGCTCGCGACCTGGGGGTTATCGTTAATCCTGCAGCAGGCGGTGCGCTCCACATTCGGTCCGAATAACCGCGACGTCGGCAATCCGTCGTGGATGAGCGGCGCGTTCGATCTCGGCGGCATCACTATCACCTATAATCGCCTTTGGATTATCTGCTTTGCGCTTGCCGTGTTTATCGCGTTGCTGGCGTTGCTTCGCTACACGCGCTTTGGCCTCGAGATGCGCGCTGTAACGCAAAACCGTCCGATGGCCGCCTCGATGGGCATCCGCACCAGCCGTGTCGACGCGCTCACCTTCGGGCTGGGTTCCGGCATCGCCGGCATGGCCGGCGTGGCGCTGTCACAGATCGACAACGTCAGCCCCAATCTCGGCCAGGGCTACATCATCGACAGCTTCATGGTCGTCGTGTTCGGCGGCGTCGGCAATCTCTGGGGCACGCTCGTCGGCTCCTTCGTGCTCGGTATCGCTAACAAGTTCCTCGAACCCTATGCTGGCGCGGTGCTTGGCAAGATCGCGATACTCGTGCTGATCATTCTGTTCATCCAGAAGCGGCCGCGGGGTATGTTCGCCCTTAAGGGCCGGGCAGTCGAGGTATGACCACGCACATCCTCATCCGTTCGCTGGACCGCGGCGCGACGCTGTTCTTGATCGTCGTCGCCGCGATCGCGGTCGGGGTGCCCATACTCAATCTGGCGCTGCCGGAATCTTCGGCCTTTCACGTGCCGACCTACCTGGTCGCGCTGTTCGGGAAATACGCCTGCTATGCGCTGCTGGCCCTGTCGATCGACCTGATTTGGGGATTCTGCGGCATTCTCTCGCTGGGTCACGGCGCCTTCTTTGCACTGGGCGGCTACGCCATGGGCATGTATCTCATGCGCCAGATCGGCACCCGCGGCGTCTACGCCGACCCGATTCTGCCGGACTTCATGGTGTTCCTGAACTGGAAGGAGTTGCCGGTCTACTGGTACGGGTTCCAGTATTTCCCCTATGCCCTGCTCATGGTCATGGTGGTGCCTGGCGTGCTCGCTTTCGTCTTCGGCTGGTTCGCGTTCAGGAGCCGCGTTACCGGCGTCTATCTGTCGATCATCACGCAGGCACTGACTTTTGCACTGATGCTCGGCTTCTTCCGTAACAATTTCGGCTTCGGCGGCAACAACGGGCTGACCGATTTCAAGGATCTCCTCGGCTTCAACGTACAGGCGGAGACGACGCGCGCGGCGCTGTTCTCGGTCTCCTGCGTGGCCATTATGCTCGCTTTTCTCCTGTGCCGCGCCATCATCACCTCGAAGTTCGGCAAGGTGCTGATCGCCATCCGCGATGCCGAATCACGCACGCGGTTCCTCGGCTACCGGGTCGAGTCCTACAAGGTCTTCGTGTTCACGCTGTCGGCGTGCATGGCCGGCGTTGCCGGCGCGCTTTACGTGCCGCAAGTCGGCATCATCAATCCGAGCGAGTTCGCGCCGGCCAATTCCATCGAGGCTGTGATCTGGGTCGCGGTCGGCGGCCGGGGCACGCTCTCCGGCGCGGTGATCGGTGCTGTCCTAGTCAACTACGCCAAAACATATTTCACCTCGGGATTCCTCGCCCCCTATTGGCTGTTCATGCTGGGCACGCTGTTCGTCGCCGTGACCCTGCTTTTGCCGCGCGGCATCGTTGGCACGGCGCGGCACTGGACCGCGCTGCGGCGCGATCGGGCGTCTGCCGCGGCCGAGGACGGAGTCAGGGAGCCGCTGCCGGCGGAATGAGCTTTAGGCCATGGAAGCGCTGACCACCGCACTCCTCTACCTCAATGGTGTCACCGTCTCTTTCGACGGCTTCAAGGCGCTCAACAATCTTTCCTTCACCATCGAGCCGGGCGAGATGCGGGCCATTATCGGCCCGAACGGCGCCGGCAAAACCACCATGATGGACGTGGTCACCGGTAAGACCCTTCCGGACCTCGGCGACGTCATGTTCGACGGTTCCTACGATCTCACGCGGCTCGACGAGGCCGAAATTGCCGAGCTCGGCATCGGCCGCAAGTTCCAGAAACCGACGGTGTTCCAGAGCCAAACCGTCACCGACAACCTCGAACTCGCGCTCAAATCCGACCGCCACGTCCGCGCCACGCTGTGGTGGCGCGAAGGCCCGCTCGAGCGTCACCGCATCGATGAATTGTTGGCGACCATTCGCCTGACCGCCGTGCGCGACCGCCTTGCCGGCAGCCTGTCGCACGGGCAGCGGCAATGGCTCGAAATCGGCATGCTGTTGGCGCAGGGCCCCAAGCTCCTCTTGGTCGACGAGCCGGTCGCTGGCATGACCGACGTAGAAACACAGCAGACGGCCGAGCTGCTTAAAGAGATCAACCGCGACCGCACCGTCGTCGTCGTCGAGCACGATATGGCCTTCGTACGCGAGCTCGGCGTCAAGGTGACCTGTCTGCACGAAGGCTCGGTGCTCGCCGAAGGCACCATCGACCAGGTCTCGGCGAACGAGCGGGTCGTGGAAGTTTATTTGGGACGCTAACGAACATGCTCGAAGTCAAAGCCATCGATCTGCATTACGGCGCCGCCCAGACTTTGCGCGCCGTGTCGCTCAAAGCCGAACCGGGCAAGGTCACCTGCGTGCTCGGCAGAAACGGCGTCGGCAAAACGAGCCTGCTCGATGCGCTCGCCGGTCAGCATTCCGTGACCCGCGGCACGATCACCTGGGAAGGCGAGGACATCACCGGACTGCGGCCGCCGGATCGCGCGCGGCGCGGTATCTCCTACGTGCCGCAAGGCCGTGAAATCTTTCCGCTGCTGACGGTCGAGGAAAATCTAAGGACCGGCTTTGCGCCGCTCAAGCGCGAAGACCGCACAATACCGGACGATGTATTCTCGCTCTTCCCCGTACTCAAAGACATGCTGCGGCGGCGCGGCGGCGACCTCTCGGGCGGCCAGCAGCAACAGCTTGCCATCGGGCGGGCGCTGGTGATGCGGCCGCGGCTCCTGCTGCTCGACGAGCCGACCGAGGGCATTCAGCCTTCGATCATCAAGGATATCGGCCGCGCTATCGCCTATCTGCGCTCGCTGGGTAAAATCGCCATCATCCTGGTCGAGCAATATCTCGACTTTGCGCAGGAACTGGGCGACTATTTCGCCGTCATGGAGCGCGGCGCCGTCGTCTATGCCTCCGATCGCGCCGGCCTCGACGAAGGTGCGTTGAAGCGAGCGATGGCAATTTGATCGATGAATGATTGTCGTCGGGGGGAGTATGCGGATGCGCCGGCGCATGGTGAGATCTTCGCCGGCAATCGCGCGGTCGGCCATATAGCGCTCTCGGTAAAAGCCACGCCCGGCGGCAGCCGCCGCCAGCGCGTGTATGAGGCTGGTGCGCTGCGCGTACGTTTCCCGAACGGCATGAACAGCGGCACGCTCGATGCCGTCATCGTCAACACCGCCGGCGGAATGACCGGCGGCGACCGCTTCGGCATCGACGTCGCCGTCGGCCCTGGCGCGCAGCTGACCGTGACCACCACTGCCGCCGAAAAAATTTACCGCTCGCTCGGACCGGGCACCGAGATCAGCGTCAAGCTCGATGTCGGGCGAGGCAGCGCGCTCGCCTGGCTGCCACAGGAGACGATCCTCTTCGATCAGGTGCGGCTGCGGCGCACGATCGAGGTGGACCTCGCGCCGGACGCCAATCTCATTGTCGCCGAAGCCGTCATATTCGGCCGCTCGGCCATGGGCGAAAAGGTGGTGCGCGGGCATTTTTTCGACCGCTGGCGGGTGCGCGTCGGCGGCGCGCTTGCTTTCGCCGAGAGCCTGCGCCTTGACGGCGCGGTTGCGCAACGGCTGGCGCAGCGGGCGATTGCGGGCGACGGCGTGGCCATTGCCAGCGTCCTCAAAATTCCCGGTGATGACGCCGCGATTGCCGCAATCCGCGCAATGGCGAAAGATTTCGCCGGAGAGGTCGGCGTATCGGCCTGGAACGGACTTGCGCTCGCGCGTTTGGTCGCCGCCGATGGCGCCGCTTTGCGCCGCGATCTCATCGCCGTATTGACGGCGCTCGGCGGCATACCATTGCCGCGGCTATGGCTGAACTGACGGACAAGGCATGCATCTCACTCCGCGCGAGAAGGACAAATTGTTGATCGCCATGGCCGCGACGGTGGCGCGGCGCAGGCTCGAGCGCGGGGTCAAGCTCAATCATCCGGAAGCGGTCGCGCTCATTTCCGATTTCATCCTTGAAGGCGCGCGCGACGGCCGCAGCGTCGCCGAGCTGATGCAAAAAGGCGCGCATGTGGTCACGCGCGCGCAGGTGATGGACGGCATCGCCGAGATGATCCCGGAGATTCAGGTCGAGGCGACGTTTCCCGACGGCACCAAGCTCGTTACCGTGCATGAGCCGATAAGGTGAGGCGCAGATGGTGCAGACAATCCCGTCATGCCCGCGCTCGTCGCGGGCATCCACGTCTTCCTTCGTTAGCAAGAAAGTCGTGGATGGCCGGGACAGGCCCGGCCATGACGATTGAGAGGCGGCCAACATGATCCCCGGCGAAATGTTCATCAAGAGCGGCGAAATCGAGCTCAACAAGGGCCGCAAAAGCCTGACGCTCTCGGTCGCCAACAGCGGCGACCGGCCGATCCAGGTCGGTTCGCACTATCATTTCTTCGAGACCAATCCGGCGTTGAAGTTCGACCGCAAGAAGGCCCGCGGCATGCGCCTCGACATTCCCGCCGGCACCGCGGTGCGCTTCGAGCCCGGCCAGACGCGCGAGGTGAAGCTCGTGGCGCTCGCCGGTACCCGCACCGTGTACGGCTTCCGGCAAGAGATCATGGGAAAGCTATGAATAGGGGTACTGCACGAATCATGACGAGCGGGCTTGCGCAAGCCCACCCGTCACGTTCTCAGCGCTGCTACCGCGGCTGGGACCAGGATCTCGTTAGCGCTTGGTGCGACTCCGGTAGCGGCTTCGGCACCAGTCCAACCTGACCTTGGCGACCTCTCTCATTCGGCAGAACCAAACGCGAGTGATCTGGAAGTGACAATACCGCGGCGACGCCGCGAAGCAAGCAAAAGCGTGCGACCGCGCGTTGATGCAGTGCGTTGGGGATAACACTGGGGATTACAACATGATCCGGAAAAGGGGGGCCCGGTTTTCCGATCAGATCATGTTCCAGTAACAGCAACCGGAGAACATCATGCCCGCGCATTTGAGCCGTTCCATCTACGCCGACATGTTCGGTCCGACGACCGGCGACCGCGTGCGTCTTGCCGATACCGATCTCATCATCGAGGTCGAGAAGGATTTCTGCATCTACGGCGAGGAAGTGAAATTCGGCGGCGGCAAGGTCATCCGCGACGGCATGGGGCAGAGCCAGATCACCAACAAGCAAGGCGCCGTCGACACCGTCATCACCAACGCGCTCATTCTCGATCATTGGGGAATCGTCAAGGCCGATGTCGGCATCAAGGACGGCAACATCCACGCTATCGGCAAGGCCGGCAATCCGGATATCCAACCCGGCGTCACCATCATCGTCGGGCCCGGCACCGAGGTGATCGCCGGCGAAGGCAAGATCCTCACCGCCGGCGGTTTCGACACCCACATCCATTTCATCTGCCCGCAACAGGTCGACGAGGCGCTGATGTCCGGCGTCACCTCGATGCTCGGCGGCGGTACCGGCCCGGCGCACGGCACGTTCGCCACCACCTGCACGCCCGGTCCCTGGCACATCGCGCGCATGATCCAGGCGGCGGACGATTTTCCCGTCAATCTCGGCTTTGCCGGCAAGGGCAACGCCTCGCGGCCGGCGGCGCTCGAAGAGATGATCAAGGCCGGCGCCTGCGCGCTCAAGCTGCACGAGGACTGGGGCACGACACCGGCGGCGATCGACTGCTGTCTCTCGGTCGCCGACGACTACGACATCCAGGTGATGATTCACACCGACACGCTCAACGAATCCGGCTTCGTCGAGGACACCATCAAGGCGTTCAAGGGCCGCACCATTCACGCCTTGCACACCGAAGGCGCCGGCGGCGGACATGCGCCCGACATCATCAAGGTGGCGGGGCTCAAGAACGTGCTGCCGTCGTCGACCAATCCGACGCGGCCCTATACCAAGAACACCATCGACGAGCATCTCGACATGCTGATGGTGTGCCACCATCTCGATCCGGCGATCGCCGAGGATCTGGCTTTTGCCGAAAGCCGCATCCGCAAGGAAACCATCGCGGCGGAAGACATCCTGCACGACATCGGCGCGCTGTCGATGATGTCGTCGGACAGCCAGGCCATGGGCCGAGTCGGCGAAGTCATCATCCGCACCTGGCAGACCGCGGACAAGATGAAGAAGCAGCGCGGGCGGCTTAAGCAGGAGAAGGGCGACAACGACAACGCCCGGGTGAAACGCTATGTGGCCAAATACACCATCAATCCCGCCATCGCCCATGGCGTATCGAAGCGGATCGGCTCGGTGGAGAAGGGCAAGCTCGCCGATCTCGTGATCTGGTCGCCGGCGTTCTTCGGCGTCAAGCCCGATTGCATCATCAAGGGCGGCTCGATCGTTGCCGCGGCGATGGGCGATCCCAACGCCTCGATCCCGACGCCGCAACCGATCCATTACCGGCCGATGTTCGGCGCCTTCGGCCGCGCGCGCACGGCGTCCTCCATGGTGTTTTCGTCGAAGGCCGCGGTGAAAGCCGGACTCGGAAAGAAGCTCGGCATACAGAAAGAACTCGTCGCCGTGCAAAACACGCGTGGCAAACTTTCCAAGAAGAGCATGATCCACAACGATGCCACGCCGGATATCGAGGTCGATCCGGAAACCTATGAGGTGCGGGCCGACGGCGAGCTCCTGACCTGCGCGCCGGCGGAAACGCTGCCGATGACGCAGCGCTATTTTTTGTTTTGATCGCTCTTTCCTGCCCCGCGAAGCGGGGAAGCGGGACCGCCCGAAACTCGCGTAGCAAGCGAAGAGTGGTGATCGTGGAGGGGGCGTCAGGCGGAACTCACCGTCTTCCCCGGCCATTTGCACAAATCGGCGATGATGCACTTCTCGCACAATGGGCGGCGGGCGATGCAGACATAGCGGCCGTGCAGGATGAGCCAGTGGTGGGCGTGCAGGCGGTAGCGCTCCGGCACGATCTGCATCAGCTTCATCTCGACGTCGAACGGCGTCTTGCCGACAGCGAGCCCCGTGCGGTTGCCGACGCGGAAAATGTGCGTGTCCACAGCGATGGTCGGCTCGCCGAAGGCGATATTGAGCACCACATTCGCGGTCTTGCGGCCGACGCCGGGCAGCGCTTCGAGCGCGTCGCGGTCGTGCGGGACCTGGCCGCCATGCCGCGCGACGAGAATGCGCGACAGCGCGATCACGTTCCTGGCTTTGGTGCGGTAGAGCCCGATGGTCTTGACCAGGTCGCGCATGCGGGCTTCGCCGAGCTTGACCATCTTCGCCGGCGTGTCGGCGAGCTTGAACAAGGCCGGCGTCGCCTTGTTCACGCCGGCATCGGTCGCCTGCGCCGAGAGAACGACCGCAACCAGCAACGTGAAGGGATTGATATGCTGCAATTCGCCGCGCGGGGTGGGATTGGCGGCGGCAAAGCGGCGGAATGCTTCGGCAACCTCGGCATTCGTCCATTGCGGCAATTCGCCGTGGGCGGCCTCGGTATCGGCCTTGCTCTGCGCCTTGGCGCTTTTGATGCGCGCCGTTTTGCCCCCTCCCTTAAGCCTTTGCCGCGTGGTCTTTCGGGCGATGGTCTTGTCAGTGGTCTTGCGCGCCATCTTTCCCGTATAGTGAGCGCCATGAGCGACGACAACAGCCGCCGCGACGACGACGCATTTGCCGAACCGACGATCTTTGCGGCCACCATCACGCCGCACCGCTCGCTCGGCTCGACCGGCTTCCTCGTGCTCATGCTCTGCATCGGGGCTTTAAGCTTCATCTGCGGAATGATGTTCCTCATCCTGGGCGCCTGGCCGGTTTTCGGATTTCTCGGCCTCGACGTCGTCCTCATCTACTTCGCGTTCCGCGCCAATTTTCGCGCGGCGCGCGCTTACGAGGAGGTGACGGTCACCGCCTCGGAACTGACATTGCGCAAGGTCAATCCGCGCGGCGGCGTGCGCGAATGGACGCTCAACCCGGTGTGGGTGCGTCTCGACCGCATCGTGCACGAGGAATTCGGCATCGAGCGGCTGTTCCTGGCCTCCCGCGGCCGGCGGCTGTCGATCGCTTCGTTTCTCGGGCCGGACGAGAAAGCGAGCTTTGCCCGTGCACTATCGACCGCGCTCGGCGAAGCCAAGCGCGGCCCGACGCGGACGGTGATTCAGTAGCCCGTCCACAGCGTCATGCCGGACTTGTTCCGGCCATCCACGTCTTTGATTTGACCGGCGATTTAAGACGTGGATGCCCGCGACGTAGGCGAGCGAAGCGACGCCGTTCTTCGAACGGCTATGCGCGGGCATGACGGAGGATAGACAGATGTATAGAAATCGGGTGGTTTGGGCGATAACGGCGGCCTAAATGGGGAACAGATGATGGAGGTATCCATGCTGTCACCCGATCGCATGCCCGATCTCACCCCGCTGGCCACGGCCGCCGACGATTACGACGTGGTGCGCCGGGCTATTGGGCATATCCGCGGCCATTGGCGCCAGCAGCCCGAAATCGACGCTATCGCCGAGGCCGCAGGCGTCAGCGCGACCGAGCTGCACCATTTGTTCCGCCGCTGGGCCGGGCTTACGCCAAAGGCTTTCTTGCAGGCGCTGACGCTCGACGGCGCGCGGCAATTGCTGCGCGATTCCGCGAGCGTGCTCGACGCCACCTACGAAGTGGGCCTTTCCGGCCCCGGCCGCTTGCACGATTTGTTCGTGACCCACGAAGCCATGTCGCCGGGTGAGTGGAAGTCCGGGGGCGAGGGTCTCACCGTGCGCTTCGGCTTTCATCCTTCGCCGTTCGGCCAGGCGCTGGTCATGGCGACCGAGCGCGGGCTTGCGGGCCTGGCCTTCGCCGATGCCGGCGAGGAAGCAGCGACCCTCACCGACATGAAGCGCCGCTGGCCCAAGGCCGGCTATGTCGCCGACGCGGCGCGAACGGCGCCGATCGCGCAGCGCATTTTCGATCCGTCGCAGTGGCAGCAAAACCAGCCGCTGCGCGTCGTGCTCATCGGCACCGATTGGGAAGTGCGGGTCTGGGAAACGCTGTTGAAAATCCCGATGGGCCGGCTCGCCACCTATTCGGGAATTGCCGGCAAGGTCTGCACGCCGGCCGCCGCCCGCGCCGTCGGCGCCGCGGTCGGGAAAAATCCGATCGCCTTCGTCGTGCCCTGCCACCGCGTGATCGGCAAGGCCGGCGATCTCACCGGCTATCACTGGGGCATTACGCGCAAGCGCGCGATGCTCGGTTGGGAGGCAGGCAAGCTCGGCGCGGTGGCGTAGCACTCATAGTCCTTCGTTCGTCATGGCCGGGCTTGACCCGGCCATCCACGTCTTTGCTTCCGCGCCTTTCTGACGTGGATGCCCGGCACGAGGCCGGGCATGACGAGTCAGCATTTGATGCCGCCGGTATGAGTGCGCGGCGCTACCCCGCCAGCTCTTTCTTCTCGGCCACGGTGGAGTCGGCGTTGAGGCGATAGATCAGCGGCACGCCGGTCGCGATCTCGCGCGCGACGATCTGCTGCGGCGACAGCCGCTCGAGCACCATGACCAGTGCGCGCAGCGAATTGCCGTGGGCGGAGACGATGACAGTGTCGCCGCGCAGCACGCGCGGCAGGATGTCCTGGATATAAAATGGAAGCACGCGCGCGGCCGTGTCCCTGAGACTCTCGCCGCCGGGCGGAGCGACATCGTAGGAGCGCCGCCAGGTGTGCACCTGCTCGGCACCCCATTTTTCGCGCGCGGCGTCCTTGTTGAGGCCGGAAAGCTCGCCGTAGTCGCGCTCGTTGAGCGCCTGGTCCTTGAGCACGGGGATTTTTGTCTGCCGCAATTCCTCGAGCATGAGGTCGAGCGAATGCTGTGCGCGAACCAGCGCGGAGGTGAAGGCGACAGTGAAGGTGAAGCCTTGCGCCTTGAGCCGCCGGCCGGCCGCGCGCGCTTCCGCGATGCCTTTTTCGGTAAGACCGACGTCGCGCCAGCCGGTGAACAGATTCTTCTTGTTCCACTCGCTTTCGCCGTGGCGCACCAGCACGAGAAGGCGGTCACTCATTCGTTTGTCCTTCTACGTTCCGGCACCCTGAGGTGCGAGCGCAGCAAGCCTCGAAGGGCGACAGCCGCATCCTTCGAGGGCCGCTTCGCGGCCACCTCAGGATGACGGTATGCGTCAAATATCCCCCAGCCCCAGCACATCCGCCATCGAATAGAGGCCGGGCGTCTTGCCGCGCGCCCACAAGGCCGCATGCAGCGCGCCGCGCGCGAAGATCATGCGATCCTCGGCGCGATGCGTGAGCTCGATACGCTCGGCGGGGCCGGCGAAAATCGCGGTGTGATCGCCGACGACGGTGCCGCCGCGCAGCGAAGCAAAGCCGATAGCGCCGGGAGTTCGCGTGCCGGTTAGCCCGTCGCGCCCGCGCAGCGAGTGTTGAGCGAGGTCAATGCCGCGGCCCGCCGCAGCCGCGTTGCCGAGCATCAGCGCGGTGCCCGACGGCGCGTCGACTTTCTTGTTGTGGTGCATTTCCAGGATTTCGATATCGTAAGCGTCGTCGAGGGTCTGCGCCACGCGCTTCACCAGTGCGGCGAGCAGATTGACCCCGAGGCTCATATTGCCGGATTTGACAATCGGTACGCGGCCTGCCGCCATGACGATCGCTGCCTCTTGCTCGGCGGAATGGCCGGTGGTGCCGATGACGTGAACGATGCCGGCTGAGGCGCAGAGCTCCGCCAAGACCAGCGTCGCCGCGGGAGTGCTGAATTCGATCACGCCGTCGGCGGCCTTGAGCAAAGGTGCGACATCGCTGGCGACCTTGACGCCGTTCGGCCCGAGACCGGCGAGTTCGCCGGCATCGCGGCCGATCACCGCCGAATCCGCAGCCTCCACCGCCCCGGCCAGCGTGACACCCTTGGTGGCGCCGATGGCATGGATGAGCGTGCGCCCCATGCGCCCGCCGGCGCCGGCGATAATGAGGCGCATGTCGGAATCTGCCGCAGCCATTGTCGGTCTCTTGGGGCCCCACCTCCGGTTGCGGCGGGTATAGCGGGGCGGGCGGTGGAGCGAAAGGCTTACGTCCGGGCTTGCTGCGCGATCTCGGCAACGATCGCCTGCGCCGCCGCCCGGGGATCGGCGGCGGCGACGATGGGCCGGCCTACAACCAGATAATCGGCCCCCGCCGCAATGGCGGCAGACGGCGTCATGACCCGCTTTTGGTCGCCGGCATCGCTGCCTGACGGCCGGATGCCCGGCGTGACCAACGCCATTGTCGTCCCGGCAATCGACCGCAGGCTTGCGGCTTCCTCAGGCGAGCAGACCAGACCGTCGACGCCGATATCGCGCGCCTGCGCGGCGCGTTTGGCGGCGAGCTCGCGCAGTGTCGTCGCATAACCGGCGGCCTTGAGGTCGCCGTCGTCGTAGGAGGTGAGCACCGTTACGGCGAGGATGCGCAAGCCTCCTTCCCGCGCTTGCACCGCGGCTCGCATGGTCTGCGGGTAAGCGTGCACGGTAAGGAAAGTCGCGCCGAGCCGCGCCACGCTTTTGACGCCCTGCGCTACCGTGTTGCCGATGTCGTGCAGCTTGAGATCGAGAAATACGCGCTTGCCGGAATCGGACAACGTCCGCGCATAGGCAAGCCCGCCGGCAAACGCGAGCTGGTAGCCGATCTTGTAGAATGTCACCGCATCGCCGAGCCGCGCCACCATGGCTTGCGCCGCCTCGACCGAAGACAAATCGAGCGCGACGATCAGGCGGTCGCGAGGCGCAATCGGCATGGCTGTTCCCTACTGCGTTGCGCGCGGCATCAGGCTGGCCATTTCGATGAGCCGGCGCGCCATCGCCTTCAACGCCGCGGCGAGAGTTTCGTCCTTGAGATTGTCCATGTCGTCGAACGCCTGGGTGGCGCGCCCGACATTGATCTGTTCCGGGATCACCAGCGCGCCGCAGCCGAGTTCGAGGATCTGCCGCAGCGCCATCAGGCCGCGTATACCGCCTGCGGAGCCGTTGCCGGCCGACCCGAGCGCAAACACGCGGCCCTTGAACGTCGCGTAATTCGGCTCGCTGCGGTCGCGTCCGCGTGAAATCCAGTCGATGGCATTCTTGACCAGCGGCGGCACCGAGGCGCTGTATTCGGGGCTGGCGATGAAAACGCCTTGATGCGCGCTCAGCATAGTCTTGAGCTCGACCGCGGGACGGGGCAGGCCGCTATCGGTCATGGTATCGGCGTCAAAGAGCGGCAACGAATAATCCGCGAACGAGATGCGCGTCACCTCGGCTTCGGCGAGCGCCAGCTCCTTGGCCGCGAGCGCGGCAAGCCGCGCATTGTGCGAGCCCGCGCGTAGCGAACCGGCCATCACCAGGATTTTCGGAGTGAGCATAATCGAAAGAACGTCAGGTCTTCCGATAGACCCACACGCGCGCGGGCGGCAGGTTCATCCAGATGCGCTCGGAAGCTTCCACCGAGAAGCCGCCTAGCCGCCGCGGCAAGGGGGCAGCCACCGAATAGGTAAACTGCACGAAGGGCGCGCCGGGCAGCATCAAGTCGAACGCGTCGCGAATGAGCCGCAACCGCATCCTGATCGGCTTCGTCACAAGCGGCAGGCCGGATACGACCGCCGCCGCGGGTTGCAGCAGCAGTGTTTCCAGCAAACGGCGCAGGCTGTAGGCATCGCCCTGCACCAAAGTGGCCTCAGGGTAGCGCGCGCGCAGGATTCGGCAGAAGGCCGGATTGAATTCCACCAGCACGAGCCGCGAGGGCGCGACACCGGCCTGGACCAGCGCTTCGGTCACCGGCCCGGTCCCCGGTCCTAATTCGACGACCGGTCCGTCACTGTGCGGATCGACATAGCCCGCCATGGTGCGCGCGAGAACCTTGCCCGATGGCGTCACCGCGCCGATGCTCAAGGGCCGTTCGATCCAGGAGCGGATGAAGCGCACCTCGTCGTCGAACCGGATGCCGCGTTTGCGTTCGAATTGCCGAATCCGCTCTTCGATCTTCTTGCCGATGCCGTCGCGCTTGCGCCCGAACAGCCGTATTTGGCGTCCGATCTTACGCTCGATAACGGTCTTCCTGAGATCGAGGAGGCGCAGCTGGCGCTCGACCTTCTGTTCAAATCTGCGCAGGGCCGGAAGTGGCATGGCGTCAATCACACGTAACAAGCGCCACCTTTTTTAGAACATTCAATGCGCGAAGGCCAGCCGTCCGCGCGGCCGATCGGCTAGGCATTTATGCGGAGCCGCCGCCGAGGCCGTCGAGGAATTCCTTGACCTTGCCGAAGAATCCCGAGGATTCCGGCTGGGTTTCCGTCGACGACAGCCGCTCGAACTCGGCCAAAAGCTCGCGCTGCTTCTTGGTGAGCTTTTGCGGCGTTTCGACCACGACCTGAACGTACATGTCGCCAGACTGCCGCGCCCGCAGCACCGGCATCCCCTTGCCTTGCAGGCGGAAGCGCCGGCCGGTCTGCATGCCCTCGGGGACTTTCACCCGCGTCTTGCCGCCGTCGATCGTCGGCACCTCGAAATCGCCGCCGAGCGCCGCCGTCACCAGCGAGACGGGCACGCGGCAATGCAGGTCGGCGCCGTCACGCTGGAAGAACGGATGCGCGCCGATCGACAGGAAGATATAGAGATCGCCGGCAGGGCCGCCGCGCACGCCCGCCTCGCCCTCGCCGGCAAGCCGAATGCGGGTGCCGTCCTCGACGCCGGGCGGAATGTTCACCGACAAGGTCCGCTCGCGCATGACGCGGCCGGACCCGGCGCACGAACCACAGGGACTCTCGATCACTTGGCCGCGGCCCTGGCAGTTCGGGCAGGTGCGTTCGAGCGTGAAGAAGCCTTGCGCGTGCCGGACCTTGCCCTGGCCGCCACACATCGGACAGGCCTTCGGCTTGGTGCCGGGCTTGGCGCCGGTACCGGAGCAGGCTTCGCAGGTGACCGATGTCGGGATACGGATTTGCGCGCTCTTGCCCGCGAAGGCTTCGAGCAGCGAGATTTCCATGTTGTAGCGCAGATCTGCGCCACGCTCTCGCCCGGAGCCGCGGCCCCGGCCGCGGCTCATGCCGAAGAGATCGTCGAAGATATCGGAAAAGGTCGTGGCGAAGTCGGTGCCGAAGCCATGGGCGGTAGCGCCCATGCCGCCGCCGTGCTCGAACGCGGCATGGCCAAAGCGATCGTAAGCCGCGCGTTTGTCCGGATCTTTGAGGATCTCGTAGGCTTCGTTGACTTCCTTGAAGCGATGCTCGGAGTCGTTGGCGCCGGGATTACGGTCGGGATGCCACTGCATCGCCTGCTTGCGAAACGCGGCTTTGATGTCGCCGTCACTTGCGGTGCGCTCGACGGACAGGATTTCGTAGAAGCAGCGCTTGGTCATCCCCGCTCCAACCATTCACAAAATACACAGCGTCATGGCCGGGCCTGACCCGGCCATCCATCTTCCTTCGCGAAAAAGATGGGCCCCCGGGTCAAGCCCGGGGGTGACGGCTTCGGCAAGTGTCTTGCTGAGAGCGGACGGCATGAAGCGCCTCGCTGGATCAAGCCGATTTCTTGTTCTTCTTGTCGTCGTCGACTTCGGTGAACTCGGCGTCGACCACGTCGTCCTTCTTGGCCTCCGCGCCGCCGGCGCTACCGTCGCCGCCGTCGCCGCCGGGCGGCTGCTCGCCGGCCTGCTTGTACATCGCCTCGCCGAGCTTCATGGAAGCTTGCGCCAGCGTGTTGGCCTTGGCGGTGATCGCATCCGCATCGCTGCCCTTGAGCGCTTCCTTAAGATCGGCCATGGCGTTCTCGATCGCGCGCCGCTCGGCCTCGCCGACCTTGGAGCCGTGCTCGGCAAGCGTCTTCTCGGTCGAGTGCACGAGCGCCTCGGCGTGGTTCTTGGCTTCGACCTCGGCCTTACGTTTCTTGTCCTCTTCGGCGTGCGCTTCGGCGTCCTTGACCATCTTCTGGATGTCGGCCTCGGAAAGACCGCCGGACGCCTGGATGCGGATCTGCTGCTCCTTGCCGGTGCCCTTGTCCTTGGCGGACACGTTGACGATGCCGTTGGCGTCGATGTCGAAGGTGACCTCGACCTGCGGCACGCCGCGCGGCGCCGGCGGAAGGCCGATGAGATCGAACTGGCCGAGCATCTTGTTGTCGGCCGCCATCTCACGCTCGCCCTGGAACACGCGGATCGTCACCGCGGTCTGGCCGTCCTCGGCCGTGGAGAACACCTGGCTCTTCTTGGTCGGGATCGTGGTGTTGCGATCGATCAGCCGCGTGAACACGCCGCCCAGTGTTTCGATGCCGAGCGACAGCGGCGTGACGTCGAGCAACAACACGTCTTTGACGTCGCCTTGCAGCACGCCGGCCTGGATTGCAGCGCCGACAGCCACCACTTCGTCCGGGTTGACGCCCTTGTGCGGCTCCTTGCCGAACAATTGCTTGACGACCTCCTGCACCTTCGGCATGCGCGTCATGCCGCCGACCAGAACGACCTCATTGATCTCGGCTGCGGAAAGCCCGGCATCCTTGAGCGCCTGCCGGCACGGGTCGATCGTCTTCTGCACGAGATCGTCGACCAGCGCCTCGAACTTGGCGCGGGTGAGTTTCATCGTCAGATGCTTCGGGCCAGATGCGTCCGCCGTGATGAACGGCAGGTTGATCTCGGTTTGTGTCGTGGACGAGAGCTCGATCTTGGCTTTCTCCGCCGACTCCTTGAGCCGTTGCAAAGCCAGCTTGTCGCGACGCAGATCGATACCCTGCTCTTTCTGGAATTCGTCGGCCAGGTAATTGACCAGCCGCATGTCGAAGTCTTCGCCGCCGAGGAAGGTGTCGCCGTTGGTCGACTTCACCTCGAACACGCCGTCGCCGATTTCAAGAATGGAAACATCGAACGTGCCGCCGCCGAGGTCGTAGACCGCGATGGTGCCGGTCTTGCTCTTGTCGAGCCCGTAGGCGAGCGCGGCCGCCGTCGGCTCGTTGATGATGCGCAGGACTTCGAGACCAGCGATCTTGCCGGCGTCCTTTGTGGCTTGGCGCTGGGCGTCGTTGAAATAAGCGGGAACGGTGATGACCGCCTGCTCGACCTTGCTGCCGAGATGAGCTTCGGCCGTTTCCTTCATCTTCTGCAGGATGAAGGCGGAAATTTGCGAAGGCGAATAGCTCTTGCCTTCGATCTCGACCCAGGCGTCGCCGTTAGAGGCGCGGACGATCTTGTAGGGAACGAGCTTTTTGTCCTTCTCCACCATCGGGTCGTCGTAGCGCCGGCCGATCAGGCGCTTGACCGCAAAGATCGTGCGCTCCGGATTGGTGACCGCCTGGCGCTTGGCCGGCTGGCCGACCAGCCGCTCGCCCTCGTCGGTAAAAGCGACGATGGACGGCGTTGTCCGCATTCCCTCCGCGTTCTCGATAACCTTCGGCGTCTTGCCTTCCATCACGGCGACGCAGGAATTCGTGGTTCCCAGATCGATGCCAATGACCTTGGCCATGGTGTTAATCCTCTCTATTGCGGCAGGTCGGGCAGGCCCGAAAGGCGCCCTAGGTCCGACCCCCTTGCAGTCTCAACCTTCGCCCGGCGCCATTTTCCAGGCGATTTCCCTTGGCTCATATAGGAGGGCGTGATCGAGCCGCAAGTCAGCATTGGCGAACCGGCGGCGGCGTCTGGCGGGTATGCTAACGATGGGATAAAGGCGCGCGCATGAGCTTGCAGTCGCACCCCGGGGGCATTCGTCTCTACCCCGGATATCTCCTCTGCGACGGCCAGGCGGCATTGCTCGCCGTGGTGCGCAGCATTTTTGCGGCGGCGCCGCTATTCATCCCGCGCATGCCGAAGTCGGGACGCCCATTTACGGTCCGCATGTCGAATTGCGGGCCGCTCGGTTGGGTATCGGACGAGAACGGATACCGGTATCAAAAGCTGCATCCCGACACCGGGCGACCCTGGCCGCCGATGCCGGCTGCACTGCTGGCGATATGGCGCGAGCTTGCCCGATATCCGGACCCGCCCGAGGCCTGTCTCGTCAACTTCTACAGCCCGAGCGCGAAGATGGGACTGCATCAGGATCGCGACGAGGCGGATTTCGATGCGCCGGTCGTCTCGATCTCGCTCGGCGATACCTGCCTGTTCCGCGTCGGCGGCTTAAAGCGCAGCGAGCCAACACGTGCCTTTCGCTTAAGCTCCGGCGACGCGGTCATGCTCGGCGGCAAAGCCCGGCTCGCCTTCCACGGCGTCGATCGGATTTACCCGGGCACATCGCGCTTGCTACCGGAAGGCGGTCGGATCAATCTAACGTTGCGTCGGGTCACGCGCGGCGCGTTTGCCGGGTCTTCACACCGGCCCGCCGCAGAGGCTTTGCATGATAGGTCATAGACGTTCTCTGATCGCTTCCGTCCGCTTTGCCGCGGTGCTGGCCTGCGCGATCGTAACGACGCCGGTGCGCGCGGCAGACCCGGTTTTCCCGACCGGCTCGCGCGTCGGGCTGGTTCCGCCGGCCGGCATGGTGGCGAGCGGTGCGTTCGACGGTTTCTCGGACCCGGGCAAGGATGCCGCGATCCTCATCACCGTGCTTCCCGCGGCAGCCTATTCCCAGATCGAGAAGACGCTGGATACGGATGCGCTCAAGAAGCAGGGCGTTAATCTGGAAAAGCGCGAATCGATGCAACTCAGCTTCGGCAAGGGCTTCCTGCTCACCGGCCGGCAAGTGGCGGAGAAGGCGCGTTACCGGAAGTGGCTGCTGGTGGCGTCGGCGAGCGACTTCACGGCGCTCGTCACCGTTCAAGTCCCGGAGCAGGACAGCACCTACCCGGATCGCGTCGTGCGTGCTGCGCTGGCGACACTGTCGGTGCGTGCGGAAGTACCGGAGACGGAGGAGCTCAGCCTGTTGCCGTTCGCGGTCGCCGACCTCGCCGGATTCCGCGTCGACGGCGTGATCCGCGGTCGCGCGCTGATGTTGGGCGATGCCCCGAATCCGAACGATTCCTCCAAGGCCGCTTCCGACAGCGGCGTTGACACGCATTTGCTCATCGCCGCGGTGCCCGGCGGTCCCAGAGAACCCGACGACCGCGCCAATTTCGCCAAGTTGTCTTTCGCCGAGATCGGCGGGATCAGGGACGTCCAGGTCACGATGTCGGAACCGCTGCGCATCAACGGCCAGTCCGGATATCAGACCATGGCCGAGGCCAAAGACGCGCGCAGCGGCACCGACGTGATGGTGGTGCAGTGGCTCCGCTTCGGCAGCGGTGGATACCTGCAAATGGTCGGCATCGCACACGCCGCTGCCTGGACCGGCGTGCTGGCTCGCTTGCGCACGGTGCGTGACAGCATCGACACGAAGTGAAGTTCAAAGCGGCGATTTGGGGCGTGTACTCATAAGTGCGTGCGGCAATGTCCGCTTCTCTAATCAATCAACGGCTTACCCGAGCTGAGACGTCATTTCCCTCGCCTGCCAGAGCACGGCGGCCGGCGCATATGGCTTGTCATGAAATAGCATGCTCAACGGGAGCTTGTGAGGTCGTGGCCGGCCCGACGCCATAATGATGCCGACCCTGGGCCATCGCTCGGCAACATGACGGGCCAAATCTGACCCGCTCATCGATCCGGGCATGCTTACGTCCGTGAAAAGCAGCCTGATGTCCGCGTTTGTGTCGAAGAATCGCAGGGCTTCGTCGGCATCTCCGGCTTCGAGAACCCGGTATCCTGCATCCAAGAACATGCTGGATGCGCCCATTCGCTCGAACACATCGTCCTCGACGACCACAATGAGGGCGTTGGCGGGGATATCGGTCATCGGTGGCAAGGAACTCTGATCACAGTCATTCCCTTTTAGTTCGAGCGTCCGAGAATACCGTAAAGCACGTTCCTGTCCTGCCGGGTTAACACCATTTAAGCGGCTTGGACGACCTTCGTCGGGAAAGTGGCGTGAGTAATCGATACGGTCGTGCCCCCAGGGCCGGCTAAAGTTTCTACCTGAGCATCGAGCTGATGCGCCAGCGCTTTGACGATACCAGTGCCTAGTCCGGACTTTCCTTGAGCGAAGCCACCGTCCCGCTTGCCAATCCCGTTGTCAGAGATCGAAAGCTTCCAATTCGTTCCGATCATGTCATATGCGACGATGATCTGGCCTTTGGCCTTATCGTTGCGGAAGGCGTGCTTGAGCGCATTCATGACGAGTTCAGTCACGATTAAGCCAAGACTCTCAGCCTGGCGGGACGTAGCGCTTCCTCCCTCCCCAACCACTTTCAGCGAGATTGGCCGGGTGTCGCCAATCATCGAATGCGCAAGGCTCTCGCACAACTTTGACAGATAGGGCACAATTTCGATTGCTCCGGTTGCCCCAGATGCATGAAGCTGTTTCTGCACGGCAGCAATCGACAAGACACGCTTGTGCGCGTCTTCCAGATGAAAACGCGTCTCTTTCGACTGCACCGCGCGTGCCTTCATCAAAATGATGCTTCCGATGATCTGCAAGCTGTTGGCGATTCGGTGCTGCAGTTCCTCAAGCAGCGTGTCCTTCTGTCGCAACAACTCGTCCTTTTCGCGCTCCAAGATGCGTCGCTCAGTGACATCCTCCATGCCGAGCAGAATGGTGGTGCCGGCGCCGCCCTCGTAGAACACTTGGCGGGCGTTCAAACAAATCGTGCGTGATCCGATGCCAGGGAACTCATGCTCAACTTCATAGCCCTCCATCACGCCCTGCTCGGGAATAATTTTTTCCAACAGCACGCGTAGCTTCGGAATGTCCCATTGCCCGTCGCCCAACGCGTAAAGAAGTTTACCGTTGGTGTCCTCGGGGTTGACCTTGAATGCCGAATAGAAGGAGCGGCTCGCCGCGATCACGCGTAGGTTTTTGTCGAGTACAAGAACGGGCTCGCGGACAGTGTCGACAATGCCCTGAGCGAGTGCCCATGCATCAGCGACCGCAGTGAATTGTTCCCTGAAGCTCGTCCCGTGCATAACACCTCCGCGAGATATTTCCGTGCTCCAAATCAAAGACTTGGCTCAAGTGCCAGTCGGGCCACTCCGGAGATTGCCTTCGTACGATTTATCCCGAAGATGAATCTGTATAAAATTGACCACTATTTCCGTCGCGTATGACGGTTCCACTGCATGTAAGCTTTTGATCGCTGCGCATTATCCGGCGGACGGGGACGCGTTTGACCAATCCAAGGCGGGCATTCGTCCGTGCCGCAAAAATCAAAGATGGAAACGCAATAGACCGCTTTTCAAGAACGCCGGTCTTATGCGCGGATAGTTAGAGGGGCCCTTGCTCACCGCACCGGTCCATGTCGGTTTGTGGCCTTTTGCGGAATTCCGGCCGCTGTAATCCGTGTCCGCTTTTGGGGGCAAAGTGGACGTTGGCCGACCGTTGCGCATCAACCTCGCTTTACGAGTCCGCGCCCTAGGTAGAGAACCCATACAATGTATTGCTTTGTTTGGTGATTCTACCTTCTGATTGGGTTCGTCCAATCGGGAGGTTGTGATGACACGCCTATTTTGGCTATCCGACGAAGCGTGGGCCGCGAT
>JBEKGX010000007.1:0-161427 GCA_050012575.1 Xanthobacteraceae bacterium | reverse complement strand
TGCTCTTGGTCTCGCTTGAGCTGCCCCATCATTGTCCGCTCCCGCCGTTGATTGCCTCATCGCCGGTGAATCACGGTTCGCGGATAACATCAACGGACTTCTGCAACAAAATCGGCCCTTAGCGTCAGTTCGCCGCCGCACTGTAATTTGGTCGCTTTCGGAGCGAAGCGGACACGAGCCGGAAGGCAACATCAACTGCATCGGTCGCGAATAATGCTGTGGACGGCGCCCACTCTGCGGCATCGAAGTGCCATAGGGTGGTTGCGTTAAAGCAAACCACTATGAGGGGAGCCGTCCATGGGCGAAGTCGCGCGGGCTCAAGCGGCAAGAGCCGTCACGGCGGACCGGCGATGTCGGGCGGCAAAGTCGTCGGTTTGACCGGCGTAAAGATCGGTCCCTGCGCCGAGTTGCCGGTATAGGCCGCAATCCCGTCCTTGGTCGAGACCAAGTCGCCGGTGTGCAAGGTCGGGTCTTTCCTGACGTCGAACGGCGCCAAGCCGAAGGCGTCCTTGCCGTTGCAGGTGCAATTTGCGACGAGCTGCTTGCGGTACAAGAACGCGGTGTCGAGACTGGCATAATGCTGGCCGTCCGGCGCCACGGCGCTGCCGATCTCGGCCCCGAAGAACACCTTGGTTCTGCTGTAGGGGCAACTGGCGCGGCAGGTCTCCGCCGCGCTGCCCTTGACCATTTGCTCCAGCGGAAAGTGGTGGCCGTCGCACACCCGAACGCAGAACGCTACGCCGTGGCCGGTCGAGCCACCGCCCTCATTCACATTTTCCTGGCCGAGCGGGGCCGGCGCGATCCGCCCCGGCCGTTCGGTGGGGGGCGGCGGATGCAACGGCGGGGGCGGTGGCGCAACATCGCGCGGCTGGGAATTGCCGAACAGAAAGTCGAGCAATCCTTGCGCGGAAACGCTGTCCGGCGTCAACGTCACCGAGAGCGCGCAGCCCAAAATTCCCGCGCGCCATCTTGCTTGCCTGCTGTGACGGTCCGCCACCATGCAGCATCCGAGAGTCCCGCCCCGCAGCCCGACGGTGCATCCGCACCAATTTTTGTGCAAGCCGGCCAGCTCCACGCCCGGAGTTAAGCCGCCTCAGTTGGCCGCCTTTTTCATTTCCAACTTTTGCCGTTAGCGGCATTGCGCTGCCGCTCTGTAATTTGGTCGCTTTCGGAGCGAAGCGGACATGAGCCGGTAGGCAAAATCAACTGCATCGGTCGCGAATGACCCATCGCTGCCAATCGGCAGCGAATTTTGCTGCGATGCACAGCCGATCTCACAGTGGTAGTGTTTGGTCGTCGGACCCTGGCCGGTCGCGGTAAAAATGAACTAAGGAGCCGACCGCCGAAGCGCGAAAGCGCGTCCGCGAATGGAAGCCGCGCGGAAGGAGTAGCCAGGGCGCGTGGCACGTTGGCAGGAACCAAATAGTTGAGACGAGGCAAAGGGCGCGGTAATCTCGAAGCGTCACAGACCCAGCGCACCGCGCGAGAAAGAGGGAGAATGTCATGGCTACTAACGTCAAGCAAATGTTGGAAGCCGCGAATGCAGCTGTGCCCCGGATCACGCCAGCTCAAGCGCGCGAGATGATCGCCAAGGACAATACGCTCGTTGTCGACGTGCGCGATGCGCCGGAAGTGGCGGTGAGCGGTAAAGTAGCCGGCGCCGTTCACGTCTCGCGTGGCATGCTGGAATTCCGGGCCGATCCGGAATCTCCCTATCACGACAAGAATTTTGCCAGGACAAAACAGTCATTCTCTACTGCGCCTCCGGCGGGCGCTCGGCGTTGTCCGGCAAGGCGCTCAAGGACCTCGGCTACGAGCGGGTCTACAATCTCGGAGCTTTCAAGGACTGGGCCGACAGCGGCGGCACAGTCGAAAGGGTTTAGTTGTCAAATCCGGGCGCGATGAACCGCGTACGATACGGCCGCACACTCAGGCGGGCGCTTCCGTCATCGCCTCCGGAGTGCCAAACCGGCGGCCCAATGTTGCTAATTATTCAGAACGAGAAATTCGGCACATTCTCCTTTTTATGAGCGGCTCTTGGGCAAGCAGACCAGCTTGCCTAACCGTTAAAACTAGTGGCGCCGAGAGCGGTGTCTGAGCAAAATTGCTCACTCCGGCGAATGTCTGGTGTTGAGGGCAAACCGGACATCACGGCGAAGCCGAGGAATGTCGCCTAATGACCCCAAGCCGACAAACTAGATGAAATTTGCTAGCCGCGATGCTCCGGCGCAGACGACACACAGCAATCCGGAAAGTGGTCGGGGGGTCTAGCAGTAGCGGCATCCTCCCCACGATCTGCAGCAGCCGCCGCCGTAGCCGCCGTAGCCGCCATAGCCGCCATAGCCGCCATAGCCGTAGTCATAGCCGTAGCCATAGCCATAGCCATAGCCATAGCCATAGCCAACGCAGCCGTAGCCGTAGCCAACGCAGCCTCCAAAACCTGCGCAGCCTCCAAAGCCGCAGCCTCCACAGCCACGGCCTCCTCCGCATCCTCTACAGCCACCGCCGCAGCCGCAGCCGCCACCTCTGACACGCAGTACGCCGCCGGGTGGTGACGTTCCCCTGTTTTCTTTGTCGAAGACATAGAACGTCGCCAGGCTGACGTCAGAGATTTCCTCTTCGGCGAGAGTGATTTCGTGGCTCACTGCAGTGTTCGGCGGCGGCGTATTCACTGCCGGTCCAGCGGATGCGCCGCTCGCCAGCGAGAACGACAAACCGGTGGCCCCCAACGCCGCCAGGGCTCTGCCCCTTAGCTTTCGCTTAGAGGATTGTTTCGCGCGTGACATGGCTGACACCTCCCATACTTTCCGCCAATGTTCGAACTAACTGATTGCATAAATCCGCAACACTAACCTCGGTTCCATCGGCAGGTTAAGTTTCAGCAGCACGGCGGATACTGATAACATCAGACGAGAGGCGGCATCTATGTCTCTTGTTGGCCCTTTGCGACACTCAGTGCGGTGCACCGCCATGTCCGTTGTCAGGTGCAAAGCGACCGCGCGGGATGGTCGCGGCGATCACGCGAATGCACAGGCGCTCACGTGCGTTGTCGGCGCGATCTTATTCTGGGTCATCGACAGGTTTGTCCGCGATGGACGGTTGGCAAACTTGCTCAAAATCCTGGTAGTCCTGGTTTGTCTGGCGGCTATTCTGCAGCGCTTGCTGCCTTTGTTTGGCATGGGGTTTTAACGCAAATCCGCTTCGGAACGGCGAGCGATGTTCACGGCTTTCGTCGGCCCTCCAAGCCGAAGGTCGCTCGTTCGAATCCGGCCGGGGTCGTCATTAATTTCAATAGCTTGATTGCGACATTGCCGCTGCAAAAACTTACGTCACAGCGCGCCGGGCGAGTTTGTATCCCGCCTGCTCGCGATCCCACGTTGCGGCGGTGACGCCGCGTTCCCGCAGCTTGTATTTGGTCACCTTGCCGCTCTCGGTCGCCGGCAGCGCTTCGACGAATTCGAGATACCGCGGCACCGCAAAATACGGCATGCGCGGCTGGCAAAAATCGAGCAATGCCGCATGCGTGATTTGCGCGCCGCCGCGCAGCACCAAGGCGGCCATCACCTCTTCCTCGGCGAGTTCGGAGCGCACCGGAAAGACGGCAACGTTGACCACCGCCGGATGAGTGAGCAGCACTTGTTCCACTTCGTAGGACGAGATGTTCTCGCCGCGGCGGCGGATGGCGTCCTTCATGCGGTCCATGAAGCGGTAGTAACCGTCAGGCTCGCGCAATACGCGGTCGCCGGTGTGGAACCAGAGATTGCGCCAGGCCTCGACGGTCTTGTCGGCCATGCCGAAATAGCCGGTGGCGAAGGCAAACGGCTCGTCGGCGCGCAGCACCAACTCGCCCGCCTTGCCGTCGGGCAGTTCGTTGTCGTTCGCATCCACCACCCGGGCGATGAAACCGGGCAACAGGCGCCCCATCGTGCCGGGCCGTTGCTCGGCAAGCGGCGCGCCCAGGATGCAGTTCGTTTCCGTCGAGCCATAGCCGTCGATCAGGCCGAAGCCGAAGCGCTCGGTGAACTTCTTGTGGAAATGCGCCGGCACCGCCGGCGCCAAGGCGAGGCGCACCCCGTGCGCGCGATCGGCGGCGCTCGCCTCCTGCGCCAGCAGCATCGGCACCATGGCGCCGAGCACGAAGGTCACGGTCGCCTTGTGCTGCGCCAGCGCCGCCGTGAATCCCGATGCGGAAAAACGCGGCTCGACCACGATCGTCGCGCCGTTGAGCAGCGTCTGGAAGAACGCGCCCAGCGCGTTGGTATGAAACACCGGCAAGGTCGTCACCAGCACGTCCGACTCGCGGACGCCAAGGAGCTGCGACGTGTAAACGCCCCACCAGAAATATTGGGCGTGCGGGCAGCACACACCCTTGGAGAGGCCCGTCGTGCCGGAGGTGTAGAGGATGGCAAAAGTATCGCCCGGGTCAGCCGCGTGCGGCGGCATATTTCCTTGCGGCTGCGGGAACGGCGCGGATTTGAGCTGCCGTAAATCTCCCGCGGTCCCCTCCCCGACCAGCCACAAAGCTTCGAGCGGAATGTGCGCCAGATCGAGCGACGCAAGCACCGATGTCAGCTCGCGCTCGATGACCAGAAGCCGCGCGCCGCAATTGCCGAGGATGTGTTGCAGTTGCGCGCCGCGCGAGGCGGTGTTGATGGGAACGGCGATGGCGCCAAGCCAGGCGCAACCGAGAATGGTGAGCAGGAGCTCGGCGCGGTTGCCGCACATGATGGCGACGCGGTCGCCGGCTTTCGTGCCGGCCGCGGCAAGAGCGCCGGCATAGCCCGCGGCGGCGGCGCGGGCCTCGGCGTAGCTCAACGTCGTGCCGCCGATCGTCACCAGACGGCGTTGGCCATAACGCTCGGCCTGGCGTGCGAGCATTTTGGGCAAAGTGCGCTCGGACGGGGGAAACAGATCCGGGAGCGATACGGGAGCGGTGATGGCGGTAATCGGCGATTGCACGTTTGGGCCTGCAACAGATGCGATAAAGGCATAGCACAAAGTCAGTCGCAGGTTTATTTTAAGCCTAAAGCATCGCACATCCGGCAAGGAGGCGGCGATGGCCGCAGATACCGCAATCGAGGTCGTGCTGGCGCGTTCCGGGCTCACCTTCATCGTTCCGCCCGACAAAAGCATCCTGCAAGTGCTGATAGAGGAAGGCATCGATCCGATGTACGATTGCCAGCGCGGCGAGTGCGGCACCTGCCAGGTGACCGTCTTGGAAGGCGAGCCCGATCACCGGGATCACATCCTCAGCGAAAGCGAGCGCGCCGGGAACAAGGTAATACAGATTTGCGTGTCGAGAGCGAAGACGGCGCGTCTGGTTCTCGATATGTAGAGCATGATCAGGAAAAGTGGAAACCGGTTTTCCGAAAAGATCATGCTCCGCTAAATGGCAATGGGAGACCGCGCATGAGCAAATACAACGGCAACGCCGCAGCGGTGCGCGAGCTTGTGCGCGAGACCGAGGTCCATCGCGACGTTTACGTCGATCAGGAAGTTTTCGAGCTGGAGATGGGGCACCTGTTCGCCAACACCTGGATTTATGTCGGTCACGACAGCCAGGTGCCCAACGCGGGCGATTATTACGGCACGACCATCGGCATGCAGCCGATCCTGATGGTCCGCCACAGCGACGGCGTGGTGCACGTCCTCTACAACCGCTGCCCGCACAAGGGCACGCGCATCACCATCGACACCTGCGGCAACGCCGGGAAATTCTTCCGCTGTCCATATCATGCCTGGTCGTTCAAGACCGACGGCTCGCTGCTCGCGATCCCGCTGCGCAAGGGCTACGAGAACACCGGGCTGGAAGAGAGCATCGCCGTCAAAGGCATCGCGCCGGTGCGGCATGTAAAAAATTATCGCGGCTTCGTCTTCGCCAAGATGAGCGACGTCGGGCCGAACTTCGAGGACTATTTCGGCGAGAGCCTGTCGACGATCGACAATATGGTGGATCGCTCGCCGGCCGGGCGGCTGGAAGTCGCCGGCGGCGTGCTGCGCTACATGCACAATTGCAACTGGAAGATGCTGGTCGAGAATCTGACCGACACCTGTCATCCGATGGTGGCTCACGAATCCTCGGCCGGCACCGCGATCGAGGTGTGGAAGAGGATGGCGCCCGGCAGCAACAAGAAGCCGCCCGCGGTCGAGATTTATGCGCCGTTCATGTCGTCCTACGAATTCTTCGAGAAGATGGGCATCCGCATCTGGCGCAACGGCCACGGCCACACCGGCGTGCACCATTCGATTCATTCCGACTATTCTGCGATACCCGATTACTTCGGCAAAATGGTCGCCGCCTATGGCGAAGCGCGCGCCAAGGCGATCCTCGACGAGAACCGCCACAACACGTCGTACTTCCCCAATTTCACCGTCAAGGGACCGATCCAGTCGATCCGCCTGTTCAAGCCGCTCGCGCCCGACCGCACGCTCGCCGAATCCTGGACCTTCCGCCTCGTCGACGCGCCGGACGCGCTGCTCGAGCGCACGCTCACCTACAACCGGCTGGTCAACGCCCCGACGTCGATTGTCGGTCATGACGACCTCGAAGTGTACGAACGGGCGCAGGAAGGGCTCCACGTCGACGCCAACCCGTGGGTCAACATCCAACGCCTCTACGACCCCGCGGAGGTCGAACAGGAGACCGCAGTCATCAACGGCACGTCGGAATGGCAAATGCGTAATCAGTTCCGCGCCTGGTCGAAATTCATGACCATGTCGATTTGACGGACCAGGCGATGAACGCGCCGACCGACCAGGACCTGATCGGCTTTGTCGTGCATGAAGCACGCCTGATCGACCAGCACCGCTTCGAGGAATGGCTCGCTTTGTTCGCCGATGACGGCCACTACTGGATGCCGCTGGAATGGGGCCAGACCGACCCGCGGCTCGCGACTTCGCTGATGTACGAGGACAAGCTCTTGCTGCAAATCCGCATCGAGCGGCTCAAGGGCAACCGGACGTTCTCACAAAAGCCCAAAAGCCGCTGCCATCACGTGCTCCAGGTGCCGCAGATCGACAAGCGCGATGAAGCCGCCAACGAATACGTCACTTGGACGCCGATGCATTACGTGGAGACGCGGCTCGACGAGCAGGATTTGTACGCCGCCTGGGCGACGCATACGCTCGCGCTGGTCGACGGCAAGCTCAAGATCAAACTAAAGCGCGTCGATCTGGTCAATTGCGACGCCGCTTTACGCAGCATCCAACTTTTCATGTGAGCCGCAAACAATGAGCGAACGCCCGGTCGCCATCGTCACCGGCGGAAGCACCGGCATTGGCGCCGCCATTTGCCGCCGCATGGTTGAGGCCGGCCATGATGTCGTCTCGCTCGCGCGCCGCCGCCCGGAATGGGCGCATCCGGCGCTGCATTCCGTCGAAGTCGATCTCACCGATGCGCGCGCGACCAAGGAAGCGGCCGCCGGCATCGCCAAGCAATTTCCGATCGGCACAATGGTCCACAATGCCGGCGCCGTGCGCGCAAGCCTTCTGCCCGACGTCAAGCAGGAAGATTTGCACGATCTCACCCAGCTTCACCTCGGCGCTGCCATCCTGATCGTGCAAGCCGTATTGCCGGGCATGCGTGAACGCAGCTTTGGCCGCATCGTGCTCATCTCTTCGCGCGCGGCGCTCGGGCTACAGACGCGCACCGTCTATTCGGCGACCAAAGCGGGCATGATCGGCATGGCGCGAACCTGGGCGCTCGAACTTGCGCCGTCCGGCATCACGGTGAATGTCGTGGCGCCGGGGCCGATTGCCGATACCGAGATGTTTCGCCAGGTGATCGCGGCGGACAGCGAACGCGAGGCGGCGCTGGCCAAGGCCATACCGGTCGGCCGGCTTGGGCGGGCCGACGATGTTGCCCGCGCCGTCTTATTCTTTGCCGATCCGGCAAATTCGTTCGTGACCGGCCAGCTTCTCTATGTCTGCGGCGGCGCCAGCGTCTCCAGTTTCAGCCTCTAGGAAAAAACACGATGCGTATCTGGTATCAAAGCTACGTCGATGAGCCGAACGGCAAGGTCTATTGGGCGCGGCTGCGCCGGCACCTCGCCGCCATCGTCGATCCCGGCACCGATGTCGATATCAAAGGCATCACGCCGCACGACAATTACGCGCACCCGATCGTTGAGTTCCGCTGCGCCAGGGAGGTGATCTGCAATGCGGTCAAGGCCGAGCGCGAAGGCTATGACGCGTTCATCATCGGTCACTTCCAGGACGCCGGACTTTACGAGGCGCGCTCGGTGGTCGACATCCCGGTCGTGTCGCTCGGCGAGGCCTCAATGCTCTATGCCTGCCAGCTCGGACAGCGCAGCGGCATCGTCACCATCAATCCCCGCTATATCTCCTGGTTTCACCACCAGATCGGCAAATACGGGCTGGAGCGGCGGGTCACTGGCGTGCATGCGATGACGTTCGAGCCGGGACAGATTTTGAAAGCCTATGAGTCCGACACGCTCGCCGCCGAGGTGGTGCGGCTGTTCGCCGAGCAGGCGCGGCCGCTGGTCGCCGCCGGCTGCGACGTGCTCATCCCCGGCGGCGGCATTCCGATGCTGCTGTTCTCCGCGGTCCGCGAACATGCCGTTGACGGCGCGCCGGTGATCGACGGCATCCCCATCGTGGTGAAGATGGCCGAGCTCGCCGTCAAACTGCGGCGATTGAACGGACTCGGCGTCAGCCGCGTATCGGATTACGTCAAAGCACCGCCCGAGATCATCGAGGAGTTCTTGACCAATCCGAAGGGTCTTTGAGAGAGAAAATACCGCTCATTCCCACGTAAGCGGGAATCCAGAACTGGGTCCCCGCTTACGCGGGAACGAACGGCGGGTGACTGGGTTACTGCACGAGCTTCCACTTGCCGTCGACAAGCTTGACCAGCACCAGCGCGCGCTTGTCGACGCCGAAGCTGTCGCCCGGCTTGAAGTTGTAGATGCCGTGCGTGCCGACCACGTCCTTGGCGGTGACCAGCGCGTCGCGCAAAGCCGCGCGGAACTCCGGCGTGCCGGGTTGCGCGCCGGTCGCCAAGGCGCGTTTGGCTGAATCCAGAAGCAGGAGCCAGCCATCGAACGCATACGGACCGAACGCGCCACGCGCCGGCTCGTTGTTGGCCTTCTGATACGCGGCTTGATATTCGAGCGAGATTTTCTTGGTTGGGTAGGAATCCGGCAGCTGATCGGCCACGACGACCGGGCCGGTCGAAGCGATCACGCCTTCGACCGCCGCGCCGCCGACGCGCACGAAATCCGGGTTGATCAGCGCCGGCGTGCCGTAGATTGCCTTGGTGTAGCCGCGCTCGCGCAACGCGATGAACGGCAGCGCGCCCGGCGTCCCCGATCCGCCGGTCATCACCGCGTCCGGCTCGGCCGAGACGATGTGCAGCGCCTGCGCGGTCACCGACGTGTCGGCACGGGCGTAGCGCTCGTTGGTCAGGATCTTGATGCCGTCGGGCTCGGCGGATTTTTCCAGGCCGCCATAAACGAGATCGCCCCAGCCGTCGCTGAAGCCGATATAGCCGACGGTTTTGACGCCGGCGGCCTTCATGTAGTCGACCACCACCGACACCATCAGCGTCGGGGGCTGCGGTATCGAAACCATCCAGGAACCGGGCTCGCCGGGCATATTCACCGGAGCGAGCGTGATGCATGGGACTTTCAGTTCGTGACAAACGGCGGTGATCGCGATCGAGATCGGCGTACTGCCGGCGCCCATCAGCACGTCGACCTTGTCCTGCTCGATGAGTTTCCGCGCATCGCGCGTGCCGGTTGACGGATCCGAGGCGTCGTCGAGCTGTATAAGGTTGATCTTGATGCCGTTGACATCGTCCTTGTACACCACGCCCGCGGCGGCGCCTTTGGCGTAGGGTATTCCGATCGAGGCGCTGGGACCCGTCATCGACGTGACGAGGCCGACGGTGATATCGGCGGCCTTGGCAGGCAGGATCATCAACGAGACGATCGCCGCGCTGCCAACGATACGCAGGGATTTGTTCACGAGAAACCTCCCGAATGGCGGCTGCTGGACGACGCTTGCTCAGTCAGCGTTCGTGTCCGACTTTTTAAGCTTGAAACAATTGACCCGCAATGGTTTTCTTCAAACCTCGACCGCTGCGAAGCGACGCAGACGCTGAGCCGCTGGGGCACGCATGACACCTGACATCGGCCTCATCCTCGGCATCGACGGCATCGCCACCGGATCGATTTACGTTCTCGTCGGCCTCGGCCTCGTTCTCATTTTCTCGGTCACGCGCGTGGTGTTCGTGCCGTTCGGCGATATCGTCGCCTTCTCGGCGCTGACGCTTGCATCGATGCAGCTCGGCCGCATGCCAGGCACCGTCTATTTGGTCGCCACGCTGGCGATCGTGGCCTGTTTGGTGGAAGGCGTGTACCAATGGCGGCGCGGCCAGAAGCAGCGCATCGCACGCGGGGTCCTCGGCTACGGGGCGCTGCCACTCATCCCGGCCGCCATCGCCTGGCTCACCGCCGGAATGGATCTGCCCGCGGGGCTACAAATTCCGCTCGCCATCGCGCTTGTCGTGCCGATCGGGCCGCTGATCGAACGCATCGCGTTGCGCCCGCTCGCCGACGCTTCTGTCCTGCTGCTCCTCATCGTCTCGGTGGCGCTGACGTTCGGCCTGTCGGGGCTGGGCCTGCTTTTCTTCGGGCCGGAAGGATTCCGCACCAAACCGCTGACCAACGAAATCTTCCGCTTCAGCACCGTGATCGTGACTTCGCAGACACTGCTGATGGTGGCGACGGCCGCCGTCTTCAGCCTGCTCCTGTTTCTTTTCTTCGAGCACACCTTGTCCGGCAAGGCGCTGCGCGCGACCTCCGTCAACCGGATCGGCGCACGCATCGTCGGCATCCGGCCCGGCAGCACGGCAACGCTCGCCTTTCTGCTTGCCTCGCTGCTCGGCGCCGTCTCCGGCATCCTGATCGGCCCGACAACGACCTTGTATTACGACTCCGGTTTCATCATCGGGCTTAAGGCTTTCGTCGGCGCAATCATCGGCGGTCTCGTCAGCTATCCGGGGACTGCGCTTGGCGCCATTTTTATCGGCATACTTGAGAGCTTCGCTTCCTATTGGAACAGCGCGCTCAAGGAGGTGGTGGTCTTCAGCGTGCTCATTCCGGTGTTGTTATGGCGCTCGCTCTCGCTGCCTCGGGTCGATGAGGAAGACGCGGAGGTCGAGGGATGACGCGGCGCGCCGGAACGCTGCTGGCGATCGCCGCCATCGTCCTCTTGGCCGCGGCGCCATTCTATGTCGCTTCCTTCACCATCACGCTGCTCAACTATATCGGCATCTACGCGCTGGTGGCGCTGGGCGTCGTGCTGCTGACCGGGTTCGGCGGACTGACTTCATTCGGCCAGGCGGCCTTCGTCGGCATCGCCGCTTACGCCACAGCGTGGCTGACGACGGTCGAAGGCGCCTCGCCGTGGCTTGGGCTAATCTTCGCCCTCGCCTTGACCGTCCTGGTCGCGGCGTTGCTCGGCGCCGTCACGCTCCGGCTCGGCGGGCATTTCCTGCCGCTGGGCACCATCGCCTGGGGTTTGTCGATCTTCTTTCTGTTCGGCAATCTGGACGCGCTCGGCCGCCATAACGGCATCGCCGGCGTGCCGCCGATTTTTGTCGGATCGATTTCACTCGAACCGACCACCGCGATCTATTACCTGATCTGGGGCGTGCTCGCGGTCGCCACCCTTGTGATCGCCAACTTGCTCGAATCGCGCGAGGGGCGCGCCATTCGCAGCCTGCGCGGCGGCGTGGTGATGGTCGAGAGTCTCGGCATCAGCGTGTTTCGCATCCGGCTCATCACTTTCATAATCGCCGCGCTGCTCGCGGGGCTGTCGGGCTGGCTTTATGCGCATATGAGCCGCTATGTCAGCCCGGCGCCGTTCGACCTGCGCATGGGCATCCAATATCTGTTCATGGCGATCCTCGGCGGATCGGGACATATCCTCGGCGCCGTCGTCGGCGCGGCGCTCATCACCTTGCTGCAGAACGCCTTGCAGGATGTGCTGCCGCACTTCTCCCGCAACGGCGAGCAACTCGAGGTCATCGTCTTCGCGGTCATCTACGTCTTGGCGCTGCAATTCGCCCGCGGCGGCGTGATGCCGTTCGCGTTGCGTTTTCTGCCAAGCCGAGGAAGGTCGACGATTGCGCCCGGCGCGCCGTTACCGCGACGGACCATGCCGCCGAGTGGCACCCCTCTCCTCACCGTCGAGCGTCTCTTCAAACGCTTCGGCGGCCTCGAAGCGGTGAATCAGGTCGGCTTCGCGGTGAACGCCGGCGAAATCGTCGGCCTGATCGGCCCGAACGGCGCCGGCAAAAGCACAATATTCAATCTCATCACCGGGGCGCTGCAGAGCGATGACGGCAAAATCTCTTTTCTCGGACAGGATATCACCCGCGCGGGCCAGCGACGCATTGCCGAAGCCGGCATTGCCCGCACCTTCCAGCACGTCAAGCTGCGGCCGAGCATGTCGCTGATCGACAACGTGCTGCTCGGAACGTATTTGCGCACCCGCTCGGGCTTTGTCAGGGGGGCGCTGCGGCTCAATCGGGTCGAAGAGATGCGCGCTCGATACGAAGCGCAACATCAACTCAAGCGCGTCGGGATCGATGCCGATCCGTACGACCTTGCCGGCAATCTTCCGCTCGGCCGCCAGCGCATCCTCGAAGTTGCCCGCGCGCTCGCGGCCGATCCGGCGCTGATCATCCTTGACGAGCCGGCCGCCGGCTTGAGCCGGCCGGAGAAAACGGCGCTCGCCGAATTGTTGCGCGGCTTGCGCAAAGAAGGCGTCACAGTCCTCCTTGTGGAACATGACGTGGAGTTCGTCATGGGCCTCGTGGATCGTATCGTGGTGATGGATTTTGGCGCCAAGCTCGTCGAGGGAACGCCGGCCGCGGTGCGCGCGGATCCTCGCGTGCAGGAAGCTTACCTCGGAAGCGTCGCATGAGGCCCTTGCTCGAGATCGAGGATCTGCATGTCGCCTACGGCAAGGTCGAGGCCGTCCGCGGCGTCGGGCTGCGCATGCTGCCGGGCCAGATCGTGACGGTCATCGGTCCCAATGGAGCCGGCAAGACCACTCTGCTGGCGGCCGCCGCCGGGTTGCTGCGTTCGCGCGGCAAGGTGATCTATGATGGCGTCGATCTCGAACGGCTCGACGTCGAAGAGCGCGTCGAGCGCGGCTTCTGCCTGGTGCCCGAGCGACGCGAGCTGTTCGGCGATATGGCGGTGGCCGATAATCTTCTGCTCGGCGCCTATACGCGGCGCCGTAACGGGGCGGATGTGAAGCAAAGTTTAGCGCAGGTTTTCCGCCACTTTCCCCGCCTCGCCGAGCGCCAGCGGCAGAAGGCGCAGACCTTGTCCGGGGGCGAGCGGCAGATGCTGGCGCTCGGCCGCGCGCTGATGGCGAAGCCGCGGCTGCTGCTGCTCGACGAGCCGAGCCTCGGTCTCGCGCCGATCATGGTGCGTGAGATTTTCCGCATCGTCGCGTCGCTGCGCGATCTCGGCGTGTCGATCCTCTTAGTCGAGCAGAACGCGCGCGCGGCGCTGGAGACGGCCGATTACGCCTACGTGCTGGAACTGGGCGCCATCACCCATCAGGGTGCGGCCGCAATGCTCGCCCACGACGCGCGCGTGGTCGCGACCTATCTCGGTGGACCGGCCTGATGCCGGCGCGCGCGTACGACGATGTGGTGCTGGCGACGCCGGTAACGATTCCTTACGTCCGCTATTCGATCAGGGGCGCGCACTGGTTTCTCGGCCGCGCCATGGCCGGGCTCATCGCCGCCGCGAAAATCCCGAAAGCACGCATCGACGGGCTTGCGGTCGCAAGCTTTACGCTCGCCCCCGACACCGCCGTCGGCCTCACTCAGCATCTTGGGCTGACGCTGCGATGGCTTGACGATGTACGGATGGGGGGCGCTTCCGGCATCGTCTCGATCCGGCGCGCGGCGCGCGCCGTGCAGAGCGGCGATGCCGAGATCGTGGCCTGCATTGCCGGCGACACCAATCGGACCGACAGCTTTCGGCGCAACATTGCGAGCTTCAGCCAGTTTTCCCAGGACGCGGTCTACCCGTATGGCTCAGGCGGCCCGAACGCGAGCTTCGCCTTGTTGACCTCATATTATATGCGCGAGCACGGCGCCAAGCCGCAAGACTTCGGCAAACTGTGCGTCGCCCAGCGCAACAACGCGCTGAAGAACCCCATGGCGCTGTTCAAAAAACCGCTGACGCTCGATGAATATCTCAATGCCCGCCTGGTCGCCGATCCATTGCGGCTGTTCGACTGCGTGATGCCTTGCGCGGGAGCGGAAGGGTTTTTGGTCATGCGGCGCGCAACTGCCGAGAAACTCGGCTTGCGTTTCGCGCGTCTTCTCGGCGCGATCGAATGCCACAACGCCTTTCCTGACGATCCGATCCAGGATCGCGGCGGCTGGGCGCTTGACCGCGATGCGCTGTACGAACAGGCGGGCGTCGGGCCGCAGGACATGGACTTCGTCGAGACCTACGACGACTATCCAGTCATCAACGTGCTGCAATTCGAGGGTCTGGGCTTTTGCGGCGACGGCGAAGGAGCGGCCTTCATCCGCGCCAACACCTTCGAAGTTGCGGGCACGTTTCCCGCAAACACGTCGGGCGGCCAATTGTCGGTCGGCCAGGCTGGCGCGGCCGGCGGCCACCTTGGCATCGTCGAAGCCATCCGCCAGCTTACCGGACAAACCCTTGGCGCTCGCGTGCCCAAGGCGCAGCACGGGCTTGTCTCCGGCTTTGGCATGATCAATTACGATCGCGGAATTTGCAGCGGGGCTGCAATACTCGCCGCGGCTTGATATTCGGAAGAGTAAGGAAACGGAGAATGGGCCAACCGGCAAAGCGGCCGAAGCGAAAAAATCCGCTGCTGCGCACGCGCCTGCCGACGCTGCCGCCCGGCGCGCGCAGCCGTGTCGCGCTCGGGCTGACGGCCGCGGCCGCCCGCGGCCGGCTCGAGCTGCAAGTCTGCCTGGACTGCGGCGCCGTTCAGTATCCGCCGCGCGAAGTCTGCCGCGCCTGCCTGTCGCACCGTTTGGCCTGGCGGCCGCAGGACGGGCGTGGCGAACTCATCGCGGAGACAACTTTACGCAGCGCCCAGGAGCTGTTCTTTCGCGAGCGGCTGCCCTGGCGCGTCGGCATCGTTCGCCTCGACACCGGCGTCAACGCGATTGCCCATGTGCACGAAAAGGTCGGCGCGGCGCCCTGCCGCGTGCGCATCGAGGCGGCGCTCGATCGCGCAAGCGAGGCGGTGCTCGTCGCCGTGCCGGACCAAGGGAGGACCGCAATGTCGGACGATCCGAAACTGCGCGAGATGACCTGCGACCCGCGCGCCCGCAAAATCCTGGTCACCGACGGCAAATCGGCGCTCGGACAGGCGGTCGTGCGCGCGCTTGCGGCCGCCGGCGCGGATTTGATCTGGATCGGCGAAGCCGAACCGTGGAAGAAAATGCCAGGCTTCGAGGCGCTGCGCGCGCTGCCGCAGACGGTGACTATCCAGCTCGACGTCACCGACAGCCGCTCGGTGCGCGAACTTGCCGGCGAGATCGGCGGCAAGGTCGATATCGTGGTCAACACCGGCGACTGTCATCGCACGTTCACCATTTCCTCGCGCCGCGGCGTCGAAACCGCGCAGCTGGAGATGGAACTGAATTATTTCGGGCTGCTGCGGCTCGCCCAGGAATTTGCTCCGGTGCTTCGAGCACGCGCGGCGGACGGCGCCGCGAACGCCATCGCCTGGGTCAATGTGCTGTCCATCTTCGCGCTCGCCAATTATCCTCCGCACGGCACGTATTCGGCCTCGAAAGCGGCGGCGTTATCGTTGTCGCAAGCCTTGCGCGCGGAGCTGCGGCCGGCCGGCGTCCGCGTCATCAATCTGTTCCCCGGCCCGATCGATGACGACTGGGACCAGCTGGAACTGCCGCCGAAGCTTTCGCCCACCGCCGTGGCTCGTGCCGTGGTCGAGGCGCTCAAGGGCTCGGTGGAAGATGTCTATCCGGGCGACGTGGCGCAGGACTGGCTGGCGCGGCATCTTGAAAACCCGAAAGCGCTCGAGCGCGAACTCGGCGGGAAAGCGCCATGAAAGCGAAAACGAAAACCCCGGCGAGCGGTCACCGCGCGAGCTTCGGCGGCCTTGTTGTGTCCGGCGATGTCCGGCTGGTCGATCTGACGCAGACGCTCTCGCCCGATTTTCCGGCGATCGTACTGCCGCCGGAGATGGGCCAGTGCCGTCCGTTCCGCTCGGAGGAAATTTCACGCTACGACGACCGCGGTCCGGGCTGGTACTGGAATAATGTGAGCTTTGGCGAGCATACCGGGACGCATTTCGACGCGCCGATCCACTGGATTTCCGGCCGCGACCGGCCGAACAATTCCGTCGATACGGTGCCGATCGAGCATTTCATCGCGCCGGCAAATGTCATCGATTGCTGCGCCGAGGCCACGGCCGACGCCGATTTCCTCCTCACCGTCGGCCACGTGAAAGCTTTCGAGAAACGCCACGGCCGCATTGCCGCCGGATCGTGGGTGCTGATGCGGACCGACTGGTCGAAACGCGCCGATGCTATCGCCTACCAGAATCTCGACGATACCGGCCAGCACACGCCCGGCCCCGACCCGGACTGCGTTCGCTTCCTGGTCAAGGAGCGCGACGTCCTCGGCTTCGGCACCGAGACGATCGGCACCGACGCCGGACAAGCGGCACACTTCGCGCCACCCTATCCGTGTCATTATTACATGCACGGCGCCGGCAAATACGGGCTGCAATGCCTGTGCAATCTCGATCGGCTGCCGGCGACCGGGGCGCTCATCGTCGCGGCACCGCTCAAAATCCTCGAGGGAAGCGGCAGTCCCCTGCGCGTATTCGCCATCGTTCCGGCACCTGCCCCTCGTCAATCAAGCCGATAAACCCTTGCCGCATTGTCGTGCAGCGCCGCGCGCTGAACCGCTTCCCCGAGCGGCGTGAGCGCGCCTTGGTAGGCGGCAATCAGCGCGGAATACCGCGTCCACAATTTCTCGATCGGAAAATTCGAACCGAATAGGCAGCGTGCCGGACCGAACATCTCGATCGTCTGGCGCACGATTGTCGCCATATGAGAGGGATCGTTCTTATGGATAAACGTACCAAGGCCGGAGAGCTTGGCAACCACATTCGGGCACGCCGCGAGACGCTCCATGCCGGCACGCCAGCGCGCCACAACGGGCGCAGTGGAGTCTTCCAGCATGCCCGCGTGCTGGAGGATGAAAGTGACCTTGGGACAGCTCGCGGCAAGTTCCGCCGCGCCTTGCATCTGCCCGGCAAAAACCTGGAGATCGAACGTCCAGCCGTAATCGGCGAGACGTCCCACATTGCGTTGCAGCGTCGGATTGCGGGCGAGATCGGGCTCCGCCGCGAACCGGTATTGCAGGTTTTCGTGCCATTGCACCAGCATGCGCAAACCGCGCATGCTGCGATATTTGGTCAGGCGGTCGCACTGCGGACGCACGTCGTTTGCGAGAAAGTCGGCATAGCCGACGATCCCCTGCGGAAAGCCGGTTTCATCGGCGGCCTGCTGCACGTAGGCCACTTCGTCCTCGAAGCGATCCTTGGCCCAATTGGCCTGCACATAGACCGACCGGGTCACGCCGCAGCCGGCGATGTCGGCAAGATACTCGCCGATCGGATAGTCGCGGCGGATCGCTTCATAAGGTCCGAAGATGCGCGGCTGCATCGGTCCGTCGAGCCACGGCAGATCGGCCCGCCGCCAGATGTGGTGATGTGCGTCGATAATTGCCGTAACGGATTTCACCTATAAAGAGGAAGCGCCGCCGGCGAGCGCTGCCTGCATTTGGCGCTCGTCAAGCGCGCGCTCCCATCTGGCGATGACCAAAGTGGCGATGCCGTTGCCGATCAGGTTGGTCGGCGTGAGCCCCTGCGACAGCAGGCGGTGCACGCCGAGGATCAGCGCCACGCTTTCCACCGGGATGGTTCCGACCGCGGCAAGCGTCGCCGCGAGCACAATGAACGCCGCGCCGGCGACGCCGGCCGCTCCCTTCGAAGCCAACAACAAGACCGCCAACAGCCCGATCTGCTGCTCGAGCGCGAGCGGCGTGTTGGTCGCCTGCGCCAGGAACACCGCCGCCGTCGCCAAATAGAGGCAGGTGCCGTCGAGATTGAACGAGTAGCCGGTCGGGATGACGAGTCCGACCACGCTTTCCTCGCAGCCCAAGGCTTCGAGCTTGGCGATCATGCGCGGCAGTACCGTTTCCGACGACGTGGTCGCGATCACGATCAAAAGCTCTTCGCGGATGTAACGGATGAATTTGAGCAGGCTAAACCCGCACCAAAGCGCGATCGGCCAGAGCACGACGAAGATGAAGATGAGGCAGGTGATGTAGAAGGTGACGATCAGCTTGCCCAAGGAGAACAATGAACCGGTGCCGAACTTGCCGACGGTAAAAGCGATGGCCCCGAACGCGCCGATCGGCGCTGCCCACATCACCATGGCGACGATGCGAAAGAACATCCGCGAGGCGGCCTCGACCAGGTCGTTGATCGGCTTGCCGGCTTTGCCCATCCAGCTCAGCGCGAAGCCACACAGCACCGACACGTAGAGCACTTGCAGCACGTTGCCTTCGCTGAACGCGCCGATGAAGGTGTTGGGAATGATGTTGAGCAGAAATTGCGCCGTGGTCCGCCGCTGTGTTTGTTCCAGATACGGCGCCACGCTCGACGTATCCACATGCGACAGATCGACGTTCATTCCCGCGCCGGGTTGAAAGAGATTCACCGCGACAAGCCCGATGACCAGCGCGATCGTGGTCAGCACCTCGAAATAGATCAGCGCCTTGAGCGCGACGCGGCCGACCTTGGCCATGTTGGCCATGCTCGATATGCCGTGCACGACGGTGCAGAAGATGATCGGCGCTATGAGTACGCGGATCGCCTTGATGAAGGCGTCGCCCAGCGGCTCCATGCGCGCGCCGACGTCCGGATAGAACTGGCCGAGCGCAACGCCGATCGCCATGGCGATCAGCACCAGAAACCACAGCTGCGAATAAAACGGATGCGGCCGCGTGCTCGGGAGCAAGTCTGCCGGTGCGGCTTTATCCATGGCGGTTTTCGCCCCGATGCCAGGCAGTTTGCGATGCCGGCGCAGCCGCAGCACGGCCCCGTCCTCCCCGCAAGGGAAAGGACGAGGCCGGCCTTACGCAAGCGGGCTCTATTTTATCGCCTCGACGACGCGCGCCGGCATCGGCCGGCGTGCATCAAGCGTCATATTCCGCCGATATGTCCTTGCCGGTGTAATCGGGCATGAGCGCCGCGGATATCAGGCTGATGACCGCGCAGACGGCGATATAAATGGCGACCGCATAGCCGGTATGATAGGCGGCAAATAAGGCGGTCGCGATAATCGGCGCCGGGCCACCGGCGATGAGGGACGCAAGCTGGTAGCCCAGCGATGCGCCGCTGTAGCGCAAGCGCGGCGTGAACGATTCCGCGATGAGCGCCGCCTGCGGGCCGTATTGGATGTCATGCGGGATGAGCGAGACCACGATGGCGATGAAAATCGCCCACGGGATCAGCGAACCCAGGATGCCGAAATACAGAAATCCGTATAGGCCCATCACTACGACGCCGATCAGGTACATTTTCCGGCGTCCGATGCGGTCGGAGATATGGCCCGACAACGGAATGGTGATGAACGACACGCAAGCCGCCACCATGACCGCGGCAAGGATGAAGTCACGCGACATCTTCAGCGTACCGACGGTGTAGGAGAAGACGAAAGCGGTGAAGATGTAGAACGGCGCTTGTTCGGACATGCGCAGCAACGCCGAGAGGATGATTTCCCTGGGCTGCTTCTTGATGACTTCGAGGATCGGCGCCTTTTCGATCTTGTGTTCGTCCAGCAGCTTCTGGAAAACCGGCGTCTCCAGGATGCCGAGGCGAATCCACAGGCCGATGCCGACCAGGACGATGGAAAGCGCGAACGGAATGCGCCAGCCCCAAATGAGGAATTGATCGCCCGACCAGGCGCTGAAGACGATGACGGCAGCGGTCGACAGGAGCAAACCGCACGGCACGCCGAATTGCGGCCACGACGCGACAAGGCCGCGCTGGCCGTGCGTACGCGCCCATTCCATCGCCAGGAGCACCGATCCGCCCCATTCGCCGCCGACGCCGATACCTTGCAGCGCCCGCAAGACGGTTAGGATTACGGCACCCCAGATACCGATCGATGCATAGGTCGGGACGAAGGCGACCAAGAAGGTCGCAATCCCCATGAACAGGAGCGTTGCGATCAGCGTCGCCTTGCGGCCGATGCGATCGCCGTAATGTCCGAATATCGCCGCGCCGACCGGCCGGGCGGCAAAACCGATGAAATAGGTCCCGAAGGAGAGAAGCGTGGCCGACAACGGGTCTTGGTTGGGGAAGTAGAGCTTGCCGAAAACGAGGCCGGCGGCGGTTCCATAAAGGAAAAAGTCGTACCATTCGATCGCCGTGCCGATGGTCGATGCGATAACCGCCTTACGCAGTTGCGCGCTGTGTTCGGCCTGCGGTAGCGGCGCGTATGTTGTTGCCATAGCCATGGTGTAGCTCCCCGTTTTTCATCCCTTTGCGGAGCGGACTGCATCGCGGTCCAACTCCGGCAAGTGACGATACTTCGGGGTGCGGACGATGGCTATAGATGCAGGGCCACAGATTTTCTGGTTGGTCGTTCCGCGGCTCAAGCGCAGCGGAGCAACCCGAAATGACCGACGGAACTATTCGCCCGGCTTGCTCGACGCCATCACGGTGACCGGCATGTCGCGGTAGTCGGCGGCGAACAGCCGTTTGAGGTTATCCACCTTGGGCAGGTCGTTGAAGACGATATAGGGGTACGACGGGTGAAGCACGGCGAAGTCCTGGTGATAATCTTCGGCCGGATAGAAGCCGTGCAACGGCTCGAGCTGGGTCACGATCGGCTGCGGAAAAAGATGCGCCTTATCGAGCTCGGCGATATAGGCGTTGGCGATCCGCTTCTGCTCTTCGTCGGCATAGAAAATGGCTGAGCGATATTGCGTGCCGGCGTCGGGGCCCTGCCGGTTGAGCTCGGTCGGATTGTGCGCCACCGAGAAATAAATCTGCAGGATCTTGCCGTAGGAGATCTGCCGCGGATCGAACGTCACCGCGACCGATTCGGCATGGCCGGTCCGGCCGCTGCCGACCATTTCGTAGTGTGCCGTCTGTTTGTCGCCTCCGGCATATCCGGATACGGCCGCCGTCACGCCTTTGGTGTGCTGATAAACGGCCTGCACGCCCCAGAAACAGCCGCCGGCCAAGACAATCCTCTGCAGGCCGCCGGCGGCCGGCGCGTCGAGTGCCGGAGCCGGTATCGCCACCGCCGGCTCCGCGGCGCGCGCCGCGGTCACCGCCAGGCCGACGAACGGAACAATGAGCAATGCGCGCAGGATATTCATCTGTTCCTCCAAAACCTTCGCGCCGGTTGCCGCGGCACCGCGCAGGGCAATATGTACGGCACGGCGCACCCAAGGCGCCAATCACAATTGGCAGGAGGAGAGCGCACCGCGCACTCACGACTTCGTGTGTTGCCCGGCTCGCATTGCCTGCCGTTCTTCCATCTTCAGCGGTGAAGGAGGTGTGCGATGACTTTGCAAGTGCGCCGTGTGGTGACCGGCCATGATGCGCGCGGACGCGCCGTCGTCGCCATCGAAGAAATGACCAAGAATGTAGTGTCGTCGCGTCCGGGCATCTCGGCGAGCGTGATCTGGACCACGGACACGATCCCGGCCGACAATTCCGGCTCCGACGATGGCGGCGCGCGCAAGACCGGTACCACGCTGGCCGGCGGCACGGTATTCCGGGTGATAGAATTCAATCCGGGCGCCGCCCCGCGCGTCCATCGCACCGATTCGATCGATTACGCGGTCGTCATTTCCGGCGAGATCGACATGCAGCTCGACGACAGCGAAGTGCATCTAACCGCCGGCGACATGCTCGTGCAGCGTGTTACCATCCACAACTGGGTCAATCGTGGCGACAAACCCTGCGTCATGGCCTTCGTGCTCATCGACGCCAAGCCGGTGACAGCCGGCGGCAAGACGCTGCACGCCGAGGGGTGATCGTCGCGCGCGGCGCGTCGAAACCGCCGGTTAACAATTTCCTTCAATGATGGCCATTCTGGCATCGGTTTCGCCGGCACGGGTTTGGGCGGCTTAAGTTTGGTAATGAGCGCGTGCTGACGATCTCACAGAACCTCAAGCTCGGAGATCCGCCGGCGCTCGCCGCGCGCCTCGATCTCGCTGAGGCGCTGTGCAATGGCTGGATCGAGTTCTGGTACCAGCCGAAGATCGATTTGCGCAAAAAGCAGCTTGTCGGCATCGAGGCGTTTACCCGCGCGCGCCATCCGCAAAACGGCGTGCTGATGCCGAGCGCATTCATGCCTGGCGCCAAGGAGTCCGACCTGATCGCGCTTTCCGAGCAAGCGCTGGCGCAGGGGCTCAAAGCCAACATCAACTTCGCCAAGCTCGGCGTCAATTTGCGACTCGCGGTCAATATTCCGGTCAACGCGCTGGTCGAGATCGCCGTGACCGACATCGTGCAGACCTATCGCCCGCAGTTCGAGACATGGCCCGGCCTGATCATTGAGGTGATGGAAGAAGAGATCGTCACCGACCTTGCGCTTGCCAACGACATCGCCAAAAAGCTCGAAGCCATCGACGTGCAGCTGGCGATCGACGATTGCGGCCCCGGCTCTTGCGCGCTGGAGGGGCTCAAGGAGCTGCCATTCGCCGAGATCAAGCTCGACGGCGCCTTCGTTGCCGATTGCGGCACCGACAAGGTCAATGCGCCGCTGTGCAAGACCGTGATCGACCTCGCGCACAGTTTCGGCAGAAGCGCCGTCGGGACGGGCATCGAGAAAGCCTCCGACGCGCTCGCGCTGGTCAGTATGGGCTGCGACTGCGGCCAGCGGTTTTTGCTCGGTCGGCCGATGCCCGAGGAGCGCTTCATTGCGCTGTTGCGTCAGCGCGCCGCTTCGCAGACCTGGCAGCTTTCCGCCGACCGCGCCGTGCCAGCACGCACGTGAGATAAACCGCGACGTTGGCGGCGGTCTTTATTAGTGGCGCATGATCTTTTCGGAAAACCGCTTCACACTTTTCCGGATCATGTGTTAATGCGTCCAGGCGTCGCGACGCGGATAGGCGAAGTTGTCGGAATACGAGATGCGCTGGCGCACCGGCGGCTTGGTCTCGAACACCTGGTAGGAGATGCCGTGGCGCTCGCAATAGGCGATCGCCTCCTCCTTGGTGTCGAAGGACAGATGCACCTCCTGCTTCATGTCCGCGGAACTCGTCCAGCCCATCAGCGGCTCGACCATACGCGGCTGTTCCGGCTCGTAATCGAGCACCCATTCCTTGGTGTTGGCCTGGCCGGACTGCATGGCCGTGCGGGCCGGCTTGTAGATACGGGCAGTCATCGGTGAATCGCTCCTCGATCTTTCACGCGAAGTCCGCCTCCGCCAAGGCTTCGGCGCGACGCCCGCCTACGAGGCCGACCTCTTGTGGGCTCGCCGCGCCGTAGCGATGCGTAGGCGGGTGGTCGGGGCAGCAGGATTTGAACCTGCGACCTTCTGCTCCCAAAGCAGACGCGCTACCAGACTGCGCTATACCCCGCCTGGCGCGCCGTTGGATACAAGGTTCGCAGGTCTCCAGCAAGCTAACAAGCCGACTCAACGCGCGTTGCCGAAAACCGGGCTCTCCACGCGGTCGCCGGGGGCGATGCCGAGTTTGCGCGCGGTGCCGCCGATCACTTCGAGCACGGCGCGCACCGGCCCGCCGGACGGGACGAGCGCGTCCGACAGCGGCTGGGTGTTTTCGGCAATGCTCAGGATGCGGCCATCGCCGCGGATGAAGATCATGTCGAGCGGGATATAGGTGTTGCGCATCCAGAACGCGACCGGCCGGTCGCGCTGGAAATCGAACAGCATGCCGCGACCCTCGGGCAGTTCCTTGCGGTACATCAGGCCACGCTCCCGCTCGTCATCGTTGGTCGCAAGCTCGACGGTGAAGGCGCGCACGCCGGTCTTGGTGACGATCTCAAGCGCCGCCTCTCCCGCCGCGTACGCGGGCGCGACGAAAGCGACAGCCAGGACGGCGAAAAGCAATATGGCGGCGAGGTGCGACGCCGGCCTTCGAGGCAATAGGAGCGAAGCCGCCAGCGCGGTCAGTGAGACGCGGGTCCGAGCGGGCCGCTCTCGGGACGAATTTCGGCCGCCATCAGGCCTTTCGGCCCGGGTCCGAAGCGGACCAGCACGAACTGGCCCGGGCGCAGCTCGGTGATGCCGAAGCGGCGCAAAGTCTCCATGTGCACGAAAATGTCCGGCGTGCCCTCCCCGCGCGTGACGAAGCCGAAGCCGCGAAGCCGATTGAACCATTTCACCTGCGCCCGTTCGAGACCGCTCGTCGGAGCGACCGTAACATGGGTTCGCGGCGGCGGCATCTGCGCCGGATGGATCGCCGTCGATTCGTCCATGGAGATGACGCGGAACGCTTGCAGGCCTTTCGGCCGCGCCAGCACCTCGCACACCACCCGCGCGCCTTCGTAAGCCGTCTGATAGCCGTCGCGGCGCAGACAGGTCACGTGCAGCAGCACGTCGGCCATGCCGTTATCGGGAACGATGAAGCCGTAACCCTTGGCGACATCGAACCATTTGATGACGCCGGCAACCTCGATGACGCGCGCCGTCTCGTCGCTGAGATCGACATCGGGTCCGAGTCCAAGCCCGGTTGATTTTGTTTCGATCCCGTCCGACGCCATGACGCCGTGGCCGCCGCTTCTGTGCTGGCGCCCCGCGCGGGCGCATCACGAATCTCTTGAATCGAAGATAACACCGGCGATGCAAGGGGAAAGCACAAAAATGCAACACTCGGCGAAAAGCGTCACAGCCTGTGAACATCGGTGGATGACGCGCAACCGACGAACGGTTCGAGCACGGCGCCGATGTCGGCCCGCACCACCAGGTCGGCGATGTCATCGAAGTCGGTCGGCTCACGGTTGATGATGATCAGCCGGGCGCCGTTGCGCTTGGCCATCAAGGGAAATCCGGCCGCAGGCCAGACCACAAGCGAGGAGCCGATCGCCAGAAACAGATCGCAGGACAACGTCAGCTCCTGGGCACACCGCATTGCGGAATCGGGCATCGCCTGGCCGAACGAAATGGTCGCGGTCTTGATATAGCCGCCGCAAGCTGGACAGTCGGGCGCACAGCCGTTGCCGGCCTCCATCCGCTTGCGGACCCACGATACTTCGTAGCGCTGCTCACAATCGAGGCACAAACCGTAAGTCGTATTGCCGTGCAGTTCGACGACATGTTCGGGTGCGATGCCAGAGGCTTGATGCAGATTATCGATGTTCTGCGTCACCACCGAAGGCACCTTGCCAGCGCGATAGAGGCTCGCCAGCGCCCGATGTCCACGCCCGGGCTTGGCGTGACCGAACTCGTCGCCCATGGCGAAGCGGCGCCGCCAGGATTCGTTGCGCGCTTCCTGGCTGACGAGGAATTCATCGAATGGGATGGGTCGGTTCTTCGTCCAGATTCCGCCCGGCGAGCGAAAGTCGGGGATGCCGCACTCGGTCGAGATGCCGGCCCCGGTGAACGGCAAGATCACGCTCGCCTCCCGGATCATCGCCGCGAGGCCCGCCGTGGCGTTGTCGAGATCGGGCACGACCATCCTTTCTACCTTCACTGTGTTGTCATAGTTTAGGCGAGACGAACGGCAATCCAATACCAGCCAGGGTGCCATCATGCGGTATCTGCATACAATGCTGCGCGTGCGCAATCTCGATGCAGCGCTCGACTTCTTCTGCGACAAGCTCGGGCTGAAGGAGACCCGCCGGCGGGTCGACGAAAAGAACAAGTACACGCTGGTGTTCTTGGCGGCGCCGGGGGACGGCGAACTCGTCGCCAAGGGACCGGACAACCGGGCGGCGCCGCTGGTCGAACTCACCTACAATTGGGATAGCGGCGAGGACTACGGCGAGGCGCGTTATTTCGGCCACCTCGCTTACGAGGTCGACGACATCTATGCGCTTTGCGAGCGGCTGATGAAGGCGGGCGTGACTATCAACCGGCCGCCGCGCGACGGCATGATGGCGTTCGTGCGCTCCCCGGACAAGCATTCGATCGAGCTGTTGCAGAAGGGCGCGGCGCTACCGCCGAAGGAGCCCTGGAAATCGATGCCCAATACCGGGAATTGGTGACTGGCGGCGGCCGCGGCGGTTGCTTGCCGCTACCTCCAAACGTCTCTATATGTCGCGCCCTTCCATGGCGCCATTAGCGCGCGGTCCGCGCCCTTCGTCTAGCGGTCCAGGACACCGCCCTTTCACGGCGGTAACACGGGTTCGAGTCCCGTAGGGCGCGCCAATAAAATCGATAACTGGCGCCGGTAGAGAGCGGAGTTGTCCCACTTATCCACCGTAGATTTCAGAGTGAGCTATTTTATACAGATGTAGAAAAAACGGGCGGCTCAAGGTTATGAGTGCTCGGCGCTTTCCAGTCTCCCCCGACCCCCTAAGCGCCTGTGCCGTGTACGTATGCGTGCAGTATGCGTGCGAGTATGTATGCGTGCTAGGAAGCCTCCGGCCGTGCGTTCCCAAACGCACGGCCGGGGATACTTCTGTTCGCGGCGCCGCCCGCCGCCGTCCCCGACAACGTGCCCCGGCGTGATCGGCGACACCGGAATTTAGTTCCGCTACTGCAGCGTCAAGCCTTGAGCGCGTGCTCGACTACGAAACACTCGGCGAGGAAAGTGGCGCATGCGGCGACGAAGAGCGTCGCCAACACCGGCTGTTCGACACGCCTGATCCGCATCGTGGACGCCCGCGGCCCGCAGCGCGGTCCGCTGCGGCGTTAACGCGATGAGATCGCTCGATGTTCCTCGGCGCTCGCGATCCGCCCGTCGCGCGGCTTGTTCCGCATGGTCGGCGTCGTGACGCAGTTGGGTCACGGGGATGCCACAGAGCTTGCCTAGCGTGCCGTTCCGGGAGGGGTGAGCAGGAGGAAAAATCATGGCACTGCACACCGATACGACGGCGCGGACACGGCTGGTCACTTACGACAAGAACATCTGCCCTCAATGCAGCGCCTGGCTGCTGGCACCCGACTGGTCCGAACATCTCACCGAGCGTTGCGTCCGCCATACCTGGTCGTGCGAAACCTGCGGCTGTGGTTTCGAGACGGCGGTGTTCTTCCCGGCGGTGGTAAAGACCGCCGCGTAGCGGCGCCGCAGCCCCGCAAGCACGGCAGAGGGATCAGCGTCGCGGCGGATAACGGTGCCGTCGCCCGTTGAAATCCTCGACGACCGCACCGTCCTCGCTCAAATAATTCGGACCGATCGGCGACTTGCCGTAGCCGTCGGGAATATCGAGCACGTAGCTCGGCTGGCACAGGCCGGAAGTGCGGCCGTGCAGCGCGCGCATCAGCGCCTGGCCTTCGGCGATGGTGGTGCGCAAATGCGCCGTGCCGGGCGCCAGATCGGCATGGTGCAAGTAATAGGGCTTGATGCGGCACTCGACCAAAGTGCGCATCAGCGCGCCGAGCGTTTCGGCATCGTCATTGACGCCGCGCAACAGCACCGATTGCGCCAGCATCGGCATCCCCGCATCGACAAAGCGCGCGCAGGCCGCCCGCGCTTTCCCGGTCAATTCGCGCGGATGATTGACGTGCAGGACGACGAAGGTCGCCTTGCCTCGCGCGCGCAGCGCGCGGATCAGCATTGCATTGATGCGCTCGGGCGCGACCACCGGCACGCGCGTATGCACGCGGATCACCTTAACGTGGGCGATGGCGCAAATTTTCGCCACCACACCTTTAAGCCGGCGCGCCGACAGAATGAGCGGATCGCCGCCGCTGAGGATGACTTCCCAGATTTGCGGTTGGCTGCCGATATAATCGAGCGCGGCCGCGAGCGCCTTGGGCGACAGCCCTCCCCGCCCCGGCCCGACTATTTCGCGGCGGAAACAGAAGCGGCAATAGACCGCGCAGGCATTGACGATTTTCAACAGCACGCGGTCGGGATAGCGGTGCACCACGCCTTCGACGGGGCTGAAGCGGTCGTCGCCGATCGGATCGCTGTGTTCTGCCGGCTGCTGCTCAAGCTCGCGCGCATCGGGCACAAATTGCCGCGCAATCGGATCGCGCGGATCGGCCGGATCGATCACGTCGGCCATCGCCGGCGTGATGGCGACGGCATAGCGTGACGCAACCTCGGCAAGCGCGCCGAGCTGTTCGCGCGGTACCAGCGCGTGCCGGCAAAGCTCATTGACGCTGCGCAAAGTGGTCGGCCGGTTCATGGCAGCGGATTCCATAGCACTTGTTCGATGCGCGCGGCGCCCGTCGCCAGCATGACCAGGCGGTCGAGGCCGAGCGCAATACCGCAAGCCTGCGGCATTGCCGAAAGCGCGGCAAGGAAATCCTCGTCGAGCGGATAGCGCTCGCCGTAGATGCGCGCCTTCTCCGCCATTTCCCGCTCGAGCCGCGCCCGCTGCTCGACCGGGTCGGTCAGTTCGCCGAAGCCGTTGGCGAGCTCGACGCCGCAGGCGTAAAGCTCGAAGCGCTCGGCAACGGGGGCGTCCGCCGCCGGCCGCGCCAGCGCCGCCTGCACCGCCGGGTATTGGTCGAGTATCGTGGCGCAGCCGATGCCGAGCTGGCCCTCGATCTTTTCCACCAGCACACGGCTGAAAATGTCGCCCCAGCGATCGTCGTCGGCGATGCGGATACCGGCGGCGCGCGCGGCTCGGGCCAGACTATCGCGGTCCGGCTCCCCACCCGGTAACGTCGCCAAAAGGTCGATCCCGGCGTAGCGGGTGAAAGCTTCCGCCACGGTCAGCCGCTCCGGCAATGCGAAAGCGTCTGCCGTGCGGCCGCGAAATGTCAGATGCTTGGTGCCGGCCGCTTCCGCCGCCAGCGCCAGGATCGCCGCGCAATCATCCATCAGCGTCTCATAAGATTCACCGGCGCGATACCATTCGACCAGCGTGAATTCCGGATGGTGCAGCGCGCCACGCTCGCGATTGCGGAAGACTTTGGCGAATTCGACGATCCGCCGCTCGCCCGCCGCCAGAAGCTTCTTGCAGGCGAATTCCGGCGAGGTCCGCAGATAAAGCTGCGACGCGGTACCGTCCGGCGCTGCGAGCGTCGTGGCGAAAGCGTGCAAATGCGTCTCGTTTCCAGGCGAAACCTGCAAGGCTCCGGTATCGACCTCGATGAAATCGCCCGCCGCGAACCAGGCGCGCAAAGCCGCCACGATCCGGTTGCGCGCCAGTAGCAGCGGCCGGCGGTCGGCGTGAACATGCGCAGCCCAAAAGGGCGAGGCGGCGGGGAAGCTTTCCGGCATGTCCTTGTACGCAAAGGCTTAAGGAAATATGTGGCGATCGGGCTCAGGATCGGTATGGTGCGCCCCGACATAGAACCATAATTTCGAGGATCCCGTGAAAGTCATCGCCAGCTCGCTGCGCAAAGGCAATATCGTCGAGATCGACGGCAGGCTCGGGGTCATCGTGGCCACCGAGAACATCCATCCCGGCAAGGGCACTCCCGTCACCCAGATGGACGTGAAGCGGATCGCCGACGGCGTGAAGCTTTCGCTGCGCTTTAAGACCACCGAGCAGGTCGAGCGCGCCTTCGTCGAGGATCGCCGGCACCAATACATGTATCAGGATGGCGACGGCTTCCATTTCATGAACATGGAAAGCTTCGACCAGGTGGCTCTGCCGGCCGACATTATCGGCGATCAGGCGGCTTACCTGCAGCCGGAAATGGAAGTCACGATCAGCCTGCACGACGGCGTGCCGGTCGCCATCGAGCTGCCGCCCCGCGCCACCCTCGAAGTGGTGGAGACCGAGCCGTCCATCAAGAGCCAGACGGCCGCCTCCTCCTACAAGCCGGCGGTCCTCTCCAACGGCGTGCGCACCATGGTGCCACCGTTCGTCACCACGGGCACCAAGATCGTCGTGATGACCGCCGACGGCAGCTACGTCGAGCGGGCGAAGTAATAACTAGTTCCGTCACCCTGAGGTGCGAGCGTAGCGAGCCTCGAAGGGCGACGGCCCGTGCCTTCGCGGCCAGCATCCTGCGAGGCCCGCGCTGCGCGCGGGCACCTCAGGATGACGAAAGTCCAGATCAGAAGAACGCCAGCGTGCGGATCTCGATGCTCTCGCGCGGACGCGCGTTTGGCGGCGAGGTCGGATCGTCGAAGGCCGTGTGCGCGGTCCAGCGGGCGCGGCCGTCCTTGAGTGAATCGAACACCTTGAACACGATGGCCTCTTCGCGCCGCATGCGCGGAAACCAGAACCATTTGTGGTTCGGATTGTAGGTGGTGGCGTAAGTTTGCCCAACCCGGTTGGGGTAGCGCCGTTCGGAAATCACCAGATCGTCGGGCGAAACGCTGCGCGCGTCGCAGATCGCCAGCGGAAAGCTCTCGACGGAAAAGCGGATCGGCCGCCACACCTGGATGATGGCGAAGCGGCGGCGAAGGAGTTCGTCGGCTTCGTCAGGCAAGAGATCGCGCACCCGTTGCGGGCCGGACCATTCGGTATAATCATTGTGCACGCGCGGCACGACTTCGCGAATCTTGTGCTGTTCGCGCAGCGCATCGTCGCCGGTGCGTAAAGTATGGTCGAAGACGACGACGCGAGAGGCGCCGCTCTCGGCCTTCACCAGCGCTTCCATCTCCGGATAATAGACGCGGCGTACTTCGTCATCTCTGTAGAAGTCGGCGATGTTGGTATCGTGGCGCACGAAGCGGAAGCCCCCGCGATCGAGCACCAGTTCGTTAGCAAGCGGGCGGCCGTTGCGGATAACGACCCGGCGCGGGTCGAGCTTGCCGCCGCGCATGTCGGCCGTTCCGCCGGCGCCGGCCTCGGTAACGATCTTCTCGCCGGTGTCGATGAGGTAATTAAGCGTCGCCTCGATCGTCGGGATCGTTTCGGGCGTGGAGCCCCGTTCCAGGACCTGATCCATTGCCAACTCCTTCGCGCAAGGCCGCGATATCACGCGTGAGATTAAGATAGACCGGCGACCGCGGCCGAGTAAGAGGCGGCGATAGCACCGAGGTTCAATGCCGCTATGCGCCTCAGGCACGCAAAGGGGCGCGGCTCGCACGCTGAATAATCATTCATCGTATGCGTCCCATTGTATCCAGATGCCGTGACGGAGAAATTTTTATGCGCATTTTCATGCTTCCGCGGAACGGCACCGCTTGGCAGCGCGGGCGTTGGTGAGGATAGTACGCATTCCGCGTTTGGGATGAGAGCAGTGGGCGCTGCGCCGAAAGTCACCGATTGTTGCCGCCACCGGCACGCAAGTCTGATCGCGATCGGGCTTGCCGGCGCGATGCTCGGCCTCTGCGCCAAGGCGGCGTTGAGCGCGGACTGCAAACCCGACCACTTCCGGCCGCCGTTTTTTGTAAAGACCATGGGGCTTTGCACATTCGACCCGGCGACCTTGAGTTTTATCGGCGAGCCCGTGGAGCAAGCCCAATGCCTGATGCGCGGCATGGACCGTTCGCGCAACCTCGCGCCGGCGCTGCAAAGCTTGCCGTCCGCGCTCGCAAGCCGCCTCGGCGGCGACACCGGTCTGCCCAGCCGCGAAGTTTTGAGCGGCTTTCTGTCCAAGCAGAACCTGGAATGGGATTTCGCCGCTTATTTGTGGATGCCGGTGTCGCGCGCCCGCGACAACGATCCGGACGCGCCGATGGCGCGCTATTTCGTCATCCACGATACCAGCGGGCCGAACTACGGACGCCGGCCCTTTCCCAGCGACATCAATGGCGATGCAGATTTCAATAAACTCGCTGACTTCAAGTGCGACGACGGCTGGGGCAAGGCGCATGTGGTCGTCAATCGCGTTGGCGCCATGCTGCTCAACCACGAGCTGTCCATTCCCTGGCGCGAAACAAGATTCGAGCAAGCCGCGAATTTCTCCGGCGCGTTGAAGGGGCTGTTTCTGCACGTCGAGCTGATCCAGCCGCGACGGAGCGCCGGCCGCGGCTGGCGTAACGATGCGCAGACGCCGGATCCCGCGTTCACCGGCGCGCAATATGACCGCCTCGCGCTCCTCTATGTGATCGCCAGCGTGCGCGCCGAGCATTGGCTCGTTCCGGCATTCCATGCGGCGCTTGATGCCGACATCCCCAACGGCCACGATGATCCGTTGAATTTCGATGTCGAAAGCTTCGCCGGCGGTCTCGAAAAGCTCATGGCCACGCTGCAAGGGCCCGACGAGATGCAGGCCGCCCATCAATGACGAATTTGCGGGAAACGTTCTCGGCCTGCTGGCTCGCCGCCCTGCTTCTTGCCGCGCCCGCGGCGGCGCAAGAGGCGGCGCCAGCTCCGGCGCCGGAAATGAAGAGCCCGCACATTACCGCTGTCGAAGTCGACTGGGACGCGGCGCGGACGGCTTCGGCCGGGTTGGATCGTCCGCCTCCACCCGACGAGGCGGCCGTCGCCGATGCGCCGGACGCGCTGGCGCGGCTCAACGCCGTGACCGGAAAGATGTTGGCGAACATCGCGGCAAGCGGCGTTCCGGTTCTGCTGCCGCTGGATACCGCCGCCTTGCTGCGCGATCAGGCTCGAGGCAGCGCCGGGGAGGGCAGCAAATATCTCGCGGACTTTCACGCGCCGACTTTTTTCTACCCCGGTCCGTCCGGCTACGATGCCGCGTTTGGGGTGGAGCCGAAGGACGCCGCCGGCCGCGAGCTGAGCTTCGTCCGGCCGGTCGAGGTGCAGATTTCCGCCTCGGCGGTGATTTACGAGCTTGACGGTCCCGCCATCGACCAGGGTTCGCCGGTACCGGCGCTCGAGCTTGAATTTCCCGGCATCCGCCGCGTCCTGCTCGAAAGCCGGCTGCGTTATACGTTCACGCGCTTCGGCGTACCGTATTTTGTCTCGATCCTGTGCTTCGACGGGCCGATACGCGCCCGCCGCTTGACGTGCCGCGAGGCGGACCAGATCGCGTTACGTTTCGTCAAGGCACTGCATCTGGTGGGCGGCGCGCCGCCCGCCGCGCCGGCGCCAGCAGCGCCGCCGGTCATCGAGCGGCCGCAGCAAATCTCTTCCGACTTCACCTATTACGCGCCTGGCGACATCCTGCCCGGCACCGGCATGCAGGGCCACAGCGGCCGCGCCGACGCGACCGTTTACTCCAGCATCCGCTTTCCGATAGCGCATGCACCGGCCTACACCAACTCGCAATCGTTCATGAATTGGGGCAATTGCGATTTGACGGGGCTGGTGCGGCTCGGCGGCCGCGGCAAGGACGAAGCCTATCGTTGCCGCGTGAATGAGTTGCGGCTGTTCAACGACGAGACGAGAAACTACGCCTATCCGTGGCGGGATAATTTCTGCGAGCACCGCTACTACGATGTTACCCAATGTCCCGGCGGGCTTGGCCACCAGGGCGAGGATATACGGCCGAGTTCATGCAAGCTGCGCAACGAAGACGCCGACCGTTGCGAGCCCTATCAGGACGAGGTGGTCGCCGCGCGCGACGGCGTGGCTTTGCGCGCACCAGGTGACGAGGCGCTCTATCTCGTGGTCGACGCGCCGGGCGAGCATATCCGCTTCCGCTACCTGCACATGAATCCGCACATGCTAGACTTGGCCGGCATGGTCAGCGGGCGCGCGCTGACCGCGGGCGAACTGCTAGGCCCGGTCGGCGACTACGGCGCGCGCGAAGGCGGCACTTCCTATCATCTGCATTTCAACGCGCAGGTGCCGACGCGGCAAGGCTGGCTGTTCGTCAATCCCTACATGACGCTGGTCGCGGCTTACGAGCGGCTGATCGGCGCCCGCGGGCAGGTCGTCAACGGCGTTGCGCTGGCCGGTTCCGCTGTTCCGGCCTCCACCGACATCACGCCCGGGCTTAATTCTTCGGCGATGTCCCCGCCACCGGCGGTGGATGCTATGGTGCCGGGAAAATCCGAGCCGAAGAGCGCGCAAGAGAGCGAGATCCGAAGTGACCGCAAACAAGGCGAGCACGAGACCGTCGCCCAGCATTGCACGACGCGCTTTCTTCAAGGCCATCGCCGGCGCCTTTGCCGGCCCGATGCTGCCGAGAATGGCGGGCGCACGCGCCGCGCCCCTCACGTTCGAGCAGTGGATCGCCGCGTTCCGCTCAAAAGCGATCGCCCACGGCATCGAACCGGAGACCTACACGCGCGTCATGAGCGCGGTTAAGCCCGACACGACCGGGCTTGAGGCGATCCGCAATCAGCCCGAGTTCAATCAACAGCTCTGGCAATATCTCAACCGCGCCACCTCCGACTGGAAAATCAGCGCCGGCAAAGAAAAAGCCAAGCTTTACGCGCCGCTCTTCGCCCGCATCGAACGGGATTTTGGCGTCGAAGCCTCCTTCATGCTCGGCGTGTGGGGCATCGAGTCGGCGTTCGGCGATCCCGTCGTCGAGAAAAATCATATGCGGCCTGTCATCCCGTCGCTGGCGACGCTCGCCTGGGGAGAGCCGCGCCGCCGCGCCTATTGGGAAAGCGAGCTGATCAACGCACTGACCATCATTCAGCGCGGCTGGAGCACGCCGGAGGCAATGATCGGCTCATGGGCCGGCGCCATGGGCCACACCCAATGGATGCCGGAGGTCTGGTTGCATGTCGGCATCGATTACGACGGCGACGGCAAAATCTCGCCCTACGGGTCGCCCGACGACGCGCTCGCATCGACCGCACGCTATTTCGTCGAGCGCGGCAATTATCGGCACGGCGAACATTGGGGCTATGAAGTGCGCATGCCGGGCTCGCACGGCAGAAATACGTCGCACAGCTATGCCGCCTGGCAGGCGCTTGGCGTCACCCGCGCGGACGGCGGGCCCTACCCGCAGCCAAACGCCACTGCGCGATCGTGGGTGCCGGTGCCGGGAGGTCCGGCATTCCTGATCGGCCCGAATTTCCTCGCCGCGAAGAGCTACAATCCGTCGATGACCTATGCGCTTGCACTCGTCTATCTCGGCGATCGTTGTGTCGGTGGCGCGCCTTTCGTGCAACAATTCCCAGACAGCGAGCCGCCCCCGACGCTGGCCGAAGTTGAGGAAATCCAACGCCAGCTCACTGCGCTTGGGTTCGACACCGGCGGCGCCGATGGCCGCATCGGCCTCGCCACGACGCTCGCGGCGCGCGATTTCCAGCGCCGGGTCGGCATGGAGCCGGCGGACGGCTATGCTGGCGTCAAACTGCTGGCCCGCTTGCGTCAAGGCTCCTGATCCGGTTCGATCCCGCCGGACAAGCCTTTAGAATTCGAGGAACGCCGCCGATGCCTCCGTACCGACCCGCGACCGCGCGCCATCCCGGGAAACCGGCCGCCGCCGACGCGTCGATCGGGGCGCTGGAACGCCCGACACCCGCCGGCGTCAACGCCCCCGGTTTCGGCAGCGACGTGGTCGCCGAGACTTTGCACGCACTTGAGATCCTCTATATCGCGGTCACGCCGGGAGCGAGCTATCGCGGACTGCACGACAGCATCGTCAATTATCTCGGCAATACCGCGCCGCAGATGCTGCTTTGCGTGCACGAGGAGTCCGCCGTCGCCATCGCCCACGGCTATGCCAAGGTCACCGGCAAGGCGATGGCTGCTGCGGTGCATTCGAACGTCGGGCTGCAGCACGCCTCCATGGCGATATTCAACGCCTGGTGCGACCGCATGCCGGTTCTCGTGCTGGGCGCGACCGGCCCGGTCGACGCCACGAAGCGGCGGCCGTGGATCGACTGGATCCATACCGCGCGCGACCAGGGTGCGCTCGTTCGCGACTATACCAAGTGGGACGACCAGCCGGCCTCGCCGGGCGCCGCACGCGAAGCGCTCCTCCGCGGCACCTGGATCGCCAATACCGCGCCGCAAGGCCCGGTCTACATCAACCTCGACGCCGAGATGCAGGAGGCGAAGCTCGCCGAGCAACTGCCGCCGATCGATGCGGCGCGCTACATGCCGCCGGTCGTCACCGCCGCGCCCGCCGACCTCATCCACGAGGCGGCGGCGATGCTCAAATCGGCCAAGCAGGTAGTAATGCTGGCGGGCCGCGCCTCGCGCAGCGAAGACGCCTGGAACGCCCGCATCGCGCTCGCCGAAGCGCTCAACGCCAGCGTCGTCACCGATCTGAAGATCGGCGCGAGCTTCCCCACCGATCATCCGCTCCATGCCGGTGCGCCGCGCGACGTCACCCCCGATACAATCGCCGCCATACGCGGCGCCGACGTGATCCTGAGCCTCGACTGGGTCGATCTTGCCGGCGCGTTGCGCGCCGTAGGCCCCTCGCCTACCGCGAAGATCATCCAAGTCTCGCTCGATTACCGCATCCACAATGGCTGGAGCATGGATCATCAGGCTTTGCCGCCGGTCGATCTGTTCCTTTCCGCCGACCCCGATCTCGTCGTTGCGGAATTGGTCAAGGCCATCGGCACCACCGGCAAGCCGCGCGCCGCGCCGCAGCCGCAGGCCCAAGCGGCCGACCATGAACCGCCAGGCTTCACCAACGAGCACATCGCGCGCGCGCTGCGCCAAGTCCTCGGCGAACGGCCGGCGACGCTCACGCACTTGCCGATCTCCTGGGAGGACCGCTGGTGGATCTTCCGCCATCCGCTCGACTTCCTCGGTTCCGACGGCGGCGGCGGCGTCGGCGGCGGCCCGGGCATTTCCGTCGGCGCGGCGCTGGCGCTGAAAGATTCTGGCCGGCTGCCAATCGCGGTCTGCGGCGATGGCGATTACCTCATGGGCGTCACCGCCATCTGGACGGCGGTGCATTACAAAATTCCGCTCCTGTTCGTCATCGCCAACAACCGCTCGTTCTACAACGACGAACTGCACCAGGAACGCACGGCGCGCATGCGGGCGCGCCCGGTGGAGAATAAATGGATCGGCCAGCGCATGGCCGATCCGGACATCGATCTCGCCGCCATGGGCCACGCACAAGGTGCCGCAGGCTTCGGCCCGATCACCAAGGCGAGCGATCTTCCCGCGGCGCTGGAAAAAGCCATCGCCGCGGTCGATGCCGGACAAGTCGCCATCGTCGATGTGCGCGTGGAGCCGGGTTACAGCGCCAGCATGACAGCGGCGATGACGCGCGCCAAAAGCTAAAAAACAGAGGAAACGACCATGAACACCGCTGTGCCGCTTAAATCCGTCAAAGCCGAGCCGCTCAATCTTCCCGAGCACCGCGACGCGTTCTACGGCGGGCAATGGCACGCGCCGAAATCCGGCCGCTATGTCGATACGATTAATCCCGGCACGGCCGAGTCGCTCGGCCCGGTCGCCGATTGTGGCGCCGCCGATATCGACGCCGCGATCGGGGCTGCGAAATCAGCCTTCGAGGGCTGGCGCAATACGCCGCCACTCGAGCGCGCGCGGCTGCTCAAGCGCATCGCCAACGTGCTGCGCGAACACGCCGATGAGCTCGCCATGATCGACGCCGCCGATTGCGGCAATCCGGTGCACGAGATGGTCATGGACGCGACCGTCGCCGCCGCGCAGATCGATTTCTACGCCGGCCTGGTGACGGAAGTGAAAGGCGCGTCGATCCCGATGGGACCGGGCGTGGTCAATTTCTCCGTGCGCGAGCCGCGCGGCGTCGTCGGCCGCATCATTCCGTTCAATCACCCCTTCATGTTCTGCGCCGGAAAATCCGGCGCGCCGCTGGCGACCGGCAACACCGTGGTGATGAAACCGCCGGAACAGGCGCCGCTGTCGTCGCTGCGGCTGGCCGAACTGATCGGCGGCATCCTGCCGCCGGGTGTGCTCAACATCGTGCCGGGTGGCCGCGAGGCGGGCGCGACTTTGTCCGCGCATCCCGGGGTTGCCATGATCGCGCTGGTCGGCTCGGTGCCGACCGGACGCGCGGTGATGAAGGCCGCCGCCGATACGCTCAAGCCCGTGATGCTCGAACTCGGCGGCAAGAATGCGCTGATCGCCTATCCCGATGCCGATCCCGATGACGTCGCGGGCGGCGTGGTCGGCGGCATGAATTTCACCTGGTGCGGGCAATCCTGCGGCTCGACCAGCCGCGCTTTCATCCACGAGAAAATCTACGATGCCGTGCTCGCGAAAGTGAAAACCAAGATCGCCCACTTCAAGCCCGGCGTCGCCACCGATCGCGCGACCACCATGGGATCGATCATTTCCAAGACGCAATACGAGCGCATCCTCGGCTTCATCGAGTCGGGCAAGCAGGAAGGCGCGCGCCTGTTCCACGGCGGCGGTAAGCCGACCGATCCCGCTTTGGCTAACGGCTTCTTCATCGAGCCGACGGTGTTCGCCGACGTGCAGCCGAACATGCGCATCGCGCGCGAAGAGATTTTCGGCCCGGTGCTCTCGATCTTCAAATGGAGCGACGAGGGCAAAATGCTCGAACAGGTGAACGCTGTCGAATATGGCCTCACTGCGTCGATCTGGACCGATGACCTCTCGACCGCGCACCGCACCGCCGCTGCGGTGCAAGCGGGCTTCGTGTGGATCAACGAGGTGTCAAAGCATTTCCTCGGCGCGCCGTTCGGCGGCTACAAGCAATCCGGCATCGGCCGGGAGGAATGCATGGAGGAGATGCTGGCTTACACGCAGGAAAAGAACATCCACGTGCGGCTCAAGCCGGCGAAGTAACTTACCTCCCCGCATGGCGGGGACAGGGGAAAACACTCACACCTTATATGTCTCCAACGTCCCCGCGTGGAACATCTCCTCCACCTTGACGAGCCGCGACGACAGCCCTTGCGAGTGATGGTGACGCAAGAATGTCTCCAGCGTCTTGCGGTTGGCATCGATGCCGTACGGCCAAAAATCTTCCCCCATCAAAGCGCGCGCTTCCATCAGCCGTTCCTCGACGAAAGGCAGGGTGACTTTGGTCGAAGAGGTGTCGCTGAGTTTTTCCAGCGCGATCGCCTTGGAACGCTCGAAGGCCTTGAACACGGCCGCCGGCAGCCACGGATGTTGTTCTGCGAGCTCACGGCGTACCCCGATCAGGTGCATGATCGGGAAAATGCCGGTGCGCTTGTAATAGTCCTTGGCGGCAGCCACCGGATCGGCAAACAGCCAGCCGACATTTGGATCGCGGCGTTCGAACGGCGCCGGCACGCGCGGACCAATAAAGGCGTCGATCTCGCCTGTTTCCAGCATGCCCGACAAAGTGCGGCCTTGCGGCGCGTTTTCAAGCTTCACGTCCGCCGGCAGCGTGATCGATATTTTCTCCAGCCGGCCGGCCTCGATGAGCCCGCCGCGAACCCAGTGGATGTCGGACGGCTTGACGCCGTGATCGTCCTCGAGAATGGCGCGCGCCCAGACATTGGCGGTGAGCTGATATTCCGGCACGCCGACTTTCTTGCCTTTGAGATCCGCAGGCTTCTTGATGCGGTCGGTGCGCACATAGATCGCGGTATGGCGGAAGGTGCGCGAGACGAAGGCCGGCACGCCGACATAAGGGCAATTGCCTTGCGCAGTCTTGACCGTGAAGCTCGATAGCGACAATTCGCAGATGTCGAATTCGGCATGGCGGAAGGCGCGGAAGAAGATCTCCTCCGGATCGAGCGCCATGAACACCGGATCGACGCCGTCGATCTGCACCATCCCGTCGGACAGCGGGCGGGTGCGGTCGTAGTCGCGGACGGCGACGGAGAGATTGAGCTTGGCCATTTCCTCCTCTTGCTGCTTTTGACGCACACTGACATAGCCGCGTGCGCCCGGTTGTGCCAAGAGATGCGCGCACTTCTGCCCACGACCGGATTTCAGACAGATGCGCCTGCCGATCTATCAGGTCGATGCGTTCACGGACAGCCTGTTCGGCGGCAATCCGGCGGCGGTCTGCCCGCTGGAAGAGTGGCTACCGGACGCGGTCATGCAAGCGATTGCCGCCGAGAACAATCTTTCCGAAACGGCCTTCTTCGTCCGCGACGGCGGCGATTACACGCTGCGCTGGTTCACGCCCACAATGGAGGTCGATCTGTGCGGCCATGCGACTTTGGCGAGCAGCTACGTGGTCTTTCGCTTTCTCGAACCGCAACGCGAGGCCGTGAGATTCCACACTGCCAAAGCCGGCACGCTGACCGTCGCCCGGCGCGGCGATTCGCTAGCCATGGATTTTCCGGCACGGCCCGCCGGTCCCGCCACGCCGCCGCCGGGTCTCCTCACGGCGTTGGGCGGCGCGCCGCGCGAAATCTTTCGCGCCCGCGATCATCTCATCGTCTATGACAACGCGGCGGAGATCGCCGCGCTCAAGCCCGATCTCGCCGCGCTCGCCAAGGTCGATTGCTGGGCCGCGATCGTCACCGCGCCGGGCGAGAACGGCGTCGATTTCGTGTCGCGCTTTTTCGCGCCGGCGCAGGGCGTTCCGGAAGATCCGGTGACCGGCTCGTCGCACTGCACGCTGACGCCCTATTGGGCCAACCGCCTCGGCAAGACCGAGCTCGAAGCGCGCCAACTCTCATGCCGCGGCGGCGCGCTCCACTGCACGCTCAACGGCGACCGCGTGAGCATCGCCGGCCGCGCCGTCCTCTATCTCGAAGGCTGGATTGAGATGTAAATCGGCGCATGCTCTGGTTCGGGACGCGAACAAATCGAAAAAATTTGGAACGAAGCGCCCAAGAAGACGGCCGGGTCTTTGTGGGCCGGCCGCCGCACTCGTTCAATCCTATCAGTTGGGCCAGCACCGCTTGCGTTCCGGGCCAAGGTGGTATCCTGCCGGGCACGCCTTGCCGTTGAACATTGGATGGCACTTACCGCCCGGGCCCCGCCAAAATCCTTGCCCGCATCCTTCCGCGACCTTAGTCACTAAGCCGTCGGCATTACCTACACGAGCCGGTGTGACCGCGGCACTGGCGGCGGTTGCAAGACCAAAAGCCAGCGCGACGCCTAAAATAACTGTCCTCGTCATCCTGTACTCCTCCCTGCTTAGATTAAAATGAAACGATTCCGAGTGGGTCGGAAACCGGAGCGACGGTACCCATTCGGCAAGCGAAAAACAACCAACCCACCGCCGCGGAAAGTCGGCATGCCGTCCAACTCCGGACATAGAAGACCTTGCCAGCGCATTGCGAAAACTACGCCGCAATTGGTTCACTGCCCCGCGAAAAGCTCCGCCGGCGCGATGTCGGTGAGGCGAAACTGCACACGCTCTTCGCCCTGCCAGCGGTCGAGCGCGAAGGAGCCGGCGGCGTGGACCCGCCGGCCGCGGTTCGACAAGAGCGCGGCGCCGAGTTTTTGACCGGCGACGCGAAAAGCGATGGCGTTGACGCCTGAGCCGTCGGCGGATTTGAGCCGCACGCGCATATGCGCCTGACCCACCGGCTCGGCGTAGGCGACGGTGTGCGCCGGCAACGCAATCACCGGCTCCGGATTGCCCGAACCGAACGGCCCGGCGCGCTCGATCAGCGCCACGAGATTGACGTCGGCGGCCGCGGCGCTCACCGCGCCGTCGATCATGAGACCGTTCGCGCGGCGCGCGATGGCGACATCGGCGGCGAGCGTTGCTTCGAGGAAAGCCCGCAGCGGCGCCAGCGCGGTCTTGCGCAACGTCACGCCCGCCGCCATGGCGTGGCCCCCGCCCTTTTCGATGAGACCCTCCGCCACCGCGCGCCGCACCGCGCGGCCGATATCGACGCCGGCAATGGAGCGGCCCGATCCGGTGCCGATGCCGCCCGGTTCGAGCGCAATCGCAAACGCCGGGCGGCCGAATTTCTCCTTCAGCCGCGCTGCCACCAGCCCGACGATGCCGGGATGCCAGCCTTCCGCGGCGGTGACCACTACCGCACCCTTCTCCTCGATGCCCAACGCAGCCATGGCTTCGGCTTCCGCCTGCGCCACGGTCTCCAGTTCGATGGTCTGCCGCTCGCGGTTGAGCCGGTCGAGTTCGGCGGCGATGCGCGCCGCCTCAATCGGATCGTCTTCGAGCAGGAGCCGCACGCCGAGATCGGCGCGGCCGATGCGCCCGCCGGCATTGATGCGCGGCCCCAGCAAAAACCCGAGATGCCAGGCCTCGGGCGGGCCGGAAAGCCGCGCCACGTCCATGAGGCTCACATGCCCTGGGCGGGCGCGCCGGCGCAACGCGATGAGACCCTTGGCGACGAAGGCGCGATTGAGCCCAATCAGCGGCACCACGTCGGCGACGGTGCCGAGCGCGACATCGTCGAGGAGTGTAAGCAGATCGGGCTCGCGGCGATTTTCGGTCCAGAAACCGCGGGAGCGCAAAACCCGATTCACCGCCACCACTGTCATGAAGACGAGGCCGACCGCGGCGAGATAGCCGAGACCGGAAAGGTCGTCGAGCCGGTTCGGGTTGACGATCGCCACCGCCGGCGGCAGCGTCTCATCGGCCTGGTGGTGATCGATGACCATGACATCGACGCCGAGCGTGCGCGCCTGCGCCAGCGGCTCGACACTGGTGGTGCCGCAATCGACCGTCACCAGCAGTGTCGCGCCGCGCGCGGCGAGTGCGCGCACCGCCTCGACATTCGGGCCGTAGCCTTCGAATAGCCGGTCGGGAATGTGGATCAGGGGCTCGATGCCGGCATGGCGCAGGAAGCGCGCGAGCAGCGCCGCTGACGTTGCGCCGTCCACGTCGTAATCGCCGAAGATGGCGACCGTTTCGCCGCGCACGATCGCGTCGGCGATGCGCTCCGCCGCTTCCGGCATGGCGGTGAGCACGTTGGGGTCGGGCATCAACCGCTTGATCGTCGGGTCGAGAAACGCCTCGACCGCGTCGACTTCGACATTGCGCCCGGCAAGAATGCGCGCCAGCAGTTCGGGAAGATCGTGGCGCTGTGCGATCGCCAGCGCCCGCGCGGAGCCACGCTCATCCAGCCGGTCGCGCCAAGCGCGCCCGGTTGCCGAGTTTTCGACGCCGAGGAAGAGGCCGTCAGTCACGGCAAACTCGCGTGATTCGAAGCCCATCGAACAAGACTAGCTGATTCACCCGCGATTAGCTCGACCGCCTAAAACTTCTCCAGCTGCCGGTGCTCGGCCCTGATCCAGCGCACGGTGCCGGTGACCGAACGCATGACCACGGTCTGAGTCTCGATGATACCGTCGCCGAACTTGACCCCTTGCAGCATGCGGCCGTCGGTTATGCCGGTGGCCGCGAACAGGCAGTCGCCGCGCACCATGTCCTCGATCCGGTACTTCTTGCGCGGATCCTTGATGCCCATCTTGGCGACGCGCGCGCGCCTCTCCTCGGTATCGACCACCAGCCGGGATTGCATCTGGCCGCCGATGCAGCGCAAAGCCGCTGCCGCCAGCACGCCCTCGGGCGCGCCACCGATGCCGAGACAAACGTCGATGCCGGTCCTGTCCGGGTCGGCGGTGTGGATGACCGCCGCAATATCGCCGTCGGTGATTAGGCTGACCGCAGCGCCGGCCTTGCGCACCGCGGCAATCAGATCGGCGTGGCGCGGGCGATCGAGGATCATGGCGGTGATGGCTTGCGGCTTCACGCCCTTGGCCTTGGCAAGATTGTTGATGTTTTCGCCGGCCGGCGCGTCGAGATCGACGACGCCATTGGGATAACCGGGGCCGATCGCGATCTTGTCCATGTAGATGTCAGGCGCGTGCAAGAGCGTACCCTCTTCGGCCATGGCGATGGTTGCGATGGCGCCGGGCATGTTCTTGGCGCACAAAGTGGTGCCTTCGAGCGGATCGACGGCAATGTCGACTTTGAACCCGCCCTTGGCGCCGACCTTCTCGCCGATAAACAGCATCGGCGCTTCGTCCAGCTCGCCCTCGCCGATGACGACGGTGCCGTCGATCGGCAATTTGTTGAGCTCGCGCCGCATGGCGTCCACGGCGGCCTGGTCGGCGGCTTTTTCTTCTCCGCGCCCGCGCAACCGCGCCGCGTTGACCGCCGCACGCTCGGTCACGCGTACGATCTCCATCGCCAGAATGCGCTCCAGCATCATGCTGTGCGGAACGGTGATCGACGCCATTTTCTTTTTCCTTACAATAACGCTTGCTTCTGCGGTCAGTTCTTTTCGATGCGGATCACCTGTGGACGTCCGGAGATTACACGGTCGCGGCGCACGGCGGCGAGCGCCTTGCGCACGGCGTCCTCGCTGGTCGCGTAAGTAATGAGGATAACGGGGACCGGTTCGCCCGAACGCCCCGGCTGTTGCGTGCTTCCCGGCCGGATGTCGTGGCGTTGCACGATGGACTCCAGCGAGATTTGCCGCTGCGCCAGCCGCCGCGCGATGGTGGCGGCGCTGCCGGGTCGATCGCGCGCCAGCAATCGGATGTAATAACCGCCCTCGTGGTGTTGCATCGGCGCCTTACGGATCGCGGTCATGCGCGCGGCGGGACGGCCGAATGGAGGGATGCGCACCCCGCGCGCGATATCGGCGAGATCGGAGACGACGGCAGAGGCGGTCGCCATGCCGCCGGCACCGGGCCCGACCAGCGTGATCGGCGACAGGCCGTCGGCATCGACCGTCACCGCGTTGGTCACGCCCACGACCTGGGCGATGGCCGACTCCTTCGGCACCATTGTCGGATGCACGCGCTGCTCGATGCCCGCTTCGGTTCGCATCGCGACGCCGAGGAGTTTGACGCGGTAGCCAAGCTCGGCCGCGGCGTCGAGATCGGCGAGCGTGATCGACGAGATGCCCTCGACGTAGACCGCACCGGGATCGACCCTGGTTCCGAATGCCAGGCTCGCCAGGATGGAAAGCTTTTGCGCCGTGTCGTGACCTTCGACGTCGAACGAAGGATCGGCCTCCGCGTAACCCAAACGCTGCGCCTCGCGCAGGCATTCATCGAATGCGAGCCGGTCCTGCTCCATGCGCGAGAGGATGTAATTGCAGGTGCCGTTGAGGATGCCGTAGATGCGCGTGAACGAATTGCCGTTGAGTCCCTCGCGCAACGTCTTCACGATCGGAATACCGCCGGCAACCGAGGCCTCGAAATTGAGCGCCACATTATGGCGTTCCGCGAGCATCGCGAGCTTATGACCGTGGCTGGCAAGGAGCGCCTTGTTGGCGGTCACAACCGGCTTGCCGGCGGCAAGCGCCGTCTCCACGGCGCGTTTGGCCGGGTTGCCGGCTCCGCCGATCACCTCGACCAGCACGTCGATCCCCGGATCGGCCGCCAGCACCGCGGGATCGGCGATCCAGCGGAGCTTCTTCATGTCGATGTCGCGCTTCTTGCCGCGCGAACGCGCGCTGACCGCGACGACCTCGATGGGCCGGCCGCAGCGCGAAGCGAGCTTGTCGCGTTCGTGCTCCAACAGATGGATGACGGCCGTGCCGACAGTTCCCAGCCCGGCAAGACCGACTTTCAACGGCTTGGCCATAAACGTCGCTAACCTGGAATGAAACAGCGCGGCGCGACTAACGTCGCGTCGCAAGCGGTACGACGTTGTGCAGCATTTCCGGCCCCGTTTCAAGAAAGCGCCGGATATTGCGGGCGGCCTGACGGATGCGCTGCTCGTTCTCCACCAGCGCGATGCGCACATGGCCTTCGCCATGCTCGCCAAAGCCGGCGCCGGGCGACACCGCCACGCTCGCCTTCTCGACCAGCAGCGTGGCGAATTCGACGCTGCCGAGCGGCTGGAACGGCTCGGGGATCGGCGCCCAGGCGAACATCGACGCCTGCGGCGGTGGCACAACCCATCCGGCGCGGCCGAACGATTCCACCAGGGCGTCGCGCCGGCGCCGATAAATCCCACGCATCTCGTGAATGCAATCGTCGGGGCCGTTAAGCGCGGCCGCGGCCGCCACCTGAATGGGCGTGAATGCGCCGTAGTCGAGATAGGACTTCACCCGCGCCAAAGCCGCGATGATGCGCTCGTTGCCGACGGCAAAACCGATGCGCCAGCCGGGCATCGAATAGGTCTTCGACATCGAGGTGAATTCGACGGCGACATCGAGCGCGCCGGGAACCTGGAGCAGCGAGGGCGGCGGATTGTCGTCGAAATAGACCTCGGCGTAGGCGAGATCCGAGAGCAACAAGACGTCGTGCTTTTTCGCAAACGCCACAAGGTCCCGATAGAAATCGAGATCGGCGACGCAAGCGGTCGGATTTGACGGATAGCAGGTGACGATGGCGATCGGCTTGGGGATGGTGTGATTGACCGCGCGTTCGAGCGCGCCGAAAAACGCCGAATTGGCCTCGACCGGCACCGAGCGGATGGCGCCGCCGGCCATCAGGAAGCCGAACACGTGGATCGGATAGGTCGGATTGGGAACGATGATCACGTCGCCCGGCGCGGTGATCGCCTGCGCGACATTGGCGAAGCCTTCCTTGGAGCCGAGCGTGGTGACGATCTGCGTGTCGGGATTGAGCTTCACGCCGAAGCGGCGCGCGTAATAGGCGGCTTGCGCCCGGCGCAGCCCCGGTATTCCCTTTGACGCCGAATAGCGGTCGGTGCGAGTTTTGCCGATCGTCTCCTTGATCTTTTCGACCACGTGCGCGGGCGCCGGCAGGTCCGGATTACCCATGCCGAGATCGACGATGTCGGCGCCGCTATTGCGCGCCACAGCCTTGGCGCGATTGACCTCTTCGAACACGTAAGGCGGCAACCGGCGGATGCGATAAAATTCTTCCATGGTGGCAACTGCGCGTCGCGTTAACGACCCTCTACAGTCTTACTTATCACGGTCTGGCGTAGGCACCAGCCGCCTGCGCGGCCGGAGGAGTGTCGACCTGCACGGCGGGCTGCACCGTCGCCGGCGGCCGCGGCGGGTTGCCGGCAGCGTTACTCGCCGGACTTACCTGGCCGGTCGTTTGCGCTTCAGTGCTCAGATGTTCGCGCTGGGAAATGAGGTCGTCCGTCGCCTGCTTGACTTGATCGGGGGAGAGCGTCGTGTCGGGGCGCGGCGCGGGCATGTCGTGAACCGAGGGAAAGCCGAGCTCCGAGCAGCCCGATACGAGGAGAGCCACCGCGGCGGCAATGGCCAAGGTTCCGAGTGCAAGTCTCGCGATGCGTCCGTAGCCGTTCACGCCAGTCCCCCGCGCTACCCTCAAAGGCCCCTTAAAGCAGGCCTCGTGCCCGCTTGCCGTCCCTCGGCTGAAATAGCTTACTGCCGCAATGCTTTACAAAAACCAACTGAAAGGTCACAAGCCATTCAAATACCGCGCTAATATGGTCGAAACAAGGTCCGTGGGATCGGCGCGAATCGCGCGTTTGGCAGCGAGCCGCCGCCGTATTTGCGCCGTCCGACGGACAGCTTGCCTTGCGCGCGCGATCCGCGCAGGCCATTTCTGCGGCAAGGGCAGCTTTGTCGCCCTTGGGGATAGCGAGGAACGCGCGTGCGGGCGCCATCGCAAGAACCGATGAAAATCGGCAGCGTCGACGTCGAGGAGTTCTCGCGCAATCTGGCGCGGCTCGTCGAGGAAGGCGGACGTGCGCTCGCCGCCTATCTCAAGCCGCGCGAGCAGGGCCAAGACAACCGTGAGCTCGCCGACGAGGTGACCGAAGTCGCCAAGACGCTCGGGCACGTGGCGCAATATTGGATGGCCGATCCGCAGCGTACGATCGAGCTGCAAACCCGGCTCGGCAAGGCCTATCTCGATCTGTGGGCGTCGGCGGTGAAGCGGCTCGCCGGCGAACAGACCGCGCCGGTCGCCACGCCGGCCGCCAGCGACAAGCGCTTCGCCGATCCGGAATGGACCTCGAACCAGTTCTTCGATTTCCTCAAGCAAGGCTATTTGCTCTCTACCCAATGGGCCAATCAACTGGTCAGCGACGCCGATCTCGATCCGCACACCAAGCAGAAGGCCGAGTTCTACATGCGGCAGATCGGCAATGCGCTGTCGCCGTCAAACTTCGTTCTGACCAATCCCGAACTGCTGCGCGAGACCTTGACCAGCAACGCCCAGAACCTGGTGCGCGGCATGCACATGCTCGCCGAGGACATCGAGGCCGGCGGCGGCAGCTTGCGGATACGGCAGTCCGATTCCTCGATGTTCGCCGTAGGCCGCAATCTGGCGACCACGCCCGGCAAGGTGATCTTCCAGAACGAGATCATGCAGCTCATTCAGTATGCGCCCTCGACCGCAAAGGTTCTCAGGCGGCCGCTGCTGATCGTGCCGCCCTGGATCAACAAATATTACGTGCTCGATCTCACGCCGGAAAAATCCTTCATCAAATGGTGCGTCGATCGGGGCCTCACCGTCTTCTGCGTCTCCTGGGTCAACCCGGATGCGCGGCTCGCGCAAAAGAGTTTCGAACAATACGTGCGCGAGGGCGTGCTCGCCGCGCTCGACGCGATCAAAGACGCGACCGGCGAGGAACAAGTGCACGCTGTCGGTTATTGCGTCGGCGGCACCATGGTCGCGGTCGCGCTCGCGGCCATGGCGGCATGGCACGACGAGCGCATCGTGTCGGCGACGTTGCTCGCAGCCCAAGTCGACTTCACCTATGCCGGCGATCTCAAGGTCTTCGTCGACGAGGAGCAGGTCGAGGTCATCGAGCAGCGCATGGCCGAGCGCGGTTACCTCGAAGGCAAATCGATGGTCACCGTGTTCAATTTCCTGCGCTCGAACGATCTGGTCTGGCCCTACGTCATCAACAATTATCTCAAAGGCAAGGCGCCCTTCCCGTTCGACCTGCTGTACTGGAATTCCGACGCCACGCGATTGCCGGCCGCCAATCATTCGTTCTATCTGCGCAATTGCTATCTGGAGAACAACCTGACGAAAGGGGCGATGAAGATCGGCGACACGCCGATCGATCTGAAGTCGATCAAGGTGCCGATCTACAACCTGGCGACGCGCGAAGACCACATCGCGCCGGCAAAGTCGGTCCTGCTCGGCGGCAAATTCTTCGGCGGCGAGGTGAAGTTCGTGCTCTCCGGCTCCGGCCACATGGCCGGCGTGGTCAATCCGCCGGACAAGCACAAATATCAATATTGGACCGGCGCGAAATCGCGCAGCGGCAATCTTGAGGGCTGGCTCGAGAAGGCAACGGAACATCCCGGCTCGTGGTGGCCGGACTGGTTCGCCTGGCTGAAGGAAAAGGAACCGACCGAAGCGCCGGCGCGCGTCCCCGGCGACGGCAAGCTCAAGCCGATCGAGGACGCACCGGGGAGCTACGTGAAGGTGCAGGCCTAAGGGGGGCCGCGGCCACCTCGATCAATGGCAACTCCCCGCGAACTGCTTGAGCAGCGCACTGTCGAGGCTGGCTTCGAACTTCAGCAGCCGCATCGGCAATTTCGCTGCTGGATTGAACATAAAGGCCAGCCCTATATCAGGATAGTTTCCGCTTTCGAGGTTCTGGAGCAGGGTTCCAGTCAAGGACAGGCTCTTAACCAACCGGGTGCCGAGGACCTGGGCGGGCGCCTGTTTTGCAGATAGCGACAACGGGACAAACTGACCGCTGAGCACCAGAACGTATTCCTGCACGGCGCCGACCACATTTTGCGCGTTGGCGCGAACTCCAGGGTCGAGATAGAAATTCGCTATTAGCGCCGGCGGGCTTGGCGCCGGCTGTGCCGCTGGCGCGGGCTGCGTCGGCGGGTTCGCCTTCGGGGCGCAGGTAAATGCGATTTCGTGCGTGCCCCAGGGATCCGTCGAAGTCCCTTGGAGGTAAAAGCCGCTATTATCGTTGAGCGGAGCGATCTGCCACTTAGTTTGCCAGTGCGGCGTGACGATATTCAGCTGCTGAAGCAACTTCATGCTCAGATTGGTGACGTTGTTGCCCGTCTTCTGAACCATGTACTCCATATAGTCGGGCGAGATTCCCATCTGACTGAGGTACGTCACTATTTCGGCTGAGATAGCCTCGGTCTGGGCTTGCAGGTTTGGATCTGGGGTCTGGCTCTCGGTTTCGAATTGGTGCACGGCGTAATTCGAGCCGTAACCGATCGTCCGATTAATGCCGCCCATGAAGGCGAGTGTGCAAGCGCTGGCGCACTCGCCCGGAAAGGGTGGCGACGCCGGTTCGGCAATATAGGGCACGGTCTGAGCGGGGATATTTTCGTTCATCGGAAGCATGAGCGGAAGCTGCGAGCCAACCTGGGTCCACATTTTGTACTGGCGAATAATCGTGCCCATACGCAGGCCAGCCCCGAGATCGCCGCCGCCCGAGTTGAGCACGACAATCGTGTTCGGCACCTTCGGTGGGTTCTGGGTCAAGAACGTTTGGAACTTCTGGTCGGTATCGGAGCAGAAGTAGCCGTCGGCGAAGATGTATTCACGAGACCCCTCACCGAAACTCTGCCCGAGCGTGCTGGTCCAGGCGGAAAAGGTCATTTCCGGTAGGTCAACACAACTCGGCGCCGCTGGCTGGACTGCTGCCGGCGGTTTCGCCGTCGTCGTGGTGGTCTGGGCCGTCGCGGGAAGAATCCGCGCCATTGCGATCAGCGCCACGGCAGCGAACGTAATCGGCCGCAGACTCAGGCCATCACACTTCTGTGCAAATCTTTCCATCGAATAGGCCCCTTCATTGGGTATGGGTTTCCGCGATTTCAATAATTCGGCCAGCTCTCGGGATTTGCCAGATCCAAGCACTCATTGTGCAGTGCTGTGAACCTGAAGGGAAGTCTTCCGGGGATCGATCGGAGGCTAAGCAGACTCTCGCAAACCAGCCGCACGGGCGTGTTGATGAGTCCACGCCCTGGTGATGCTGCCTGCCCGCCTCACAACTACGGAAACAGCGCCACCTGCTCGAGCCCCATCGTCTCGGGAAAGCCGAGCATGAGGTTCATGTTCTGCACCGCCTGGCCGGACGCGCCCTTGGTCAGATTGTCGAGCACCGAGCCGATGATGGCGCGGCCGGGGATGCGGTCGGCGGCGATGCCGATGAAGGTCATGTTCGAGCCGCGCACGTGGCGGGTCTGCGGGATGGCGCCGAACGGCAGCACATGCACGAAAGGCTCGTTCGCGTAAGACTTTAAAAGTAACGCATGAAGGTCTTGCGGCGACGCTTTCAAACCGCGCACGTAAATCGTTGAAAGGATGCCGCGATTCATCGGCACCAAATGCGGCGTGAAGCTGACGACGACTTCACGCCCGGCGGCCTTGGAAAACTCTTGGTCGAGCTCGGCCATGTGGCGGTGATGGGCCACGCCGTAGGCGTGAAAACCCTCGGAGACTTCGGCGAATTGCATATCCTCGCGGGTGCCCCTGCCCGCGCCGGTCACGCCGGACTTGGCGTCGATGACGATCTCGTCGGGATCGATGGCCTTGGCTTTGAGGAGCGGAATGAGCGCAAGCTCCGCGCAGCTCGTATAGCAGCCGGGATTGGCGACGAGCTGCGCCGTCTTGATCGCGCTCCGGTAGATTTCGGTGAGCCCGTACACCGCCTTCTTTTGCAACTCCGGCGCGGCATGCGGATACCCGTACCAGCGCGCATAAGCGGCCAAGTCGGCGAGCCGGAAATCGGCGGAAAGATCGACCACCTTGATGGCCGGCGCCCGCGCCAGCAAATCCTTGATGACCTTCTGCGTCGTGCCATGCGGCAAAGCGCAGAAAACAAGATCGAGACCGAGCGCCGCCCAATCGACCTGGTCGAGCGAAGTGAGCGTCGGCAGCGCATAGGGCGCAAATTGCGGAAACACCTCCGCCATCGGCTTGCCGGCGCGGCGGTCCGCGGTGAGCAAAAGAATGTCCGCGCGCTCGTGGCGGAGCAGGAGCCGCACCAGTTCCGCACCGGTATAACCGGAGGCGCCGAGGACGCCGATCTTCGCTTTTTTCTCTTTCGCGGGCATGATTCAACCTATTGGCTTTGAAGCACAAAGCCGGCGTCCGCGGAAGAATTTCAAGGAGAAGGTGCCGCGGAAGCCGGCGGCACGAGCGTTTACGCGCGTGCCGTATCGCGGCAGCAGCGGCGGCTTTTGGCAACAGCGATGGTCACAAAAACGCTTTGCATAGGCGCGATATAGAGGCGCTACCCGGCAGCGTCAATCATTCCGCGGACCTTTACCGAGGATGGCTTAATGCTTTTGCCGTCCGCGTGGCATATTTAACGGTTGATTCGTCGCCTTGACTCAGACGCCTGGGCCAATTCCGTCACTATCGCCCGCTAAGGTCAAAACCTCCGCATGGGCAAAGCTGCCAAAACACCGCAACCGCCGAAGACACCCGATTTGTTCGCCGATCTCGGCGAGCCGCGGGCGGCGGGTCGCCGTGCGGCCCGCGCCGGCGGTGCTTCGACGCGCGGCACAGCTGAGTCCGGCTACACGGCCAAACACATCGAGGTCTTGGAAGGGCTCGAGCCGGTGCGCCGCCGCCCGGGCATGTATATCGGCGGCACCGACGAAAAGGCGCTGCATCACCTGTTCGCCGAAGTGATCGACAATTCCATGGACGAGGCGCTCGCCGGCTACGCCGACTGGATCGATGTCGAGATGGAGGCGGACGGTTTTGTGACCGTCACCGACAATGGCCGCGGCATTCCGGTCGATCCGCATCCGAAATTCAAGAACAAATCGGCGCTCGAAGTGATCATGTGCACGCTGCATGCCGGCGGCAAATTCGACTCCGAGGTCTATGAGACCTCGGGCGGCCTGCACGGCGTCGGCGTGTCGGTGGCGAACGCGCTGTCCGAGCGCATGGAGGTCGAGGTCGCGCGCGGCCAGCGGCTCTACCGCATGGCGTTCGAGCGCGGCAAGCCGAAGAGCAAGTTGCAGGACGCCGGCAAGGCGCCGAACCGGCGCGGCACCAAAGTGCGCTTCCGGCCCGACCCGCAGATTTTCGGCGCCAACGTCCATTTCAAGCCGGAGCGCGTGTTCAAGATGGCGCGCTCGAAGGCTTACCTCTACGGCGGCGTTGAAATCCGCTGGTCGTGCGCCAAGGAACTGTTGCGCGGCGAAGACGACGTGCCGGAAAAGGCGACATTCCACTTCGCCGACGGGCTCAAGGATTATCTGTCGGAGACGCTGGCCGGCGCCACTTTGGTGCATCCCGACATTTTCACCGGCAGCGCCGGCAAAACCGGGGCGCATGGCGCGGCGCAATGGGCGGTGGCCTGGACCGCCGACGCCGATGGCTTCCTCAACTCCTATTGCAACACCATCCCGACACCCGATGGCGGCACGCACGAATCCGGATTGCGCTCGGCGCTGGTCCGCGGCCTCAAGGACCACGCCGAGCGCCTCGGACAGGGAAAGCGCGCGGCCGCGATCAGCAGCGACGACGTGATGGCGGGCGCTGGCGCCATGCTCTCGGTGTTCATCCGCGAGCCCGAATTCCAGGGCCAGACCAAGGACCGACTTGCTACGGCCGAAGCGCAAAAGATCGTCGAGCAGGCGATCAAGGACCCGTTCGATCATTGGCTCGCCGGCAATCCGGCGCAGGCCAGCAAGCTGTTCGACTTCGTCGTCGAGCACGCCGAGGACCGCATCCGCCGCCGGGCGGAAAAGGACATCGCGCGCAAAAGCGCGGTGCGCAAGCTGCGACTGCCCGGGAAACTCGCCGACTGCACCAACAGCGCCGCGGAAGGCTCGGAGATTTTCGTCGTCGAAGGCGACAGCGCCGGCGGCTCGGCGAAACAAGCGCGTAACCGCGCCAGCCAGGCCATCCTGCCGCTGCGCGGCAAGATCCTCAACGTCGCCTCTGCCGGCAAGGACAAGCTCGCGCAGAACCAGCAGCTCGCCGACCTCGTCCAGGCGCTCGGCTGCGGCACCGGCGCGCATTATCGCGACGAGGATTTGCGTTACGGCCGCGTCATCATCATGACCGACGCCGACGTCGACGGCGCCCATATCGCTTCGCTGCTCATCACCTTCTTCTACCGGGAAATGCGCGGCCTGATCGACAAGGGGCACCTCTATTTGGCCGTGCCGCCGCTTTATCGGCTGAGCCACGGCGGCAAGACGCTTTATGCGCGCGACGACGCGCATAAGGACGCGCTGATGCACAAAGAATTTTACGCCAACGCCAAGGTTGAGGTGAGCCGCTTCAAGGGGCTCGGCGAGATGATGGCGGCGCAGCTTAAGGAAACCACCATGGATCCGAAGAAGCGCACGCTTCTCCGCATCGTGCTCCTTGCCGATGCGCAGAAGGAAACGGAGAAGTCCGTCGAGCGGCTGATGGGCACCAAGCCCGAGGCGCGCTTTGCCTTCATCCAGGAGCGCGCCGAATTCACCGGCGAGGAATTGCTGGACGTTTGATTGCCGCGCCCGTCATTCCGAAGCGACGCCAACGGATCCGGCCCGAAGTGGCCGGCCCGATGACAGGCTCCGGGCTCCGAGCTTCGCTCGGCCCCGGAATGACGAATTACCCCCGCATCCACTCCACCAGCGCCAGCGTCACCGCCTGCGGCCGCTCGACCGTCGACAGGTGGCCGCAATCGGGAATGACGACGAGGCGGGAGCCGCGGATGCCGGCGGCGATCTCCTGCGACAGCGTTGGCGGCGTCAGTTCGTCGCCGTCGCCGACCAGGACCAAAGTCGGGCAGGCAATGGCGGCGAGGCCGGGACGCGAGTCCGGCCGGCCGATGATCGCCGTCTCCTGGCGCAGAAACGCCTCCGGGCCGGTTTCTTCGGCCATGGTTCGCACCAGCGTTCTGAGCGCGGCATCGCCATGACGATTGCGGTGCACCAGTATGGGGAATTGCCGCTCCGGCACTTCGGCAAAGCGGCCGGTCTTGGCGAGTTCGATGAGGGGACGGCGCCGCTCGGTCTGTTCCGCGGTCTCCGCCCGCGACCCGGTGTCGAGGAGCGCGAGTTTCGCCACCCGTTGCGGCGCTTGCCGCGCCATCTCGAAGACGATGTAGCCGCCCATCGACAGCCCGGCGAGCGCGAAGCGCGGCGGCGCCGCAGCGAGGATTCGGCGTGCGATCGCAGCGATAGAGTCGTCCCGGGTGTGATCGGCGACCGTAACCGAGCCGAACTGCCACAGCGCCGGAATTTGTTCGGCATAAAGCCGCGCCGAGCAATTGAGCCCGGGAACCAGTACAACCGGCAAATTGGCGGACGAAGTATCGGACATCGCAGGCGCTTCCCGTTCACCGCATCGCGCGAGATTTGAAGGAATCCTCTTAACTTACCGCCGAGCGGCAGGTTGACTTTCGGCCGTTCGAACCTATGTTCCGGGCACGCAAAGCATGGCGGATTCGACCGGCCTCGCGTCTTTCCGCCGTTTCAATAGGTTCCCGCGCCCGGCGCGGCCCCTGATTTGAGGGTTTATGTCCTTCTCGCATCTCGGCTTGTCCGAAAAAGTTCTCTCCGCCGTCACGGCGACCGGTTACAAAACTCCCACCCCGATCCAGGATCAAGCCATTCCCCAGGTGCTGGCCCGGCGCGACGTGCTCGGCATCGCGCAGACCGGGACCGGCAAGACGGCGGCGTTCGTGCTGCCGATGCTGACGATGCTGGAGCAAGGCCGCGCCCGCGCGCGCATGCCGCGCACGCTGATCCTCGAGCCGACGCGCGAGCTCGCGGCGCAGGTGGAAGAAAGCTTCATCAAATACGGCGTCAACCATAAGCTCAACGTCGCGCTGATCATCGGCGGCGTCTCGTTCGGCGATCAGGACGCCAAGCTTACGCGCGGGGTGGATGTGCTGATCGCGACGCCCGGCCGCTTGCTCGACCATAACGAGCGCGGACGGCTGCTGCTCACCGGCGTCGAGCTCCTCGTCATCGACGAGGCCGACCGCATGCTCGACATGGGCTTCATCCCCGACATCGAGCGCATCTGCAAGCTCGTTCCGTTCACCCGCCAGACCCTGTTCTTCACCGCCACCATGCCGCCGGAAATTCAGCGCATCACCGAGCAATTCCTGCACAATCCGGTTCGCGTTGAAGTCTCCCGTCCGGCCTCGACCGTCGCCGCCACGACCCAGCTTTTGGCCAAGTCCGGGCGCGACCCCGTAGAGAAGCGCGACACGCTGCGCCGCTTGATTCGCGCAGCCGAGGGCATGAAAAACGCCATCATCTTCTGCAACCGCAAGCGCGACGTCGCCACGCTGTATCGCTCGCTGCTGCGTCACGGCTTCTCGGTGCTGGCGCTGCACGGCGATATGGACCAGCCCGCGCGCACCGCGGCGCTCGAGCAGTTCCGCAAGGGCGAGGTGACGCTCCTGGTCGCTTCCGATGTCGCCGCGCGCGGCCTCGACATTCCGGACGTCAGTCACATCTACAATTTCGATGTCCCCTATCATGCCGACGACTACGTGCATCGCATCGGCCGCACCGGCCGTGCCGGCAGAAGCGGCACCGCGATCACCATGGTGGCGGGATCGGACGACCAAAAGTCGGTCGCCGCCATCGAAAAGCTGATCGGCCAGCCGATCCCCTGGATGGGCGAATTCGCCGGCGAGGCATCACCGGCGCCGCAGCAGCAACATGCGCCGGCGCCGCGCCAAGGCGCACGGCCACCGCGCCGCGGGCGGCAGGATAGTCATCGCCAGCCGCAGCCGCATCGGCCCGCCGCCTCCGTCGCCCGCTTACCGCAACGCCCGCCGCAACCGGCGCCATCCCGCGCTGACGACGGCGATACATCGCACCTGCCGGCGTTTTTGTTGCGCCCGGTGACGGTGAAGGCTTAACAACAGAAATTATGTTCTGGATTCCCGCTTACGCGGGGAGCGGAAATGGCGCGGCGATTTAATGCGCCTCAGCGCCGGCTTCAACGCCGCTTGCTGGCTCGATCTGCACGGATTCGCCGCAGCCGCAGGCCGACGTCTGGTTCGGATTGTTGAAGATGAACTGGGCGGAGAGTTTGTCGACCTTGTAATCCATCTCGGTGCCAAGCAGGAACAGCACGGCCTTGGGATCGACCAGGATACGCACACCCCGCTCCTCGATCACCTCGTCAAGCGGATTGATCGTCTCGGCGTATTCCATGAAATAGCTCATGCCGGCGCAACCGCCGTTCTTGACGCCGACGCGCACCGCCGCGATCGGGCGCTCGGCTTTCGCCATGACCGCCTTGATGCGTTCCGCCGCGGCTTCGCTGAGCCGCATCACCTGAGGTCTCGGCCGGGTAGCAGTGGCCATTTCAGATACTCCTCGTGCGAACTGTTATAAGTCAAAACTACTAACAATCGCACCCACTTGATGTAATGCGCCGGCGACGCCGGCGCAACTCACCAATTCCGTCACCCTGAGGTGCGAGCGAAGCGAGCCTCGAAGGGCGACGGCCTCGGCGCTTCGGCCGCATCCTTCGAGGGCCGCTTAGCAGCCGCCTCAGGATGACGGAAAACGTTTCATCACCACATATTGAGCGTCGCGCGGGCCTCGTCCGACATGCGGCTCGGGTCCCACGGCGGATCCCAAACGATTGTGACCTTGGCTTCGCGCACGCCGGGCACGCTCGCCACCGCATTCTCCACCATGGCCGGCAACTCCGCGGCCGACGGGCAATTCGGCGTCGTCAGCGTCATGTCGATCTTGACCACGCGGTCGTCGTCGACGTCGACCTTGTAGATCAAGCCGAGCTCGTAGATGTCGGCGGGGATCTCCGGATCGTAAACGGTCTTCAGTGCGTTGACGATCTCGTCGCTCAGCCGCGCCGTCTCGTCGGCCGGAACGGCCGACGGCGACGCGGCGGCATCGTCCGCGACAGGGGCGGCGGCGGCAGCCGCACCGGGTTTGGTGTCGTCCATCATGTGAAGAAATCCTGAGCTTTGATCAGCGCCTGCGCCAGGCAATCCACCTCTTCGCGGGTATTATACATCGCAAAGGATGCGCGGCAGCTTGCGGTGACGCCGAAACGGGCGAGTAACGGCATCACGCAATGGGTGCCGGCGCGCACGGCGACGCCGGAGCGGTCGATGATCGTCGCCACGTCGTGCGGATGCGCGCCTTTGAGCTCAAAGGCGACGATCGGGCCCTTGTCCTTGGCCGTACCGAAGATGCGCAGCGAGTTGATTTCCCGCAAGCGATCGTGGGCGTAGCGCACGAGCCCGGCTTCGTGCGCGCGGATGTGCGGTTTGCCGACCGAGCCGACATAATCAATCGCGGCGCCGAGCCCGATCGCCTGCACGATCGCCGGCGTGCCGGCTTCGAACTTGTAGGGCGGATCGCCGTAGGTGATGCGGTCCTCGAACACTTCGCGGATCATCTCGCCGCCGCCGTTGAATGGCGGCATGGCGGTGAGGTGCTCGTATTTGCCGTAAAGGACGCCGATCCCGGTCGGGCCGTAAAGCTTGTGGCCGGTGAAGGTGTAGAAGTCGCAGTCGATATCGCGCACGTCGACATCGGCGTGGACGGCTGCCTGCGCGCCGTCGATCAGCACCGGAACACCGTGGGCATGCGCAATGCGTGTGACCTCTTTCACCGGCACCAGCGTGCCCAGCATGTTCGACATGTGGGTGATGGCCACCATCTTGGTGCGCGGGCCGATGAGTTTCTCGAACTCATCGACGAGAAAATGCCCCTCGTCGTCGACGGGCGCCCACTTGATCACCGCGCCCTGCCGCTCGCGCAGGAAATGCCAGGGCACGATGTTGGAATGATGCTCCATGATCGAGAGCACGATCTCGTCGCCGGCTTTTATGCGCTCGCGGCCAAAAGTATACGCTACCAGGTTGATGGCTTCGGTGGCGTTGCGCGAAAAGATGATCTCTTCCTTGCGCCCGGCATTGAGGAAGGTCGCAACCTTCTCGCGCGCGTTCTCGTAGGCCTCGGTCGCCTCATTGGCGAGATAATGCAGCCCGCGATGCACGTTGGCGTATTGCGTGGTGTAGGCCAGATTCAGCCGATCGAGCACGGCTTGCGGCTTCTGCGCCGAGGCGGCGTTATCGAGATAGACGAGCGGCTTGCCGTAAACCTTGGAGGCGAGGATGGGGAAATCCGCGCGGATGCGGTTCACGTCGTAAGCGCCGTTGGTCATCGTTTCATGCATATTCATGCCAAAGCAATCTTCTTTTTGCGCATGATCTTATCCGAAAACCGGTTTCCACTTTTCGGGATCATGCGCGTGCCTTGAGCCACGCCGCAACCTGATCCATCAACGCCTCGCGGACGCCGGCATGCTCGATGCCCTCGACCGCTTCGCCGAGGAAAGCCTGGATCAACAGCGCCTCGGCTTCGGCCGCCGGAATGCCGCGCGCCATCAGGTAGAATTTAAGCTCCGGGTCGATCGCGCCGACGGTGGCGCCGTGGCCGCACTGCACATCGTCGGCAAAGATTTCGAGCTCCGGCTTGTTGTCGGCCTCGGCGCGGTCGGAAAGCAGCAGCGCCCGCGTCATCATCTTGGCGTCGGTCTGCTGCGCGCCGGGCTTAACGATGATGCGGCCCTGGAACACGCCGTGCGCCTCACCGTCGAGCACCGACTTGAACACCTCGCGGCTCTGGCAGCCGCGGGCGATGTGATTGGCGACCAGCGTGGTGTCGGCGTGCTGCTTGCCCTTGATCAGCGTAGCGCCGCGAATGCCGGCGACCGTGCCCTCACCGTCGAATTTGAGGAACAGCTGGTTGCGCACGACGGCGCCGCCGGTGGTGAAGGTAAACGCATTGAAACGGGCTCTGGCGCCGATCGCCGCGGTCAGAGTCGAGACATGCAGCGCATCGGAGCCTTCGCCGATGATCTTGACGTGATCGACATGGGCCTCATCGCCGACGAACATTTCGAGCGCCGCATTGACCTGATAGTCGGTCGCCGCCGGGCCCTCATGGCTCTCGATGAGCATGACGCGGGCACCCTGTTCCACGACCACGAGCGAGCGCACGAAACTCGCCGCCGGCTTGTCGCCGGCGACAAAGACGAGATGCAGCGGCCGCTCGATGGTCGAGCCGGCGGCAACGCGGATCACCGCGCCGTCGCCCATCAGCGCGGTATTGAGCGCCACCGCGACGTCGCTTGCCGGCGCGAGCTTGCCAAGATGTGCGGTCAAGGCCGGGTCGTTGTCGGCGAGCCCGTCGGCCAGCGAACCGAGTGTGAGCCCCTTTTCCAGCGCTGCGATGTCGGACAATTCCGGCACGAAGGCGCCATCGACAAAAACGAGTCTGCGGGTTTCGACGTCGCCGAGCACCGCGCCCGCCGTCATGGCGCGCGCCTTGGCCGCCGCATCGGGCGGGCTCGCAAGCGGCTTCGCCTCGCGCATGAGTGCGCGCAAGTCGGTATATTTCCAGTCCTCGACGCGGCGGTGCGGCAGGCCTTCCCGCGCGAACACATCGAAGGCGGCCGCGCGTTTTTCCGCGATGGCCGGGCCACCCGCAAGGCGCGCGCGCGCCTGCGCAAACTCCTGCGCCAGCGCGGTTTCCGCGGCGGTCTTCATCACTTTCACATCGGCCATGGCGTTCATTTCGACTTCGCTGGCGGCGAGGCTTGACAGCTCAAGCCGCCGCTTCCTCCTGATACTCGGCATAACCGCGCGCTTCGAGTTCGAGCGCCAGCTCCTTGCCGCCGGTCTTGACGATGCGGCCGCGCGAAAGCACGTGCACCACGTCCGGCACGATGTAATTGAGCAGCCGCTGGTAGTGCGTGATCACGACGAAGGAGCGGCCGGGACCGCGCAGCTGGTTAACGCCGTCGGCGACGATTTTCAGCGCATCGATATCGAGGCCGGAATCGGTCTCGTCGAGCACGGCGAGCCGCGGCTCAAGCAGCGCCATTTGCAGGATCTCATTGCGCTTCTTCTCGCCGCCGGAAAAGCCGACATTGACGGCCCGGCGCAGCATCTCCTGCTCGATGCCGAGCTTCTTGGCGACCTCGCGCACCTTTTTCAGGAATTCCGGCGTGGAAAGCTCCGCTTCGCCGCGCTTCTTGCGTTGCGCATTAAGCGCGGTGCGCAGGAAAGTCATGGTGGCGACGCCGGGGATTTCCAGCGGATATTGAAAGGCCAGAAACAGTCCGGCGGCGGCGCGCTCGTCCGGCGCCATGTCGAAGATGTTCTTGCCGTCGAAGCGCACTTCGCCGGACGTCGGCTGGTAGCCGTCCTTGCCGGCCAGCACATACGCCAGCGTCGATTTGCCCGAGCCGTTCGGGCCCATGATCGCATGCACCTCGCCCGCGTTCACGGTCAAATCGAGGCCTTTGATGATTTCCTTGCCGTCGATTCCGGCGTGCAGATTCTTGACTTCTAATAGTACCATTGGACAGTTTTACTTTCTGTGGCTGCCATCCTTCGAGGCTCGGCCTTCGGCCTCGCACCTCAGGATGACGACAAACGCTTTTGTAATCCGTCATCCTGAGGCGCGAGCGCAGCGAGCCTCGAAGGATGTCGGCCCAGAGCTATCCGACCGAGCCCTCCAGCGAGACCGAGATCAGCTTCTGCGCCTCGACCGCGAACTCCATGGGGAGCTGCTGGAGCACGTCCTTGACGAAGCCGTTGACGACGAGTGCGGTCGCCTCCTCCGCCGACAACCCGCGCTGCCGGCAATAAAACAGCATCTCCTCGGAAATCTTCGAGGTGGTAGCCTCGTGCTCGAATACGGTCGAGGCGTTCTTGGCTTCGATATAGGGCACGGTGTGCGCGCCGCAGTGCTCGCCGATCAGAAGCGAATCACAATTGGTGAAGTTGCGCGCGCCGGTGGCGCGGCGGTGCGAGGTTATGAGGCCGCGATAGGTGTTGTTCGAATGCCCGGCCGCGATGCCCTTGGAGATGACGCGGCTCGTGGTGTTCTTGCCGAGATGCAGCATCTTGGTGCCGGAATCGACCTGTTGGTAGCCGTTGGAGATGGCGATCGAGTAGAACTCGCCGCGCGAATTGTCGCCACGCAGGATGCAGCTCGGATACTTCCAGGTGATGGCGGAACCGGTCTCCACCTGCGTCCAGGAGATTTTCGCGTTCTTGCCGCGGCAATCGCCGCGCTTGGTGACGAAATTGTAGATGCCGCCGCGGCCCTTCGCGTCGCCCGGATACCAATTCTGGATGGTCGAATATTTGATTTCGGCGTCGTCGAGCGCGATCAATTCGACCACCGCGGCGTGGAGCTGGTTCTCGTCGCGCATCGGCGCGGTGCAGCCTTCGAGGTAGCTCACATAGGAGCCCTTGTCGGCGATGATCAGCGTGCGCTCGAACTGGCCGGTATTCTTCTCATTGATGCGGAAATAGGTCGACAGCTCCATCGGGCAGCGCACGCCCGGCGGCACATAGACGAACGAGCCGTCGGAGAACACCGCCGAATTGAGCGTGGCGAAGAAATTGTCGCTGATCGGCACCACCGAGCCGAGATACTTCTTCACCAGCTCGGGATGCTCATGCACGGCTTCCGAGATCGGCATGAAGAGCACGCCGACTTTGGCAAGCTCGGCCTTGAACGTGGTCGCGACCGAGACGGAATCGAACACCGCGTCGACGGCGACGCGGCCATAACTGCCTTCGCCCGTGCCCTCGCCTTCATTTTCGGTTTCTCGGCCGTCCTCGCTCGCCGGCTTTTGGATACCCAGCAGCGCCTCGCGCTCGCGCAGCGGGATGCCGAGTTTCTCGTAGGTGCGCAGGATCTCCGGATCGATCTCGTCAAGCGATCTCGGCCCGTCTTTCTTTTTCGGCGCGGAATAATAATAGAGGTCCTGATAGTCGATCGGGCCGTATTCGACCTTGGCCCATTTCGGCTCGCGCATGGTCAGCCAGCGCTTGTAGGCGTCGAGTCGCCAAGCCAGCATCCATTCGGGCTCGCCCTTCTTCGCCGAGATAAAACGGATCGTATCCTCCGAAAGACCCTTGGGGGCCTTGTCGGATTCGATCAGCGTCTCGAACCCATATTTGTACTGATCGACGTCGAGACCGCGGACCTGGTCGACGGTCTCTTGCACTGCCGGCATTCGTCCCTCCGCTCACGGTTTCAAGGACCGCGGGTTGGATTTGTCGGTATGGCGATGTTTTGCCTCGGGTTTTGTGCCTGGTCACCCCATCGAGAAAACGGCCATAGAATCGGTCATTTAGGCAGCGATGCCGCCCTGCTCCTTAGAACCCTTACATAATGCACCGGACACCTTTCTCCAAGCATTTAGGAACCGCTCCACATCGGCTTTTGTCGTGGTCCAGCCCAGGCTGACGCGCACGGCCCCGCGCGTGAGCGGCGGCGAAACCCCCATGGCGGCAAGGACATGGGAGGGCTGCACCTTGCCCGACGAGCAGGCGGCGCCAGACGACACCGCGATCCCTTCGAGGTCGAGCGCGATAATAGCCGTCTCGGCCTTCACGCCTTCGAGCGCGAACAGGGTGGTATTGGGCAGGCGTTCGGCGGCAGCACCGAAAATCACGACTTGCGGGGTGATCGAGCGCAGTCCCTCCTCCAGTTCCGCCCGCAACGCCAGCATATGGGCGGCTTCGTCCGTAAGCTGCCGGTGCGCGGCCGCGGCTGCCGCACCGAACGCAGCGATGCCGGCGACGTTCTCCGTGCCGGCGCGCATTCCGCGCTCCTGGCTGCCGCCGCGAATGAGCGGATCGGCGAAATGAATGGCCTCGCTCGCCCGAATGAGCGCGCCTGCGCCCTTCGCTCCGCCGATCTTGTGGGCCGAGAGCGTCAACAGATCGGCGCCCAGCGCCGTCATGTCGCAGGCAATCCGCCCCGCCGCCTGCACGGCGTCAACATGCAGGAGGCCGTTCGCCGCGTGCGTAAGCGCCGCGGCCTCGGCGACCGGCTGCACCAAGCCGGTTTCGTTGTTGGCGAGCATGATCGAAACGAGCGGCCGCGACGTCCGCGACAGCGCATCCGCCAGCGCCGCAAGGTTGACGCGGCCCTCTGCATCGACCGCGATATCCTCGATCGCCGCGCGCGGGAAGCGGCCGCCGGCGCGGACGGACGAATGCTCGATCGCCGACATCAAGAGTTTTTCGCGCGGCCTTTTCTCGGCGGCGGTCTCGATGACGGGCGACAATGCCAGCATGTTGGCTTCGGTGCCGCTCGAGGTGAAGATCACGTCGGCCGGACGGGCGCCGGCAAGGCGCGCCACATCCTCGCGCGCATGCTCGATCAGATGCCGGGCGGCGCGTCCTTCCGCATGCACCGAGGAGGGGTTGCCGGGGAGCGCCAAGGCCTCCTGTATGACCGCCGACGCCTCCGGGCGCAAAGGCGCCGTGGCGTTCCAATCGAAATAAGCTCGCTCCGCCATGCTCGTGATGCTTGCTTTTGGTCCCCTGGCCTGTGCTAAAAGTCGCGACCCAGCGTTTTCGCCGGCCGCATGCACGTCGCCAGTTCAAAAATCTGAAATGGTTTTAAACACTTACGTGCGCCTGCCGGTGCCGTCAAGCGCATCCCTCTCCCTTCCCTCCCCCGCAAGCGGGGAGGGTCAGGGTGGGGGTTTCGCGGCACGGTAAATCGAGGTTCGTCTTATGCCTGAAGTCATCTTCACGGGACCGGCCGGCCGCATCGAGGGCCGCTATCATCCGGCGCGGCAAAAAAACGCGCCGATCGGCATCGTGCTGCACCCGCATCCGCAATTCGGCGGCACGATGAATCATCAGATCGTGTACCAGCTCTATTACGCCTTCGTGCACCGGAACTTTTCGGCGCTGCGGTTCAACTTTCGCGGCGTCGGGCGAAGCCAGGGCGGCTTCGACCACGGCATCGGCGAACTCTCCGATGCCGCGGCCGCGCTCGACTGGGCGCAAACGGTCAATCCCGAGGCAAGGAGCTGCTGGATCGCCGGCTTCTCCTTCGGCGCCTGGATCGGCATGCAGCTTCTGATGCGCCGGCCGGAGATCGAAGGTTTCATTTCCATCGCGCCGCCGGCCAATCTCTACGACTTTTCGTTCCTCGCCCCATGCCCTTCGTCCGGGCTGATCATCCACGGCGACAAGGATGCGGTGGTGCCGCCGCGCGATGTCACCAATCTCGTGGAGAAGCTGAAGACGCAAAAGGGCATCATCATCGAGCAGAAGGTCGTGCCCGGCGCCAACCACTTCTTCGACGGCAAGATCGAACCGCTGATGAGCAACATCGGCGCTTATCTCGACAAACGGCTCGGCGGCAAAGGCGACCGGCGCAACTCAGCGGCGTGAGCACCGTCATTGCGAGAAAGCGAAGCAATCCAGCCTGTAGGGCCAGTAGCCGAAGGCATAATCCGCTTTGTCTTATACGCAAAACCACGCGGCGGATTACGCTGCGCTCATCGCATACGTCTATCCCGCCGGTGGCGTCGTGCTTCTGGCCATAATCATCTACGTGATGACCAGGTTCGACGCGCAGGCCTGGATCACCAAGGACTTAAAGCGCGGCGACCTGCATTCGTTGATCGATGTTGCGTCGGGTCTGCGTCCGGACGGGCTTACGCGCGATCAGGCCAGTCGCCTGCAAGCCCGCGGCATGGTTCGCCCTTATGGCAAAGGGAATTTCCGCGCCACGATGCGCGGCAGAGTGGCCCTGTTCGTGAGGCAAAAGGCTAGCCAGTGATCGGGAAGCATGGCGTAAAACCCGGCGCTGCTTTCACGGCCTCGCCAACACGCCGCCCGTGAGCGGGCGCGGAACGCCGGTCGTGGTCGGCAGGCTCAATGGCAAACCATGCAGGCTGCGCACCGCCAGATAGGCGAAGGCCTGCGCCTCGAGCGAGTCGACCGACCAGCCGGCGGCGTGGCCGGATTCGACTTCCGCCGGAGCGAGCCGCGCGGCGAGCATGCGCATCAGGGTGGGGTTGCGCGCGCCGCCGCCGGCGACGATCCAGGTTTTCGGCGCCCGCGGCAACAGCGGCACGACGCGCGCGACGGCCGCCGCGGTGAGCGCGGTCAGCGTCGCCGCGCCGTCTTCGACGCTGCGATCGTCCAAGGTCTTGCCGGCGAGGCCGCGAAAGTCGTTGCGGTCGAGCGATTTCGGCGGCGGCTTACGAAAGAACGGATGCGCCAGCGCGCGCGCGATAGCGTCCTCGTCCACCGTTCCGGCCGCCGCCATGTGGCCGTCGGTGTCGAGCAGTGCCCCGGTGCGCAGGCGCAGGAAATCGTCGATCAGCGCGTTGCCGGGGCCGGTATCGCAGGCGATCAGCTCGTCGCCGTCGATATAGGTCACGTTGGCGACGCCGCCGACGTTGAGCACCGCGACCGGCGGCTCGCTATCGAGGCGCCGCACCAGCGCGCGGTGGAAGACGGGCGCGAAGGGAGCGCCCTCCCCGCCCGCGGCCACGTCGGCGGCGCGGAAATCGTAGACCACGGCAACGCCGAGCCGCGCCGCGAGCGCGCGGCCGTCGCCGATCTGAACGGTCAAGCCGCGCTCCGGCCGGTGCAGCAAGGTTTGCCCGTGGAAGCCGATCACCGTCACCTCGCCCGGCGCAATGCCATTGGCGGCGAGGAAGGTTTCCACGGCCTCGGCGTGCACCGCGGTCACCCGCGCCTCGGCCTCGGCGATCACGCGCGGCCGGGCGGTGCGTTCGGTGACGTTCGCCGCCGCCGCCGTGGCGCTGCGCAACAGCGCCCGATCTTTTTTCGCATAGGTCCGGTAGGCGGTCGGCCCGAACCGGGTGATGACTTCGCCGTCGGTCTCGATCAAGGCGACGTCGACGCCGTCTTGCGACGTGCCGCTCATCAGCCCGATCGCCAGAACCGGCGGCGATGAGGAAGCGGATTGCGGAAGCGGATCGGCGGGCATGGCAGCGTTCTTCGGTTGTGAATCGGTCCTCGGACCTGTTACACCAGCGCGGCTCGCTGTACATCCTCATCCTGAGGTGGCCGCGAAGCGGCCCTCGAAGGATGAATAGCCGAAAGCGCCCGGGCCGTCGTCCTTCGACGCTCGCTTTCGCTCGCACCTCAGGATGACGGAACATATACCGCCGGAATCCAATGAGCGCCTACAAGTCCGATTTTCTCAACGTGCTGGCCGAACGGGGCTTCATCCACCAGGTCTCCGAGCCTGAGGCATTGGATGCGCTGACGCGTTCGTCAACGATCACCGCCTATATCGGTTTCGACTGCACCGCGCCGTCGCTGCATGTCGGCTCGCTGTTGCCGATCATGCTGCTCTACTGGCTGCAGCAGACCGGCCACCGGCCGATCGCGCTGATGGGCGGCGGCACAACAAGAGTCGGCGATCCTTCGGGGAAAGATGAGAGTCGCAAAATCCTGACGGAAGAGGATATCAACGTAAATCTTAAAAGCATCCGTGCGATTTTCGACAAATTTTTGAAATTCGAGAATGCCGGCGGCAACGCCATCATGGCCAACAACGCCGACTGGCTCAACACGCTCAATTACATCGATTTCCTGCGCGACGTCGGCCGCCACTTCTCCATCAACCGCATGCTCGCTTTCGATTCGGTGAAGCTGCGGCTCGAACGCCAGCAGGAATTGTCGTTCCTCGAATTCAATTATATGGTGCTGCAAGCCTACGATTTCGTCGAGCTGTACCGGCGCCATGGCTGCGTGCTGCAAATGGGCGGCTCCGACCAATGGGGCAACATCATCAACGGCATCGATCTCGGCCGCCGCATGCACAACGCGCAACTCTTCGCGCTGACCTCGCCGCTGATCACCACGTCCTCGGGCGCCAAGATGGGCAAGACCGCAGCCGGCGCGGTGTGGCTCAACGCCGAGATCGTGAGCCCCTACGAATATTGGCAATACTGGCGCAACACCGAGGACGCCGACGTCGGCCGGTTCTTGAAGCTGTTCACGACGCTGCCGCTCGACGATATCGCGCGGCTCGCTTCGCTTAAGGACGCGGAGATCAACGAGGCGAAGAAGATTCTCGCCACCGAGGCGACGGCGCTGGTGCACGGCCGCAGTGGGGCCGACGAAGCCGCCGCCACCGCGCGCGCCACCTTCGAGGAAGGCAAGCTGGCGGAATCTCTACCAACCCAAGAAATAGCGCGTACCAATCTTGCGAACGGATTGAGCGTTTTGGAGGCATACGTACTGCTGCATCTCGTAATGTCGAAAGGCGAAGCGCGTCGTCTGATTAGAAACGGTGGCTTGCAGGTCAACGATGCAGTCGTAACCGATGAAAATATGATGCTCACTCCACGGGATTTGACGCCCGAAGGCGTGATCAAGCTCTCGCTCGGCCGCAAGCGACACGTTTTGCTCAAGCCGGTCTGAGGAAGAGGTTAGCGCGGGATGTCCACCGCGCCGGTGTCGCCGTTGGCGGGGAACTCGAACACTTTGCGTAGCAATCCCGGCGCCAGCGCCGATATCGGATTGACGCGCATGACCGGATTGCCGGCCCGGCCGACCACTTCGTAGGTGATGCCGAACAGCCCTTCCTTGTCGCCACCCATAAACAGACCGACCAAAGGAATCTGCCCGAGCAGGTTGTTCGGACCGTAAAGCGGAACCAGCGTGCCGCGCAGGTGGACATCGTCGTGCGCATAATCGACCACCCCGTCGATGGTGCCGCCAAGGATCGGGCCGCGCACGACCCCGTCGCGCAAACCAACGCGCCCGGGCATGCGCGTGAATTCGAGCCGCATGCCGGAGAAATCGATGGCGTTGTTGGCGCGGCGGGGCGGCGCGCCGGTAGTCACCGCGCGCTCGAGCTGGGTTTCGTCGTGGACGGCGAAGTTGCGGACGTTGAGGATGCCCTGCTGCTCGGGATTTTCGGGCAACGGCGAATCCATCGCGATCGTCATCTGCCCGCCGGTCATGCGCGAATAGATATCAGTGAAGCGAAAGAATGCCCCCGCGTCGCTGCTCTCCAGATAAACCACCTGGCGTCCGCCGGGCCGCCCGCGCAGATCGCCGGTAAGCGTCGCATCGCGCCCGATCTTGGCGGCAAGCCCAAAACTGCGGACCTCGCCGGCGCGGCGCGACATTTTCAGATCAAGACCGCGTAATGCCTCGCCGTTAAAGCCGACAACCGCGCCAAGCTTCATGTCGAGGTCGACATCGGGGACGCGGCGCTTGGAATTCGGATTGGGAGATGCGCCCCCGGCCGCGTTTTTGACGAAAGCGCGGCCGTCATAGACCTCGCCGCGCATCACGACACGCAGCGCCCCGTCGGGATTGCGCTCGATCTTGAGGCTGGTGCGGTCACCGTCGGAGAAGCCATAGGCCGGGAAGTTGGCGGATTGCACCTCCCCCGAGCCGTCGAATTCGATGGCGCCTTTGACGCCGCCGCCGGCGCCCTCGATCAGGAGATCGTCGATGCGGATCGATTGCGGCTTGGTCGAGAGCGTAAACGTCGCGCGCGCCGGTTTGCCAGACGGCTTCGCCCACCCGGGTAAGAGGCCGTCGATCTGCGCCGGCGTCAGATCGGCCTCGACCGCGAAGCGGCCTTCGCGATCGGAGGTGGTGGCGACGCGGCCGGCAAGGCGGATCGGAACGGCGCCGCTGACCATTTCGCCCAGGTCGAAGCCGAGACTGTTCCGCGCCGCCTCGTCGAGCATGCCCTGGATGCGGACTTCGGCGTCGGCATCGCCCCGCGCTTTGCGGTATTCGAGGCTGGCCGGGGAACCCGCGATCTTGACGTCGCCCTTGAGCTGGAAGCCTTGCGGCGTCGCGCTCGCCTTCAACAGCGACGCTTCGACCTTCTGCCCCATGATCATATGATCGGCGGCAAAATTCGTGGCGTCGACCGTGATCGCGTAATTGGTCGATCCCGGCGGCAGATCGGACTTGAGCGGCATTCCCATGGTGACCTGCGCGCTCAAGTTTCCGCGGATCGTCGAAGGATCGAATGGGACGTCCGAAACCTCACGCAGCCGATCCATACGCAGAAGCTCTGCCGCGGCCGGGATCAGCCCGTCGAGCTTGAAGCGCACGCGCGCGGGCGGCGCATGCGGCGCCGTGTCGGGCACCTCGAAGACGCCCGACGACATGACGAGCTTGCGCCCGGAGGGCAAATCGACCGTCGCCTTGCCGAGCGAAACGATGGCGTCGCGCCCGGCGATGTGTACGTTGAGGTCGGCGTCGCGCAGCGCCGGCAATCCCGCCACCGGTCGGATGACGCAACCGGTCGCCAACGCCTCGATCGACAGTCCCTCGTCGGCCACCGGCGGGCCGCTGTTTTTAAGATTTTCCAGCGGCGAGTTCACCGCGATCACGATGCGCTCGACAGTGCCGCTGATGAGATGCTCGTCGAACCAGTCGCGCACTTTCGGGGTGACGAATGCCGGCCACAGCCGTTTTAGGGCATCGACCGGCATGCGCGTGCCGGCGAGACCGGCGGCGAGGTGAACGCCGCCGCCGGAAAAATCCATGCTGCCGGACATGGCGACGCCCACGCCGCTATTGCCGATATCGCCTTCGTCGACGATGAAGCGCTGCTTGGCTGCATCGTAGCGGCCGCTCACGGCGATGCGGTTGAGCACCAGCGGCTCGTTCGACGGGGCGGAGGCGCTGAGCACCACCGTGCCGCCGCCGACCTTGAACAGCCAGATGCCGCCGGACTCGGCCGGCGCTTCGACCTGCCCTATCAGCGTGATCCGGTTGCCGCCCGATAAAATCTGGAACGGCACCGAAAGGACGCGGTGCTCGGCGTCCCATTGCAGCTTGAACTCGGCGCGCTCGATGCTGATGCGGCTGTCCTCGTCGCTGGCATCGCCGATCGAGCCGGCGTCGGCGACGACGCGGCCGCTCAGAGTTTGCGGCAACCCGTCGGGACCGATCTCGCCGCTTAAGCTCGCCGACAACGGCGTGTCGATTTGCAGATTGCCGCCGTCGAGGCGCGATGCCAAAAGCAGATCGCTCGCCGAAACGTGGCGGGCTTCAAGCTGAATCTTGCGCGAGCCCTGGTGGGTCGGCGTCACCGCTGCGGTCAGCGCCCATGGCCCGGCGGGATTGTCCGACCCGACGGTCACCTCGACGCCGCCATGCACGCGCTCGACGCTGAGGCTGATGTCCTTGAAGGTCCAGTGCTTGCCGGTGCGCTCGTCGTCGACGGTCAAGTTGCCGTTCTTGAGCCCAAGCTGGCGCAGGTCGTGACCATCGAGCCCGGTCTCGCCGATGCCGTCGATCCAGGAGAGCAGCGCGGCGAAGACGTCGCGGGCGCGGTGCGAGGCGGCTTGCTGGGCCTCCGCGGAAGGGACGGCGGGAGCGGAGCCCGGGCGCGTCGCAACCGCGGCAGCGGACGGCGCATTAGCCTGACGCTTTTCCTGCGCCGAGCGCAGCAAAGCGGCGGCGGCTGTGGCCGGCACGGACGCGGTTGCGATCGGATGTTTGTCTGCGCCGGCGAACACGGTGACGCCGCCATCCTGCTCGATGCGCACAGCCATCTCCGCGCCGACCAGGTTGAGGCTTTCGGCGCGCATGTGGCCGCTGAAGAGGCTCATGCCGGAGACGCGGACTTCCGCTTTCGGTGCGCTCGCCACCACGGTGCCGTCGGCGTCGCGCACGACGATGTCGCGCATGCGCACGGCGGTGGCGCCGTTCTCGGTGCGCTCGATCTGAGTGCCGCCGACCTCGACGTGACGGTTGTTGCCGAAGTTCTCTTCGATGGCCGCTGCAAGCCACGGCGTCACGATATCGAACTGAATCGGTCCGGCGGCAAGCCGCCACCACAACGCCAGGCAGCCAAAGGTCACGAGCAAGCCGAGAACGCCGATGCCAAGGAAGCCGCGCCGGATCAAGCGTCCGTGGCGCGCCATGAACAGCCCGATGCGGGAGGCGCGCGTCGGATCGCCGGACCGCCGGATGCCGTCAGCTGCGGCGGGGCGCGCCGGCCGACGCAGCGGAACGATCGACCTCCATCGCGGAAGCGCCGCGCGCTGCCTATGCTGGTTGGTCATGCCCCTCGGGCGTCCCCTCGTCCGCGGCGACTGTGATGCTAGATGTTTTTGGCGCGAAAGTTCCTATCGGCGTGCGTCGGCGCACTGTAGGGACTTCGTATCCACCACGCCAGCTTGCGAGAACCGTTGAGGCCCGCAATCATCGACCCCGTCCACGCACGCGCGTATTCTGACGGTGACAATGAAGCTGCGAAAACGTCGAAAGGAAGGCATATGTCCCGCGAGCTTAATCCCGGCACCAAAGCCCCCGCATTCATGCTCCCCCGCGACGGCGGCGGAACCGTTTCGCTCGCCGACTTCGCCGGGAAGAAGCTCGTGCTTTACTTCTACCCGCGGGCGGACACCTCGGGGTGCACCAAGGAGGCCATCGACTTCTCCGGCCTCAAGGGCGCGTTCGGCAAAGCCGGTACGGAGATACTCGGCGTCTCCGCCGATCCGGTACCGGCGCAGGACAAGTTCAAGGCCAAGCATCGGCTTTCGATCGCGCTCGCCTCGGACGAAAAGCACCGCATGATCGAGGCCTATGGCGTGTGGCAGGAGAAATCGATGTACGGCCGCAAATTCATGGGTATCGTGCGCGCCACTTTCCTGATCGGGCCGGACCAGCGTATCGCCCGGGTGTGGCCGAAAGTGTCGGTGACCGGACACGCCGACGAGGTTCTCGCCGCCGCCAAGGCGTTGTGAAGGAGCCGAGCGCGACCTTTCCGAGGCTCTGGAGCTAAGTTGCCGAAACGTTTACCCAATGCCGCAATTTGTCGGCGCCGATTTCCTGAAAATTAACCATACCCCGCTCAAATCCCTCTTCGTGCGGCCGAGATCCGGCCTGGGTGGGAGCGTCAATGTCGGGCTGGAGAGCGGCTCAACCGCGGCAGATGGTGCGCTATCGCGCGCACATCGAACCGATCGAACGGCGCGAAACGCAAGCGGCGGCCGGCGCGGGCTATACGATCGCGCACGCCGGACGGCAGATCAGGCTCAGACCGGTTGCGTTCTGGATCGCGGTGGGCACCGTCGTCGTCATGGCCGGCTGGTCGGTCACGAGCGCGACCTACTTCGCCTTCCGCGACGATCTGCTCAAGGGCCTGATCGCGCGCCAGGCCGAGCAGCAATATGCCTACGAAGACCGCATCGCCGAATTACGCGCCCGCGTCGACCGCACCACCAGCCGGCAATTGCTCGATCAGGAGCAGTTCGAGCAAAAGCTCGACGACGTACTGCGGCGGCAAGCGACGCTGGAGTCGCGCGCGGCGGCGCTGGTCGGTATCGTCGATCCGCCGACAACCGGCTCGCTCCGAAGTTCGCGGCCTACCGCCGACACGCTCGTCGCGCCGCAGGCGCGCGACCGCCGCTCGTCTCTCGAACCTGACTCGGCGGCGGCAAGCCGCAAAGTCGGCAAGCCAGCCGACGTCGGCGCAAAACTCTCGCGCATCGAGGCGTCGCTTGATCGCGTCGACCGGCGCCAGGCGGTTGCGCTCGCCCAGATGCAGGAGCGCTACGAAGGCAAAGCGCGCAAGCTGCGCGGCGTGCTCGCCGACCTCGGGCTCAAGCTAAACACACCGTCGTCCGCGGCGAGCGGAGGCCCCTTCGTCCCCGTCAAGCTGCCGGGCGAAGGTAACGGCTTCGAGCGCACGTTGACGCGGGTGAATATCGCGCGCGCGCAGACCGAGCAGCTCGGCCGCAGCCTGGTCTGGGTCCCGGTGCGCAAGCCGGTGACCGGCGAAATCGATGTAAGCTCCACCTTCGGCGTGCGTATGGATCCGTTTTTGCACATCCCGGCGATGCACACCGGCATCGACTTCCGCGGCGATTCCGGTGAAGCGATCCACGCCACGGCGGCCGGCACGGTCACCAATGCGGGCTGGAGCGGCGGCTATGGCAAGATGGTCGAGATCGATCACGGCAACGGGCTGGCTACCCGTTACGGCCATCTGTCGGAGATCGACGTCAGCGTCGGCGACGAGATTCGCATCGGACAGGTCGTCGGCCGCATGGGCTCGACCGGGCGCTCGACCGGCCCACATCTGCATTACGAGACGCGCATTGACGGCGAAGCGGTCGATCCGCAAAAATTCCTCAACGCCGGCGCCAGGCTGGACGGGAGCGAATAGAATTCCTACCCGCAATTCACTGCCCGCCACCCCCTTATTCGCTTCGACATGATCCGCGTCCATCATCTGAATAATTCGCGCAGTCAGCGTGTTTTGTGGCTGCTTGAAGAAATCGGCACGCCCTACGAAGTCGTGCGCTACCAGCGCAAGGCAACGATGCTGGCGCCGCGAGAACTAAAGCGCGTGCACCCGCTCGGCAAATCGCCTGTCATCGAGGATGACGGCAAAAAATTCGCCGAGACCGGGTTGATCGTCGAATATCTGGTCGAGTGTTACGGCCCCGATCTCGGGCCAACACGCGATTCCGATCTCTACTGGCGTTACAAATACTGGCTGCATTACGCCGAAGGCTCGCTGATGCCGCCGTTTCTGCTCAAGCTCGCAGTCAAGAGGCTCGGTCTGTTGGGATTGCCGGCGCGAGGCTTCGTGAACTCGCAGCTCAAGCTTCACCTCGATTTTTTGGAAGCCGAATTGGGCAGCACGCCGTGGTTTTTGGGCGAGCGCTTCTCCGCCGCGGATATCATGCTGAGTTTTCCGCTCGAAGCGGCCAGCGAGCGCGCCAGGCTCGATCAAACACGCCCGCGACTCATGGACTTTCTCGGGCGCATCCACGCGCGGCCGGCTTATCGGCGGGCGATCGAGAGAGGCGGCGCTTACCGATATAGCGCGTAAAGAAACCTACTCCACGTCCTCCACTTGCTTCGCCTCGCCGCCGAAGGCCCTTTGCGCCAGCGCCGCCTCCATGAACTGATCGATGTCGCCATCGAGCACGCCGCCGGTGTTCGAGGTCGATACGCCGGTGCGCAGATCCTTCACCATCTGATAGGGCTGCAACACGTAAGAGCGGATCTGGTGGCCCCAACCGATGTCGGTCTTGGCGGCTTGGTCGGCGGCGGCCTGCTTCTCGCGCTTCTTCAATTCGGCTTCGTAAAGTTTGGCGCGCAGCATTTGCCAGGCCTGCGCGCGATTGCGATGCTGCGAGCGGTCGTTCTGGCACACCACCACGATGTTGGTCGGTATATGCGTCAGCCGGATCGCCGATTCCGTCTTGTTGACGTGCTGCCCGCCGGCGCCGCCGGCGCGCATGGTATCGACGCGTACGTCGGCCTCGTTGATGTCGATGTTGATGCGATCGTCAACCACCGGATAGACATTGACGCTGGCGAACGAGGTGTGGCGGCGCGCATTGGCGTCAAACGGCGAGATGCGGACGAGCCGGTGCACGCCCTTCTCGGTCTTGAGCCAGCCATAAGCGTTGCGGCCCTTGACCTCGATGGTGGCGGATTTGATGCCGGCCTCTTCCCCTTGCATCTCTTCGATGTAGTCGACCTTGAAGCCATGTTGCTCGGCCCAGCGCACATACATGCGCAGCAGCATGCTGGCCCAATCTTGGCTTTCGGTGCCGCCGGCGCCGGCATGCACTTCGAGATAGCAATCGTTGGCGTCGGCCTCGCCGGATAAAAGCGCCTCGAGCTCGCGGCGGGCAACTTCGACCTTGAGTTTGCGCAAGGCCGTTTCCGCTTCAACGATGGTTTTCTGGTCGTTCTCGGCCTCGCCGAGTTCGATCATCGTCAACTGATCGTCGAGCTCCTGCTCGATACGGGACAACGCGCTGAGCTGATCGTCAAGCGCGGTGCGCTCCTGCATGACGCGGCTGGCATGCTGCTGATCGTTCCACAGATTGGGATCTTCGGCCTGCCGGTTCAGCTCGCCGAGCCGCGCGCGCGCCTTGTCGACGTCAAAGATGCCTCCTCAGCAGTCTGAGCGACTGCTTGATCTCGGCGACGATAGTCTCGATTTCCGCGCGCATATCAGGTGCCAGATATCAGGTGTCAGGCGTCGGGTGTCAATGAGACTTGCCGCTCACACTTGACGCACTCTGATTTTGCAGATTCCTAATTGCTGATCCCGATCCCTGACATCAATACAATCCCCCGGTCCCAGTGCGGACGGCGCGATCGGCGTCGGGCGAGACCGACAGCGGTCCGCTATTGGAGGATTCCGCGCCGATCACCGAGTAACTATCGGGTGGCGCGGTGCCGGGCTTAAAGGCTTCGAGGATCACGTGGGTGTCGCCGGGACCGGCGCGCATGCCGGTTTTGGCGTCGACGCGGATGAGCTTGATGCCGGGGGGTACGCGGAACGGTATCGGTGGCTTGTCGGCCAGCGCGACTTTGAGGAAATCGCGGACGATCGGCGCCGCGAGATGACCGCCGGTGGCGAGCCGCGCGATGTGGCGGGGTTTGTCGTAGCCCATATAGACGCCACAGACGATGTCCGGCGAAAAGCCAATGAACCAAACGTCCTTCTCTTCGTTGGTGGTGCCGGTCTTGCCGGCGATCGGCTTACCGACGTCGCGGACCACGGTTGCGGTGCCGCGCTGGACCACGCCTTCCATCATGGAGGTGATCTGATAGGCGGTCATCGGATCGATGACCTGCTCGCGGTGATCGATCAGCGTCGGCTCCGGCTGATTGTGCCAGGAGTCGGCATCGCAGCCGACGCATTCGCGCTGGTCGTGCTTGTAGATGGTGTGGCCGTAACGGTCCTGGATGCGATCGATCAGCGTCGGCTTCACGCGCCGCCCGCCATTGTCGAGCATCGAATAGGCGGTGACCATGCGCAGCACCGTGGTCTCGCCGGCGCCGAGCGCGTAGGACAGGTAGGGCGGCAGATTATCGTATACGCCGAACCTTTTGGCGTATTCCGCGATCAACGGCATGCCGACGTCCTGCGCCAGGCGCACCGTCATGACGTTGCGCGACTGTTCGAGGCCGAAGCGCAGCGTCGAGGGGCCGAAGAACTTGCCGCCGTAATTTTCCGGCTTCCAGATGCCGCCGCCGCCCGGCCCCATGTCGATTTCGATCGGCGCATCGAGGACGATGGTCGAGGGCGTGTAGCCGTTGTCGATGGCGGCGGCATAGACCAGCGGCTTGAACGACGAGCCCGGCTGCCGCAGCGCTTGCGTAGCGCGGTTGAATTGGCTCTGGTCGTAAGAGAAACCGCCGACCATCGCCAGCACGCGGCCGGTGCGCGGGTCCATGACGACCATGGCGCCGGAGATTTCCGGGGCCTGGTGCAGGCGGAACTGGCCCTGGTCCTTCGCCGGTTCGACATAGACGACGTCTCCGGGCGACAGCACCTGACTGACGCGCTGGATCGGCTTGGCCGATCCGTTCGCCGGTTTCGCCCATTTGACGCCGTCCAACGGCAGGATGCCGACTTCGCGCGCTTTGACTACGGCGCCGCCGGGGTCGCGCGCCGGCTGCAGACCGATGCGCGCCGACTGGTCGTTGACTTCGAGCACGACCGCGAGCCGCCAGGGATCGATATCGGACAACGATTTCACGTCGGCGAGTGTGACGCCCCAGTCGCCGGTAATGTCGATCTGGCCGGCGGGTCCGCGCCAGCCTTGCAATTCGTCAAAATTGACGAGCCCATCGATCATGGTCTTGCGCGCCAACACCTGCATCTTCGGATCGAGCGTGGTGCGCACGGAGAGCCCGCCCTCGTAAAGCTTCTTCTCCCCGTAATTGTCGAAGATGTAACGGCGCACCTCCTCGGCGAAATATTCGGCCGCGAAAGTGTGGGCGCCGGTCGGCCGCACGGCGATACTGAGCGGTTGTTTTTTGGCTTGGTCGCCGGCATCGGCGGTGATGAAGCCGTCCTCGATCATGCGGTCGATGACGTAGTTGCGGCGCGCGATGGCCTCCTCGCGGCGGCGAAACGGATTGTAATTGTTCGGGCCCTTGGGCAACGCGGCGAGATAGGCGGCCTCGGCCAGCGTCAGCTCGTGCACCGACTTGTCGAAATATAGGAGCGACGCCGCGGCGACGCCGTAAGCGCCGAGCCCGAGATAGATCTGATTGAGATAGAGTTCGAGGATCCTGTCCTTCGAATAGGCCCGCTCGATTCGCAAGGCGAGCAGCGCCTCCTTGATCTTGCGGGCGATCGACACCTCGTTGGTCAACAGGAAGTTCTTCGCCACCTGCTGGGTGATGGTGGAAGCGCCCTGCGGGCGGCGGCTAGAGCCGAAATTTTCCGCGTACAGCAAAGCGGCGCGCGCGATGCCGTAAACGTCGACTCCAGGGTGCTGGTAGAAGCTCTTGTCCTCCGCCGCGATGAAGGCGTTGATGACAAGCTTCGGCACCGCCTGGACCGGCAGATAGAGGCGCCGCTCGTCGGCATATTCGGCAAGCAACGATCCGTCGGCGGCGTGCACCCGCGTCATCACCGGCGGTTCATAATTTTGCAGCTGAGAATAGTCGGGCAGATCCTTGGAGAAATGCCACAACAGGCCGGCGGTCGCGCCGACGCCGACGATGAACACGATCGTTCCCGCCGCGAACAGGAAGCCGAGGAAGCGCAGCAGGATCTTCATGGCAAAAGTCCCGCCCCGACAGGCGCCACGGCCGATCGGTTGACGCCAGGCCCCGCGGCGAACACAAGCTGCGACACGATCGGCCTCAATCCCAGCCTTAAGTCCCCGAAAACCCCGCTCTGCATCGCGTTTCGTCGCTCCGTTTTTTGTTCAAACTGAGGCCGTTGGGGCGAACCCGGGTCTAGTGCGGTGGATTTGAAGTTCCTACGATTAAGCGGCATCCTCGTTTAGGAACTTCAAATCCAAAAACCGCACTAGAATGTTGCATTTGCTAGTGTCCCTTTTGATTCCGAAGTTCGCACGAGAGCAAGCCGCGAAGACCTGCGAACTTCGGAATCGGGACACTAGTTCGCACCGGCATGGGCGCCGGCCATATGGGCCGCGAAATAGGAGTCGATCGCCTGCGCGATGGAATCGGCCGTGCGGTTGCGCCAACTCTCGGACAACAGCGATTCCAGGTCTTGCCGATTGGAGACGTAGCCGAGTTCGACGAGCACCGATGGCACGTCCGGCGCGCGCAGGACGCGGAACCCGGCCGATTTCAGCGGCGTTTTGTGCAGGCGCGTCGCCGATTTCATGTCGCCGACCAGTCGATGCGCAAATTGTATGGACAGGCTCTTGGTCTCGCGCTCGGCGAGATCGAGCAGAATGCCGGCAACATCGTCCGGCTCGGATTTGAGATCGACGCCGGCGATGACATCGGCGCGGTTTTCTTTTTCGGCGAGCCGCGCCGCCTCGGAATCGGTCGCGGTCTCCGACAGTGTGTAAACGCTGGCGCCCTGGGCATCACCCTCCCCGTGCGGCAACGAGTCGGCGTGAATGGAAACGAACAGCGCCGCGCCGGCGTCGCGCGCGATGCGCACGCGATCGGCGAGCGGTACGAAGGTATCGTCGGTCCGCGTCATGAGGACGCGGTATTTGCCGGTCTTTTCGACGCGATCGCGCAGGCGCTGGGCGAAATTCAGGACAATATCCTTTTCCTCTACGCCGCCCTGCCCCTTGGTGCCGGTGTCGATGCCGCCGTGGCCCGGATCGAGCACGACGAGCGGACGCGGATCGCCGTTCTTTGCTTCCACCCCTTTCGCGCGCGGCAGATCGGCGCGGCTGAGCGTGCTGTCGACGGCGATCCTGCGCAAAAAGCTTTCGCGGTCGGTGGCCACGAGATCGAGCACGAGACGAGCGGGCGCGCCGTCCGTCGCGTCGACAACGAAGGCCTTTTCGATGCGCGCGGGTTTGGCGAGATCGAAGACCATGCGCGAGCCGCCCTGCATCACCAGGCCGAAACGAAACGCCCTGATCAGACCGCGTCCTGCTTCGCCGGTTTTCGGCGGCAACTGAAATATCGCCTGCGGAATGTCGAGCACGACGCGATAGGGATCGGCGAGCGTAAAAGCGCGCAGGTCGATCTTGCGGCTGAAATCCATGACGAACCGCGTCTGCGATTCGTCGCCGCCAAGCCGCGCATCGGTCGCCACCGGCAGCGAATCGGCGGCGGGCGTCCGCGGCGCGGGGGGCGCCGGCCGTTCCGCGGCCGATGCGGCCACAGCGAAGAGCAGACCGAGGAAAGCCCACCTCGTTGCCCGGACAGCCATCGGTTTTCAACCCTCCGCGCCCCTCTTACTCCAATAGGCAGGCGTGGTTAATTGAAACTTAAGTACCTACATGAAGAGATGCGGGGACGATGGGTCGTGGGAGCCGGAAAGTGGTTCTCCCGGACAAATCCCACAGCCGACTTGCCAATTCCGTGCCCGCGGCCGTAAGAAGGTGTGGCTGACGGTCAAAGGTTCCGGTTGTGTCCCGTCAGGGCATCCGGCACGTCCGCCGCGATGGCTCCCGAACCGAAAGCGGGAGCGTAGGCGGACGCCGCTTTCGTTCCGTTACGGCGCCGATGACGCGCCGACCGATACGGGACGAACCAGCGAAGCCGATACCCTTAAAGGAGCAGGGCAGCCGGAGCTGACCGCGCGGCGCGCGTTGGCGGAGATTACGTACTGCCGAAGCGGCGTCGCCGATACCGTAAGCACTCAGACTAATCGCGGCGGCTGACAACGCTGCCGTCCACCACGGTTTGGAGTTCATGTTCGAGGCGCGACAGGTTCGATCGTATCGGGACGGCGGCGTTCATGCGACGCTCGCCGGCCACCGGAGCGATGTCCGTTTGCCGCGCTCGGAGTTTCCGATCCGTTTCCTTCATCGACAAATGGGCTGCTCTCCGTCCTCCGTCGCCGCTACGGCGCGGGGCCTGCGGCACGCCAGCCTTTACGAGATATGCAATGGCCAACAAAATGCTCATCGACGCGACCCATCCGGAGGAAACCCGGGTGGTCGTCTTGCGCGGCAACCGCGTCGAGGAATTCGATTTCGAAACCGCGCAGCGTAAGCAGCTAAGAGGCAACATCTATCTGGCGAAAGTGACGCGCGTCGAGCCGTCACTGCAAGCCGCTTTCGTCGATTACGGCGGCAACCGCCACGGCTTCCTGGCTTTCAGTGAAATCCATCCCGATTACTATCAAATCCCGGTCGCCGACCGGCAGGCGCTGATCGACGAAGAAGGCCGCGCGCAACGCGCCGCCGAAGACGAGGCCGACCGGCGCTCCCGCCGGCATCGCGGCCGCGGCAGGCCTTTCGCCGCGCGGCGCGACGAGGAAGTCGTGCGCAGCGAAACGCCTCAGCCGGCGGAAAACGGCGAGGAACCGGCAAGCGGCGCAAGCGCGGAAGACGCAGGCGCGCCGACCCCGCTGGAGTCGCAGTTGCAGGCAGAACCGACACCGCCGATCGCGGCCGAACCTTCGCCAAGCGCGCCGCCGGCAGAAGCCGAACCCGAATCTACCGGGATTGAACCGTCGGAGACCGAGACGGCGGCAGACGCTGCCGGGGCGGATGAACCCGATCTCTCCACCCCTGAAGTTGGCGAATCCGCTGCCGCCGGTAACAATGAAGCGAGCGGCGTGCACGAGACTGCCGCGCGTAGCGACCATGCGGGAACCGGCGAAGACGACGAATCCGGCGAAGCCGCTGAAGAGGTCGTCGAATCCGTCGGCGGCGCCGACGCGCTCGAGGAAGTCCCCGATCGCGCGCCGCGCTATCGCCGCCAGTACAAGATCCAGGAGGTGATTAAGCGCCGGCAGGTCATGCTGGTGCAGGTGGTCAAGGAGGAGCGTGGCACCAAGGGCGCGGCGCTCACCACCTACCTCTCGCTCGCCGGCCGCTATTCGGTCTTGATGCCGAACACCGCGCGCGGTGGCGGCATCAGCCGCAAAATCACGAGCGGCGAAGATCGTTCCCGGCTCAAGGACATCGCGCAGGAGCTCGAAGTTCCGGAGGGGATGGGCGTGATCGTGCGCACCGCCGGCGCCAGCCGCACCAAGACCGAGATCAAGCGCGATTTCGAATATCTGCTGCGGCTATGGGAAACCGTGCGCGACCTGACCCTGAAATCCACGGCGCCGAAGCTCGTCTATGAGGAAGGCTCGCTGGTCAAACGCTCGATCCGCGACCTCTACAACAAGGATATCGACGAGGTGATCGTCGCCGGTCCGGACGCCTATCGCGAGGCGAAGGACTTCATGCGCATGCTCATGCCGAGCCATGCGAAGAACGTGAAGCTTTACACCGACACGCAACCGCTGTTGTCGCGCTACGGCGTCGAGAACCAGCTCGACGGCATGTTCTCGCCCACCGTGCAACTGCGCTCCGGCGGCTACATCGTGCTCAATCAGGCCGAGGCGTTGGTCGCCATCGACGTCAATTCCGGCCGCGCCACCCGCGAGCACCACATCGAGGACACCGCGCTCAAGACCAATATGGAAGCGTCGGATGAAATCGCGCGCCAGCTGCGGTTGCGCGATCTCGCCGGGCTGATCGTCATCGACTTCATCGATATGGACGAGAAGCGCAATGATCGCTCGGTCGAGCGCCGGCTCAAGGAAGCCCTCAAGCAGGACCGCGCCCGCATCCAGGTCGGCCGCATCTCGCATTTCGGCCTGCTGGAGATGTCGCGCCAGCGCATCCGCACCAGCGTGTTGGAAAGCTCCACGGAGAAATGCCCGTATTGCGGCGGCAGCGGCCACGTCCGCTCGGTGTCGTCGTTGGCGTTGCAGGTGCTGCGTGCGCTCGAAGAGCAGTTGATGAAAGGCGCGACGCACAATCTCATCGCCCGCACGCGGCCCGACGTGGCGCTTTACGTGCTCAATCAGAAACGCGCGCATTTGCGCGGGCTGGAGGAGCGCTTCGCCATCACCATCACCGTCAGCGCCGACGAGACGCTGATCGCGCCGATGGCTTTCGCCATCGATCGCGGCGAGCAGGTGCACACGATCGAGGCCGCCAAGGCGCTGGCCGAACGGAGCGAGGCGCGCGCCGCGCCGCTTGAAGAAGAGGACGATCTCGAAGAAGAAGCCGGTGCGATCGACGCCGAGGAAACCGAAGAGGCCGAGGAAGGCGAAGAAGCCCAAGAAACCGAAGCACCGGCCGCCGAGATTGCCGCCGAGCCGGGCGAAGGCGGAGGCCACCGGCGTCGCCGGCGGCGGCGCCGCGGCCGCAATGGCGGCGGTGAAGCGCATGCGCCGCCGCCGCACCGCGAGGCGATGGCCGAAGGCGGAAGCGATGCCTCCGCGGAGGCGGCGGGCGAAATGTCCGCCGACGATCTCGCGGAAGAAGTCGGCGAGACCGTCGCCACGAACCGAAACGAGCCCCAGCGCGAGGGTGGGCGGCGGCGGCGGCGCGGCCGCCGCGGTGGCCGGCGCAACCGGCAAGAGCGCGAAGGCGCGCCACCATACGAGCGCGACGCGCACGAGCCCCACCATGCGATGACGACGGCCGAAGAGTTGACGACGCCGCCGGCGGCCGACCCGAATCTCAAGGAGGCCGTCGCCGACCTTGATGCCGCGCCGGCGTCTTCGCCTTCGCGCGAAGCCGCCGAGCCTTTCGCCCAACCGGAGCCGCCGCGCCGGCGCTCGACCGTGCGCGAGCCGGCCCCGTCCGCCGGCGCCGCTGAGACGGCCCTGCCGGCGCCGGCGCAGCCCGCAACACCCGCACCGCAGCCGGTGATGACCGAAGTCGGCGAGAGCGAACCGGCCGGTAAGCCGCGCCGCAGCGGGTGGTGGTCACGCCGCATCGCCGGCGGTTGACGGAACGGTCGACACGCCATGAGAAGCGGGTGGGTCGACCGTGACGCGGAAACATTCGTGGCTCACGCTGCCAAATCCGGCGTTGAGCACGCGTTGGCGCTGCGGATCTACACGACACGACTGCTCGGCCGCGACCCCAAGCTCGCGCTCCACGGCGGCGGCAACACGTCGCTCAAGACGCACGCCGTCGATCACCTTGGCGAGAAGGTCGAGGTTCTACGGGTAAAAGGTTCCGGCGCCGACATGGCGGCGATTGAAGCCGAGGACCTGCCGGCGGTCCGGCTCGATGCCATGCGCCGGCTACGCGCGCTTGAGGCGATCGGCGACGACGAACTCCTGGCGATCGAGCGCGTCAATCTTATCGATCCGGCGGCGCCAAATCCTTCCGTCGAGATCATGCTGCACGCGTTCCTGCCGCACAAATTCGTCGATCACACCCATGCGACGGCGGTGCTCAGCTTGATCGACCAGCCCGACGGAGCAGCGCGCTGCGCCGAAGTCTTTAAGGACCGCCTGGCGTTCGTGTCCTACCTCATGCCGGGCTTCGGGCTAGCGAAAAAGGCGATCGACGTTTTCGAGCGCGCGAAACCAAGCGACGGGCTTGTTCTCGGCAAGCACGGCATCGTCACCTTCGGCGAAAGCGCGCGCGAAGCTTATGAGCGCATGATCGAGATGGTCTCGCTCGCCGAGGATTTCATCGCGCGCCATCGCAAGGCCGTGGCTGTCACTGTGCCGGCCGCGGGCAACGTTGCTCAGCTCGCCGCGGTCGCGCCGATCGTGCGCGGCGCATGCAGTGCCAAGAATGACAAGACCGAGGGCGCTTGGCGCCGGCTGGTTCTTGAGTTTCGCAGCGGCGACGCCGTCCTCGATTTTTTCAACGCCGTCGACCTGCCGCGCGTCAGTCAAGCCGGCGCGCTGACGCCGGATCACACCATCCGCACCAAAAATTGGCCGCTCGTGGTGCCGCATCCACAAGTCGGCAAACTCGACGACTTTGCGCGCGTGACCCGCGAAGCGGCAACCGCCTTCGTCTCGCGCTATCACGACTATTTCCAGCGCCACAACAAACGCGTCGGCGGCGGCAAGCAGGAACTCGATCCGCTGCCCCGCGTCGTGCTGGTGCCTGGACTCGGCCTGTTCGGCCTCGGCCGCTCCAAGCAGGATGCCGTCATCGCCGCCGACATCGCGATGGCATGGGTCGAAGGCGTCAGTGACGCCGAGGCGATCGGAAAATTCGAGTCGATCTCAGAGGCCGAGATGTTCGATTGCGAGTATTGGCCGGTCGAGCAAAGAAAGCTCGGCGCGCGCAAGGAGCCGCCGCTCGCCGGACAGATCACCGCGATCACCGGCGCCGCCGGCGCCATCGGCGCAGCCACCGCCAAGGCTTTCGCCGCGGCCGGCGCGGAAGTCGCCTTGCTCGACGTGAACCTCGCCGCTGCACGCGAAAAGGCGAAGGAAACCGGATTAGCTGCGCTGGCGTTGCAATGCGACGTAACCGATGCAGCTTCCGTCGGCTCGGCGTTCGATACAATCGCCGCTACCTTCGGCGGCCTCGATATTGTGGTCTCCAACGCCGGCGCCGCCTGGCAGGGCCGCATCGGCGAAGTCGATGAGGAGATCCTACGCCAAAGTTTCGAGCTGAATTTTTACGGCCACCAGCGGGTGGCGCAGGCGGCCGTTAAAATCATGCTGGCGCAAGGTACCGGCGGGTGCCTCTTGTTCAACGTCTCGAAACAAGCCGTCAATCCCGGGCCGAATTTCGGCCCCTATGGCATTCCGAAGGCGGCCTTGCTGGCGCTAATGCGCCAATACGCCCTCGATTACGGTGCCGACGGCATCCGCGCCAACGCGGTCAACGCCGACCGCATCCGTTCAGGATTGCTGACCGAAGACATGATCGCGTCGCGCGCCAAGGCGCGGGGCGTAAGCAAGCAGGATTACATGAGCGGCAACCTGCTCGGCCGCGAAGTGACCGCGGACGACGTCGCGCAAGCCTTTCTGCATCAGGCGCTGGCGCTGAAAACCACCGCCGACGTCACCACCGTCGACGGCGGCAATATCGCCGCGGCGATGCGGTGAGGCAGACTCAATCGCTCGACAGGATCACGTTCTTGACGATCGGATAGACCTGATTTTCCCAGCGTTTGCCGGAGAACACGCCGTAATGGCCGACGCCGGCCTGCATGTGGTGGCGCTTCAGGTAGGGCCGCAGCTTACTGCACAGATCGTGCGCCGCCACCGTCTGGCCGACGGCGCAGATGTCGTCGCGCTCACCCTCGACGGTGAGCAGCATGGTGCGCCGGATCGCGCTTGGGTCGATGCGGGTGCCGCGATATTCGAGCTTGCCGAGCGGCAGCGCGTATTCCTGGAAAATGAGCCGCACCGTCTCGAGATAGAACTCGGCAGTGAGATCGAGCACGGCGAAATATTCGTCATAGAAGGCTTTGGTCACCGCCGCCTTCTCGTCCTCGCCGTTGGCGAGGTTCTCATAAAGCTCTTTGTGCGCTTTCACATGCCGCTCAAGGTTCATGCTTAAGAACGCAAGGAGCTGCACGAAGCCCGGGTAGACCCGGCGAAACGCCCCCGGATAGCGCAGCGGCACCGACGCCGTCAGCGAGCGCTCGAACCACGCGATCGAGCGCTTGTTGGCGAGTACGTTGACCTTGGTCGGATTGACGCGGGTGTCGATCGGCCCGGCCATCAGCGTCATCGAGCGCGGCTGTGCCGGATTGGCCGTCTGCGCCATCACGGCGACGGCGGAGAGCACGGCGACGCAGGGCTGGCAGACTGCGAGCACGTGCGCGCCCGGACCCATCACTTCGACGAACTTGATGAGGTGCTCGACATATTCATCGACGCCGAAGCGGCCGGCAATGAGCGGCACATCGCGCGCATTGTGCCAATCGGTGATGAAGACGTCGTGGTCGGGCAGCATGGTGCGCACCGTTGCCCGCAACAACGTGGCGAAATGGCCCGACAGCGGCGCCACCAGAAGGACGCGCGGCTGGGTGGTCGCGATGTCCTTCTTGAAATGCAGAAGCGTGGCGAAGGGCGTGGTGGCGGCGGCTTCTTCGTGCACCTCGACCTGCCGGTTGCCGACCGTGATAGAGCCGATGCCGAAAGGCGGGCGGGTATGGGTAAGCCCCACCCGTGAGACCAGCTCATAGGCCGCGGTCAGGTTGCGGATTGTGGGATTGTCGCCGAGCAACGGCTGGCCGCCGGCGGCCATCGCCATGGTTGCCCATGCTTTGACCGGCGCGATGATGTCGGATTGGGTCTGATAGGCGAGGTACAGCATCCATTACCCAACGGGTGCCGCAGTCCGTCTGGCGACAGAACCCCTCGATCACCCCAAACGCCGAAAGGCTAGTGCATTTTTTGTTGCGCTGCGACAAGATTATGAACATCTTGCACAGTGGGGAGCGGGGGCGCGGGTCTGAGCCGATCCAAATCGCGCCAATGCTGCCGTCAAAACGGTTTGTGTGATCCATAACTCTTTGATTCGCCGCCAATCTTCACGACGAGCCCAGCGCGATGTCCAAGGCTATCCTCACCATTGCCAGCAAGAACTATGGGTCGTGGTCGCTGCGCGGCTGGTTGCTATGCAAAATGGCGAGCCTCGACTTCGAGGAGAAGCACGTCGGCACCGACGATGCGTCGACGCGCGCCGAGCTGCTGCTGCTATCGCCTTCCTTTCTAGTGCCATGCCTTGTTCACGACGGTCTCAAGGTATGGGACACGCTGGCGATCGCCCAATACCTGCATGAGTTCTCTCCGGACGCGGGTCTGTTGCCGGCGGATAAGGCGCAACGCGCGCATTGCCGCTCGATCTGCGGCGAGATGCATTCCGGGTTTGCCAATCTGCGCTCGGCGCTGCCGATGAACCTCAAGGTGCATTTCCCCGGCTTCAAATCCTGGGCGGGCGCGCGCGGTGACATCGAACGCGTCACCGCGATCTGGCGGGAGTGCCTGGAAAAGTACAAGGGACCTTATTTGTTCGGGGAAAAGCCTTGCTCGGCCGACGCCATGTACGCGCCGGTATGCACCCGTTTTCGCACCTACGACGTCGCGCTCGACCCGGTTTCGGCGCAATACTGCAGCACCATCATGGCGCTGCCGCTGATGCAGGAATGGATCGCCGCCGCCAAGGTCGAACCCGACGAGCTCGAAGAGCTGGACGTGGAGTTCTAAAGCGCCGCCGCCGGCGCGCTCAATCCCACTTCGGCCGGCCGGAGAATGCCCAGTCGATGAGGCGGCCATCGCGGTGCGCCAGTCGGGAAATCTCCGCCATCTCCTGTTCGCTAAGCGCAAAGTCGAAGATCGCCGCGTTCTCCGAAAGCCGCGCGACTTTGCTGGTGCGCGGAATGACGACGATGTCCTGCTGCACCAGGAAGCGCAGACAGACCTGCGCGGCGGTCTTGCCCTGCGCGCCGCCGATGCGCGCCAGCACTTTGTCGTCACCGGCGGTCCCCTGCGCAATCGGGCTATAGGCGACGACGGCCATGCCGTGCTTACGGCAGGCCGCGATCAGCTTCGACTGGTCGAGGAAAGGATGGCATTCGACCTGATTGCTCACCAGCGGTTCGCTGACCGCCCGAAAAGCTTCTTCGATCTGCGCCGCGTTGAAGTTGGACACGCCGATATGGCGCGTGAGCCCGTCGCGCTTGACCTTGGCCAGCGCGCTCAGCGTTTCCGTGAGCGGAATCTGCGGATTGGGCCAGTGCAGCAGCAGGAGGTCGACCTCGCTTAACCGCAGCCGCACCAGACATTCGCGCGCCGCGCGTTCAAGCTCGCCGGGTGCGTAATGCGACGGCCAAATCTTGGTGGTCACGAATATGTCCGCGCGCTTGACGCCGGAAGCGCGCAAGCCTTCGCCCACCGCGGCCTCGTTGTCATAGATCTCGGCGGTGTCGACGTGTCGGTAGCCCAGCCGCAAGGCCAGTTCGACAATGCGGCCACAAGCACGGCCGCGCAATTGCCAGGTGCCGAGCCCGAGCAATGGGATGTGCGCGCCGTTAGCTTCAACGACCGGAGTGCTTGCCTTGTTCGCGCTCGCGTCGGCCATTGCACGCCTAAGGGACGATGCAGCCGTTACCGCGGCTTGCCGCCAAGCACCGCAAACGCCGCCGCGGGCGCCCGTTCGATCACCTTGAGCAACGCCCGCGCCGGCCCGCGCGGCGAACGCTTGCCCTGCTCCCAGTTGCGTACCGTTTCCACCGGCACGCCGATCTGCTCGGCGAAAGCGGTCTGCGTGAGACCGGTCTGCCCGCGGACGTTACGGGCATAGGCGGCATCGAGGAAACGGCCGTTGCCCGATGCTCCACCGCCGTTCGCATGTCCGGGAGGCGCTCCGTCGGCAAACGAAATCAGACGCTCGCTGCCGTCAGGCAAGACTTGCATCAGTCGTCCGTCAGCTTTCAGCCGCACGCGTAGCATGGTGCTCGCTCCCGCTCTCCAGCCGCGGGCACCATAGCTGATTCGCCATGGATTCAATGAGTTAGTCGGCCGATTCCGATGCCAACACGTCCATTGGATGACTAAGCCAGTGACTGAGCGAGCATTGCCCGCTCACGCCCGTTGCAGTATCCGGGCAAAGCGCGTTGGGGAGGACTTCACCCAGTGAGCGATATCGACCGCAAGGTTCTGATCTGGGACGTACCCACCCGGCTGTTCCACTGGCTCACCGCGGCGCTGGTGCTCGCCGCTTACATCACCTGGCGGCTGGACTGGATGGACTGGCACGCCAAGGCCGGCGACGCCGTGCTCACGCTGGTCGGTTTTCGCCTGTTGTGGGGTTTCTTCGGCAGCGAGACGACGCGATTTTCCCGCTTCCTCGGGTCGCCGCGCGCGGCCGCACGTCATTTGACCCACGTCCTGCGCCGCGAGCACGATCGCCAGGCCGGCCATAACCCGGCGGGCGGCTGGATGGTGCTGCTCCTCCTCGCGCTTCTCCTCGGCGAGACCTTGAGCGGGCTCTATGTCGCCAACGACGTCGCCGACCAGGGACCGCTCACCGAGCTCATCCCGGCGCCGATCGCCAACACGATCACCGCACTGCATTGGATTTTCTGGGATGCGTTGCTGGCGGCCGTGGCGCTGCACCTCCTGGCGATACTGGCCTACGCGGCGGCGAAAGGACAAAACCTCTTCAAGCCGATGATCACCGGCTGGAAGTCGCTGCCAGCCGACGTGCCGGCGCCGCGCATGGCCAGTCCCTTGCGCGCGAGCTTTTTCCTCGGCGCTAGCGCGCTCGCCGTAGCCGTTCTCGTCAACTTCTTATGAAAGGCGAAAGCTGGCCGCGATCAGCTAATCGCCGTCAGCTTTTGGGCGGCATCACCTGACCGCGGATCTCGCCGCCCGGATGCGTCGAAGTATGCACGTTGACGTACCAGTCGCCGGCGGTGAACTGTGCCGCCTGCTCGGGCGTCAGCGTCGCTTCTCCCTTGATCGGGCTTTCCACCGCGCTGCCTTTGTTGCTGATCCAGACGGTCACCGGACCGTTCGCTCCCGCCGCCGCCGGTCCGTGGAAATGCGCCATCGTGGCCGGCGCCGACAATCCGCTGTAGGTGACGCTCCACGTCACCACCCGCGTCGCCGGATCGTAAGTGAGGTCGGCCGTTCCGCTACCGGTCGTCTCGACCGGCGGTACTTGTTGCGCGCCGGTCAGTGCGACCTTGAAGGTTTCGGGCGCGGCCTTCGACGCCACGGCCCAGGCAGAAACGGCGGCCGCACATGCCGCCACGATGACAATGCGACGAGAGATCGAAATGCTCATTGCTCGACTCCTTACGATGTGTTGCCCCCAAGAGGCGTGGTTTTCTCTCATTTCGGAATTAAAGACCGCGAATTGCGTTTGCAGCTTTCGGAAGCCGACGGCGGATCGTCCGGTTCGGCCCAGGTGCTAGCTCGCATTCTATCGGGCTATATTCGGCAAGTCGATAACCGTGGTCCAATAGTCTATAAACCGGCGATCAACAAGTTTTGACGAACTGCCCGCAACACGACAGAAATACTGTCACGTGGATTGGTGCAGACCCCTCGGGCCGGCGGGACGGGAGATCGATATGACGAAACTCATACGCGGCGGCACCGTCGTCAATCACGACAATTCGCGACGCGCCGACGTCCTCGTCCATGACGGTGCGATCGCCGCGATCGGCGCCAATCTCGAAGCGCCGGCCGGCGCGGAGAGGATCGACGCCGGCGGCTGTTACGTCATACCGGGCGGCATCGATCCGCACACCCACCTTGAGCTCGCTTTCATGGGCAGTGTCTCGGCCGACGATTTCGAGTGGGGCACCAAGGCCGCGCTCTCCGGCGGCACCACGATGGTGGTCGATTTCTGCATCCCCAATCCGGGCCAATCGCTGCTCGCCGCCTATCAGGACTGGCGGCGCAAGGCCGAGGGCGCAGCCAGCGACTACGGCTTCCACATGGCGATCACCTGGTGGGACAAGCAGGTCTTCGACGAGATGGAAACCGTTGTCAAAACCTACGGCATCAACACGTTCAAGCATTTCATGGCCTACAAGGGCGCGTTGATGGTCAATGACGACGAGCTCTACAACTCGTTTCTGCGCTGCGCCGGGCTCGGCGCCATGCCGCTCGTTCACGCCGAGAACGGCGATGTCGTCTGGCACCTGCAACAGCATTATCTCGGCACCGGCGTGACCGGTCCGGAAGGTCACGCTTTTTCGCGCCCGCCCGCCGTCGAGGGCGAAGCCGCCAACCGCGCGATCATGATCGCCGATATGGCGGGCTGTCCGCTTTACGTCGTCCATACGTCGTGCCGCGACGCGCATGAGGCGATCGCGCGGGCGCGCGCCGCCGGCAAACGGGTTTTCGGCGAGCCGCTGATCCAGCATCTCGTCCTCGACGAGGACGAATATCGCAACACCGATTGGGACTACGCCGCGCGCCGCGTGATGTCGCCGCCATTCCGCCCGAAAGACCATCAGGCGAGCCTGTGGGCCGGTCTGCAATCGGGATCGCTCCAGGTCGTAGCGACCGATCATTGTGCTTTCACCACCGAGCAAAAGCGGCTCGGCCGCGATGACTTCACCAAGATACCGAACGGCACCGGCGGGCTCGAAGACCGCATGCCGGTTTTGTGGACGGCCGGCGTCAATACCGGGCGGATCACCAAGGAGGAATTCGTCGCGGTCACGTCGGCAAACATCGCCCGCATCCTCAATGTGTTTCCGAAGAAGGGCGCGGTCGCTGTCGGCTCCGACGCCGACCTCGTCATCTGGGATCCAAAGGCCACCAAGACGATCTCGGCCAAGAAGCAGGTGAGCCGCATCGACTACAACGTGTTCGAGGGTTTCAAATGCACGGGATCGCCGCGCGCGACTTTGTCGTGCGGCGAGATCACCTGGCTCGATGGCGAGCTCAGGGCGAGCGCCGGCGCCGGCAAATATGTGCCGCGCGACCCCTTCCCCGCCGTGCATGTCGCCAACGCCACCTGGCGCGAAGTCAACGCGCCGCGCGGGGTCGCGCGCGCCGACGTGACCCCCTAACCGCCAGGCTGAAGTTTCTCCTATGCAAAACCTGCAAATCGATGCGCAACGGCTCTGGGACACGCTGATGGAGACGGCGCAGATCGGCGCAACGGCGAAGGGCGGCATTTGCCGCCTCACGCTGACCGACCTCGACCGGCAGGTGCGTGACTGGTTCAAGGCGCGCTGCGAGGCGCTCGGCTGCACGGTCTCGATCGACGAAGTCGGCAACATGTTCGCGCGCCGCCCGGGCAAGGACAACGATCTCCCGCCCATCGCCATGGGCTCGCATCTCGACACCCAGCCGACCGGCGGCAAATTTGACGGTGCGCTCGGCGTCCTCGGCGCGCTGGAGGCGATGCGCACCCTGCACGAAACCGGCTACGAGACCAACGCGCCGATCGAGATCGTCAACTGGACCAACGAAGAAGGCTCGCGCTACGCGCCGGCGATGCTGGCGTCGGGCGTTTTCGCCGGAGTGTTCACGCCCGAATTCGCCTATTCGCGTAAAGACCGCGACGGCAAGAGCTTCGGCGAAGAACTCAGCCGCATCGGCTACAAGGGCAGCGAGAAACCCGGCGTGCGCAAATTCGGCGCCATGTTCGAGTTGCACATCGAGCAAGGCCCGATCCTCGAAGACGAAGGCCGCATGATCGGCGTCGTCCAGGGCGTGCAGGGCATGCGCTGGTACGAGGTCACGGTCACCGGCCAGGAGGCGCATACCGGCGCGACGCCGATGCGGCTGCGCAAGAATGCGCTCCTTGGCACCGCCCGCATGATCGAGCGCATCGACGCGATCGCGCGCGATCATGCGCCCGACGCGGTTGGCGCCGTCGGCTTCATCGAGAACAAGCCGAACAGCCGCAACGTCGTTCCCGGCGAGGTGTTTTTCACCGTCGATTTCCGTCACCCGCACGACAAGGTGCTCGATGTCATTGAGGCGAAATTCCGCGCCTCGCTACCCGAGATCATGGCGCCCTTGAATCTCACCTATACGGAGGCGCGTATCTGGGAATCGCCTGCGGTCAAATTCGCGCCGGACTTGATCGAGTGCGTGCGCGTCGGCGCGGAGAAGGCGGGCTTTAAATCTCGCGACATCATTTCCGGCGCCGGGCACGACGCCGCCTATATCGCCCGCGTCGCACCCACCACCATGATCTTCGTGCCGTGCGCCGGCGGCATCTCGCACAACGAGGCGGAATCGACGAGCTTCGACGAATGCGCCGCCGGCGCGCAGGTTCTGCTCAACGCGGTGCTGGAGTTCGATCGAAGGTTGGGGTGAGCGGCCCTTCTCACGCTTGCTGGGAATGGAGAGAAGGTCCGCACCTCGTCAGCGGGTCTCCGGAGAGGATCGACCGGCCCCTCGCTCCATTATTTCGATGAGGCGTCCCAGTTTATCGTCGATCTGCCCGAGCCGAAACGCGGCAAACTCCGCCGCATAAGCAATACGTTCGTCCGCGCCCGGCATTTGCTCGTAGCGAACGTTCGGCGCGAAAGCGTTGCCGAATAACGTCTTGTAGCGATCGCGAATTGCATTGGCCGTTGTGTCGTTCAGATGTGACTGCGCCATGTCGTCTCCTGTTTGATAAAGACCAAGAATCCCAAAGGTAAAGGTGATGGCGCCACGCCGACCCTCAAGCGATCAGGTCATACGCCGAAGCCGATCCAGCTCAGCACGATGGCAAAAGACTGAATGGTGACAACAATCCACGCCGTGGCGCCGGTGGCGACAAATCCGGACTCGACGGCGTGCGTTAGAGAAGGGCTCATGGTCCTGCCTCTGGGTTATCGAAGGATTTTCTCTGACTAACGCGACGCTGACGCCAAATCCTTTCGCCCAGGTAAAATTCACCCGTAAGTAGCAACACGAGCTCCCTCGCCGATGTTTCTCCAGTCGTTTCTTCCACGATCAAATCTAACGACGGCCTTAACTCGGTGTTGTCGTTAACGTCTCTATGGATCGCCAGTTGCGGTCCTGAAAATACTACCGCGTCTTTTCAAATATCTCCCGCCCAATCAGCATGCGGCGGATTTCGCTGGTGCCGGCGCCGATCTCGTAGAGCTTGGCGTCGCGAAGGAGCCGTCCGGCCGGGTAATCGTTGATGTAGCCGTTGCCGCCGAGGCATTGGATGGTTTCGAGCGCCATCCAGGTAGCGCGTTCGGCGGCATAGAGAATGGCCCCGGCGGCGTCCTCGCGCGTGGTCTCGCCGCGATCGCAGGCTTTGGCGACGGCATAGACGTAGGCCTTTGCGGCGTTGAGCGCGACATACATGTCGGCGAGTTTTGCCTCGATGAGCTGGAAACGGCCGATCGGCTGGCCGAATTGCGTGCGCTGATGGACGTAAGGGATGACCAGATCGAGGCAGGCTTGCATCACCCCGAGCGGTCCCGCCGCCAGCACCGCGCGCTCGTAATCGAGCCCCGACATCAGGACGTTGACGCCGTTGCCGATGACGCCGAGCACGTTCTCGGCCGGCACTTCGCAATCCTCGAATACGATCTCGCTGGTGTCGGACCCGCGCATGCCGAGCTTGTCGAGTTTTTGGCCGGCCGAAAAACCCTTGAACGTATTCTCGATGAGAAAGGCAGTGATGCCGCGCGATCCGGCGGTCGCGTCGGTCTTGGCATAGACCACAAGCGTGTCGGCCAGGGGACCATTGGTGATCCACATCTTCGTGCCGTTGAGCACATAACGGTCGCCGCTTCGGTCTGCGCGCGTGCGCATGGACACCACGTCCGAGCCCGCCGACGGCTCCGACATCGCCAGCGCCCCGACATGCTCGCCCGAGATCAACTTCGGCAGATAGCGCTTCTTTTGCTCGGCGTTGCCGTTGCGCCGGATCTGATTGACGCAAAGGTTCGAATGCGCGCCGTAGGACAGGCCGACCGCCGCCGAGGCGCGTGAAATCTCCTCCATCGCCACGCAATGCGCGAGGTAACCCAACCCCGCGCCGCCCCACTCCTCTTCCACCGTGATGCCGAGGAGCCCAAGCGCGCCGAGCTGCGGCCACAACTCGCGGGGGAATTTGTTCGAGCGGTCGATCTCGCCGGCGCACGGAGCGATTTTTGCCTGCGCAAAGGAGCCCACCGTGTCGCGCAGCATATTGATATCGCTGCCGAGGCCGAAGTCGAGGCCGGGAAGGCTGTTCAAGATCATCACGCACGCTCCATCCCGCAGCCGGGCGAGCCGGACAGCGGGGGCACGCGCCAACGATAGCCGTTAGCAGCGCGCCTGTCAGCGTGGGAAGCAGCGTTTAGCCGGCCAGTGCGCGGGTCGAACGGGCCACAGCCTTGTCGATTTCCTCGGCCGGGCCGGGCTTGGCGAACAGATAGCCCTGCATTTCATCGCAACCGGCAAGGCGCAAAAGCACGCGCTGCTCATCGTTCTCGACCCCTTCCGCCAGTACTTTCATGCCGAGCGCGTGGCCGAGCGTGACGATCGACTGGATGATGGCGCCGGCATTGCCAGTGGCGCCGAGCGAGGCGACGAAGGCGCGATCAATCTTGAGCCGGTCGAAGGGGAATTTTTGCAGATAGCTCAAGCTCGAATAGCCGGTACCGAAATCGTCGAGCGCAATACGCACGCCGAGTGCACGCAGGGCTTCGAGCCGCGTTTGCGCGTCCTGCGGGTTGTCGATCAAAATTCCTTCGGTGATCTCCAGCACGACGCGCGACGGGGCGATGCCGGTCTCCGCGATGACGGTGCCGACGAGATCGACGATCCCGCGATCGCGGATCTGCAACGGCGAGAGATTGACCGCCACCGACAAATTCGGCCAGCGCGCGCCGTCCGACAGCGCCCGCCGCAGCACGATCTCGCCGAGTTGCGACATCAGACCGCTCTCCTCGGCCAGCGGAATGAAGACCGACGGCCCGACGGCGCCGCGCGTCGGATGCGTCCAGCGCGCCAGCGCTTCGACCTCGATTATGGCGCCGCCCTCGGCGGCGACGACCGGCTGATAGTGAACGTCGAACGCCTGCAACGCGATGGCGGATTGCAGTTCGCGCAGGAGGAAGCGCCGCTCGGCGTAATCGGCTTCGATCTGCGGCGCGAAGAATCGCATCCTGCCGCGCCCTTCGCGCTTGGCAACACGCAACGCCAGACCGGCACGGCGCGCCACTTCCTCAGCCGTAGTGCCGTCCTCGGGCGCCTGCGCGACGCCGATGCCGGCGGTGATCTGCCACATCCGGTCCATGAAGATCGGGCGCAGCAGTGCGGCACGCAGCGCATCGCTCAGCGCGGTCGCGGCGCGCTTGTCGTCACCGCTCATGATAACGGCGAATTGATCCTCCTCGAAACGTCCAAGCAGCGCGCCCTTCGGCAATCCGGCTTGCAAATGTTCGCCGATGTTCGTGAGCACGGCGTCGCCGCCGGCCCGTCCGAGCGTATCGTTGACCTCGCGAAAACCGTCGAGATCGATCAGCGCGAAGGCGACGACGCCGGAGCGGCGCCTGGCCACCGCTTCGTTGAGATTTTCCAGCATGACGCGGTGATTGGGTAATCCCGTCAGCACGTCCTGGCTGGTCAGCTTGCGTACAGTCTCGGCGCTCTGATCGAGCGAGTGGACCAGCCGCTGCGACGCGCGTAAGGCAAGAAAGCCACACAAGGCGAGCACGGCGCCGATCGCCGCCAGCAGTGCCCACAGCCGGTCGATCGCGCCGACCAGCGCGCCATCGGCCGCCCAACTGAACCAGCCGACGATGCGGCCGCGCGCATCGTGCAGCGACTGCACTTGGCGGCCGCCCTCGCCTGTCGGGTTGGCGTCGAAGCGCAGATCGCCGAGCCCGGCGCGGTGCGCGATACGCCGCAACTGGACGTCGTCTGGCGCATCGACATCGCCGAATTCGGCGTGAAACTCGTCAAGCGCGCGTTGCAACGCGGCGTGCTGTGCCGCCTCGAGGCGGCCTTCGCTGACCTCCGTGACGGCAAAGCCGATCGCGGCGCAAAGCATCATGGCGCCGGCGAGCAGAAGCGGCGCGAACAGTGCGAAGCGAGCCCCGTTGATGCTGCCGCCGTCGTTGCCGCGTGCGCGCGGCGACAGGCGGGAGCGCCGCCGGCGTGCCGCCCACCATTTCCGGGCTGCCGCAACGGCCACCATACGCACGCCCCGTCAGGAAATCGCCAGGGCGTAGGTTTAAGCGCGCCTGATTAACGGCGAGGAAAGACCAAGAGCCTGCAGCGTGCGCAGTTTTCAACAGCGGCGCAGTGGCGGGATTGATCCTTAACATGACATTAATGGCCGTTCTCCTTATGGTGAGTCCCGGGGCGGTCCCGGCGAGATGGCAACGCGACCGGGCACCGATAACGGGGCATGCGAAACCTTCGGGCGTCGGCTTTACTTATTTTTGCTGCTGCTCTCGGCGCGGTCACCGGCATGGCCGGCGCGCTCGCTGCCGCCGTGCCGGCGCGGGCGCAGGAATGTCCCGGCAATCCCGATGTTCTTGGAACGAGCCGCGTGCTGGTGCTCGAGCCCGGCACGCTGACGCGGGTCGGCCTGATGCAATACCCGCAGACCTTGCCGCTCGCCGACAAGGAAGTCGTGCTGACCTTCGACGACGGCCCGCTGCCGCGCTATTCCAATCAGGTGCTCGACATCCTTGCTGCGCAGTGCGTGCAGGCGACGTATTTCCTGGTCGGCCGCATGGCGAAAACCTATCCCGGCGTGGTGCGGCGGATCTACGAGGCCGGCCACAGCATCGGTACGCATAGCGAGGATCACCCGTCAGGCTTTCAAAAGTTGCCGCTTGAGCAAGTGCGCCAGGAGATCGACGAGGGCATCGCCGATGTGTCCGCGGCGCTCGGCGATCCGCAGGCGCTGGCGCCGTTCTTCCGCATTCCCGGCCTGGCGCGCACCGACGCCATCGAGGACGAGCTTGCCGCGCGGTCGCTTGTGGTCTTCAGCTCCGATACGGTCGCCGACGACTGGCACCGCCGCATCAAGCCGCGCGACATTGTCCAGCGCGCGATGAGCCGTCTCGAAAAGCGCGGCAAGGGCATTTTGCTGCTTCACGACATTCATCCGGCAACCGTCGCCGCCCTGCCGGAACTCTTGAACAAATTGAAGGAGGCGGGCTTTCGCATCGTGCACGTGGTGCCTGCCGCGGCGGATCGAATCGAGATTGCGGGCAAATCGGTGCGGTCCGCGCACTATCTGGGCGGCGGCGTGACCGTGACCTCGATCGACGAGTAAGCCAGCATCAACGCTGCGTTGCCATGTAGTGCGCCAGCGACTGCATTTCTGCATCGCTGAGTTCGTAGGTGACGTCAGCCATCGAGGCGACACCGGACCCAACGCGCGTGCCGGATTTGAAGTCGCGCAGCGCCTTGAGCAGGACATCCTCGCGTTGGCCGGCCAAGCGCGCCGCCGGCCCGACGCCGGCATAATCGTCGCCATGACAGGATTTGCAGCGGTGCTGCATGGCCAACTTTGCACCGGTGTGCGCCTGCAGGTCGGTCGCGGAATCGGATTGCGCCTGAGGAGGCGTAAGCGAAGCGTAGTAGGCGCCGAGATTGCGAATTTGTTGGTTGTCCAACGCCTCGGCAATCGGCCCCATCACCTCGCTCTTTCGACCGCCGCCGCGAAAATAGACGAGCTGCCACTGGATAAAATCGTCGGGCTCGCCGGCGAGTGACGGCGTGAGCGGTGTCTGGGAGACGCCGTCGGCGCCGTGGCAACCCGCGCAGCCTTCCGCCAAGTCTTTCCCAGCTATCACGTCCGCGGCCGACGCGCGCTCCGGCCCAACGAGGAATGCGAGCAGCGCTAAAACGCCTAGCAGAAACGGCATCGCTTTCATCAACAGAGCAAACCGTCAATTGTTTGGCTTGTTCCAAGAAGCGACGGGTCCAAGCCGGAAGCCTCCAGCTTGGACCCGCAGAGGGTCAAACGTCGATCGATCCCGCTACGAGCATGGACAATCACGCGAACCGGATTACTTACTGTAACTGATCCGGTAGATGGCGCCGTTGTAATCGTCGGCAACCAACAGCGAGCCGTCCCTCGCCACGATCACATCGTTGGGCCGGCCGAGATACTTGCCATCGGCGCCGATCCAGCCGGAGGCGAACTCCACCTGCTTGGCGTTCTTGCCGTCCGCATCGACCGTGATGCGCATCAGCCTGCCGCCCTGGTATTTGAGCCGATTCCAGGAGCCGTGCTCTGCGACGATGATGTTGTTCTTGTAATCGGCCGGGAATTGATCCCCGGTGTAGAACTTCATGCCGAGCGGCGCCATGTGCGCGCCGAGGTTGACCGCCGGCGGAGAAAATTCCGAGCACTTGTGGCCCATGGCGAATTTCGGATCCGGAATGTCCCCCTGGTGACAATACGGATAGCCGAAATGCTCGCCAAGCTTTGCGATATGGTTGACCTTGTCGCCGGGGGTGTCCTCGCCGAGCCAGTCACGCGCATTCTCGCTGAACCAGTAGTCGCCGGTGCGCGGATCGATATCGCCACCGACGCTGTTGCGAACGCCAAGTGCAACAATTTCCGCAGTACCGTCTGCCGGATTGATGTGCCTGACCTGTGACGTCGACGTCGGCGGCAGGCAGATATTGCACGGCGGGCCGAAGGCGACGTACAGCCAGCCGTTCTTGTCGAACGACAAATATTTCCAGCCATGCGGCACGTAAGGCGGCATGTCGTCATAGACGATGGTCGGCGCCGGGGTATTGCCGATGCTGGCCTCGGCGTTGTCGTATTTGTAGATCTTGTCGATGTCGGCGACGTAAAGCGCGCCATCATGGAATGCAATGCCGCTCGGCATCCGTAGTCCCTTGATGGCGTCTTTGACCGTCTTCTTGCCGCCCTCATCGACGACGGCGTGGACGGTGCCGCTACCGCCGAACAGTGAGCCGACGAACAGCGTGCCCTTATCGCCCCACGCCATTTGCCGCGCATCGGTCACGCCGCTAGCGTAGAGCTCGATCTTGAAGCCGGCCGGCAGCTTGATATTCTTCAGTTTGGCTTCGATTTCCTCTTTGGTGAAACCGGTCGCCGGCGGCAGCGTCTTCAGGTAGTTCGTACCTTTCAGTTCCTGGGTTTCATCACCCATGAACCAATCATCCGGCGGGTGGGTCCAGAACTGTTTATTGTTGGAATCGTAGTGCTTGAGTTCCTCGGCGCGAGCGCCCGATGCGAACAGGAACCCGGCGACGGCGACAGCAGCCGACGCGGCGAACATGGCACGTGTGCGCATGATCAAATCTCCCTATGAAGTTTTTTGTGGCCCGTAGCCCAAAGATGTTGGCACTGAGCAAAGGCGATAGCAAGGGCGCGACTTGGGCAATCGCCCGCAACGACCGGCCAACAAGCGGCGAAACCTGCCGCCTGCGGTTGCTGCACCGCGGCGGTTTCGATGTTTTTGCAGGATGGTGCGGTCGAGAGGACTCGAACCTCCACGGGTTGCCCCGCTAGCACCTCAAGCTAGTGCGTCTACCAATTCCGCCACGACCGCATGTGGGGTGGACGCGCGCTGGAACCGGCGCACGACCGCGCGGATGTAACAGCTAGGCTCCAGGCGGACAAGCCCGGCCGAGCCCGGCGCGGCTTTGTCGGCGCGACTTCCGTAGGGTATTGTTTCGCCACGGCATGGTTACGAGGTGCTAGCACGCGCAACGATCTGAAGACCGGGCTTGTTCCAGTTGCCGGCTCGCCGCCGGCGGAATGGCGCGTCAGTGCCGGCACCGTGGACTATAACGTCGCGCTGGCCGAAATGACGGCGCGCGCCGCCGCGATTGCGCGGGGCGAAGCGAGCGAGCTCATCTGGCTGCTCGAGCACCCTCCCCTCTACACCGCCGGCACCTCGTCGCGGCCGCAGGAGCTGCTCGATGCGCGCTTTCCCGTGCACGTGGCCGGCCGCGGCGGCCAATTCACTTATCACGGTCCCGGCCAGCGCGTCGGTTACGTGATGCTCGATCTCAAGCGCCGCGCGCCGGACGTGCGCCGCTTCGTCGCCACGATCGAGGAATGGACCATCCGCGCGCTAGCCGCGTTCGCCGTGCGCGGGGAGCGCCGCGAGGATCGCATCGGCGTCTGGGTGCGGCGGCCGGATAAAGGCGAAGACGCCGAGGACAAGATCGCCGCCATCGGCATCCGCGTGCAGCGTTGGGTGACCCTGCACGGATTTTCGCTCAACGTCGCACCCGATCTGTCGCATTTCTCCGGCATCGTACCGTGCGGCGTTTCCGATCGGCGCTACGGCGTCACCTCGCTCGCCGATCTTGGGCGGAAGGTCTCGATGCAAGAGGTCGATAACGTGCTGCGGGACGAATTCGAGGCGCTGTTCGGCGCCACCGCCGACGCTCAAAAGCTGGTCAGCACGGAGAAAAGGTCGCCGGGACGGCGCAGCGCCAAGTCGGCCGAGCCCGCCTCGCGCTGATCGACCGCGTCCACGCGTGCGCCGGGCGGGCCATCCCGGCATAATTCGATCATCGTCAACACGACTTCCTCGGAACCGGAAAGCAGCGCCTCTATCGAGCCGTCGCGGCAGTTGCGGATCCAGCCTTCGACGCCGAGTTCGAGAGCGGTCAGCTCGGCCCAGGCGCGAAAGCCGACGCCCTGCACCTGTCCGCGGATGACGACCAAAAAGATCACGTCCATCCGAATTCCTCGAGCCGGCGCGGGCCGGCGCCGGCAGGACCACGCGGCAGCCAGCGCCGCAAGGAGTAAGTGTAAGCCGGCGGCAAATGCCACTCCAGCGCCGCCGCGATCACAAGTTCCATATAGCCGGTCTTCGATCGTCCAAGCGGAAGCGGCCGCCCCACGTAGGTCAGCGCCATCCGGCGACGGCCGGCCGCCAGAACCGGCAAGGTTTCCGCGGTGTAGAGCCCACCAGCGATATTCTCCCAGCCGTCGAGCGTCGCGCGGTCGCGCGGGGTGAGACGCCACAATACGCCATACACGGTCTGCCTGCGCTTGCGCTCGATCGAGGCATAGCCGTCCGCAGTAATGACGAAGCGATAGTTGCTCAGCGCCGCGACACCGACCGGCTCTGCCAGCGGCGCGTGCTTGCCCATGACGGCACGGTTCATGTTGGAGCCATAGGCGAAGTGCAGGATCACGCCTGTTCCTCTTCGATGCCGGGCCGCGCCGCCGCCCACAGCGTGACGGCAAGCGCCAGCACGATCGGCACGAAAGCAATCAACAGCAAGATCGCCACCATCAGCCACGCCAAATCGTAATGCGGCGAGCCGAGCAGGATGGCGACGATCGAAACCAGGAGGATCAGGCCAAGCACGCTCGCGGTATTCGCGTCCGGCGCCTGCCCGGCCAACGGGTTGTAGAACGACGCGGCAATAATGATCAGCAACGCTATCGACAGCGCGTAGAGGACGCTTACGCCCGCCGCGAGGCCGACGCTCCGGCCGGAGTCGCGTAGACGCTTGGCGTGCAACGTAAACCAGATCCAGATGAGCAGCGCTTGCGCCGCGATGAAGGGCCACAGTCCGGCCCGCGCGATGACGTCCGGCATCGTCAGCAAGTGCGATGCCGCGCCGGCGAGATAGACGAAGACGGCGAACAATATGAAAGTCTGCGGCGGCAACCGCCCTGCCGGCGAAAAAAGAAGGCGCAGCGCTTGCATGCCGGTCACCGTCGTTCCGGGCCGCCGCCAACGGGTCCGGCCTAAGTGGCCGGCCCGATGAAAGGCTCAGCGGCGATCCCGGAATTCATAGCCACAGTATTACAGGATTCTCGCAGGAGCGCTTTCCTGCAATGACGGTGAATATGGATTCCGGGGTCACGGGCTAAAGCCCGCACCCGGAATGACGATCAGGCAAACTCCAGGATCACGGCATCGACGGCGACACTTTCGCCCGGCTTGACGCGGACCTTCTTGATGGTGCCGTCACGCTCGGCGCGCAGAATATTTTCCATCTTCATCGCCTCGATCACGGCCAATGTCTCGCCGGCCTTGACCTCCTGCCCCTCGGCGACGGCAAGCGAAACGACGAGGCCGGGCATCGGGCAGCGCACGGATTTTTCGCTGCCGGAAAGCTTCTTCACCGGCATCAGCCGCGCATAACGCGCTTCGCCCTCGGTATAGACGAAGGCCTTGGCCTCGATGCCGCGATAGGCGAGCTCGAAACCATTCGGGATCGTGCGCACGTGCACGGCGATTGCGCCGCCGTCGAGCGTGCCGGTCCACACCGGCATGCCCGGAATCCAGCCGGAGGAAAGAACGTGGCTGTTGCCGTCCTCGAACGACACCGTGATCGCTTCGCCTTCGTGCGCCACGTCGGCGTGAAGCTCGTCGCCGCTCAGCCAGATGGCGCGGCGGCGCTCGCGAGTGACCGCACTATTGAGTTGCCCCGAAATACGGCGCTTGCGCTCGCCGAGCACGTGGTCGATGGCGGCGGCGACACCGGCGATGGCGCGCGCCACCGCCCCGCTTGGCGGCGTGCGCTCGAAACCCTTGGGAAACTCCTCGGCGATAAAAGCGGTCGAGAGCTTGCCGGCGCGCCAGCGCGGATGCTGCATGATCGCGGCGAGGAACGGGATGTTGTGGCGGATGCCCTCGATGGTGAAAGCGTCGAGCGCGTCGGCCTGCGCATCGATCGCCTCGACGCGGGTTTTGGCGTGAGTGACGAGCTTGGCGATCATCGGATCGTAATAGAGCGAGATTTCGCCGCCCTCGAAAACGCCGGTGTCGTTGCGCACCGTTACGCCGTCGTGCTCGCCTTCAGCCGGCGGGCGATAGCGAATGAGCCGCCCGATCGACGGCGCGAAATTGCGATAAGGATCCTCGGCATAGATGCGGCTCTCGACCGCCCAGCCGGAAATCTTGATGTCGCTCTGCTTGAGCTTGAGGGGCTCGCCGGCGGCGACGCGGATCATCTGCTCGACGAGATCGATGCCGGTGACCAGCTCGGTCACCGGATGCTCGACCTGAAGCCGCGTGTTCATCTCCAGGAAGAAAAAACTCTTGTCCTGTCCGGCGACGAACTCTACCGTGCCGGCGCTGTCGTAACCGACAGCCTTGGCGAGCGCGATCGCCTGCTCGCCCATTTTCGCCCGCGTTTTGGCGTCAAGCAGCGGACTCGGCGACTCCTCGATGACTTTTTGGTTGCGGCGCTGGATCGAGCACTCGCGCTCGCCGAGATAGATGACGTTGCCGTGCTTGTCGCCCAAAACCTGGATTTCGATATGGCGCGGATCGGTGATAAATTTTTCCAGAAAGATGCGGTCGTCGCCGAAACCCGATTTCGCCTCCGAGCGCGCGCGGGCAAAATTTTCCGCGACCTCGGCCTTGCTGAAGGCGATGCGCATGCCCTTGCCGCCGCCGCCGGCGGATGCCTTGATCATCACCGGGTAACCGATCTGCTCGGCGATCACGATCGCCTGCTTGTCATCCTCGATCACGCCGAGATGACCCGGGACGGTGGAAACGTTGGCGCGGGCGGCGGCCTTCTTCGACTCGATCTTATCGCCCATGGCGGCGATGGCCTTCGGGTTCGGCCCGATGAAAACGATGCCGGCTTTGGCGAGCGCCTCGGCAAAGGCTGCGCGCTCGGACAAAAAACCGTAGCCCGGATGCAGCGCCTCGGCGCCGCTCTCTTTGCAGGCGGCGATGATCTTCTCGATGACCAGATAGCTTTGCGCCGCCGGCGGCGGCCCGATCGGGATGGCCGTGTCGGCCATTTCCACATGCAGCGCGTCGCGGTCGGCCTCGGAATAGACCGCGACGGTAGCAATCCCCATCCGGCGGGCGGTCTTGATGATCCGGCAGGCGATCTCGCCGCGGTTGGCAATCAGGATTCGCTTGAACATTGCGTGCTTTAACACTCGCGAACCGGCCCTCTGGCTTTGCGGCGGCGCCGCGAAAATGTCAATGATGCCCGCGTACAGGGTGGAGCGGCCGGCAGCTCAATTAGCCGCGCTTGGCATGGATATCCTTCCAACCCAGCCCGGTCACTAGTCGCTCGGCGTTCGCTTCGACGCCTTCGGCGGCGCGTTTGCGGCGGCCGTGCTGGCGCCAAAGTCATCTTTGAAGATCACGTGGCCGCGTTCGACGCCTTCTTTCAGATCGACCAGCGCACACGGCGCCGGATCGGCGTGTTGCTCTTGGTTGGGAACGCATTTGTCGTGGACGATCCGCCACAGTCGGTCGGGGTCATAGGCTTGGCCGCGGCCGGCGCTGACTAAGACAATCGCGCCGGCTCCCGCCGCAGCGAGGTAAACGCATAGCCGCTTGCGAAGCGAGATTCGCATGGCGAGGCGCCTATCCAAACAGAACGGCACAACCAAGAGATGACAATGAAATGAGCATTGGCAGCCCCTCACCCTGCCTTTTGTCCTAATACACGCAGATTGCGATTAAAAGGGCGGCGCGGAGCTCACATCAAGGCAAAGCCGCGGCCGATGCGCCGGCCCTCGGCGGCGATCCAGTCGAGAATCGCCACGTCCACCAACTCAAAACCGGCCGGGAAGCGCGCAGCCGGGCGCGCCATCACGATCGGCGAACGCGCGATCGCCGCAGCGAACGTTTCGATACTGATACGGTCTCGATCCATCGTGTCTTTCACCCGCGCCTTGCTCGCAATCTGCCAACGGCGGCGCCCGCGCATGGTTCCAGCAGTCAGCGCCGTTCACGAACATCTACAATGCGACGCTGGCTGCCGAAGGGCGGCGATGCGGCAAAGTCGGGGCACGCGCTTTGCTCACGCTTGAGCTCGCGTGATCAAGAGAACGTTGTAGATGCTTGGCAATCAGACTTTGTGCACCGCGCAAAGCCGTCAGAAATATTTTCCATCTGTGAAAGCGGCGGCTATTCAATTCTTCTCCGTTCAGCGGCCAATTCGAACGTACAATCCTCAGTAGAGGGCCTAGTATTGCCGCCACCTGAACGCTATGTAATACGCTCAATTCCCGAACATCATCTCGGATCAGACCAGAGTACGGAGGTTTCCATGGCGCTCCAGATTGGCGATATCGCCCCGGATTTCGAAGCCGAAACGACGGAAGGCAAAATCCACTTCCACGACTGGATCGGCAACAATTGGGTCGTGCTGTTTTCGCACCCCAAGGATTTCACGCCGGTCTGCACCACCGAGCTGGGCACCATGGCACGGCTCAAGCCAGAATTCGACGAGCGCGGCGTAAAGATCATCGGACTGTCGGTCGATCCAGTCGAGAACCACAAAAAGTGGGCGGCCGACATCAAGGACGTGGTTGGCTTCGCGCCCAATTATCCGATGATCGGCGACACCGACCTGAAGATTTCCAAGGCCTACGGCATGCTGCCGGCAAGTACATCCGGCACCTCGGAAGGGCGCACGCCGGCCGACAATCAAACCGTGCGCAACGTGTTCATCATCGGCCCCGACAAGAAGATCAAGCTCGTCCTCGTCTATCCAATGACGACGGGTCGCAATTTTGACGAGGTTCTGCGCGTGGTCGACTCGCTGCAACTCACCGCCAAGCATCGCGTGGCGACGCCGGCGAACTGGAAGCAGGGCGAAGACGTCATCATCACCGGTGCCGTCACCGACGACGAGGCGAAGAAGCTTTACCCGCAAGGCTGGAAGTCGCCGAAGCCCTATATCCGCATCGTGACGCAGCCGCGGTCGTAAAACTGAAATCAAGCCACACTGCACTTTGACGATAAGAGCGCGGCTTCGGCCGCGCTCTTTTCTTTAAGGCACTAGCAGCACTTTGCCGATATTGCGCCGATCCTGAATAAAGTGGTGCGCTTGCGGAGCCTCGTCGAACCGGAAGCTGCGCGCCACCTTCGGCTTGATCGTACCCTTCGCCGACAATTCCAATAATCCGTCGCCCCATTCCCGCATGCGATCGATCTCGCTCCACATGTGACCGAGGTTGACGCCGAACACACCCTTATTTGCGCTCATCAGCGACAACGGATTGAACTGAAGCCACGGCGTGCTCGCGAGCATCGACAGCATCGCCAGCACGTTGCGCTCCTTGCGCTCCGCCAGCGAGGAAACGCCGAACATCCCGAGCCGTCCCGTGGGCGCGAGAAGGCGATATCCTTTCTTGAACGATTCACCGCCGACGGCATCGAGGATAAGTTCAACGCCGCGGCCGTTGGTGATTTCGCGCGTCCGCGTCTCGAAATCCTCGGTCCGGTAATCGATGAGGTGATCGACTCCCAGCGCGCGTAATTCGCCGTGCTTTGTCACAGATGCCGTGCCGATGACCTGGGCGCCGATATGCTTGGCGATCTGCGTCGCGGCAATGCCGACGCCGCCGCCCGCTGAATGGATGAGAACGGTCTCGTTCGCTTTCAAGCCGCCCATGACGACGACAAGTTGCCAAGCCGTGAAATAATTGACCGGAATGGCGGCGCCTTCTAACGCGGACATGCCCACTGGCCGCGTGAAGACCTGTTTTGCCGGGACGCAGACGGTATCCGAATAGCCGCCAAATCGCGTCAACGCGATAACGTCGCGTCCGACCCAATTTCCCTCGACGCCCGTGCCTATGGCGTCGACGCGGCCGCTGACCTCGTAACCGGGAACGACGGGGATTGGCGGCAGGTCGGGATAAATGCCCATGCGGCCCATGATGTCGGCGAAATTGACGCCGCTCGCTTCAACACGAACGCGAATCTCGCCGGCTTTGGGTTGCGTATCGGGCGCCTCTCTGACCTGGAGAACCTCAGGCGGTCCGGCGCGCGTGATCCAAATCTGCCGCATGGATGTAATCTCCCTTTCGCGCCGCGACGCGTTCAATCCAATGGCCAAAGCTTCGATCATATAAGTCTTCGGCCGCGCTCTTGCTTTTGGAGCAGACGCATGCAGACCTAGCGCCCCGTTGCACCCGAAGGCACTGCACACGCGAGGAATTCCATGGATGTGCGCGCTGCCGTGGCGTTTGCGCCCGGCAAAAAGCTGGAAGTAACGAACGTAAAACTCGACGGCCCGCGCGCCGGTGAGGTTTTGGTTGAAATCAAGGCGACCGGCATCTGCCATACCGACGAGTTCACGTTGTCGGGCGCCGACCCGGAAGGTTTGTTTCCGGCGATCCTCGGCCACGAGGGCGCGGGCATTGTCGTCGACGTCGGCCCGGGCGTGGCGTCGGTCAAGAAGGGCGACCACGTCATTCCGCTCTACACGCCGGAATGCCGGACGTGCCCGTCCTGCCTGTCGCGCAAGACCAATCTGTGCACCGCGATCCGCGTCACACAAGGCCAGGGCGTGATGCCCGATAGCACCTCGCGCTTCTCCATCGACGGCAAAAAAGTCCATCACTACATGGGCTGTTCCACGTTCTCCAATTTCACCGTGCTGCCGGAAATCGCGGTGGCGAAGATCCGCGAGGACGCCCCCTTCGACAAGGTCTGCTACATCGGCTGCGGCGTGACCACCGGCGTCGGCGCGGTCATCAACACCGCCAAGGTCGAGCCGGGAGCGAAAGCCATCGTCTTCGGCCTCGGCGGCATCGGGCTCAACGTCATCCAGGGGCTCCGCCTCGTCGGCGCCGACATGATCATCGGCGTCGATCACACTCCGGACAAGAAGGCCTGGGGCGAACGTTTCGGCATGACGCATTTCGTCAATCCGAAGGATGTCGGCGGCGATCTCGTCGCCCATCTCGTCGACATGACCAAGAGCGGAGCCGATCAGATTGGCGGCGCCGACTACACCTTCGAATGTGTCGGCAATGTCGGCCTCATGCGCGCGGCGCTCGAAAGCTGCCATCGCGGCTGGGGCCAGAGCATCATCGTCGGCGTCGCCGGCTCGGGCCAGGAGATCGCGACACGGCCGTTTCAGCTGGTCACCGGCCGGGTGTGGCGCGGGACTGCTTTCGGCGGCGCCCGTGGCCGCACCGATGTGCCGAAAATCGTCGACTGGTACATGCAGGGCAAGATCGAGATCGATCCGATGATCACCCACACGATGCCGCTGTCCGACATCAACAAGGCGTTCGACTTGATGCACGAAGGCAAGAGCATCCGCAGCGTCGTCGTCTATTAGCGTCCGAGCGAGGAAGCCGTCATGAGTCCTGTCGCCGAATCCGAGCAGCCGCCCTTCGCCGATTACCTGGGCATCAAGATCACGCACATTTCGCCGGAGCGCGTCACCGGCGAGCTCGCGGTGCGCGGCGAACTCGCGACCATGCCCGAAATCATTCACGGCGGCGCCATCATGGCGCTCGCCGACAATATCGGCGCGGTGGCGACGGTAGCGAATCTGCCGGACGGCGCGCACACCACGACGATCGAGAGCAAGACCAACTTCTTCGCCGCCATTCCGGTCGGCGATACGGCGCGCGCGGAGTGCACGCCGCTGCATCGCGGCCGAACCACGATGGTGTGGCAAACCAAGATCACGCGCAACGACGGCAGGCTGTGCGCGATGGTGACGCAGACGCAACTCGTGCTGTTGCCGAAGAAGGTTTAAGTGCAGCCGCCGCGCGCTATTTTCCGACAAGCTGTTCCGTGACTGTCCCGAGCCGCAGCGCAATCCCCGGATCCATGCGCTTCGCCAACTCACCATGCGCATCCTGCCAGACCGGGATGGCGGCTTGCAGAAGGCGCGCCCCCTGTTCCGTAAGCCAGACCGCGCGGCGGCGCTGATCCGCATCGGCGATGGCGATTTCGACGAGCCCCGCCAGCTCCAAGCCGCGCAGGTTTCGCGACAGCGTCGATTGATCGAGCCCGGTGCGCTCGGCGAGCGCACCCTGCGTGTCGTCGGGCGCGGCGGCGATCTGCGCCATCAGGCCGAACTGGGTGATGCTGAGGCCGCTACCGGCCATGCGCTCTTCGAGAAAATTCGTGATCCGCCGCGCCGCCAAGCGGCTCGACCAGCACGCGCATACCGCAATCGCCGCTCGCGCATCGCGCACCAGCGTCTTTCCCGGGACTTGCGGCTGCTCGCCATGATTGTATGTATCTACATCATTTGTATCTACAAGGAAACACCCCTTGCTGGCGGCACCGTCATTCACCTATGGCCTCCCCAACCCGGCGGACGTTGCTGGAATGACCGGCAGGCAGATGCTCCAGGCCATGATCGAGGGTAAAATCCCTGCCCCACCCATCGCGCAAACGCTCACTTTCTGGCTTGTCGAAGTCGGCGACGGCACTTGCGTGTTTGAGGGCGAGACCGGGCCGCATTTGCTGAACCCGCTCGGAGGCGTCCACGGCGGCTGGGCGCTGACGCTGATCGACACCGCGGCGGGCTGCGCCGGCCACACGCTGCTGCCGGCCGGGGTCGGCTATGCGAGTGTGGAGACCAAAGCCAATTTCACGCGACCTATCAAACATGACACCGGCCGCGTGCGCGCCGAAGGGCGCGTCGTCGGCCGCGGCCGCCAGATCATGTCTGCGGAGGCGCGCATCCTCGATGCCGATGGCCGAATCCTGGCTCACGGCACCTCGACCCTGATGGTGTTCGGCAACGCCAAGAGTGAAGGGCAAACCACCGCACGCAAATGACTGAAACGTCTCCATCCCGGAAGACGAGCCATCGCTTTCGGATCAAGCGCGTTTACGAGCCTGCCGCCGAGGGCGATGGCTTGCGTGTGCTGGTCGATCGGCTATGGCCGCGCGGCATCGTCAAGAAAAACGCACGTATCGATCTTTGGCTCAAAGGCATTGCACCGAGCGATTCGCTGCGACGCATCTTCCACGGCGCTCCGACCAAATGGGACGCGTTCGTAGCGGCCTATGGCCGCGAACTGGCACAAGAGCCGGCAAACACTCTTGCTGCGGAGTTGCGCGATCGGCTCCGCCGCGAGCCGGTCACCTTGCTCTACGCCGCGCGCGACGAGAAGCACAACAACGCAGTCGCCCTGAAGAACTGGCTAGAGCGAACGAACTAAAACACGCGTTGAGCCGTCACAGCAGCTGATAAAACCTTAGCTTGACCCCGTTCGGTTGGCGTTCGCCGCTGCTGACGACGATGTATTTGCCGATCCAGGCATAGCGCGCAGCGCCGGTTTCGAAAAACGTGGCGCCGCGGAAGTAGTAAGTTGCGGGATCGGCAGGCTGGCCGGCGGCGAGCGCGGCCATGACTTGTGGCGGACCGTGGCGCAGCGCGAGGTTGCGGACGTGAATGAGTGCGCCATCGTCGGTGCGTAAAGTATAACGCGCCTCAAGCTCGGAAACGCCATCGTTACGCAAAATCTGCCAGTCGGCGCCCCCGGGCAGGACCTTGCCGCGCATTCGCGGCCCGGAAAATTCCCCGCCGACGATCGGCACGATACGCCTGCCACCCTTGCCGATGTCGCCGAAATCGAGCGGCTGATCGATCAGCACGTGCGCGGCGAAGATGAATTCGAACCTCGGCGCAGTTTCCGCGTCGGCCATGATACCCTCCCGAAACGATTGCGCATTGCCGCGCCGATTTCCGATAATCGCCGGTCCGTGTCAGCGTCAAGAGAAGCCCGCCGGAACCCGCCATGTCAGCAAAAATTGCCCACCCCGTTTTATTTCCGACCACGATCGCCGGCAGCCTGCCGAAACCGGCCTGGCTCGCCGCACCGAACCGGCTGTGGGCGCCGTGGCGGCTCGAAGGCGACGAGCTTAACGAGGCGAAAGACGACGCCACGCTCCTCGCCCTCAAAGTGCAGGAGGACGCCGGCATCGACATCGTCGCCGACGGCGAGCAGGCGCGCCAGCATTTCGTACACGGCTTCCTCGAAGCGGTCGAGGGTATCGACTTCGAGCGGCGCGTCGAGATGGGCATCCGCAACAACCGCTACAAGGCGATGTGTCCGACGGTCATTGGGCCGCTGCGGCTGCGCTCGCGCGTGCACGCGCGCGAGGCGCGGCTTGCGCGCGCCCACACCACGCGGCAGCTCAAATTCACCCTGCCCGGCCCCATGACCATCGTCGATACCGTCGCCGACGCCCATTACGGCGACCGCGTGAAGATGGCGCTGGCGTTTGCCGCGTTGCTCAACGATGAGGCGCGCGGGCTTGCGGCCGACGGCGTTGACGTGATCCAGTTCGACGAGCCGGCATTCAACGTCTACATGGACGAGGCCGCCGATTGGGGCATCGCGGCGCTGCATCGCGCCATCGATGGTTTGAGCGTAACCAGCGCCGTGCACATCTGCTACGGCTACGGCATCCCGGCCAACATCGCCTGGAAGGCGGCGCTGGGCACCGAGTGGCGGCAGTACGAGAAATTCTTTCCGGCCTTGGCGCAAAGCCGCATCGACCAGGTCTCGGTAGAATGCATCAATTCGCACGTGCCGATGCGCGTGCTCGAACTGCTCGACGGCAAGGACGTGCTGATCGGCGTGATCGACGTCGCCACCGACATGATCGAGACGCCCGAGGAGGTCGCCGCGGTGATCGTGCAGGTGACCGATCATGTGCCGAAGGAAAAGATCATCGCCTGCACCAATTGCGGCATGGCGCCGATCCGCCGCGAGGTCGCGGAAAAGAAGCTCGAAGCGCTCGCCCGGGGCGCGGCGCTGGCGCGGACGAAATTCGGCTAAGTCACCGATCGCTGCGCGACAGCACGTCGATCAATTCACCGACCTTGCGCCGCTGTTCGCCCCTATTACCGGACGCGATCGCGTGCTCGACGCAGTGCGCGACGTGATCGGCGAGGATTTCCTCCTCGGCGCGGCGCAACGCCGCGCGCGCGGCCGACAGCTGAGTGACGATGTCGATGCAATAGCGGTCGTCCTCGACCATGCGCGCAAGTCCGCGCACCTGGCCCTCGATCCGCTTCAGGCGCTTGAGCACGGATGTCTTGGCATTCGTCCGCATGCCCGTTATATACCCCTACCGGGTATATGCTTCAAGGGATTTGTGGTGGATCATTCGCCGCACGCGCACAGTGCAGACACTCTTGCCGCCGATCCGGTGTGCGGGATGAAGGTCGATCCGGCGAACAGCCCGCACCGTCACAGCAACGAGGGCCGCGCCTATTCCTTTTGCAGCGCGAGTTGCCGCAATAAGTTCATCGCCGATCCGGACGCATACCTCGCCACGACTCCGACCAAGCGGGCAGCGGCGGCGCCGCAGGGCACGATCTACACCTGCCCAATGCATCCGCAAATCCGCCAAGTGGGGCCGGGCCATTGCCCGATCTGCGGAATGACATTGGAGCCGGTCGACGCGACGGCAGATGTTCGTCCGAATCGCGAGCTGGTGGACATGACCCGAAGGTTCTGGGTCGGGCTGGCACTGACCTTGCCGGTCTTCATCTTGGAAATGGGGGGCCATATCCCCGCGCTCGGCCTGCATCATCTCGTCCCGCCGCGCATCTCCAACTGGATTCAATTCGCTCTGTCCACACCGGTCGTCTTGTGGGCGGGGTGGCCGTTCTTCGAACGCGCCTGGGCGTCGGTCGCGCGGCGCAGCCTGAACATGTTCAGCCTGATCGCGCTGGGGACAGGCGCCGCTTATTTCTACAGCGTCTTTGCAATCCTTGCGCCGGGAATGTTCCCCGCCGGCTTCCGCGAAATGGGCGGCACGGTTTCCGTTTACTTCGAAGCCGCTGCGGTGATCACCGTTCTCGTTTTGCTAGGCCAAGTGCTGGAACTACGCGCCCGCGAGCAGACGGGTGGCGCGATCCGCGCCTTGCTCAATTTGGCACCAAAAACAGCGCACCGCCTCACGACTGGGGGCGAGGATGAGGAAGTGGCGCTTGAGCTGGTTCAAGTCGGCGATCGTCTGCGCGTACGGCCCGGCGACGGCGTACCCGTTGATGGCGAAGTGCTTGAGGGCAACGGTGCCGTGGATGAGTCCATGGTCACTGGTGAGTCGATGCCCGCAGCCAAACAACCCGGCGATAAGCTCATCGGAGGAACCGTAAACGGTACCGGCTCACTGGTCATGCGCGCCGACAAAGTAGGCGCGGACACCATACTTGCGCGCATCGTGACAATGGTCGCCGAGGCGCAGCGCAGCCGAGCACCAATTCAGCGAACGGCAGACACCGTGTCGGGCTACTTCGTCCCGGCCGTGCTTGGCGTTGCCCTCGTTGCGTTCGTCGTCTGGGCTGTCTGGGGACCCGCCCCTACACTTTCTTACGCACTTATCGCGGCGGTCTCAGTCCTCATTATCGCCTGCCCGTGCGCGCTTGGGCTCGCCACCCCGATGTCGATAGGTGTAGGCGTCGGAAAAGGAGCTGGTGCTGGCGTCCTGATAAAGTCGGCCGAGGCCCTTGAGCTCATGGAGAAGGTTGACACCCTCGTCGTAGATAAAACCGGCACGCTCACCGAAGGCAAGCCCAAGGTGACGGCCATCGTTCCAGCAGCGGGACTGACGGAGTCCGAGATTCTGCTGTTGGCATCCAGTCTTGAGCGTTCCAGCGAACATCCCCTCGCCGCGGCCATCGTCACCGCCGCACGGGACCGCAGTGCCTCAATCCAAGAAGCTTCGGACTTCGCTTCGGTGACGGGCAAGGGCGTTACCGGCAAAATCGGCGGCAGATTGGTGGCACTTGGCAATGCGAAGCTAATGGCGGACCTCGGCATCACGCTTGGCAATTTTGAACACAAGGCCGACGAGCTTCGCGGCGATGGTGCGACTGCCCTGTTTCTTGCGGTAGACGGGAAGCCGGGTGGCGTCATTGCCATTGCCGACCCGATCAAGTCAACGACACAAGCGGCCCTCGATAATCTGCGGAACTACGGCATACGGATCGTGATGCTGACGGGCGACAACACGACGACGGCCGACGCTGTCGCCCGCAAGCTCGGCATCAAAGAAGTCGAAGCCGACATTCTGCCGCAGGACAAGAACCGCATTGTCAAAAAGCTTACGGCCGAGGGACGCATTGTCGCAATGGCTGGCGATGGCGTGAACGACGCGCCGGCCTTGGCCGAGGCCGCTGTCGGCATCGCCATGGGAACGGGGACCGAGGTCGCAATCCAAAGTGCCGGAATTACTTTGGTGAAAGGCGATCTTGCAGGGATTGCGCGGGCCATAATCTTGAGCCGGTCGACGATGCGTAACATCCGTGAAAATCTGGTATTTGCTTTCGCCTACAACGCAATCGGCATCCCGATTGCCGCAGGCGTCCTCTATCCGGCTTTCGGCCTCCTTCTCAGTCCGATCATTGCTGCGCTTGCAATGTCACTCAGCTCCGTATCGGTGATCGCGAACGCGCTGCGTTTGCGCACACTGAAGCTCTAATTCTCCGGCAGCGGAATGAATTCCTTCTCGTCGCCCGGCACCAGCGCGAAGCGTCCGGCTTTCCACTCCTCCTTCGCCTCTTCGATGCGTTCCTTGCGCGAGGAGACGAAATTCCACCAGATGTAGCGTGGGCCTTCGAGCGCCGCACCGCCGAGAAACATCAGCCGCGCCGGCCGCGTCGCCTTCACCGTGATGCGGTCACCGGGGCGGAAGATCAGGAGGCGCGGCGCCTCGAATTTGTCGCCGGCAATATCGATCTCGCCTTCGGTCACGTAGATCGCCCGCTCCTCGTGGTCGGCATCGAGCGGGGCACTTGCGCCCGCGTCGAGCAGGACTTCGGCGTAAAACCATTCCGAGACCATGCCGACCGGGGATTTGCGGCCGAACGCCGAGCCGGCGATCACACGCGCACGCACGCCGCCATCCTCGACGGCGGGCAGGCTCGCGGCATCGAAATGCTCGAACAACGGCGCCATCTCCTCGTGGTCTTGCGGCAGGGCGATCCAGCTCTGGATGCCGAACATTCCACCGCCGTCCGTGCGTACGCTCACCGGCGTGCGCTCGGAATGGGCAATGCCGCGCCCCGCGGTCATCAGGTTCATTGCGCCCGGCGTGATCTCGAGCGCATTGCCCTCGCTGTCGCGGTGCACGACGCTGCCGTCGAACAGATAGGTGACGGTCGCGAGCCCGATATGCGGATGCGGGCGCACGTCCATGCCCTGCCCGCCCATGAACTGCACCGGCCCCATCTGGTCGAAGAAGATGAACGGGCCGACCATCTGGCGCTTGGAATGGGGCAGCGCGCGGCGCACGGAAAAGCCGTCGCCAAGGTCGCGCACGCGCGGGATGACGATCAGTTCGAGCGCATCGCATGAGTGCTTGTCGCCGAGCACCGGATCCTTGTCGGGTAACCAGCTCATGGCTTTCTCCCAAAATTCGCGATTTCCGGCCCGGTGCGGCATCACGGAGCGCCAGCCGCGTGCTCTTAGCTCCCGGCATCAAGCTATGTATGATAGGGTCGATCAAGCTGCCACGGCCCGGTTTTTCGTCAAGCCCTCGGTCGAGCTCATATGTATTCAGCGCCTTCACTGACCAGCGCCGGCCTTCTTCTCGGCTTGAGCCTGTTCCTCGGCCCGGCGTTTGAGGATTTCTTCGCGCGCGTTGACGGCAAACGTCCGAGCGGCATTCGGCCCCGGAGACGCGCGCTCAGCGGATGGTCTGATCACTCTGAAAGGCCGGCGAGGTGAGGTCGCAATTCTTTTCGGCCGCCGCGCGCCGCAAGACTTTTTCTTCGCCCAGCACATCCTCGTATTCGGCGCGATAAGACAGGTTTCCGATCACCACGCCGCCACCGCCTTCGCTCGCCCTGTCCATAAGTCTGCGCAACTCCTGCTCCCGCGTCACCAGGGAGGTTAATTTCGGCGCAAAATCCTTGCAGTGATAGACGGAATAATGGCCGGGATCGACGATGAACGGCCCCACGCCATCGCGGATCGAGCAACCGGCGAGCATGGCCGCCGCGAGGATGCCGATCAGTCCGGCGGCGCTCGTTCCGCGGACGCGCCGGCATTGACCAATCCGATAAACGCTGTGAGGCAAGGGCCCTCCGGCGAGACCATGACGATGTCGAGCTTTTAGCACCGCTTTTTCCGTTAGAACCGCGTTAAATGAGGTTCCGTCCATGCGCGCCGTTGTCGCCCGGCGTGTCGCGCGGCCGGCGATCGCGGCTTTCCCTCGCCTGCCAATGAGTGTCAAGGTCGCGCTACGCTGACGTTTCGCGCGCTCCGCGGCGCGTTGGCGTCCGCAAGCCACATCATCGCCCGCCGCGTCGGCGTGATGGACAAGGGGAGACGCACATGGAGTTCGAACGCGTACGCCTGGAGCGCAACGGCGCCGTCGCCATCCTGAGCATGAACCACCCGGACGTGCTCAACGCGGTGTCGGCGGAGATGCTCAAGAATCTGACCGCCGCACTCGACGCGCTTGCGGCTGCGGACGCGCCACCCCGATGCCTGGTGCTCACCGGCGTCGGCCGCGCATTCTCCACCGGGGCAAATTTGCAGGGCCGTGGCGGCGAGAGCCTGCCGCAGCGCGGTGCCGGCCAAGCACTGGAGACTTTGTTTCACCCGTTCCTGCGGCGGCTACGCGACCTGCCCTATCCGATTATCACCGCCGTCAACGGGCCCGCCGCCGGCGCCGGCATGAGCATCGCGCTGATGGGCGATTTGGTCCTATGCGCGCGCTCCGCCTATTTCCTCCAAGCGTTCCGGCGCATCGGGCTGGTGCCTGATTGCGGCTCGACCTGGCTGTTGCCGCGGCTGATCGGGCGGGCGCGCGCCATCGAGCTGTCGCTGCTCGGCGAACGCCTGCCGGCGGAAACCGCGCTGGCCTGGGGCCTGGTCAATCGCGTGTACGACGACGCGGCGCTGATGAACGAAGCGCGCCGGCTGGCGCACGAACTCGCCGCCGGTCCGACCGTGGCGCTCGGCATGATCCGTCGCCTGTACTGGGAAAGCCCGGAGAACTCCTACGAGCAGCAGCTCGATTTCGAATGCCGCTCGCAGCGCCTCGCGGGCGCCACGGTGGACTTCCGCGAGGGCGTGAAAGCCTTTTTGGAAAAGCGTCCAGCCAAATTCGTCGGTGCGTGACACAACGACCGCTGGTGCGGACGGCGGGAGACGGCGATAACCCGCGTTACCTATTGGCCTACAAAGGAAATTCGGAACGCCCGATTTTGGTTTTGTAGCGCCTGTTTGTAGCGCTTTGCAAGGACCATTATTGCTTTACGGGCTCGCTGTAGAAGCCCCACTCGACTGCAATTGATGTTTTTATTGCATGAGCTATTTCAAGTGATGCACCATAGAGTGGCCGTCTCAGTTCGTCTAATCTCGCCGGGTTTTTCGACGCGACCGTTTTATAATTTGCTGTGTAATCGTAGAGGTATTTGGAGAATTGCACCATCGCAGCTTCGACGGTCTTGTCTTCGACCATCGCAAGTTCACTCCAATACAATTCCCAGAAGCGTCGCTCCACCCCACTCCACTCTTCTACGTCCGGTGTAATCGTCACCATTTTCCCGATCACGACCGCCGTTTCAAAATACAAAGCAAGTTGCTTCTTTAAAAACGGCCTTCGAGATTCGATTTCCCGTGTCTTGGCGTCTTTTTGAGCTTGGAGCGTGAGTGTTTGGGCGGCTTCTTTTTCATGGCTCAAATAAGTATACAAACCCCACAACGCGCCAATGACGACCGTAAGCACGGGTAGCCACGATTTTAAGGGCGGCGACCTGTTCGGCAAAAAGGCGGCGGACGCTTGCACAAATCCGAAGTGCTTTGCCACCCGCATGGCGGCGTACATCGACATCAAGCTCAAAGCCGACCCGAACCGTCAAAACTATCGGGCGACTATTCAAGTTCCGAAGAGCTTCTTGGCAGCGGACACTACCACGAAATCAGCGGCAAGAAGGACGGCTGCGACCATGAGGAAAAGGGGATTATCGTGGACGGCCGCGGCATCGGGCGCATCATACGGTTTTGCCGCGCACCCGAGTGCAAGAAGCACTGGGCAAAGCAATCCCCGCAGGGGCATTACAAACCGACCGCAAAAGAAAAGGCCGCCCGGAAACGCGCCGCCGTTGCCGCGAAAAAGCGCAAAGAGAACGAAGCCTCCACGTTCCAAACCGCGCTCTCGAAAATCGAGTTGCCACTAAGCACATCGATGCTCTCTTTGACTTCGCCCTTTACCGATGCAGTGGAAGCTTCCAGCAGCCAACCGTAACATTGCTCGGATTGGATGTCATCAAGAAGCCGCGCAAGGACTACTACAACCCGAAGAAAACGGTCATGTCCCGCGACTACGAGGCCACACTGCGAAAGTACGCCGCCGACAATGGCAATGATTGAAAGCTCCGCGTAGTGTTCGGCTTGCTCATGCCTCATCCTGCGCCCGGCTATCCCGACTTTACCAACGCGATTAAAAAGCTCTAGCAATCAACATCCGTGGCGCCTCACTTCGTCCACAGTGAGGCGCCGATCGGATGCCACGTACCATGAACCACAAAGAATTCAGCAGCCGCGGCGGGAAATCCCGCGCCCGAAACCTCAGCAAGAAACGCCGCCGAGAAATTGCGAGCCTCGGCGGCAAAGCCCGTCACGGACTCTATCGGACACGGCAAAGGTAGAGAATTGAACACCGCTCAAGCGGCGTCCAATTCCTTCAGCCAATAGGGCTCAGGATATAAAGGACAGCACAGCCGTCCTTTATCCCTTCGCCTTTTGGGAACTTAAATGCGTCCAAAGAGTCATCCTATGTTATGGAACAAAACCCAACATGCCCGAATTGCGGGCAAGCGATGGCCCTGCGTCGCACCACGGTGAACGCTAGTCCTGCGGAAGACGACAACGTATTTCAGTGCCGTTCCTGCAAACTCGTTTACTTTACACCAGATCACGTGCCAGCGAGCGGGCCAGCCGCGAAGTAAACCACCTTCCTGGGCCCCCCTGCTTAAGCAATCGCTTCCTCCACGAACGCGTTGTAGCCGTTGGTCCCGCGTATGAGGCCAGCATAGGTCGCGAGGGCCTCCGCATCCTCTGCCGTCGTTCCGGCCGCTTCCTTGTCTTTCATCAGGAGCCGCTGTGCCGAAGTTTCGGCGCAAGCTCGTTCAGCGAATAGACGCCAGCGACAAGCCTGCCTTCTCGTACAAGTGCCGCGTGCGCCTCGCGCCCGTAGAAGCCGAAGTCGGGAATAATCACTTGCCCTTCGTACTGCGCTATCAGCACCAAGCCCAATACCAGCGCGTCGAAGTTTCCCAGCTCTGCCCTGTTCAGCCGCGCCGCGATCAGGGACCGAGGGGTGAACGTGAAGTTTGGCCGGCTGCAGAACACGCGCTTAAGAACCGGAGACATCAGCATGTCATCGACGACGCCCTGCACCTCCTCGTTTCCGCGTATACGATCAAAACGCTTGGCCGTTAGCAGCGCCTGCAACAGCTCTCGCCTGCCGTTCCTCACCGTCAGTGTATTCTCACCCTGGGGGTAGACGGTATAGAGAACGTCGGCCAGCTCCCTCGCCTTTTTGTAGGTTATGTTCTTCAGCGGATTGAAAGACTGCCGCAGCGGGTCGAACACTTTAACGCGCGAGATATCAGGTACTTCATCATTCAAAAGACCCCGGCGCCGTACGGAAAACCCGGGCAGCGCGATCTCGGGCCACTTCCACTACTTTGTTGAAACCGACGTACAGTTTGTTGCTCATGGGCGGGCGACGCGGCACGTAGAGCCGCAAGCGTTACGAACGGGTGCGTGCGGAATCTCCCGCCGCGAAAAAAGAGCCTCCCGCTTAATTCTACCTCAAAACGGCTGGGGGGAATTGTCTAGGAATTGTTGAAGACCTCTGTAGTATGGCCAACCCAACGGGCGGAAGAAAATGACGATTTTCTCTGACTTGCAAACCAAATTAGACGAATGGCTGCAAGCACAGGACGACTATCAGAGGAGATCCATTACCTTCATGGTCGAGTTTGCTACTGCCTTCCGAAGCTACATCGACGCACCGGAAACTTATATTGATTTCCAGACCAAGCAGTCGCTTTGGTATGTCCAGCCGGTCATGGCTGGGGCCGACAAGGACGGTATCTACTCCTTCGAGATCGCTCCCTCGGCCGAAGACCTTCTTCTGAAAGATGACGAAGGATACTGGATCACTGCATTGCAGTTCACCATTGATCGCCAACCCGCGGCGCTCAAGAAGCTCTATTTTTGGTACCTCATCAGGTTTGTTCTACGTCACGACTTTTGTGAGATGCATATCGGCTTCGACAAGAAGCAATTCAGGTTCAGGCCGAACGAAATCGCAACGCAACATACAGCGTTCCACTACATGGTCACGCTCGTGAACGACGTGTTTGCACTTAAGCCGTGGGAAGCGCCGAAGAAGGGGACGATCGGGTTCGTGAAATTCGGCACCAGTTAAACTGGGGCTGGGGGAGCGGTGGCGGTACCATATTATGTTGCGGGAGATTCGCATGACCGACTCGAATTACCAGAACGTCTTTGCGCGTATATCGATGTTCTTGGGTTTCGCGGCTACGTCGCGAGTCTAAGCGAGGATTCCACGAAGGTTGCCTGCCTAAAAAACACCCTCGAAACGGTACATCGGCCGCTTCAAGCGGGATTGGCCAACCGAACAGCCCTCGAATATCGGACCCAGAGCATTTCCGATGCCGTCGCCATCTCCGTCATTCCGACGGTTGAAGGCATGGTCGAGCTGTTCATTACATTGGAATTTCTAGTTATGGCGCTTCTCGCGTCCGGTTATTTTGTTCGCGGTGCAATTACAAAAGGACGCTTATATCACGATGACACGACCGTCTTCGGCGACGCACTCGTACGTGCCTACGATCTAGAACGGACCGTCGTGCGATATCCCCGCATCATGATAACGAGTGAAGCAGCGGCAATTGCAAATGAGACTGATAAGCTATCGAAAGTGTGCAGAGGCCACATGCGGGTTGATGAGGACGGGCCGAGATACCTGCACGTGCTTCATCGGATGCAAAGCGAACTTGAGGCGGAAAAGGGAGGTGTCGATAAGGATACGACCGACAAATTTGGTAAATATTATTTTGTCCGGCAGCAAATATGTCTACGGTATAACGTAGCCACCGATAACCCCCGCCATTTTGAGAAGGTCAAGTGGTTCGCACGATATTGGAACCGCACCATTCCGGTTGGCGCGTCCAGTCTTCTAATTCAAGGCGCGGTCTCGCGTTTGACCAAATCAACTAAGACGGAGCCCTTGCCGCGACCGCTTACTCCCCAGAGTTCTTAAGTTGAAAGTGCCCTAATAGATTCTTTTCTCCTTCCTCCGCCAACCCCTGCCGCACGAGCGCCCTGCAGGCTCGTAGTGCGTCCCACGGGATCGCAATCGAGGTGTTCGGCTATATCCACGTAGCTGGTCATCTCTCGATCCGCGAGGTATCGCTTCACGTCGTCCACCTTCTCCGATTCCCAATCTGTGCTCTCCCAGTCAGTGTCAGTCCAAATTATTTTCCCATATGAAAGAACGTCGTCCCCTGGGGCGGCCTTCTTTGAGGGTGAGTCTGGGCTGAGCCTAAGGTTTTGGCTGAACTTTAGCCCAAGTCCGTAAGTGATTGATTTTGGTGGTGCGGACGGAGGGACTCGAACCCTCACAGCCTATCGGCCAAGGGATTTTAAGTCCCTTGCGTCTACCATTTCGCCACGTCCGCGAAGCGGACCCCGAAAGCAGGTCCGCGCGGCCGCACTTGTAGCACTCGCGGCGTGGGCGCCGAAAGCGAACACGATACGGCAGCGACACCTATTTATTGCGTCTTGTTCTTGGACGCCGTCGGCGAAGTCTGACGAATATTGCCCCACGGGTCGGAAGATGACTTCTTGTCGGGTATCTTATTGATCGCCGCATCGTAGGCGCGATCGGTAGTCTTTTGCTTCTCGATTTCTTCCGGGGTCTGTGGCTTTTCGGGTTTCAAGGGGATGCCCGCAGGAGCCGAGTCGGTCGACTGGGCGAAAGCGGGTCCCGTGAATAAGGCGACGATTGCGCCCGCCTGCATAAGCTTCCGCAGCATAGTCCGCTCCTGACATCGTCCCCAATTCGGCCTGATAGAGCGCCGCAACGCGGGACTAGTCCTTGAAGACGTGCCCCCACACGCTGTCCCAATCGGCGCCGGTTATGTCGGCCACGCGGCCGTCCCGCTCGAAGAACTTGTTGGGCACCTGGAACATGGCGAGCATCAGCCCGCCCTGCGGCGTCCAGGCGACGTGGCGGGTGCCGGCCTCGCGCCAGACGAATTCGCCGGGCCCGACGGTGAGCCCCTTCGCCGGTCCTTCCTTGTCGACCAGGCTGCCTTCGAGGATGTAGGTCTGTTCGATCTTGACGTGCTCATGGTCGGGGAGCACCGCGCCGGGCGCGAGCCGCATCAGCGCGGTGACGAGGCCGGTCTCCTTGTCGAAGAGGAGCCCCTTGACCTCACAGCCGGGGAATCGGGTCTTCTTCCACTCCATGCCGGCGGGGCGGACGACGTGGGAATGCGTGTCGGCGGCGGCGTGTCTGGTTTTCGGCGTGACGGCGTCCATGGGCGAAACCCTCCATACGCTAGATCCGATCATAGACGCAGCGGCCCGCGCGTAAAAGCTGTCGCTACGCCCGGGAACCCCCCTCCACGGCAAGAAGGAAGGAGCCCGCTACAGTCCAGCTTCGTTGATCGGCGGCTGGAACGCGAGTCCGGTATCCCAGGGAAAGTAAATCCAGGTATCCTGCGACACTTCGGTGATGAAGGTGTCGACCAATGGCCGGCCCATGGGCTTGGCATAGACCGTGGCAAGATGCGCGCGCGGCACGATTTCGCGCACCACTTTCGCGGTCTTACCGGTATCGACGAGATCGTCGACCAGGAGAACCCGCGCCCCCTGCCCGCCACCGCGCGCGATGATCGCTTGCGCGACACCCTTAAGCACCGTCAAATCGCCCTGATTGGTGCCGGTATAGCTCGACACGCAGACCGTCTCGATCAGCTTGATGCCGAGTTCGCGCGCGACAATCGCCGCCGGGACCAGACCGCCGCGGGTAATGCAGACGATGGCCTCGAACGAGCCGGCGCCGCTCAATCGCCAGGCGAGCGCGCGCGAGTCCCGATGGAATTGGTCCCACGAAACCGGAAAGATCTTTGCCGGATCGCGCCGGGCGGGTTGGTCGTCGGTCTGCTGGACGTCGAGGTGGGCCATCGAAGGTCCTCGCGGCGAGTTGAACGAACCCTGCAGCCGATATCAGACCAAGCGCACCGATGGCAATCAGGGAATCTCGTACACCGTCGTCTCGTCGGTGATTCCGCGCAACGCCGCGCGCTGCATCGTCGGCTGCAAACCAGAGCTTTTGAGGATCTGCGCCGCCTTCTCGTCGTCCACCACCGACTTGGTCACGAAGATCGCGCGCGAGGAGGCAAGGCCCTGCACGCGGGCAGCCATGTTCACGGTCTGGCCGAAATAGTCCTGGCTATTGTTGAGAGTGACAGCGAGACACGGCCCTTCGTGAATGCCTATTTTGAGCAGCAAATCCTCGTTCTGGCGTTCGGCGTTGATGCGCGTCATTTCCTCGCGCATGCGCAATGCCGCCGCCAGTGCGCGGTCGGGCGTCGTAAAGGTCGCCATGACCGCATCGCCGATCGTCTTCACGACCGCTCCTGCCTCCGCCGCCACCACCTCATAAAGGATGTGGAAATGCTGACGGACCAGGTCGTAGGCCATCAGATCGCCGACCCGCTCATAGAGCGCGGTCGAGCCCTTGAGATCGGTAAAGAGAAAAGTGAGGCTGGTGATCTTGAGGCGCTGATCGACGTCGAGCGTATCGGTGCGATAAATGTCGCGGAAAGTCTGATTGCTGAGAAGGCGCTTGGCCGTCAGGAACGGCCGGCGCTTGCCCAGCAGATGGTGCAGCGGATCGGCGGCGATCCACAGCGCCGGCAGCACGCGGCGGTCGGTGCGGTTCTCGAGCGCAAGCCGCAACGGCCCCGGCCGCATCTCGATCGTCCCCACCGGCGCCTTTACGTTGTTGAACACCATCGTAAGCGTCTGTCGCTCACGCGTCGGCTCGCCTTTGACGTCGATGAATTGCGTTCCGTGCGTCACCGGATCAAATACGATAACGAAATCATTGGGCAGTTGCACTGACAGCACCGCCTTCCCGCCCGGAGGCAACTCGATCGAATCGATCGTGAACTCGGCGAGGCTGTCTTCCAGCGTCTCCGGCAGATCGACGCCGGAGCACCAGAAAATCTGCCGGTAGTATTCGACTTCGGAGAGCGTATCCGGGCTGTGAGCGGCGATGCGACGCAGGCGCGGGCTCACCGTGAAGGTCACCTCCACCATCTCATCGAGGGTCGGCTTGTACCCGGAGGCGCACAGTCCGCAGTTGTATTCATCGCGATTCACGTTCTTGAGCGTCGCGCCCGCATCGAGCACGCCGCCGCAGCCGGGACAGAGAACATTCCACGACAATTCGAACCCCCCGAGCCGGGCGGCGTGCAGGAACGCGGCGATGGCCCGCTCCTCGTCGAGGCCATGCTTGCCGGCGAAAGCGAGGACGTTGACACGGCAGAGGTCGCGATCGCGCCCTTCACGAACCAATCGCTCGATAGCGGCGACGCAATCGGGTTGGGCCGACTGCCGCAACACATTGAAGAGAGCTTCGGTTTCGCTCATCGGCGGTCGCGCCTCACATCAAAAGCGCGTCGAAAGTAGGCGTCAGGTCCCAACGCTGCAAGGCGCATCGCCGTGAACGCTGCGGCGCTGCCCATCACGGCGATTTGAGCCACGCTGCCGCCAAAGCGCCAGCTGCAGGCAGTCGGGCCGCGCTAACCGGCCGCGAGCTGCGCGTGCACGCGCTTGAGCATGGCCTCGACTTCCGCCTTGACGGTGGCGAGCTTTTGCGGGTCGCGCGAGCGCATCACCACATGGGCGTTGGCGCCGCGCTCGTCCATGAACGGGTAGGAGCCGATGATGACGTCGGGATGGGCTTTGGCGATCGCGCCGAGCTCGGTGCCGATGTCGCCCTCGCGGCAATCGGCGCGCACGGTTTCCGACAGCATTTTGGCGCCGGTCTTGAGCTGCGGCGTCACGTATTCGAGCATGGCCTGCATCACCGCCGGAATACCGGCCATGACGATGACGTTGCCGATGCGGAAGCCGGGCGCCGCCGAGATTTTGTTGAGCACCAGTTCGGCGCCGGCGGGCATGCGGGTCATGCGCATGCGCGCCTCGTTCATCACGCCGCCCGTCTGCGCAAGTCGCGCGCGTAAAATTTCGACGGCGCGCGTGTTATAGTCGATCGGCACGCCGAACGCCTTGGCGACCGCGTCGGCGGTGATGTCGTCGTGGGTGGGGCCGATGCCGCCGGTGGTGAATACATAAGTATAGCGCGCGCGCAGCGCGTTTAGCGCGGCAACGATCTCCGGCTCGTCGTCGGGCACGACGCGGACTTCCTTAAGGTCGATGCCGATCGCGGTGAGATATTCGGCGGTGTAGCCGATATTCTTGTCCTTGGTACGGCCGGAGAGGATCTCATCGCCGATGACCAGGAGGCCGGCGGTGACGATCTCGCTTTTGCTCTTGTTCTCGGCGGCGCCGGTCATGAGGAACTCCGCGCTTTCGGCCTCCTCTAGCGCGGCAGCCCCGGCGGCTCAAGTACGGGTGCGGATTGCGAATTGCCGGTGTATGTTTCGCTCGAAGCCGGGGAGAGGAACGCCATGGATTTTTCGCTTTCGGAACGGCAAAAGCACTGGCGCGACCGCGTCATCGCTTTCATGGACGCGCACGTCTATCCGGCGGTGGACATTTATGCGGCGCAGGATGCCGAAGGCGAGCGCTGGAAGGTCATCCCGATCCTCGAACAGTTGAAGGCGAAAGCCAAAGCCGAGGGCCTCTGGAATCTCTTCCTGCCGCCCTCGCCCGATCATGACGAAGCCGCCTATCGCGGCACCGGATTGACCAACCTCGACTATGCCCTTTGCGCCGAGCAGATGGGCCGCGTCTCCTGGGGCTCGGAAGTCTTCAATTGCTCGGCGCCCGACACCGGCAACATGGAAGTGCTGCACCGCTACGGCTCGCCGGAGCAAAAGGCCAAGTGGCTCAAGCCACTGCTTGCCGGCGAAATCCGCTCGGCGTTTTTGATGACCGAGCCGGCGGTGGCTTCATCCGATGCCACCAATATCGAGACCTCGATCGTCCGCGACGGCGGCGACTATGTGATCAGCGGCCGCAAATGGTGGTCGTCAGGCGTCGGCGATCCGCGCTGCAAGATTGCCATCGTCATGGGCAAGACCGATCCGAGCCGCGCCCGGCACGAACAGCAATCGCAAATCCTCGTTCCGCTCGATACGCCGGGCGTCAAGGTCGTGCGCATGCTCCCGGTGTTCGGCTACGACGACGCGCCGCATGGGCACGCCGAAGTCGTGCTCGACAAGGTTCGCGTGCCGGCCGGCAATCTCCTGCTTGGCGAGGGCCGCGGTTTCGAGATCGCTCAGGGCCGGCTCGGGCCCGGCCGCATCCACCACTGCATGCGCACGCTCGGCGCCGCCGAGGTCGCGCTGGAAAAGATGACCAAGCGGCTCCTTTCCCGCGTTGCCTTCGGCAAGAAGCTCGCCGAGCACTCGGTCTGGGAGCAGCGCATCGCCGAAGCGCGCATCGACATCGAGATGACGCGGCTATTATGCCTGAAAGCCGCCGACATGATGGACAAGGTCGGCAACAAGGCGGCGCAGCTTGAGATCGCCATGATCAAGGTGGCGGCGCCGCGTATCGCGCTGCGGGTGATCGACGACGCCATCCAGGCGCATGGCGGCATGGGCGTGAGCGACGACGCGGGGCTGGCGAAAGCCTACGCGCATATCCGTACGCTGCGCCTCGCCGATGGTCCGGACGAAGTGCATTGCCGCGCGATCTCGCGGCTGGAAATGCGCAAATACACCAACGCACGACTCTGAAGGCGCGCGGCCGCGATCAGGTAATCGTGGCGCCGCCGTCGACGACGATGGTTTGCCCGGTCACAAAGCTCCCCGCCCGCGAGGCCAAGAGGATCGCGGCGCCGGCGATCTCGTCCGGCTCGCCGACGCGACCAAGTGGCGTGCGCGCGTTCGATCGTTTCAAAGTGTCCGGATTCTCCCACAGCGCGCGCGCAAAGTCGGTGCGAACCAGACCCGGCGCGATGCAGTTGATCCGCACATTGTGTGGCCCGAGCTCGATGGCGAGATTGCGCGCAAGCTGGAAGTCCGCCGCCTTGGAGATGCAATAGGCGCCGATCACCGGGCTGCCTTTGAAGCCGCCGACCGAGGACACGATGATGATCGAGCCGTCCTTGCGGGCGATCATTTGCGGCGCCACCAGCGTGATCAGCCAATGATTGGAGATGATGTTATTGTCGAGCGTCTTGCGGAATTGCTCGTCGGTGAGCGTGTGCATCGGCCCGTAATGCGGGCTGGAGGCGGCGTTGCAGATGAGCACGTCGATCCGGCCGAAAACCCGTGTCGTCTCCTCCACGAGACGCGTGAGTTGCTCCTTCGAGGAGATATTCGCGGCGATGGCGATGGCGCGGCCGTCGCCGAATTTCGCGTTGATCGCTGCCGCGACTTCCTGGCAGGGCTCGATGTTGCGGGAGGAAACGACGACGCTCGCGCCTTGCTCGGCCATGCGCTCGACGATGGCGCGGCCGATGCCGCGCGACGAGCCGGTGACCACGGCCACCTTGCCACTGAGGTCGAATAGCGACACGATTGTCCCTCCCCGTGCGCATTATGGATTTTGCGCGACAGCTTATTGCAGACCATAACAACCCGGCAAGCAAAGAGGAAACGAGGAATGACCGCCATCAATACCGTGACCGATCTGACCCGCGAAGGCGAAGGCGACGTCGCCGTGCTCACGATCGATTCACCGCCGGTCAATGCGTTGTCGGCTGACGTCCGCAACGGCCTGCGCGACGGCGTCGCCCAGGCCGCCGGCGATCCCGCAGTCAAAGCCATCGTGGTGATTTGCGCCGGCCGCACTTTCATCGCCGGCGCCGACATCGCCGAATTCGGCAAGCCACCGAAGGGCGCGACTTTGCCCGAGCTGCAAGCCACGCTCGAAGGCGGCCCCAAACCGGTCATCGCCGCCATTCATGGCACGGCGCTGGGCGGCGGCTTCGAAATGGCGCTGATGTGCCACTATCGGGTCGCGGTGCCGTCGGCGAAACTCGGCCTTCCCGAAATCAAGCTCGGCCTTATCCCCGGCGCCGGCGGGACGCAGCGCCTGCCACGCTTGAGCGGAGTCGAGAACGCGATCGAGGTCATCCTCTCGGGCACGCCGTTTGCCGCCAAACAAGCGCTGGAATGGGGCGTCGTCGATACTCTGGTCGAGGAGGGAAAGTTGCGCGACGGGGCGCTCGCCTTCGCGCGCAAGGTCATCGACACGCACATGCCGCTGCGCAAGATCCGCGACCTCCACGACAAGATCGAAGCCGCCCGCAACCGGCCGGAGATATTTGACAAAGTCCGCCGCGAATATGCCCGCAAATACCGCGGCTTCGAAGCCTGGCAGGCCGCGTTGCGCGCCGTGCAGGCCGCCGTCGACCTGCCCTTCGACGAAGGCATGAAGCTCGAGCGGCAAGCGTTTCTCGACCTCATCCCGACCGCGCAATCGCGCGCCCAGCGCTACGTTTTTTTTGCCGAGAGGAAGGTGTGGAAGATCGCGGACGTGCCCGACGACACGCCGGTCCTGTCGGTCAAGAAAGTCGGCGTCATCGGCGCCGGCACGATGGGCGGCGGCATATCGATGAATTTCCTCAATGCCGGCATTCCGGTGACCATCGTCGAGACGGCACAGGCGGCGCTCGACCGCGGCGTCGCTACAATCCGCCGCAACTACGACAACACCGCGAAAAAAGGCCGCCTGACACCGGCTGACGTGCAAACGCGCATGGGACTCCTGACCCCCGGCTTGAACCTCGATGCCTTGTCCGACTGCGATCTCGTCATCGAAGCGGCATACGAGCACATGGAGATCAAGAAGGACATCTTCCGCAAGCTCGACCAGATTGCCAAGCCGGGCGCGATCCTTGCCTCCAACACGTCCTACCTCAACGTCGACGAGATCGCCGCGGTGACCAAACGGCCGGACCATGTGCTCGGCATGCATTTCTTCTCGCCGGCGAACGTCATGCGGCTGCTCGAAGTCGTGCGCGGGGCCAAGACAAGCAAGCCGGTGATCGCCACGGCGATGCGGCTCGCCAGGAAGATCGGCAAGGTCGGCGTTCTGGTCGGCGTCTGCCACGGCTTCGTCGGCAATCGCATGCTGCATCAGCGCCAGCGCGAAGCGCAAAAACTCATCCTCGAGGGCGCCATGCCCTGGGACGTCGATCGCGTGATCTACGATTTCGGCCTGCCGATGGGACCGTTTGCCATGAGCGATCTCGCCGGTCTCGACATCGGCTGGTCGAAGGACACGAGCAAATCCTCGACCATCCGGGAAATCCTTTGCGAGATGGACCGGCGCGGGCAGAAGACGGGCGCCGGATTCTACGAATACGACGAAGCGCGCAACGCCAAGCCGTCGCCCGTGGTGGAAAAGATCATCCTCGACTTTGCCGCCAGCAAGGGCATCAATCGGCGCACGATTTCCGACGACGAGATTTTGCAGCGCTGCATCTATCCGATGATCAACGAGGGCGCCAGGATCCTCGCCGAAGGCAAGGCGCAACGCGCCTCCGACATCGATATCGTCTGGATCAACGGCTATGGCTGGCCGGTCTATCGCGGCGGCCCGATGTTCTACGCCGACCTGATCGGCCCCGAAAAAGTTCTCGCCAAATTGCGGGAATTCGAGGCGACGATGGGCGAGGATTTCAAGCCGGCGCCGCTGCTGGAAAGCCTGGTCGCGGAAAAGAAGCGCTTCCAGGATCTGTAGCAGGCCCCGCCGTCAGGATGGTCATCCCGCCTAAAACATGAGCAATCGCAGAGGATAGTCCCTATTTACGGCCTGCGCCCAGCTTATTCGAGTTGGCGCAAAGCTTGCTACATTTACGCTACCGCCATTGATGCGGCAGGCATTTCGAGCGCTGGGATCGAGCGGCCGGGGATCAATATGTTCGACGAGATGAGGGGCAGCGAGGGCGCGGTCCGGCCGGCCTACGCCGAACTGTCGCAGTGGCTGGGCGAGGTCCCCCCCGACGTGCTCGACTTCCGCCGCCGCGAGGCGGAACTGTTCTTCCGCCGCATCGGCATCACCTTTGCCGTCTATGGTGAGCCCGAGGCGCAGGAGCGCCTCATCCCCTTCGACGTCATTCCACGCATCATCTCGGCGGCCGAGTGGCAAATCCTGCAACGCGGCCTCGAGCAGCGCGTCAAGGCCATCAACGCCTACATCAAGGACGTGTACGGCCGCCGCGAGATTCTCAAAGCCGGCATCGTGCCCGAGGATCTGGTTTTTCAGAATCCGGTTTTTCGCCCGGAGATGAATGGGCAAAAGGTGCCGCACGACATCTATGTGCATGTCGCCGGCATCGACATCGTGCGCGTCGACGCCGAGAACTTCTACGTGCTCGAAGACAATGTGCGCACGCCGTCCGGCGTCTCCTACATGCTGGAGAACCGCGAGATCATGCTCCGGCTGTTTCCCGAGCTGTTTTCGCGCTACCGCGTCGCGCCGGTCGAGAACTATCCGGACGAGCTTCTGGCGACGCTGAAATCGATCGCTCCGCCGACCGCATCGGGAGAGCCGACCGTCGTGCTGCTCACGCCCGGAGTCTACAATTCCGCCTATTACGAGCACTCGTTCCTGGCCGACAAGCTCGGCGTCGAACTGGTCGAGGGCCGCGACCTCGCGGTGCGGGACGATATCGTCTACATGCGCACCACCGAGGGCTTAAAGCGCATCGACGTGATCTATCGCCGGATCGACGATGATTTCCTCGATCCACTGGTGTTCCGGCCCGACAGCGCGCTCGGCGTGCCCGGCCTGATGTCGGCCTATCAGGCCGGCAGCGTCACGCTCGCCAATGCCGTCGGCACCGGCATCGCCGACGACAAGGCGGTTTACAGCTACATGCCGGACATCGTGAAGTTCTATCTCGGCGAAGAACCGCTCCTGAAAAACGTGCCGACCTGGCGCTGCCGGGAGAGCGAGCATCTGGCCTACGTGCTCGACAACATCGAGGACCTGGTCATCAAGGAAGTGCACGGCTCCGGCGGCTACGGCATGCTGATCGGGCCGAAGGCCGACAAGGTGGCGGTCGCCGCGTTCCGCGCCAAGCTCAAATCCGATCCGCGGAATTTCATCGCCCAGCCGACGCTGGCGCTGTCGACCTGCCCGACCTGCGTCGAGGAAGGCATCGCGCCGCGCCACGTCGACCTCCGCCCCTTCGTTCTGTCGGGCCGCGATCGCGTTCGCATCGTGCCCGGCGGGCTGACGCGGGTCGCACTGAAGAAGGGTTCGCTCGTGGTCAATTCGAGCCAGGGCGGCGGCACCAAGGACACCTGGGTGTTGGACGGATGAAGGCGAACTGACTCAATGCTCTCGCGCACGGCCGACAATCTCTATTGGCTCGCCCGCTACGTCGAGCGCGCGGAATATCTGGCGCGCATCCTCGATACGACGTACCGGCTCACGGCGCTCCCGCTCACCTATGTTGGCACCTCCAACGAATGGGAATCGGCGGTCGCCACCGCCGGCTGCGCCAGCGCCTTCTTCACGGCCTATTCGGAAGCGAACGAAGAGACCGTCACCGAATTCCTCGCCTTTTCACCGAGCAACCCGTCCTCGATCCGCAACTGCATCGAGACCGCGCGCGTCAACGCGCGCGCCGTGCGCACCGCGCTCACCATCGAGATGTGGGACACCATCAACAGCGCCTGGCTCGAGCTGAAGAAATGGGGCAACGGTCCGCGCTCGCGCGAGGAGTTCGCCCGCTTCCTGCGCTGGGTGCAAGAAGCGTCGCTACGCTTCGACGGCTCCGCCTACCGCACCATGCTGCGCAACGACGCCTATTGGTTCTCGCGGCTCGGCGTCTATATCGAACGCGCCGACAACACGGCGCGCATCCTCGACGTCAAATATCATTTGCTGCTGCCGGCGCACGAAAGAGTCGGCGGCCCGCTCGATTATTTCCAGTGGGCCGCGATCCTGCGTTCGGTCTCGGCGCTCACCGCTTACCACTGGGTCTATCGCCAGAACGTCCAGCCCTGGCTGGTCGCCGATCTGCTCATGCTGCGGGACGAGATGCCGCGCTCGCTGGCGAGCTGTTATGAGAATCTGGTGCAAAATCTCGACCGCATCGCCAACGCCTATGGCCGCCAGGGAAATGCGCAGCGGCAGTCGCGTGCGGTGCGCTCGCGTCTGCAAAACAGCCGCATCGACGAAATTTTCCAGACCGGATTGCATGAGTTCATCGACGATTTCGTCGAGGACAACAACCGGATCGGAACCGCGATAGCCCAGCAGTATCTGCTGTGATCAGGAATCAGGAGTCGGGGATCAGGAGTCGGGGATCGGGAATTACGTTAGAAATCAGAAGCTAGAGGACAGTGTTGACTTATATCGTCTATGCTCTGTCCACACCATACTCAACCGCTGATACCTGACTTCTGCTGCCTGATACCTGATATGCGCCTTCGCATCGCCCACCGCATTGTCTATCGCTACGACCCGCCGGCCACGGGCATGATCCAGGTGCTGCGGCTCACCCCGCGCAACCACGAAGGCCAATACGTCATCGACTGGCGCATCGAGGCTTCCGCCGACGCGCGGCTCAACTCCCACGAAGACGCCTTCGGCAATCTCATGCACGTCTTCAGCGCCGACGGTCCGTTCGCGGAATTCATCATCAGCATCGATGGCCAGGTCGAGACGCAGGACACCGAGGGGGTCGTGCGTGGGACCTTCGAGCGGTTTCCGCCGAGCCTGTTCCTGCGCGATACGGCGTTGACGCGGGCCGACGAGGGCATCCGCGATTTTGCGCAGACCATCCACGCAGCGGACGGCGGCGACGTCCTCGGCGAGCTTCACGCACTTTTGCACCGGCTGCATGACGGGATGCGCGGCGAGAGCAACCCCTTGGAGACCGAGGCCGCGACCGCTGCGGAAGTTTTCGCGCGCAAGCGCGGCATCGCCCGCGACTTGACGCATATCTTCATCGGCGCGGCGCACAGCCTCGGCATCCCGGCCCGCTATATCGCCGGCTACTTTTGCGCCGACGGCGCCGTCGAGCAGCACTCAGGGCACGCTTGGGCGGAGGCCTTCGTGCCCGGTCTCGGCTGGGTCGGTTTCGATACGACCAATTGCGTTTGCCCGACCGATGCCTATGTGCGCGTCGCCGTCGGGCTTGATGCCCTGGGAGCCATTCCGGTACGCGGCATACGCTACGGTGCCGGCGGCGAGACCCTGGCGGTCGCGATCAAAGTCGATCAGTGAGTGCGGGCGCAAAGTCGCCGCGCCATTGCCGCAAACCGACCGCACCCGCTATAAAGATCGAGCAGGGGAGCTGGCGAATCGATGACCTATTGCTGCGGAATTCTGGTGCGCGAAGGGCTCGTGATGTTCGCCGACACACGCACCAATGCCGGCGTCGACAATATCGCCACCTTCCGCAAGCTGCACGTCTTCACCAATCCCGGCAAGTGCATCATGGCGATCGCGTCCGCGGGGAATCTTTCCATCAGCCAATCGGCGGTCAGTATCCTCACCGAAGGCTACGACAACCCCGAAACCGGCGAGCACGAAACGCTGATGAATGCGCCGACCATGTTCCAGGCCGCGCAACGCGTGGGACATGTGATCCGCACCATCCACGAGACCGAGGGCAAGCCGCTTGAAGCCTCGGACGTGAATTTCGACGTGTCGTTCCTGTTCGGCGGCCAAATCGCCGGCGAGCGTATGCGGCTGTTTATGGTCTATTCCGCCGGCAATTTCATCGAGTGCACCACCGACACGCCGTATCTACAGATCGGCGAGCACAAATACGGCAAGCCGGTGCTCGATCGCGCGGTCAGCTATGGCATGGACCTCTACGATGCGTTGAAGGTCGGGCTCGTTTCCATCGATTCCACCATGCGCTCGAACCTGAGCGTCGGCATGCCGATCGATCTCCTGGTGGTGCGGCGCGACACCTGCGACGCCGAGCTGATCTACCGTATCGAGCCCGGCGAGCCGTATTTTACCGATCTGCGCGAGCGCTGGTCGGCCGCTTTACGCGCCGCCCACATCGCCATCCCCCGTCCGCCTTACAGCAACCGGCGCTGAACGGCCGAAAAAGCCGGGAATTCGCGCACGCAACGCGGCGCCGGCGCGGGCGGCCGCAACGCGAGGGCGCGAAATTTACCCGTCATTAACCGACGCGACGGTTTTACCGCCGCCAATCGCGGCAATCGCCCGTGCGCCTTAAGTGCAAGCGAATTGCAATCTTTTTCATCCTATGGTCGGGGCGAACAAGAACACTGCCATGGTGGGTGCGTGATTACTTCGGCGCGACCGCAAATCGCCGAGGACAACAGCCGGTCGCGTTGGGACCAGCCGCGGCTGCGCCTGATCGTGCCCATCGGCGTGATCGTTGCGGTCGCGATCGTCTGCCTCCTCGTCGCGGTGGTGACCTCGGCACGGCGCGCCAACGAGGTCTTGCTCGATCGCGAGCAGCAACTGATCCAGGAGGCGATCGCGGCGCGCGCCGCGCGCGTCTTGCGCGAGGTCGAGAGCGTCGCCGCCACCAACAGCGCCACCCAGGCGATCCGCGTCGGTCACGATCATCAATGGATCGAGCGCCGGGTCGGTAATTGGCTGGAAGCCTTTTTCGACCATGACCTCGTCCTGGTCGTCGACGGCTCCGATCAGATCGAATACGCGCGATCGCGCATGTCCGGCGATCTCGGCGCCATCGATGTGCCCAGCGGGCTTGCGACCGTTCTCGATCTGCTGCGCGGGCGGCTTTCCGCCCTGCCCGGCCGCGCCATGCCCGTTATTACCGTCCACGATCCGCAAACCCCAGGCCGCTCCGCGGCTTTGATCGAGGATTTCCTCGGCCGCCCGGCGATCGTCGCGGCGGTTTCCGTCGGCTCCGAGAACGATCTCGCCTCCGGCAACGCCGCGGCGCCGATCGTTCTCTCCGTCAAATACATCGACGAGCAGATGCTGCGCGAGATCGGCGCGCGGCTGCAACTGCCCGACCTGCGCGAGACCGACGAGTCGGCGCCGGCCGCCGACCAACAGGTCACCGTCATTGCCGACGCCCAAGGCGGCGCGATCGCGCGGCTGGCCTGGAAGCCGACACGGCCCGGCGGCCAGATCGCGGGCAGCGCGCTGCCCTTCATCGCCATCGCCATTGCCGGCTTCGCGCTGCTCGGCGGCCTGGTTATTCGCCACACGCGACGCACCGCGCATGCGATCGCCGCCGGCGAGACGCAGCTTCGGCATCTTGCCCTGCACGATCCGGTCTGCGGCCTGCCCAATCGCATCTATTTCGGCGAGCGGCTCGAAACCGTGATCGGCGAGGTGCGCCGCGGCGGACCTGCGGCGGCGGTGTTTTATATCGATCTCGACCACTTCAAGGACGTCAACGACACGCTCGGCCATCATATCGGCGATGAGCTTATCCTCAACGTCACGCAGCGATTAAGCCGTGTCATGCGCGGCGAGGATCTGGTCGCCCGCCTCGGCGGCGACGAGTTCGCCATCATCACCAGTTGCGCGTCCGATTCATATTCGCTGCAAGCGATCGCCGGCCGCATCATCTCCGCCGTCAGCGCGCCTTATGCGATCAGCGGCCACAACATCATCATCGGCTCCTCCATCGGCATCGCCGTGATCGACCGCCGCGCCGGCGATGCCGCCGACATACTGCGCTACGCCGACATGGCGCTCTATCGCGCCAAGAACGAGGGCCGCAACCGCGCCTGCATCTACGACGCGGCGATGGATGCCGACTTGTCGCAGCGCAAGCTGCTCGAAGGCGACCTCCTGCAGGCCATCCGCAACGACGGGCTGCATGCCGCCTACCAGCCGATCGTCAACTCCAGCGGCGACACCATGGTCGGCGTCGAGGCGCTGGCGCGCTGGACGCATCCGACCGCGGGCGTGATCCCGCCGATGACTTTCATCCCGATCGCCGAGCATTCCGGCCTTATCGTCGAGCTCGGGGAATGGATGCTGCGCCGCGCTTGCCTCGATGGCCGGGACTGGCCGGGATTGATGGTGGCCGTCAACGTTTCGCCGTTGCAGTTCCGCCGCTCCGATTTCGTCGACATGGTCGAGCGCATCCTCAAGGAAACCGACTTCGACGCCAACCGGCTCGAGCTGGAGCTCACCGAGAGCACGCTGCTTGGCAACCTGGAAACGGCGGAACTGTCGATGCTGCGGCTCAAGGCCATCGGCGTGCGTTTTGCACTCGACGATTTCGGTACCGGCTATTCGAGCCTGCTCTATCTGCGGCGTTTCCCCTTCGACAAGCTCAAGATCGACTCAAGCTTCGTGCTCTCGATCGAGACGGCGCCCGACGCCGCCGCCATCGTGCATGCCGTCGTCAGCCTCGGCCGAGGACTCGGCATGCGCGTGACCGCCGAGGGCGTGGAAAACGCCGAACAGCACCTGTTCCTGCGCGCCGCCGGCGTGCATTCGATGCAGGGCTATCGCTTCGGCAGGCCCGGTCCCGCCGCCGATATCGGCACCCGGTTGCAATCGCCGGACGATTACCGTTTCGGCAGTCCCGACCAGGAAGTCGCGCTCGCGAGTTGAGAACGTTTGCCGTCATTCCGGAGCGCGCGAAGCGCGAGCCCGGAATCCATAATCACCAACGTTCCAGCAATCGGATCAGCCCTTTCGCAACCTCCCGATCCGTGGTTATGGATTCCGGACAGCCGCTGACGCGGCTTCCGGAATGACAGGGAGGCGCCGATGGCTGCGCAGAAGATCGCATTGGTGACGGGAGCGGGCAGCGGCGTCGGCGAGGCGGCCGCTCTGGCGCTGTCGCGCGACGGCTTTGCGGTCGTGCTCGCCGGACGGCGCGCGGATCGGCTTGAAGCGGTGGCGAAAGAGGCCGAAGGAACAACGCTCGTGGTCGCGACCGACGTCAAAGAGCCGGCTTCGATCCTTGCTCTGTTCGCCAAAACCAAGGAAGCCTTCGGCCGGCTCGACGTCCTCTTCAACAACGCCGGCGTGAGCATGCGCGGCATGCCGCTTGAGGAGATACCGCTGGAGCGGTGGCAGGCCATCGTGGCCACCAATCTCACCGGGCCGTTCCTGTGCACCCAGGAAGCGATCAAGATCATGAAAGCGCAGAACCCGCGCGGCGGCCGTATCATCAATAACGGCTCGATTTCGGCGCACGCCCCGCGCCCGGGCACCGCCGCCTACACCGCGACCAAGCACGCGGTCACCGGACTGACCAAGCAGACCGCACTCGATTGCCGCGCCTACGACATCTGCTGCGGCCAGATCGACATCGGCAACGCCGCTACCCCGCTCACCGAAAAGATGGCCGAGGGCATGCTTCAGGCGGACGGACGCACCATACCGGAAGCACGCATGAACGTTGACGACGTCGGCCGCGCCGTGGCCTACATGGCGAGCCTGCCGCTCGAGGCCAACGTCCTGTTCATGACGGTGATGGCCAACACGATGCCGTTCGTCGGCAGAGGATGATCACCAGGCATGCTCGACGGCTGGCATGAATTTTACATTTTGCTCGGCACGGCAGCCGCCGCGCTGGTCGCGCTCATGTTTGTCGCCGCGTCAATAGGCGCCGGGTATCTCAGCGCCGAGCGGGCGGGCGCCACGCGAACGTTCACTAGCCCAATCATTTTTCACTACACATACGTCTTGTTTTTGAGCCTCGCGGCGCTCGTTCCCATCAACACCGATACGTCGCTCGCGGCCATCATTGGAATCAGCGCAGCGGCGGGATTCATAAATTCGATTTTCATACTGGTCCGCGTGATGCGCAGTTCCGCAACCGACATCGCCGATCGCTTCGGATATGGCGCCAGTCCGCTGGCAGCGTACGCGGCCGCACTCGCGGCGTCAGTGTTCGTTTTCGAGCGATCCAATGTCGGCCCTCCGCTTTTGGCCGGCGCGCTGGTTCTTCTAATGCTGGTCAATATCCGCAACGCCTGGGATTTGACGCTGTTTTTCGCGCAGCGGCGGACGAACGGAAATTCGCCTCCTTAACTCCAGCCGAACCTAATCGAGCGCTTTTACCTCGACTTTGCTGCGCGAGCGCACCTTGGCGAGCGTCTTCACGTCGCCCAGCGCCTTAGCCCGGATGTTGCAGGGGCTGGCGAGCCGCGTCTCGTCACCCTTCGAGATCGGCGTGCGGCCAAAGCCGATGGCGATGGCGTGGCCGTCGGGCCAGTAGGCGATCTCGCCGGGCGTCACGATCGCGCGGGCATCCTTTTCCCGCGCAACCTCCACCGGAATCTCGAAGTAAACCTCCTCGCCCCAGGTCAACGCCGAGGAAGTCATCGGCAACGCCGCGGCGATGGCTTTGGCCGTCGGCGTGGCGAGGAGCTCGGCGTCAAGCGTGACCGCGCCGAAGTCGAAACGAACGCGCATGGCCATCATCCTTCTAATTTTTCCCGCAGAATAGCGACTTTGAAGCTCGACTGATTGTTATATTACATCGCAAAACGGAACACTGGTTTGTTGCGCACAGGGTCAGGCGGCCAAAGGTGATCGATTATCTGAAAAAACTACAGTCCGGCATTGTTCTTTGCATTGCAATCACGATAGCCGCGATCCTGTTGCAGGAGCTCGAAGTTCATTTTGCGGGACAGCCCTATCTCGAAGCTCTCGTACTCGCGATCCTCCTCGGCGTCGCAATCCGAGCCGCATGGACCCCCGGGCCGCGCTGGACTCCCGGTATCACTTTCAGCGCAAAATTCGTACTCGAATTCGCGATCGTCATGCTTGGCGCGTCGGTGAGCGTCACCACTATTTTAGCACTCGGACCAGTGTTGATCGTTGGCATCGCCTGTATCGTTGCAGTGGCTATCGGCAGCAGCTACGTCATTTGCCGCGCGATTGGCCTGCCGCAACGCATGTCTATTCTGATCGCCTGCGGCAACTCGATATGCGGAAATTCGGCGATTGCGGCCGTTGCTCCGGTCATTGGCGCCGATAGTGACGACATCGCGTCATCAATTTCCTTCACCGCCGTTCTTGGCGTCGTGGTTGTCCTCGGCCTGCCGTTTCTGGTTCCCGTTCTGCAACTTTCCTTGACGCAATATGGCGTGCTTGCCGGATTAACTGTCTACGCCGTGCCGCAGGTTCTCGCGGCGACCTTGCCGATTGGAGCACTGAGCAATCAAGTCGGAACAGTCATCAAGCTCGTGCGCGTGCTGATGCTCGGACCGGTGGTGCTCGGTTTTTCGTTATTCACGGATAGACTGCGACCCCCTTCCAAGCACGCGCGATCCAACGGGCGTGGCCCCCGATTAAGTGAGCTTGTTCCCTGGTTCATCATCGGCTTTCTGGTTGTTCTGATCGTTCGCTCGCTGGGTTTGATACCGCAGGACCTGCTGCCCCCGATCACGCGCGCTGCAGCGCTGTTGACGACAGTCGCCATGGCGGCGCTCGGGCTGGGCGTTGACGTGCGTGTCGTGGCGCGGACTGGTGTCCGCGTGACGCTGGCGGTAACGGCCTCGCTGATCATTCTCGGCGTTATGAGCTATGGGTTCATTCGCCTTGTCGGAATGTGATGACCACGCGAAGCTCGCGCGCACTAAGCCGTCGGCCGTGCGTTTATGCTTCAGTGCAGGTGGAACTCGCCATCGACGGCGCGGATCTCGGCCGGCTTGATCAGGCGCGCATGCGCCACCGTCACCGAGTGCAGCGGGCCCTCGAGCTTCTCCAGCCAGAAATTGAGGAATTTGTTCAGTTCGGGGAACACCGGGCAGAGATCGTAATCCTGCCAGACGTAGGTTTGCAGGAGCCACGGGTGATCCGGACGTCGGTACAAGATGTTGGCGGTGGTCAGACCGTAGCCCTCGAGCTGCCGGCGAAAGTCTTGTGAGACCAAGTATTGCGAAGCCATCGTGTCCTCCGTCCCATTACGGGGATTGTTCCGAGACTCGCTCCTCCATTACAAGCCTCAAGTTTGAATAAGTTGTGTATTTTCAAGGCACTAGCAGCATCCTTGTGGTCCTGCTAACAGCCCGGGTCCGGGGCGCCGTTAACGAAACGTGAAATTATTGGCAATCCCCCAAACTGAGTGCTAAAAAATCCTTAGACGCATCTTGCGGGCGAAAATTTGCGCCCCATGTCGCTGTCAGCGGTCGGCCGCGGGGATCCGAGGCCGGCCGTCCAACCACAAAACTTGTGTTTTTGCCAATACTTAGGAGGACACCATGAAGTTTCGTCCGCTTCACGATCGCGTTGTCGTCAAGCGCATCGATGCCGAGGACAAGTCTGCTGGCGGCATCATCATTCCGGACACTGCCAAGGAAAAGCCCTCGCAGGGCGAGGTTGTCGGCGTCGGCCCCGGCGGCCGCGACGACAACGGCAAGCTCATCCCGATCGACATCAAGGTCGGCGACCGCGTGCTGTTCGGCAAATGGTCCGGGACCGAGGTCAAGATCGACGGCCAGGACCTCCTGATCATGAAGGAGTCCGACATCATGGGCGTGATCGACGAGCATCCGGTGGCCAGGAAGAAGGCCGCGTAACGCTCGCGCTCCACGCCAAAAATCAGATCAAACGGAGTAAATTCAAATGGCTGCCAAGGAAGTCAAATTCTCGGTCGACGCGCGCGACAGGATGTTGCGTGGCATCGACATTCTCGCCAATGCGGTGAAAGTGACGCTCGGCCCGAAAGGCCGCAACGTCGTGCTCGACAAAAGCTTCGGCGCTCCGCGCATCACCAAGGACGGCGTCACCGTCGCCAAGGAAATCGAGCTTGAGGACAAGTTCGAGAATATGGGCGCGCAGATGGTGCGCGAGGTCGCTTCGAAGACCTCCGACATCGCCGGCGACGGCACCACGACGGCAACCGTGCTCGCCGCGGCGATCGTCAGGGAGGGTTCCAAGGCGGTAGCCGCCGGCATGAACCCGATGGACCTCAAGCGCGGCATCGACCTCGCGGTCGAGACCGTGGTCGAGGATCTCAAGAAGAATTCCAAGAAGGTCACCTCGAACGCCGAAATCGCCCAGGTCGGCACCATCTCCGCCAACGGCGACAAGGAGATCGGCGACTACCTCGCCAAGGCGATGGAGAAAGTCGGCAACGAAGGCGTGATCACGGTGGAAGAGGCAAAGAGCCTCGAAACCGAGCTCGACGTCGTCGAAGGCATGCAGTTCGACCGCGGCTACATCTCTCCCTATTTCATCACCAACGCCGACAAGATGCGCGTGGAGATGGAGGACCCCTACATCCTCATCAACGAGAAGAAACTGTCAGCGCTTAACGAGCTGCTTCCGCTTCTCGAAGCCGTCGTGCAGACTGGCAAGCCGCTTCTGATTGTTGCGGAAGATGTCGAGGGCGAGGCGCTGGCCACGCTCGTCGTCAACAAGCTGCGCGGCGGCCTCAAGGTCGCGGCAGTAAAGGCGCCGGGCTTCGGCGATCGCCGCAAGGCCATGTTGCAGGACGTCGCCGTCCTCACCGGCGGCCAGGCGATCAGCGAGGATCTCGGCATCAAGCTCGAGAACGTCACCATCGCCATGCTCGGCAAAGCCAAGAAAGTGATGATCGACAAAGAGAACACCACGATTGTCAACGGCGGCGGCAAGAAGAAGGACATAGAGGACCGCATCACCCAGATCAAGGCGCAGATCGAGGAGACGACCTCCGACTACGACCGTGAGAAATTGCAGGAGCGGCTGGCTAAGCTCGCCGGCGGCGTCGCGGTCATTCGTGTCGGGGGCGCCACCGAGGTCGAGGTGAAGGAGCGCAAGGATCGCGTCGACGACGCGATGCACGCGACCCGCGCCGCGGTCGAGGAAGGCATCCTGCCGGGCGGCGGTGTCGCGCTCCTGCGCGCCATCGACGCGCTCAAGCGGGTGAAAGTTGGCAACGAGGACCAGAAGCACGGCATCGACATCGTGCGCAAGGCTCTCTCCGCGCCGGCGCGGCAGATCGCCATCAATGCCGGTGAGGACGGCTCCGTCATCGTCGGCAAGATCCTGGAGAACAACGCCTATGGCTTCGGCTTCGACGCCCAGGGCGGCGAATACGTCGACATGGTGAAGAAGGGCATCATCGACCCGACCAAGGTCGTGCGTCAGGCCTTGCAGGGCGCCTCTTCGGTCGCCGGCTTGCTCATCACCACCGAGGCGATGGTGGCCGAGCTGCCGAAGAAGAAGGACAACATGCCGTCGATGCCGCCAGGTGGCGGCGGCGGGATGGACTTCTAGCAACGCGTAGGCGGAAGCGTAATTCGCCTTTCCACCACAAGGTTGCTCGGTGGGTTACGCCAACCCACCTACAATTTGAAATCCGAACGAGGGCGCGGCGCCAGCCGCGCCCTTTTTCCATGCCAAGTCGTTTTATGCCGAATCTTTCTTAGGCGGCGTCGCCGGGAACAGTCGAGTGCTCGCGCGCCGGCCGATACGGCGCGGGGGCGGCCATGTTTTGCGTGAGCACCTGATCGATGACGAAAAGCGGCCGCCGCTTGGTCTCCAGGTACATACGCCCGACATATTCGCCAAGGAGGCCGAACAGGATGAGCTGCGTCGAGCCGAGGATGAGGACCACCGTCAACAAACTGGTCCAGCCTTCGACGACATGGCCGAGCGCCCAGCTGCCGAGCGTGTAGCCGAGCATGAGCAGGCTCAAGCCGCCGAGTGCGAGCCCGAGATAGGAAGCAAGCCGCAGCGGCATGATCGAGAACGATGTCAGTGCATCGAACGCCAGCCCGATCATCTTGGCGAGCGGATAGTTGCTCGTGCCCGATTGCCGCGGCGCCCGGTCGTAGGCGAGCGGCACCTGGCGCAGGCCGATCCAGCTCACCATGCCGCGAATGAAACGATGTTGCTCCGGCATGCTGTTGAGAATGTCGAGCACGCGCCGCGTCATCAGGCGGAAATCGCCGGCGTCGACCGGCAGATCGGCGTAGCCGACACGCTGCATCAGCCGGTAGAACAGCGCCGCCGTGCCGCGCTTGAGCACGGATTCGCCCTTGCGCTCGCGGCGCAAGCCATAAACCACGTCGGCCTCGGCGTGTTCCATGAGCCGCCACATCTCGCCGAGCAATTCGGGCGGATCCTGCAAATCGGCGTCGATGGTGAGGATGCGGTCGCCGCGGCAGGTGTAGAGGCCGGCGGTGATCGCGAGCTGATGACCGTGGCGGCGGGAAAGATTGACCGCCACCACACACGGATCGCGCCGCACCAGATCGGCCATGATCGCCCAGGTGCGATCGGTCGAGCCGTCGTTCAACACGATGAGTTCGTAGTCGGAGCCGACAATGTCCTGCGCAGCCGCGCTGATGCGCCGGTGGAATTCTTCGAGGCCCGCCTCCTCGTTGTAACAAGGCGCGACGATGGAGAGCCGCGGGCTCAAGCGCGCATCCAAAGCCGCCGCCATTAACTTTCTCCGCGTTGCCTTCGCTTTGCCCTGCCGTTGCATCCCGCCGTTACGGTGTCAATCGGTTTACGGCGGATCGAGCGGCGGACCGATCGGCCCGGACAGGCTGTAAACACGATACTCCTGGATGGGAATTCCGCGCCGCGTGCGCGTCAAACTCGCCACCAGCTCCACCGTTGCGAAGCGATTGCGGATCGCGGGGAGTTCGCCGCATTCGGCCATGCAGACATACATGATGGTGCCGCGAAACAGCGCCGGGTCCGGCTCCGGCGCGTTCACGTAACGCATGCGGCCGTTGATCTGCTCGACCGGCGGATGCGAGGGCAGGTAGAATTCCAGCCAGGCGGCGAGCCCGTAATCCATGGTCAATACGGTCGGCGCGCCGAGCCGCTTGCGCACGTCATCCATCTGCACGCCCAATTCCTTCCAGCCGGCGCCCAAGGCGCGCGCCGTCGGGTCGGCATAGCCGAGCGGAATGATGCCGAAGGCGGCCTGCAAATAGACGAAGGCCGCCACGACCAATCCGACTGGCACGGCAAGCCGCCGCGACCAGGCTTCGACGGACGCCCATGCGCCGTGCCATCTGATTTTTTCCACCGCAACGGCGGCGCCAATGACGAACGCCACGAACATCGGCTCCGGCCAATTGCCTTCGACGCGTCCATGGAAGGTGTGCCAGACGAAGTAGATCGCGATCGGCCACACAAAGGCGTTGATGAGGACGCGCGCGGCATACGGTCCGCCTTCGCCGAGGATCAGTCCGACGAGGCCCATCGCGCCGAGGACGAATATCGGCGGCGTCGCCATGCCGATCTGCGCGAGCAAAAATTCACCGAGATAGCGCAGCGACCATTCGTGCACGACCAGGCGGTTGTACTGGTAGAGCACGGAGGCCCAGTGATGCTCGGCGTTCCAGATCAGCGTCGGAGAAAACACCGCTAGCGCGATCACGCCGGCGATCCACGGCCAAAGCGTGAACAGCCATTTGCGCAGCTCGGCCACCAGCAACAGCCAGATGAGGATGCCGGCGGCGAAAAAGATTGTGGTGTATTTCGACAGCATGCCGAAGCCGAACGCCGCGCCGATCGCGAGCCACCACGCGGCGCGTCCGGTCTGGTAAAGCTTGGCGAGTGTCAGCAGCAGAAACGTCGTCGCGGCGACGACCGCATTGTCGGGCGTCGCCAGCGCCGAGCCCACCGCCATGACCAGCGTCAGGTTGAAGTAGAGCGCGGCGGTGGCGCCGACCTTCTCGTCGTCGAACAGGATCGCGCCGGATCGCCAGACGGCCCAACTCGCCGGCAACGCGAGCAGCACGCCGAAGGCGCGCACGCCGAATTCCGTATTGCCGAATAGCGTCGTGCCAAGGCGGATGAGAATGGGATTGACCGGCGGGTGATCGTAATAGCCGCCGGCAATATGCTTCGACCAAAGCCAATAGAGGCTTTCGTCAAAGCTCAGCGGCGTGATCGCCGCACAGCCGAGCCGCACGCCGACGAGAACGAGGATCGTGGCGATGATCGTGAGCGCGTAGCGTCGTTCCGGCAAAGTGGCAGCGCCGACCGCAACCAAATCAACGTCCTTTCAGTCCCCGCGCCGGTGCTCGCCAAAAAGGGCGGCGGCCGACGGGGCGGGCTTCATAGCAGGCGCGCCGCGCCCACGCCATCAAGGGTCTTTGCCGGAAAATACGGAAGGCCCGGGTTTAACCGGGCCTTCATGGTGTTGGGACAACGCTTTGGGACAACTTGACAGGGCGAAGAAACGACCACGAATAGTCGGTGCGCGTTCGTCCGGCGTCACCGGGTCATCGTGGCCGCGGCCGGCGTGGTCGAATTCCTCCGCCGGTAGTGGGAGTTAGTATGACGCAGGCGCATGACGGCGATATGACGGCCGCTTCCGGTGACATCCGCGTCGGCATCGGCGGCTGGAATTACGAGCCGTGGCGCGGCGTGTTCTATCCCAAGGGTCTCGCCCAGGCGAAGGAACTCACCTATGCGGCGAGCCGCCTCACCTCGATCGAGATCAATTCGACCTTCTACGGCTCGCAGAAGCCGGAGACGTTCCGCAAATGGGCGGCCGCGGTACCTAACGGTTTTGTGTTTTCCATCAAGGGGCCGCGTTTCGCCACCAACCGGCGGGTGCTTGCCGAGGCCGGCGACTCCATCAAGCGCTTCCTCAATTCCGGCGTTCTCGAGCTTGGCGAGCGGCTCGGGCCGCTGCTCTGGCAGTTCGCGCCGACCAAGAAATTCGACGCCGCCGATTTCGGCAAATTCCTCGAACTGTTGCTGGCGAGGTCCGGTGGCAAATCTCTTCGTCACGTCGTGGAAGTGCGGCATGCAAGTTTCCGCACGCCGGAATTCGTGGCGCTTGTGCGCGGCTTCGGCACGCCGATCGTATTCACCGACCACGCTACCTATCCGTCGCTTGCCGACGCGACCGGCGATTTCATCTACGCGCGGCTGCAAGGAGGAAAAGACACGATCCCGACTGCCTACCCGCCGAAGGAACTCGACGCCTGGGCTGCCCGATTGCGAAGCTGGGCCCAGGGTCAAGAACCGCAGGACCTGCCGCGCGTCGAGCCGCCGCCCGCGCGCACGAAAATCGCGCCGCGCGACGTCTTCGCCTACGTCATTCATGAAGGCAAGATACGCGCGCCCGGAGCGGCGATGGCGTTGATCGAGCGATTGAAGGAAGCGAGCTAAAGCACGCTGTTGGTCGCGCGCAGACGCCGCGCCAAAGCGCGCATCACGTTGAGCGCAAAGTACGGCGTGCGGCTCACCATTAACAGGAACTGCTTCTCGCCGACGGGGACGAGTTTCACGTCGGTCACCGCGATCGCCGTGGCGCTGCGGGGCGCGCCGTCGATCAGCGCCATCTCGCCGAAAATGCTGCGCTCCGGCAGTGTATCCAAAAGCCGATTGCCGAGCCGGATCTCTACGTGTCCGCTCTGGATCACGAACAACTCCTCCGCGGCGTCGCCCTGGCTGAAAATGACATCGCCGGCCTTGTAGGTACGCACCGGAGCACCGGCACCGGCCAGGAGGCTGAAATCGATGGGCACTTCCGCCATAGCGTCCCCTGCGTATTTGCTCGATTATTGCAATCTCATGACGGCGGACGATTACAGGCTTATGACACCAAATGTGCCGATTTGCGAGACGCAGGGTGCGGCGCCAAAAATGCTAACGGCCACGAACGACAAGGTGCGCGTACATCCGGCGTCACCCATCGTAATCGTGGCCGTCCAGTAACGGAGCCCGAAGGCGTCAACGTCACTGTTATTTAAATAGGCGCCCTTTGGGATTATGCAAGGCCCGGCTTTTATGCAACTATCCGCGACAGCGGATTTAAAGGTGGTCCCCGCGGATTTCCAGCGACGGTCGACCCGATTTTAAGGGAGTGAACCATGACGATGCCGCAACGGACCGATGCCGAGCAGATCGGTCGCGCGTTTGCCAGCGCGATCCACGCCCACTGGGGCCTGTTTCTCGCCGAGGGCATCATTCTGATCATTCTCGGGCTGGCCGCGATCTTGCTGCCGCCGATAGCCACGCTCGCCTTCACCATCATCATCGGCTGGATATTCCTTGTGAGCGGCATCGTCGGCTTGATCACCACGTTTTGGGCGCGGCATGCGCCCGGTTTCTGGTGGGCGCTGCTCTCCGCGCTCATCGGCATCGCCGCCGGAATCGTGCTGCTGCTCTGGCCGCTCACCGGGACGTTGTCGCTGACGCTGGTGCTGATCGCGTTCTTCGTGGTCGAGGGTATCGCTTCGATCATGTACGCCATCGAGCACCGCAATCAGCTCAGCGGACGCTGGGGCTGGATGCTGATAAGCGGCATCATCGACCTGATCCTCGCCGGCATCATTTTCGCCGGACTGCCGGGAACGGCGGTCTGGGCGCTCGGCCTCTTGGTCGGCATCAATATGGTGTTCGGCGGTGCGGCGCTGATCGGCATGGCGCTCGCGGCGCGCCACCCGGCATCGGTTTAGGCGATTATTCCGCCGGCACGGGCTGCGGCAGGCGCGCCTTTTCCACGCCGCTAGCGATGTAGGCGATCGCCATGACCGCCAGCAGGAAGCCGAGCGCGATCACCGCGGTGGTGCCCAGCACCAGGGCGAAGCCGCCGCGGCGATACAACAACGCGATCATCGACACCGCCACGCCCGACACTATGAAGGTGAGGAAATAGCGCACCGCGTAAACGCGCCCGCGCCACGCATCGGCGGTGTAGCGCGCGATGATAAGATCGTTCACCGTGATTTGCCCGTAGATGGCCGCCATGGTGAAGGCGAGCGCGAACAGCACCATGACGCCCGTGGCATAGGCGGTCCACAAAACGCCGGCGAATTGCATGACGGCGAGCGTTGCGAACAGGACGTGCAGCCGGAAGTATTCGACCAGGCGGCCGATCGCGAGTTGCGCGATCGCGCCGCAGATGAAGACCGCCGTCGTCAGGCCGCCGATCTCGAGCAGCGAGATGCCGCGGCCGACGCGCTCGTCGACGATCTTCGGCAGCGCAACCGACAGCGTGTTGAACACCAGCCCCGCCGAGAGCGCGACCACGACGAAAAGCCCGAAGATGATGGCCGCGGTCGATCGGGAAAGCGGTACGTCGGGCGCCGAACTGCGCGCGCTCTTGTGCCGCGCTTCGTCGGGAACGAGCCAAAGGTAGGCGGCGCCGGTGGCGATGCAGATCAGGCCCGGCACCAGGAAGGCGCCGCGCCAGGATAAAGCTGCGGTCAGGACCGCCGTCGTGCCGGCCGCAAGCGAGACGCCAAGGTTGCCGCAGACGCCGTTGAACGCCAGCGTGCGGCCGCGCTGCGTGGCGGTTTCGATGACCATCGCCGTTCCCACCGGATGATAGATCGCCGCGAACACGCCGAGCGCAAACAACGCAACGGTGAGCGCCGTGAGCGAAGGCGCGAATGCCGCGCCGACAAGCGAGGCCCCGCAACCGACATAGAACGCCACCATCATGTTGCGGCGGCTCCAGCGGTCGGCGAGCCAGCCCGCGGGCAGCGAGAACAGCCCGAACGCGATAAAGGAAGCAGTCGCAAGCGCGATGAGCTGCGAATAGGAGCGGCCATAGGTCACTTCAAGCTCGATCACCACCATCGGATAGATCAGGATGACGAAGTGATCGAGCGCATGAGCCCAATTGAGAAAGCCGATCGCCAGCCGCTGGCGTGACACGCCGGCCGGTCGAGCCGCGGGAAAACCGGTTGTAAAGTCGGTAGTCATGGCGCGGACCCGGATCGTCAAACCCGACATATATCGCGCAGTGGCGCGTTCACCTATCCCCCGATTTCGCAAGGCAGCCCCACCCGAACTTTTGGCGCATCCTGCAACCAGACGTGGCAGTGGGCGCTCGACTAAAATTAAGCGCGCCGGTATTCGAATAAGGCGGCGGTTATTGAGGCACACCGTGGGGGGGCGGGCCTTAGTGCGTGGGTTGTGGGGTTTCGGGGCGACCGTCATCGCCACGATAGCGGCTTTTTGCACCGTTGCGGCGCGGGCTGGGACCGTCGGGCCGGACAACCCTTCTTTCCTTTTGTTCGCCGGCACCGATCTATGGCGCGACGGCGCATTCGCCAACGGCGGATTGTTGTGGTCACCCGCAGGTCTTGATCAAAGCGGCTTCACCGGTATTAGGTAGCAAACTCACCTAGTAGGTGAGTTTGCTACCTAATACCGGGCTTCACGCTCAAGCTCCTGCTCGCCGGCGGCCAGTACATTTATCCCTTAAGCGGACTGCGCATGGATGTGGACGGCAACATGGTGTCCGCATCCGCTTTGCCCGGCTGGCGAATGACGCGCGACGGCCTCTATGCCGGTCCCATAATCCAGGATTATCGGCTCATGCCCTACGATCCGGGCAGCCTCTTGCGCGGGGCTTACGCCGGCGGCCAAATCGCGGCCGACATCTGGTACCGGCCGGATCCGGCGACCGTGATCGCCTTCGACGGCTCCATCGCTTCGATCGGCCTTGTCGGATCGGCGCGCACCGCCATCGGCTAGCGATCGTCCGAGCCCTTCTTTATCGGTCCTGAAACCCAGGCCATCTGGTGCGTCGACTATCAGCAAATACGGTTCGGCGCCCATGTGACCGGCTTCCGCGTCGACGCGCTCGAATGGTCGGCGGCCGGCGGCTGGGCGATCGAATCCTTCCGCCGCGCCGGCCCGTATGTGCGGCTTGGCTTCAACACGCGGTATTGAGGCAGTCAGTACCGGCCGCGAGCGCCTTTAGCCTTTTTCGTCGCAGGCCCAGGCGCGCACCACGCAATCGTGGCCGCCGAATTCATAGCAGCGGCGCAACGAGGCGTTCTCCGCCTTGCCGAGATGCGAATTGACGGCCCAGCCGAAGGAGCCGCAGGGCTGCTTGGCGTCGATGGCGAAGGCGGCGCAGCCGCGCCTGATGGCGCCGACCACCTTGCAGGTAGCGCCCGCGCAATGCTTCATCGCCGCGGCGCGGGCGTCCGTGAGCTTGCGAAAGTCGTAGCCATAGCCGTAGGCGCCGCAGGTGCCGACGGCGAACGCGCCCGCCGCATGGGCGGTGCCGATCACGGCGATCAGGATGCACCCCGTCACAGCGGCGATTGCGGAATTCCGCGCGAACCAGATCATGGAGGCCCCTCCCCAGGGACACGCGCCGACGCTAGCGGGGAAGGGTTGCCAGTTGGTGAATCGGCCCACAAGGCCGAATTTCTGTGTGCTTCTGCTAGGTCCCTTCCAGCTCCGCCCGGACCGCCTCGAGCGCTTCCGGCGTGTCGATGTCGGTCAGCGCCGCGGTGCCGGTCAGCGGCACCTCGATTACGGCCTCGCTGTAGTGGCCGATCAGGTGGCGCGCGCCGATGTCGCCTTCGACAGCCATCAGCTCGTGGAAAAACCGGCGCGACCACACGACCGGATTGCCGCGCTTGCCGTCGATCGTCGGCACGGCGATCAGCGCCCCCTTATCGGGATCGATCGCGCCCACCAGGCGGTCGATAATGGCGGCGTCGACTTGCGGCATGTCGCCGAGGCAGACGATGACGCCATCCGCTCGCGCCGGCAGCGCGGCGATGCCAGCGCGAAGCGAGCTGCCGAGACCGTCGGCGAAGTCCTGGTTATGGACGAACTGCACCGGCAGGCCGGAGAGCGCGCCTTCCACGCGCTCGCGCTGATGGCCGGTGACCACGATCACCGGCCGCGCGCGCGAGGCGAGCGCCTGCTCGACGACGATGCGAACGAGCGGCCGGCCGCTGATCTCGGCCAAAAGCTTGTTCGAGCCGCCCATGCGGCTTGAGCGCCCGGCGGCAAGCACGAGCGCGGCGATATTGCGGGCGGGCTGCACCGGCTCTTCGCGCGGCTGCGGCCGCGTCACGATTTCCATGAGCAGGCCGCCGACACCCATGCCGGTGATGTCCTCGCGCGGCACCGGCAACCCGGCAAGGAGCCGCATCAGTACCCAATCGAAGCCGTTCTCCTTCGGACTACGGGCGCAGCCGGGCGCGCCGAGCACCGGGTGCCCGGCGGCGGTGCCGATTAGCAGCAGGTTGCCGGGATCGACCGGCATGCCGAAATGGTCGATGCGGCCGCCGATCGCCTCCAGCGCCGCCGGGATCACGTCGCGCCGATCGGCGATCGCCGAGGCGCCGAAGACAATGACGAGCTCGGCGCCCTGCTTGAGCACTTCGCCGAGAGCGCGCGCCAGCGCCGCGCGCTCATGCGGCACGCGGCGTTCGGCGATGATCGTGGCGTTGGCGGGGGAAAGCCGCTCGGTGGTGATTTTCAGGGTCTTGTCGATGACTTTTGGCGACAGGCCCGGCAAGAGCGTCGACACCACGCCGACCTTGCGCACCCGATAGGGCGCGATACGGACGAGTGGCTGCGGCGCCGCTGCCAGCGCCAGATCGCGGGCGGCGGCGGCCACCGCGAACGGAATAATCTTCACTGTCGCGATCATCTCGCCGGCGACCACCGACTTGTACGCGGGCAACGTCGCCACGGTGATCGCTTCGTCGATGCGGTTGAGGCGGTCGATCGCATCCTTCTCCACCACCAGCACGCCCGCCGCCTGCGCGAACAGATTGGAGCGGCCGGTGAAGGCGCGATCGGTATGTACGCTTTCCCCGGCGATTGCGGATGCGATCTCGGCCGCCGCCATGTCTTCGGACACGTCGCCCGGTTCGAGCCGCGCGACGACGACGTGCCCGAGGCCGGCGGCTTCTAGTGCCGCCGCCTCGACCGGGCCAATGAGCGTGCCCTTCTTGAGCACCAGCTCGCCCTGGCGGATCGTGTGCACCGCGGTGGCGCCGATGGCTTCCTTTGGCGCGACCGCTCCGAACTTCATGAGACCACCTTGACCAGCGGGAGGTCGGCCTGCGGCTCCTCGCGCAGCCGTTCGGTGATCTGCGCCATGATGGCGACCGCGATCTCCGCCGGCGAGATGGCGCCGATGTCGAGTCCGATCGGCGCGTGGATGCGGGAAACGTCGACCTCGCCCAAGCCCTGTTGTTTGAGCCGTTCCACGCGGCGCGCGTGTGTCTTCCGCGATCCGAGCGCGCCGATATAGAAACAATCGCGCGCGAGCGCATGCATGAGCGCGGGATCGTCGATCTTCGGGTCGTGGGTGAGCGCGACGAAGGCGGTGTAACGGTCGATGCCGAGCGGCGGCAGCGCCTGGTCCGGCCATTCGGCGATCACCTTCACGTCCGGGAAGCGCTCGGCAGAAGCGAACGCGGTGCGCGGGTCGACGATGGTCACGTAATAGCCGAGAAGTTTGGCGATCGGCGCCAGCGCCTGGCTGATATGCACCGCGCCGGTGACGACGAGTTGCGGCGCCGGCACGTAGACGGTGAGGAAGACGCGCCCTTCCGCCGTCTCCTCCATGCCGCTGCTGCCGCTGCGCAGGCGCCCGGCAAGCGCGGCCTTGAGCGGATCCCTGGCAATATCGGCGGCCTTGACGAGGCGTTGCTTGCCGCTCGCCACGCTGGTCACGACAATGGCGGCGCGGCGCGCGGCGCGTTCGGCGTTCAAGGCGGTGAGGAGGTCGAGCCGCATCGGCGTTTCGGAGCCCTATTCCACCTTTTCGACAAACACCCGGATGGTGCCGCCGCAGGAAAGTCCGACCTTCCAGGCGGTCTCGTCGGCTACACCGAATTCCAGCATCTTCGGTTTGCCCGAGGCGATGACGTCGAGCGCTTCGGTGACCACGGCGCCTTCGACGCAACCGCCGGAAACCGAGCCGAGGAAATTTCCCTCCTGGTCGATGACGAGGTTTGAGCCGACCGGCCGCGGCGCCGAGCCCCAGGTCTCGACCACGGTCGCTAGCGCCACCGCACGGCCCTGATTGCGCCAGTCCTCGGCGGCTTTGAGAATATCGTTATCCGTCGAGAGCATGTCGGCCTCCGCTAACCGCTATATGCTTACAAATATAATCCGTCAGGCGACGTTCTGCATCCACGCTTTGGGGTCGCCGACGCGGCGGTCGACGCCCTGGAACGCCGCCACCAGCGCCGCCATCGACTCTAGATTGTGAATCGGCCGGAATTCGTCGACATGCGGCAACATGGTCTTGATGCCGCGCGCACGCGCCTCGAAGCCTTCGAAGCGCAGCAGCGGATTGAGCCAAATGAGCCGCCGGCACGAGCGATGCAGCCGGTCGATCTCAAAAGCGAGCGTATCGTCGGCGTCGCGCTCGAGCCCGTCGGTGATGAGAAGCACGATCGCGCCCTGGGTGAGTACGCGCCGCGCCCACAATTTGTTGAAGGCGTGCAACGACGACGCAATGCGCGTCCCGCCCGACCAGTCGGGCACGCTCGCCGAGCAGGCGGCAAGCGCGTCGTCGGGGTCGCGTTCGCGCAACGCGCGCGTGACGTTGGTCAGCCGCGTGCCGAACAGAAACGTGCTCACGCGCTTTCGCGTTTCCGTCAGCGCGTGCATGAAATGCAGGAAGATGCGGCTGTACTGGCTCATCGAGCCGGATATGTCGAGTAACGCAACCACCGGCGGCGGCTTTGACTTCGGCCCGACGAAGCGCAGATCGATGAAATCGCCGCCGCCCTTCATACTCGCGCGCAAGGTGCGGCGGATGTCGATCAAACGCCCGCGCGGATCCGGCTTGAGCCGGCGCGTGCGGACTTCGGCGAGCGGCAGGACGAGCCGCTTCATCGCGTCCTTGGCGGCGGCGATCTCGGCGTTCGTCATCTGCGCGAAGTCTTTTCGTTGCAGCACCTCGCGGTCGGACACCGTCATTCGTGCGTCGAGCTCGATTTCGCGTTCCTGTTTGAGCTTGTCGTCGAGGCCGGAGAACAGCGCTTCGTGTATGCGCGTGGCGCCGGCCTCCGGCGGACGCGGCGCGCCCGGCGCCGACGGCAGCATCATCGCCAGCAGTTGATCGATATAGCCGCGCCTGCGGAAGAAGATGCGGAACGCCTGATCGAACAGGATCGAGTGCTCGTGCCGTTTCACGAACACCGCATGCAGCGTCCAATAAAAATCCTCGCGCGCGCCGACGCCGGCGGCCTTGACCGCTTCGAGCGCATCGAGCACGGCGCCGGGCCCGACCGGAATGCCCGCCGCGCGCAGCGCGCGGGCGAAGTAGAGGATGTTTTCCGCAAGGCGGCCGTCGGAGCGCGCCGCGGGCTCGCTCATTGTCACTCCGCCGCCCGCAGCTCCGACTTCACCTCGTCGAGCAGCTCCTTGACCTTGCTGCCCTCAAGCCGGGCGATGTCGTCCTGGTATTTCAGCAGCACGCCGAGCGTATCGGAGACGGTCGCCGGGTCGAGCGCGACCACGTCGAGCTCTGTCAGTGCGCCGGCCCAATCGAGCGTCTCGGAGACGCCCGGCGACTTGAACAGATCCTGCTTGCGCAGCGCCTGCACGAACGCCACCACCTGCTCGGAAAGCTTCTTGCCAACCCCCGGCACCTTGGTGCGCACGATGGAAAGCTCGCGCTCGGCGTTCGGATAGCCGACCCAGTGATAAAGGCAGCGGCGCTTGAGCGCGTCATGCACCTCGCGCGTGCGGTTCGAGGTGATGACCACGACCGGCGGCTGCGCCGCCTTCACTGTGCCCATTTCCGGAATCGTGACCTGAAAATCGCCCAGCACCTCGAGCAAGAACGCCTCGAACGCCTCGTCGGTACGATCGATTTCGTCGATCAGCAGGACCGGCGCGCCGGCCGTGTCAGGCTCGAGCGCTTGCAGCAGCGGACGCCTGATCAGGAAGCGCTCGGAGAACACGTCGCGCTCGAGCCGCGCGCGATCGTGCTCGCCCTCGGCCTCGGCGACGCGGATGGCGATCATCTGCGCCGCATAGTTCCATTCATAAACCGCGGCGCCGACGTCCAGTCCCTCATAGCATTGCAGGCGGATCAGACGCCGGCCGAGCGTCGTGGACAGCACCTTGGCGATCTCGGTCTTGCCGACGCCGGCCTCGCCTTCGAGGAACAGCGGCCGGCCCATCTTTAGCGCCAGATAGAGCACGGTGCCGAGCGAGCGGTCGGCCAAATAATCGGCTTCGGCGAGCAACGCCACGGTGGCGTCGATCGAAACCGGCAGCGGACGCGGTGAAGTTTTATTCATAAGGCTCAATCTAAACCGTCATGGCCGGCTTGTCCCGGCCATCCACGTCTTGCTTTCCTCGGGAAGTAAAGATGTGTATGCCCAGCACAAGGGCGGGCATGACGATTGACAAATCCGCGCCTGTTCCCGTCGGATTTTACTTGCCCACCGCCTCGGCGACCGCGCGGCGGGCGAGTACGCCGATCAGGTGCGCGCGGTATTCGGCGCTGCCGTGAATATCGCCGTTGAGGCCGTCGGCGGAGACCGTCAGCCCTTCGAGCGATTTCGGCGAAAAGCGCTTCTTCAACGCCTCTTCGAAGGCAGTAACGCGGAACACGCCGTTGGCGCCGGCGCCGGTGACAGTGACGCGGATTTCGCTACCGCGCTTGGCGACGAACACGCCGACCAGCGCATAGCGCGAAGCCTGATTGCGGAATTTCTGGTAGGCCGCCTTGTTCGGAATGGGGAAGCTCACCTTGGTGATGATTTCCGCAGGCTCCAGCGGCGTCGAGAACATGCCGGTAAAGAAATCGTCAGCCTTGATGCGGCGCTTGTTGGTGATGATGGTGGCGCCGAGCCCAAGGCAGGCGGCCGGGTAGTCGGCGGTCGGATCGTTGTTGGCGACCGACCCGCCGATCGTGCCCATGTGGCGCACCGCCGGATCGCCGATCATGCCGGCGAGCTTGGCGATGACCGGCAACGACTGCTGCACCACCGGCGATGTGTGCACGTCGTTATGGCGCGTCATCGCCCCGATGGTGAGCGCGCGGCCCTTCAGCTCGATACCGGCCAACCCCTCGACGCGCGACAGATCGATCAAAACCGGCGGGCTGGCCAGACGCAGCTTCATCGTCGGCAACAGCGTATGACCGCCCGCGAGCAGCTTGGCATCCGCGTTCTTGCTGAGCAGGTTCACCGCCTGTCGCAGCGTTTCCGGACGATGGAAGGTGAAATTGTACATCTTCGTTCTCCGTTATCTCTTCAGGTCATGCCGCGTGGGGCAACGACCGGCCCGATTTCTGCAACGCCGCCCATACCGCGGATGGCGTCGCGGGCATGGCGATGGCTTCGGTACCGATCGCATCGGTGATGGCGTTGATGACGGCGGCCGGCGAGGCGATCGCGCCGGCCTCGCCGCAACCCTTGATGCCGAGCGGGTTGGACGGGCACTTGGTGACCGTCATCGCCACTGTCATCGGCGGCAGGTGATCGGCGCGCGGCATGCAGTAGTCCATGAGCGAGCCGGTGACGAGCTGGCCGTCCTTGTTATAGATCGCGCCCTCGTACAGCGCCTGGCCGATACCGTGGGCGACGCCGCCGTGGACCTGGCCCTCGACGATCATCGGATTGATAACAACGCCGAAGTCATCCACGGCGGTCCAGGCGACGATCTCGGTGTTGCCGGTCTCCGGATCAACTTCGACTTCGCAGATGTGGCAGCCGGCAGGGAAGGTGAAATTGGTCGGGTCCCAGAACGCGCCCTCCTTCAGCCCGGGCTCGAGCTCCTGGCCGTTGAATTTGTGCGCGACGTAAGCGTTGAGCGCCACGCCTCCCCACGGCACCGACTTGTCGGTGCCGGCGACGCTGAACTTGCCGTCCTTGAACTCGATGTCGGCTTCGGCGGCTTCGAGCAGATGCGCCGCTACTTTCTTGGCCTTGGCCTCCACCTTATCGAGCGCCTTCATGAGCGCCGACATGCCGACCGCGCCCGAGCGTGAACCGTAGGTGCCCATGCCAAACTGCACCTTGTCGGTATCGCCGTGCACAATCGAAACGCTTTCGATCGGAATGCCGAGACGGTCGGAAACGACCTGCGCGAATGTCGTTTCGTGGCCCTGGCCGTGGGAGTGGCTGCCGGAGAGGACTTCGACCGAGCCGGTTGGGTTGACCCGTACCTCGGCGGATTCCCACAAACCGACGGCCGAGCCGAGTGAGCCGACGGCTGCCGAGGGCGCGAGACCGCAGGCCTCGATATAGGTCGAGAAGCCGATGCCGCGCAGCTTGCCGTTGCGCGCCGCGTCGCGTTTGCGCTTGGCAAAGCCCTTGTAGTCGGCAAGTTCCAGCGCCTTGTCGAGGCTCGCGCTGTAATCGCCCGCGTCATAGCAAACGATAACCGGCGTCTGATGCGGAAACGATTTGACGAAATTGGCGCGGCGGAACGCCACCGGATCGCGGCCCGTCTGGCGAGCGGTGAGCTCGACCAGGCGCTCGACGACGAACGTCGCTTCCGGACGCCCGGCGCCGCGCACTGCATCAACCGGAGCGGTGTTGGTGTAGACCGCGTCGACCGCGCAATAGATTTGCGGGATGTTGTACTGCCCTGAGAGCAGCAGCGCGTAGAGATATGTCGGCACGCACGACCAGAACAAGGACGGATACGCCCCGAGATTGGCGATCGTGTGAGCGCGCAAGCCGGTGATCTTGCCACTCGCATCGAGCGCCAGTTCGGCATGAGTGACATGGTCGCGGCCATGCGCATCGACGAGGAATGACTCGCTGCGCTCGGCGGTCCACTTCACTGGGCGGCCGACTTTTTTCGCGGCCCAAATGCACACCGTCTCTTCGGCGTAGATGTAGATCTTCGAACCAAAGCCACCGCCGACATCCGGCGCAATCACGCGCAGCTTGTTCTCGGGCGCGATGCCAGCGAAGGCGGCGAGTACGAGCCGCGCCGCATGCGGGTTCTGGCTTGTGGTGTAGAGCGTGAAGGAATCCGAGCCGGAATCATATTCGCCGACCGCGGCGCGCGGCTCGATTGCGACGGGAACGACGCGATTGTTGACGATATCGATCTTGGTGACGTGCGCGGCGGCGGCGAAAGCGGCGTCGGTCGCGGCCTTGTCACCAAGCTGCCAGTTGTAGACCGTGTTGTTCGGCGCAATTTCGTGGATTTGCGGCGCGCCGGGCTTCGCCGCCGCTTTGGGATCGATCACCGCCGGCAGTACGCCGTAATCGACGACGATTTTTTCCCCGGCGTCCTTCGCCTGCACGTATGTATCGGCGATGACGACAGCGACTTCGTCGCCGACGTAGCGCACCTTCTCGTGGGCGAGCGCCGGGCCGGGCGCGGCCTTCATCGGCTTACCGTCGCTGCCGGTGACCGTCCAGCCGCAAATATGTCCGCTGATCTTGGCGGCGGCGAGGTCGGCGCCGGTAAAGATCGCGGCCACGCCCGGCATGCGCGACGCGGCCTTGGTTTCGATCAATTTGATCGTCGCATGCGCATGCGGCGAGCGGACGAAATAGGCGTAAGCCTGGCCGGGCCGGTTGATGTCGTCGGTGTAATGGCCCTTGCCGGTGATAAAGCGGTGATCTTCCTTGCGACGCACCGCGGCGCCGATCCCGGTCGCACTCATAGCGGTTTCCTCCGGCGTTTATTTTTGAATGAAGCGAACTCCGTGTTGGGCGGCTATTCGGCGGCTTTGGCGGCGCCGCCAGCTTCCATGGCGCGCGCGCCTGCGGCGATGGCCTTGACGATGTTGTGATAGCCGGTGCAACGACAGATATTACCTTCCAGCTCTTCGCGGATCGTTTTGTCGTCAAGGTTGTGACCCTTGCGGCGCACCAAATCGACGGCGGTCAAGATCATCCCGGGCGTGCAATAGCCGCATTGCAGCCCGTGGTTCTCGCGGAAGGCTTCCTGCATCGGGTGCAGCGGCCCGTCCGGCGCCGCCAAGCCTTCGATCGAGAGCACGTCGGCGCCTTCGAGCTGCAAGGCGAGCACGGTGCAGGATTTCACCGCTTTGCCGTTGACCAAAACGACGCACGCCCCGCATTGCGAGGTGTCGCAGCCCACATGGGTGCCGGTAAGCCGCAGATTTTCGCGCAGCAGCTGCACCAGGAGCGTGCGCGGATCGACATCGGCGGTGACGGATTTGCCGTTCACTTTGAGGGAAACGGCTGCCATAAGCGCCTCCTCGGGTTCCCCAAAAACGTCGTTTTTGCAGGACGGCTCGCGGCCGTTTGCTGCCTCCAAGGGCAAAAACGCGACGATTCCGCCGGTTTTCAACCTTGGAACTGGTATTAGTCTGAACCGCGGCCTAGTCGCCGGTCAAGAAAATACCGCGCGACCGGTTGGGCGGACCACCACTGTCAGGCGCTCGATTTGCCGACTGCGGCCGCAAAATTCTTAAAAAAGTCGTCGGCCAGCTTCTTCGCTGCGCCGTTGACCAGGCGTTGGCCAAGTTGCGCGAGCTTGCCGCCGATCTGCGCCTCCACCGCATAGGTCAAGAGCGTGCCGCCGTCTTTCGGCGCCAGCTTCACCGTGGCGCCGCCTTGCGCGAAGCCTGCGATCCCGCCATCGCCCTGACCGGAAATCTTGTAGCCATTCGGCGGATCGAGATCGGATAGCGTCACCTTGCCTTTGAATTTTGCCTTCACCGGCCCGATCTTCACGACCGCGACCGCCTGCATTTCGGTGTCCGACAATTTGTCGAGTTGCTCGCAGCCGGGAATGCAGGCTTTGAGCGTCTCGGCATCGTTGAGTTTTTCCCACACCGTCTCCCGCGGGACCGCGAGCTGATACTCGCCGTTCATTGTCATGGCCATCGCACGTCACTCCTGTCGGCACCGCTCGAACATAACGTCATATCGCTTACCGCCTCGGGGGGCGTATGGGAAGGCCGTTGCTCTGCGCATACGGGATTGGCGCGGCGCGCGCGGCGGCTAGAATAGCGCGGGAGCTGCTCTATGCCGAAGATCAACGCCGACGGCTGCGCCATTCATGTGGAGGTCGAAGGGCCGGAAGGCGCTCCCGTGCTGATGCTGTCGAACTCGCTCGGCACCGACCTGCATATGTGGGACGAGCAAGTCGCACCGTTCACGCGCCACTTCCGGCTGGTGCGCTACGACCGCCGCGGCCACGGCCAATCGGACACGCCGAAAGGTCCCTGTACGATGGAGCGGCTCGGCCGCGACGCGCTGGCCATCCTCGACGGTCTCGGCATCGAGACAGTCAATTGGTGCGGGCTGTCGATGGGCGGCATGGTCGGCCAATGGCTCGGCGCGCATGCACCGCGCCGCATCGACAAGCTCATCCTCTCCAACACCTCATGCTTCTTTGCCGACAAGACCATGTGGAACGGCCGCATCAAGCTCGTGCGCGAAAAAGGCCTGGCCGGAATCGTCGACGCCAGCATGGAGCGCTGGTTCACCAACGCGTTCCGCGACCGCTCGCCGCAAACGATGGCGCGCATCCGCGCAATGTTCCTGGCCACGAGCGTCGACGGCTACGTCGCCTGCGGCGAGGCGATCCGCGACATGGACCATCGCCCGCTGTTGGCGCAGATCGGCGCGCCCACTCTGGTGATTGCCGGCCGGCACGATCCGGCGACGACCCTGGAAGCCGGCGAGTTCATTGCCCAGCACATGCCCGATGCCCGGCTCGCCGTGCTCGAGACCGCGCACATCGCCAATATGGAGCAGCCGGGAGTCTACGCAGACACTGTGCTCGGCTTCTTGTTGAACACCTAGCCCGGGTTAAGCGGAGCGAAACCCGGGAACGATCTAGCGGCCGAAACGCCGCTCCCGGATGTCGCTGCGCTCCATCCGGGCTACATACTCACCCTCCCCGCTGATCGCGAAACTCGTGCGGCGTCGTGCCGGTATGCTTGCGGAAGAACCGGGCAAAGTGCGAGGGATCGGAAAACGCCAGCTCCTGCGCGATGTCCTGGATCGGCTGCGTGGTGAAAACGAGCTGGCGCTTGGCTTCGGTCAGCACGCGCTGGCGGATCAGATGGCCGGCGGTGACGCCGGTTGCGCGCTTGACGTGATCGTTGAGCCGATCGACGGTCATGCTGAGTTTCTCGGCGTAGAAGCCGAGCTGATGCTCGCTGTGGAAGAATTCGTCGACCAACGCGCGCAATTGCGCAACGGTGGCGTCGGCGGGCTGCAAGGTGACGCTGCCGGTGCGCGCACGGCTTGCCGCAAGGCGTGCCACGCCGACGGCGATCAGCGACAACAAGCCGCGCATGGCCACCCGGTAGCCTTCGCGCCCGAGGCTGCCTTCTTCGAACAACTCCGCACATAGCGCCGAAAGTCGCGCCCGCTCCGTCTCGTCGGCGATCGGCACGACGGGATGCGCGGCGAGTCCGCGCAGCCGCGCCAGCGCCTCACCCGCCCGATCGGCGAGCGCCACCGCCGCGTCCTCGGTGAAGCTCAGCACCCAGCCTTCGGTGACGTCCGG
>JBEKGX010000006.1:0-164157 GCA_050012575.1 Xanthobacteraceae bacterium | reverse complement strand
CGCGATCTGCACCGCGGTCGGTCCGGTGATCGGCGTCTCGAGGTAGCCGGCCTTCACCAGCGCCTCGATCTCGGCGTTGTCGAGCCGCACCAGGAAGCAGCGCATACCCCTGCGTCGGCGCGTCCGGTATTTTTTCACTCGGGCCGCACCGGTCGCGTCACGCGTGACGCATTTCGGCGCGTCGTCCCCGTCACGCGTGACGATTCCGTCGCCATCGTCCGTCACGCGTTACTCTCCGCACCTTCGAAGCCGCTTGGCGGATGGTCGGCGGCCTCCTCGACCCACGGCTTGCGCAGGATATGCACCTGCCCCTGCCGAATTTTGACCTCAAGCACCTGGTCAGCCAGAATGACCACCGGTTCCGCCCAAGCGCTTGTCAGAACACGTATTTTCCCCTCGATGCCAGCTTCGACCGCAATTGTCCACTTGTCCGCTTTGAGTAGGGTGTCTGGCGTCATAATTCCCCCGACGGACTTTTCATCGCATCCTTATCCACCTGGATCCGCACGCAATGAGCGCCATGACGGCGTCGCTCCCGATGAGCGCGCACACGCGGGGTTGAAGGCGCCTCAGCCATAAACGGGCCTCCACAGGTTCAAACGCGCGCCAGGGAATAGAGAATAGATCACCGGCCCGGCCTCCCGTCTTTGTCGGCGATCTCCACCAGAAGCGACACGAACTCGCCCCCGCCGATCGTCTTGGTCCAGCCCATTAGCCAAAGCCGGCTTTTGGCCGGAAGATCGCGCACGATTGTGACCCCGCCGCGGATGTTTGGGCAGCCTCCCGGCCGAGGTTCCCACCTGCCGGTCAGCGATCCTCGGCCGACGCGTTCAGCCATGGCCGGGTCCAGCGCGATCGAGCCGCACATGGCCGCGCATAGCAATCGCTGTTTTCGCCGCCCAATTATCCATGGCGCCGCTCGACACTTGAGAACCGGGTCAAATCGGGCTCAAAGAACAGTTCAATCGTGCCGGTTGGGCCGTGGCGAACCTCGGCATGATTGTGAAGCTGCTCGGCGCGCGCCGCGGGTGGTTGCGTAGGCTCAAACCCAGGCATCGTTTGCACCTCCTTTGACTCGCGTCCGACCTCGACCGAGCCAGACTAAGAAAACCGACGGAAAAGTGCGACAATCCGATCGGGATCAGGCCGCGCGCGAAGGGCTTTCGCGATTGTCGCACCGCCGTAGGGCATTGGAATCGTTCATCGCTGGCAGGCCCTCCACTCCTGCCAATCCCAGGGGCCAGGAATCCGGCATCAGGTATCAGGAAAAGCCGTTCCCGGTCCCCTGACGCCTGATTTCTGATACCTGCCAGCTTGACGGTGCGGGCGGCCGGCAGTAGGAAGCTTGCCATCGTCAGCGGCCCGGTGAACGGACTTCCGCGACGAACATTTCCCCAAAGGGTCCGCCGTGCCGGTCTGCTCCTTAAAGGTGGGCGGGGAATGATTATTTAGACGAGCAATGGCGAAGATCAGTCCCTTCAAGTTTCTGCAAGAAGTGCGGGCCGAGGCGCAAAAAGTCACCTGGCCGACGCGCAAGGAGACCACCGTCACCACCTTGATGGTGTTCGTGATGGTCTTCGTCGCGTCTATTTTCTTCTTGCTGGCGGATCAGATCATGCGGCTCGGCGTCGGTTTTCTGCTCGGCATCAACTCTTGAGCGGCTTTATTCAACAACCAGAATTCATCATCCCGGAACTGATGACATGACCAGCCGGTGGTACGCGGTCCACGCTTACTCGAACTTCGAGAACAAGGTCGCGGATTCGATCCGTGAGCAGGCGAAGCAGCGCGGGCTTGGCAGTCTGTTCGAGGAAATCCTGGTTCCCAAGGAGAAAGTCGTCGAGGTGCGGCGCGGCCGTAAAGTCGACGCCGAGCGCAAATTCTTCCCGGGCTACGTCCTGGTGAAAATGGAACTGACCGACGACGCTTACCACCTGATCAAAAACACGCCGAAAGTGACGGGCTTCCTCGGCTCCGACAACAAGCCGATGCCGCTGTCGGATGCCGAGGCGGAGCGCATCATCCATCAGGTGCAGGAAGGCATCGAGCGGCCGAAGCCCTCGGTTTCCTTCGAGGTCGGCGAGCAGGTGCGGGTGTCGGACGGCCCGTTCGCCTCGTTCAACGGCACCGTCGAGGAAGTCGACGAGGGCCGTTCGCGGCTCAAAGTGGCGGTGTCGATCTTCGGCCGCGCCACGCCGGTCGAGCTGGAGTTCGGGCAGGTGGAGAAATTATAACTGCGTCATTGCCCGACTTGATCGGGCAATCCATGAAGTGGTGAGGCAGCATGATGCCCGGTCAAGCCCGGGCATGACGATGGCGAGAATGCAATCGTGGGAGGTGAGGCGGTCGCCAGCCGTCAAAATCCGCACCACTAACGGGAGTTAGAGAATGGCAAAGAAAATCACTGGATACATCAAGCTACAGGTGCCGGCCGGCGCGGCCAATCCGTCGCCGCCGATCGGGCCGGCGCTCGGCCAGCGCGGTCTCAACATCATGGAGTTCTGCAAGGCGTTCAACGCGCAGACCCAGAAGCTTGAGAAGGGCGCGCCGATCCCCGTCACCATCACGGTTTACGCCGACCGCTCGTTTTCCTTCGAGCTGCGCACGCCGCCGGTGTCGCACTTCCTCAAGAAGGCGGCCAATCTGGAAAGCGGCTCGAAAGCGCCGGGGCGCGATATTGCCGGCTCGGTGACGAAGGCGCAGGTGCGCGAGATCGCCGAGCAGAAGATGAAGGATCTGAACTGCGACACCATCGACGCGGCCATGCGCATGGTCGAAGGTTCCGCCCGCTCCATGGGGCTGGAGGTGAAATCATGAGTCTGGGGAAACGAACGCGCGTAGCACGCGAAGGCGTCGATCGCGAAAAGCTCTATCCGCTTATCGAAGCGGTGAAGATGGTCAAGGAGCGCGCCAAGGCGAAGTTCGACGAGACCATCGAGGTGGCGATGAATCTCGGCATCGATCCGCGCCACTCCGATCAGGCGGTGCGCGGCGTCGTCACTCTGCCGAACGGCTCCGGCCGCTCGGTGCGGGTCGCCGTGTTCGCCCGTGGCGCCAAGGCCGACGAGGCCAAGGCCGCCGGAGCCGATGTCGTCGGCGCCGAAGATTTGGTGGAGAAGGTGCAGGGCGGCGCCATTGATTTCGACCGCGTCGTTGCCACGCCCGATCTGATGCCGCTGGTCGGCCGGCTCGGCAAAGTGCTCGGCCCGCGCGGGCTGATGCCAAACCCGAAAGTAGGCACCGTGACCATGGATATTGCCAATGCGGTCAGGGGCGCCAAAGGCGGTTCGGTCGAGTTCCGCGCCGAGAAGGCCGGCATCGTGCAGGCCGGGGTCGGCAAGGCCTCGTTCAGCGCCGAAAAGCTGGTCGAAAACATCCGAGCCTTCGCCGACGCGGTGCAGAAATCGCGGCCGGCTGGCGCCAAGGGTCACTTCATCAACCGTGTCGCCGTCTCCTCGACCATGGGGCCGGGCGTAAAGGTCGAGCCGGCGAGCGTGTTCGGCACTTCAGAGCAATCGCACTAACAAAAGAGGACCGCGTGCCCCTCATCCGGGCACGCGGCCTCTGACCGCGTTGGCCCTGGCCTTGTAGGCGATGCCTCCGCTTTTGTCCTTCGGCAGGCTCGTGCGCAAATCGGTTTTCAATCGCTCGGCGTCGGCCGCCGGCATTTTGCGAATATGCTGCACGATGTAATTGGCGAGTGCGGTTTGCGCGGACCAGTAATCGTCGAAAGTCGCGTAGGTCACATCGACTTCGATCACGCGTGTCGCAACGTCGGCTAATCCCGCGGACCTGAAATACCCTTCCATGTTTGCCATACGGGAATGGACGTGTCCGGGTTGGAACGGCACCTCCACGCCCATCCTTTCGAGCGCTTCACGGAGCAGATGCTGCGGAAATCCCTTGTTGAAAAAATCCCACATGTAGGTGCCGAGCCCGCCGCCGGGCTTGGTCACGCGTTTGAGTTCGGCGACCGCTTTGTTGGGATCGGGCACGAAGGTGATAACCAGCGCCATCGCGCCGGCGTCGAACTGGCCGTTGGTGAAGGGCAGCGATTGCGCATCGCCAACCTGGAAATCCACGCTTTTCGCGACGGCCGTGGTTCGGGCATAGGCGATCTGCTCCTCCGAGGGGTCGATGGCGCTGACGTGGCGAGGGGCGCAGCGGTCCAATAGGAGTTGCGTGAAAGCGCCGGTGCCACAGCCGACGTCGACCCAGGAGAGACCGGGTGGCACCGACATCCAGTCGAGGAAGACCTCGCCGGCGGCACGGGTGAAACGGCCCATCAGCCGCTCATACGCCTCGCCGTCGGTGAAGAAGCTTTTGCCGTTTGTCATTTAAATCTCCCGCCGCCGCGGCGTGATATACGCACTTGGCAAGAGCGCCGAAAGCCGCTAGATAAATGCCGAGGGCGTGCCGGCCCGGTTTGTCGGCGCGCCTTTGTGCGTTCCTCAAAAACCATGAAAGCGAGGCCTCTCTTAGCGTTGATCCGGCTTGGATTGCCTAAGAGGAGCAGAAACTTAGCGGTAATTGGGAACGTGTCCTGTCCGAGACTGCGGGCGCCGGTAACGGCTTAATCCTTAAAGCCTGCATAGACGGGTGAAGACTAAGGGCACGTTGCCCTTCGGTTCTAACCTCGATGGCCCGGCACAGCGAAAGCTGCGCCGGGGGGCAGGCTCGAAAACGTCGTCTTGCTGCCCCCACCCTTCCCTCCCCCGCACGCGGGGGAGGGAAGGGTGGGGGATTTGGCGGGACGGCCGGCATCAACCCGGCGGCTCCCGGCAAAGGAACCGCCAACCGGAGAGAGCTCAGTTGGATCGCGCGGCAAAGAGCGAGCTCGTCGGCACCCTCGGAGAGCTGTTCAAGGCTACCAAGGTCGTCGTCGTCGCTCACTATTCCGGCCTCACGGTCGTCCAGATGCAGACTCTGCGTCGGCAGATGAAGCAAGCTGGCGCGAGCGTGAAGGTCGCGAAGAACCGCCTCGCCAAGATCGCTCTTGAAGGCAGCGACGTCGCTTCGATCGCACCGCTTCTCAAGGGGCCGACACTGATCGCCTATTCCGGCGATCCAGTTGCGGCACCGAAGGTCGCGGTCGATTTCGCCAAGACCCACGAGCGCTTCGTGATCCTTGGCGGCGCGATGGGCACGACCGCGCTCGACACGAACGGCGTCAAGGCGCTTGCCGCCTTGCCCTCGCTCGACGAGCTGCGGGCGAAGATCGTCGGCCTCATCGTGGCGCCTGCGACCAAGATCGCGCAGGTGGTCAATGCCCCTGCCGCCAAGGTCGCTCGCGTCATTGCGGCCTATGCTGCCAAGAGTGCTGTCGAGAGTGCTGTCGAGAGCGGAGAGGGCGCGGCTGCCTAAAGCTGCCTCAACTCGAAGGTTCGAACCGAAGGACAAGAGTCATGGCTGATCTGCAAAAAATGGTGAACGACCTTTCCGGCCTTACCGTGCTGGAAGCGGCCGAACTGGCCAAATTGCTGGAAGAGAAATGGGGCGTTTCGGCTGCCGCGGCGGTTGCCGTCGCCGCCGCGCCTGCGGCAGGTGCCGGGGCCGCCGCCGCCGAGGAGAAGACCGAATTCACGGTCGTGCTCGCGGCCGTCGGCGACAAGAAGATCGAGGTGATCAAGGAAGTGCGCGCCGTCACCGGGCTTGGCCTGAAGGAGGCCAAGGACTTGGTCGAAGGCGCTCCCAAGCCGGTGAAGGAAGGCGTCAACAAGGAGGAGGCGGCCAAGATCAAGGCCACCCTCGAAAAAGTCGGCGCCAAGGTTGAGCTTAAGTAAGTAGTGCTTACTTAAGCGAAGTCCCCGGGCGAGCGGAGCGAGACCCCGGGGACCCAGTGGCCAAACTGTGGAAAACGGTGATTTCGGCGGCGTAGTCGCGAAATCACCAACAATGCCGCCCGCGGCGGGCGTAGGAGATGATTCGGACTTCTTGGCCGAATCACAGAAAATAGGGTGGTTCGACGCCTGTCCCGACGGTCGCGATGGATTGCGGCCTTCTGGAGAGTCGTCTTGATCGCCTCGATGCCGCGAGCCGAACGGCCCGCGGCGACGGCTTGCAACCCGTGGGCACGCCCCTGGGTTCGAGCCTGATGGATCGATTGAGCGAGAGGACATAATGGCGCAGACGTTTATCGGTCGGAAGCGCGTAAGGAAGTTTTTCGGAAAAATCGAGGAAGTCGCGGAGATGCCGAACCTCATTGAGGTTCAGAAGGCGTCCTACGACCAATTCCTCCTGGTGGTGGAGCCGCAAGGCGGCCGGCCCAACGAGGGCCTGCAAGCCGTGTTCAAGTCGGTATTCCCGATTTCCGACTTCTCCAACACCTCGATGCTCGAATTCGTGAAGTACGAATTCGAAGGGCCGAAATACGACGTCGACGAGTGCCGCCAGCGCGGTATGACCTACGCCGCGCCGCTCAAGGTCACGCTGCGGCTGATCGTGTTCGATATCGACGAGGAGACCGGCGCCAAGTCGGTCAAGGACATCAAGGAGCAGGATGTCTACATGGGCGACATTCCGCTCATGACCAACAACGGCACCTTCGTTGTCAACGGCACCGAGCGGGTGATCGTCTCGCAGATGCACCGCTCGCCCGGCGTGTTCTTCGACCACGACAAGGGCAAAACCCACTCCTCGGGCAAGCTCTTGTTCGCGGCGCGCATCATTCCCTATCGCGGCTCATGGCTCGACATCGAGTTCGACGCCAAGGACATCGTTCACGCGCGCGTCGACCGGCGGCGCAAAATCCCGGTCACGTCCCTGCTCTATGCACTCGGCATGTCCGGCGAGGAGATCCTCAACACCTTCTACAAGCAGGTGCCCTACAAGCGCACCAAGGACGGCTGGCGCGTACCGTTCGACGCCAATCGGCTGCGCGGCTACAAGGCGATCAACGATCTCGTGGATGCGGACACGGGCAAAGTCGTGCTCGAGGCCGGCAAGAAGCTCACCGTGCGTCAGGCGCGGCAGCTCGCCGAGAAGGGCCTCAAAGCGCTGCGGCTGACCGATGAGGAGCTGATCGGCCACTACATCGCCGAGGACCTCGTCAATCCCAAGACCGGCGAGATCTACGCCGAAGCCGGCGAAGAGATCACCGAGAAGACGCTGAAGACGCTGAACGAGCAGGGCTACAAGGAATTGCCGCTGCTCAACGTCGATCACGTCAATGTCGGCGCCTACATCCGCAATACGCTCGCCATCGACAAGAACATGACGCGCGAGGATGCGCTGTTTGACATCTATCGGGTCATGCGTCCCGGCGAGCCGCCGACCATCGACACGGCGCAGACCATGTTCAACTCGTTGTTCTTCGACAGCGAACGCTACGACCTCTCCGCGGTCGGCCGCGTGAAGATGAACATGCGGCTCGATCTCACCGCCGAAGACACCATGCGCACTTTGCGCAAGGAGGACATCATCGCGGTGATCCGTACGCTGGTCGATCTGCGCGACGGCAAGGGCGAGATCGACGACATCGACCACCTCGGCAACCGCCGGGTGCGCTCGGTCGGCGAGTTGATGGAAAACCAATATCGCATTGGGCTCCTGCGCATGGAGCGCGCGATCAAGGAGCGCATGTCGTCGGTCGATATCGACACGGTGATGCCGCAGGACCTGATCAACGCCAAGCCGGCGGCGGCGGCGGTGCGCGAATTCTTCGGCTCCTCGCAGCTCTCGCAGTTCATGGACCAGACCAATCCGCTGTCGGAGATCACGCATAAGCGTCGTTTGTCCGCGCTCGGGCCGGGCGGGCTCACGCGCGAGCGCGCCGGCTTCGAGGTGCGCGACGTGCACCCGACGCATTACGGCCGCATCTGCCCGATCGAGACGCCGGAAGGGCCGAATATCGGTCTGATTAACTCGCTCGCCACCTATGCGCGGGTGAACAAATACGGCTTCGTCGAGACGCCTTATCGTAAAGTGAAAGACGGCCGCGTCACCGACGAGGTGATCTACCTCTCGGCGATGGAGGAGGGCCGCTACACGGTCGCGCAGGCCAACTCCGTCATCGACGCCCGCGGACGCTTCACCGACGATCTCGTCGTCGTGCGTCACGCCGGCGACGTACAGCTCATTCCGCCGGACAAGGTGGACTTCATGGACGTGTCGCCGAAGCAGCTTGTTTCGGTGGCGGCGGCGCTCATTCCGTTCCTCGAGAACGACGACGCCAACCGCGCGCTCATGGGCTCCAACATGCAGCGGCAAGCGGTGCCGCTCGTTCACGCCGAGGCGCCGTTCGTCGGCACCGGCATGGAAGGCGTGGTGGCCCGCGATTCCGGCGCCGCCATCGCCGCGCGCCGCACCGGCGTGGTCGACCAGGTCGACGCCACCCGTATCGTCATCCGCGCCACCGACGAGGCGGATCCGACCAAGCCCGGCGTCGACATCTACCGGCTGATGAAGTTCCAGCGTTCGAACCAGAACACCTGCATCAATCAGCGGCCGCTGGTGAAGGTCAGCGACCAGGTGAAGAAGGGCGACATCATCGCCGACGGTCCCTCGACCGATCTCGGCGAGCTGGCGCTCGGCCGCAACGTCCTCGTCGCTTTCATGCCGTGGAACGGCTACAACTTCGAGGACTCGATCCTGCTCTCCGAGCGGATCGTCAAGGACGACGTCTTCACCTCGATCCACATCGAGGAATTCGAGGTGATGGCGCGCGACACCAAGCTCGGCCCCGAGGAGATCACTCGCGACATTCCCAACGTCTCGGAAGAGACGCTGAAGAATCTCGACGAGGCCGGCATCGTCTATATCGGCGCCGAGGTGCGCGCCGGCGACATTCTGGTCGGCAAGATCACGCCCAAGGGCGAAAGCCCGATGACGCCGGAGGAAAAGCTACTGCGCGCCATCTTCGGCGAAAAGGCCTCTGATGTGCGCGACACCAGCTTGCGTGTTCCGCCCGGCGTGCAGGGTACCGTCGTCGAAGTGCGCGTATTCAACCGCCACGGCGTCGAGAAGGACGAGCGCGCGCTCGCCATCGAGCGTGAAGAAATCGAGCGGCTCGCCAAGGACCGCGACGACGAGCAGGCGATCCTCGACCGCAACGTCTACGGTCGCCTGGCGGAGCTTTTGGAAGGCCGCCAGGGCATTGCCGGGCCCAAGGGCTTCAAGAAGGACACCAAGATCACCCGCACGGTGCTCGACGAGTACCCGCGGTCGCAGTGGTGGTTGTTCGCTTCGCCCAACGACAAGGTGATGGCGGAGATCGAAGCCATCCGCAAGCAATACGACGAATCGAAGAAGCGGCTGGAACAGCGCTTCCTCGACAAGGTCGAGAAGCTGCAACGCGGCGACGAGTTGCCGCCCGGCGTCATGAAGATGGTCAAGGTCTTCGTCGCCGTGAAGCGCAAGATCCAGCCTGGCGACAAGATGGCCGGCCGCCACGGCAACAAGGGCGTGGTGTCGAAGATCGTGCCGATCGAGGATATGCCGTTCCTCGCCGACGGCACGCAGGTCGACATCGTGCTCAACCCGCTCGGCGTGCCGAGCCGCATGAATGTCGGGCAGATTCTCGAGACCCATCTGGGCTGGGCGTGTGCCGGCCTCGGCATCAAGATCGGCAATGCCGTCGATCTCTATCACGGCAAGAGAGATCCCAAGCCGCTCAAGGAGCTGCTGCGGAAAATCTACGGCGACGAGGAGACCATCAAGTCGCTCGACGAGAAGGGTCTCATCGAGCTCGGCAGCAACCTCCGCCACGGCGTGCCTATCTCGACGCCGGTGTTCGACGGCGCGAAGGAAGCCGATATCGAGCACATGCTCGATCTCGCCGGCCTCGATCACTCCGGGCAGGTCACGCTGTACGACGGGCGCACCGGCGATACGTTCGATCGCAAGGTGACGGTCGGTCACATCTATATGCTCAAGCTCCATCATCTCGTGGACGACAAGATCCACGCCCGCTCGATCGGCCCCTACAGCCTCGTCACCCAGCAGCCGTTGGGCGGCAAGGCGCAGTTCGGCGGCCAGCGCTTCGGCGAAATGGAAGTGTGGGCGCTCGAAGCCTACGGCGCCGCCTACACGCTCCAGGAAATGCTGACGGTGAAGTCGGACGACGTCGCCGGCCGCACCAAGGTGTACGAGGCGATCGTGCGCGGCGACGATACGTTCGAGGCCGGCATTCCGGAATCGTTCAACGTGCTGGTCAAGGAGATGCGCTCCCTCGGCCTGAACGTCGACCTGCACAACTCCAAGCAGCAGCGCGGCGGTGACGGCGGCGCCGCCGAGGCGGCCGAATAATCGTCATGCCCGGCTCAAGGCCGGGCATGACTTGAAAGAGAATAGAAATTCAGCGGCCGACACGGTCGGCAAGCGGAGACGACGATGAACCAAGAAATCATGAATCTTTTCAGCCCGCAGGCGCCGGCTCAGGTCTTCGACCAGATCCGGATTTCGATCGCGAGCCCGGAAAAGATTCTCTCCTGGTCCTACGGCGAAATCAAAAAGCCGGAGACCATCAATTACCGCACCTTCAAGCCCGAGCGCGACGGGTTGTTCTGCGCGCGCATCTTCGGGCCGATCAAGGACTACGAGTGCTTGTGCGGCAAGTACAAGCGCATGAAGTACAAGGGCATCATCTGCGAGAAGTGCTCGGTCGAGGTGACGCTGTCGCGCGTGCGACGCGAGCGCATGGGCCATATCGAGCTCGCCGCGCCGGTCGCGCACATCTGGTTTTTGAAGTCGCTGCCGTCGCGCATCGGGCTCCTGCTCGACATGACGCTCAAGGACCTCGAGCGCATCCTCTATTTCGAGCATTACGTCGTGCTCGAGCCGGGGCTGACGCCGCTCAAGGACCGCCAGCTCCTCTCCGAGGACGATTACGTCAAGTCGCAGGACGAATTCGGCGCCGACAGCTTCACCGCCATGATTGGCGCGGAAGCGATCCGCGAGATGCTCAAGGCGCTCGATCTGGAGAAGATGGCCGCGGAGCTGCGCGTGGAGATCATCGAATCGACCTCCGAGCTCAAGCCGAAGAAACTCGCCAAGCGGCTCAAGCTGATCGAGGCGTTCGTCCAGTCCGGCAACAAGCCGGAATGGATGATCCTGACGCATGTGCCGGTGATTCCGCCGGACCTGCGGCCGCTGGTGCCGCTCGACGGCGGCCGCTTCGCCACCTCCGACCTCAACGACCTCTACCGGCGCGTCATCAACCGCAACAACCGTCTGAAGCGGCTTATCGAGCTGCGCGCTCCCGACATCATCATCCGCAACGAGAAGCGGATGCTGCAGGAAGCGGTCGACGCGTTGTTCGACAACGGCCGCCGCGGCCGCGTCATCACCGGCGCCAACAAGCGGCCGTTGAAGTCGCTCGCCGACATGCTCAAGGGCAAGCAAGGCCGCTTCCGGCAGAACCTGCTCGGCAAGCGCGTCGACTATTCCGGCCGCTCGGTGATCGTGGTCGGTCCGGAGCTCAAGCTGCATCAGTGCGGGCTGCCTAAGAAGATGGCGCTCGAACTGTTCAAGCCGTTCATCTATTCGCGGCTTGACGCCAAGGGCCTGTCGACCACGGTGAAGCAGGCGAAGAAGCTGGTGGAGAAGGAGAAGCCGGAAGTCTGGGACATCCTCGACGAGGTGATCCGCGAGCATCCAGTGCTGCTCAACCGCGCGCCGACGCTGCATCGCCTCGGCATCCAGGCGTTCGAGCCGGTGCTGATCGAAGGCAAGGCGATCCAGCTGCATCCGCTGGTCTGCGCCGCGTTCAACGCCGACTTCGACGGCGACCAGATGGCGGTGCACATACCGCTGTCGCTGGAGGCGCAGCTCGAAGCCCGCGTCCTGATGATGTCGACCAACAACATCCTGCACCCGGCGAACGGCTCGCCGATCATCGTGCCGTCGCAGGATATCGTGCTCGGACTCTATTACCTGTCGATCATGACCGACGGCGGCCCCGGGCAGTGGAAGCTCGAGTTGCACTCGCAGAAAGAGATGGAGCGCGATCGCAAAAAGAAGAACGTCGTGCAGGGCTTCTATCGCAATATGAGCGAAATCGAGCACGCGCTGCACGAGAAAGCCGTCGGCCTGCACACCAAGATCAAGTATCGCTGGGAAGGCGTCGACGACGAAGGCAAGCCGGCCACCAAGTGGTTCGAAACCACGCCGGGCCGCGCCCTGCTCGGCGAGGTGTTGCCGAAGCGGCCGAAGATCGCGTTCGACCTCGTCAACAAGCTGATGACGAAGCGCGAAATCTCCAGCATGATCGACACCGTCTATCGCCACTGCGGCCAGAAGGAGACCGTGATCTTCTGCGACCGCGTCATGGCGCTCGGCTTCCACCACGCATTCAAGGCCGGCATCTCGTTCGGCAAGGACGACATGGTGGTGCCGCACTCGAAGCCGAAGATCGTCGAAGCCACGCGCGAGCAGGTCAAGGAATTCGAGCAGCAATACAACGATGGCCTGATCACGCAGGGCGAAAAATACAACAAGGTCGTCGACGCCTGGTCGAAGTGCACCGAAAAGATCGCCGACGAAATGATGCGCGAAATCTCCGCCACCAAGCCGGCGGAGAAGGGCGAGGAAGCGCAAGTCAACTCGATCTACATGATGGCGCATTCCGGCGCCCGCGGCTCGCCGGCGCAGATGCGTCAGCTTGCCGGCATGCGCGGACTTATGGCCAAACCGAGCGGCGAGATCATCGAGAGCCCGATCATCTCCAACTTCAAGGAGGGCCTCTCGGTGCTCGAGTACTTCAACTCGACGCACGGCGCGCGCAAGGGTCTCGCCGACACCGCACTGAAGACGGCCAATTCCGGCTATCTGACGCGGCGTCTGGTCGACGTGGCGCAGGACTGCATCATCACCGAGGTGGATTGCGGCACCTCGCGCGGCATCAAGGTGCGCGCCATCATCGATTCCGGGACGGTCGTGGCCTCGCTGGCGAGCCGCATCCTCGGCCGCACCACGGCCGAAGACGTGCGCGATCCGTCGAGCAACGAAATCCTGGTGCCGAACGCGTCATTGCTCGAGGAGCAACACGTCGAGCGGTTGGTTAATACGGGCGTGCAGGAGATCAAGATCCGTTCGGTGCTCACCTGCGAGACTACGAGCGGCTGCTGCGGCAAATGCTACGGGCGCGATCTGGCTCGCGGCACGCCGGTCAACATGGGCGAAGCGGTGGGCGTCATCGCCGCGCAATCGATCGGCGAGCCGGGCACGCAGCTCACCATGCGTACGTTCCACATCGGCGGCGCGGCGCAGATCTCGGAGCAGTCGTTCGTCGAATCGAACTTCGAGGGCAATATCAAGATCAAGAACAAGAACATCGCCCGCAATTCGGACGGCGACGTGATCGTGATGAGCCGCAACCTCATCGTCGCCGTCACCGATCCGGATGGCACCGAGCGTGCCGTGCATCGCATCCAATACGGCGCGCGGCTCAAGGTTGACGAAGGCGAGCACATCAAGCGCGGCCAGCGCATCGCCGAGTGGGACCCCTACACGCGTCCGATCCTCACCGAGGTTGAGGGAGTGGTTGGCTTCGAGGATCTTGTCGAAGGTCAATCGATGACCGAGTCGCTCGACGAATCGACCGGCATTGCCAAGCGCGTGGTTATCGATTGGCGCTCCGGTTCCGTCCGCGGCCAGCAGGATTTGCGTCCGGCGCTGGTGGTCAAAGGCAAGGATGGCAAGATCCTCAAGCTCAGTCGTGGCGGCGACGCCCGCTCCTTGCTGGCGGTCGACGCCATCATCTCGGTCGATCCCGGCGCCAAGGTGAAGGCGGCCGACGTCATCGCGCGTATTCCGACCGAAAGCGCCAAGACCCGCGACATCACCGGCGGTCTGCCGCGGGTGGCGGAGCTGTTCGAGGCCCGGCGGCCCAAGGAATCCGCGGTCATCGCCGAGATTTCCGGCACGATCCGCTTTGGCCGCGACTACAAGAACAAGCGGCGCATCACCATCGAGCCGGCGACTAAGGATGAGGAGGCGAGGGAGTATCTGGTCGCGAAGGGCAAACACATCCACTTGCAGGATGGCGATCTCATCGAGAAGGGCGACTACATTGTCGACGGTAACCCGGCGCCGCACGACATCCTGGCGATCAAGGGTGTCGAGGAGCTTGCCGGCTACCTGGTCAACGAGATCCAGGACGTCTATCGGCTCCAGGGCGTCGCCATCAACGACAAGCACATCGAAGTGATCGTACGGCAGATGCTGCAAAAGGTGGAGATCGACGATTCCGGCGAGACCGAGCTGATCCAAGGCGAGCAGATCGACAAGGTCGAGTTCGACGAGGTCAATGCGCGTTTCGTTGCCGAAGGCAAGAAGCCGGCGACCGCGCATCCGGTACTGCTTGGCATCACCAAGGCTTCGTTGCAGACGCGATCGTTCATCTCGGCGGCTTCGTTCCAGGAGACGACGCGCGTGCTCACCGAGGCGGCGGTCAGCGGCAAGGCCGACACGCTCGACGGGCTCAAGGAGAACGTCATCGTCGGCCGCCTGATCCCGGCCGGGACGGGCGCCATGATGAACAAGCTCCGCGAAGTCGCCGTCAAGCGCGACCAGCTCATCCTCGCCGAGCGCGAGAAGGAGGCGGCCGCGAAAGCCGCCGCCGAGCCGGCGGCGCTGCCGGCGGCCGAGTAACGGCCGCCCGCTACCGGCCGACAGAACTTCATCAATTGAGGGGCCGCCCGGTGGGCGGCCCCTTTGTATAATGCGCCGACGATTGGGGAATCGATGTCAGTAGCGACAGAGATCAAAGTCTGGAGCGGCGGCGCCATGCGCCGGTTCATGGTCGAAGCCGTGCCGCTGTTCGAGCGCGAGAGCGGCAACAAAGTCGCGCTCCGTTTCGGTCCGACGCGCGAGTTGAAGAAAGAGATCGAGGAGGGCGCGGCTTTCGATGTCGCGTTGCTGCCGCGTTGGGCCGTCGACCAGCTCGTGGCGGCCGGCAAGATCGCGGCCGGCACGCCGACCGACGCGGTCCGTTCGCTGGTCGGTTTTGTGACGCGGGCGGGCGCGTCTAAGCCGGATATCGGTACGGTCGAGGCGTTGAAGAATGTATTGCGGCAAACGAGATCGATCTCCTATAGCCGCGGTCCGAGCGGTGAGTATGTGGCGGAACTCATCGAGCGCCTCGGTCTTGCTGCGGAAATGAAGGATAAGACGGTGTTCGCGATTGGCCGCCCGGTGGCCGAAGTCGTCGCCAAGGGCGAAGCCGAGGTCGGCATGCAACAGATCATCGAAATCCTGCCGGTGGAGGGGGCCGCTCTCGTTGGCCCGCTGCCAGGCGAGCTGCGAAACTTCGTCCTCTACGCCACCGGGCTCGCCGCCGACGCCGCGGATCGGGCGCCGGCGCGTGCCTTTGTGGGGTTTCTTGCCTCCCCCGAGGCGGTCCGCATCATCCGTGCCAAGGGTATGGAGCCGGGGTGATCCTTAACGCTCCGAATAGCGCAGATGTGCTTGCGCCATCGCACTTTCATGCCCATATCGGCTTGACTTCGCACGGTGTCACCGATACATACCGCGCACTTTTGGCAGGCGGTGAGCTTCGCCCGTCGGAACGGCCTGTCCGGGTCTCCAGCTAAGCTATTGAAAGTGGTTTGCTTTCTTGGCTCCCCTTCTTGGGTCAGCAGGATTCGGCACGACGCCTCGACGTAGGAAGCTCAAACGCTGCCTCTGACTACGCAAAGTCAGACTGTCCTAGGCGCATGACCGCGGGCAAACGCATCGTGGTCCTCTGCGAATTTCGGGCGCCTTTCCGCCGAGAAGCGGATGGCGCGCTTTCGTTTGCGTGAATGTTTCGCGCGAGAATTTAAGGGCGCAAGCCCCGACAATTGAGAGAATTCAGGCCAAAAGGGGCGCAAGCCCCGTCTTGGAGCAAAATAACGGATGCCGACGATCAATCAGCTCATTCGCAAACCGCGAGTGACGCAGCACGCGAAGAAGAAAGTACCGGCCCTGCAGCAGAGCCCGCAGAAGCGCGGCGTCTGCACCCGCGTCTACACGACGACGCCGAAGAAGCCGAATTCAGCTTTGCGCAAGGTCGCCAAGGTCCGCTTGACCAACGGCTTCGAGGTCATCGGCTACATCCCGGGCGAGGGCCACAATTTGCAGGAACACTCGGTGGTGATGATCCGCGGCGGCCGCGTCAAGGATTTGCCCGGCGTGCGCTACCACATCCTGCGCGGTGTGCTCGATACGCAAGGCGTGAAAAACCGCAAGCAGCGGCGATCCAAATACGGCGCGAAGCGGCCGAAGTGACCTGAGCGTAGCGAAGGTCATCCCCGGGCGAACGAAGCGAGACCCGGGGATCTGCAGAGGTGAACTGAAGACGTGGATGGCCGGATAAGCCCGGCCATGACGAAGGAAAGAGAACAGAACGATGTCCCGTCGCCACAGGGCAGACAAACGCGAGATCCTGCCGGACCCGAAATTCGGGAACGTCGTGGTCACGAAATTCATGAATTCGGTGATGCACGCCGGCAAGAAGTCGGTGGCGGAGAACATCGTGTACGGCGCGCTCGACATGATCGAAGGGAAAACTCGGCAGAATCCGGTCGGCGTGTTCCAACAGGCGCTCGACAACGTCATGCCGTCGATCGAAGTGCGCTCGCGCCGCGTCGGCGGCGCCACTTATCAGGTACCGGTCGAGGTGCGAACCTCGCGGCGCCAGGCGCTCGGCATCCGCTGGATCATCTCCGCGGCGCGCGAGCGCAACGAAAAGACAATGACCGAGCGGCTCTCGGGCGAGCTGCTCGATGCGTCGAATAACAGGGGGAACGCGGTCAAGAAGCGCGAGGACACGCACCGGATGGCTGAAGCCAACCGCGCATTCTCGCACTATCGCTGGTAAGCCGGCGACCGCGAAGGATTTTCCCCCATGCCCCGCACCCATCCCATCGAGGACTATCGCAACTTCGGCATCATGGCGCACATTGATGCCGGCAAGACGACCACGACCGAGCGCGTGCTCTATTACACCGGCAAGAGCCACAAAATGGGCGAGGTGCACGAAGGCGCCGCGACCATGGACTGGATGGAGCAGGAGCAGGAGCGCGGCATCACCATCACCTCGGCCGCGACCACCGCGGTCTGGAACAACAAGCGCCTCAACATCATCGACACGCCCGGTCACGTCGACTTCACCATCGAGGTGGAGCGCTCGCTACGCGTGCTCGACGGCGCGGTCTGCGTGCTTGATTCCAACCAGGGCGTGGAGCCGCAGACCGAGACGGTCTGGCGCCAGGGCGACCGCTATAACGTGCCGCGCATCGTGTTCTGCAACAAGATGGACAAGATCGGCGCCGACTATTTCCAGTGCCTCAAGGACATCGTCGATCGCCTCGGCGCCAAGCCGGTCGCCATTCAGCTTCCGATCGGGGCCGAGAATCAGTTCAAGGGCATCATTGATCTCGTACGCATGGTTGGCGTGGTGTGGGACGAGGAGACGCTCGGCGCCAAGTATCACGACATCGAAATCCCGGCCGAGCTTCTGGATCAGGCCAAGGAATATCGCGAGAAGCTGATCGAGGCCGCGGTCGAGCTCGACGACGATGCGACGACCGCTTATCTCGAAGGCAAGCAGCCCGACGAAGCAACGCTGAAGCGGCTGATCCGCAAGGCCACCATTTCCAGCGCCTTTTTCCCGGTGCTGTGCGGCTCGGCGTTCAAGAACAAGGGCGTGCAGCCGCTTCTCGACGCCGTCGTCGACTATCTGCCGTCGCCGGTCGACGTACCGCCGGTGAAAGGCATCGATCTCAAGGGCAATGAAGTCGAGCGCAAGGCCTTGGATTCCGAGCCTATGGCGCTGCTTGCCTTCAAAATCATGGACGACCCGTTCGTCGGTACCATCACCTTCTGCCGCATCTATTCGGGTACGCTCGAAGCCGGTACCGGGGTGATGAACTCGACCAAGGAGCGCAAGGAACGCGTCGGCCGCATGCTGCTGATGCACGCTAATAACCGCGAGGATATCAAAGAGGCTTTCGCCGGCGACATCGTGGCGCTGGCGGGATTAAAGGACGTACGTACCGGCGACACTTTGTGCGATCCGCAGAAACCGGTGATCCTGGAAAAGATGGAATTCCCCGATCCGGTCATCGAGATCGCGATCGAGCCGAAGTCGAAGGCCGACCAGGAAAAGCTCGGCGTGGCGTTGGCGAAACTGGTGGCCGAAGATCCCTCGTTCCGTGTCAACACCGACCCGGAGTCCGGCCAGACCATCATCAAGGGCATGGGCGAACTTCACCTCGACATCAAAGTTGATATCCTCAAGCGCACTTATAAGGTCGACGCCAATATCGGCGCCCCGCAAGTCGCCTACCGCGAGAAGATTACCCGGCCCGCCACTGTCGACTACACCCATAAGAAACAGACCGGCGGTCACGGGCAATATGCGCGCGTCAAAATCACCGCCGAGCCGGCTGCACCCGGCACGGGCTTTGAGTTCGAAAACGAGATCGTCGGCGGCTCGGTGCCGAAGGAATTCATTCCGGCCGTCGAAAAGGGCCTCGAAGGCGTGATGGGTTCCGGCGTGCTCGCTGGCTTCCCAGTGGTCGACCTCAAGGTTTCGCTGATAGACGGCGCCTCGCACGACGTCGATTCCTCGGCCATGGCGTTCGAAATCTGCGCGCGCACGGCGCTGCGCGAGGCCTTGCAGAAAGGTGGCCCGGTGCTGCTCGAGCCGGTGATGAAGGTCGAGGTGGTGACGCCCGAGGACTACACCGGGTCGGTCATCGGCGATCTCAACTCCCGGCGCGGCCAGATCCAGGGCCAGGACATGCGCGGCAACGCCAACGTCATCACCGCGATGGTGCCGCTCGCCAACATGTTTTCTTACGTCAACAACCTGCGCTCCATGAGTCAGGGGCGCGCCACTTTTACCATGCAGTTCGATCACTACGCCGAGGTGCCGAAAGGCATCGCGGATGAGGTTCAGGCGAAGTTCGCCTGATAGCGTTTTAACGAAGGGTACAGAGAGAAAGCCGGAACGGAGAGCCCAATGGCCAAGGAAAAATTCAATCGCACCAAGCCGCATTGCAACATCGGCACGATCGGGCACGTCGATCACGGCAAGACGACGTTGACCGCGGCGATCACCAAGGTTTTGGCGGAGAAGGGTCAGGCAACCTTCACAGCCTACGACCAGATCGACAAGGCCCCGGAAGAGAAAGCGCGCGGCATCACCATCGCCACCGCGCACGTCGAGTATGAGACCGACAAGCGCCATTACGCGCACGTCGATTGCCCGGGCCATGCCGACTACGTCAAGAACATGATCACCGGCGCCGCGCAGATGGACGGCGCCATCCTGGTGGTCAGCGCCGCCGACGGCCCGATGCCGCAGACGCGCGAACACATCCTGCTGGCGCGGCAAGTGGGCGTGCCTGCTCTCGTCGTCTATCTCAACAAGGTAGACATGGTCGACGATCCGGAGCTTCTGGAACTCGTCGAGCTCGAGGTCCGCGAGCTGCTTTCCAAATACCAGTTCCCCGGCGACAAGATCCCGGTGATCAAGGGCTCGGCGCTGCAAGCGCTCGAAGGCAAGAACGAAGAACTCGGCAAGAACTCGATCACGGCGCTGATGAAAGCGGTGGACGATTACATCCCGCAGCCGGAGCGGCCGAAGGATCAACCGTTCCTGATGCCGGTCGAAGACGTATTCTCGATCTCCGGTCGCGGCACGGTTTGCACCGGCCGCATCGAGCGCGGCGTCATCAAGGTCGGCGAGGAAGTGGAGATCGTCGGCATCCGCCCGACGCAGAAGACCGTCGTTACCGGCGTCGAGATGTTCCGCAAGCTGCTCGATCAGGGCGAGGCCGGCGACAACGTCGGTTGCCTGCTGCGCGGCACGAAACGCGAAGAGGTCGAACGCGGGCAGGTGTTGTGCAAGCCGGGCTCGGTCAAGCCACACACCAAGTTCAAGGCCGAGGCCTACATCCTCACCAAGGAGGAGGGCGGACGCCATACCCCGTTCTTCACCAACTACCGGCCGCAATTCTACTTCCGCACCACCGACGTGACCGGCGTGGTGACGCTGCCGGAGGGCACCGAGATGGTGATGCCGGGCGACAACATCGCCATGGAAGTGACGCTGATCGTGCCGATCGCCATGGAGGAGAAGCTGCGCTTCGCCATCCGTGAAGGCGGCCGCACCGTCGGGGCCGGCGTCGTGGCCAGCATTCTGGAGTGAGGTTAGTTCCGTCGTCATGCCCGGCCCTGTGCCGGGCATCGACGACTTTAGACGAATAAAAGACGTGGATGGCCGGGACAAGCCCGGCCATGACGAGACAGAAAGAACGAGACGATGAACGGTCAAAATATACGGATCAGGCTCAAGGCGTTCGATCACCGCATCCTCGATGCGTCGACGCGCGAGATCGTCAACACCGCCAAGCGCACCGGCGCGCAGGTGCGCGGGCCTATTCCGCTGCCGACGCGGATCGAGAAATTCACGGTCAACCGCTCGCCGCATATCGATAAGAAAAGCCGCGAGCAGTTCGAGATGCGCACGCACAAGCGCCTGCTCGATATCGTCGATCCGACGCCGCAGACGGTGGATGCGCTGATGAAGCTCGACCTCGCCGCCGGCGTCGACGTCGAGATCAAGCTCTAAGGCGCGAAAGGGATTAGGAAAATGCGTTCCGGGGTGCTCGCGCAGAAAATCGGCATGACCCGCCTCTTCACCGAGGCCGGCGAGCATGTGCCGGTGACGGTGCTCCGCCTGGGCAACTGCCAGGTCGTGGGTCATCGCACCAAAGAGAAGAACGGCTATGTGGCGCTCCAGCTCGGCTCCGGCACGCGCAAGGTACAGCGCACGACCAAGGCCGACCGCGGCCACTTCGCCGTCGCCAAGGTCGAGCCCAAGCGCAAGCTCGCCGAATTCCGCGTCGACGACGACGCGCTCATCCCGGTCGGCGCCGAGATCACGGCCGATCACTTCGTCGTCGGCCAGTATGTCGACGTGACCGGCACATCGACCGGCAAGGGTTTTGCCGGCGGCATGAAACGCTGGAATTTCGCCGGCCTGCGTGCCAGCCACGGCGTATCCGTCTCGCATCGCTCGATCGGCTCGACCGGCGGCCGCCAGGACCCCGGCAGGACGTTCAAGAACAAGAAGATGCCTGGCCATCTCGGCGTCGAGCGCGTGACCACGCTCAATCTCAAAGTGATGCAAACCGATGTCGCGCGCGGCCTCATTCTGGTCGAAGGCGCGGTGCCCGGCGTCAAGGGCGGCTGGATCACGGTGCGCGACGCGGTCAAGAAGAGGCTACCGGACGGCGTGCCGAAACCCGGCAAGTTCAAGCTCTCCGAGGCTGCCGCCGCATCGGCGGCGGCGGCGCAGGTTGAGCCGGCGGCTCCCGCGCAGAAGGGGAGCGCCTGACATGGAACTGAAAGTTACGACGCTCGACGGCAAGAAATCCGGCTCGGTCACGGTGTCCGACGCCATTTTCGGGCTCGAACCGCGCGCCGACATCATTCATCGCTGCGTCGTGTGGCAATTGGCCAAGCGGCGGGCTGGGACGCATGCGGTGAAGAACCGCGCCGACATCCATCGCACCGGCAAGAAGATGTACAAGCAGAAAGGCACCGGCTCCGCCCGTCACGGCTCGGCGCGCGTCAATCTGTTCCGTGGCGGCGGCCGTTCGTTCGGCCCGCACCCGCGCAGCCACGAAATCGGCCTGCCGAAGAAGGTCCGTGCGCTTGCGCTGCGGCACGCGCTCTCGGCCAAGGCCAAGGACGACGGCATCATCGTCATCGAAGCGCTCAGCGTGAAAGAGGCGAAGACCAAGGCGCTGCGCAACCACTTCGAGAAGCTCGGCCTGTCGAACGCGCTGATCGTGGACGGCGCCGAAATCGCCGCCGGCGTGCGCACCGCCGCCCGCAATATTCCGAATATCGACGTGCTGCCGATCGCCGGCATCAACGTTTACGACATCCTGCGGCGGCAAAAGCTGGTACTGACCCGCGCCGCCGTCGATGCGTTGGAGGCGCGATTCAAATGAGCACCAACGATCCGCGCCATTACGACGTGATTCTCGAGCCGGTGATCACGGAGAAGGCGACCACCGCGTCGGAGCACGGCAAGGTTGTTTTCAAGGTGGCGCTCAAGGCGACCAAGCCGCAGATCAAGGAAGCGGTGGAGAAGCTGTTCGACGTCAAGGTCAAAAGCGTGAACACACTGCGTCGGCGCGGCAAGTGGAAAATCTTCAAGGGCCGCCGCGGGCAACAGTCCGACTCAAAGCGCGCGATCGTGACCCTCGAAGAGGGTCAGAGGATCGACGTGACGACGGGGCTGTGAGGAGCGGGCGATGGCGCTGAAGAGTTACAATCCAGTCACGCCCGGCCAGCGCCAGCTAGTGCTGGTCGATCGCTCGGGCCTGCATTCCGGCGCGCCGGTCAAAGCGCTGACCGAAGGCAAGAATTCGACCGGCGGCCGCAACAATTCCGGCTCGATCACCAGCCGTTACCGCGGCGGCGGCCACAAGAAGGCGTATCGCCAGATCGACTTCAAGCGGCGCAAATTCGACGCGCCGGCCAAGGTCGAGCGGCTCGAATACGATCCGAATCGCACCGGCTTCATCGCGCTGATCAAATATGAGGATGGCGAGCTCGCTTACATCCTGGCGCCGCAGCGGCTGGCCGTCGGCGACACCGTGGTCTCCGGCGAGTATGTCGACGTCAAGCCCGGCAACGCCATGCCGCTCGCCAACATTCCGGTCGGCACCATCGTGCACAATATCGAGCTCAAAATCGGCAAGGGCGGCCAGATCGCGCGCTCGGCCGGCACTTACGCGCAGCTTGTCGGTCGCGACGGCGCCTACGTGATCTTGCGGCTCAATTCCGGCGAGCAGCGCCTGGTGCACGGCCGCTGCATCGCCACCGTCGGCGCAGTGTCGAACCCCGACAATATGAACATCTCCATCGGCAAGGCCGGACGCAACCGCTGGATGGGATGGCGCGGTCACGTCCGCGGCGAGGCGATGAATCCGGTCGACCATCCGCTCGGCGGGCGCACGCGCGGAGGCCGCCACCCGGTAACGCCGTGGGGCAAGCCGACCAAGGGCGCGAAGACCCGCAAGAACAAGGCTACCACCAAGTTCATCATGGCCAACCGCCACGAGCGGAAAAAGAAAAAGTAGGATCATTAGGAGCTAGCATGACGCGTTCGGTCTGGAAGGGTCCGTTTGTCGACGGCTATCTGCTGAAAAAGGCGGATGCCGCGCGATCGTCCGGACGCCACGAGATGATCCGCATCTGGTCGCGTCGCTCGACGATCCTGCCGCAATTCGTCGGGCTGACCTTCGGCGTCTACAACGGGCAGAAGCACATCCCGGTAATCGTCACCGAGGAAATGGTCGGCCACAAGTTCGGCGAATTCTCCCCGACGCGTTCGTTCTACGGCCATTCGTCGGACCGCAAAGCCAAGCGTATGGCTGGCACGCCGGGAGCGCCGGGCGCTGAGGGCGCCGCACCGGCGGCACCAGGCGCCGCGCCGCCGGCAGGTGGCGCGTCGTGAGGCGGGGAGAGCTTCGATGAGCAAGAAAAAGCGCGAGCGTTCGCTCGCCGACAACGAAGCCAAGGCGGTCGCTCGCATGCTGCGGATAAGCCCGCAGAAGCTGAACCTTTTGGCGCAGCTTATCCGGGGCAAGAAGGTTGCGATGGCGCTTGCCGATCTCGAATTCTCGCGCAAGCGCATCGCCCGCGACGTGCGCAAGTGCCTGGAATCGGCGATCGCCAATGCCGAGAACAATCACGACCTCGACGTCGACGATCTCATGGTGGTCGAGGCGCATGTCGGCAAGGCGCTGGTGATCAAGCGTTACGCGCCGCGCGCGCGCGGTCGCAGCGGGCAAATTTTCAAGCCGTTCGCCAACCTCACCATCGTGGTGCGTGAGGTCGAGGCGCAGGCCTCATAGCGGATGGACGCGGGAACGGTGGCGAGGAGATAGGAATGGGTCAGAAGGTCAATCCGATCGGGCTGCGGCTCGGCATCAACCGTACCTGGGACTCGCGCTGGTATGCCGGCAAGACGAGCTACGGCACGCTCTTGCACGAGGACATGAAGATTCGCGCTGCGCTGATGAAAGAGCTCAAACAGGCGGCGGTGTCCAAGATTGTGATCGAGCGCCCGCACAAGAAGTGCCGCGTCACCATCCACTCGGCGCGCCCGGGCGTGGTCATCGGCAAAAAGGGCGCCGACATCGAGAAACTGCGCCGCAGAGTCGCCGCGCTCACCGACAGTGACGTGGTGATCAACATCGTCGAGATCCGCAAGCCCGAGCTTGACGCGCAGCTCGTCGCCGAATCGATCGCGCAGCAGCTTGAGCGCCGCGTCGCCTTCCGCCGGGCCATGAAGCGGGCGGTGCAGTCAGCCATGCGGCTCGGCGCCGGCGGCATCCGCATCAATTGCTCGGGCCGGCTCGGCGGCGCCGAGATCGCGCGCATGGAATGGTATCGCGAGGGCCGCGTGCCGTTGCATACGCTTCGCGCCGACGTCGATTACGGCGTCGCCACCGCGTTCACCACCTACGGCACCTGCGGCGTGAAAGTCTGGATCTTCAAGGGCGAGATCATGGAGCACGATCCGATGGCGCAGGACAAGCGCATGGCCGAAGGCGAGGCCGGCCGGCCCCGTCGCGACGCGGCGTGAGCGAAACAAGGATTTAAGAAAAGGCATCCGCCATGCTGCAACCGGCAAGAACGAAATTCAGAAAGGCGCACAAGGGCCGCATCCACGGCGTGGCCTCGAGCGCGATCGACCTGGCTTTTGGCCAATATGGGCTCAAAGCGCTTGAACCGGAGCGGATCACGGCGCGGCAGATCGAGGCCGCGCGCCGCGCTCTAACCCGGCACATGAAGCGCTCGGGACGGGTGTGGATTCGGGTTTTCCCGAACGTGCCGGTCTCCAAGAAGCCGCTTGAGGTGCGCATGGGCTCGGGCAAGGGCACGCCGGAACTGTGGGTTTGCCGGGTCAAGCCGGGCCGCATCCTGTTCGAGCTCGACGGCGTCAGCCTCGAAGTCGCCAAGCAGTCGCTGGCGCTGGCCGCCGCCAAGCTGCCGATCAAGACGCGCTTCGTCGAACGCATCAGCGAGTAAGCGTGTGATGAAGACACCCGATATCAGAGCGATGACGATCGACCAGATCGACGACGAGGTGCTCAAGCTGAAGAAAGAGCAGTTCAATCTGCGGTTTCAGCGCGCCACCGGCCAGTTGGAGAATACTTCGCGGGTGCGCGAAGTGCGGCGCGATATTGCGCGGCTCAAGACCGTTGCGCAGCAGAAGCGCACGCCCAAAGCGGCGTCAAAGAGTTAAGAGGACAAGATGCCCAAGCGTAGCCTGCAAGGCGTCGTGGTGAGCGACAAGCAAAATAAGACGCTGGTGGTGCGGGTCGAGCGCCGCTTCACCCATCCTTTGTACAAGAAGACGGTGCGCAGCTCGAAGAAGTACTACGCGCACGACGAGAACAACGAGTTCAAGGTCGGCGATACGGTGTGGATCGAGGAGCACCGGCCGATCTCCAAGCTCAAGCGCTGGGCGGTGGTGCGCGGCGAGAAGAAGCAGGCGTCGTAAGCGCGACGCCGAAAAGAAAGTAAGTGGGGTAGCCCATGATTCAGATGCAAACCAATCTCGACGTGGCGGACAATTCCGGCGCGCGCCGCGTCATGTGCATCAAGGTGCTGGGCGGCTCCAAGCGTAAATACGCCACCATCGGCGACGTGATCGTCGTCTCGGTAAAGGAGGCTATACCGCGCGGCCGCGTGAAGAAGGGCGACGTGATGAAGGCGGTGATCGTGCGCATCGCCAAGGACATCAAGCGCTCCGACGGCTCGATCATCCGCTTCGACCGCAACGCCGCGGTGTTGATCACGCCGCAGATGGAGCCGGTCGGTACCCGGATCTTCGGCCCGGTGCCGCGCGAGCTGCGGGCGAAGAACCACATGAAGATCATCTCGCTGGCGCCGGAGGTGCTGTGATGGCGGCCAAGATCAAGAAGGGCGACACGGTGATGGTGATCGCGGGCCGCGACAAGGGCCGCAGCGGCGAGGTCATCGAGGTGCGCCGCGACGACGGACAGGCGCTGGTGCGCGGTGTCAACGTGGTCAAGCGCCACCAAAAGCAAAGCGCGACGCAGGAAGGCGGCATCGTCTCCAAGGAGGCGCCGATCCATCTGTCGAACGTCGCGCTGACCGATCCCAAGGATGGCAAGCCGACGCGCGTCGGCTTCAAATTTATCGGCAAGGGCGATGCACGCAAGAAGGTTCGCGTTGCCAAGCGGTCGGGAGCTGAAATCGATGGCTGATACGGACGAGAAAAAGCCGGAGAGGTCCCAGCGGCCGCCGAGCGCCGAGCAGGCGGTCAAAGCCGCGAAGGACGACAAGAAGGCGGCCAAGCAGGCGAAGGCCGACAAGGCCGCCGCGGATGCCAAGGCAGGCAAGCCCGCCGTGCCGCGCGAGCCCGAGCCGAAGGTGCCGGCGCGGCTGAAGGTCGAGTTCGATCAGGCGATCCGTACCCGCCTTGCCGAGCAATTCGGCTACAAGAACCGCTTCCAGATTCCGGTGCTCGACAAGGTCGTGATCAATATGGGCATCGGCGAGGGCGTCGCCGACCGCAAGAAAGTCGACGCAGCGGCGGCCGACCTGGCGCTGATCTCCGGGCAGAAGGCGGTGGTCACCAAGGCGCGCAAGTCGATCGCGACCTACAAGCTGCGCACCGGTCAGGCCATCGGCTGCAAGGTGACTTTGCGCAAGGCGCGTATGTACGAGTTTCTCGACCGGCTGATCAACATCGCGCTGCCGCGCGTGCGCGACTTCCGCGGCCTCAATCCGAAGAGCTTCGACGGCCGCGGCAATTACACCATCGGTATCAAGGAGCACATCGTGTTCCCGGAGATCGACTACGACAAGACCGCCGAGGTGTGGGGCATGGACATCACCGTATGCACCACCGCGCGCAACGACGTCGAGGCGCGCGCTTTGTTGACGGCGTTTAATTTTCCGTTCCGGCAGTGAGGCGAAGGCCTCAGACGCGGAACCGCGAGGAGCACTAGATGGCGAAGAAGAGTTCGATCGAGAAGAACAACCGGCGGCGCCGGATGACGAAGAAATATTCGGGCCGGCGGGCGCGGCTCAAAGCGATCGCGCGCGATAAGACCAAGCCGGTCGAGGACCGTTTCGCGGCGACGCTGAAGCTTGCCGAATTGCCGCGCAATTCGTCCGCCACCCGCATCCGCAACCGCTGCGAGATGACCGGACGGCCGCGCGGCTACTACCGCAAGCACAAACTGTCGCGCATCGCGCTGCGGGACCTCGGCTCGAAAGGGCTGATCCCGGGCCTGTTGAAGTCGAGCTGGTAGGGAGGGTCGCAACCATGTCGATGAACGATCCGCTCGGCGATCTCCTGGCCCGCATCCGCAACGCGCAGATGCGCAACAAGAGCAAGGTCTCAAGTCCCAACTCGCGATTGCGCGAGAGCGTGCTCGAAGTGCTCAAGACCGAAGGCTATATCCGCGGCTACGCGGTGGTCGAGCGCGAAGGCTATTCGGAGATCGAGATCGAGCTGAAATACTTCGAGGGCGAGCCGGTGATCCGCGAGATCGAGCGGATTTCCAAGCCCGGCCGCCGGGTCTACACCTCGGTGCGGAATTTGCCGCGCATCAACAACGGTCTCGGTGTCGCCATCGTCTCGACGCCCAAGGGTGTCATGGCCGACCACGACGCTCGCGACGCCAATGTCGGCGGCGAAATCCTGTGCACGGTGTTTTGATGTCTCGTATCGGCAAAAGAGCAGTGGCGGTTCCCTCGGGAATTACCGCGAACGTCGAAGGCCAGACGGTCAAGATCAAGGGCCCGAAGGGCGCGCTTTCCGTGGTGCTGCCGGACGACGTCTCGGTCAAGCTCGACGGCGGGCAGATCAAGGTCGATCCGCGCGGCGAGACCAAGCGCGCGCGGTCGCAATGGGGCACCTCGCGCACGCTGATCGCCAATCTCATCGCCGGCGTCACCAAGGGCTTCGAGCAGCGGCTGGAGATCAACGGCGTCGGTTACCGCGCGGCGGTGCAAGGCAAGAACCTGCAGCTCGCGCTCGGCTACAGCCACGACATCGTCTATCCGATCCCCGAGGGCATCACCATCGCAACGCCGCGCCCAGTGGAGATCGTGATCACCGGCATCGACCGCCAGAAGGTCGGGCAGGTCGCCGCCGAGATCCGCGAATACCGGCCGCCCGAGCCCTATAAGGGCAAGGGCATAAAATACGCCGCCGAACGCGTCTTCCGCAAGGAAGGCAAGAAGAAGTAACGGAGCCGCCGATGACCAAGCTCATGGACAAGATCGTGCGCCGGCAGGGGCGCGTGCGCGGCGCGCTGCGGCTCGCCGCCGGCGAGCGCAAGCGGCTCTCCGTGTTCCGCTCCTCCAAGCACATTTATGCGCAGGTGATCGACGACGATCGCGGCGCGACGCTTGCTTCCGCCTCTTCGCTGGAAGAGACGGCGCGGGAAGGCTTGAAAACCGGCGCCAGCGTCGACGCGGCCAAGGCGGTCGGCAAGCTCATCGCTCAGCGCGCGCAGGAGAAGGGCGTCAAGGACGTCATCTTCGACCGCGGCGCCTATCTCTATCACGGCCGCGTCAAGGCGCTGGCGGAAGCCGCGCGCGAGGGCGGATTGAATTTTTAGAGGACGGATGAACATGACAAACAAAAATTCGGCGGATCAACATGGCACGTGAACCACGCGGCGGGCGACACGACGAGCGCGACAGCGAGTTTGTCGACAAGCTCGTGCACATCAACCGCGTCGCCAAGGTGGTGAAGGGCGGCCGGCGCTTCGGCTTCGCCGCGCTGGTCGTCGTCGGCGATCAGAAGGGCCGGGTCGGCTTCGGCCACGGCAAAGCGCGCGAGGTGCCGGAGGCGATCCGCAAGGCGACCGAATCCGCCAAGCGCTCGCTCACCCGCGTGCCGTTGCGCGAAGGCCGCACGCTGCATCACGACGTGTCCGGACGCCACGGCGCCGGCAAGGTGTTTCTGCGCGCGGCGCCGCCCGGCACCGGCATCATCGCCGGCGGGCCGATGCGCGCGGTGTTCGAGACGCTCGGCATGGCGGACGTGGTCGCCAAGTCGCTCGGCAGCTCGAACCCGTACAACGTGGTGCGCGCGACCTTCGATGCGCTCAAGCACCAGGATTCTCCGCGCTCGGTCGCGGCACGAAGGAACATCAAGGTCTCGGCATTGCAGTCGCGCCGCCGCGACGTCGAAGTCGACCAGACGGCCGATTGAGAGCTTTGGAGCAGGCAATGAATACCGGCAAGAATCCTGGCAAGAATCCCGGCAAGACCGTCAAGGTCAAGCAGATCGGCAGCGCCATGCGCCGGCATCACACCCAGCGCGAGACGCTGGTGGGGCTCAATCTCAACAAGATCGGCCGCGTCGCCGAGCTCGCCGACACGCCGGCGACGCGAGGCATGATCGCCAAGGTCGCGCATCTCGTGCGCGTGGTGGAGAAGTAGCATGAAGCTTCACGAACTCGCCGGCCGCGCCGGCGCGCGCAAGGCGCGCAAGCGCATCGGCCGCGGCATCGGCTCCGGCACCGGCAAAACCGGCGGCCGCGGCGGCAAGGGGCAGACCGCACGCTCCGGTGTGCGCATCAAGGGTTTCGAGGGCGGCCAGATGCCGCTGCACCGCCGCTTGCCCAAGCGCGGTTTCAAGAATACGGCGTTCGCGCGAAGGCTCAACGAGGTCAATCTCGGGCGCCTCCAGGAAGCGATCGATGCCGGACGGCTCGACCCGGCGGGCAAGATCGACGCCGCGGTTCTGGTCAAGGCGGGGATTTTGCGTCGGGCCAAGGACGGCGTGCGGTTGCTCGGCGGCGGCGAAATCAAGGCTAGGGTCGCGATTTCAGTATTCGGCGCCTCGAAATCGGCGGTCGCGGCGGTGGAGAAGGCCGGCGGCACCGTCGAAATCCTCGCTCCCAAGCGGGATACGGGCGAACAGGCGGCGTGATCGTATGTCATGCCCGGCCTTGTGCCGGGCATCCACGACTTCTACCTGTCAGCGAAGACGTGGATGGCCGGGCATAGGCGGAATACAGTGACGCCGTTCTCCGAACGGCTATGCGCGGCCATGACGTGAAACAGGGGACTTGAAGCGCGATGGTCTCTGCAGCGGAACAACTGGCAGCCAATCTCAACTTCGGCGCGCTCGCCAAGGCCGAAGAGCTGAAGAAGCGCATCTGGTTCACGCTGGGCGCGCTGCTCGTCTATCGGCTCGGTACCTACATCCCGCTGCCGGGAATCGATCCGAACGCCTGGAACCAGATCTTCAACTCCCAGGCCGGCGGTATTTTGGGGATGTTCAACATGTTCGCCGGCGGCGGCATTCACCGCATGGCGATCTTCGCGCTGAACATCATGCCCTACATTTCGGCGTCCATCATCATCCAGTTGATGACGACCGTGTCGCCGACGCTCGAGCAACTCAAGAAAGAGGGCGAGGCGGGCCGCAAGATCATCAATCAGTACACGCGCTACCTGACCGTGGTTTTGGCCGCGTTCCAGGCTTACGGCATCTCCGTGGGGCTCGAAGGCGCCAGCAACGTGGTCACCGATCCGGGTCCGTTTTTCGTCATCTCGACCGTGATCACGCTGACCGGCGGCACCATGTTCCTGATGTGGCTTGGCGAGCAGATCACGCAGCGCGGCATCGGCAATGGCACTTCGCTGATCATCATGTCCGGGATTGTCGCGCAACTGCCGTCGGCGGTCGCCGGGACTCTTGAGCTTGGCCGCCAGGGCGCGCTCTCGACCGGGCTCATTCTCATCGTCTTGGTGATGGTAGTGGCCGTCATCGCCTTCATCGTGTTCATGGAGCGCGCGCAGCGTCGGCTGCTGATCCAGTATCCGAAGCGTCAGGTCGGCAACCGCATGTTCGAGGGCCAGTCCTCGCATCTGCCGCTCAAGCTCAATACCTCGGGGGTGATTCCGCCGATCTTTGCTTCTTCGCTGCTGTTATTGCCGACCACGGTCGCCAACTTTACCGCCGGCCAGGGGCCGGGATGGCTCACGCTCATCACCACGCAGCTCGCGCATGGGCGGCCGCTGTTCCTGGCGCTCTATGTCGGCCTCATCGTCTTCTTCGCCTTCTTCTACACGGCGATCGTGTTCAATCCGGTGGAGACCGCCGACAATTTGAAAAAACACGGCGGTTTCATTCCCGGCATCCGTCCCGGCGAGCGCACCGCCGAATACATCGATTATGTGCTGACGCGGATCACGGTGATCGGCGCGGCCTATCTGGCGGTGGTCTGCCTGTTCCCCGAAATGCTGATCTCCTACGCGGCGGTGCCGTTCTATTTCGGCGGCACCTCGCTCCTGATCGTGGTCAGCGTGACCATGGATACGGTCGCGCAGGTGCAGGGCTATTTGCTGGCGCACCAATACGAAGGCCTCATCAAGCGTTCGAAGTTGCGGGGGCGGCGCAGATGAGATTGATCCTGCTGGGCCCGCCGGGGGCGGGCAAGGGAACGCAGGCCCAGCGCCTGGTCGCCAAATACGGACTTGTCCAGCTCTCCACCGGCGACACGCTGCGCGCCGCCGTCAAGGCCGGCACCGCCATCGGCCGCCTGGCGCAAGACATCATGGCGCGCGGCGCGCTCGTTCCCGACGATGTCATGGTCAGCATCGTCGAACAGCGCATCGCGCAACCGGATGCGCACAAAGGTTTCATCCTCGACGGCTTTCCGCGCACGGTGCCGCAGGCCGAGGCGCTCGATCGCATGTTGCGCAAGCATGGCTTGGCGTTGGACGCGGTGATCGAACTTAAGGTCGACGAGGCTGCGTTGATCCGGCGCATCGAAAGCCGCATCGCCGAGATGACCGCGCGCGGCGAGGCGCTCCGCCCGGACGACAATCCGGAGGTTCTGCACCGGCGGCTCGCGGCTTACCGCGAGCAGACCGCGCCGCTGATCGCCTATTACCGGCGCCACGGCGTGCTGCGCTCGGTCGACGGCATGGCGCCGATTGCGGAGGTCGCCCGCCAGATCGAAGGCGCGCTGGCGGAGGCGGCAAACCCGCCCAAGAAGCCGCCGGCTTCGGCCAGGCCCGCAAGGACGCCAAAGCCGTCTCTAGGAAAAAAATCCAAGACGCGGAAGAAGGCCCCGAGCCGCAAGCTGGCGCGGGCAGCCCACAAAAGGTCGGCGGCCAAGGTCAAATCCAAGCCCAGATCCAAGTCCAAATCCAAGGCCAGATCCAAGCCCAAAACCGGGCTCAAATCCAAGGCGCGGCTCAAGGCGCGGCCGCTAAAGCGCCGACGCTAGACGAAGTTGTACACGAAATCGCTAGCTGGGTTGACGAAAGCGAAGGGAATCCCGTAATAAGTGGCGAATATCCGGTCGGAGATTGAGCAGCGATGCCCAGCCGCAACGGCAGGCATGCGTTGGCTTTTTACGTTTGTGGCCTTCTCAGGTGACATTCGAATCGATAGGTAGCGGCCGGGCGGCACCGGGACAGCCTGGGCTCGCCCGCACAAGGAGCAACTGAGGTGGCCCGTATCGCTGGCGTCAATATCCCAACCAATAAACGCGTCGTGATCGCGTTGCAGTACATCCATGGCATTGGCTCGGCCAAGGCCAACGAAATCATGCACAAAGTATCGATACCCGAGGCGCGGCGGGTATCGCAATTGACCGATCAGGAAGTGTTGCAGCTACGCGAGGTGATCGACCGCGACTATATCGTCGAGGGCGATCTGCGGCGCGAAGTCTCCATGAATATCAAGCGGCTGATGGATCTCGGCTGCTATCGCGGATTGCGTCACCGCCGGAACCTGCCGGTCCGTGGTCAGCGGACCCACACCAATGCACGCACCCGCAAGGGTAAGGCCAAGCCGATTGCCGGCAAGAAGAAATAGCGCGTCAAACAGGAACGATGTGACGGACCGGTGCGGCCGGTTCCGATCCGAAGGGGTTCAGAATGGGTAAGGAAGCCACGCGCGTCCGGCGCCGGGAACGCAAGAACATCGCGTCGGGCGTCGCGCACGTGAGTGCCACCTTTAACAACACCATGATCACGATAACCGACGTGCAGGGCAATACCATTGCCTGGTCGTCGGCGGGCACGATGGGTTTCAAGGGATCGCGCAAGTCGACGCCCTATGCGGCGCAGGTGGCTGGCGAAGACGCCGCCAAGAAGGCTCAGGAGCACGGCATGCGCACGCTCGAAGTCGAGGTTGCGGGTCCCGGTTCGGGCCGGGAATCGGCGCTGCGCGCGCTGCAGGCGGCCGGCTTCACCATCACTTCGATCCGCGACGTAACGCCTATCCCGCACAATGGATGCCGTCCGCGCAAGCGGCGGCGCGTATAGGACATCTGGCCGATGGAAATTGAACATTCGCCGCCGCTCGAACATGGCACCGATTTTGGCCCTACGGAGCGGAGTGGGCCGCGCGACGCGCCTGCGCCGCGCAACGCGATGGGTGATAACGTGACGATCCAGAAGAATTGGCAGGAACTGATCAGGCCGGGCAAGCTGCAAGTCAGCGCCGGCACCGATGCGCGGCGCTTGGCGACGGTGGTGGCCGAGCCGCTCGAACGCGGCTTCGGCGTAACTTTGGGCAACGCGCTGCGGCGCATTCTCTTGTCCTCGCTACAAGGCGCCGCGGTGCAGTCGGTGCATATCGACGGCGTGCTGCACGAGTTCTCGTCGATTGCCGGCGTGCGCGAGGACGTGACCGACATCGTGCTCAACATCAAGGACATCGCCATCAAGATGCAGGGCGACGGGCCCAAGCGCATGGTGGTGAAGAAGCAGGGTCCGGGCACGGTGACCGCAAGCGACATCCAGACGGTGGGCGACATCGTCGTGCTCAATCCCGATCTCATCCTGTGCACGCTCGACGAGGGCGCCGAGATCCGCATGGAATTCACGGTCAACACCGGCAAGGGCTACGTTCCCGCCGAGCGCAACCGTCCGGAGGATGCGCCGATCGGGCTCATTCCGGTCGACAGCCTCTACTCGCCCGTGCGCAAGGTCTCCTACAAGGTGGAGAACACGCGCGAAGGACAGATCCTCGACTACGATAAGCTCACGCTGTCGATCGAGACCAACGGTGCGGTGAGTCCCGAGGACTCGCTCGCTTACGCTGCGCGCATCTTGCAAGACCAGCTCAACGTGTTCGTGAACTTCGAGGAGCCCAAGCGCGAGACTGCGCAGGAAACGATTCCCGACCTCGCCTTCAATCCGGCGTTCCTCAAGAAGGTCGACGAGCTCGAACTCTCGGTGCGTTCGGCCAATTGCCTGAAGAACGACAACATCGTCTATATCGGTGACCTGGTGCAGAAGACCGAGGCCGAGATGCTGCGCACGCCGAATTTCGGGCGCAAGTCGCTCAACGAGATCAAGGAAGTGCTGGTGCAGATGGGCCTGCATCTGGGCATGGAAGTGCCCGGCTGGCCGCCCGAGAACATCGAGGAATTGGCCAAGCGCTTCGAGGATCACTACTGACGAGTATCAGGCATCGGTAGTCAGGGATCAGGTTAGCTGATACCTGATGCCTGTTTCCTGATCCCTGTCTCCGGAGGAGACGTAAGTGCGTCACGCCAAGACCCATCGCAAGTTCAGCCGGCGCTCGGATCATCGCAAAGCGATGCTGGCCAATCTGGCGGCGTCGCTGATCAAGCACGAGCAGATCACCACGACTTTGCCGAAGGCGAAGGACTTGCGGCCGGTGGTCGAGAAGCTGGTCACGCTCGGCAAGCGCGGCGACCTGCACGCTCGCCGCCAGGCGATCGCGCAGATCCGCGACCTCGCCATGGTCAAGAAGCTCTTCGAGGTAATCAGCCCGCGCTACAAGGCGCGCAAGGGCGGCTATATCCGGGTCATGAAGGCCGGCTTCCGCTACGGCGATTCGGCCCCCGTCGCGGTCATCGAGTTCGTCGACCGCGACGTCGAGGCCAAGGGCAAGGATTCCGGGCCGGTGCAGGTGCGCGCCGCGGAACCGGCGCCCGCCGCCGCGTAAGCACGCGTCCAGCGCGCCCTTCTAAGGCCCCGCTCGCGCGCCTATATGTGGCGGCGTTCATTCGGGGTTTTCAATGCCGCATCCGCACGTCCTCTCTGCCGTTTTCGCCGCCGCCATCGTTGCGTTTTCGGCGCCGCTTGCGGGCGCGGGCGCGCAGGACCGCCGCGTGCCGTCGTCGCCCGCCGAGCTGCAATTGTCTTTCGCGCCGGTGGTGCACCGCGTGGCGCCGGCGGTGGTCAACGTCTATGCCGCCCGTGTCGTCGAGAACCGCAATCCGTTCATGAACGATCCGCTGTTCCGGCAGTTCTTCGGCGCGGTGCCGCGCGAGCAGGTGCTGCGCTCGCTCGGTTCCGGCGTCATCATCGATCCCGCTGGCCTCGTCGTCACCAATTACCACGTGATCGAAGGCGCCAGCGAAGTGAAGGTCGCGCTCGCCGACAAGCGCGAGTTCGACGCCGAGATCGCGCTGAAGGACGAGCACAGCGACCTCGCGGTGCTCCGCCTCAAGGGCGCGACCGAGCGCTTTGCGGCGCTCGAATTCGGCAATTCCGACGATTTGCAGGTCGGCGACGTGGTGCTGGCGATCGGCGATCCGTTCGGCATCGGGCAGACGGTGACGCACGGCATCGTCTCGGCGCTCGCGCGCACGCAAGTCGGCATCAGCGACTATCGGTTCTTCATCCAGACCGACGCCGCCATCAATCCCGGCAATTCCGGCGGCGCGCTGGTCGATCTCAACGGCAAGCTCATCGGCATTAATACCGCGATCTATTCGCGCTCGGGCGGCTCGCAAGGCATCGGCTTTGCCATCCCGGCGAACATGGTGCGCGTGGTGGTTACTTCGGCGAGAGGTGGCAGCGCCGCGGTGATGCGGCCATGGCTCGGCGCCAAGCTCCAGGAGGTGACGCCGGAGATCGCCGAAAGCCTCGGCTTGAAGCGGCCGAGCGGGGCGCTGGTCGCCAATATCGCCTCCGGCGGCCCCGCCGCCCGCGCCGGCATCAAGACAGGCGACGTCATCGTCAGCATCGACGGCACCACCGTCGACGATCCCAACTCCTTCGACTATCGCTTCGCCACCAAGCCGCTCGGCGGCAACGCCCAGGTCGCTCTGTTGCGCCAGGGACGCGAAATGACCGTCCCGGTCGGCCTGCAAAGCGCCCCCGATACGCCGCGCGAGGAGATCGAGATCCGCGCTCGCTCGCCGTTCCTCGGCGCCACCGTCGCTAATCTTTCGCCGGCGCTCGCCGACGAGCTGCGGCTCGATACGCAGAGCCACGGCGTCGTCATCGTCAAGGTGGCCGACGGCTCGGCGGCGCAATCGATCGGCTTCCGAAAAGGCGACATCGTGATATCGATCAATAATCAGAAAATAGAAAAATCGGCCGATCTCGATCGCATCACCCGCGCCGGCGGCCGGCAATGGCGCATCACAGTCGATCGCGGCGGCCAGCAGATTTCGGTGATGTTCAGCGGATGAGCACGCGCCCTAAAGCCAAATCGCCGAGCCTGTTCGCGGCCGGCGGCCTTGAGCGCGATGCGCCGCGGCCGCTCGCCGACAAGCTTCGTCCCGATCAGCTGGCCGACGTGGTCGGGCAGGACCACCTGCTCGGCCCCGATGGCACGCTCACGCGCATGCTGGAGACGCGCTCGCTCGGCTCGCTCATCTTCTGGGGGCCGCCGGGCACCGGCAAGACCACCGTGGCGCGGCTGCTGGCGCGGGCGACCGACCTGCATTTCGAGCAGATCTCGGCGATCTTTTCCGGCGTCGCCGATCTGAAGAAGGTCTTCGACGCGGCGCGGGCGCGCCGCGAGACCGGGCAGGGGACGCTGCTCTTCGTCGACGAGATTCACCGCTTCAACCGCGCGCAGCAGGATTCCTTCCTGCCGGTGGTGGAGGACGGCACCATCGTGCTGGTCGGCGCCACCACGGAAAATCCGTCGTTCGAGCTGATCTCGCCGCTCTTGTCACGCGCGCGCGTGCTGGTGTTCAAGCCGCTCGATACCGCCGCGCTGGAGAAGGTGCTCGATCGCGCCGAGACGATCCAAGGCAAGAAACTGCCGCTCGACGACCAGGCGCGCGCCTCGCTTCTGCGCATGGCCGACGGCGACGGCCGCTCCGCGCTCACGCTGGCGGAAGAGGTGTGGCGCGCCGCGCGGGCGGGCGAGACGTTCGACGCCGCCGCACTGCAAGGCGTCGTGCAGCGTCGCGCGCCGATCTACGACAAGAAGCAGGACGGCCACTACAATCTCATCAGCGCGCTGCACAAATCGGTGCGCGGCTCCGACGCCGACGCCGCGCTCTACTATCTTTGCCGCATGCTCGATGCCGGCGAGGACCCACTCTATCTGGCGCGGAGGATCGTGCGCATGGCGGTCGAGGATATCGGGCTCGCCGATCCGCAGGCGCTCGTCGTCGCCAACGCCGCCAAGGACGCCTACGATTTCTTAGGATCGCCTGAGGGCGAGCTCGCCATCGCCGAGGCCTTGCTCTACGTCGCTACCGCGCCGAAATCGAACGCCGCTCACGTGGCGTTCGGCGCGGCGATGCGCACCGCCAAGGAGGCGGGCTCGCTGTTGCCGCCGAAGCACATCCTCAACGCGCCGACCGATCTCATGAAAACCGAAGGCTACGGCTCTGGCTACGAATACGACCATGACGCGCCCGAGGCGTTTTCCGGCCAGGACTATTTCCCGGAGGCTTTGGGGCGGCGGCAATTTTACGATCCGCCCGAGCGCGGCTTTGAGCGCGAGATCAGAAAGCGCCTCGACTACTGGGCGAAGCTGCGCAGAGAGCGGAGCGGGTCTTGAGGAGCAAAAGGGGGCCGCGGCAGCGGGGCGCCGGCAAACAGACCGCGGAATCCCGCCATCAACGTCGCTTCGCTCGCCGCCACTCTGAACCGGCCGCGAACGGACGTCCCGTTGCGCGAAGCGCCAGGGGAGCGCCGAAGCAATCCACGAAGGGCGACAGCCCGGCCGCTCGGGCCGCCTCCTTCGAGGCGCGCCTGCGGCGCGCACCTCAGGATGACGGGGAACAGCAGACCGCGCCGCCGCCGCAAATGCCGACAGGTGTCAAAAACACCGCCGTCACGTCCGACGAATCCGGCATGCGGGTGGATCGTTTCCTTGAGGCGCGATTTCCGGGGTTGAGCTTCTCCCATATCCAGCGCGTGATCCGTAAGGGTGAAGTACGCGTCAATGGCAAACGCACGCAACCGAAGAACCGGCTGGAAACCGGGCAGACCGTGCGCATTCCGCCGCTGCGGCTCGATGCGCCGAAGCCGCGAGCGGGCAACGAGGCCGACGAAAAAACCCGCGAATTCCTCAAATCGATCACGCTGCACGAAGACGCCGACGTGCTGGTGCTCAACAAGCCGATGGGGCTTGCGGTGCAGGGTGGCTCCGGCACCACGCGCCATCTCGACGGCATGCTGGAGGTCTTGCGCGATGCCCGCGGCCAGCGGCCGCGGCTGGTGCATCGACTCGATAAGGATACCGCCGGCTGTTTGCTCGTGGCCAGAACGCGGTTCGCCGCGGCGGCGTTGGCGAAAACCTTCCGCTCGCGCTCGGCGCGCAAGATCTATTGGGCGCTGGTCGCCGGCGTGCCCAAAGTGCAGCAGGGCCGCATCTCAACCTTCCTCGCCAAGGAGGAGCGCGAGGAGGAATCGTTCATGCGCATCGCCCGCCACGGCGAAAAAGGCGCGAGCCATGCCGTGACATATTACGCGGTGGTGGAAACGTCGGGGCCGCTCATGGCCTGGATGTCGCTCAAGCCGGTGACCGGCCGCACTCATCAATTGCGCGCGCACATGGCGCATATCGATCACCCGATCGTCGGCGATCCGAAATATTTTTCGCTGGAGAACTGGGCGTTGCCGGGCGGCATGCAGAACAAGCTGCACCTGCTCGCCCGCCGCATCGTCGTGCCGCATCCGCGCGGCGGGGTGATCGACGTCACCGCGCCGCTGCCGCCGCACATGCTGCAATCGTGGAATCTGCTCGGCCTCGACGCATCGCGCTACGACCCGATCGTCGACGCGCCGGAGGAGTGACGAAGGCGTACGGCTGCATGTTTGGTTCCGTCACCCTGCGGCGCGAGCCAACGGGTCCGGCCCGAAGTGGCCGGCCCGATGGCAGGCTCCGCGAGCCTCGAAGAGCGACGGCCCGGGCGCCTCGATCGTTCATCCTTCGAGGGCCGCTTCGCGGCCACCTCAGGATGACGGGAAAGGGCTCACCGTAACGAGGCGTTGAACTTGTCCAGCGCCGCCGAGCCCGGGCACAGCTCCTTCTCGCCGAGCCCATTGAGCGGGGTCTCGACGGTGTCGAGATGACCGTGCAGGTCCTCGGACTCGGGCGCGACATAGAGGAGCCCGGTCACGATCTGGCCCTTGGCGGCGTGATGCTGGAGGAAGCTCATGGCGGCGAGCCGGTCGTGCACGTCATACTCGGCGTCGAGCTTGCGCAGCGCCAGCGTCGAGCCGTCGTGCTGCTGCACCAGTTCGACGCTGCCCGGCGCGTAGTCGACCTTGATCGCGGCGCGGCCGGTGATGAAATCGAGGCGGTTGACCGCGTCGTTGTGCTCGCGCACGTAATCGAAGCTCTTGGTCGAGCCGGCGTGGTTGTTGAAGGCCACGCACGGCGAGATCACGTCGATGAAGGCTGAGCCGCGATGCTCGAGCGCTGCCTTGATCAGCGGCGTCAGTTGCGTCTTGTCGCCGGAGAACGAGCGGGCGACGAAGGTGGCGCCGACTTGCAGCGCAATGCCGACAAGGTCGATGGCGGCGTCGGTGTTGACCACGCCGCGCTTCGATTTCGAGCCGGGATCGGCGGTGGCGGAGAACTGGCCCTTGGTCAGGCCGTAAACGCCGTTGTTCTCGACGATATAGACCATGTCGACACCGCGGCGGATGGCGTGCGCGAACTGGCCGAAGCCGATCGAGGCGGAATCGCCGTCGCCGGATACGCCGAGATAGATGAGGTCGCGGTTGGCGAGATTGGCGCCGGTCAGCACCGACGGCATGCGCCCGTGCACGGAATTAAAGCCGTGCGAAGAGCCGAGGAAATAGGTCGGCGTCTTCGACGAGCAGCCGATGCCGGAGAGTTTCGCCACCCGGTGCGGTGCGATCGACAGTTCGAAGCAGGCCTCGATGATCGACGACGAGATCGAGTCGTGGCCGCAGCCGGCGCACAACGTCGACACCGCGCCTTCGTAGTCGCGGTGGGTGAAGCCGAGCTCGTTCTTCGGCAAATCGGGGTGGTGGAATTTCGGCTTGACGACGTAGGTCATGACACAACCTTGCCCCTGCGCAGCGGCGTGACTTTGAGCGCATCGATGTGGTCGGCGATGGCGCCGGCGATGAAGCGGGCGGTGATCGGCGTGCCGTCGTAATGCAGGATCGGCACCAGCCGCACCGGATCGACGCTGCATTCGTTGACCACGAGCGAGCGTAGCTGCGCGTCGCGGTTCTGTTCGACCACGAATATGAAATCGTGCTCGCCGATGAAGCTCGTCACGCTGGAGTGGAACGGGAAGGCGCGGACGCGCAGGCGGTCGAGGGCGTAGCCGCCGGCTTCGAGCAATTCGATCGCCTCGTCCATCGGCGGCGAGGTCGAGCCGAAATAGATCACGCCATATTTCGTCGGCTTTTGCGCGTTGGCCTGCAACGGCCGCGGCACCAGGTCCTTGGCGGTCTCGAATTTGCGCAGCAGTCGCTGCATGTTGTCGGCATAGGCCGGGCCTTCCTCGGTATAGCGGGCGTAGCGGTCGCGCGAGGTGCCGCGGGTGAAGAACGAGCCCTTCGACGGATGCGTGCCGGGGAGCGTGCGATAGGGAATGCCGTCGCCGTCGACATCGAGATAGCGGCCGAAATCCGCGCCGGCTTCGAGCGCGGTCGCCGTCATCACCTTGCCGCGGTCGTATCTGCGGCTGTCGTCCCAGGTGAGCGGCCGGGAAAGACGATGGTTCATGCCGATATCGAGGTCGAGCATCACGAAGATCGGCGTTTGCAGCCGGTCGGCGAGATCGAAGGCCGCGGCGGCGAACTCGAAGGCTTCCGCCGGATCCTCGGGGAAAAGCAAAACATGCTTGGTATCGCCGTGCGAAGCGTAGGCGCAGGATAGAATGTCGGTCTGCTGCGTGCGCGTCGGCATGCCCGTCGAGGGCCCGGCCCGCTGCACGTCGAAGACCACGGCGGGGATTTCGGCGAAATAGGCGAGCCCGAGAAATTCCTGCATCAGCGAAATTCCCGGCCCCGAGGTGGCGGTGAAGGCGCGGGCGCCGTTCCAGGAGGCGCCGATCACGATACCGATCGAGGCAAGCTCGTCCTCGGCCTGGATGATGGCGAACTTGTTCTTCTTGGTTTGCGGATCGACACGCAGGCGGCTGCAATGGCGCGTGAACGCTTCGGCAAGCGAGGACGACGGCGTGATCGGATACCAGGCGCACACCGTCGCGCCGCTGTAGACGGCGCCCAGCGCCGCCGCCGAATTGCCCTCGATGAAGATGCGGTCGCCGACCGCATTGGCGCGCTTCAATCGCAAGCCGATCGGGTGATCGAGATTCATCATCACCCAGTCGCGGCCGAGATGCAGCGCGTGCCTGTTGGCGTCGAACAGCTTCTCCTTGCCCTTGAACTGCTCGCCGATCAGCTTCTCCATCTCGCCGATGTCCATGTCGAGCAGCGCCGAGAGCGCGCCGACATAGACGATGTTCTTGAACAATTGGCGCTGGCGCGGATCGGAGTATTCGCGATTGCAGATGGCGGTGAGCGGCACGCCGATGACGGTGATGTCGTCGCGGAATTTCGTCTTCGGCATCGGTTTGGTGGAATCGTAAAGCAGATACCCGCCGGGCTCGATGTCGGCGACGTCCTTGTCCCAGGTCTGCGGATTCATCGCCACCACGAGGTCGGTGCCGCCGCGCGCGCCGAGATGGCCGGCCTCGGAAATGCGCACCTCGTACCAGGTCGGCAGGCCCTGGATGTTGGAGGGAAAAATGTTGCGCGGCGCCACCGGAATGCCCATGCGCAGCACCGAGCGGGCGAACAGCTCGTTGGCGCTGGCGGAGCCCGAGCCGTTGACGTTGGCAAATCGGACGACGAAGTCGTTTATACTCTGGATTGGCATGCCTGTTCTGCGTGAGTCATGTCGATGAGGTATTTCTGCATGTCCCACGCGCCGGTGGGACAGCGTTCGGCGCACAGCCCGCAGTGCAGGCACACATCCTCGTCCTTGACCATGATGCGGCCGGTCTTGAGGCTATTGCCGATATAGAGGTCCTGCGTGAGGTTGTGGGCCGGCGCTTGCAGGCGCGACCGCAGGTCGGCCTCTTCGCCGTTTTCTGTAAACGTGATGCAGTCCATCGGGCAGATGTCGACGCAGGCGTCGCATTCGATGCAGAGTTGCCCGGTGAACACGGTCTGCACGTCGCAATTCAGGCAACGGTCGGCTTCCTTGAGCGCCAGATCGACGTCGTAGCCGAGCTCGACCTCGGCCCTGATGTCGCGCAGCGCCACCACCTTGTCGCGATGCGGCACGCGGTAGCGCCGGTCGGGCGCAATCTCGTTGTCGTAGCTCCACTCGTGGATGCCCATTTTCTGGCTGCTGATCGCAAGCTGCGGGCCGGGGCGGATTTTCACATCTTCGCCGCGGCAGAATTTGTCGATCGAGATCGCGGCCTCGCGGCCGTGTGCCACCGCCCAGATGATGTTCTTCGGCCCGAACGCGGCGTCGCCGCCGAAGAACACCTTGGGATGGCTGGACGCCATGGTCCCGCCGTCGATTTTGGGCATGTTCCACTTGTCGAACTCGATGCCGCAATCGCGCTCGATCCAGGGAAAGGCGTTCTCCTGGCCGACAGCGACCAGAACATCGTCGCAGGGAAAATGCTGGTCGGGCTCGCCGGTGGGCACGAGATCGCGGCGGCCGTCGGCGTCGCGCACCGGCTTGACTTTGGCGAAGGTGACGCCGGTGAGCTTTCCGTTGTCGTGGGTGAATTCCTTCGGCACCAGGTAATTGAAGATCGGAATGTCCTCGTGCATGGCATCCTCCTTTTCCCAGGGGGACGCCTTCATTTCCTCGAAGCCGGAGCGCACGACGACCTTGACGTCCTCGCCGCCGAGCCGCCGCGAGGAGCGGCAGCAATCCATGGCGGTATTGCCGCCGCCGAGCACGACGACACGCTTGCCGATCTTGTCGATGTGGCCGAAGGAGACGCTGGCGAGCCAATCGATGCCAATATGGACGTTGTTGGCCGCCTCCTTGCGGCCGGGAATGTCGAGGTCGCGGCCGCGCGGCGCGCCGCAGCCGACGAACACCGCATCGAAGCCTTCGGCGAGCAGCGCCTTCATGCTGTCGATGTGCCTGCCGCCGACGAATTCGACGCCGAGATCGAGGATGTAATGGCATTCCTCGTCGAGCACTTTTTCCGGCAGGCGGAATTTCGGAATCTGCGTGCGCATCATGCCGCCGGACAGCGGGTCCTGGTCGAACACGACGCACTGGTAACCGAGCGGCACGAGGTCGCGCGCCACGGTCAGCGAGGCGGGGCCGCCGCCCACAAGCGCGATGCGCTTGCCGTTCCCGGTTGCGGGCGGCTTCGGCAGGCGCGAGCGAATGTCGTCCTTGAAGTCGGCGGCGACGCGCTTCAATCGGCAGATCGCCACCGGTTCCTTCTCGACTCGGCCGCGCCGACAGGCCGGCTCGCACGGGCGATCGCAAGTGCGTCCGAGCACGCCCGGAAACACATTCGATTCCCAATTGATCATATACGCGTCGCTGTAACGGCCCGCCGCGATCAAGCGGATGTATTCGGGGACCGGCGTGTGTGCCGGGCAGGCCCACTGGCAATCCACCACCTTGTGGAAGTAGTCAGGCGCCGAAATGTCGGTAGGTTTCATTCATTCCATTCCTCTTGCACGCAGCACCCGCTCATACTCTCGCGGTTGTTAACACTGCTGCGCGGATCGGCTCCCCCGCGACTTCGCTTCCGTTGCCGAATCCGACGCGGATACTAGTCGAGCGAGGCGCGGATTTCCACCGCTTGTACTTGTTATAACGAGGTTTTGTCGCTGGCCGTCCCTAACAAAAGCGCGCGTGCAGGTGCGCAGCATGCATAGCAAAGGCTGCCCAGGCGCGGATGCCCGTGGTTAATTCAAATCATTGAATATAAAGGCGATTTTGTGTCGGCAGGCGGACGCGGCTGCGCCATGCTGCCGCGCACAACTTTTTTGTCTATGATCTAAGGTCTTATGCGCGATTTGTTCGAGAACGCGGCACCCGAGAACGCGGCACCCGAGAACGCAACCGAAGCCGCGCGCCGCGCCATGCGGCCGGTGTTGCGTCGCCGCTTCTACGACAAAGCCGCGGCTGCGGCTTCGGCCGAGGGCTATGCGGTGCGGCTCGACGACAAGCCGGTGCGCACGCCCGCCCGCCGCGTCCTGGCCGCGCCGAAGCTCGCGCTCGCGCAGGCGATCGCCGCCGAATGGGAGGCGCAGCGCGAGGTGATCGATCCGGCGACAATGCCGCTGACGCGCCTTGCCAATGCGATCATCGACGGCGTTGCGGATTCGCTGGGTCCGGTGGCGGTGGAAGTGGAAAAATATCTCGCCTCCGATCTGTTGTTCTACCGCGCGAGCGGTCCGCAGGAACTCCGCGACCGCCAGGCGCGCCATTGGGACCCGATACTGACTTGGGCGGGCGACGCGCTTGCGGCCAAATTCAAGCTCGGCGAGGGCGTTGTTCACATCGTTCAATCTCCGGGCGCACTTCTCGCCGTACGGGCCGCGATCCCCACTGATCCGTGGCGGCTTGGCGCGGTGCATGTGGTGACGACGCTGACCGGCTCGGCGCTGATCGCGCTCGCGTTGTTACGCGCACGTTTAACGGTTGATGAGGCGTGGGCGGCGGCGCATGTCGATGAGGATTGGAATACGGAGCAATGGGGCCGCGACGAGCAGGCGCTCGAGCGCCGCGCGTTCCACTTCGCCGAGTTGCAGGCGGCGGCGACGGTGCTGCGTGAGCTGGCGGATTGAAAGCGTCATTGCGAGGAGCGAGAGCGACGAAGCAACCCAGATTTGTAGATTATGAAGCTGGATTGCTTCGCTGTGCTCGCAAGACGCGAGTTTGGCAAGCCATAGGATGGGTTAAAGCGCCAACGGGTCCGGCCCAAAGTGGCCGGTCCAATGACAGGCTCCGCGAAACCCGGGAACGACCGTGGGGCTGAAATGCTGTCCCGGATTTCGCTAACGCTCAATCCGGGCTACGCTCGCTTCTCCGAGCACGCACTCGGCCGTAAGCGGGGCGTGCCAAACATTCGTCCAGCCATCGTGTTACCTCCCGATGTGCCGACAGATCCAGCCGAGCCATTTTTCCCCAGACGAGGATGCTGGCCACGTTGAGGTCGGCGACGGTAAAGCCATCGCTAACCAGAAATTCTTGTCCTGCCAAGGCGCCGTTGAGTATCCCCTAAAGGCTTTCGCAGCAGCAATTCGTCGCGGACCACCGGGTCAAGCCCGGTGGTGACGGGGATCCGGTGGTGACGAGGATAAAGAAGCTGCGTGGGGGAGGGATAGTGACGGCATCGCGCAAGCAATCGCGGGGATTATCCGCCGGTCACGCTCATGTGGCGGGCGAGCGCGGGGCGCTGGTGGCGGCGATCGATGATGAAATCGTGGCCCTTGGGCTTGCGCGAGATCGCTTCGTCGATGGCGGCAAAGAGCAGCTCGTTGCCCTCGGAGGCGCGCAGCGGCTTGCGCAGATCAGCCGCATCCTCCTGGCCGAGGCACATATAGAGTGTGCCGGTGCAGGTGACGCGCACGCGATTGCACGATTCGCAGAAGTTATGCGTCAGCGGGGTGATGAAGCCGAGCCGGCCGCCGGTCTCGGCGACGCGCACATAGCGCGCCGGGCCGCCGGTGCGATCGTCGATATCCTGGAGCGAGAAGCGCTCGTTCAATCGCGCGCGCGCGACCGACAGCGGCAGATATTGATCGAGCCGGCCGATCTCGCCGAGCGGCATGACCTCGATCAGCGTCAGATCCATGCCGCGGCCATGCGCCCATTCGATCAGGCGGGGAAATTCGTCCTCGTTCACGCCCTTGAGCGCGACCGTATTGATCTTGACCTTCAGCCCCGCGGCCTGGGCGGCATCGATGCCGGCGAGCACTTGCGGCAACTCGCCCCAGCGGGTGATGGCGCGGAATTTGTCGGCATCGAGAGTGTCGAGCGAAACGTTGATGCGGCGCACGCCGTTGGCCGCGAGCTCGCCGGCGTATTTGGCGAGCTGCGAGCCATTGGTGGTCAGCGTCAGTTCGTCGAGGCGGCCGCTGGCGAGATGGCGCGACAGTGTCGAGAACAGTGTCATAATTCCGCGGCGGACCAGCGGTTCGCCGCCGGTGAGGCGAAGCTTGCGGACGCCGCGGGCGACAAAAGCCGAGCAAAGCCGGTCGAGCTCTTCCAGGCTCAACAGGTCGGCCTTCGGCAGGAAGGCCATGTGCTCGCTCATGCAGTAGACGCAGCGAAAATCGCAGCGGTCGGTGACCGAGACGCGCAGATAGCTGATGTCGCGGCCGAACGGATCGGTCAGCGCCGGATAGCCGAGCGCGGCGTCAAGGTCGTGTGTTTTGGAGCGTTGCAATTCCACGCCCATCGGCATGTGTTTCCCTATCCATACGAGCCATGAACGGGGCCTTTATCGTATTATAGTCGATATAATCAGTTTTTCTGCCGCATAAAGCCCTGATCGTCCATAGCATTTTTCACAGGTGCGAGAGCGGCGATGGCGGCCGGGAGTTCCGTAAACGAACTGATCACCCGATCCGGCGCCAAACTCGCCACCGGGACATCGGAATAGCCGAAATCCACGGCAATGACCGGCGCGTTGGCGGCCCGGGCGGTGCGGATATCGGTGATGGAATCGCCGACCATGATGGCGCGCTTCGGCTCGCCGCCGGCGCGCTCCACGGTGAGCCGGAAAATCCGCGGATCGGGCTTCTGCACGCCGAAGGTGTCCTGACCGGCAATGGCGGCGAAGCGCGGCGTCAGATCGAGCGCGTCGAGGAGGCGCCTGGACAGCCATTCGAGCTTGTTGGTGCATATCGCCAGAACATGGCCGGCCGCGGCGAGCCGATCGAGCGTCGGTTCAAGCTGCGGAAACGGACGCGAGCGGTCGGCGAGGTGATCCGCGTAATAGGCGATGAAAGCGGTATAGAGGCGGTCAATTTCGGCGGTCGAAGCATCGCGCTTTTCCAGGATCAGCGCCCGCTCGATCATGCCTCTGGCGCCGCCGCCGATCAGCGGCCGGGCGTCGTCGTAGGGGACGGTTGGCAGCCCGTGCTGCGTCAAAATATGATTGAGCGTGGCGATGAGATCGGGCGCGGTGTCGATCAGCGTACCGTCGAGATCGAAGACGATGGTCAGCATGGCTTTCGCGTAGCCGTGGAATGTTCGCGGCGCAAGCATCGCTTTCATTCCCATTTTGCCCGTTTTGCCCTACACAGCGGCCATGGACGTCGAGGCACAAAAACGCGCCGCCGCCGCCCGCGCGCTGGAATTGGTGCGTGGCGGCATGCGGCTGGGACTTGGCACCGGTTCGACCGCCAGGCATTTCGTCGATTTGCTTGGCGAGCGGGTGCGCGCCGGCCTCGATATCGTCGCGGTGCCGACCTCCGAGGCTACGCGCGCGCAAGCGGCAAAGCTCGGCATTGCGCTCACCACCCTCGATGACATCGCCGAATTGGATCTGACGGTCGATGGCGCCGATGAGATCGCGTCTGATTTGACGCTGATCAAGGGCGGCGGCGGTGCGCTACTGCGCGAAAAGGTGGTGGCGGCGGCTTCCGCGCGCATGGTCGTGATCGCCGACGAGTCGAAATGGGTGGCGACGCTCGGCCGTTTCCCGCTGCCCATCGAGGTCGTCCCCTTCGGCCTGAAGGCGACCCATCGCGCGGTCGATACGGCTTTGCGGGACGCCGGCTGTCCGGGGCCCGCGGTACAGCGCTTGGCACAGAATGGTCAGGCTTTCATCACCGATGGCGGCCACTGGATCCTGGACGCCCATTGCCAACGCATCGCCGACCCGCCGGCGCTGGCGGCGCGGCTTTGCGCGGTGCCCGGCGTGATGGAGCATGGTCTGTTCATCGGCCTGACGCGGACTGCTATTGTCTGCGGTGCGGACGGGGTGCGCGTCGTCGAGCGGCCCTGATCCTTGAAGTTGCAGAGGAGCGCGATCGTCAGGATGTCCGATCATGACGTCGATCTTTTTGTCATTGGCGGCGGCTCCGGTGGCGTGCGCGCCGCGCGCGTCTCAGCGCAGCATGGTGCACGCGTGATGCTGGCGGAGGAATACCGCGTCGGCGGCACCTGCGTCATTCGCGGCTGCATTCCGAAGAAGCTTCTGGTCTATGCGTCGCGCTTCCGCGCGGAATTCGAGGACGCCGCCGGCTATGGCTGGACTTTGGAGAAGTCGTCGTTCGACTGGCCGACTTTAATCGCCAACAAGGACAAAGAGATCGCCCGGCTCGAGGCGGCCTATGTGGCGACGCTGGAAAAGGCCGGCGTCACCATCGTCAAGACCCGCGCCGTCGTCGCCGACGCCCATACCGTGCAATTGGCGACCGGCGAGCGCGTGCGCCCGGGCACGATCCTGATCGCCACCGGCGGCGCGCCGACTTACGGCGATCCGATCCCCGGCGTCGAGCATGCCATTTCCTCGAACGAGGCGTTCCACCTGCCGTCCTTGCCGCGGCAAGTGGTGATCCAAGGCGGCGGCTACATCGCCGTCGAGTTCGCCGGCATTTTTGCCGGGCTGGGCGCGCATGTGACGCTGGTCTATCGCGGCGAGAATATTTTGCGCGGCTTTGACGACGATGTGCGCGCGCATCTGCGCATGGACATGGAGAAGCACGGCATCAGGGTGTTCACCGGCTGCAAGGTGGCGGCCATCGAGCGCTCCGCGTCGCGTTTCTCCGTGCGCCTGTCCAGCGGCAATCTAGTCATCGCCGATTGCGTGATGTTCGCCACCGGCCGGGCGCCGAATGTCACCAGGATCGGGCTTCAAGAGACGGGCGTCGCGCTCGGCAGGAACGGCGGCGTCGCGGTCGACGAATATTCGCGCTCGAGCGTCGCCAACATCTACGCCATCGGCGACGTGACCAATCGCGTCAATCTCACGCCGGTCGCCGTTCGTGAGGGGCATGCGTTCGCCGACACGGTGTTCGGCGGCAAGCCGACGGCGGTCGACCACGCCAACGTGCCGACCGCGGTGTTCTCCGATCCCGAGGTCGGCGTGGTCGGGATGACCGAAGCGCAGGCGCGCGCGGGGCTGGCGCGGACCGACGTGTACAAGGCGATGTTCAAGCCGCTGAAGGCGACGTTGTCCGGCCGCGATACGACCGTGCTGATCAAGCTCGTGGTCGACGGGCTGACCGACCGCGTGGTCGGCTGCCATATCGTTGGTGAGGGCGCCGCCGAGATGATCCAGGTCGCCGCCATCACCGTGAAGATGAAAGCCAAAAAGGCCGATTTCGACGCCACCATGGCGCTGCACCCGACGACCGCCGAGGAACTGGTCACCATGCGGCAGAAAAGCGCCAGCTACGCCCGCGAAGCCGCGGAATAAGCAGCATTTTTGGCCCTGTCGCAGCCGCGCGCCGCCGTGTATAAGACCGCCGACCCTGAGGTGCGAGCGTAGCGAGCCTCGAAGGGCGACGGCCCGGGCCGTGCATCCTTCGAGGGCCGCTTCGCGGCCGCCTCAGGATGACGGTGTGGAGGTAGATAGCGTATGTCGAAACGGACAAACTCGGCCAAGTGGAGTCCGGATAAGTGGGCTCCAAACTCTTGGCGCGACAAGCCGATCGTGCAGGTGCCGGATTACCCGGACCGCAACGCGCTCGGCGAAGTCGAGGCGCAGCTTGCGAGCTTTCCGCCGCTGGTTTTTGCCGGCGAGGCGCGCAACCTCAAGCGCGCTCTGGCGCAGGTCGCCGCCGGCGAGGCTTTTTTGCTCCAGGGCGGCGATTGCGCCGAGAGCTTCGCTGAGCACGGCGCCAACAACATCCGCGATTTCTTCCGCCTGTTCCTGCAAATGGCGGTGGTGCTGACCTATGCGGCGGCCTCGCCGGTGGTGAAGGTCGGCCGTATTGCCGGCCAATTCGCCAAGCCGCGCTCCGCGCCGACCGAGAAGCGCAACGGCGTCGAGCTGCCGGCCTATCGCGGCGACGTCATCAACGGCACCGAGTTCACGGTCGAGGCACGCACGCCGGATCCGCGCCGGCAATTGGAAGCCTATCGCCAGTCCGCGGCGACGCTGAACCTGCTGCGCGCGTTCGCTACCGGCGGCTACGCCAACCTCTCGAACGCGCATCAATGGATGCTGTCCTTCGTCAAGGACTCGCCGCAGTCGAAGCGTTATCAGGACCTAGCGACCCATCTCACCGAGGCGCTCGACTTCATGCGCGCCTGCGGCATCGATCCCGAAGTGCATCCCGAGATGCGTACCACCGATTTCTTCACCAGCCATGAGGCGCTGCTGCTCGGCTACGAGCAGGCGTTCACGCGCGTCGATTCCACGACCGGCGACTGGTACTGCACCTCCGGCCACATGCTCTGGGTCGGCGACCGCACCCGGCAGGCCGATCATGCGCACGTCGAGTTCTGCCGCGGCATCGAGAATCCGCTCGGACTAAAGACCGGCCCGACGCAGAAGCCGGACGAGCTGCTGAAGCTCATCGACCTGCTCGATCCGGACAACGAGCCCGGCCGCCTGACGCTGATCTGCCGCATGGGCGCCGACAAGGCGGCCGAGCATCTGCCGCGGCTTCTGCGCGCGGTGAAACGCGAGGGCCGCAACGTGGTGTGGTCGTGCGATCCGATGCACGGCAACACGATCACGTCTGTGACCGGCTACAAAACGCGGCCGTTCGATCAGATCCTCAAAGAAGTGCGGACGTTCTTTCAGGTGCATGCGGCCGAAGGCACCGTTGCCGGCGGCGTACATCTGGAAATGACCGGGCAAAACGTCACCGAATGCACCGGCGGCGCGCGCGCGATCAGCGAGGAGGATCTCAACGACCGTTACCACACGGTCTGCGATCCCCGCCTCAACGCCGAGCAATCGCTCGATCTGGCGTTCCTTCTGGCGGATCTCCTCAAATCGGAACGCCAAGGCAAAACGAAACCGCTGCCGGCGGTGGCCGGGCTGTAACGGCATTTCGAGAAACGACGGCATTCTCTCCGCGCCGCGTGCGATGACGCGGTATTGACGAACCGCTCAACGCTCGAACTCGGGTTCATTGGGCGATATTTGCGACAATTGTCGCTATCTGCGCACCGAGTTTTCACGAAAAGTCTGAATAAGAGGATCGAGGCCGCCATCTCGTTTGAGCGCGCGTCGTTAATGAGGACGCGCCGCATTATGTAGCGCCGGCGGACATATCGGATCATGCAACTCGATCTACCGACGCTGATGGTCATGCAGAGCTTCGCTTTGGCGTGCGCCGGCGCGGTGCTCCTCGTTGCCTGGTCGCAGAACCGAAAGATAATTCCGTGGGCGCTATGGGGCGTCGCCGACATTATCGCTGCCACAGGCATTCTCTCGCTGATGCTTGGATACACCTCGCATCAGCCGGTTTGGTTCATTGCCGGCGGCATCCTGATGCCACTCCACGCGGGCTTGATGTGGAAGGCTGCCCGGACGATCGACTCGAAGTCTGCGCCGCTGATCATCGTATTGCTCGGACCGGCGGTCGTGGGCCTCGGAAATTTTGTGCCGGTCTTGCGTGACGCCGCCGGGTCGCTTTCCCTCATCGTCGGGTCGGCATATTTCTTCGCTGCCGCCACTTCCTTGGCGCGCGGTCGGAAGGAGCGGCTGACGGCGCGCGTGCCGTTGATCATCTTCATCGTCGTGCAAGCCGCATTCTACTTGATCGGCACCTACAGCACCTTCAGCGGCTCAACCGGCCAAGACGGCGTGCCGTCGATCATGAGTTTGTTCGGCCTTATTTATTTCGAAAGCATCATCTTCGCGCTCGGCACCTCCGTGTTTATTCTTGCGCTGGTCAAGGAGCGCAATGAGGCCGCCGGCATGGCAGCTGCGCGCACGGACTCGCTTACTGGCATCGCCAACCGAGCCGCCTTCATGGAGACCGCCCAGCGGCTTTTGGAGCGTTGCCGGCGCGACGGTGCGCCGGTTTCGGTCATGATGTTCGACCTTGATCGGTTCAAAGCCGTCAATGATAAACACGGCCATGCGGTCGGCGACGCCGTGCTCCGAAAGTTCTGCGAGTTGACCGCCGGCGCGCTGCGCCCGGCCGACGTATTCGGCCGCCTCGGCGGCGAGGAATTCGCCGTGGTGTTGCCGGGATCGAGTATCGAGGCGGCCTTCGCCCGCGCCGAGCGGATTCGCGCTTCGTTCGCGGCAAGCTGCCGCTTCGTCGAGGAGCAGCAAGTCGAAGCGACGGTGAGCTGCGGCCTGGCGGTGAGCCTGAAAGCCGACGAGTCGTTGAGCGCGCTGCTCAAAGAATCCGACACGGCGCTTTATCTTGCCAAGGCGGAAGGGCGAAACCGGGTCCAGCGTGCGGACCGGCACAGGCCGGCCGGCGGCCCTTCGACCGTGATCCGCGTGGCGTGAGGCTTTGGCAGCGTTAGGCCATTGCCGCAGCAGATATTCTAGCGCTAGACCATCGGCATGAACGAGCGTCCCGCCGATCGTCTGGCCATTGCCGTGGCGCAGCTCAACCCCGTTGTCGGCGACGTCGCCGGTAACCTCGAGCGCGCCCGCGCCGCGCGCGCGCAAGCCGCCGGCGACGGGGCCGATATCGTGGCCTTTTCCGAGCTGTTCATTGCCGGCTACGCGCCGGAAGATCTGGTGCTCAAGCCGGCGTTCCAGTCCGCCTGCCGCGCCGCAATCGAGACGCTGGCGCGCGACACGGCAGACGGCGGCCCGGCGGTGCTCATCGGCACCCCCTGGGTGGAGAATAAAAAGCTCCACAACGGCTATGCGCTCCTTGCCGGCGGCCGCATCGAGACGATCCGCTTCAAGGTCAATTTGCCGAATTACGGCGTGTTCGACGAAAAACGCGTGTTCGCGCCGGGGCCGGTACCCGGCCCGGTGAGCTTCCGCGGGGTGCGGCTTGGCCTGCCGATCTGCGAGGACACTTGGACCGACTGGGGCGACTACGAGAACGTGGTCGAAACGCTCGCCGAGACCGGCGCCGAGCTGCTCATCGTTCCCAACGGCTCGCCCTACTGGCGTGACAAGGCCGAGGCGCGCCTCAACGTCGCGGTGGCGCGCGTGACCGAATCCGGTCTGCCGCTTCTTTATATCAATCAGGTCGGCGGCCAGGACGAACTCGTCTTCGACGGCGCGTCGTTCGCGTTGAATGCCGATCGCTCGATCGCGTTCCAGCTCCCGGCCTTCCGCGAAGCTGTCGTGACCACGCACTGGTCGCGGACGGCCGGCGCGTGGCGCGGCGCGCAAGGCCCGATCGCGGCGGCGCAGGAGCCGGATCAAGCCGATTACACCGCCTGCATGCTCGGCCTGCGCGATTACGTCGACAAGAACCGCTTCCGCGGCGTCGTCCTCGGGCTTTCCGGCGGCATCGATTCGGCATTGTGCGCGGCGCTGGCGACCGATGCGCTTGGCGCCGAGCGCGTGCGTTGCGTCATGCTGCCGTTCCGCTTCACCTCGCAGCAGTCGCTCGACGACGCCGCTTCGATCGCGCGCGCGCTCGATGTGCGCTACGACATCGTTCCGATCGAAAGCGCCGTGCACGGGCTGGAAGCGGCGCTGACCGGAGTCTTTGCCGGCGCGCCGCGCGATGTCACCGAGGAGAATTTGCAGGCGCGCGCCCGCGGCGTCATCCTGATGGCGATCTCCAACAAATTCGGGCTGATGGTGGTGACGACCGGCAACAAGTCGGAGATGTCGGTCGGCTATGCCACGCTGTACGGCGACATGAACGGCGGCTTCAATCCGATCAAGGATCTCTACAAGACGGAAGTCTTTCGCCTGGCGCATCTGCGCAATCGCTGGAAGCCGGACGACGCACTCGGGCCGCAGGGGCCGGTGATCCCCGAGAATGTGATGGCGCGGGCGCCGAGCGCGGAGCTGCGCGAGGAGCAGACCGACCAGGATACGCTGCCGCCCTACGACCTGCTCGATCAAATCCTCGAGCGGTTGGTCGAGCGCGAGGAGCCGCTCGCCGCCATTGTTGCCGCCGGCTTTGATCGCGAGATGGTCATGAAGGTCGAGCGCATGCTCACTCTCGCCGAATACAAGCGGCGGCAAGCGGCACCGGGCGTCAAGGTGACACTGAAGAATTTCGGCCGCGACCGGCGCTATCCGATCGTCAATCGGTTTCGCGATCCCGGCGCCGAATTGCCGGCATCAGGCCCGGCGCCGGTCAAGAGTCCCGCCAGGGCCAAGGCCGGTGCCGCGGATTTTTGAGAAGTCATTCCAAGGGCGCCGCGAAATGACGAAACGCGGCTGGCTGTCTTAGTGCGCCGCGACGAAGGGCGGCCCGACGGTGCGGACGGCGGCTTTGGACGTATCGGGAGCGGAGGCGCTCACGTCCTGGGCAGGCGCGGCGCCCGCCGCGGGCGGCAACGCGTTGGCGTCATTGCTGCCGGGCTTGATCGGCTTGCCGTTGGCGCTCTTCGGCTGCGGCGGTTGCGAGAGCGCCTTGGCGTTTTGGTCGGTGACGACGATGTCGCCGCGCTCCAGCGTGCTCGAATCGTCGGCGCCTTTGAGCGCATCGGCCCAGCTCTGGCCCGGCCGCCGGCAGGAGCAGGCCGCGGTGAATTCCTTGCGATAGTGGAAGGCGTTCGGCAGTTCGGTATAGGGCTGGCCGGCGATCGACACGGCCTGCCCAATGTCCTCGCCCGGATTGCGATAGGTGTAGAGGAGCGCCTCGGCGGCCGGGCACTCGCGCTGGCAGGCGTGCTGGTCCTCGGCAAAACGGGTAGGCGCCGTCGAATATGAGATCGGGAAGTAATATCCGTCGCAGGTGCGCACGCAGACGGTGCGATAGGTACCCGATGGCGCGCCGTCGCCGCCGGGATTGATGAGCGTGCCGCTGAACAGCGCGTCGAGGAAGCCGCCGGGCCCGGCCGCCGCTGCCGCCGCGCGATATTGCGGGCCGCAATTATTCTGCGCCAGTTGCCCGATCAGCGCGCGGCGCTGGCCTTCCTGAACGGTGTTGCCGCTCTTGAAGTGTTCGAGATCGCTCATGCCGCGGTCGAGATTATCGCGCATCTGCTGGATCTGCGTGTTGAGCGGCTGGCAGGCCGGCGACCGCCCGGTGAACAGCGCAAAAAATCCGCCGCCTTCGCAGCCCTGCTTTTTCGATTGCGCCAAAGTGCGGTCGAGCTCGGCCTGTTGCTTGGCGATCGAATCTTCGAAGCGCTTGATCTGGTCGGCGCGGACCGGATCGCTGCGGTTGACGACCGCGAGCTGTCCTTCGAGGCGGGCGCAAACCGGATTGGAAGCCGCCTGATCCGGCGGCTGAGCGGGCGCAGCACCCGGAATGGAAGCCGGCGGAAAGGGCGGCGCGGTCTGCGCCGCGGCCGTGGCTGCGAATACGCTCAGGCCCAGAACGAGGAATCCAAGGCCGCGCAACGGCTTAAGCATGATTGTCGTCCCGGCCCCTGTTCCCAGTGTGGGCGCGATCAAGCGATGGAATGGTGACCAAAGTGTGAATGGGGGCCCGTTACTCCGTGTCCAGCTGATTTTCCGGCCGGGCGCGGTCGAAGGCGGGGAGTTTGAGGCAGGCCGCGTCGATGCCGACGATCTTGGGGAATTTCTCCAGCGGGACCTTGAGCCGCCTTGCATTATAGACCTGCGGCACCAGGCAGAGGTCCGCCACCGTGACCTTGTTTCCGCACGCATAGGGGCCGGGCCGCGCCAGGGCCTCGAACGCCTCGAAGCCCTCGATGACCCAGTGATGGTACCAGGCGTCGATGGCGCTCTGCTCCTGATGCAGCTCGCGTTTGAGGTAGCGCAAAGTGCCGACATTATTCAGCGGATGGATGTCGCTAGCGATGATTTGCGCCAGCGCCCGCGTCTGCGCCCGCGCCACCGGGTCCTTGGGCAGGAGCGCAGGTTCGGGATGGGTCTCGTCCAGATATTCGATGATGGCGAGCGACTGGATCAGTACCTCGCCCCCTGGCGCCACCAGCGCCGGTATGCGCATCTGCGGATTCACCGCGCGGAATTCCAGCCGCCGATTGTGGCCGCCGTCCTTGACGAGATGAACGGGCACCGATTCGTAATCGAGACCCTTAAGGTTGAGCGCGATGCGCACGCGAAACGCGGCCGACGAGCGGAAGTAGGAATAAAGCTTCACGGATTTTGCTCCCGCTAATCGTCTTCTTCGTTCTCGCTCCCGGCCTCGGCGACGAGCTGGGAGGAGCGGGCGGTCAATTGCTGCAAGGCGCGATTAAAGGCCTCGCGGTCGTCCGGCGTCAAAATCTCCGTCAGCCGGCGCGTGAAGTCGAGAGCATGCGGCGCCACTTCCTCGTACATGGTCCGCCCGGCGGCTGTGAGCGACAGGAACGCTTCACGCATGTCATCGCGGTTGGCGCGGCGGATGAGCAGCCGGCGCTTCTCCATGAGCGCCACCGCGCGCGACACCTTGGTCTTGTGCATGTGGGTATGCGCACCGATCGTCTTTGCGGTCATTACTCCGTACTGGCCGAGCGTGACCAGGATGCGCCATTCCGGCACGCCGATCCCGTAGCGCCGCGCGTAGACGCGTGACAGCGCCTGCGAAACCAGGCTCGAGACCACGTTGAGCTGGTAGGGCAGGAAATGTTCGAGCTTGAGCGCCGCGTGGTCGGCGAGCTTTTGTTCCGCCGCGGCCAAATCGTCCCCGGCCTTGCCTTCGATCGCCCGCTGACCAGCCATGGCATCACCTGGAGCACGATCCGGAAAAGTGGGAGCCGCCAGCGGCCCTTTGCGTTGCGGCGCAACGCGCGAACATGGCCGAAGTTGCCCGCCCGCGCAACGGCGGCGGGGCCTTGCTCGCATTGATCCGGTTTCTGAGTTGGTGCAGATCATCGTCGCCAGTCACGTCGCCTATCTCCAGGTGCGGCGCGAGGCGATCGCGCTGGCGAAGCGTGCCGCCCAAAAAAGCTAAAGCGCAATCGATTCAACACCGATTGCGCTCCAGCTAGTCCCACATCGTCACACCCGACACGAGGCCGGGCATGACGAATCTCAAATCACCGCGCGGCGCTTTTATTCAGCGCGAGCAAGTGATGGCGACGAAGTCGTCGCAATTGGCGCCGTGGCAGGAGCCGGGACCGCTTTGCGGGATCGCGCCGGTGATGTCGTCGCGATCGACCTTGCGGAAGGACAGCGCCTGCGCGAACTCGCGCGAGCGGCAGTAGGAATTGGCGACCGCGTCGCCGCAGGACGCGCCGGAAGCCAGGCATCGGTCGACGCCGTAGCTGTCGCCGTCGTTGGCGATGATGAAGACGCGCTTTTCCGCCTGCGCGGCGGCGGCGGACAACAGCACGGCGGCAAAAGCCGCGGCCGCGAACATGGAACGCATGGAACCCCCACCCGGCGCCGCAGCGCCATACTCGGGTTGCTTTGAGACGGACAATGCGACGGTGCGGTTAAGGCTGCGTTAACCCAGCGAATCGAAGAGGATTCCGCCGCGCCGGCAGGTGCGATTCGCAGGCCCGGACAAAGGCTTGACGCCATGCACGTCCTCGACCATTGTGCGCCGCATGAACGGCCAGACCACGATCCGCGGCATTTGCCGGGAGATTATTCGCTAGCGACACACGCTGGCTGCGGCCGTCTTTTCTCATTGTCGAGACTGAGGACACGCCCGGCCAGCAGGCCCAAGGGCGTGACGCGTGTAAATCACGCGCGCAAAGTCACGTATGGTTTGATTCGACGATGGACCTGAAACTCTACGATACGCTCACGCGCGAGAAGCGGGTTTTCAAACCGCTCGATCCGGGCAACGTGCGCATGTATGTGTGCGGGCCGACGGTCTACGACTTCGCCCATATCGGCAATGCACGGCCGGTGATCGTGTTCGACGTGCTGTTCCGTTTGCTTCAATACTTGGCGAAGCAAGGCACGTGGGATAATGGCGGGGGCGAGACGAAGGTTACTTACGTCCGCAACATCACCGACGTTGACGACAAGATCAATGCGCGCGCGGCGGAGGAATATCCGTCGTCGCCGCTCAACGACGCGATCCGCAAGGTCACGGAAAAGACCGACAAACAATTCCACGAGGACGTGGCCGCGCTCGGCTGCCTGCCGCCGACTGTCGAGCCGCGCGCGACCGAGCATATCGCCGAGATGCGCACGCTGATCGAGCGGCTGGTCAAATCCGGCAACGCCTATGTCGCGCAGGACAACGTGCTGTTTGCCGTCACCTCGATGCCGGACTACGGCAAGCTCTCGAAGCGGACACTCGACGAGATGATCGCCGGCGCGCGCGTCGAAGTGGCGCCCTACAAGCGCGAGCCGATGGACTTCGTGCTGTGGAAGCCGTCAAAACCCGGCGAACCGGCGTGGCCGTCGCCATGCGGGATCGTCGCGCCCGGCCGTCCGGGCTGGCACATCGAATGCTCGGCGATGGCGTGGCGCCATCTCGGCGAGATTTTCGATATCCACGGCGGCGGCATCGATCTCGTCTTTCCGCACCATGAAAACGAGATCGCGCAATCGCGCTGCGCGTTTCATAAGCCGCTGATGGCGAATGTCTGGATGCACAACGGCTTTCTTCAGGTCGAAGGCGAGAAGATGGCCAAGTCGGCCGGGAATTTCGTGACGCTTAATGAGCTTCTTAAGGGCCAAGCTAATGGGCCGACGTGGCACGGACGATCAATTCATAAAGCATGGCATGGGCACGTCATACGACTAGCAATGCTCATGACCCATTATCGCCAACCCATTGACTGGACGTTCGAGCGTTTAATCGAAGCTGAAAGCTGCTTAGAGAAGTGGGTTGAGGATGCCGATATTCCTGGTTGGGAAGACCGACGCGTGCCCTCTGAAATCGTTGCGACGCTCGCCGACGATCTTAACACTCATGTTCTTGTGACTCTGTTGCACGCCTTGCACAGAGAGGTCCGCGCGGCAAATGCCGTAGCGGATCGTCTCGCTGCTCAGCGGAAGCTTAGAGCTGCGCTTGAATTCATTGGCGTATATGCGCCGTTGAAGCGGATTCGAGACCCAATTGAATCCGAAGCACATATCGACATTGAAAAGATAAACGACCTAGTCGCAAATCGAGCCGCTGCGAGGCAGGCGAAAGACTTCAAGGAATCCGATCGCATCCGAGACGAGCTCGCCAAAATGGGCGTCGTACTCAAAGACACCAAGGACGACACCACCTGGGAGATCTCGCGATGAGCGCCCGCCCGCAAACCAAGCTCGCGATGCGGCCGCTGCTGCCGGCGGACGTGCCGCTGCTGGCGGAACTCTTCCGTGCCAGCGTAGAGGAATTGGGCGCCGACGATTATAGCGAGGCGCAGCGGGAGGCGTGGGCAGCCGCCGCCGACGATGCGGAGGAATTCGGCGCACGGCTCGGGCGTGAGCTGACTTTAGTCGCCACCCTCGACGGCACGGCCATCGGTTTCGCCGCGCTCGCCGACGATTCCCGCATCGACATGCTCTATGTGCATCCGGCCGCGACCGGGCAGGGCGTCGGAGCCATGCTCTGCGACGCCCTGGAAAAGCTCGCCGCCGTCCGCGGCACGAGCGAGCTTTCCGTCGACGCGAGCGACAGCGCGCGCGGTTTCTTCGAGCGGCGCGGCTTCTCGGCGAAGACGCGCAACACCGTGGCGCTCGGCGGCGAATGGCTCACCAACACCACGATGGTCAAGCCGCTCGCCGCCGCCGCGGCCGCCAAAGGGAGCGCGTCATGAAGCGCGACGACATGCCGTTCCAGCGGCACTGGCTCTATTATTTCGTGCTCAAATACGCGGTGATCGCGGTTGCCGTCGCCATCACCTTCTATACCGTTTATCGGCTTTATTCGGGTTGAGCATCATGCAGCGCGGAACCTTCCTCGGTATGCGGACGCATCATCTCGCGATCGCGGTGATCGCCATCGTGATCGCGGTGGCGCTGGCGTCGAATTATTATCTTTGGTGAGATTGCGTCATGTCCCGCGAGCGCCTTTATCTGTTCGACACCACGTTGCGCGACGGCGCGCAGACGAACGGCGTCGATTTCACGCTCGCCGACAAGCTCACCATCGCGCGCATGCTCGACGAGCTCGGCGTCGACTATATCGAAGCCGGCTACCCCGGCGCCAATCCGACCGACACGAGCTTCTTCGCCGAACGGCGGCCCGCGCGCGCGAAAATTACCGCGTTCGGCATGACACGCCGCCCGGGCCGCTCGACCTCGAACGATCCCGGCCTCGCCGCAATCCTTGCCGCCGAGGCCGACGCCATCTGCTTCGTCGCCAAATCCTGGGACTATCACGTGCGCGTGGCACTGGAGACCACCGAAGAGGAGAACCTCGCCTCGATCCGCGACAGCGTGCGTGCCGCCAAGGCCAAGGGGCGCGAAGTGCTGCTCGACTGCGAGCATTTCTTCGACGGCTACAAGGCCAATCCGGCCTACGCGCTGGCCTGCGCGAAAGCGGCCTACGACGAAGGCGCGCGCTGGGTCGTGCTCTGCGACACCAATGGCGGCACGCTGCCGAATGAGGTGGAAAAGATCGTCGGCGAGGTCTGCAAGCAGATTCCCGGCGATCATGTCGGCATCCACGCCCACAACGACACCGAGCAGGCGGTGGCGAATTCGTTCGCCGCATTGCGCGCCGGCGCACGGCAGATCCAGGGAACGCTCAACGGGCTGGGCGAACGCTGCGGCAATGCCAATCTCGTCTCCATCATTCCGACGCTGAAACTTAAAGCCGAATTCGCGGAAAAATTCGACATCGGCGTGTCGGACCAGGCGCTCGGCCATATCGCGCGGGTCTCGCACGCGCTCGACGACCTGCTCAACCGCGCCGCCGACCGCCACGCTCCCTATGTCGGCGAGAGCGCGTTCGCCACCAAGGCCGGCATCCACGCCTCCGCCATCATGAAGGATCCGGCGACCTATGAGCATGTCGCGCCGGAGACCGTCGGCAACAAGCGCAAGCTTCTCGTCTCCGATCAGTCCGGCCGCTCCAACCTGCTCGCCGAGCTCGATCGCATCGGTTTGGCCGTCGACAAGGACGACCCGCGCCTGTCGCGGCTCCTTGATGAGGTCAAGGAGCGCGAGGCGATCGGTTATGCGTATGAAGCGGCCGACGCCTCGTTCGAGCTTCTCGCCCGGCGGCTCCTCGGCAAGGTGCCGCGCTATTTCGACGTGGAGCAATTCGACGTCAGCGTCGAGCAGCGCATCAATGCCAAGGGCGAACGCATCACCGTGAGCATGGCGGTGGTGAAGGTGAGGGTGGGCGAGGAGCTGCTGATTTCGGCGGCCGAAGGCAACGGCCCGGTCAATGCGCTCGACCTCGCGCTGCGCAAGGATCTCGGCAAATATCAGACCTTCATCACCGGGCTGGAGCTGACCGATTATCGGGTGCGCATCCTTAACGCCGGCACCGAGGCGGTCACGCGCGTGCTGATCGAAAGCGCCGACGAAAGCGGCGACCATTGGACGACAATCGGCGTCTCTTCCAACATCATCGACGCCTCGTTCCAGGCGCTGATGGATTCGATCGTCTATAAGCTTATCAAATCCGGCGCCCCGGCGTGAGGTGCGACCATGATCGACCACATCTCCGTCGCCGTGCGCGATCTGCATAAGGCCGAAGCGTTCTACGCCGCCGCGCTGGCGCCGCTCGGCATGACCAAATTGCGCGAATGGCCGGATGCGGCGTTCGGCTTCGGCAAAAAATATCCCGAGTTCTGGATCAACAAGCGAAGCGAAATGAACCGCGTCGCCGACGACAGCGGCATGCATATCTGCCTGCGCGCGGCGGATGGCGCAGCGGTCGACGCCTTCCATGAAGCGGCGCTCAAGGCCGGCGGAGCGTCCGATGGCGCGCCCGGGTTGCGTCCGGAATATTACGCAAAATATTACGCGGCGTTCGTGCGCGATCCCGACGGCAACCGCATCGAGGCGGTCACGTTCTTAGAGAAGGCTCACTCGTCATCCTGAGGTGCCCGCGTGCAGCGCGGGCCTCGAAGGATGCGGCTCAAGCGTCTCGGCGCTCGCCCCAACCGAAATCGGTTTTCCGATTTCGGACTTCAAGTGTCCAAATCGGCAACAGCCGACTTGGTTGGCTCGCTGCGCTCGCACCTCAGGGTGACGGAAGATCTACAGCCGCTCCGCCGGCACGGCCATTTGCTTCTCCGTCTCGGTGACCGCGCCCGCCGCCTCGCGCAGCTTCGGCAGGATGTCCTCGATGCTGTCGGCGACCAGGAGCTCCACGCCTTGCGCCGACGAGGGCACGAGGCCCAGCACGCGCATGTGCACGATCAGCGCCAGCAGCGGGTTCCAGAAGCCGTTGATGTTGGCGATCAGGATCGGCTTCTTGTGGCGGCCGAGCTGCGCCCAGGTCATCTGCTCGACCAATTCCTCCAGCGTGCCGAGCCCGCCCGGCAAGGCGACGAAGGCATCGGCGCGCTCGAACATGGTGCGCTTGCGCTCATGCATGTCGCGGGTGACGATCTGCTCCTGCGCCAGCCGCCGCGGCCGCTCCTTGGCGGTGAGGAATTCCGGAATGATGCCGGTCGCCGCCCCGCCATGCTCGATGACGGCGCCGGCGAGCGCGCCCATGAGGCCGATGGAGCCGCCGCCATAGACCAGCCGCACCCCGTTTTCGGCGAGGATTTTGCCGAAACCTCGTGCCGTTGCCGTGAAGGCCGGGTCGGTGCCCGGGCTTGACCCGCAATAGACGCAGATCGCCTTGATTTTGCTCATAGAGTCACTCTCATGAAGAATAGATGTGGCGGCGATTCGGTCCGGCTGCAAGCGCAAATCGCAACGTAAGCCGGCACGCAGCTGCCGATGCGGGAAAGGGGAAAACGCTCTATATGACGATGCAATGGCGGCCCCTTGCGGCCGGCCCGGGTCAAACTCTGCAACAAAGTTGGCAATGAGAGAATTCGCCACTGCTCCTAACCGCTCGACGCGCGAAGTGCGTGCCGACGGCGGCGCGCTGATCTCGATGCTCTGGCATCTGTGGCCCTACATCTGGCCGGCGCAGCGTCGCGACCTCAAAGCCCGCGTGCTGTTCGCGACCGTGCTGATCTTCGTTGCCAAGCTCGCCACTATCGCGGTGCCGTTTACCTTCAAATGGGCGACCGATGCGTTGGCCGGCCACGGCACCGCGCCGGTCTGGGCCAACCACTGGCTTGCTTGGGCGGTGGCGACGCCGGTGATGATGACGTTGGCCTATGGCGGCATGCGCATCCTCATGGGTGTGCTCACCCAATGGCGCGACGGCATTTTCGCCAAGGTGGCGATGAACGCGGTGCGGCGGCTCGCTATGCTCACCTTCGAGCATATGCATCTCTTGTCACTGCGGTTCCATCTCGAGCGCAAGACCGGCGGGTTGACGCGCGTGCTGGAGCGCGGCCGTAACGCCATCGAGACCATCGTGCGCATGCTGCTGTTGCAGCTCTTGCCGACCATCGTCGAGTTGGTTCTGGTCGGCTGGGTGCTGCTGTTCCACTTCGACTGGCGCTATCTGGTGGTGATCCTGCTGACGGTCGCGCTTTATGTCGGCTTTACGTTCTACGCCACCGAATGGCGCATCGGCATCCGCCGCAAGATGAACGAGAGCGACAACGACGCCAACGCCAAGGCGATCGATTCGCTGCTCAACTACGAGACCGTCAAATATTTCTCCGCCGAGGAGCGTGAGGCCAAGCGTTACGATCGCTCGATGGCGCGCTACGAGGACGCCAGCGTCAAGGCCTATACCTCGCTTGCCGTCCTCAACGCCGGCCAGGCGATCATGTTCACCGTCGGGCTCGGGGCGGCGATGGTGCTGTGCGCCATCGGCGTCGAGAACGGCACCAACACGGTCGGCGATTTTGTCATGATCAACGCCATGATGATCCAGCTCTACCAGCCGCTGACCTTCATGGGGTTGGTTTACCGCGAGATCAAACAGGCGGTGATCGACATTGAGACCATGTTTTTGATTCTCTCGCGCAAACCGGAGATCGAAGACATTCCGGGCGCGAAGCCGCTGAAGGTGCGCACCGGCGCCATCCGCTTCGACAACGTCTCGTTCGCCTACGAACCGGAGCGGACGATCCTCAAGGGGTTAAGCTTCGAGGTGGCGGCGGGACGCACCGTCGCCATCGTCGGGCCCTCCGGCGCCGGCAAGTCGACGATCTCGCGGCTTTTGTTCCGCTTCTACGACGTGACCGGCGGCTGCATCCTCATCGACGGCGAGGATATCCGCAACGTGACGCAGATCTCGCTGCGCGCCGCGATCGGCATGGTGCCGCAGGACACCGTGCTGTTCAACGACACCATCCGCTACAACATCCGTTACGGGCGGTGGGACGCGACCGATGCCGAGGTCGAGGAGGCGGCGCGGCTGGCGCAGATCGACGGCTTCATCCGGCTGGCGCCCCGCGGCTACGAGACCGAGGTCGGCGAGCGCGGCTTAAAGCTCTCCGGCGGCGAGAAGCAGCGCGTCGCCATCGCGCGCACCATCCTCAAAGCGCCGCCGATCCTTTTGCTCGACGAAGCCACCTCCGCGCTCGATAGCCACACCGAGCGCGACATCCAGGATGAGCTCGACCGCGTGTCGAAGAACCGCACTACGCTGGTCATCGCGCACCGGCTCTCCACCATCGTCGGCGCCGACGAGATTCTCGTGCTCGATCAGGGCGTGATCGTCGAGCGCGGCACCCATCTCGAGCTGCTGGCGCATGGCGGCCTCTATGCCAGCATGTGGAACCGCCAGCGCGAGGCGCAGATGGCGCGGGAAATTCTCGCCGAAATCGGGGAGGATACGGCCGCGCCCAATCGCAACCCGCCCGAGGTGCCGGAAGTGCCGAAAGTGGAGGAACTCCTGCCTGCAGTCGATGCCGCGGAGTAAATATCTTAAACAAGGCAGCATGTCCGTCATCAACTCCATCCGCTCGCAGCTCGCGCCGATCCACCCGCAAGGCTATCCGTTCATTGGCGGCTTTGCGTTTGCGAGCCTCATTCTGTTTTGGCTGTGGCCGCCGCTCGGCTGGCTTGGCACCCTCGCGACTTTGTGGTGTGCGTACTTCTTTCGCGATCCGGCGCGGGTGACGCCGGCGCGCGAAGGCGTCGTTGTGGCGCCGGCGGACGGACGCATCAGCAGTGTCGTAAGCGCGGTACCGCCGATGGAGCTGGAACTCGGCGGGGAACCGCTGCTGCGCATCTCCATCTTCATGAGCGTGTTCGATTGTCACATCAATCGCAGCCCGCTCCCTGGACGCATCGAACGCATGGTCTACCGCGCCGGCGCCTTCGTCAGCGCCGATCTCGACAAAGCGAGCGAGAGCAACGAGCGTAATTCGTTTGTCATCGTGACCTCCAGCGGCGTCCGCATCGCGGTGATCCAAATCGCAGGCCTGGTGGCGCGGCGCATCGTGCCTTTCGTGCGCGAGGGCGAGACGGTCGGCGCCGGTCAGCGCATCGGCATGATCCGCTTCGGCTCGCGCGTCGATGTTTATCTACCTGAGGGGATGCGGCCGTTGGTCAGCCAGGGACAGACAGCCACCGCCGGCGAGACCGTGCTCGCCGAACTTTAACGTTTTTGGCGCCGGATCGCGCCTTCGGTGCGACGCGAGAAAGGGTTAACGCGCAAAAGCTTCGCGCGTGGCGGGTCTGCCGCGGAAAGGCTATATTGCCATCATGGCTATGCATCCGCCCCCCGCCGAGGGCCAGCGCCGGCGCCGCCGATTCCGCCGTATCCCGGTGCGCACGCTGGCGCCGAATCTGGTCACTTTGCTCGCGCTCTGCGCCGGGCTGACCGCGATCCGCATGGCGTTCGAGAACCGTTACGGGCTTGCGCTCGCCGCGATCGTCTTCGCCGCCATCCTCGACGGCATCGATGGCCGCCTGGCGCGGCTCTTGAAAGGAACCTCGCGCTTCGGCGCCGAGCTCGACAGCCTCTCCGACTTTGTCAATTTCGGCGTGGCGCCGGCGCTGATCCTTTATTTCTGGGGCCTGCACGATCTAAAATCGGCCGGCTGGATTGCCGCGATGGTGTTTGCCATCTGCGCGGGGCTCCGCCTCGCCCGCTTCAACGTGATGAGCGACGATCCGGAGCGGCCCGCCTGGGCGAGCAATTTCTTTGTCGGCGTGCCGGCGCCGGCCGGCGCCATCATCGTGCTGCTGCCGATCTATGCGGCGTTCCTCGGTTTGCCGCGCTCGCAATTCCTGACCTGGGCGACGCTCGCTTACACGCTGCTCGTTGCTTGCCTCATGGTCTCGCGGCTGCCGGTGTTTTCCGGCAAGCGCGTCGGCACGCGCGTACCGCCGGAAATGGTCGGGCCGGTGGTCCTTGTTGTGGTCCTGTTCGTGGCGCTGCTCATTGCCTATCCGTGGATCATCCTCACCTCGGGAACGCTCGCCTATCTGGTCAGCCTGCCGTTCGGCTGGCTGTCCCATCGCAGATACGAGCGACGCTCGCGCGAGAGCAAGGCGGAACCGGCCCCGGCGACAGCTGCGGCGTCCTCATCCTTGGCCGTGGGCATTGTCCGCCCCTCCGAAAAAGAAGAGCGCCCCTCGCGCCTCAATTGAGCCGCATCGCTGGCGATCCTGAGCGGCGGGAGGAACCATGCGACTTGCCCGCCGCGCATTTTTGGCTTCGTTGACAGCGGCGGTGGCCGCTCCGGCGATCCTGCGTCTGGCGCGGGCCGATGCGCCGCCGGTGACGCTCAAGCTGCATCACTTCTTCTCGTCGGTATCGGGCGGACACGAGCGGTTCCTGGCGCCGTGGGCGCGCAAGGTGGAGGCCCAATCCGGCGGGCGCATCCGCATCGACATTTTTCCCTCGATGCAGCTCGGCGGCGCACCGGCGCAACTGCTCGATCAGGCGCGCGACGGGCTCGCCGATATCGTTTGGGCGGTGCCGGGCAATGCGCCCGGACGCTTTATCAAGATCGAAGCGTTCGAGCTGCCGTTTCTTCCCTCGCGCCGGGCGCTGGTCAATTCCAGGGCGATCGAGGATTACGCCGCGGCAAATTTGCAGGACGAATTCCGCGAGATTCATCCGATCTGTTTCTCATGCCGCGACCGCGGCGTCGTGCACGCAAACCGTGCCATCCGCTCGATCGCGGAGCTCAAGGGCTTGCGGCTTCATGTTACCAACCGACTCGCCGGCGAAGCTGTGCGCGCGCTCGGCGCGCACGGCGTCAGCGTGCCGATTGCGCAGGTGCCGATGGCCATCGCCGGCCACGCGATCGACGGCTGCCTCGATCCGTGGGACGTGGTGCCGAGCCTGCGCTTGAGCGATCTCCTCAAGTTCCACACCGATTTCGCCGAATCGTCGTTGAGCACCTCGACATTCGTACTGGCGATGAACAAGGCGGCGTACGAAAAGCTGCCGCGCGACCTGAAAACGGTCATCGACGCTAATTCCGGGCAGGACGCAGCCGGCATGGCCGGCGCCATGTGGGATCTCGAAGCCAAGACCGTCGCCGATATGGCGCGCGAGCGCGGCGAACCGATCGCGACGTTGACGGCGGAGGATGTCGCGCACTGGCGCAAGGCGACCGAGCCGGTGGTCGGGCTGTGGCTCAAGCAGATGAAGGAGCGCAAGCTCGACGGCGGCCAGCTAATCGCCGGCGCCCGCACGCTGATCGCGAAATACGCGAACGAACCGGAACCGCAGCCGCCACAGACGCCGCAGCCGCCGCAAGCGTCCGAGCCGAAGGTGGTGAGCGAGCCGCCGCCTGCTTCGGCGCCGCAGGCCAAGGTCGAGGCGATGGCGCCGAAAACGGATGCACCCGTCGCCGCGCCGACGGTCAGGCGCGTCCCGCCCAAGGAGCTCGACGTTCCGCTCTGATCACGCCGGCAGCGGATAGCCCGGCGTGAGATCGCAGGGATGGTCTCTCGGCTCCTAGCGCGACAGCGACAGCGCCGCGCCGCTCGCCTCGTGACCCTCGAAGCGCCCGCTCAGGAACGAAAGCCGCGCCAACGGCTCGTCCTTGTGGTCGCGGATAATCAGCAGATCGTGCTCGAAGGTCCACCTGCGGCTGGTGAAGAAATTGCCGGGGCAGCCGCCTTCGGGCGCGATCGTGCCTTGCATGGCGCCCGGCGCGTCGCCGAATTTCATGAAGCAGGCGCCGCCGCCGGTCTCGGTGAACCTCCAGCGGCCGGCAAGATCGACCGGCGGCGGAGGCGGTGGGGGCGGCTGTGGCGGCGGTGCGGCGGCGACCTCCGGTTCGGGCGGGGCACTGCTGGCGCAGCCGACAAGCGCGGTGAAGACCAGCAATACGGTCGCGGCTTTCGCCGCGCGCGCGCTCAATCGCCGCATCTGCGTCAAGCCGATCATCCGCGGATCAAATCAAAACAATCTTCACTTCATCGTCGGGATGACGAATTCGGCGCCTTCTTTCACGCCCGACGGCCAGCGCGCGGTCACCGTCTTGGTCTTGGTATAGAAGCGCACCGCGTCGGGGCCGTGCTGGTTGAGATCGCCGAAACCGGAGCGTTTCCAACCGCCGAAAGTGTAATAGGCCAGCGGCACCGGGATGGCGAAATTCACCCCGACCATGCCGACTTCGACGCGGCTGATGAAATCGCGCGCCGCGTCGCCGTCGCGGGTGAAGATGGCGACGCCGTTGCCGTAATCGTGCTCCGACGGCAACCGCACCGCCTCCTCGTAATCCTTGGCGCGCACCACCGAAAGCACCGGGCCGAAAATCTCTTCCTTGTAGATGCGCATTTCGGGCGTCACGTGGTCGAACAAGCAGCCGCCCATGAAGTTGCCCTGCTCGTAGCCTTGCAGCTTGAAATTGCGCCCGTCGACGACGAGCTTGGCGCCTTCCTTGACGCCGAGGTCGACATAGTTCTTGACCTTTTCCAGATGCGCCCTGGTGATCATCGGCCCGTAATCGGCCTGCGTGTCGGTCGACGGACCGATCTTGAGGCTCTCGACGCGGGGTATAAGCTTGTCCATCAGAATGTCGGCGGTCTTCTTGCCGACGGGCACCGCGACCGAGATCGCCATGCAGCGCTCGCCGGCGGAGCCGTAGCCGGCGCCAATCAGCGCATCGACCGCCTGATCCATGTCGGCGTCGGGCATGACGATCATGTGGTTCTTGGCGCCGCCGAAGCACTGCGCGCGTTTATTGTTGGCGCTGGCCGTCGTGTAGACGTATTCGGCGATGGCCGAGGAGCCGACGAAGCCGATGGCCCTGATGCGCGGATCGGCGAGTAGCGCGTCGACCGCTTCCTTGTCGCCGTTGACGACGTTGAGCACTCCGGAGGGGAGTCCCGCCTCCATCAACAGCTCGGCGAGCCGCATCGGCACCGACGGGTCGCGCTCCGATGGCTTGAGGATGTAAGCGTTGCCGCAGGCAAGCGCGGGGGCAAATTTCCACATCGGGATCATGGCCGGGAAATTGAACGGCGTGATGCCGGCGACGACGCCGAGCGGCTGGCGCATGGAATAGAGGTCGATGCCGGGACCGGCGCCCTCGGTGTATTCGCCCTTGAGCAGGTGCGGAATGCCGCAGGCGAACTCGACCACTTCGAGGCCGCGCTGCACGTCGCCCTTGGCGTCGGCGAAGGTCTTGCCGTGCTCGGAGGAGAGAAGCCGCGCCAGAGAATCGAATTCCTTCTGCGCGAGATCGAGGAATTTCATCAGCACGCGGGCGCGCCGCTGCGGATTGGTCGCCGCCCAGCCCGGCTGCGCCGCTTCGGCAATTGCGATGGCGTGCCCGACCTCGGTATGGCTGGCGAAGGCAACCTTGGCCTGCACCTCGCCGGTATTGGGATTGAAAACGTCGCCGAACCGCCCCGATCCCCCCTTCACCTCTTTACCGCCGATGAAGTGGCCGATCTCGCGCATGAACTTTCTCCTCGGACTATGAGCGCCGCTTGGGCGCCGCTTTAAGCGCCTATAGTGCCGCCTTTTTCCGCGATGGTCACTGGGCCTTGATGCGCAAGGCGCCGCCGCTCCGCCGGAGTTGCAAGCCTTCAGCCCGGTTTCCCCGGCATTTGCCTTTATGCGGTATGCCGGTGCGGCCGCCGCGAAACACTCATCGGTTGTGCAGGCAAGGAATTGTTCGGGCTCGCGTTCTGCGCTTATGCCACCCTTGGCCGTGCCGGTATTGATCAGGTCATGACTCCACGCCCCGGAGGGTGTATAGGCGCGGCCCTGCATCCCTCCCCGATGCGGCTTCAGGAGCGGGCAAGGTCCTGTCTCACATTCCATGACCGACAGCGTGAGCGCTCCCGTCGGGAGCGAAGTGCCGCTTGACGGCAGCCCCGACGAGCGCTCCCGCGCCGGATTGTGGGGGCTGGCGCTCGGCAGCATCGGCGTCGTCTATGGCGATATCGGCACCAGCCCGCTCTATGCGCTGCGCGAGGCGGTGCTTGCCGCTTCCGGCCCGGCCCACGACGAGCTCACGCGCCAAGCCGTGCTCGGCATCGTGTCGCTGATCCTGTGGGCGCTGATCGTGGTGGTGACCCTCAAATACGTGCTGATCCTGTTGCGCGCCGATAACAACGGGGAGGGCGGCACGCTGACGCTGATGGCGCTCGCGTCGCGCGCCGTCGGCCGCACCGGCAAGGCCGCCACGACCGTAGCGCTGCTCGGCATCGTCAGCGCGGCGCTGTTCTACGGCGACGCGGTCATTACGCCAGCGCTGTCGGTCCTCTCGGCCATCGAGGGACTCGATGTCGCCACGCCCGCGTTCCACGACTTCGTGGTGCCGTTGACCGTCGTCATCTTGATCGTGCTATTCGCGTTCCAGTCGCGCGGTACGGCGAAGGTGGCGGCGCTGTTCGGTCCGGTCACGGCGATCTGGTTCGTGGCCATTGCCATTCCCGGCGTGGTGGCGATCGCCCAAGATCCTGGCGTCCTCTGGGCGCTCAATCCGGTCCACGGCGTCGCTTTCCTGCTGCATCACGGCATCATCGGCTTCTATACCTTGGGCGCCGTCTTCCTCGCCGTCACCGGCGCCGAGGCGCTTTATGCCGATCTCGGGCATTTCGGCCGCTTTCCCATCCAGATCGCCTGGTTCAGCCTGGTACTGCCATCGCTGGCGGTGAATTATCTGGGGCAGGGTGCGCTCGTCTTCGCGCATCCCGAAGCGGTCACCAATCCGTTCTTCTTGCTCTATCCCGATTGGGCGCGCATCCCGATGGTGGTCTTGGCGACCGCCGCGACCGTGATCGCGAGCCAGGCGGTGATCACCGGGGCCTATTCGCTCACCAGCCAGGCGATCCAACTCGGGCTGTTGCCGCGGTTCGAAGTGCGGCACACCTCGGCGCACCAAGCCGGCCAGATCTACATGCCGCGGGTCAACGTGCTCCTCCTCGTCGGCGTGCTCCTCCTCGTCGCCATGTTCCGCTCGTCGAGCGCGCTGGCCTCGGCCTATGGCATTGCAGTGACCGGCACCATGGTGGTCACCTGCATGATGGCGTTCGTGGTGATCTGGCGGATGTGGCAGTGGTCGCCGTTCGCCGCCGCGGCGCTGATGCTGCCGTTCCTGGTGATCGACCTGACCTTCCTCTCCGCCAACATGCTCAAGGTCGTCGAAGGCGGCTGGGTGCCGCTGGCGCTCGGCGGCGTGGTGATGATGGTGATGTACACGTGGCGGCGCGGCAGCAGGCTCTTGTTCGAGAAGACCCGCCGGCTCGAGACCCCACTCGACGATCTGGTGCGCATGCTGGAACGCAAGCCGCCGCAGCGGGTGCCGGGCACGGCGGTGTTCCTCACCAGCGATCCGAAGAGCGCCCCCACCGCGCTCTTGCACAGCCTCAAGCATTACCGCGTGCTGCACGAGAAGAACATCATACTCTCCGTCGAGACCACGCACACACCGCGGGTCGAGCACGACAAGCGCGTGCGCATCGAGCCGGTTGGCGCGACTTTCATGCGGGTGAAGCTGCGTTTCGGTTACATGGAGTCGCCGAATATTCCCAAGGCGCTTGGACTGGCGCGCAAGCTCGGGCTGCAATTCGACATCATGTCGACGTCCTTCTTCCTCTCGCGTCGTGCGCTGCGTCGGGCGCCGCGCTCGGGAATGCCGCGCTGGCAGGACCGCCTGTTCATCACACTGGCCCGCTCCGCCAACGACGCCACGGATTATTTCCAGATACCCACTGATCGAGTGGTCGAGGTCGGCACCCAGGTGACCATCTGAGCATGATCCCGAAAAGTGGTCGCCCGTTTTCGGATAAGATCATGCTCAAACCCATATCCCCAAAAAGCCGCTTGATTCCCCGCGCGGCTCAAGCAAGCTTGAACAGGGCGCGTTCACGAGGAGGGCATCATGCCGGACCAACCGGGAGGCGATCACCGCGTGCGCGATCTGACGCCGCAGGAGGTCGCACAGGGCCTTAAGGAAGGCCGTGTCGTGCTGGTCGACGTGCGCGAGCCGAACGAGACGGCGGACGAGCGTTTCCCCGGCGCCGTGCTGGTGCCGCTCTCGGCGTTCGATCCGGCCACCATTCCGGCGCCCCCGGGAAGCGAAGTGGTGTTTGCCTGTCGCTCGGGCCGACGCTCGGTCAACGCCTCGCTGGCGGCGCAGGAGCAGGGTTTCGACTACGACGCGCATCTCGCCGGGGGGATTCTGGCCTGGAAAGCCGCCGGGCTGCCGACCGAGACGTAGCGCGACCGCTCGTGGCCGCCTCGAGCAATTCACCGCTCATTCCCGCGAAAGCGGGAATCCAGTGCTGGGTCCCCGCTTGCGCGGGGACGAGCGGAATTATTTTCTCGATCGTAGTTGTGCTCGCCGGTGCGCCCGCTGCGCCGGCGGAGCAGCAGCGCGTCGTCAATTTCTACAACTGGTCGGATTATATCGACCCGACCGTGCTCGACGATTTCAGCAGAACGACCGGCATCAAGGTCCGCTACGACACGTTCGATTCCAACGACACGCTCGAGGCGAAGCTCCTGGCCGGCAAATCCGGCTACGATGTCGTGGTGCCGACCGGCTATTTTCTCACCCGCCAGATCAGCGCCAGCATTTTCCAGAAGCTCGACAAGGCGAAGCTGCCGAACCTGGTCAACGCCTGGCCGGAGATCGCCGAGCGTCTGGCGACCTACGATCCCGGCAATCAGTACGCGGTCAATTACATGTGGGGAACGACCGGCATCGGCTACAACGTCAAGGCGGCGCGTGACATTCTCGGCGGCGGCGACGATTTGTTAGATTCCTGGGACGACGTGTTCGATCCGGAAAAGATCGCACGATTTAAGGATTGCGGCGTCCATCTGCTCGATTCCTCCGACGACATCATGCCGGCGGCGCTGCATTACCTGTATCTCGATCCGAATTCGAGCGAGCCTGCCGATCTGCAAAAAGCCGCGGATCTTCTCGCCAGGATCAGGCCGTATGTGCGCAAGTTTCATTCCTCCGAATACCTCAACGCGCTGGCGAGCGGCGAAATCTGCCTCGTCGTCGGGTTTTCCGGCGACCTCAAGCAGGCGCAAAAACGCGCGGCCGAGGGCAAGAGCGGCATCGCGATCGGCTATGCTATCCCCAAGGAAGGCGCGCAATTGTGGTTCGACAATTTCGCCATCCCCCGCGATGCGCCCAACGTCGCCGAAGCGCACGCGCTGATCGATTATCTGCTCAGACCCGAGGTGGCGGCGAAAAACTCAAATTTCATTTCCTACGCCAACGGCAATCTGGCGAGCCAGAAATTCATCGACCGCTCGATCCTCGACGACCGCACCATCTATCCCGACGCCGCGACCATGGCTAAGCTCTACACCATCGCCGCGCACGACCAGAAAACGCAGCGGCTGATCAACCGGCTGTGGACGCGGATCAAGACCGGACGGTAAACGCCGGGCGAGGAGACTCACATGGGCACGTTGACGGGGAAAGTCGCCATCGTTACCGGCGGGACGAGCGGCATCGGCGAACGCATCGTCGAACGCTTTGTCGAGGAAGGCGCCAAGGTTGTCGTCGCCGCGCGCCGGCAGGAAGAAGGCCAGGCATTGGAAAAGCGCCTCGGTGTCGCCTTCGTCCGCGCCGACGTCTCGAGCGAAAGTGACGTCAAGGCGATGGTCGATCGCGCCATCAAAGACTTCGGCCGCATCGACTGCCTGGTCAACAATGCGGGCGTTCCCTCTCCCATGATCAGCATCACCGAGATCGACGTTGCGACCATCGACCGGCTGCTGGCGATCAACGTGCGCGGCGTCCTGCTCTGCATCAAGCATGTGGCGCCGGTGATGCTCGCGCAGGGCTCCGGCAGCATCATCAATATCGGCAGCATCGCCGGCCTTCGCGGCGCTTCCGGGCATATCTACAGTGCCTCGAAGGGCGCCGTGCAGGCGCTCACGCGCTCGGCCGCTTCCGAGCTCGGCGAGAAGGGAATCCGCGTCAATTGCATTTCCCCGGGTGCGATCGTGACGGCGATCGTCGCCAAGGCCGCGGGCATCACCGGGCCCAATGTCGATCGCGCGGCCGACGCGGCAAAGGAAATATACGCCGGCATGCAACCGATCCCGCGCGCCGGCGCTCCGGAGGATATTGCGCAGGCGGCGGTTTTCCTGGCCGGCGACGGGTCGAGTTTCGTCAACGGCCACGATTTCGTCATCGACGGCGGCTTCACCATCACCAAAGGCTGGTCGAGGGCGGTCGCGGGCCGCGCCGAGATCGCCAAGCGCATCAAGGCCGCTGCCGCGGCGTCGTAGATGCCTAAGAACCTGTCGGCACGAGGCGGTGAATTTACCGAAAGAACATCTAGACTAAGTTCGCCCGGTTCTGTCCAATCGGCTTGACCAAACGCAATCGATACTTGGACCAATGTTCCTGGCCGGGGGCCAACGATGCGCGAAATGACGCCGCCTTGCGCGCGGCCGCTCGAGCGCCGGACCGCCCTCAAGGCCGGCTTGGCATGGGGCGCCCTGCAAATCGCCTCGCCTTTCCCGCTCCACGCTCTTGGCGAACAGCCGGTGAAGATAGGGATGGTCGAGCCGCTCACCGGCGTGTACGCGAAGCTCGCTGAAGCCGAAGTGAGTGGCGCGCAGCTCGCGCTCGAGGAGATCAACCAGCATGGCGGTATTCTCGGGCGCCAGGCCGAACTCCTGATCGAAGATTCTGCGAACGACGTCGGCACCGGCGTCGCGAAAACCCGGCAATTGATCGACCGTGATCAAGCCGATTTCATCCTGGGCGACGTAAACTCGGCGGTGGCGCTCGCCACGATGCGGGTGACGGCCGAGAAGCGCAAGCTCCACATCGTGACAGGGGGACACACGGACGAGATCACGGGCAGAAATTGCAGTTGGAACGTCTTCCGTATCTGCAAGACGACCACGATGGAAGCCAACGCGATTGCCGATACGCTGGTCGAGAAATTCGGCAAGCGATGGTACTTTCTCACTCCTGATTACGTCTACGGCGCCGCGCTGCAAGCCGCGTTCGAACGCAAGCTTCGCGAGCACGGCGGCACGTGGGCGGGCGATGTGCTTCCGCTGGGCACGGTCGATTATTCCCGATCATTACTGAACGCGGGCGCCTATCGGCCGGACGTCCTCATCGATCTCATGGGCGGCGAGGATCAGTCGCACAGCCTGGCGCAAATCGTCCGCTACGGCCTCATGCAGGATATGGCTATCGGCGGAGCGCTGTTCGAGCTGGAGAGCATCATGGCCGTGTCCGACGCGGCACGGATCGGGTGGTGGACGATGGAATGGTGGTGGAACCAGCCGGACATCCCCGAAGTCAAGGCATTCGACCAGGCAATCCGGCGCCGGACCGGCAAAGCGGCCAGCGCGCGGAACTGGTTTGGTTACGCAGCCGTCCATACACTGGCGCGCGTCGCCAATCAGGAGAAATCGCTGGATCCGATTGTCCTGGCGCGGGCGCTGGAGGGATACACGTTGCCTGCCAACGTCGCGCTCGAACCCGAACGCGCATTTTTCCGCGATCGTGATCACCAGCTTATGAGTACGATCCTCGTCGGCGAGGTGCACCCGCCGCGCAGCGATCCTTTCGACGTCTTCACCACGCGCGCGATCGTCAAAGCCGGTAGGGCTGCCGAGCCCGCCGAGGCGACGGCTTGCAGGCTGGCGTTCCCCAGCTAGCCGTCCGCCGCCTCACGACAACTGAGCGGGCGGCCCGGGCCGGACCTTGACCTGACGGCCGTCGGTGAGGTCGACGGGCGGATTGAGGATAACCTGGTCGCCCTCTTTGACGCCTGCGCTCACCTCGACGCTCGTACCGAAGTCGCGCACCACGGTGATGGGGCGGAAGTGCGCGACTCCGTTTTCGACCACGGCGACACTGAGACCGTCGCGGTTGAAGATGATCGCCTCGGACGGGACGATCAGCGAAGGCGTCTTGCGCGGAATTTTCAGTTCGACCGTGCAATAGACTCCCGGCGATAAGGCGTGGTCTGGATTGGGCACGTCGATCTCGGTCAAGAGCGTGCGTGAACCCGGCTGCAGGGCGTCGGCGATACGCGTCACCGTTCCCGGAAAATCGCGGCCCGGCAATTCGGGCACGCGCACAACCGCGGCGGTTCCCGGAGTGACACCGAAGGCTTCGTCCTGCGGCACGTAAAGCTGGATACGCATCACATCGCTCTGCATCAGCGTAAATAGAAACGTCCCGCTGGTCGCGTCCGCCTGCACCAGAGCGCCGATATCAATGTTGCGCTGCGTGATGACGCCGTCGAACGGCGCGACCACGCTTTGGTAGATCTTCTGCTGATTCAGCACCCGCAGTTGCGCATCTTGCGCCGTGATGTTCGCTGCGGCGACAGCGACCGCGGCTTCGCGCGCCTGCAAGGTCAGGCGATCGGTGTCGCCCTGTTGCTGGGTGACCCAACCCTGCTGGACGAGCTTGCTATCGCGGTCCCAGGTCACCTGGGCAAGATCGCGATTGGCCTGTGCCTGTTGCAGCGAGGCCTGCATTTGGGCGAGGGTACCCTCCGCCTGGGCGATCTGATGCTCAAGCTCGGGGGCCGTGATTTCGACGAGCAACTGCCCGGCTTTGACGTGACTGCCGATATCGACCTCGCGCCGGGAGATATAGCCGCTGGCGCGGGCATAGATATTGGCCTGGGCGAATGCATCAGTGGTGCCGGGCCAGCTCACCGACATCGTGCTGGCGCTCGCACGCACCGGCGCCGCCCGCACGGTGGGGATGAAATCGCGGCGTCGCTCCGCCGCCGACATCACTTGCGCGTGCAGCCGGTAGTGCTGCCAAAAGCCGATGCCCAATGCTCCACCCAGCACCACCAAGACGCCCACGGCCAAGATCCGGCCGCCACTAAGCCTCTTGGCCGGGGCATCGCTCGCGGGGCGGCCGGGTTCGCCGTCGCGCGGCTCTTCGCGCAGCTGGACGCCGGTATCCGGTGCCGGAGGCTGCTGGATGTCATTCATTGCGGGTCCTCCGCGAACACTCCGTGCGCGGGTTTGCCGTCATTGCCTTTGCGCAGCAAAGCGAACAGATATGGCACGGCGAGCAGCGTGGTCGGCGTTGCAAAAAGCAGGCCGCCGATCACGGCACGCGCCAGAGCGGCATTCTGTTCCTCGCCAGCGCCCCCGATCGCCATCGGAATCATTCCCACGATCATCGCGGCAGCGGTCATCAGCACCGGCCGGATACGGGTGCGGCCGGCGGAGATCGCCGCGTCGAACGCCTTCATGCCGGCGAGCTGCTGTTCGCGCGCAAAAGTCACAAGCAGGATCGAATTGGCCGAAGCCACGCCGATCGCCATGATCGCGCCCATGAGTGAAGGTACACTCAAGGTGGTGCCGGTGATATAGAGCATCGTGACGATGCCGCAGAACGTCGCCGGCAATGCCAGAATGACCACGAACGGATCACCCCAGTTCTGATAATTCGTCACCATGAGCAGATAGACGAACACGGCGGCGAACAGAATGCCGATGGCCAAGTCGCGAAACGCGGCATTCATGCTGTCGATCTGGCCGACGACTTCGATCCGGTTGCCCGGCGATAGCTGTTTCTGGTACTCCGCTACGATTTTGCTGATGTCGCCGGAGATCGACCCCAGATCCCGGCCGTCGGCATTGGCATAGATCTCATAGACCGGTTGGACGTTGGCCTGATTGGCATTTGTCTGAATCGAATCGCGCTTGAGCGTAGCGACATTGCTCAACAGCCCCGGCACGGTATTTCGGCCAGTTGCCGTGAACGAGGCGACCGGCGTGTTCTTAAGTTCGTTGACCGAGTTCACGCGCCACTCGGGCGTCTGTACCGCTATAAAGTATGGCGTGCCGTTGCTCGGGTCGGTCCAGAAATTCGGCGACACCTGCTCCGATGAACTCAGGCTGGTGTTGAGATTGAGTGCAATGCTGTTCGCGGTAAGACCGAACTGACTGGCGCGAGCGCGATCGATCTGAGCAAAGAATTCCGGGCCGTTGATCTCCTGCTGTAGATGCACGTCGGCGACCCCGGGGATGGCGGCGATGCGCTTCTGCAGCTCTTGGGCGACGCGCAGATTCTTGTTCCGGTCGTAGCCAACCGTACGCACGTTGATCTGCGCCGGGATGCCGAAGTTGAGGATTTGGGTCACCATGTCGGCGGCCTGGAAATAGAATACATCTTCGGGAAAAGCCGCAGGCAGTACTTGACGCAGCTTGGCAATATAGGTCGCCGTCGGAGGGTGGCCTTCCTTTAGAGCGACCAAGATCACGCCATCATTGACGCCGATCGCCGTCCCGTCACCAAAAGCGTAGTTGTAGGAGCGGGCCGGCAAACCGATATTGTCGACGATCAGGTCGCGCTCGTCGGCTGGAATGACCTCGCGGATCTCGTCCTCGACTGCCTGAAAGACCTGCTCGGTTTTCTCGATGCGGGTGCCGGCCGGCGTGCGCACGTGCAGTTGAATCTGGCCGCCGTCGATGATTGGAAAAAAGTCGCGGCCGACGAACAGGAAAAGTGTAGCTCCCAGCGCCAGCGTGACGGCCGCGACCGCCGGCACGATCATCCGCCGTGTCAGCAGCGTCCGCAGAATGTCCGTGTAGCCATGGCGCATGGTTTCGAACCCATGCTCGAACTTCGCAAACAGGCGCGCAAACCTGCCGTTGCCGGCCTCCTCGCCATGACGCTCGTTCTTGAGCAACAGGCCGATGGTGATCGGCGTCAAGGTTCGCGACAAGCCGTAAGAAGCCAGCATGGCGAATACCACGGCGAGACCGAGCGGGGTGAAGAGGTATTTCGCCGGACCATGGAGGAATACGACGGAAATGAACACGCAACTGATGGCCAGCGTCGATACCAGGGTTGGGATCGCAATGCCGGCGGCGCCATGCAACGTCGCCGACGGAAGCGGCATGTGCTCTTCGGTCAGCAGGCGGTGGGTATTCTCGATGGTGACCGTCGAATCGTCGACCAGGATACCGATGGCAAGGGCGAGGCCGCCGAGCGTCATCGTGTTGATCGTGTCGCCGAGAAAGTACAGGACGATGAGCGAACTCAGGATGGAGAGCGGGATCGAGATCATCACCACCAGCGTCGACCGCCACGATCCGAGAAAAAGCACGATCATCAACGCGGTCAGACAGGCGGCGATCGCGCCCTCTTTCAGCAGCCCCTCGATTGAGGCTTTGACGAACACCGATTGATCGAACAGCTCCTTGATCTGCATCCCGGGGGGCGCCGCCGCGCGCGCCACAACCATCGCCTGCTTGACGGCGTTAACGACCGCTAGCGTCGAGGCATTACCGTTCTTGATGATGCTGAGCAGGACCGAGCGGCGGCCGTCGGTGCGTACGATGTTCTGCTGGACGGCGTTGCCGTCATGCACCTGCCCGACGTCTTTGACGAAAACGGTGGCTCCGTTGGCGAATTTCACCGGGATGTTGTTGAGATCCTCGATGGTGGCGGGAACCGCATTGGTGCGTACGGTGTACTGCGTGTCGCCGATCTTCGCCGTGCCGGACGGCAGCGTCAGGTTCTGGGCGTTGACGGCATTGACCACGTCGATCGGCGTCAATCCCTTGGCCTGCAGTTTCAGGGGGTCGATATCCACCATGATCTGGCGGTACTTGCCGCCGGCCGGAGTGGGAAGCGTGACGCCGTGGATCGGCGCAAGCTGCTGCCGCAGACGGTAAATGCCGTAATCGTAAAGCTGTTGCTCGTTCAGCGTGTCGGAGCTGAGCCCGATTTGCAGAACGGGAACGCTCGACGCGTTGTACTGGACCACGACCGGAGCCTGGATTCCCGAGGGCATCAACGCGCGGATCGAATTAGTTGCGGACACGATCTGCGAGATCGCGAGATCGAGATTCACATCGGGTTGAAAGAAGACCTTCTGAACCGAGATGCCGTTAATGGTCTGCGCCTCGATATCCTGGATGCCGTTCACGCTCGAGGACAGCGCATACTGGCTGTAGGTCGTGACGCGCTGTTCCATCTCTGGCGTGCTCAGCCCGGTGTATTGCCAGACGATGGTCACGACGGGAATATTGATCTCGGGAAAGATGTCCGTCGGCATCGACAGCACGGCCGTCACGCCGAGGAACACGATCAGTGCTGCAATCACATAGAAGGTGTGTGGCAGCCTTAGAGCAAAACGAACGATGCCCATGCTTCAATGACCTGTGACGCACGAATCCGTTTCGTTATCGGTTCCTCGGCGTTCTCCCAGGCGGCGGGCGTAGACCGGCAGGACGCCCTCGGGTCCGCTCGGCTGGCGCCAGTTTTGAGCTGAGTTTTTTTGGTTTATCTTTGCCCAAATCTTGCGGTTGCCCGTATAATTAATACCCCGATCTTGGAAAGCCAGCCGTCTGACAGAATAACACATAATTGATCGGCCTTTCCGGCCCACGGCCCGCCCGCAAGCATTGTAACGGCGGCATATCGAAAATTGACCGGAAAGCCGCGGACCTTCATGTCGACGATGGTCCAGCCTTTCGCCGGCTTTCCTCACCGCCACCGCCGATGCAGCCAGAGCCACTGCTCGGGATGCTCGCGCACCCAGCCTTCGATCACGGCGGTGACCGCCTGCATGGTGCCGGCGATATCGACGCGGCCGGCCGCGTCGCGCACCGGCTCGACGGCGTCGGTGATCTCACCCGAAAAACTGTTGCCGTCGGGCTGACGCACCACGCGCACGCCGTGGATCGGGCATCCGGTCTGCCGGGCCAGCAGCGCGATCAGCGGATTGGCGATGCAACGGCGGCCGAAAAAAATCACCTCCACTCCTCTGGTAAAATGCTGGTCGGCGAGCATGCCGACATGGGCGCCGGACTGCAAAAGGCGCGCGAGCTGCACGGGCGCCGCGAGCCCCGTGGGAACCAGTTCGCCCATCAGCGGCTCACGCAGCTTGACGATAAGATCGCTGATCGGACGGATGTTCGGCCGCCGGTAGAGCAATGCGGTGCGCGCGCCGAGTAATTTGCCCGCCACGGCCGGCAACTCCCAGTTGGCCAGATGCGCGGCAAAACAGAGCACCGGCTTGCCGCTTTGCACCAGCCGCCGGTAGCGTTCCGCCGTTTCCGGCGCGTAAGTGATGACGTCCGGCGTCAGCGGGCCGCTGCTGGCGACGGAAAATTCGTCGAGATGGGCGAACTCGACTGCGATACGGCCGAGATTGTCCCACACGCCGCCAAGGATTTGCTCGATCTCGGGGGCGGATTTATCGGCGAAGGCGGCGCGCAGGTTGGCGCGGCCGAGGCGATGCTCGGGAAAAAGCGGACCAAGCCTGCGCATCAGCGCGCCGGCAAAATTGGCCGTGCGCTTGCGGTCCATGCGCTTGACCGCGCTCAAGGCACCGGCGGCGAGCGCGCCGACCGTCGCATCCAGAAGCTTGGAACGCGGCTCCATGGCGTTCTAGAACGTGACGATGATCTTGCCGAACACCTGCCGGCCTTCGAGCCGCGCCAGACCCTGCTCGAAGTCGGCGAGCGCGACCTCGGTGTCGATCACCGGCAGGAGGCCGGACGCCATCTTGGCGAGGCTCTCGCGGATGTTGCGCATGGAGGCGCCGAACGAGCCGAAGATGCGGTATTGCTGAAGGAAAAGCTGGAACAGATTGATGGTGGTCGATTGGCCGGAAGTCGAGCCGCAGGTGACCAGCCGCCCGCCGCGCTTGAGGCAAAGGAGCGAGCCGTTGAACGTGTCGGGGCCGACATGCTCGAAGGCGACATCGACCCCCTTCTTGCCGGTGAGCTTGCGCACGATGCTTTCGAACCGCTCGGTGCGGTAGTTGATGACGTGGTCGGCGCCGATCGCCTTGGCCTTCGCCGCTTTTGCATCGTCGCCGACGGTGGTGATGACGGTGCAGCCGATCGCTTTCGCCATCTTGATGGCGACGGTACCGATACCGGAGCCGCCGGCCTGCACCAGAATGGTCTCGCCGGGTTCGAGCCTGGCATTGTCGAACAGCATGTGCTGCACGGTCGAAAAGGCGATCGGCGCGCAGGCGGCGTCGCGGAAACTCACGCCCGCCGGCACCGGGATCGTGAGCCGCGCCGGCATGTTGACGAGATCACGAGCGAAACCGTCGACATGGAAGCCCATGATGCCGGCGACGTTTTCGCAGAGATTGTCGCGGCCCTCGCGGCAGGCCTTGCAAATCCCGCAGGTCAGCCCGCCATAGGCGACAACGCGGTCGCCGACCTGAAAATCGGTCACGCCGGGGGCGACGGCGCGGATTTCGCCCGCCGCTTCCGCGCCGACCACGAGCGGCAGCTTGCGCTTGGCGAATGCCATGCCGCGCCAGCCCCAGACGTCGATGTGATTAAGCCCGATCGCCTTGATGCCGATCTGCACTTCGCCGGCCGCGGGCGCGGGCGGCGCCGCGACCTCGCGCAGCTCGATATTGCGATCGCGGACAAGCGTGAGCGCGCGCATGGAGGACACCGGGTCGGTTGTTCGGTGCGCGGCGCCGATTGTCGTTCCGGCGACGCCGCTCACGCCGGCTCCAGCGCCATGACCAGGCAGAGGTTCTGGCCGCCGAAGCCGAAGGAATTGGACATGGCCCGGCGAAGCTTGGCGTCCCGCGCCACATTGGGCACCACGTCGAGCGTGATCGCCGGATCGGGAATGGCGTGATTGATGGTCGGCGGCACTCTCTGGTGTTGCAGCGTCATGAGCGTAAACGCCGCCTCGACGGCGCCGGCCGCGGTCAGGGTGTGGCCGATCATCGATTTGTTGGACGAGATCGGAATGCCGCGCATGCGTTCGCCGAACACCGTTGAGACGCCGAGATGCTCCATCTTGTCGTTCTCCGGCGTCGAGGTGCCGTGGGCGTTGATGTAGTCGATATCTTGCGGCCCGACGCCGGCATCGGCGAGCGCATTGCGCAGCGAGGCGATGATCGGCTTGCCGTCGGGGCTCGACCGGGTGCGGTGGAACGAGTCGGATTTCTCGCCGTAGCCTTCGAGGATGCCGAGCACGCGCGCGCCGCGCGCGCGGGCGTGGTCGAGGTCTTCAAGCACGAGGGCTGCGGCGCCCTCGGCGAGCACGAAGCCGTCGCGATTCTTGGAGAACGGCTTCGACGCCCGCTCGGGCGGATCGTTTTGCGTCGACAGCGCGGAAAGGAGCGAGAAGCGTACTAGCGATTCCGGCGTCAGCGACGCGTCGGCGCCGATGGCAAGCGCGGCCTGGCAATCGCCGCGCCGTATCGCCTCGATGCCGAGCTGGATGGCGCTGGCGCCGGACGCGCAGGCAGTGTTGAGCGAGACCGGCGAGCCCTCGGTGCCGAAATGCTCGGCGAGGTGCTCGCCGATGATGCCGAATTTGAACGCGCCGTGGCGCGCGGCGAATTCACGGGCGACGCGCATGAGGTCGGGATAGCCGGTGTCGGCATCGGACGCGGCCATCTCCGCCATCTTGATGCGGTCGGACCACTCGATCTCAAGCGGCGGCGGAGCGAGATAGAGCGGCCCGGGGAAACGGCCCTTGGCGCCGATGCCGGATTCCGCAACCGCCTCTTCGCCGGCGAGCAGCGCCACGCGCTCGGACAGTTCCGCCGGCGACATCCGATCGCGGTACACGTCGTTGACGGTGCCGGCGATGGTGGTGCGCAGGCCCTCGGTCGGAAAGCGCGAAATGCGCCGGATGCCGGACACGCCGCCGGTCAGCTTCGCCCAGTTGTCGGACTTGCCGACGCCGAGCGAAGTGACCACGCCGATGCCGGTGACGGCGACGATAGGGCGGCCCCGTTTATCGCGCATTGGCGCGGCCATTACGCTCTCCCTCAAACGACCCGTTCAACCAGCGCCAGTGCCTCGCCGCGCCAATTGCCGACGCTGGTGACGACTACCTGGGAAATATCGGGCGGACTTGACCCGGTATCTCCCGTTCCCGCCGGCGCGAACAGTTTGCCATGTTCGATCACGCTACAGGCAATCCCCAGATTGGCCGCGAATTGAGCCTCCACGCCATGACCGATATACGTCCCGGTATTGCGTACGGGAAGGCCAATCTCCTTGAGCATTGCGTGCTCCGCCGCGGTCGCCGGTTGCAGCCCCGCGGCGCCGGAAATCACTGCGGCATGCGCGCGGTCAATCTGGTCGGCGATCGTGCCCCACTCGCGGCGGAGCGTCGCCTCGATGTCGCCCGGCTGACGCTTGTTGCGGTCGGATGCGACCGGTGAAATTCGCCCGCGCGCGCGGGCGCCGCGTGCTTGCGCGTGTTCGCGGCTCTCGAGCACGAGGAACGCCCCCATATTGCAAAGCGCGATGCCGCCCTGCGGGCCGCGATCCCAGACCGGCGCGAAGGCGCCCTTGAGCGCCACCCCTGATTGCTCGAAGACGAGGAGGACATCCCAGCGCGTGCCGTGGTAGGCGCCGCCGACCAGGGTCAACTCGCTCTGTCCGGCGGCGATGCGCGCCTGCGCGATGCGCACCGCGTCGACGCCCGCCGCCTCTTCGCCGAGGAACGTGCGCGAGGAGCCGACCACGCCGTGCACGATCGAAATGTTACCGGCGAGAAGGTTGGGCAGTTGCGCCAGGAACAGCGTCGGGCGCAGATCGCTCATCAGCCGCTCGTTGAGGAACGCGCCGCGCTCCGCCATTTTGCGCATGCCGGTGAGGATCGCGGTGTCGGCCGCGATATCGCGCTCGCCGCCGGCGGCGGCGACGATCATGTCGGTGGCATCGAGGAGATCGGGCTTGCCCGCGATGCCGGCGTCGCTCAGCGCCAGTCCCGCGGCATAGACGCCGATGCGCTGCCACGGCTCCATCTGCCGCTGATCGCTCTTCTTCGGGATCTGCTGGTCGAAATTTACCGGCGGCAGCGGATGCACGATATAGGGCGCGAAACTTTTGTCGTCATAGGGCGGCGGATCGCCGCGCTGCAAATGGCTCCAGTTCGCCTCGAGCCCTTCGCCAAGGCAGGTGATGAGACCGACGCCGGTGATCCACACCTCGCGGCGTCCACTCACTTGATGAACTCCTTGACCGGAACGCCGATCTGCTCCGCCCATTGCAATATCGCCTGGCGGAATTCCGGGCTGGGAAAGGCCATGACGCGGTAGGTGATCTGCGCCTCGCAGACGGCCTTGCCCTGGCGGCGTCCCTTGCACTCGCCGACAGTGAAGCCGGAGCCCTCATGCACGATGCTGCCCTCGAATTCGAGCTCGTCGCCGGGAAACACCGCGGTGCGGAATTTCGCGTCCCGCACCCCGATCAGGAACGGCATGGCGGTGAAGCCGGAGAGCGCCATCACCAGCCAGCCGGTGGTCTGCGCCATGCATTCGAGCAGCAGCGCGCCGGGCATCAGCGGATAAGTGGGAAAGTGGCCCTCGAATACCGTGCTCCGTTGCGGCACGCCGCTGTGGCATCGAACCACGCGCCCCGCGACGTCGAGCGCGACGACGCGGTCGATCATCTGGAAATATTCGAACCGCATCGGGGCGCCTCAGGCGCCCTTTGCCGCGATCAGCTTGTCGATCTCGTCGCTCAGATTCTTGAGCACGAAGTACTGGTCGGTGGTCGCCTTGCCGTCGTTGACCTCCTGGGTCCATTGCTCGAGCGGCAACTTGATGCCGAACGTCTTGTCGATGGCAAAAGCGATATCGAGGAAGTCGAGACTGTCGATCTCGAGGTCGTTGATGGCGTGGCTTTCCGGCTTGATATTCTCGCGCGGAATGTCGCAGGTTTCCGCAATGATATCAGCAACTTTATCGAACGTGGCGGACATGCTGCGGACCCCTCCAATGTGCCTGCCCGTATAGCGAAGGACGTCGCCAAGTTCAACGCCGCCCTGCCGCAACGCGCCCGCCGCGCCGACTTTGCCACATTCCCATCGGCCGCGATCTGTCCTAGATGTCAGGCAAAAGGCGCAGGGGGTATCCGGCCGGGAGCAGTCCATGATTTATGTCGCAAGCAGGTATGTCGGTCGCGGCCTTGCCGCCGCCTGCGCATTGGCGGCGGCGCAGCTTCTGCCGTTCGGCGCGCAAGCCGCCGATTACAATGTCGGTCCGATGCACATCGACTCCCCCTGGACGCGCGCGACGCCGAAGGGCGCAAGTTCCGGCGCCGGCTATCTAACCGTGACCAATAACGGCACCACGCCGGACCGTCTGAGCTGCACATCGAGCGATGCCGCCGGTGGATGCCAAATCCACTCCATGACCATGGAGAACGGCGTGATGAAAATGCGCCCGGTGGAGAATGGTCTCGAGATCAAGCCGGGCGAGACCGTCACGCTCAAGCCCGGCGGCTACCACCTGATGTTCGTCGACCTCAAGCATCCGCTGGAGCAAGGCAGTGCGGTCGAGGCGACGCTGCAATTCGAGAAGGCCGGCCCGGTCAAGATCGAATTCCCGATCCTGGCGCTTGGCGCGGCCGTGCCCGGGGCCAACGTCGGCGGCGGCAACATGATGCAAGGCGGCGGCATGATGCAGCAGCTGGATAAGCATTGAACCGTCACTAGTGAGACGATGGCTCGCGAAACGGCAGCGGCGCGCCTTCGGGCAGCGGCATCCGAAAGACGTTGAGCGTCATCGATATCAGAACGTAATAGCCGAGGATGCCGACCAGCTCGACCATGCCGGTATCGCCGAGAAATTTGTGCACGCGGGCATAAACGGCGTCGCTCACGCGCCGCGTGGCGTAAAGCTCCTTGACGAAGGCGTAGATCGCCATCTCGTCGGGCGGCGCCGATCGCGGTCGGCGACCGGCCTTCAGGTCGCGGATGGTCGCCTCCTTCACGCCCTGCCGCGCGGCGATCGCCGCGTGCGCGTGCCATTCGTACTGCGCCTTCCAGTATTGGCCGGTGCACAGGATGGCAAACTCGGAAAGCCGCGGCGGCAGGCTGGTGTTGAAGCGAAGATAGCCGCCGAGTTGCTGCGCCAGCATGCCGAATGTCGGCGCATGCAAAAAAACCGCGAACGGCCCGCTGTTGCTGAAGCGGCCCCGCGGGCCGGAATTGATCGCCGCTACGATCGCCTGCTGCTCCGCCGTGAGCTTGGCCGTATCGAATGCGGGCAGGCGCGGGGCGGCTGCGCGCGGCGCTCGTTTTGTGCGCGAGCGCGGCGGCGATGAAGATCTGGCCATGATGTCCTTTCGAGTTATTTGCGGCCGACAAGATCGATCAGCGCCGACATGCCGACATGCGCGGTGCCTTCGCTGATCACGCTGTCATGCTCGCGAATGTCGAGCTCCGCGAAGTCGCCGAAGGCGGCGTGCAGGATCTCGCGCGTATATGTGCGCTCGGCGTCCGGCGGCCCGCCGGTGCGATAATTGAGCTGTTCGGGGCGGTAGTTTTCCATCAGCAAAAGCCCGCCCGGTTTGAGTGCGGCCTTGACGTTGGCAAAGAACGCCGTCCGCTCGGCGGGTACGAGGTGGATGAAGATCGCCGCGATCACTTCGTATGCGGCCTTCGGCCAGCGCCAAGTATTGATATCGGCGACTTCGGTGGCAAGGCGCACGCCGCGCTCCTGCGCCAGCGCGCGCGCCTTGCCGAGCGCGGTAGGAGAAAAATCGATCGCGAGCACGTCGAGGCCCTGCTCGGCCAGCCACACGCCGTTACGGCCCTCGCCGTCCGCTGCCGTTAGCGCGGTCGCGCCGGGGCGCAAACGATGCGCCTGGCGCTCAAGGAACGCGTTCGGCGCCTTGCCGAACAGATAGGCCGGAGCACGAAACCGCGTCTCCCATCGTTCGTGTTCCGACATGCTGGTTTTCCCGGGCATTCGCTGCCGCGCCGCTTTGCCATTTGGGCCGGCGTTAGTTTAAGTTTATCGGATGCCGCCTGCGGTGAAAGCCCTGTTCTTCGACGTCTTCGGCACGCTGGTCGATTGGCGTAGCTCCATCGCGCGTGAGGCCAAGGCGATGCTGGAGCGGCACGGCCATGCGCTCGACTGGTTCGCCTTTGCCGACGCCTGGCGCGGCGAATATCAGGGCGCCATGGAGGAGGTGCGCGCCGGCCGCATACCGTTCTGCAAGCTCGACGCGCTGCATCGGCGCAACCTCGACTGCGTGCTGCTGCGCTTCGGGGTCGAGGCGCTGAGCGAAGACGACCGCCGCGCACTCAACACGGCGTGGCACCGGCTCGACGCCTGGCCGGATTCCGCGCGCGGCCTTGCCCGCCTCAGGCGCCGTTATCTTCTGGCGCCGCTGTCGAACGGCAATATCTCGATCATGGTCGATCTCGCCCGCCACAACGATTTTCCCTGGGACGCGATCTTCGGCGCCGAGTTCGCCGGCGACTACAAGCCCAAGCCGCGCGTCTATCTCGCCGCCGCCGAAGCGCTCGATCTCGCTCCGCCTGACTGCATGATGGTGGCCGCGCACAGTTCCGATCTGGCGGCGGCAGCGGCGCTCGGTCTGCGCACGGCGCATATCGCGCGCTCGGACGAAGACGGACCGGGACGCAGCGAGGCGGCGCCGAGCGTGCCGGTCGATATCGCGGCGAAGGATCTCGAAGACCTGGCGGCGCAGTTGGCGGCGTGATGATTACGCCGGATGATGCGGAAAGATCGCCAGCCGCGCGCTGATCTTGCGCGCCGCGCGGCGCATCTGCATCTCGAAGAACCGGTCGGTCACTCGGCCTAAATATTCCAGGGTGGCAGTCATTGGAGTGCTCCCTCTTGTCATAACGCCTCCAACTACGAGTCTGACCCTAGCGGGCGTCCCAAGGGGCCGAAGTGACCGGCGTCATAACAATTCATTATCCATGTAAGCCATTGACAATACGCAGTTTTCGTTGCTGCTGTGAAAGGACGAAGAGCCCCTCACCCCGCCAGCGCCGGATAGTCGACGTAGCCCTTCTCGCCGCCCGCATAGAAGGTCGGACGGTCCGGCGCGTTGAGCGCGGCGCCGCGGCGGAAGCGTTCCGGCAAATCCGGATTGGCAAGGAACAAAGCGGCGAACGAGACGAGATCGACAATGCCGTCGCGCAAAGGGGCATTGGCGCGCGCGAGGTCGTAACCCTTGTTGCCCATGAGCGTGCCGCGCCAGATGCGGCGGAAGAAGGCGATGTCCGGCTTTTCGCCGGCGGCGACCGGATCGGTCGGCAGCGGCTCGACGATATGCAAATAGCCGAGGCCGAGGCGGCTCAGCTCGTTGACGGCGACGGTGAAGGTCGCGGCCGGGTTGCTGTCGGCGACGTCGTTGAACGGATTGGTCGGCGCCAGCCGCACACCGACGCGTTCGCCGCCCCATTCGCCGGCGATCGCTTCGGTCGCTTCGAGCAGGAAGCGCGCGCGGTTGAGCGCGCTGCCGCCGTAGCGGTCGGTGCGCTGGTTGGTCTTGTCCTTGAGGAACTGGTCGACCAAATAGCCGTTGGCGCCGTGCAGTTCGACGCCGTCGAAGCCCGCGAGCTTGGCGTTGGCGGCGCCGCGGCGAAATTCCTCGACCACGCCGGCGACTTCGGCCGTTTCCAGCGCGTGCGGCGTGACGAAGGGCTGCAAGCCCTGCGCCGTCATGATCTGCCCGGCCGGTTGCAGCGCCGAGGGCGCCACCGGAATGCCGCCGTTGGGTTGCACCGAAGGATGCGAGATGCGGCCGACATGCCAGAGCTGGAGGAAGATGCGGCCTCCGGCGGCGTGGACGGCTTGGGTCACGATCTTCCAGCCGGCGACCTGCTCGGCGCTATGGATGCCGGGCGTCCCCGCGTAACCCTGGCCCTGCGGCGACACTTGCGTGCCTTCGGTGACGATCAACCCGGCGCCGGCGCGCTGCACATAATAGGTGGCATTGAGCTTGCCCGGCACGTTGCCCGGTCCGGCGCGATTGCGCGTCATAGGCGCCATCACCATGCGGTTGGGCAATTGCAGCGGTCCCAGGCGATATGGCGAGAAAAGGTCGATGCTCTGGGTATTTTGGGTCATGGCTTCAGAGATAGTGCGTGCCGCTGCGCTTTGCGAGGTTGTTCGGGATTACGTCTGAGCCCAGGATGAAACAGGCAGGCCCGGTAAACCTGCCGGGGCTTCTTCTCTTGTCTTGAGGCTTATAATCGATAAGACGATCGTATTTCAAAACGTGATGGTGTTGGCGAGCAATGTTTCCGTAGGGCGCACTTGGATCTGCTCGCCCGCCTTGGCCTTGGATTTAGTGACCCAATCGACCAGTAATTTAACCGTCTCCGTGGTGTGAACCAAAGCCGTATCCCGCGTATTCATAGTTTTCAGCAATGTGTCCGCATCGTCGATCAGTTTCGAGCGCGAGTCTTCAAGTTCCTGGACGTGGCGCGTCCTTACCTCGTGCAAGGTCTGGAGCCGGTCGAGTTTCTCAAACAAGCTCCGCCGCATCTCTGCGAGCATCGCTTCCGCGGCTTCAGCGCGTGAAGACATGGCTTTGAGACGAGCCGCGAAAGATTCAGTCTCTGTTTGCAGCCTTTTGCTCGCTTCATCGACTGTGGATGCCAGTTTGTCGCGTTCGGCCTCCGTCACCGTGAGCGCCATCTTCACCCGCTCGAGATGAGAACATGCCTCAATGACTGCAGCGTCACTTTCCGCGAGACGGTGGGACAGCCTCAAATTCTCGCTGACAATCGCGGTTTTCTCCTCGATATATGCGAGCAGGCTCTCCCGCGTCTCCGCAAGCAGCTTTTCCACGGCGACAACGCGCGAAGACATGGCATCGCGATGGGTATTGAGTGCGTTGGTTTCAATTTCGAGCTTTTCGTTGGCTTCATCGAGGGCCGCAGACAGCCTTTTTCGCTCGACTTCCGCCGCCGCCAGCGCAGCCTTCGCCTGTTCGAGCTGAGAGTGGACGTTATCAATCGCGGCGTCTCTTTCCGCGAGGCGCGGGCAAAGGCGCGTATTCTCGCCGACGACCAAATCGAGCGACGTCTGAAGCGAATGGCTCTCGTTCTCGCAATGAATAGGCTCGTCGCGAGCCGGCTCGAACTCGTCCTCCGGCTCAGTAATGCGCGATTCCGGAGAGAGAATTTGCGCGATTGGCCTCTTGATTTGCCCGTTTGGCGGGCGCGGAGTAGTTTCAGCTGACGCCGCTCGCTGTTCGAGCTCAGGAAGCTCGGCGCGGATCAGCACAAGTTCATTCGAAAGCTCTGTTTTGCCTGTTTCCAGGCCGGGCCCGGGCTCAGAGCCGGAAATCTGCTCCAACGCCGGTTGGCTCATCGGCGGCGGCTGTCGCATCTGTTTGGCGATAGCCATCGCCGCCGTCCCGAATGGCGCGTGGGTAAAAACAAGGCGTTCGGCTTGGCGATCCCAGCCGTCCAGCTGCACCGCATTGGCAGTGAGCGCCATATAAGCGTCGCTTCGTTGCTCGCTGCACCTAGCGTGGCGGCACAATGGTTAACGGGTGGTTAATTCCAGCATCGACCGCGGTACCGACAGTCGAAGTCGGTTATCGCGTTAGGAGTCTGGGCCCTCCTTTGCCGCATCGGATTTCGGCGGCTCGACGCGGAAACCCTCGCCGCCTTCGATGCTGATGCGGCCCGCGGCGACGGCGTGCGCCCAGCGGCCGGTCGCCGGGATGCCGCCGAATGAAAAGAAATGCGGCACGATACCTGCGGGCGCCGCCTCGGCGAGCGTCCGGAGGAGATCGTCCGGCGTCGCCATGGCGAACATTTGCCGCATCAGTCCGGCGCGCCGCGACAGCGCCTGCGCTGATGCACGCACGCCGCAACGGCTCGCATAACGCATCAGCGCGGTGAGGCTGGTCGGGCCGACGACGCCGATGCGCAGCCGATGATCGAAACCGAATGCGCGCAGTCGCGCCACGAAATCGAGGATGGCGCGCGCATCGAAACAGAACTGGGTGACGATCTCGACGGTCAGTCCGATCGCCTCGGCGGCGGCGATCTTGTCGCGCAGCGCGCGGTTGAGTTCCTCGTCGCCGATGCGCGGATGGCCGTCCGGATAGCCGGCGATGCCGATGCCGCGGATGCCGCGCCGGCGCAGCAGCCCTGAGTCGATGGCGTCAAGCGCGCTGCGGAACGGACCGCTTTCGTCGCGGTCGCCGGCGATGATGAGGACATTGTCCACGCGCGCCTCGCCGTTGAGCCGCGCCAAAAAATTGTCGAGCGCATCGGCGCTGGAGAAATTGCGCACCGCGATGTGCGGCACGGGCTCGAGCCCGAGGACTCGCAGCCGGATGGCAGCGCCAACGGCTTCATCGGCGGGCCGGTTCGGCACCGCGCTGAGATAGATTTGCGTGCCGCGCTTGAGCGTCGCCAGCGCCGCGATGTCGGCGTCTGAGGGCCGCGTCGCTTCGATGGAAAATCCGGCCATGAGCGCGGCAATGCGGGCGACCGGAGCGGAAAGCGCCTGAAGCGGAATGGGGAGTGCGGTCATGTCTCGTCCTCCCCGCGAAGCGGCGGAGAAAAAATCAGGCGCGCCGGCGCGAGATCACGTAGGATTCGTCGAAAAACCACAGACCGCCGCGTTCGCGCAGCACCGAGCGCGTGGCGTCGGCGTAGCGGCCGTCGGCCACCACGTCGACGAGGCGATCGTCCTCCACCTGGGCCACGTAGATCGCCGCGTTCCACGCCGCGAACAGCGTCGAGGTTCCGATCGATTCGGAGATTTCCGACGGCAGCGTGTGCATGACGTAGCGGAACAGCGAGCGGTTATCGGCGTAGGCGTTGAAGTTGAGGTCGCGGCTCGCCGCTCCCAATTCGTGCTTGACCGCCTTGAGGATCTGATGGCGGTCATGGATGAACGGATGGTCGTCGGGCCACACTTTCTGGATGATCTCCATCCCCGGGTCGTGGCCATGCGAATGAATGGCGATGAGCCGGCCGCCCGGGCCGATGGCGCGGGCGAGCGGAGCGATCACGCGCTGGGCCTTGAATTCCAGCGAGGCGCGCGCGCGATAGGGTTGCGAGGCAATAACGAGGTCGTAGTTGGCGCTGGTGCCGCCGGCCCTGGGGATGATCGGGTCGAGTAGGAAGCGGTGGTCTTCGCGATAGATGACCAGGACCACCGGCCGCTCGTAGATCGGGTTGCCGGTGCGGGCGCTGACGCCGGCTTTCCAGTTCTGCGCCAGGAACGGCTCGAGATCGATGATCTGCTGCTCGAAGCGGTGCGCGGAATTGCCGGTCAGAGGCAGCTCGTGCCACACCAGGCTCGACGCGGCGTTGAGCGATTTCACGTGCAGCCAGGGTGCATCCGCATAGGCGAGGTTGGTCAGCACCAAAACCGTCGCCGGATGCTCGAAGAAACGGTCCGACATTTTTTGCAGCGTCAGCCGCACGTCCTCGAGGCTGATCTCCTTGCCGATCACGTAGAACGGCATGTGCGCGAAGCGGTCGTGCATGGCGCGCATGACGCGGATAAGCACCGAGCCGTCGCCGACCCCGGCGTCGAACAGGCGCACCGCCGGCGGGCGCGGGTGGATGTGGGCGAGTTCTTCGGAAACGCGGTGCGCCACCTCCCATTTCTCGCTGCATGTGTTGACGAAGAGGAGATACTTCTGCCGGTTGTCGAAAAAGCGGAAATTGCGCTGCGGGTCGGCCGCCTTGGCGGGCGCGGCGAATGGCTGCAATGGCGGCGCGGCGGCGGGACGTGCTTCGCGGGATCGTTCGATCACGATGGGACGTGGCCCGCCCGGCGGGTGGGCAGCCATGAAGCCATGGATGCGGTCGAGCGTGTCCGTGGTGATCCGGCCGCCATTGCGCAGCCGCGCGGCGAGCTTGCCGTCATTGACGGCGCGCCGGCCGAAGGTCGACTCGGCAAGTCCTGATTGTCGACAGTAATCGGAGATTTCTTGGAGTAATTGCTGGGCGTTCATGGCACGCCAAGTCCTTAGGTTTCCCCGACCGTGCGTTCGCTTTTCCGTGTTCTTTTTCGCGCACGGTTTCCGCTGTTAAGCGAACCAACCGGCGGGCAGGGGGTCAACCACAAAATGGCCCACTATCGTAGTGGGCAAGATAATGGGGATTGGCCCAATTGCAATCCCAATCAAATCGCCGATACCGAGTGCCGCGAGAAATACGCCGCCGTAAGAGAAATCCAACTCCAGCTTCGCTGCGGGATGAGCCCTGGTTCCCGGTCTTTTTCGGGCGTGCGCGGGCTTGTGCGGCGCTTCTACGCGGTCCGACGTTGCGGTATCGTGAGTTTTAGGGACGCCGCATGATTTGGGGTCGAAAAGGCAAATCCGCTGCGCCTGCGGGCGAGAGCGAACCGGCTTCGCCGCTGAAAGAGGCGATGCATCAGGCGCGCGTCGAGGCGGCCGAGCGCAGCAGCGTCGTCGTCGATCTGCGCGACGCGGAAGTCGCTCGTCTCGAACTGCTCAACGAGGCGCTCGACCCGCTGTTTGCCGACATTCCGCCCGGGGTCGAGTTGTTCGACCGCGGGGTGAGCCGCGGAGACACGCCGCGGCTGTGGATCGACGCCGTCGCCCATATCGCCATGGGACGCGACAAGCGCATCTACCGCTTCCTGCACGATACGCGCATCGGCCGCCACGTGCTCGCCGAGTCGCACGAGATTGCCGACATCGTCAAAGCGGTCACCGACTATGTGGCGCGCCGGCTCATCGAGCGGGAGCGCGCGCTGGACGAGGATTCCGAACTTATGAATCGCGTCGGCGGGCGTGAAGCTGTGCGCGCGCGAGGCCGGCAGCGGCGGCGCGGACTCGGCGCGCTTGCGATCGGCTTCGTGCTCGGGATCGTCACGCTCGCGGTCGCCGCCTTCGTCCTGGCGAGCCGGATGTAACTCGTCCGCTCATTCCCGCGTAAGCGGGAATCCAGATATTTCGCTGTGGCGTTTTGAATTACTGGATCCCGCTTTCGCGGGGACGAGCGGGTCGGGTCACACCAGCGTTCGCCGCTCAACCTCGCCGACGCTGCCGTCGGCCTTGAGTTGCCGCGCGATCATCTCACAGCGCCAGCCGCCCGGTGAGCCGTCGATATGAAAGAGATTGTAGCCGGAGGCGTCCTCATGGCCGTGCGGAGCTTGCGCCGAGGCCGATGGCACGCCGACGGCGGGAATGGGCTTTCCCGGTCCTTCGAGCCAAACCAGCGAGCGGCGGTGATCGTGGCCGTGGAGAACGAGATCGGCGCCGTGTTCGGCGAGCACGGCGCGAAACTCCGTGGCATCGGTCAGGCGACGCAAGTAGCGGTTGGGCGGGCTCGCCGGCGGGTGATGGATGAGGACGACCCGGAACGATCCGCGGGTCTGCGCCAGCGCTTCGGCGAAGCCGGCAAGCTGCTTGTCGCCGAGCCGGCCGGTCGCCAGGAACGGGCCGGTCGCCAAGGCCGTCGATAGGGCGATCAGCGCCACCGTTCCGCGCCGGCGCACGAACGGAAACGTGCCGTTCTCCGCGCCGTCGTCCGCGTGCATGTATTCGCCCCAATACTCGGCCGGTCCGCGCTGCGCTTCCGGCACATAGAGGTCGTGATTGCCGGGGATCACAGTGACGTTGTTTGGCGTCCCGAGCGATTCGAGCCACCGGCGCGCCCAGGCGTATTCGTCCGGCAGCGACAGATTGACGAGGTCGCCGGTCACCGCGATGTGGTCGACGGGGGTCGCATGCAAATCCTGGGTGATGGCGTTGAGGGCTTCGATGCGGTGGATGTATTTGCGGCCACGGTGCCAATTGATGAAGCCGAGCCCGCGTTTGCTGGCGAGCTGTTCAAGCCCGGGTCTCACCGCCAGGTGCAGGTCGGATATATGGGCGAGGACAAACATCGCGGCATGATGCAGCGCGAATCATCCGCGGAACAATGCCTTCGGACGGCGGCCGGCGCGAGGCTTACGAAATGCCGATGAGGATGCCGGCGGCGAAAACCAGCACGCCGCCGACAACGACCTGGAAGGCGGCGTGCAGGAACGGCGTGTCCATATAGTGGGTGCGGATCCAGGAGATCACCGCAAGCTCGACGGCGACGACGGCAAACGCAACCGCCGTCGCCACATGAAAATGCGGGATGAGATAGGGCAACGTATGGCCGAGCCCGCCGATCGCGGTCATGACCCCGCAGACCGCGCCGCGCACCACCGGCGCGCCGCGTCCGGTGAGCGAGCCGTCATCCGACAGCGCCTCGGCGAAGGCCATGGAGATGCCGGCGCCGACCGCGGCCGCGAGCCCGACCAGGAACGTCGCCCAGGTATCGTGGGTGGCGAAGGCCGCCGCAAACAATGGCGCCAGCGTGGAAACCGAGCCGTCCATCAGGCCGGCTAGCCCTGGCTGCACGTATTGCAGCACGAACACACGGCGCGCGGTTTCCTCCTCGGCGGCGCGCGCGGTCGGCGCGATTTTTTCGCCAAGCTCCTGGGCGAGTTTTTCGTGTTTGTCCTCGGCGGCGGCGAGCCGGGTGAGCAAATCCCGCGTCGCTTCATCACGCGCCGATTGCGCGGCGCGGCGGTAAAACCGCGCGGTCTCGAACTCCATTTCCTCGGCGAACTTGCGCACGGCGTCGAGCCCAAGCGGCCGATTGAGCCAGATCGGCCGCCGGGCGACGAAGCCCTTCACGTCCTGCCGCCGGATCAGCGGAAGAAAGTCGCCGAACTTCTTGCGGTAGAGATCGAGCAGCATGTCGTGATGGCCGATCTCCTCTTCGGCCATCTTGTCGTAGATGCCTGCGGTATCGGGATAGGAGCCGCGGAGCGCGTCCGCGAACGAGCGGTAGATGCGGTTGTCCTCGTCTTCGTTCGATATTGCGAGCGCGAGAATTTCTTGCTCGGTCAAATCGGAAAAGTTTTTCACGGGGCGCCTCGCCTCAATGCTCGATCGTGGCGATCGCGATATTAGAATACTTCTAAAGTCGGGCGCTAGGGGCGCAGACCGAATCCGTAACGGCCTTCGCACCCAGGCGCTTGAGGGGGCCGAGCGAAAGGAGTTCCAATGCAGCAGCCGTTAGGGTTTGCCCGGTACGTTTTGGCAAAACCTTTGAGTCCGTTCGCATGTCTCTTGATTCCATGCGCCGCCCGTTCGACCCGGCCATTCGGCGCTTCATGCATTTCTATTGGCGTTTTGCGCGCGGACTTACACTTGGCGTGCGCGCGCTTGTCATCGACGGGGCAGGGCGCGTGTTCCTGGTCAAGCACAGCTATGTCGCCGGCTGGCATTTGCCCGGCGGCGGCGTCGAGGTAGGCGAGACGCTGACCACGGCGTTGGCGCGCGAATTGCGCGAGGAGGGCAACATCGAGCTTGGCGATGCGCCGCCACTCTTCGCCGTGTACTTCAACCGGCGCGTCTCGCGGCGCGATCACGTTGCGCTCTATGTCGTGCGTTCGTTCCATCAGAGCGCGGCGCCGCAGCCGAATGGCGAAATCGTGGCGCACGGATTTTTTGCGCCGGATTCCCTTCCGCAGGATACGGCGCGCGCGATGCGGGAACGCCTCGCCGAAGTGCTCGATGGGCGAAGCGTCGCCGAGTGGTGGTGAACCGCGGAACGCCAACATTACCGCGTTGTAATTGAATCCGCGTCATTTGGTCGTGTGGCCGCAATACAGCAGCAACCCTCGCGACGGACCGGCGTTGGCTGGGCATGGGCGGCTCAAGGTGAGACTTCGATGCGGAGGACGATGTTAGCACTCGCCGCGGCCGTTGCGCTTGGCGCGGCGACGATTTCGACCGCCGCCATGGCGGCGCCCGGTCACTTTGGCGGGCATGCGGGCCACTGGGGTGGCGGCGGCCACTGGGGTGGTGGTGGTTGGGGTCCGGGCGTTGCTCTCGGGCTAGGCGTGGGCGGACTCCACGCCTATGGCGGCGGGTACCCCTACGGCTATTGCGGCGGCTATCCCTATTACTACGGCTAAAACAATTGCGGGTACGGTTACGGCTGGGGCGGGGGTATGGTAACACCCGCGCGCTCGCTTGAGCGTGACCTATGCAGCATTTGACGAAACGCCGCGCCCTCCCTTTGGGGGCGCGGCGCAGCTTTTGTTCAGCCGAACCGGCCACGATCGTGCGGCAGCGTGAAATCGAGAAGCGGCCCGATTGGCACGATGCCGGTCGGATTGACGTTGCGATGGCTGCCATAATAGTGCCGCTTGATGTGATCGAGACTGACGGTGTCGGCGACGCCGGGCACCTGATAGAGATCCCGCAGATAGTTCCACAGGTTCGGATAGTCGACGATCCGCCGCACATTGCATTTGAAGTGGCTATAATAAACCGCGTCGAAGCGCACGAGTGTGGTGAAGAGCCGCCAGTCCGCTTCGGTGATCTGGCGCCCAACCAGGTAGCGTTGCCGTGACAGACGCGCTTCCAGCTGATCGAGCGTCGCGAACAGTGCGCGCGCGGCTTCCTCGTATGCCGGCTGGGTGACGGAAAAACCCGCGCGATAGACGCCGTTATTGACGGTTTCGTAAATCACGTCGTTGATGCGGTCGATTTCGCCGCGCAATTTCTCCGGGTAGTAGTCGGTGCGCACATCCGTGAACGCATCGAACGCGGAATTGAGCATGCGGATGATTTCCGACGATTCATTATTGACGATGGTCCGCTGCTTCTTGTCCCAGAAAACCGGTACGCTGGCCCGGCCGCTGTAGTGCGGATCGGCGAGCAGATAGATATCCGCGAGCGTCGGCTTGCCATTGACGGTATCGAGGCTCGCGCCCGGCTCGGTGCCGAATTCCCAGCCCTTCTTGCCGAGGAGCGCAGTCGTGACCGAGACCGAAATCACGTCTTCGAGCCCCTTGAGCTTGCGGAAGATTAGCGTGCGATGCGCCCACGGGCAGGCGAGCGAGACGTAAAGGTGGTAGCGGCCGGCTTCGGCGGGAAAGCCGCCCTTGCCGGTCGGGCCGGGGCTACCGTCGGCGGTGACGTAATTGTGGAACGTCGTGGGTTTGCGGACGAAATGACCGTCCTGAACGCGCATATCCACATCTTGCCAGGCGCCATCGACGAGCAGGCCCATTGTCATCTCCGCTGATCGCCATGCGCGACCTAGAACTCCGCATGTAATCATTCCTTGCGTACGCGACAGGGCCGACTTCGGCTGGACCCGAACCGGCACAGGTGCTAGGCGGCGGCATGACCGATGTTGCGCTGACTATTTTGCCCGAGACGTCCGGCGACGCGCCGGCCATCGAACGCCTGCACGAGCGCACGTTCGGTCCGGGCCGTTATGCCAAGACAGCGTACCGCCTGCGCGAGCAGGTGACGCATTGCCCCGATTTGTCGTTCACCGCGCGCATCGGCACGCTGCTGGTCGGCTCGGTGCGGCTATCGCCGGTGCGCGTCGGCGAGGCCAAGGCGCTGTTGCTCGGGCCGTTGACGGTCGAGCCGCCGTTTCGCGAGCGCGGTGTCGGTCAGGCCTTGATCGCGCGCGCGCTCGAGGCGGCACGTGCCAAGGGTCATCGGCTGGTGATCCTGGTCGGCGACGAACCGTATTACGGCAAATGCGGCTTCAAGCGCATTCCGCCCGGCCGCGCCATGATGCCCGGGCCGGTCGATCCGGCGCGGCTTCTGGTCGCGGAGCTGGTCGACGGCGCCTTCGACGGCGTATCCGGACCGATCCGGCCGGAATGGGAAGATTAGCTAGCGTCCCTCGCGCGCCCAGGTTCCGGCGAGACTGCCGAGCAGCAGCAACAGACCCAACAGGCCGGCGAAAACCGGCAGCACGCCGATGCCGCGGATGACGCTGGCGTCGCGCATTTTCAGGCCGATCCAGTCGTCGCCCTGGTAGGTATCGCCGGAGCGCACCGGAAGGATGCGCGGCACGCTGACGCCATTGCCATCGTCGAGCCGGCGCGAATCGCCGCCGGTCGCGGCGACGATCGGTGCGAGCACCTCGGTCGTCGAGGTCACTTCGGCGAACTCGCGCGGATTGGCCGGGCCGATGTTGACGAGCGCGTTGAGCTTGCCGTCGGTTGCGCGCCAAAGCCCAAGCTCGTTCGCGGTCACGTTCGTTTGCCAGACACCCGGTTCGCTCGGGTTAAGCGTCAGCGTGCGCGTTGCGCCCGTCGGCGAGGTCAGCGTCACCTCGGAGACTGCCTCCGCCATCGTCTGCCGCCGCACCAGGAGTTGATGCCCGGTGACGGTGAGCCGCAGCGCTTCCTCTTCGAGATCCGGCTCCTTCATCAGCCAATGGGAGAGCCGGCGCAGCAAATCGAGATGCGGTCCGCCGCCTTCAAAGCCGCGCGCCCACAGCCAGAGCTGGTCGGAGAGCAGCAGCGCTACACGTCCTTCGCCTTCGCGCGAAAGCACGAGCAGCGGCTTCTTGTCCGGTCCCTGCATGACCGCGGTGCCGGTCGAGTTCCTGGTATCGACCAGGCGGAACCAGCGGCTCCAGTGCGGCGGATCGCTGTCGGATCCTTCGAGGTCGCGGGTCACCGGATGGCGCTTGCCAAGCTCGCTGAGGCGCGCGTGGAAGCCTCGTTCGGTGACGTTGCCGCTCGGCTCTGCCGGCAGGATCGAATCGAGCGGCGTGCGCCAAATGCTGGTCTGGCTCGCATAATCGGGCCCGGCGGCGACGAGCACGGCGCCACCCTCGCGCACGTAGCGGGTGATGTTGTCGAAATAGATCATCGGCAGCACGCCCTGGCGCGCGTAACGGTCGAAGATGATCAGCTGAAACTCGCCGATCTTCTGCTGGAACAATTCGCGCGTCGGAAACGCGATCAGCGACAATTCGTTGATCGGCGTGCCGTCCTGCTTCTCCGGCGGACGCAAAATGGTGAAATGAACGAGATCGACGGAAGCGTCCGACTTGAGCAGGTTGCGCCAGGTGCGCTCGCCGGCATTCGGCTCGCCGGAAACCAGCAGCACGCGCAGTTTGTCGCGCACGCCGTCGATCGACACCACGGCGCGATTGTTGACCGCGGTCAGCTCTCCGGCGAGCACGGTGGCTTCGATCTCGACGATGTTCGCCCCGCCGTGCGGGATCGGGATGTCGACGCGTTGCGGGACGCCGACCGGTACGGTGCGCGTTTCCACGACGTCGCCATCGCGGCGCACCGTGACCTCGGCGTTTCGCTCGCTCGCGCCCTGATCCTCGACCTGATAGGTGATGGTCTGCGACTGGCCGACGATGCCGAAGCGCGGAGCGGCGAGGAGGGCGACGCGGCGGTCGCGCTCGTTCTTGCTGCCGGTGATGAGCGCGTGCACCGGCGCGGCGAAGCCAAGCGCGCCGGCTTCCGCCGGCACATCGTGCACCCGCCCGTCGGTGATCATGATAGCGCCGGCGATGCGGTCGGCGGGCACGTCGGCGAGCGTCGCGCCCAGCGCGGTGAATAACCGGGTACCGTCAGTCTCGCCGTCCGACTGGCCGGCCTCGACCACGCGTACGTCGAGCCCGGGAATGTGGCCTAAGCGGGCGACGATTGCAGCCCGCGCCTCTTCGGTCTGCCGCGCGCGCTCGCCGAAATTCTGGCTCGGGCTTTTGTCGACTACTACGACGGCAACCGAGCTTAGCGGGTCGCGATCCTCGCGCGTCAGCGACGGATTGGCGAGCGCGATTACGATGAGCGCCAGCGCCAGCGCGCGGACCACCGCGCCGCGGCTGCGGGATACGAAAAGCAATAACGAGAACACGCACGCCGCGGCGATGGCGGCCCACAACGCCGAAACGGCAACGAGCGGAGCGAACGCGACGCCGAGATTCAAGTTGATCCTCCTACTGCCCGAGCCGCTCAAGCAGCGCCGGCACGTGCACCTGGTCGGCCTTGTAGTTGCCGGTGAGCGTGTACATGACGATGTTGACGCCGGCGCGGAAAGCAAGCTCGCGCTGGCGCGGCTCGCCTTCGACCATCGGCAGCATCGGTTGGCCGTCGGACTGCATCGCCCAGGCGCCGGCTAGGTCATTCGAGGTGATGATGATCGAGGATACGCCGTCGCCGCCGCGCGCTGGCCGGCGCGATGCTTCGTCTTCGTCGTTGACCGCCGGCAAGGCCTCGACCCAAAGCTGGCCGGAATTGAAGCGGCCGGGGAAGTCGCGCAGCAGATAGAACGTCTTGGTCAAGACGTGATCGTGGGGCACCGGCTCAAGCTCGGGGATGTCCAGCGAGGAAAGTATCTTGCGCAGTTCGAGCATGCCGGGGCTGCGCGTCTCGCCGCCGGCGCCGGGCGGCGCCACGACGGCGTCACGGGTATCGAACAGAACCGTGCCGCCCTGCTTCATGTAGGAATCGATGCGCTTGAGTGCGTCCTCGGAGGGCCGCGCCGCGCCGGGCGCGATCGGCCAGTAGATCAGCGGATAGAAAGCAAGCTCGTCATGGGCGACGTCGAGGCCGATCGGGTCGCCCGCTTCGAGCGCGGTGCGCTGCGCGAGAAAGAGTGTGAGGCCGGCGAGGCCGGCCTGGCTGACCGAGTCGACGTCGCGGTCGCCGGTGACGACATAAGCGAGCTTGGTTTCAAGCGCCGAACGCGGCACGTCCGTACTCTGTTGACTCTGTAGGTTTTGCGCGCCGGCGCGCGGGAGCGTGAGCGTGAGCGCCAGCGCCGAAAGGATAAGCACCGTAACAGCGGTGACGCGGGAAAGCCGCGGCAGCAGCCGGGCAATACCGCCGCCAAGATAAAGGACGATCAGCGTGTCGAGCAACAAGAGGCCGAGCGCCGCCAGAAGGATCGGGCCGCGTAGATCCTGCGGCTCGCTCTTGCGGTAGATTTCGCGGCCGGCATGCGGGAAGGCTGAGAAATCGAGCGGCTCCAGCCGATCGGTGGGCGAAAGCGTGTTCACGGCCAGGAGGTTCTCCGGCGGCCCGTAGAAGCCGGGCGGATGGTCGGCGGTCGCGCTCGCCGAAAAGTCGGTCGGCACCGGGCGGGCCGTCGATGGCGGCGCGATGAAGCTACCGAAGCCGTCGAGCACGCGGCTCGGGGCAATCGCCTCATGCGCGTTCTTGGCCTTCTGACCGTCGGTGTCGGCGACGGTCGTCGTGCCGGCAAGCGCGACGACGCGCTTAAGCATATCCACGAAAGCGCCGGACAGCGGCAAATCCGACCAGCGAGTATCGCCGGTGACGTGGAACAGGACAATCAGGCCCTTGCCGCGCCGCGCCGCGGTGACGAGCGGCGTACCGTCGGCAAGCGTCGCCCAGGTATTTTCCGTCAGCGCGGCGTCGGGCTCGGCCAGCACCTGGCGGCTCACCGTGACGTCATTGGGCACCGGCATGCCGTTGAACGGGCTGTCGTGCGCGAACGCGGCGAGCGGCTGCGGCTTATCCCAGCTCAAGCTGCCGCCGAGGATGCGGCCGCCGCGGCGCAACCGGACCGGGACGAGATCGTCGTCGGACGCCGCCAGCCGCGGGCCGGCGAAGCGTAGCAGCACGCCACCGTCCTCGATCCAGCGCGCCAGACGATCATGCGCGTCGCCGGCGACGTTGCCGACGTCGGCGAGGATCAGCATCGGCAGGTGCTGATCGAGGAAATGCGTCACTGCCTCCGCCGGCGACTGGCCTTGCGCGAGCCTGACGTCGGCGAACGGGCCAAGCGCGCGGGTGATGTAATAGCTCGATGATAAAAGCGGCTGCGAGGTGTCGGCGGTGCCGCCGGAAACGATGCCGACGGTGCGACGGCGCCAGCGCTTGTCGAGCAATTGCACCGCGCCGGCGGAGCGCTCGCCGGCGATCTCGATGCGGGCAATGTCATTGCGGATTTCGACCGGAAGGTCGAACTGCGCCTCGGTTTCGCGATCCGCGGGCTTGAAAGCAAACGCCGCTTCGCCGAGCGACAGGCCCTTGAGGTCGAGCGCGCGCACCGTGCCGGTGTCTGCCGCGCCGGCGGAGGCGCGCAACACCTTCACGCTCAGCGCGCCGGCCGCGTGGTCGGCGGCAGTAAGCGCCCGCGCCGGCGCATTGCCGCCGGAGACGATGGTCATCGGGCGGTTATCAAGCATCGGCGCGAACGCTTTGACGAAATCCGCGCCGCGGCCGAGATCGATGTCGTCGGAGAGCCAGACCAGCTCGACATCGTGCGTGTCGGCGAGGAATCGCGCGATCGCCGGCAATGCTTCGGTGCGGTCGACGGTGTGCGGCGCCGGCTTGATCTGGTGCAGCCGCACGCGCGCCGAAGCCGCGGTCGCAAACGAGATGTCGCGGATGCCCTCGGACAGGGGAATAAGGGCCACCGCGCGACGATCGTTCTCCGCACGCGCGATGACGTCGTCGGCGGTACGCAATCGCGCGTCCCAGGCCGCCGCCGCCGTCCAACCGTCATCGATCAAGATCGCGATCGGCGCGCGCGTCTTCATCGCCGCCACCGGCGGATTCCACAGCGGGCCCGCCGCGGCGATGATGACCAGCGCGGCGAGAGCAAGCCGCATGAGGGTGAGCCACCACGGCGTGCGCGCCGGCGTTTCCTCCTTGGGCGCGATCTCGAGCAGGAGCCGGGTCGGTGGAAAGTCGATGCGGCGCGGGCGCGGGGGGATGAGCCGCAACAGCCACCACAGCACCGGCAAAGTCAGCAGCCCGATCAGCACCAGCGGTTCGGCAAAACCGAGCGGCAGTCCGCCAATCATGCCGGCACCCTTGGTTCGGCCATCACGTGCCGGTGCGCTCCGCCGTCCGCCACGCCGCCGATGCGGGCGTGCAGCGCTAGCAGAAGCTCGGTCGCCGGACGGTCGGTGCGGTGGATGGTGAAGCTCCAGGACAGCCGATCGGTTTCGCTTCTGATCTCGGCGCGGTGGCGGCGAACACGCTCCACGTAGTCGGTTCGCCAAGTCTGGGCGCGGCCGGCGGTGATGCGGCCGCCGCCTTCCGGCTCGACGAATTCGATGCGGCCCCAATACGGGAACGTCTCTTCGGCGGGATCGACGATCTGCACGACGTGGCCGCCTGCGCCGCTGCCGGAAAGCTGCGTGATCGTGCGCCGCACCTCGCCGATGTCGCTCCACAGATCGGACAGGAGCACGATCTCGGCGAGCGGGGAGGGCGAAAAATTCGGCGGCAGGCTCGCGCGCTCGCTGCGATCGTGCAGGATCGCCTGCGCCATCCGCTCGATGACGTTGCGGCTGCCGGTCGGGCGCATGAGGCCGGGAATGCCGACGCGCTCGCCGCCTTCGACTAGCACCTCGGCGAGCGCCAGCGCGACGACCAGAGTGCGGTAGAGCTTGGTGTCGCGCACCAGCGGGGACGCGAAGACCATGGACGGCGAGCGATCAGGCCAGATCCAGACCGTGTGCGCGGCCTCCCATTCCTGCTCGCGCACGTAGAGATGATCGTCGCGCGCCGAGCGCCGCCAATCGACGCGGGAAGCGGGCTCCCCGGAAACGAAGCGTCGGTATTGCCAAAAATTCTCGCCGGGTCCGGCGCGGCGGCGTCCGTGCAGGCCGTGGATCACGGTTGCCGCGACGCGGCGCGCTTCGAGGATCAATCGCGGCAGGGTGGCGGCAAGCGTGCGGCCTTCGCCAACCGCGCGTTGCACAACCGAGCGATCGTGCTCGGACGTGCGCCTTTCGTCGGCCGCCATCCGTTTATCCGATCCGCGTTTTCAGCCGCGCAATCACCGCCTCGATGCTCTCGCCCTCCGCGCGCGCGGTGAAGGTCAGCGCCATGCGGTGCTTGAGCACCGGCTCGGCGAGATCGAGCACGTCGTCGATTGAGGGCGCCAGCCGCTGGTCGAGCAGCGCCCGCGCGCGCACCGCGAGCATCAGCGCCTGGCTGGCGCGCGGCGATGGTCCCCAGGCGATCAGCTTGGCGGCTTCGCCGCCTTCGGGTCCGGGCCGCGCCGAGCGCACCAGCGCGAGGATCGCCTCGACCACGGATTCGCCGACCGGCAGGCGCCGGACCAGGCGCTGGGCGGTCATCAGATCCTCGGCGTTCATCGCCGGCTTGGCGCGCGTTTCCTCGGCGCCCGTCGTCTCGAACAAGATCCTTCGCTCGGCGGTGCGGTCGGGATAATCGACGTCGATTTCCATGAGGAAGCGGTCAAGCTGCGCTTCCGGCAGCGGATAGGTGCCTTCCTGCTCAAGCGGGTTCTGCGTGGCGAGCACATGGAACGGCCGCGGCAGATCGTGGCGCGTGCCGGCGATAGTGACGTGCTGCTCCTGCATAGCTTGCAGCAGCGCCGATTGGGTGCGCGGGCTGGCGCGGTTGATCTCGTCGGCCATCAGGAGCTGGGCGAAGACGGGACCGGAGAGGAAGCGGAAGCTCCTTTTGCCGGTCTGGCTTTCCTCAAGGACTTCGGTGCCGACAATGTCGGACGGCATGAGGTCGGGCGTGAACTGGATGCGCTTGGAGTCGAGCCCGAGCACAATGCCCATGGTCTCGACGAGCTTGGTTTTGGCGAGACCCGGCACGCCGAGCAGAAGCGCGTGGCCGCCGGACAGGATAGTGACGAGCGCCTGCTCGATGACCTTTTCTTGACCGAAGATCACGGTCCCGATCGCGGCCTTGGCCGCACGCACGTGGTCCGCGCTTGATTCGGCCGCGCGGACGATCATGTCCTCGAGCTTTTCGAGCCCATCTCCGCCAACAGCCGGCATGGCTAATTCCCTGTCTTTTGCCGCATACGTTTCAGCGAATCAGTTTCGCCGCATCCGTACGAGTGTAAGCGGCCCGCTTTGCACCGCCGCCACGCAATGCAATATACGCGCCAGCATCATGGAAAGGGGACTTTGCTCCGATTCTTTCATTCGCGGGGCACACAACTTAGGTTTGGCGCGACATGACCGCGGCACGACGATCACGATCCCGCGAGCGATGCTGCCTGCGGACGTAAGGTCCAAGGCTACAGGTTCAAGGCAAACCATGGCGAAGGAAGGGCAATCCGGCCTCGAGGCGATCACAGGCGTGCTAAGTCGCGCCGGCAAAGGCAAGGGGCCACCGCTGGTCGAGCGTTGGAATCCGCCGTTCTGCGGCGATCTCGATATGCGCATCGCCGCCGACGGCACGTGGATCTACATGAAGACGCCGATCGGCCGACCGGCGCTGGTCAAGTTGTTCGCTTCCGTGCTCAAGCGCGAGGACGACAAATATTTCCTGGTCACACCGGTGGAGAAGTGCGGCATCCAGGTCGACGATGCGCCGTTCCTCGCCGTCGAGCTCAATATCGACGAATCATCCGCCGGCCGCGTGCTCAACTTCCGCACCAATGTCGATGACTGGGTGGCTTGCGGGCCGGGACATGCGCTCCGCTTCGAGCCGCAGGCCGCAACCGGCGGCCTCAAGCCGTATCTTCACGTGCGCCGCGATCTATGGGCGAAGGTCACGCGTACCCTGTTCTTCGACCTTGTCGAACTCGGCGAGGAGCGCGAGGTTGCGGGCCAAGCGATGTTCGGGGTGACTTCGATGGGCACCTTCTTTCCCATGGCGCCGGCCGACCATGTGAGGGATTTTGCGTGAACGAGCAACGCGGGCCGTTGCAGCGAGCGGCGGCGCAGAGCTTTTTTGAGCGCGCGCGCTCGCGGCTCGTGCTCGAAGTGCCGCCGGCGCTGACCGATCCGCTGGCGCAGGGCGCGCGCGGCGATCTCGATCTCAATCCGTCGATGTGGGAGCGTGCCGGTGTCAGCGCGACCAAGCCCGCCGCGGTGCTCGTTCCGGTCATCGACCGCGGCGAACCGACCGTGCTGTTCACGATCCGCACGCAAGAGCTTGCCAGCCACGCCGGGCAGGTGGCTTTCCCCGGCGGCAAGATCGATCCCGACGACGAGAATCCGGTTGCCGCGGCTTTGCGCGAGGCCAAGGAGGAGATCGGGCTGGCGCCGACACTGATCGAGCCGCTCGGCTATCTCGATCTTTATCTGACGTTCTCCGGCTTTCGCATCCTGCCGACGGTCGCCCGCGTCAAGCCGGACTTTGCGCTGACGCTTAATCCGCGCGAGGTGACCGAGACGTTCGAAGTGCCGCTCGCTTTCCTGATGACGCCGGCCAATGTCCAGCGCCGCAGCCGCGAGTGGAAAGGCATCTTGCGCGAATATTACGCGATACCTTTCGGGGATCGCTACATTTGGGGCATCACCGCAGGTATTGTGCGCAACCTTTATGATCGGGTTTATGCATGATTCGGCCAATCTTCACCGAGATCGGGCTGTTCCTCACCCCGTTCGTGCTCTACGCCGCGTTTCTCCTGGCGACGCGCGCCGGCGTCCTGCAGCCGAAGTCGTGGACGGTACGCCGCATTGCCAGCCTCATCATCGCGTCGCTCATCTTGATGGTGGGAAGTTTTCTCGTCTTGGCCCAATTCGGCGGCTCGCCGCCGGGCTCGACCTATGTGCCGGCGCATATTGAGGGCGGTAAGTTCGTGCCGCAAACGACGCGGTGACGCAGCTACCGCATCTCGGCGACGCCGCTTGGCTCAAGGATGGCGAGGTCGCGCGGTTGCTGGCGCTGCTCAATCGCGACGGCGAGGAAGCGCGCGTAGTCGGCGGCGCGGTACGCAACGCGCTGTTGGGCCTGCCGGTCGGCGAAATCGACGTGGCGACGACGGCTTTGCCCGAGGAGGTGGTGCGCCGCGTCGCGGCGGCCGGCGGCAAGGCGATCCCGACCGGCATCGCGCACGGTACCGTCACCGTCATTATCGATCGTCGACCGGTCGAGGTGACGACTTTGCGCGAAGACGTCGAAACATTCGGCCGCAAGGCCAAGGTCGCATTCGGACGCGATTGGAAGGCGGACGCGCAGCGGCGCGACTTTACGATCAATGCGCTTTCCGTCTCCGCCGACGGAACGGTGCATGATTATGTCGGCGGCATCGGCGACATTGCCGCGCGCCGCGTGCGCTTCATTGGCGAGCCGCAGCGGCGTATCGAAGAGGACTATCTACGCATCCTCCGCTTCTTCCGCTTCCACGCGCATTTCGCGGATGGCGCGCCGGATCGGGCCGGCCTGCATGCTTGCGTCGCGGCACGCGCCGGCCTCGAGACGCTGTCGCGCGAGCGCGTGCGCATGGAAATGCTCAAACTGATAGTCGCTTCGCGGGCGACGCCGACGCTGGCGGTGATGGCGGAGAGCGGGCTGCTCGGTCTGGTGCTGGGCGGCGTCGCTTTCATCGCGAGCTTCGAAAACATGATCAAGGTCGAAGCGGCGCTGGGCGCCGCGCCCGACGCGGCGCGCCGCCTCGGCGCGCTCGGGGTTTGGGTCGCCGAGGACGCGGAGCGGCTGACGCGGCGGATGCGGCTTTCCAACGCGGAATCTGAACGCCTTCTCGCGCTCGAAACCTGGTGGCGCGTTGCGCCGCAGTCCGACGCGCAATCGGGCCGCGCGCTCCTTTATCGGCTGGGCCCGCGATCGTTTACCGATCACGTGCTGCTTGCCTGGACGCGCTCGGAAGCGGGCGCCGCCGATCGCGCCTGGCTGGCGCTGGCGCAGCTGCCGCAACGCTGGACCGCGCCGGTCTTTCCGCTCAAGGCGGCGGACTTCATCCGCCGCGGAATTGTCGCGGGGCCGGCTCTTGGCGCGGCGTTGCGCGCCGCCGAGGCGGCCTGGATCGCGGCGGATTTTCCGGCCGACCGCGCGGCGATCGAGGCCATTGCCGACCGTGCTGTGCAGTCATGACATCCGCTCGCGCAGTGAGCGCAATCGCCGGCGTGCCACCGGCACGAATTCGGTCAGCCGCGGCCGCACGCGCTCGACCTGCATTTCGTTGCCGCGCCAGACGAAGTCGTCGCCGCGCAGCGCGCTCACGAACAGCACGGGCAGGAGGAGATCGCGCGCCAGGCAATGGAGCGGGTAGCGCGCCGAAACGTGCCAGCCGGCGGTGACCGCGAGCAGCGTTTCCGCGCCATACCAGAAGAGGCCAAGGAAGACCACGCTCAACGCCGGCGGCAGCGCAAACGCCGGCGCCGCGACTGCAAGCGCGAGCATGGGCAAGACGCCGCCCGAAAGCGCTTCCGGCAGGAAGTAGACGAAGAAGCTGGCGCGGCGTAGTCGCGCCCAACGCAACTGCCGATTCCAAACTTCGGCGGCGCTGCGATAGCCGAGTGGCTGGGCGAACGGCCGGTCGACGAGCCGCACCTTAAGACCGGCGCCGCGCACGATCTTGGTCGACGCGGCGTCTTCGGCGACCTCTTTCGCGAGCGCCTCGATGCCGCCGGCGCGTTCGAGGTCGGCGCGCCGCCACAACATGGTCTTGCCCTGGGCGAAGCCCAAGCCGAACGCGTCGGCGATATACTGCCAGCGCGCCTGATAGGTGTTGAGGAAAGCGCATTCGAGCTCGGCCCAGAACCCTTCCGGCTGCGCGCCGATCGGCGGCGAGGCGACGAGGCCGGTATCCTCGCGCCAGCCGGCAAAGAGACGCTCGATGTAATCGTGCGGCATCAGCACGTTTGCATCGGCAAGGACGATCCAGTCGTGGCTCGCCGCGCGCCAACCCTTGAGCACGTTATTGAGCTTCGGATTCGGGCTCACGCGCTCGTCGCCGATCAAAAGTTTTGCGCCGGCGCCGACGTGCTCCGCCATCATCGCTTCGATGAGTGCGACCACGGGATCCTTTGCGGAAGCGACGCAGAACAGGATTTCGCAACGCGGATAGTCGAGCGCGAACGTCGAGGAGAGCGTATCAGCGGCATGATTGTCTATTCCGCATAGCGGGCGCACCAGGCTGACGGCGGGGAGGTTTTGGCGGGAGGCCGGCTCGCCGGGTGTGCGCCTGCGCAGGCGCAGCGCCGCGATTACGACGCTGGCGATGTGAATGGCGATGGTGGCGATGCAGAAGGTCGCGGCGGCGAGAATCGGCGCTGTCATCGCCGCGATGTTTAACGTGGCGCCGTGACAGCGCTGTGACTCCGGCGTCCGGCGTTAAGCGCCGTTAACGTTTGCGTCATGTCACCGCCATGGAATCCGCTTATACACGGGCCATGTCGAATGGACGAGAGATAAAACATCGTGGCACTTGAGCACGGCACGCGTCTGTTCCGTACTCTGTTTATTTCTGATGTTCATCTCGGCGCGCGCGGCTGCCAGGCCGACCGCCTCCTCGACTTTCTGCGCTATCACGATGCCGATACGATCTATCTGGTCGGCGACATTGTCGACGGCTGGCAATTGCGCTCGGGCTGGTATTGGCCGCAGCCTCACAATGACGTTGTGCAAAAACTCCTGCGTAAGGCGCGCAAGGGCGCGCGCGTCGTCTATCTGCCGGGCAATCACGACGAATTCCTGCGCGATTATTATGGCACCCATTTCGGTGGCATCGAAGTAGTGGAAACGGCGATCCATGAAAGCGCCGACGGACGGCGCTATCTGGTCGTGCATGGCGATGTATTCGATCTCGTGGTCAGGCACGCGCGCTGGCTCGCGCTTCTTGGCGACACCGCCTACGATTTTGCCATCTTCGTGAACCGCTATTTCAACGCCATGCGCCGCCGGCTCGGCTTTTCCTATTGGTCGCTGTCGCAATGGGCGAAGCACAAGGTGAAGAATGCCGTGAATTACATCGGCGCCTTCGAGCAGACGCTCGCCGCCGAGGCGCAGCGCCGCGAGGTCGACGGCGTGATCTGCGGCCACATCCACCATGCCGTCATCCACGACGATTTCGGCATCCGCTATATGAATTGCGGCGATTGGGTCGAGAGCTGCACGGCTCTCGCCGAGCACGCGGACGGGCGCTTCGAGATCATCTGCTGGGTCGAAACCGGCTCTTGGCAGCAGGTTTCCGGTCCGCGCCTGATCGAGGAGGACGAGGAGACGGAAATCGCGGCGTAAGCTTTGCAGGGTGGGTTGAGCGGCGCGAAACCCAGCGTGTATCGGGACGTCGAAAGGCGATGGGTTTCGCGCCGCTTAACCCATCCTACAGCGTTCAATGCCCGAAGATCAGCCGCGATGGGTGGTCGTCGATATTTTTGATCACCTTCTGCAATTCGGCGAGCGTGCGCCGGCCTTCGACGGCAAACGCCTCGTATTCCTTGAGGCCGGAATTGGAGAAGTGCGCTAACCCGGCCGAAATTTCTTCCGTACGCTTGTCGAGATTATCGGCGAGCCTGCGGATCGACACGGCTGCCTCGGCGATCTCGCCGTGATCGTCGGCGCTGCCGGTGAGGTTTTCGAGCCCGGCCATGACCTTGTCGAGGCGCTGCGAGTTCTGCGCCAGAATCGTCGTCACCGTCTCGATGTTGCGGAGCGACGTCCGCATCGCCTCCTCGTTTTCGCCAACCATGTCGTTGATGCGCGAAAGCACGTCGCGCGCCGCCTGGGTGACGTCGGCGCCGGCGTTGGGATCGGCGTAAATGGTCGGCGGTCCGCCGGAATCGGCGACGATCAGCGCCGCGTCCGCCGATCCGCCGGTGAGCGAAACCTGGGCCACGCCCGTCAGTCCCTGGAAGGCCAGCGTCACCTTGGTGTCGGTGCGGATCGGCACCGTGCGGTCGAGCGCGATCAATGCCTCGACCTTGCGCGGATCGTGCGGGTCGAGCGCGAGCTTTGTCACCTCGCCGGCCCGCATGCCGTCGAACAGCACGGAAGCGCCGGTGCGCAGCCCCGACACCGAGCCGGCGAACACGATGCGATAGACGGAGCGCTCGCCGCCGCCGGCGCTGTTCTGGAACCAATAGATGAACCCGAACACGCCAAGGATGACGGCAAGCGTGAAAGCGCCGGTGATGGTGTAGTTGGCTCTGGTCTCCATGAATGACCTCTCCGCGCGGTCCTAGTGGTGGATGGGTTGTTGCTGCGCTTGGTTCTGCGCCTGGTGGTTCGCCTGGCGCCCGCGATTGCCGTGAAAATAGGATTTGAGCCACGGATGCTCGGACGCGAGCATGGTTTCGATCGTACCGGCCGCGATCACGCGCCCTTCCGAGAGCACTGCGATGCGGTCGCAAACCGCGTGCAGGCTGTCAAGGTCGTGGGTGACCATGAACACGCTCAATCCCAGCGTACGCTGCAAGGTACGGATCAATTCGTCGAACTCGGCGGCCCCGATCGGATCGAGGCCGGATGTCGGCTCGTCGAGGAAAACAATGTCGGGATCGAGCGCCAGCGCGCGCGCCAGCGCCACCCGCTTGACCATGCCGCCGGAAAGCTCCGCGGGGAATTTTCCGCGCACATCGGCGCCAAGTCCGACCATTTCCAGCTTGGCCAGCGCGATCTCCTCGAGCAGGCGCGGCGACAAATCGAGGTATTCGCGCATCGGGAACTGAACGTTTTGCAGCGCCGTGAGCGAGGAGAACAGGGCGCCTTGCTGGAACAGCACGCCCCAGCGCTGCTCGATCAAGCGCAGCTCGCTTTCGCCGACCGCCCCGAGATCGGTTCCGAACACTTCGATCGTGCCTTTGCGCGTGGGCACGAGCCCGATGATGGCGCGCATGAGAACGGATTTGCCGGCGCCGGAGCCACCGACGAAGCCGAGGATCTCGCCCTCGAAGACGTCGAGCGTCGCGTGGTCGAGTACGGTGACGTCGCCGAAGCCGACGACGAGGTCACGCACGCTGATCATGGCTGTATTGCTGCGCATCGCTTACATTCCGATGCCGGCGAAGAAAATGGCGAATACGCCGTCGAGCGCGATCACGAGAAAAATCGATTTGACCACGGAAGCGGTGGTCTTCAGGCCGAGCGAGGCGGCGCTGCCCTCAACCTCGAAACCTTCGACGCAGGCGACTAGCCCGATCATCAGCGCCATGAACGGCGCCTTGATCATGCCGACCTCGAAGGTTGGCAGCCAGATCGCCTCGCGCAGCCGCTCGAGGAAGATGTCGGGCGCCATGCCGCCGTAGAGCCAGCAGACCAGGCCGGCGCCGTAGAGCGCCGCCATCGAGCCAAGGAACGTGAGCAGCGGCACGGCGATGACGAGCGCCACGATGCGCGGCAGGACCAGCACCTCGATGGGATCGAGGCCCATGGTGCGCAGCGCGTCGATCTCTTCGCGCATCTTCATCGCGCCGATCTCGGCGGTGTAGGCGCTGCCGGAGCGGCCGGCCACCATCACGCAGACGATGAGCACGCCGATTTCACGCAAGACCAGCACGCTGACCATGTCGACGACGTAGATGTCGGCGCCGAAGGAGCGGAAGCGGAAAATTCCCTGCTGGGCGAGAATGGCGCCGATCACGAACGTGCTCAGCAGGATGATCGGTACCGCGCGCCAGCCGACACGTTCGAGGTGATGCACAATTGAAGTCAGGCGCAGCCGCCCCGGATGCGCGAGCGTGCGCAGCGCCACGGTGGTCAGTGCGCCGAGCAGGTGCGCAAGAAGGACGAGCGACCGGCCGATTTCGGCCACAGCCCGGCCGATGGAATCGAGCGCGACGACGCCGCCGTTTGCCGCCGGGCCATCTTGCCGTGGAGACTGATTGACCAGTCGCAATTCCTCAATCAAGGCCCGATCGGCATCGGAGAGGCCGACGATGCGCGCGATCGAGCCCCGCGTCGTGAAGGCGCGCTTGAGGCGCTCGACGAGCCAGGCGCCGAAGGTGTCCAGCCGCTCGAGCTTGGCGAGGTCGATATCGACGTTGGGCGCGGTCTCGTAAAGTTGCGCCGTCTCGTCGACGATCTTCTCAAGCTCGGCCGCGCGCTCGGCGGTCCAGGCGCCGGTCGCTGCGAGCGCCACGCGTTCGCCGTCGGCCGTGGCGGTGAGGGAAACGGCGCTCATGGCTGCGTGCTCCGCGCAAGCTCAACGGCGCCGCGCGACCCTTGAGCCGGCCGGAAGATCACGGTCATACTGCCCCTCGCATGGAGCTCTCCGTAAAGATCGAGCGCTGGCCATTGGCCGGCGCGTTCACGATCAGCCGCGGCAGCAAGACCGAAGCCGTCGTGGTGGTGGCCGAACTCAGCGATGGGACCCACCGCGGCCGCGGCGAGTCTGTCCCCTACGCACGCTACGGCGAAACTCCGGACGGTATTGTGGCGGCAATCGAGGCAATGCGTTTGGCGCTGCAAGGCGGCCTCGACCGCGCCGGCCTCCAGCGCGCCATGCCCGCCGGTGCTGCCCGTAATGCACTCGATTGTGCTTACTGGGACGTTAACGCCAAGCAGGCGAACCGCCGCGCCCACGATTTGGCCGGGATTGCCCGGCCGGAGCCCTTGACCACTGCCTTTACGATCTCGCTGGGGACCCCTGCGGAGATGGCGGCCGCGGCGGAGCGGGCCGCCTGGCGACCCCTCCTCAAGGTCAAGCTCGGCGGTGGAGACGATGACGGCAAGCGGATCGCGGCGGTCCGCCGCGCGGCGCTACGAGCCCAAATCATCGTCGACGCCAATGAAGGCTGGGAGGCGGATAATTTGCAGCAAAATCTTGCTGCCTGTGCCGATGCCGGCGTGACGCTCATCGAACAGCCCTTGCGCGAAGGCCGCGACAAGGCGCTGGCCGGTAGCAAAAGCCCGATACCGATCTGCGCCGACGAAAGCGTGCGCGACCGCGCCTGCCTCGACGCCCTTGCCGGCAAGTATGACGCCGTCAACATCAAGCTCGACAAGGCCGGCGGCCTCACCGAAGCGCTGGCGCTTGCCGCCGAAGCGGAGCGGCGCGGCTTTGCCATCATGGTCGGCTGCATGGTCGCCACCTCGCTCGCAATGGCGCCGGCCATGCTCGTGGCTCAGCGTGCGCGCGTGGTCGATCTCGACGGTCCGCTGCTGCTCGCCAAGGATCGCGCCGACGGCTTGCGTTACGAGGGAAGCCTCGTTAATCCGCCCGAGCCGGATTTGTGGGGGTGAGCACGGCGTCACCGCTATGTCGCGGCGGCGCGGCCTTGTGGGAATATCGGGAAAACGAGCGGGTCAGCCGATTGCGGGGTTGCGGCCGTTGTGCTGTTTGATTCAGCGCGAGCCGGGGGAACGATGTCCAACGATCCTCTGCCACTGCGGGATATTTTGGCCGCGCCGACGACGGAAGCGGATTACGAAGCCATTTACGCGGAGATCATGGCGACCGAGCGCGGACGCGGCTTCCTGCGCGAATACGCCAGCCGCCAGCGTTACCCGGATACGAACAAGCTCGTCAGCACCATCGCCCGTCTCGAGGCGGCGATGCGCGAAAATTCGCCGCCAACTTTGCCGGCCACGTTCGCCCGCGGCCTCGCCGATTTGGCCGCGTCAATCGGGCAGATCGAGGCGGTGCTCGCGGCGAGCGCGAGGTCGCTGCCCGACGTTCATTTTGCGGTCGAGCGCATCCAGGATATCGCCATGGCGTTGCGCCAGCGCGAGGTCGAGGCGACGTCGTGCGATACGTTGGAGGCCGCGATCCGCGAAGTCGGCGACGCGATCTTGCGCAACAATGCGGCGGCGGCGCGCGCATTGAGCGCGGCCGCGCTGCTGCGCGAGCTGGCGCACCGCGTCAACGACATGGTTGCGCGCGCCGCAATGGCGGAGCCTGGCGTCGCCGCGCCACCTGCCGCCGATGAAGTGCGAGCCAAGTCCGCCGCCGAACGGTTGCATGATACCGCACAAGATCCCGCCTCGGCCGCGGTCGAGGTCCGTTCGGCCGCCGAGGATGACGTCGGATCGCCGCTTCAGTTGCGGCTCCTGCATCCGACGCTGCCCGATCCGCAGGCAATGGTGGGGTCGCAAGAGGATCCGGACGAATTGTTCGAGCCGACGGAATCCAAGCCGCCCCCGGCGGCGCCTTCGCCGCAGCCGCGCAGCAATGCGAATCCGATTCCACGCGCGGCGCTCGACGATCCACTCGCGGCGCTGCATGCTCTGAGCGAAGAAGAGCTCATCGCGCTGTTCAGCTAGCGGCCCGATGTTACCGCGCGCAGCGTCACGAGCTGCTGCGTCGTCGCGTCGGCTTGGCGGCGGAAGGCGCAGGGTCGCGCGCGAGTTCATTTTCTGTTAACTAGAGATGTTCTCCCATGAGGGTGATTCGGTAAACGGCACGGAAGTTGCTTTCCATGAGTCGATGCGGATCAACAACGACGCGCAGGCGAATGCGGTTCTGAGGTCTGCCGGAAGTCGTGTTGTTGCTCCGCATAACACGATCTTCTGGAGGCCACGATGCACAGACTCACCGGTCCTTTGTTGGCGGTTGTGGCGTTGTGCATGATTGCGTTGGGTTCAAGCAATGTGTCTGCGCGTGATGACGGCCGCTACGCCAATGAACCACTTCACGCCTGGTTCGATCAGCTCGCCAGCGGCAAAGGCTTGTGCTGTTCCTTCGCCGACGGTGTCAAAGTCGAGGACGTCGATTGGGACACGCTGGAAGGCCGCTATCGTGTGCGCCTGCACGGGCAGTGGATTTTCGTACCCGAGGCCGCGCTCGTGACCGAGCCAAATCGTTTCGGGCCGGCGGTAGTGTGGCCCTATATGGATTCGGAGGGGGCGACACAGATCCGTTGCTTCTTGCCCGGGGCGGGCGCCTAGAGTTTGTTCGGCACGTTCCCGTGTACACGGGAGAGCGGGTCGGTTGGTGCGGCGTTTGTTGAGATGGATTTTCGTCGCTTGCGTGGCGAGGGACCAGTAGTGGCGGCGATCTGCTGAACCGTCTGCTAGGCAACCAGCCGGGAGAACAGTTCGGGATCGACATTGCCGCCGGAGAGGACGGCCACGGCGACTTTGCCGGTCACGTCGACCTTGCCGGTCATCAGCGCGGCCAGCGCGACGGCGCCGCCCGGCTCAACCACCAGCTTCAATTCGTAAAAGGCAAATGCGACGGCGGCGGCGACCTCGTCGTCGCTCGCCACCACGCCGGCGCCGACCAGCGACCGGTTGATGGCGAAGGTGAGCTTGCCCGGCATGCGCGCCATCAGCGCATCGCAGATCGTTCCGCTCAACGCCGCGTTCTGCTCGCGCTGGCCGCTGCGAAACGAACGCGCGTGATCGTCGAAACCCTGCGGCTCGGCGGTATAGAGCTTGACCGCGGGCACGCGTGCGCTGACCGCAAGCGCGATGCCGGCGGTGAGTCCGCCGCCGGACGCCGTCACCACCACGACGTCGGGCACGAGGCCGAGCGCGCGCAAATCGTCGACGATCTCCAGGCCGGCGGTGCCCTGGCCGGCGATGATCAGCGCGTCATCGTAAGGTGGGACGAGAACGGCGCCACGGCGCGCCGCGATGTCGCCGGCGATCGCTTCGCGATCGTCGCGCGTGCGGTCGTAGAACACGAGCTCGGCGCCGAGCGCCGCGGTGCGTTCGCGTTTGGCGCGTGGCGCGTCGTGCGGCATGACGATCACGCAGAGCATACCGAGGCGCCGCGCCGCCGCGGCGACGCCCTGCGCGTGATTGCCGGACGAGAACGCTACCACGCCGCCGGCGCGTTGCTCGGGCGGAATCGCCGCGAGCTTGTTATAGGCGCCGCGGAATTTGAACGACCCGGTGTGCTGCAAAGTCTCGGCTTTGAGGAAAATGCGCCCGCCGGTTATCGCATCGAGCGTCGCCGAAGTCAGAAGCGGCGTGTGCAGGACGACGCCGGCGAGCCGGCGAGCGGCCGCATCGACGTCGGCGGCGGTGGGCAGGGATACCGGGGCTTCCATGCGGCGACGGTAACGCCGCGATCGCTCCGCAAGCAAGGCCGTCGATGCGGGACTCGGGCGGCGTCTTATTGGTCGAAACGGCCGGCGGCGTGCGCCAGCAGGGTGTAGACCTTGCCGGTATCCGAGGTCAGGTAATTGCGCAGCACGGTCGGCCCGCGATCGCCGCGCGAGACGTCCTCCAGCAGCCGTTCGAACTCGTGAATGTATTGTTCGACGGTCTGCCGGAATTCGGGATCGGCGCGGTATTTGCGGCGAATTTCGTCGAACGCTTTTTGACCTTGGGCCGTGTATAGGCGCTTGGTGAACAAGCCGCGCTCGCCGCGTTTGTAGCGCTCCCACAAATCGGCGGCCGCGTCATGATCGATCATGCGCGCGACGTCGACCGCGAGCGTATCGAGCGACTCGATGTTGTCGCGCGCCGGACGCTTCTCGCCGCGCGCGGCCGCGCGCGGGGTGGGCGCAATGGGCGGACTGTCCTCGCGCGATGCGCGCGTCAACAGATCGCTGAGCCAGCCGCCGTTGCGGCCGTCGCCGTTCTGCGGGGCGGGCTGCTCGGGGCGGCGCGGCGGTGCGCCGGTGATGTCGCCGCGCGCGTTCGGCTGCGGCGCCGCAGTGATGTCACTGCGTGTGGGCCGCGGCTGCGCGCGGCTGCCGCCGGCAATGTGAACCGGTTCCGGCTCGTGCCGCGTCGGCTCGGTGGTGTCGAGCGAGCGACCGTGGCGGGCGACAATGCGATTGAGCTCGGCCAGGGCCTCGATCTGATCGACGATGACGCGCCGCATTTGCGCCGCGCTCTCGGCGGTCTCCTGCGGCAGTTCGAAGATTCCGCGCCGCAACTCGGAGCGCGTCGTCTCCAGCTCCTGCTGCATTTCCGCCGCCATCTGCTTCATGCCCTGCATGATCTCGGTGAAACGCTCGGCGGATTGATGGAACATCGTGTTCACTTGCGTGGCGGCCTCGTCATAGACCGCGTTGAAGGTCTCGCTGGTGCGCTTGCGTTCTTCCTCCGAGGTCGTGCGCACGAGTTCGAACTGTTGCTCGATGTTGCGCACGCTGTCGTTGCTCGTTTCGGCGACGATGCCAGCGATCTGCCTGGCTCGGGTCGTCGCCGCGTCGAGCGATTCATCCAGCAACCCGGAGAAGCGTTGCAGCCGCTGGGCAAAGTCCTCCGAGCGCGTATCAAGCGTCGTGACGAGCGTCTCGATGTCGGCGCGCCTATTGGCAATCGACTCCTCGGTGTGGCGGTTGCTCTTGTCCAGAAGCTCGACCGCTTCGGTGAGCGAGCGGCCTTGCGCGGTGAATTGCGCGGAGATTTCGCCGAGCTCGCGCAGCGTCTTGCCGGTCACGTTGTTGAAGGCGCCGAGGTGACGCTCCACCACGCCGGCGGCGGTGTCGCTCTTGACGCTCAGCTCGCTCATGGCGGCGACGAATTCGGAAACCCGCGTTACCATGGTGCGCTCCAGCGAACTCATGTTCTCGTGGGCGCCGCTGAGCACCTCTTGCAGCAAGATGTTGGCCTCGCGCAGGCGCTCGAACAGAGCGTTGGTGTCCGAGCGCAACATGCCGTGGGTCTCCAGCATTTCGGCAACGGTCGTCGAGGCGGTCTGCTTCGACTCTTCGATCGCGGACCTGGTCGCACTCTGCAAGTCTTCAAGCGTATGCGTGATGGTCTGCTTCGCCGCTTCGCTGACGCTCTGGGCGCCTTGCTGCAATTGGCCGAGTGTGCGCGTCATGGCGACCGTCGCGGTCTGGCTCGCGTCGTTGATGAGCCGCGCGATCTCCTCGCTGTTGTCCATCATGGTCTGCGTGAAGACGAAGCTCTTGGCCTCGATGGACTTCACGGCTTGGTCGGTGATGCGGCTGACTTCGCCGGCGAATTCCTGGCCCTTGCCGGAAAGCGCGGCCAACAGCCCGTTCGACTTCTCGTCGAGCAGGCGCGTCATCTCGCCCACGCGCGTCGACACGGCGGTGGTGATCTCGTCGACCCTGCCGGCGACGTTGCGCGTCACTTCGGCGCTGGTGCCGAGAAGCGTGCGCTCGGCCTCGCTGGCGCTGCGGCCGATTGACTCGGTCGTGGCGGCGGCGCTGCGGGCCATGAGGTCAGCGGCGGTTTCGGTTGTCTTGGTGATGGTGTTGCTCAGCGCGCCGGCGCTACGATTGAGCGAGGCGGTCGCCTCGGCGGCGCTGCGATTCAAGGTCTCGGTGGCCGCCGCGCTCGCCGCCGCGCTCTTGCTCAGGGCGTCGACGGTCTTCGTCGCAAGTTGACCGAGCGCCTGCTCGGCGCTTCCTGAATTGGTCTTGATCGATTCCGAAAGCTCCTCGAGCCGGGCATTAAGCAGGTTGGCGGCGGCGCGGCTTCGCACTTCGATCTGCTGGGTGACGGCTTCGGCGCGTCCGACGAGGAGTTTCTCCATCTGGCCGATGCGGCTGTCAAACGTATTGTTGACGTCGGCAATGCGCTTGTCGACCGCGGTGACGACTTCCCTGCCGCCTTCGGTGAGGGTCTTGGCGATATCCATGACGCGGGTGGACAGCGCCTCGGTGATGGTCTGCGTGCCGCTGTCGAGCGATTGCTGGAACTGCGACAGACGCTGATCGAGCGCGGTGGTGACTTCGCTCGCCTTGGAGGTGACGCGATTGTCGAAGCTGTCGACGTAGCTGCGCATCGATTCGGAGACGTCCTGGGTGCGCGCGCCGAGCCGCTCGACGAGCTCCGAGCCGTAGGTCTTCACCGTACGGTCGAATTCGGCAAGGTGCCGGGTGATGAGGTTGGCGAGCGTCGAGGAATCGCGCGAGATCTTTTCGCCGAGCTGGGCGCCGGATTGGCCGAACATCTCCTCGAACGCGGCGAGCCGCGTCGCGAGCATCTGCTTAACCTCCTCGCCGCGGGAAGCGACGATTTCGGCGACCTGGTCGGCGCTCTCTTGCATCGAGTCCGTCACCTTGGTGGTGCGTGAAATCAACGCCTCGGTGACGCGGTTGCCGGCCGCTTCGAACTTTTTCGCTACATCGCCGCCGCGCAAATTGAGGTCGAGGATGAGCGATTCGCCGGACGCCTTGAGGGTGGAGTTGACCTCCTCGGCGCGCGTCGCGATCGTTTCGGCGAGCTCGCTCGAGGTGTTGACGATGGCGTCGGTAAGCTCTTGCGAGCGTCCGACCATCATGTCGACGATGGCCAGCGACTTCTCCGAGAAGCCGTCGGTGACGCCGTCGAGCCGCGACGTCATCATGCTTTCGAGGCCGCGCGCGATCTCGGAAAATTCCTCGCCGATGTGATCGGTCTTGAAGTTCAAGCTGGCGGTAAGCTGGTCGCTTGCGGTGGTAAGCGCGCGCGAGGTCTCCTCGCTCGCGGATTCCAGCCGCACGATGAGATCTTCACCGCGCACGCTGAGTTGCTGGATCATATTGTCGCCGATCTGGCCCAGCGCCAGAGTGATGTGCTCGCCTTTCTCGGCCAGCGAATGGGTGATGCGCTCCGCCGCCTCGTTGACCTGCTGACCGACGAGATCGCTGATCGTCGAAAGGTCCTGGGTCAGATCGATATGGACGGTGTTGATGGCGGAACGTACCTGCTCGGCCTGTCCGACCAGCGTCTCGCGCTGATTGGTGAGATCCTGTAGCAGCCCGCGGATGCGCACCTCGTTGTCGCTGTAGGCGTGCTCGAGCGCCGCGACCTCGTTGCGCACCAGCGCTTCGAGCTCGCTGGCGCGCGCCAGCGCGCGTTCGACGCCGTCGCCCATGGCCGCGACCTCGCGGCGTATCGCCTGGCCGACGGTGACGATGGAATCGCGCGCCGCGCTTTCGGGTTCGGCGAGCCGCATGGCGACTTTGGCCATTGATTGCGCGACAAGCCGCAACTCCTGCGCGCGCCAGGCCATTTGCGCCACGCCGAAGAAGAAGATGATTGGCAACAGCGCCGCGGCGCCAAGCCCGATCAGGATGGAGGTCGGGGAGTGGCCGGGGCCGAGCGCGGCGCTGATGTCGGGCAGATAAGCCCAGGAAAGGGCGAGGCAGGCGACAATCCAGACGGCCGAAAACACCGCGGCGACGAAATAGGACGTGCGCGCCGGACGGTTTTGCAGCGCGTGCAGGATTTGCCCGATCGATCGCTGGTCGTCATTGGCGGCGGGAAATCCGCGGGCGTCGCTGGCGCGCGCGCCGATCTCGCAGGAGTCGACTGGGACGGCGGGGCCGGGCGTCGGCGCGCTCTCGCGCCATGTGTCGGCGGCGGGCCCGCCGACCGGCGCGGCGCTCGCTTCCGGCCCCTGACCCTGCGCCTCGTCGCTGACCTTAAGCGCTTCCTGGATGGCCGACAGCGCCGCTTCCGTCGGGTCCATGATCTTCTTCGGGTTGTTGGCCATTTCGGTCGTCGCCTCGCGTGTTACGCCGGACTAGGACGGCCCTCGCAAACTAAGGCCGCGCCACGAGCGCGTGATCGGTCAAATCCACATCGGCATAAGGGCTCCCCGCCCTCACATCATAGTGCCGTAGCCCATCCTATCGGTCTGGCGGATCGAAGGAAACCGGGTTTGGTAACGTCCTTTTAATCATCGTTAACGGTTTGGTCACCATGACCTCGGCCGTCCGCTCGCCTTGGGCCGACACGTCATTGTGTTGCCCATAATGCGGCCGCTCTGGGGCCGGTGAGCGGCAGACCGGGCGTCCCGATCCGCTTGGGGCGGACGCCCGGCGGAAAGCTCGCTGGGCCTCGATCGGGGTAAGAAGTTGCTTACCCATTGAGGTGAAAGACGGCGGCCAAATCTCCTTGCGGAAGCCGGATTTACTCCACTTTTGTGGCTTCTCCGCATAATGGCTCGCAAGGCAAGAATGTCGGGGAGGATGTCGTGACCCAAGCGAGCCTTTCGGCCGTGGTTACGCGTGAGCAAAAGCCGATGAGCATCGATGAGGATCATCTCGGGCGGATGACGCTCGGCGACCGCAGCCTCGAACGCGAGGTCTTGGAGATTTTTGCCCGCCAGACCACTCTGACCCTGAGCCGTATCGCGGGGGCAAAGCCCGCAAGCGCTGCCGCGGCAGCTCACACGCTCAAAGGCTCCGCGCTCGGGGTCGGCGCATGGCGCGTGGCGCGCGCGGCCGAGCGGCTCGAAGAGGCGGCCTCCGGCGACGCCGGCGATCAGGTCATGAACGCGGCCATTGCCGAGCTTGAGGCCGCGAGCTTTGAGGTGCGCGCGGCAATCGGGGTGCGCCTGGGCGATCGCCTCGACGAAGCCGCGGCCGACACCTTCGGCGGACGTTCGCGCGACCATTAAGCCCGATGGTTGTTTGCTGCACTGGCGCGGCGCGCCGTGAGCCGTTAGAAGACGGCGGCCGGCCGGCTTTCCTGTATTCGTCGTTTCTCGCCGGCCGACGGCGTCCGGCTTTAATCCCGCCATGGTCAAAATCACTTTCATCGATGCGGATGGAACGGCGCGCACGGTCGAGGGCGAAGCCGGCGCAACGGTCATGGAGACGGCGATCAAGCACGGCGTGCCGGGGATCGAGGCGGAATGCGGCGGCGCTTGCGCCTGCTCGACTTGCCACGTCTATATCGATGAGGTGTGGCGGGCAAAGGTGGGCGGCCCTTCGCCGATGGAAGAGGACATGCTCGATTTCGCCTACGGCGTGCAACCGAACTCGCGGCTGTCATGCCAGATCAAAGTGAGCGAAGACTTCGACGGCCTGACGGTGCGAACGCCGGATCGGCAGGCGTAGAGCGCCAATCGCTTCGATCGGAGCGATTGGCCCTCTAACATCCTAGTGGAGCATGATCTTTTCGGAAAACCGGTTTCCACTTTTCCGGATCACTCTAGCTGGCACAAATCCAAGCGGCGCTGGAACAAATCCGGCGCGCCGCCATTACGCTTGGCGCCTTCCTTCCTCTTCCCCTGACGCGGCGACCACGCTAGACACTCGCAACTTCACCTAATGCCACTTAGCTGACACCTCATTGAGACGAGTGCGGATACGATATGGGCGAACCTATCAAGACTGACGTTGTCATCATCGGCGCGGGACCGATCGGCCTATTTGCCGTGTTCGAGCTGGGTCTGCTCGACATGAAAACGCATCTCATCGACATTCTCGACAAGATCGGCGGCCAGTGCGCGGAGCTTTATCCGGAGAAGCCGATCTACGACATTCCCGGCGTTCCCTACACCAGCGCGCAAGGTCTCGTTGACGCGCTCTTGTTGCAGATCAAGCCGTTCAACGCGCAATTTCATCTCAGCGAGATGGTGGAAAAGGTCGAGAAGATCGGCGACCCCCTGTTTCGCGTGACCACCGATCAAGGCAAGCAGTTCGAGAGCAAAGTCATCGTCATCGCCGCCGGCGGTGGCTCATTCCAGCCCAAGCGCCCGCCGATCCCCGGCGTCGAACCTTACGAGGGCAAGTCGATATTTTATTCGGTGCGCAAGATGGAGGCGTTCCGCGACAAGCACGTCCTCGTCGTCGGCGGCGGCGACAGTGCGCTCGACTGGACGCTTAACCTCGCCCCCATCGCCAAGCACCTCACCTTGCTGCATCGGCGCAGTGAATTCCGCGCCGCCCCCGACAGCGTCAACAAGATGATGGCGCTGGTCGGCGAGGGCAAGATCGATTTCGTGCTTGGCCAGGTGACCGCACTGCACGGCGAGCAGGGCCAGCTCAGCAAGGCCATGGTCAAGACCAACGACGGCTCGGTCATGGAGCTCGTCTGCGACGCGCTATTGCCGTTCTTCGGCTTGACGATGAAGCTCGGTCCGGTGGCCAATTGGGGGTTTGAGCTCAAGAATAACGAATTGATCCCGGTCGAGACGGCGAGTTTCGAGACCAGCGTGCCCGGCATCTTCGCGATCGGCGACATCAACTGGTATCCGGGCAAACTCAAGCTCATCCTGTCCGGCTTCCACGAAGCGGCGCTGATGGCACAAAAGGCGTACCACTACGTTTATCCCGAAAAGCGACTGGTGTTTCAGTACACCACCTCCTCGACGAGCCTGCAAAAGAAGCTCGGCGTGGCGCCGGCGCCGAAGGCGCCACAGCCGGCCTAGGCGCGCTCACGCGATGGCGTCGGCGCCGGCGCAGCAAAGGGCCGTGATGCCGAACACCTCGATCGCCACCAAATGCTGCATCGCCGGGGGCGGACCGGCCGGAATGATGCTCGGCTTTCTCCTGGCGCGCGCCGGGGTGAATGTCGTCGTGCTGGAGAAGCACGCCGATTTCTTCCGCGATTTCCGCGGCGACACCATTCATCCTTCCACGCTCGAACTCATGTACGAGCTCGGGCTGCTCGATGAATTCCTCAAGCTGCCGCATCAGAAGGTCGAGCGGCTTACCATGCAGGTCGGCGATCAACGGCTGCGGATGCTCGATCTGACGCATCTGCCGACGCACTGCAAATACATCGCGCTGATGCCGCAGTGGGATTTTCTCGATTTCCTCGCCAAGCACGGCGAGCTTTACCCGAGCTTTGATTTACGCATGAAGGCGGAGGCAACCGGCTTGATCGAGGAAGACGGGCGGATCGTCGGACTGCGTGCCATGACGGAAGACGGCGAAGTGGCGATCCGCGCCGACCTGGTCGTGGGCGCCGACGGCCGGCATTCGACGGTGCGTGAAAAAGCCGGCTTGCACAGTGACGATTACGGCGCGCCGATGGACGTGTTGTGGTTCCGCCTGCCGCTGAAGAAAGCCGATGAGACCGAAATCTTCGGCCATATCGAGGCCGGCGCCATGATGATCATGCTCGACCGCGGCGATTATTGGCAGTGCGCCTACGTAATTCCCAAAGGCGGTATCGAGCGCGTGAGGACAGACGGCCTCGACGCGTTCCGCAAGCGGGTAGTGACGATGTCGCCGTTCCTCGCCGACCGTGTCGCTCAGTTGGAAAGCTGGGACGACATCAAGCTTCTGAGCGTCACCGTCGACCGCCTGCGGCAGTGGTGGCGGCCGGGCTTGATCTGCATCGGCGATGCCGCGCACGCGATGTCGCCGATCGGCGGTGTCGGCATCAATCTGGCCGTTCAGGACGCGGTCGCCGCCGCCAACCGTCTGGCCGCGCCGCTTCGAGCCGGCACATCGAGCAACGAAGACCTGCGGGCCATTCAGTCGCGGCGCACGTTGCCGGTACGCTTCACCCAGCGGCTTCAGCTCACGATGCAGAACCGGATCATCAGCCGCGCGCTGGCGAGCACGCAACGGCCGAAGCCGCCGCTGCTGTTTAAGATGTTCGATATGTTTCCGTTCTTGCAGCGCATACCCGGCCGCCTGTTGGCCGTCGGCATCCGCCCCGAGCATATCCACACGCTGGACGTGCTTTCCTCTTCGTAATCCGGCGGTCGCGGCCCGGCCTTGATTTGGCGGCTCCGTCGCTCCATGTCGGGGCGAGGAACGCAAAGCCGCTAATTTCTTGCCGGGAATGCCGCCATGACCATCGCCGAGGAGAATCGGTCGGAAAGCCGCCCATTCGAAGCTGACGTCGCCAGGCTGCTCCAGCTCATGGTGCACTCAGTCTATTCGGAAAAATCGGTTTTTCTCCGCGAGTTGATCGCTAACGCCGCCGATGCCTGCGAGCGGCTGCGGTACGAGGCCGTCGCCGAGCCGGGACTGCTCGACGATGATCCCAAGCCGCGCATCACGCTTCTGCTCGATGCCGACAAACGGCAACTGACGGTCGAGGACAACGGCATCGGCATGAGCCGTGAGGAAATGGTCGAGGCGCTCGGCACTATCGCCCGCTCCGGCACCAAGGCGTTTCTCGATCGCATCGAGGCGGGGAAGAACGACGAGGACACAGCCCTGATCGGCCGCTTCGGCGTCGGCTTCTATTCGGTCTTCATGGTTGCGGAACGTGTCGAGGTGATTTCCTGCCGCGCCGGGACGGAAGCGGCACACCGCTGGTCGTCGGACGGCAAGGGCACCTTCGACGTATCCCCTGTAGCTGCCGCGGATGCGCCGCGCCGGGGCACCCGCGTTGTGCTGCATTTGCTGGAAGACGCCAAGTCCTACACCGAGCGTTCAACCGTCGAGCGACTCGTGCAGGCGCAATCGGGTCACGTGCCGGTGCCGATCGCGATCGTGGATAAGCCCGGGGCCGCGGCATCGGAGATCACCGACGGAGCGGCGCTCTGGGCCAAGCCGAAAGCGGCGATCACGGCGGCCGACTACAACGATTTCTATCGCAGCATCGCCGGACAATTCGACGAGCCGGCGCTGACCATTCATTTCCACGCCGAGGGGCGGCAGGACTACACCGCGCTGTTGTTCGTTCCCGGCGCGCGGCCGTTCGATCTGTTCGATCCCGACCGCAAGGGGCGCATCAAGCTTTACGTCAAGCGCGTCTTCATCACCGACGACGCGGAGATTTTGCCGCGCTATTTGCGTTTCGTTCGCGGGCTGGTCGACAGCGCCGATCTGCCGCTCAATGTTTCGCGTGAGAAAATTCAGGAAAGTCCGCTCCTCGCCGCCATCAGGAAAGGCGCGATCAGCCGCGTGCTCGGGGAATTCGAGCGGCTGGCGGACAAGGAGCCTGAGACTTACACAAAAATATGGGACCTGTTCGGCGTCGTGCTCAAGGAAGGCATTTACGAGGATTTCGAGCGCCGCGATGCCTTGCTTGGGCTCGCGCGCTTTAAGACCACCGGCGCGGCCGATTCCTGGCGCAGTCTCAGGGAGTATGTCGCCGCGCTCAAGCCCAGCCAGACCGCGATCTATTATCTGGCGGGCGACGACGTCGAGCGCCTGAAATTGTCGCCGCATATCGAAGGATTCCGCGCGCGGGGCGTCGAGGTTCTGTTGCTGCCCGATCCGGTCGACACGTTTTGGGTGATGTCGGCGGCGGGCTTTGACGGCAAGCCGTTCAAGTCGGTGACGCAAGGGGCGGCTGATCTGGCGCTTATTCCGGTCGTCGATACGAAAGAGGCACCGGCGCCGGAGCTGCAGGATTCAGTCAAAACGTTTCTGGTCTTTTTGCAGAGCACGCTGGGCGACGCGGTAGCGGAAGTGCGCGCGTCGGATCGGCTTACCGACAGTGCTGTCTGCCTGGTTGCCGCCGACGCGGGTCCCGATCGGGCGCTGGAAAGGTTGCTCGCCGGCGCGGGACGGCTCAGCACCGCATCGAAGCCGATCCTCGAGGTCAACCCGCGTCATCGGCTTGTCGTGGCGCTCGCCGCGCTGGGCGAGGACGAACGGACGCTGAAAGAGGACGCCGCGCATTTGTTGCTCGACGAGGCGCGCGTCCTCGAGGGCGACCGCCCGGCGGATGCGCGCTCGTTTTCCGAGCGGCTGGCGCGCGTGCTGGGAAAGTGCGCGGGCAGGTGCAGCTAGCTTGTCATTGCGAGCGAAGCGAAGCATCCAGTTTCCGGGCGCCGAGGTCTGGATTGCTTCGTCGCTTCGCTCCTCGCAATGACGGATCAATAAAAGTCGCGGCTCTTGAGCGGGAGCGAAGCCTCTTGTGGCAGCGGCCCGCCGGAAAATTTTGGTGAGAAAAGGTCGCCGTCGTGCAGCCACCGCAGTTCGGCGGAAAGATCGACAAAGCTTTCCGCAACGACATGGATGACGAGGCCGGCGCGTTGCAGGCGTCCGCGCACGGCGAGAAACCGCGCCGTCATCACCACGCGGCGGTTTTTGTCAAAGGCTTTCGGCCAGACGATGATGTTGGCGATGTCGGTCTCGTCTTCCAGCGTCATGAAGATCACGCCTTTGGCCGTGCCCGGCCGCTGCCGCACCAGAACGAGGCCGGCGACGGTGACCAGCGAATCTTGACGCAACTCTTCGCCGCGTAGATGCGCGTTGGGGATGGCGCGGAGTGTGGTGAGGCGGTCGCGGAAAAAGCGCACCGGGTGCTCCTTCAGCGACAGCCCGGTCGCCACGTAATCCTCGACGACGTGCTCGCAGAGCGGCATGGCCGGCAGCGTGACGGACGGTTCCGGGAAAAGTTCATCGCTCAAGTGCGGCGCCAGCAGGGGAAGTGCGCCCTCGACCTTGGCGAAGGTCGTTTGCCTCGCCGTGCAAATGCCGATCACGTCGAGCCGTCGCGCCGCCCACAACGCGGCACGCCGGTCTAGCCTCAGCGAGCGGAATGAATCCGCCTCGGCGAGCCGCTCGATGGTGAAGCGGGAAATGCCGGCAATGGCCGCGAGCCGCTCGATGCTGGCAAAACCGTTGCCGCGCGCGGCTATGAGTTTTTTCAGCTCGTCTTCGTTGAGGCCGTGAACGAGGCGGAAGCCGAGGCGGACAGAATGTCGGCCGTCGGCGGCCACGCCCGGCTCCAGCGTGCAATCCCAGTCGCTGAAATTCACGTCCACCGCGCGGATCTCGACGTCATGCGCCCGCGCATCGCGCACCAGCTGCGCCGGCTGATAAAAGCCCATCGGTTGGCTGTTGAGGATGGCGGCGCAGAACACGTCCGGATAGCGGCATTTGATCCACGCCGAAGCGTAAACGAGCAGCGCAAAGCTCGCCGCGTGACTTTCGGGAAAACCATACTCGCCGAAGCCTTCGATCTGGCCGAAACAATTTTCGGCGAAATCGCGGTCATAGCCGCGGGCGGTCATGCCGTCGATGAACTTGTCGCGGAAGAGATGCACGTTGCCGGTGTGACGGAAGGTGGCCATGGCGCGCCGCAACCCATCCGCCTCGTCGGGCGTGAATTTTGCCGCGGTGATGGCGATCTGCATCGCCTGTTCCTGGAACAGCGGCACGCCAAGCGTGCGTTTGAGAACCTCCTCCAATTCGTTCTTCGGTCCGTGCACTGGATCGGGGGAGGGGTAATGCTCGCGGTCGATGCCGTCGCGCCGGCGCAAATAAGGATGCACCATGTCGCCCTGGATCGGGCCGGGCCGCACGATCGCCACCTCGATGACGAGATCGTAGAAGCATCGCGGCTTTAGTCGCGGCAGCATCGACATCTGCGCGCGGCTTTCGACCTGGAACACGCCGACGGAATCGGCGCGCGACAGCATCTGGTAAACCGCTTCATCGTCCTGCGGCAAAGTGGCGAGCGAATGATCCTTGCCGTAATGCACTTTCAATAGATCAAGCCCGCGGCGGAGGCAGCTCAGCATACCGAGCGCGAGCACATCGACCTTCATCAGGCCGAGCGTGTCGATGTCGTCCTTGTCCCATTCGATGAAGGTGCGGTCGTCCATGGCGGCATTGCCGATGGGTACCGTCTCGTCGAGGGGACTGCGGGTGAGCACGAAGCCGCCGACATGCTGGGAGAGGTGGCGCGGAAAGCCGATCAGATCGCCGGCGAGATGCACGGCTTGCCGGATTGCCGGATTGAAGGGATCGAGGCCGGCCTGGCGGATGTGCTCGTCCGGCAGTCCGTCGCCATAACCCCAGACCGTTTTGGCCAGCGCCGAGGTCACGTCTTCGGTCAAGCCCAGAACCTTGCCGACTTCGCGGATGGCGCGGCGCGAGCGGTAATGCACGACGGTGGAGCAGATCGCGGCGCGGTCGCGACCGTAGCGCTTGTAGATGTACTGGATCACCTCCTCGCGCCGCTCGTGCTCGAAATCGACGTCGATATCGGGCGGCTCGCCGCGGTTCGCGGAAATGAAGCGGGCGAACAGAAGCTGGGTCTTGTCCGGATTGACCTCGGTGATGCCGAGACAATAGCAAACGGCGCTATTCGCCGCCGAACCGCGGCCCTGGCAGAGGATTTCCTTTTCCTGCCGGCGGGCGAAGGAGACGACATCGTGGACGGTGAGGAAATAACGCGCGTAGTCGAGCTTGGCGATAAGTGCGAGTTCGTCATGCAGCCGTTTTTCGACGTCGGGTGGAATGCCGTCGGGATATTTGTCGCTTGGATAGCGGTCCTGCGCGCCCGCCCAGGTGAGATCTTCGAGGTGCTGCTGGGCGGTTTTGCCTTCCGGCACCGGCTCGTCGGGATATTCGTATTTCAGTTCGCCGAGCGAAAAGCGACAGGCCTCGGCGATTGCCGTCGTGCGGGCGATGGCTTCGGGAAAATTGGCGAACAGTCGTGCCATTTCCGTCGCGGCTTTCAGATGCCGTTCGGCATTGACGGCAAGCCGCAAACCCGCTTCGGTAATGGTGCATTTTTCGCGCACGCAGGTGAGCACGTCGGCGAGCGGTCGGCGCTCCGGCGCGTGATAGAAGACGTCGTTGGCGGCGACGAGCGGCGCACCGACGCGCTCGCCCAGTTCGGCCAAAAGCGTCAGCCGGCGCGGTTCGTCGCCGCGATGATAATGAACGCCGGCGAGAAAAATACGCCCCGGCGCCGCGCGCACCAGGGCGGAAAGGCGTTCGGTGAAGGTGTCCGAAAGCGCCGCTGGCGGTAACCCGATCAGCATCTGGCCCTCGCTTGCGGCGAGAATCTCCTCGAAGGTCAGATGACATTCGCCTTTCTTGGCTTTGAGATTGCCCACGGTGAGAAGGCGGCAGAGCCGGCCGTAAGCGGCACGATCGGTCGGGTAGGCCAGCATCTCGAAACCGTCGACGCTGACCAGCCGCGTGCCGATGATGAGCTTTATTTTTCGCTTTTTGGCTTCGTCATAGGCGCGCACCACGCCGGCAAAGGAATTGCGGTCGGCGATGCCGATGGCGGTCAGCTTAAGTTCATCGGCGGTCGCAACCATCTCCTGCGGGTGCGAGGCGCCGCGCAGGAAGGAAAAGTTGGTGGTTACGGCGAGTTCGGCATAGGCGGTCATCGCTAGTCTCACGCAAACAATCCGTGCACGAACCAGCGGGCCAAAGTCGTCTCGCGCTCGTAGAGGCCTTCGCGGTAGAGCCAGAAACGGCGGCCGTCCGCGTCCTCGACGAGGTAGTAATCGCGCGTCGGCCCCCCTCCCTTACCCTCCCCCGCAAGCGGGGGAGGGTAAGGGAGGGGCTTGCGCCACCATTCGCTGGCGATGCGTTGGGGGCCCTGCGCGCCCGCGATCTCATAGGTCACGCCGCGCCAGCGAAAACGCCGGGGCGGGCCGTCGGGGACAAGCGCGGTGACTTCGGTCGGCTCCGCATGGGGCAGAAGGAGGAGCGGCCGCGTTTTTTCTGTTTCTTGCTCCGGCGCCGGCCACGATGCGGGAACCTCGCCGTTGACCGGAAGCAATACCTCGGCGCGCTCGGGAAGGTGACTGGCAATCGCCGCGAACCGCCGCACGCTCTGCGGCCCGAGACGCTGGCGCAGCGTATCGATCAAGGCGGCGTAGCGCTCCATATCACCCTCATCCTGAGGCGCCCGCGCGTGGCGCGGGCCTCGAAGGATGCCAGCCGAGGCGTTCGGGCCGTCGCCCTTCGAGGCTCGCTGCGCTCGCACCTCAGGGTGACGGTCAATATTAAGTTCACTTTGCCGCGCCGGGATGGGTTCGACGCGGGTGACGGCAAGCCCAACCGCCTCGAAGCCGAAGCCGGCTCGCTGCATCGCCACCAACGCATCGAGCTTCAGATCGATGAGGCGCGCGACGTGGGCGACATTGCGCGTCGGCAAAGTCAATCCGATATCGACCGTCTCCACCGCGCCATCGACGCGGTAAAGGCAGAGCCGTAGCGCACGCGCACCCACATCGTCGCGCGTGAGCACATGCACGAGCGTGTGCATGAGGCGGTTCGCCAGCGCAATGACGGCCTCCTGCGTGATGATCGGTTCGAGCAGATAACGTAGGCAGTGATAGACCGGCGGCGCGACGATAGGGACGAGCGGCTCGTCGCGGCGGCCGAGCGCCTGGTCGAGGCACCGGAGCAGCTCGGCCGGAAAACGCGCGGCAAAGGGCGCGCGCGGCTTGTCGAGAAGCGTGCCGACGGATTTGAAACCGAGCCGGCGCAAAGTCGTGCAAGTTTCCGGCGAAAGCCGCAACGCTTCGATGGGCAGCGGCTTGAGCGCCCGGGCTTCCTCGCCCGAAGGCAGCACGGTGCAAGGCGCGGGATGAAAGCGCGACAGCGCCCACGCCGCACCGGGCGTATCGGCGATGGCAAATCGCGCCGGCAGGCCGAAATATTTGAGCCGTGAAGAAAGATCGGCGAGCAACTTCGCTTCGCCGCCGAACAGATGCGCGGCACCTTCGATGTCGAGAAAAAAACCGTCGGCGCCGTTCTGCGCGTTCCAGGGTGAAGCGGTTGGCGTGTAACGCGTCGCCCAGAGCGCCAGGCGGCGCAGCGCGGCGTCATCGGCGGCTTCATCGACGGCGCGGGCTTGCAAGAGGTCCGCTTTCGCGCGCGCGTCGGCCAGCGGCTCGCCGAGCGCGAGACCCGCGGCCTCTGCCGCCTCGTTCAAGGCGGCGATACGCGGCCCTCCGGCGGCGGTCAGCGCCAGCACGAACGGTAGCTCAGGATCGACGGGCTTGCCTGAGGGTTTTTTCGCCTGCGCTGCGAGAAAGCGCAGGATCGGCCAGCGCGGCAGCCAGACTGAAACGATGCGCGACATGATCGTACTCCACTACCCATTCGCCCGGCCGTCCGTTGCGGCAGCGTTCAAGTTGCAGATGCCATCGAGGATGCGCGAACAGGCCGAAGCGGTCGCGCGTGGCCTGCCGCGTGCCGACGCGCCAGCGCGTTGCCGCCGCGCTTCCCCCTCCCCACCCTCCCCCGCATGCGGGGGAGGGTGGGGAGGGGGAAGCCGGCCGCAGCAGCAACAGCGGCAAGCCTGCATCGGTGGCGGCGAGCTGCAGCCTTTGGCTCGATTTCAGATCGAGCTTGTCGATCACGCCAGCGACGGCGGCTGGCGCGCCCGAACGCAGCGCTTCCTCGATGGCCCAGAGGGTGTCTCGGCGATGCGCCGTCTCGACCAGGATCAGGCGGTGTGGATCAAGGCCGAGCGTGCTCAGACCATGACCATACGGAGGGCCGTAATCGCACAACCCGTAAGACGGCAAGACGAGCAAGAGCGGGTGCGGCTGCGACATGCGGGCAAGGAGCGCCACGATGAAACCGAAGGCAGCCGGGGTGGCGCCTGCCTCGGGCACGAATTCATGCAGACCGCCGCCGGCGAGGCCGCCTTGCGGCAGGTAACGGTCGATGGCGGAAAGGCCGAAGGGAATAGCTTTTGCGGTCCGAAAATCCTGGATTTTCGGCAATAAACGGCGCAATTCCGCCGCTACTTCAGCGCGGTTACGCATCACGGAAAGGGCGGTCGGCTGGGCCATATTCGGGCTTACCAAGGGGAAAGCGATCCTAGAACAAAACAGGAACAACGCCAAGGGTTCCTTCGTGGCGTTTTGGCCGGGCCGCGGTTTGCCAGATGCCTTGCTGGCGCGGATGCGATGACGCATAGGTTCGCGATCGAAAGCGTGCGGCTAACGAGGAGCGTCATGCCGGAAGCCGATAAGGAGGGGGAACGCTTCGCGGCCGATCGGCCGCAGCAGACGCCGGGCTTTTATCTTAAAGGCTCCCACCAGCTCGACTGGGGGATGAAGAATCGCCTCGCCCGCGTTTTTGCTCCCGCCACCGGCCGCACGGTGATGCTGGCCATCGACCACGGCTATTTTCAGGGCCCGACCACCGGGCTTGAGCGCATCGACCTCTCCATCGTGCCGCTGTTGCCGCTCTGCGATGCGCTGTTCTGTACGCGCGGCATTTTGCGCTCGATCATTCCGGCGGACTCGACCAAGCCGATGGTGCTGCGCGCCAGCGGCGGCCCCAGCATCCTGCGCGAGGAACTCTCCGACGAAGAGATCGCCATGGACATCGACGACGCGGTGCGATTGAACGCCGCCGGAATCGGCATCCAGGTTTTCATCGGCGGCGAATTCGAGACACGCTCGGTGCACAACATGACCAGGCTGGTCGATGCCGGGCTGCGCACCGGCATTCCGGTTATGGGCATCACCGCCGTCGGCAAGACCATGGTGCGCGATGCCAAATATTTTCGTCTCGCCTGCCGCATCATTGCCGAGCTCGGCGCGCAATACGTGAAGACTTATTACGTTGATGACGGCTTCGAGACGGTCACCACCTCATGTCCGGTGCCGATCGTGATGGCGGGCGGCAAAAAACTCGCCGAGCTCGATGCGTTGACGATGGCGTATAACGCCGTGCAGCAGGGCGCGGCCGGCGTCGACATGGGCCGCAACATTTTCCAGTCGAAGGCGCCGAAGGCGATGATCGCCGCGATCAACGCCGTCGTGCACAAGAATGCCAAGCCGAAAGACGCCTATGAGCTGTTCAGCTCGCTCAAGGCAAAAGGCTAGCACTCACCCATACGTCCGCTGCGGGGTGGATCCGATCAGGAACCAGGCGACCGAGCCGGCGGCGACCGCGCCGCCGAGCGCAGCCAGCACTTGCATGATCCAGGACGTGCTGCCGACGTCGCTGCCCTGCTGCGGCGGGGGGACGGCATTCATGGAGTCCGATTTTGGCTCCGCCTCGGCCGCGAGATCGATCTCATTGACATTGTCCGGCGAGGCGAGCTGCACGGTTTGACCGGCGACGACGAACTGACTTGGCGCCTGCTCGGTCGGTGCCGCTGTCGGCTGCAGCGCCGGTGGGGCGAATGCGACATCCGCTGGCACCGCGGAGTTCACCGCCGGCCAGCTGTTTTCAGACGGCGGCGCGCTTGCTACCTGTTCCGGCGCGCGCAGCCGTTGTCGTTGCGCCGCGGCGATATGGGTGTGGGTTTTCCTTCCGGCAGCGATCCTGACCGCTCTTTTGGCGGAAGATTTGGCCACGACCTTCACGTGCGGCTTCGCTTTGGCTTTGCTCGATTGCTGGAATATTTTCAGTAATTGCAATGGCTTGCCGGGCGTGGCCGTGCTGCTGGCGGCGGTCTGCGCGGCCGCGCCGACGATGGTTAGGCCCGATAAAAGCAAAATACACGCGCCTGCGGCGGCGATGCGAATGCCTGGCATTGCGCCCCTCCATGACTGGAACACTTAGTGCGCATTCGGGCCAGACCGGCATGACCTCACGGTGACGCAATTGCGGATTTTTTGGCGCAAAGCGCGGACCAAAAGCGGCCGGTCTTAACCATCCTTTGTGGCGCCGGCGCTCCCTGATATCCTTTGTGCATCGAGCGCGGTTCAATGAGCCAATCATGATCGATCTGAAAACCGAGAACGGCATTGCCGTCGTCACTATCAAACACGGCAAGGCCAATGCGCTCGATATCGAGGTGTGCGAGGCGCTGGGGAAGTGCTTCGAGGAACTTCGTTCGTCGTCGGCGCGCGCGGTCGTAGTGACTGGGCAGGGCCGGATGTTTTCCGCCGGCGTCGATTTGCTGCGGGTGAGTGCGGGCGGGCCCGATTACGTACGCAAACTACTTCCGGTTTTGCATCGGTCTTTTGACGCGGTGTTCTTCCATCCGCAGCCCGTGGTGGCGGCGATTAACGGCCACGCCATCGCCGGCGGCTGCGTGCTTGCCTGCTGCGCCGATCGGAGGATCATGGCGCGCGGCGCCGGGCGCATCGGCGTGACGGAGCTGTTGGTCGGCGTGCCATTTCCGGCACTTGCTTTCGAGGCTGTCCGTTTCGCCGTGCCGGCGCGCTATCTGGCCGAGTTCATGTTCGGCGGCACGACCTACGAGACCGAAGCCGCGTTGCAGCGCGGCTGGGTCGACGAGGTTGTAGAGGCGGACGCGCTGATGGCGCAGGCGATGGCTGCCGCGCAGAAACTTGCGCAGCTTTCGCCCGCGGCGTTTTCCCAGACCAAGATGCAACTCCGCCAGGAGATCGGCGAGCGCCTCAAGCGAAGCGCGGCGGCAACCGACAAGATCGCCACCGAAATCTGGGCCGCGCCGCAAACGCTGCATTACATCGGCGAATACGTCGCGCGCACGCTAAAGAAAACCTAGCCGCCGATTACGCCGCCAAGGATTTGAGATACTTGTCGGCCTCTTCGGGCACCGCGAACCATGGGAACAGATCCAACGGTTCGTCGAAACAATTGGCGATGCGCTTGGCGAGAGTCGGACTTCCCTGTGCGGCGCCAAAGATGTTGAGTACGTGCGGTGGCGGCGGCTGCATCAACGCATTGGTCCAGCCGGTCACGTACTGCACGTAATCCCAGAAGCGATCGAACGTCGCCTGCATCCAGTCCTCGCCGAAGGGCTTGTCGCCCTGCGCGAGGATGGCATCGAGATAGATCTTCGCGCATTTCGAGGCGTTGTTGGATCCTTGGCCGGTGATCGGGTCGTTGAGTACGACCGCGTCGGCCATGCCTAATACGACGTTGCCGGACGGGAGCCGCGCGATCGGTTTGCGCACGGTAGGCGTGACACGTCCGGCCAGAATGCCGTTCGCATCGGTAAGCTCTACGTTTTTAGCGCGTTCGCCTTCCCATGGCAGGTAAGTGTCGAGAATCCACTTCGATTTTGCCAGATGCTGGTCGGGCGATTTGACGTCGCCCCAACAGTCCATCGGGCCGCCGGGAATTCCTTCGAACACCATGATTTCGCAAGGCCCGCTCGTGGTCAGTGACGGGAAAACGAAATATTCGCCTATTCCGGGGGCGATATTGAAATTCACCGCCGAGTGCTGCGGACGCGGCGTCAGTCCCTTGACATAGGTGAGCGCCAGTGCGCGCTGCGGCGCATCGTATTGACACTTTTGCGCGTCGCGCTCGAACATTTTGGCAATGTCGCCTTTGCCGGCCGCGACGATGACGAGGTTGGATTGCGCGGCGTATTTTTCCAGGTCCGCGGCGGTGGCTTGCTTGTATTCGATCGTGCCGCCGCGCTTTTCGAATTCCTGCATCCAGCGCGGGAATTTCAGTCGCTGGTCGACCGCCTGCGCGGGCTTATCGAGCAGGCCGTTCCATTCGATGGCCTTGTTGCCGGAGCCGTCGGGTGCGGCAACTATCAAGCCGATGGAATCCACCGTTGGGCATTCCTTGTCCCAGAAATTCAGCCCGAGCTGACGCTCGTAGCTCAGCGCCTTGTCGAACATGCATTGGCTCGACATCACCTTGCCGGTGCGGATGTCGTCGCCCTTACGGTCCTGGACCAGATGGACGTCGTAGCCGGACGACAAGAGGCCATTGCCGAGCTGCAGGCCCGATTGGCCGCCGCCAACGATCGTGATCTTTCGTTTCGCAGAACTCATCGTGCACTCCTGTTGTGTAGCCGAGACGTGCGGCTGCGTTCCAAATTTTTGATGAGCATGATCTTTTCCGAATACCGGTGTCCGCCTTTCGGGATCGTGCCCTATTCCATAAGCAAAGGTATCGCGGCATCGGCCCGTTCGGGGCCCATGGCGGTGTAGCCGCCGTCGACACGGATATCGGTGCCGGTAATGAAGCTCGCGTTGTCCGAGAGCAGAAACGCCACAGCCTCGGCGACCTCGCCGGGATTGCCGGTGCGGCCGAGAAGATGGAAAGGCTTGGCTACGCTGTCGGTTTTGGCGCGATTACCCTTGGTCAGCTCGACCATGATGTTGCTCCAGGTCCAGCCTGGCGAGACGGCATTGACGCGAATGCCGTCCGGGGCGAGATCCATCGCCTGATTGCGCGTTAATTGCAGGATCGCAGCCTTCGAAACCGGATAAACCCAGCGGCCGGTTTGCGCGACGCGCGCGGAGATCGATCCGAAATTGACGATGGCGCCTTTGTTCTTTTTTAGATGCAGCCGTGCGGCCTGCATCAGCATCACCGAGCCGAGAATGTTGACGTCAAGGGCATTCAGCCAGTCGGCACGTGTCGTCTCGGCGCCATTGTCGAGGTAGGTGCAGGCGACGTTGACGAGAAAATCGAGCCGGCCGGTCGCTTCCACCGCTGCTTTGACGAGGGCGGCAACATCCGCATCGCTGGTGAGATCGCAGCGGACGAAGCGCGCTTTGCTGCCAAGCTTTTTTGCGGTTGCTTCGCCGTCGGGCACGTTGATATCGGCAATGACAATGTTGCTACCATAGCCGACGAGCGTCTCCGCAACGGATTGTCCGATGAGCGTCGAGCCGCCCGCGACGATTGCCGTTTTGCCGTCCAGCCCCCGCATCAACGCCCCCAACGTCTGTCGCTGCTACCGGTCGATCCTATCAGCAGCAGCATCCTTTAAGTATAAAATATTTTTGCAAGAAAACGAAACGGCCGCAAGTGGTCACCCGAGTTCGGTGATGATTTCGGGAAAGCGGTGCAGCCGCTCGCCGGGTCCGTTCGCCTCGATCAGATAATTGTCGCACACCCAGGACAGTACGTGGCCGCGGATATAGGTCGGGTGCACAACGATGTTCATGTCTTGAGCGATCGCCATCGGCTCGTCGTCACGGATGAGCGGGCGTTCGACCAGATCGTAGCCCTGGCCGTGGCAGTGAAGGCGCTTCTCTTCCGGGCGGCCGCTTCTGCGCATGAAGTCGTTGTAGGCCGCGAATATGTCGTTGCTCGCCGTGCCGGGTTTGAGCAGGCCGAGATTGAATTTGCGCGCTTCCAGCGCAAAGGCGAACTCCTCCCTGAGTTCGGCCGATGCCTTGCCGACGACGCAAGTGCGGCCAAGCTCGGCGTACATGCCGCCGGGACCAGAATCCTCGACCAAAAGCGCGATGGTGTCGCCGTCCCGGATGACGCGGTTCTGGTAATGGCGCTGGCTGAACTGCACCGGCTTGTCCGGCGGCATTGAGGCGCACAGATAGATGCCGTTCTCGCTGCCGTTGCGCTGGCTATGGCATTGCGCGATGGCCGCGATATCGCGGTCGCGCATCCCCGGCTCGACCGCGGCGAAAGCGGCGCGCATCGCGCCGTCCTGCATCGCGGCGGTGCGCCGGATCAGCTCGCGCTCCTCGGCGCTCTTGATCACCTTGATGCGGTCGACGAGATCGGAAGCGTCGACGAAGCGCGAGTTGGAGAAGCGACCTTTGCGCAGATAATCGACCAGCGCAAACGACATCTGATAGGTGCCGAGAAGGCCGATGGTGCCGCCGGCATACGGCGCGAGCGCTTTTGCCGCAAGTTCCGGATCGTAGTCCGCCGTGTAATGACACGAGGCGAAGCTCGGCGTGGTGAGCCATTGCTTGACGCCGCGGGCGACGCCGTCGCCGTGCGTCGTCGGATTGTTGACGCCGCCGAACGGCCCTTGGCTCACCAGCGTCATGAGGTCGTCGCGGGGGAAGATGATCGTGAGCGGATAGCCGTTGGTCGCCGGCAAATCGGTGAAGTATTTGACGTAGCCGCCCATATAATCGTTGTTGTTCTGCATCAGCAGCACTTCGATCTTGTCGCGTTCCATGGCGGCGCGCACCGCGGCCCAGCGGCGTTCAAGTTCGGCCGTCGAGATCGGCGTTTGCAGGCGCTCCGAAAGCTGCTCCAAAGGCTGCTTCATGTCCTTTTATCTCCCGTCGCGGCTGCGCGGCGCCCGCCGCAAGTTGCGGTTAGGCCGATATAACGTCATGTGCTAAGCGAGGCCAAGCCATCGCGCGGCGGTGGAAGCTCGGCTAGACTGCCCCGCGGCGGGTCGTTTAACTTGCACTTTCCAGGAGTACGCAATGCCTATCGACTTATCGGCTGTGAATTGGGTCTTCGTTGGATTGATGGCGGCGCTTGCGTTCGTCGCAGCGTTGCTTGGTAGCCTCATTGCATTCCGGAATCGTTTTGTCGGCGCCATCATCGCCGGCGTGCTGTTTGCCGCGGGCTTCGTGGCCTGGAACTATTATCCGCACAGCTTCGGACTTCCGATCATCAAGACGATTGGAATGGACACCAGCGCAGGTTAGTTGACCTTTGCGCCGGCCTCGCTATGCGTAGTTGAACCGGAAGAAACGGAGCGGTCATGAACAAGGTCTATGCGGACGCACGCTCCGCGTTGGCCGGGTTGCTCACGGACGGCATGATGATCATGGCCGGCGGTTTCGGCCTGTGCGGCATTCCCGAGAGCTTGATCCTTGCGATCCGCGATTCCGGCGTCAAGAACCTGACCGTGGTCTCCAATAATTGCGGAGTCGACGGCATGGGTCTTGGCGTGCTGCTCGACACCAGACAGATCAAGAAAATGATCGCCTCCTATGTGGGGGAGAACAAGACTTTCGCGAAGCAATATCTGGCCGGCGAGCTGGAGATCGAGTTCAACCCGCAGGGGACGTTAGCCGAGCGTATCCGCGCCGGCGGCGCCGGCGTCCCGGCCTTCTTCACCAAGACCGGCGTCGGCACGCTGATCGCCAAAGACAAGGACGAGCGGCAATTCGACGGCGAGCGCTATGTGATGGAGCGCGGGCTCATTGCCGACCTGTCGATCGTCCATGCCTTCACGGCCGACACCGAAGGCAACCTCGTCTATCGCAAGACCGCGCGCAATTTTAATCCGATCATGGCCACCGCCGGCAAAGTGACCATCGCCGAGGTCGAGCACCTGGTGCAGCCCGGCGACATCGATCCCGACCACATCATCACGCCGGGCATCTACGTGCAGCGCATCATCCACGTTCCGAATGCGGTGAAACACATCGAGCAACGCACCGTCCGCAAGCGCGATAAGGCCGCCGCGCCGGCCGGAACAGGGGAGAAAGTCTGATGCCTTGGACCCGCGATCAGATGGCGGCGCGCGCCGCCAAAGAGCTGGAAGACGGCTTCTACGTCAATCTCGGCATCGGCATTCCGACGCTGGTGTCGAACTTCATCCCGGACGGCATGAGCGTGCAGCTGCAAAGCGAGAACGGCATGCTTGGCACCGGCCCGTTCCCGTTCGAGGGCGAGGAAGACGCCGATCTCATCAATGCCGGCAAGCAGACCGTCACCGAGTTACCGACCACCAGCTATTTCAGCTCGGCCGATTCCTTCGCCATGATCCGCGGCGGCCACATCGACATTGCTATCCTCGGCGCCATGCAGGTGGCCGAGAACGGCGACCTCGCCAACTGGATGATCCCGGGAAAGATGGTCAAGGGTATGGGCGGCGCCATGGATCTTGTCGGCGGCGTCAAGAAGGTCGTCGTCGTCATGGAGCACTCGGCAAAGAACGAGCCGAAGCTGTTGCACAACTGCACGCTCCCGCTCACCGGGGCCGGCGTGGTCGACATGGTGATCACCGATCTCGGCGTGTTCACCGTCGACCGCAAGGGCGGCGGCATGACGCTGATCGAGCTTGCCCCGGAAGTGACGCTCGACGACATCAAGGCCAAGACCGAAGCAAGCTTCAAGGTCGCCAACACGCTCAAACACTAGCCGCGCCCGAGGCCGCTTGGGGGAATTTGTGCCCAAAGACGCGATCCTCGAAACGGAAGAGCTGACCAAGGAGTTCGCCGGATTCATCGCGGTGCGGTCGGTCAATTTGCGCGTCGCCCGCGGCAGCATTCACGCCCTGATCGGTCCGAATGGCGCCGGCAAGACCACGTGCTTCAATCTCCTCACCAAATTCCTCTCGCCGACGCGTGGACGCATCATATTCGATGGCCGCGATATCACCGCGCTCAAGCCGGCGGATGTCGCTCGCCTTGGGCTCGGACGCTCGTTCCAGATTTCGGCGGTTTTCCCGCACCTGACCGTGCTGGAAAATGTGCGCATCGCACTGCAACGCCGCCGCGGCAATTCGTTCGACTTTTGGCGCTCCAAACGTCCGCTGCGCGCTCTCGACGATCGGGCGAATGCGATCATCGCCGATGTCGGTCTTACGCCGTATATCGAAGCGCAGGCGGTCGAGCTGCCCTATGGCCGCAAGCGGGCGCTGGAAATCGCCACCACGCTGGCGCTGGAGCCCGAACTGCTGTTGCTTGACGAGCCGACGGCGGGCATGGGGCGCGAGGACATCGTTCGCATCAGCGCACTGATCAGGGCGGTTGCCGCCGAGCGTACGGTACTCATGGTCGAGCACAATCTCAGCGTTGTCGCCGATCTTTGCGACCGTATCACCGTGCTTACTCGCGGGCAGGTGTTGGCCGAGGGCGACTATACGACGGTATCCGCCGATCCAGCTGTGCGCGAAGCCTATCTCGGAACCGGTCATGCCTGAGATGCAACCACTGCTCGCGGTCAAGAATCTCGAGGCCTGGTACGGCGAATCGCACGTGCTGCACGGCGTCACCTTCGACGTGCTGCCGGGTGAGGTGGTGACCCTTCTCGGCCGCAACGGCGTCGGCAAGTCGACGACGCTCAAGTCCATCATGGGCATCATCGAAAGCCGCAGCGGCTCCGTGCGCTTCGAGGGCGCCGAGCTGATCGATCGTCCCTCCGACGCGATCGCGCGGTCCGGCATCGCCTACTGTCCGGAGGAGCGCGGCATCTTCTCCAGTCTCGACGTCAAGGAGAACCTGCTGCTGCCGCCGCAAGTGCGCCCCGGCGGGCTCGGCCTCGACCGCATCTTCGAGCTCTTTCCCAACCTGCGCGAACGGCTTTCCAGCCAGGGCACGAAACTTTCCGGCGGCGAGCAGCAGATGCTGGCGATCGGCCGCATCCTGCGTACTGGCGCGCGGCTACTTCTGCTCGACGAACCGACCGAGGGTCTAGCTCCCGTCATTATCCAGCAGATCGGCCGCACCATCGGCACGCTCAAGGCGCAAGGCTTCACCATTCTGCTGGTCGAGCAGAATTTTCATTTCGCCGCGACCCTTGCCGATCGTTACTACGTTATGGAACATGGCCGCATCGTGGATCACTTCTCGGCCGATGAACTAAAGGCCAATACGGAAAAGCTGCACGACTATCTCGGAGTTTGATAATCAAAGGGCCACGCGGCAGGAACTATCTTCGCGGATCCTTGGCCCGCATACAGGGAGGGTTGCAATGACACTGACCGGCAGATTGGTGTTCGCGGTCGCCGCGCTGACGTGCGCGGTGGCGAGCGCCCAGGCGCAGGACGACGTTGTCGTCAAGATCGGCGTCTTGAGCGACATGTCGAGCCTTTATTCGGACATCGGCGGTGCCGGCTCGGTCGCCGCCGCCAAATTGGCGGTCGAGGATTTCAATCCCGCCGCCCACGGCATGAAGGTAGAGGTGATCAGCGCCGATCACCAGAACAAGCCCGATGTCGGCGCCAGCATCGCCCGGCAATGGTACGACGTCGACCATGTCGACGTTATCGTCGACGTGCCCACGTCCAGCGTCGGGCTGGCGGTCAACGAGGTCACGCGCGAAAAGAACAAGGTATTCCTGGTCTCCGGTGCCGCGAGCTCCGACCTCACCGGACCGAAATGCTCCCCGAACACCATTCACTGGACCTACGACACCTGGATGCTGGCCAATGGCACCGGCAAGGCGCTGGTGAAAACCGGCGGCGACACCTGGTTCTTCATCACCGCCGATTATGCCTTCGGCCAGGCGCTCGAACGCGACACGTCGGCGGTGGTCGTGGCCAACGGCGGCAAGGTGCTCGGCAGCGTGCGGCATCCGCTGAACAACAGCGACTTCTCCTCGTTCCTGTTGCAGGCGCAAACCTCGAAAGCAAAGATCATCGGACTCGCCAATGCTGGCGGCGACACCGTCAATGCGATCAAGCAGGGGTCCGAATTCGGCATCACCGCCGGCGGCCAGCACTTTGCCGGCCTGCTCGTGTTCGTCAACGACGTCCAGGCGCTGGGGCTCAAAACCGCGCAAGGTCTGGTCCTAACCGAGACCTGGTATTGGGACATGACCGAAGCGAACCGCGCGTTCACCAAGCGCTGGCAGGTTGCCCGGCCCGGCAAATTCCCGAGCATGGTGCCGGCCGGCGTCTACTCTTCGGTCATCCATTATCTGAAGGCCGTCGCCGCGCTCAAAAGCGGTAGCGACGGCCGGGCGGTCGTCGCCAAGATGAAGGAAATGCCGACCGAGGATCCCCTGTTCGGCAAAGGCTCGATCCGCGCCGACGGCCGCAAAATCCACGACGCGTTCCTGTTCGAAGTAAAGAAGCCCGAAGAGTCGAAATATCCGGGCGACGACTACAAGCTACGCGTCACCATTCCGGCGGCCGAGGCATTTCGGCCGCTCAAGGACGGTAACTGCCCGCTGGTCGGCGGATAAGGCATCCGGGGGGAACGGCCGCTTGCGCCAAGCAAGCGGCCGTCGGGGAGGGGATGCGGCATGTTCGAGATTTTCGGCATTCCTTCGCAGGCGCTGTTCGGGCAGTTGCTACTCGGCCTGATCAACGGCTCGTTCTACGCGCTCTTGAGCCTCGGACTTGCCGTCATCTTCGGCATGCTCAACATCATCAATTTCGCCCACGGCGCGCAGTACATGATGGGCGCATTCGCCGCCTATCTGCTGCTGCAACATCTCGGTATCGGCTACTGGGAAGCGCTCGTGGTGGCGCCGATCGTGATCGGCGCGACCGGCGTGCTCATCGAACGACTGCTGCTCCAGCATTTGCGCAAGCTCGATCCGCTCTACGGGCTGCTGCTCACATTCGGTCTGGCGCTCGTCATCGAGGGCTTGTTCCGCAACTATTACGGTTCTTCCGGGCTGCCCTATCAGGTGCCTGAAGCGCTGCAAGGCGGCCGTAACCTCGGCTTCATGTTCCTGCCGAACTACCGCGCCTGGGTGATCGTGCTGTCGTTGGCGGTGTGTTTCGCCACCTGGTTTGCCATCGAACGCACGCGGCTCGGCTCCTATTTGCGCGCCGCCACGGAAAATCCGGTGCTGGTTCGCGCCTTCGGCATCAACGTGCCGCGCATGGTGACGCTTACCTACGGTTTCGGCGTCGGGCTGGCGGCGCTCGCCGGCGTTATGGCGGCGCCGATCTATAACGTCTCGCCGCAGATGGGCTCCGATCTGATCATCGTAGTATTCGCCGTCGTGGTGATCGGCGGTATGGGCTCGATCATGGGCGCAATCCTCACCGGATTTGCGCTTGGCGTCGTCGAGGGGCTGACCAAAGTCTTCTATCCGGAAGCATCGAACACCGTGATCTTCGTCATCATGGCGATTGTGCTGCTCATCCGCCCGGCCGGACTTTTTGGACGGGGCGCGTGATGGAACGTGTCCTCGATCCGTCGGTTCTGCCGAGGCGTCGCGACGAGGGCTGGAGTCTCGGCGTAGCGTTCGCCGTGATGGTCGCTTTTTTCGTCGTCGGACCCTTCGTGCTCTATCCGGTCTTTCTGATGAAGGCGTTGTGTTTCGCGCTATTCGCCTGCGCCTTCAATCTGCTGATCGGCTACGTCGGTCTGATCTCGTTCGGCCACGCCTTGTTCTTCGGTTGGGCGAGCTATCTCACCGCTTATTCCGCCAAGACCTGGGGTTTACCGCCGGAGGTTGCCATCGGCATCGGCACGGCGACTGCCGCGATGCTCGGCGTCGTTGTCGGCGGGCTGGCCATTCGCCGGCAGGGTATCTACTTCGCCATGATCACGCTGGCGTTGTCGCAGATGATGTATTTCTTCGCGTTGCAGGCGAAATTCACCGGCGGCGAAGACGGTATCCAGGGCATCCCGCGCGGTCGGCTGTTCGGCGTTTTCAACCTGTCCAATGAAATGACGATGTATGTTTTCGTTCTTGTCGTCGTCCTCGCCGGATTTCTTCTCATCTACCGGATCATCAATTCGCCGTTTGGCGAAGTGCTCAAGGCGATTCGGGAAAACGAGCAGCGCGCGGTCTCGCTGGGTTACAACACCGAGCGCTATAAGCTCGTTGCCTTCGTGCTGTCGGCGACGCTGGCGGGACTTGCCGGATCGCTCAACTGTCTAGTCTTTCAGCTCGCCTCGCTCACCGACGTTCATTGGACCATGTCCGGCGACGTCGTGCTGATGACGCTCTTGGGCGGGCTGGGCACGGTGTTCGGCCCGGTGGTGGGCGCCTTCCTCGTTATCGGCATGCAGAACTATCTGGCGCCGTTCGGCCAATGGGTGCTGGTGATCCAGGGCGCCATCTTTGTCGCCTGCGTGCTGCTTTTCCGGCGCGGCATCGTCGGCGAGATCGCGCGGCTTTTGCGCGTGCAGCTTTAAGCGACGTTGCGGTTTTACACTGAGTTATCCACAGACTGGCTTGGCGGAAGCCGGGTTCTTCACAGCGCGGCGCGCCCGCTTCCCTGCATTTTCGTTGCCGAATCGCTGTTCGCAGGCGAACATGCAAAAGCGCCGATTCCACAGGCGCTTCTGGCTTCGCCATGTCGGCACGGCAAGCAGGTCCGTACGACAGTGTCGCGCGCAAATGGCTCGCACTGGCGGAGCGTCGCCGCGAGCACGTCATCGAGCTTCGCGAGAGCGGCCGCTGGAAGCACTATTACACCCCGGAAGAATTTCTTGAGGCGATGCGCGAGGCCAGCAGCAGCCGTGACGAATGGGCGAGACTCGCTGGCCTGGAAAAGGGCGAAGCCTCGGCCTAGGACGGTTTCCGCCCAGGTATCCCCTTCCTTCCTAAATCGGCGCCGCCACCCTATGTGATTGTGATGACGAGTGCTCTATTTTCGCCGCTTCGGCTCGCCGGTCTCAACCTCGCCAACCGCATCGTCGTCTCCCCGATGTGCCAGTACAGCGCCAATGACGGCGTCGCATCCGATTGGCATATGACGCATCTCGGCATGCTGGCGAATTCCGGCGCCGGGTTGCTGGTCGTCGAATCGACCCACGTCGAACGCTCAGGCCGCATCACCCATGGCTGCCTTGGGCTTTATTCCGACGCCTGCGAGGCGGCGCTGGAGCGGGTGGTGGCGCATTGCCGGCGCATCGGCAGCGCCAAGCTCGCGATTCAGCTTTCTCACGCGGGTCGCAAGGCGTCCGCGCAACGGCCCTGGGAAGGCGGCAAGGCGTTGTCGGATGCCCAGGACCCATGGCCGACGATTGCACCTTCCGCGATTCCGTTCGGTCCGGGCTGGCACATCCCGCGCGCCATGACCGAGGACGACATGGCGCATGTGCGCTCGTTGTTCATCGAAGCCGCAAAGCGTGCTTTGCGCGTCGGCTTCGACGCCGTCGAGCTGCATTTCGCCCATGGCTATCTTATGCATGGCTTTATCTCGCCCATCTCCAATACGCGCAACGACGCGTGGGGCGGCTCGCTCGAAGGGCGCATGCACTTTCCGCTCGAAGTCGTGCGCGCGGTCCGTGCCGTTGTTCCGGAGCGCATTCCGCTCGGGGCGCGCTTCACCGGCAGCGATTGGCTGGACGGCGGCCTCACTGTTGCGGACGCCGTACTTGTCGCGAAAGCGCTCAAGGAAGCTGGCCTGGATTACGTCGATGTCTCTTCCGGCGGTGTGAGCACGGACGGTCAGGCGAACGTGCCAAGAAGTCCCGGCTATAATGTACCGCTTGCCGAGCAAATTCGCCGCGAAGCCGGCATGCCCACGCGCGTCGTCGGTTTGATCGTAAGCCCCCAGCAGGCGGAGGCCATCGTAGCCGAAGGCCGCGCCGACATGGTCGCGCTGGCTCGCGCGCTCCTCGACGATCCGCATTGGGCCTGGCATGCCGCGCAAGCGCTCGGCGGCGAAGTCGCCCGTCCGCCGCAATACCAGCGGGCCAGCCCCGCGCTATGGTCCGGGGCGACGTTGCGATAACGATTGGCCGGCTTTGGGGGAAACGCGATGACCGACAGAGTGACCATAAATTTTGCGGGCGGCGTCGCCGATGTCCGCCTGACGCGTGCGGACAAGATGAATGCGCTCGATCCGGCCATGTTCGAGGCCCTGATTGCGGCCTGCGAGCGGCTCGGCAAGGAACGTAACCTTCGCGCCGTGGTCTTGTCCGGCGAGGGACGCGCGTTTTGCGCCGGCCTCGACATGGGTAGTTTCGCCGCGATGAAGCATAACGGCATGGGAAATATCGCAACTCGGTCGCACGGGATTTCCAACGGGTTTCAATATGCCGTGCTCGGTTGGCGCGAACTCGGCGTGCCGGTTATCGCCGCCTTGCATGGCGTGGCCTTTGGCGGCGGCTTTCAGCTCGCGCTTGGCGCCGACATCCGCTACGTCGCGGCGGATACGCGCATGTCGATCATGGAAATAAATTGGGGCCTCGTCCCCGATATGGGCGGCACGATCCTGATGCGCCGGCTGGCCCGCGAGGACGTGATCCGCGAACTCACCTTTAGCGGGCGGATCTTCTCGGCGGAGGAAGCGCGAAGCTATGGCTTTGCCACCCGCGTCTGCACCGATCCACGCGCCGAAGCGCTGGCGCTTGCACAACAGATAGCCGAGAAGAGTCCGGACGCGATCAGGGCGGCTAAGCGCCTCTTCAATTTTGCCGCGGCCGGAGCGGATGCAGCGGCGTGTCTGCTTGCCGAATCGCACGAACAGGCGCGTCTGATCGGCTCGGCCAATCAGGCCGAGGCGGTCTCGGCCAATCTGGAAAAGCGCGCGCCGAGATTTGTCGATGCGGTGGCATGAGCGACCCGGTTCTTGTCGAGGTGCTCCGGGGCGGCTTGGTGGAAAGCCGTCATCGCGGCTCCGTCGCGGTCACCGATGCGGACGGCGCGAGTGTCTTTGCCGTTGGCGAGGTTGCCGTGCCGGTGTTCCCGCGCTCGGCGGTGAAGCCGCTGCAAGCGTTGCCGCTGATGGAGTCGGGCGCCGCCGACCGTTACGCATTCACCGCTGCAGAGCTTGCGCTGGCCTGCGCCTCGCATGGTGGCGAGCCGGCGCATGTCGATGGCGTCGCGCGCATGCTGGCCAAGGCGGGGCTCGGCGTTTCGGCGCTCGCCTGCGGAGCCCATTGGCCGAGCGCGCAAGCGACGGCGTTCGCGCTGGCGCGGACCGGTGTGCCGTCGGCGCTGCACAACAATTGCTCAGGCAAGCATGCCGGCTTTCTTTGCGCCGCGTGCACGATGGGCGTCGATCATGTCGGCTATTGGCGGCCGGAGCGTGCGGTTCAGCTTGAAGTGCGCGCCGTGCTCGAGGATTTGACCGGCGTGGCCCTTTCGCAGGAGCGCTGCGCGATCGATGGCTGCTCAGTCCCGACCTGGGCGACGCCGCTGGAGAATCTCGCGCGCGCTTTCGCCAAATTCGGCACCGGCCACGGGCTTTCTCCCGCGCGCGCCCGCGCCGCCAGGCGATTACGCGAAGCCTGCGCGCAAGAGCCGTGGTACCTCGCCGGCACCGACCGTTTCTGCACGGAGATCATGCGGCTCTTAGGCACGCGCGCTTACGTGAAGACCGGCGCCGAGGGTGTGTTCTGCGGCGCGCTGCCCCAACAAGGGCTCGGAATCGCGATCAAATGCGACGATGGCGCCGGCCGTGCCGCCGAAGCTGTCATGGCTGCTTTGCTGGCGCGGTTGTTGCCGCTGGCGGATCAGGAACGCGCGACGCTCATGCGCTTCACGCTGCCGGTCCTGCGCAACTGGAACGGCATCGAGGTTGGTGCGCTGCGAGTAACGGAAGCGATTTGAGCGCCGGCCGGCGTCAGCGCACGCGATTGCCACCGATCGACAATTGCGCGTAGCGCGCGGCGCCGTCCTTGGAGAGGTCGCCGGTGACCGGCTTCTTCCATTCCATGCCGACGATGGCGCCGCTGCGCACGTCGGAGATCATATTGTCGGCAATGACCGCGGCGCCGGCCCCCGGCGCCACGGAAACGGTGATGCCGAAATCGGCGTGGCGGATCACATTCGAGCTGATGGCGACATCACGCAGGTAAGCGCCCCAGCCGGCGGCAATCCCGGCATTTGCCGCGTTTTCCACGACATTGCCGGTCACCGAGGTATCGGCTTCAACGCCGATGCCGACACCGGCGATGTCGTTCGGATCGGTGCCGGGCGGGCGTCGGCCGACAAGATTGCGGATAAGATTGCCTTGCACGATTGCCAGCCGGCCGCCTTGGTTGAAGTTGGTGACCGACACGCCGACCGCGGCGCCGTCGACGATGTTGTTGGCAATCAGCGCGCCTTCGAAACCGAATTCGGCATAGAGCCCGACCTCGCCGAGGCCGGTGCAAGTGTTGCCGACGATCAGCAGGTTGGAAGCGGCGTTGCCGCGCACGGCGGAGAACGCCGCGTTGCGGATGCGGTTGCCGCGCACGATGACGTTGTCGGCGCGAAAGACGTTGATTGCGTTGCCGTACTGGCCGGAGCCACCGGCCTTGTTCAGGATGCCATCGATGCGGTTATCGATCACCAGCGTGCCGTCGTCGCCGCGCTCGCTCCGCCACACCAGGATGCCGCCATTGCCGGCGCCGCGAACCGTGTTGCCGGCGATCTTTAGCCCGCGCGAATCGAGCGAGAAAATAGCGGAGTCGGCGGCGCTGATCGTGTTGGCGGTCACCTCGCCATCGATCGCTTCGAGTGAGATGCCGTTACGGCCGGCGTTGATGATTTCGCAATCGGCGATGCGCAGGGAGCGGCCTTGGGCAAAGTGCAAAAGCCCGCGCCGTTCCGGAAGGGGAATGTTGCCGCCGTCGAGCACAAGGCCGCTGACGCCGATATGGTCGCCGCCAGTGGCCGACATCATCGACGGTCCGCCCGCCATGACGATGCGGGTCGCTCCCGCTACGCCGGCAATGGCGGCATAGGGCGGCAGCGTCAGCCCGCCGGCGCGATAGACGCCGGGCGGCAGGCGCAACACCGCGCGCGCGGCGGCGGCCTGATCGATGGCGCGCTGAAGGTTTTGCGTCTGATCCTCCGCGGCGTTCGGCCGGATACCGAGCGATACCGCATCGATCTCGGCGCGTAGGCCAAGCTCGCGGGCAGGCAAAGCTTGCGCTTCGCCGGCTGCGTTCCCGGCGCTGGCAGCGCCGGCGCCGGCGAGAGCCGCGAACAGGCGGCGGCGATCGAGGCTCATTTGGATGACTCCTCGTGAAGCGCGACGGAGCGCATCACGCCACGTGCCATAGGACCGTTCCGGTCCGGCATGGGACACTATTCCACCGCGACGGTTAACGGCGGCTTGCCGCGATGAGCGCGATCAAAAGTCTTTCGGCGGCAGCGATAAGGCAGCGAAACGAAGTCAGCGGGCGTCTGGGCGGCCGCCGCGGCCGCGGATCGAAGCTGAGAGGCGGAATGTGAATGAACTGGACCAGCGGTCGGCCATTGCGGGCACGTTCCAGCGTGCGCCAGTAGGTGTAGTTGCACAAATATCTCCCGGCATCGCGCGACAAACGGGCTGGGATCGGGCAGCCGCCGAGCGCGCCGAGCAAATCGGCAAATGGCGCGATGCCGCGCAACGCCGCTGGCCCGCCGGGTACGAAATCGCCGCGCGACGGCCGATGTCCGTTCGCATCCGGGAACAGCACCGAGACGGCGTTGCGCGCCCGCGTCTCGATGCAGAGGTGACGCCCGCGCCCGGCAAGCCCGAAGATCAGCACGATGTCCGGCTTCGCGGCGAACAGCTTCGGTATTTCACGATCGACGACCGCGTAGTCCGTTGCCAATATGTGTGTCGTGATCAGAATATCGGCGAGTGCCGGTCGCCGCCTGCGGGCAAGCGCCTTGACCAAAACGGTGCTGGGGTTGAACGGCGCGCCGGGGAAGGGGCCGAAGCCGATGAGAAGGACGCGCACTTTACTTGCCGAGCATATCGGCAATCTCCTCGACCGCCGCATTGGGCGCGAGACGTCCCGCCGCGACCTCGGCTTCGAGCCGCGGCAGCGCCGCCTTGAGCGTGCGGTCGGAACGCAGTGGCGCGAATAGGCGCTCTTCGAGCATCTCCCACATCCATTTCACCTGTTGCTCGCCGCGGCGCGAAGCTAACTCGCCCGATGCGGTGAGCCGTTCGCGGTGATCGAGCACCTTCGTCCATAGCGCTGCGATGCCGTTGCCGGTCAGCGCCGAATAGGTGACGACGGGCGGCGACCAGTTCGGCGACCGCGGCGTGAGAATATGCAGCGCGGCGCGATACTCGGCGGCGGCCGACTTGGCGCGAACAAGATTGTCGCCGTCGGCCTTGTTGACGGCGATCATGTCGGCGAGTTCGACGACGCCCTTTTTCAACCCCTGAAGCTCGTCGCCCGCGCCCGGAAGCATCAGCACGAGGAAAAAGTCGGTCATGTCGGCGACGGCGATTTCCGACTGCCCGACCCCGACCGTCTCGACCAAAACCACGTCGTAGCCCGCGGCCTCACATAACAGCATGGTTTCCCGCGTCTTCGCCGCCACGCCGCCAAGCGTGCCGGAGGTGGGAGAAGGGCGGATGAAGGCGTTGGTATCGTTGGCGAGGTGCGCCATGCGCGTCTTGTCGGCGAGGATCGAGCCGCCAGTGCGCCGCGACGACGGATCGACGGCCAGCACCGCGATCTTGCGGCCTTGCCCGGTGAGCATGCTGCCCAATGCATCGATGGTCGTCGACTTGCCGACGCCCGGCGCGCCGGTGATGCCGACGCGCACCGCCTTGCCGGTGGCGCCGAGCAGCGCCTGGGTAAGCGCGACGGCGCTGCGGCGGTGATCGGCGCGCTTACTTTCGATCAGCGTGATCGCGCGCGAAAGCACGCTGCGGTCGCCGGCGCGGATATCGCGCGCGAGCCGGCCGACGTCGGCTGACGCAGAAAGCAAGCCCATAATGTCTCTTCGGCGAGCCCGCGCGTTCCGTCAAGCGCGCGTATGCGCATTCATTTACTGTTTGCTAGCCGCGCCTGATCCGGACCCGGATTCTTCGCCGAATGACCGCGATGTCGCCGAATTGCGGCCATGTCGCCGGGCTGACATTCCCGCCTTCCCGCGAAGGGCGATGCGCAGCATCGCCTGTCCATCCTCACCAGGAGACACCGATGAACTGGGATCAGATTCAGGGCGACTGGATGCAATTCAAGAACAAAGTGCGGATGAATTGGGTCAAGCTCACCGACGAAGATCTCACGCGCATCGGCGGCCGCCGCGAGGTTTTGGCCAGAACCCTGCAAGCGCGCTATGGATTTGCCAGAGCTGAAGCCGAGCACGAGATCGACGCCTGGATGAAAACGCAGCGGCACGCTGCATAAAGGTAAATTAGCCCTTTATGACGGCAGCGGAATGAACTCCACTGTGTCGCCGGGCACCACATCGAAGCGGCCGGCCTTCCAATCGGCTTTGGCCGCTTCGATACGATCCTTTCGCGAGGAGACAAAATTCCACCAGATGTGACGCGGCCCATCCATGGCCGCGCCCCCGATTACGGCGATGTGGGCATCGCTCACCGCACGGGCAAAGACGGGGTCGCCCGGTCGCAGCACCAAGAGCTGCTCCGGCCCGTATCGCTCGCCGCCAATTTCGATGTCGCCGGCGAGCACGTAGATTGCGCGCTCCTCATGCTCGGCGTCCAGGGGCAGGCCCGTTCCCGCCTTAAGGTGTGCGTCAGCGAATAGGGTGTCCCACGACGTGGCGGCCGGAGAGCGCAGGCGGTGCATCGTGCCGAGGATGACGCGCAGCGTCATGCCGTTTTCGCTAAGTTCCGGGATGTCAGCCGCCGAGGTATGGGCGAATACCGGCGCGGCCTCTTCGCTCGCGGCCGGCAGTGCGACCCACAATTGCAGGCCATGCAGCTTGTCACCGCTGGCGCGGCGCTCGGGAGCGGATCGCTCGGAGTGTACGATGCCGCGCCCGGCAATCATCAAATTGACGGCGCCCGGTCGGATCGGCGTTGCGGTGCCAAGGCTGTCGCGATGCAGGACTTCGCCGTCGAATAAATAGGTGACGGTCGCCAGCCCGATATGCGGGTGTGGCCGTACGTCGACGCCGTTGCCGGCTCGAAGCACGGCCGGCCCGGCATGGTCGAAGAGAATGAACGGGCCCACCATGCGCGGCTCCGCCGAGGGCAACGCGCGATGCACGCGGAAGTCACCAAGATCAATCGAGCGCGGCACGATAACTTGCTCGATGGCGTCGCTCGCGCGCGCATCGCCGAGGGCGGGATCTTTGCCTGGAAAAAAGCTCATGGCGTAGTCCTTGCGTCGTCAACGAACCCGTGCCGCGTGCAGCGATTTTAGCCCCAAAGCTGGCGGCTCGCCAGCGACGCTCCCTGAGCGAGCGCTTCGAGCTTGGCCCACGCGATCATCGGATGGACGCGGCCGCCGAGCCCGCAATCGGTCGCGGCGATCACGCGTTCCCGACCGACGCTCTTGGTAAAGCGCAGGATACGCTGGGCGACAAGTTCGGGGTGCTCGACCACGTTGGTGGCGTGACTCACGACGCCGGGTAGAATGATTTTGCCGTCGGGAAGCTTGACGTCTTCCCACACTGTCCACTCGTGCTCGTGGCGGACGTTGCCGGCCTCGAACGAATAGGCCTGGCATTTGACCGCCAGCATGACGTCGACGATGTCGCGCATCGGGATATCGGTTGTGTGCGGGCCGTGCCAGCTGCCCCAGCACAAATGAAACCGGATGCGGTCTTCGGGCAGGCCCCGCAGCGCGTGATTGAGCGCCTCGATTCGCACCGTGGAGAATTTCTTGTAACCCTCCACCGGCGGCTCGGGATTGATCATGTCCCAATTCTCGGCGATCGCGGGATCGTCGAGCTGGAGGATCAAGCCGGCGTCGATGATGGCCTTGTATTCCTCGCGCATGGCTTCGCCGACGGCAAACATGAACTCTACGTCGGTCTTGTAGTGTACGTTGGCGAAGCGCGCAGCGCTTGCCGGAGCGACCGAAGTCATAAAGCCCTCTTCCACCCCGCTCGCCTTGAGCGCGGCCTTGAAATGGGCGATGTCGGATTTGATCGCTTCCTGGCCCTTATACGCAACGGGGCCCACGCATACCGGCCATTTGGCCATTCCCGGTCCGGTCGTCACTTCCTCCTTATAGACCGCCAGGAACTTGTTTCGATCGCGGCGGTCGGCGAAGCTGGTGAGCACGACTTCGCCTGGACGAGCGCGCTTGGGCGGACCTTCGTAAAGGCCGGGCCCCGTGAGATCGAGGCCGCCGAGACGATTGAAGCAGTAGCTCCACCACGCCCGGTAGTTGACCTTATGGCCCATCGATTTGCCGAACTCGCCGTCGCCGGGGACATCGATGCCGATCTCCTTTTGCCGGCGCACGACGTCCACGACGGCCGCTTGCAGCGTCTTTTGAAAGGCCCCTTCATCGGTCGTTTTGCCGGATTCGCGGGCGTTGTTGGCTTCGATCAAATCGTCCGGACGCGGCAGGCTCCCGGCCTGACTGGTCAGAATATGGTCGCGGCTCATTCTCATCGCGTGCTCCCGACTGGCAAAAGGCGCTTAGACTTGCCGGAGAACGGACGACGGACGAAAAGGGGCGGACACCCGCTTCCTTGTCGTCCGTCGCTCGCTGTTTCGTCCGGTACTCAGATCGCGTGAAGCGGCTGCTGCTTCAGCGACTCGACGAAGCCGTAGAACACCTCGTTGATCTTGCCCCAGTTGGGCAGCTTCTTCATGTTGTTGAGCCAGCGCTCTACATTGGGGTAGGCCGAAAAGTTGACACGTACGGTCTCGCCAAGGGTCACCAGGGCGGCGCCAAAATAGTCGGCGATGGTGATCTGGTTGCCGCAGAGGTATTGGTTCTTCGGGCCGATCCAGTGATCGTTGAGGACTTTCAGCCACTTTTTGGCGTTTTGCTGCCCGCGTTCGATGGCGGCGGCTTGCGCTTCATCGCTACGGTGTTTCACGTTGGGAAAGATCTGCGGATAGATAAGGTTGTACGCCCAATCGCGATAGAAATTGGTGTTGATCCAATCCATCATCTCGTTGACCTTGGCGCGCGCCTTCAAATCTTTCGGATAAGCGGGCGAGCCGATCTTGTCGGCGAGATATTTGAGGATCGCCGAGCTTTCGGTCAGGCGCAGGTCGCCGTCCTCGATCATCGGCACGAGGGCGTTCGGATTCATGTCCGTATAGGGCGGCTTCATGTGCTCGCCCGTGAACAGGTCGACCGTCACTTCATCGACGGGAATCTTGCTCTCGGCAATGAACAGCCGCACGGGGCGGCTCGTCATCGATACCGGATGCATGTAGAGCTTCATGATAATTATCCTCCCAATTATGAGCTTTCCGTAGTTCCATTCTAGAGCATTTTTGTTAGGCGTGGAAAGCGGCGTCCTGCCCACTTCAAATAGAAGTGTGACGCGATGGGCAGGCTCTGCCGTCTGCCGAGGATCGGAACGAAGGCACGAGCGGTGTCACGCCGAAGCACCGTTTATCGCGGCTTTGCTTTTGCCACCAGTTCGGCGATGAAGCGCGGCAGCGCGAAAGCCGCGGCATGGACTTCCGGCGTCCAATATTGGGTCGAAAAGCTGCCGGCCTTGCGATAGCGCGCAGCCAGCGTTTTGACCGAGGTATGCCGCAAGCTCCGGTCGTCGGTCGCCCAGCCCATAGCCAGATGGCCGCCGATATAGGTCGGGATCGCGGCGACGTAGCAAGCGCCGTCGGCGAATAGCCGCCGGAAACGGGTCACGCTCGATACGAGTTCGCGCGGCTGGAAGATCGGCACGCCGTTCTGCGTCACCAGCACGCCGCCCTTGTTCATGCTGCGTTTGCAGGCCGCGTAGAACTTTTCGCTGAATAGAATTTTTCCCGGCCCCTGCGGGTCGGTGGAATCCACGATAATGACATCGAAGCGCCGCTCGGTCCGCCGCACGTATTTCATGCCGTCGCCGATCACGCTTTCGAAGCGTTTATCGGCGAACACCGGCCCAGCGAATTCGGGGAAATGCTCCTTGGAGAACGCGATGATCGCGGGATCGATTTCCACCTGGGTCAGGCGTTTCACCGTTTTGTGCTTGAGCACCTCCTCGGCAATGCCGCAATCGCCGCCGCCGATAATGAGAACATCGCGCGCATGGCCGTGAGCGAATAGCGGCACATGCGACATCATCTCCTGATAAATGAACTCGTCGCGCTCGGTGATCTGGGTGGCGCCATCGAGCATCAGCATCTTGCCGAAGAACGGCTGCTCAAACAGCACCAGCTCCTGGTGGCCGGTCCGCGTTTCGCTGATTACTTTGTCGACCCGGTAGCTCATGCGAAGTCCGAGGTCGTCGAACAGCGTCTCGGCGATCCAGCGCTTTTCGGTCATGACACCCTCTGTCGCCGGTGAGAGAAATAAAAACGGCCGGGACGCTGGGCCCGGCCGCTCAAGCCCGGTCGAGCCTCGCGCCGGGCTCAGTCGTCGAGCCCGCGCAAGATTTCGTTCACGCCGACACGCTTTGCGGAAAATGCCTCGCGCAGTACCGGGATGCATGCATCGGGATCGGCCGAGCCGCACATGAACACGTCGAGCGCGGCGTAGTTCGCATCGGGCCAAGTATGGATGGAGATGTGGCTTTCCGCCAGCACCGCCACGCCGGATACGCCGTTCGGCTGGAAATGATGAAGATGGATGTGCAAGAGCGTGGCGCGCGAGGCTTCGACGCAGCGGCGCAAAGTCGTCTCGATGTGCTCGAGGTCATCGAGCCGCTCCGCGCCATGCAGGTCGATGATCAGATGCACGCCAGCGCAGCGCACGCCTTTGCGAAGCGCGAAATGGCCTTGACGGTCCTCCTCCGGCGCCGGAGCGGCCACTTTCAGTTTGGTCTTCTTGTCTTCTTTTCGGGCGGTACCTGGGATCCCCAAGCCCTTCCCCGATCGTAAGAGGGCGTTCCGGCTAGTCATGCCGTCCTCCCCAACCAGAGATAAGAACCCGAGATGCCGGCGAACCGGCGCCGCGGAAAGCGAAAGCCGCTCGATCGTGTCCGCGCGGACTGATCAGCAGCGGCGAAGTCCCCACATAAATGCAAACCATTTGGAGTCAAGCTGATTCTACAGAATAATCGGTAAACGCGTCCGCTCGACGTTCGTTAGCAGCGAACGTCCGATCAATGCCGTTGCGCCGGCAGATGAGCAAATCATTTTCGGTTGAGCGGCGCGTGTTTTGACGAGGCGAATCGCTATTTCGCCAGCGAATGCTTTTAATTCTGGCCGGCATCTTGCTTTTACTCGCCGCAGCGGTTGGTCGAGGAGAAAAGGGAGCACGGACATGGTGCGGACGTTGGGAGTTGGAACATTTTTGGAGCTCGCGGCATTGCTGCCGGCGCAACGCACGGCGGCGCAAGACCCCGTCGCCGGTGCCATCGTCGGCGGCACGCTCGGCGGTATCGTCGGCGGTGTACTCGGCCGCGGACCTGGCGCGGTTGCCGGCGCCGCGATCGGCGCCACGACCGGAGCCGTCATCGCGGCGGAAGCACAGCCGCGTCCCGGCGGTTATTATTGGTGGCGCGGCGGTTGCTACTACCGGTATCCGAACGGCGCCTGGTCGCCGTTGCTCGCGCCGAACTATTGCGGCTACTGACGACAATTAGCCGTTGACGGCGACCGCTGGCGGGACCATCGGCTCGGCCGGCTTTTTCACCCGGGTGCGGAAGAAGCCGAGCACGCGCCGGGCGGTACCGGGTTGCAACCGGTTGAAGCTCGCCAGCGCCTGATCGAGGTCTTTCGCCGACATGGCGCGGTCGGCGGCGCGCAGCAGCAAGATAGCCTTGGTCGTCGTTGACGACAGACCGGCGACTTTGGCGAGAATGAGCACGATCTCGGCGCCCGGATCGAGCAGCGCCCGCTCGACGACGTCGATCGGCGTATCGCACAACAGCGACAGCGCGATCGCCGTCTCCTCAAACTTGCGATCCCGCGCGTATTGATGGATTTCGGCTTCGCCGATGCGGCGGATGCGGTTCTGCCGCTCCACGGCCGTCTGCGCGGCGGCAAAATCTGGTGAGGAGTTGCGGGCGTCGTCACGGATGCCGCCGGCGACCGCGGCCACCGCCCCTTCGATGGTGCTGCTGGCTTGCGGTTTCTTGGCAGCAAGCCGCGCGCGCAGCGCGCTCGAGGCCTTCTCTACAAGGACGAGGAAATGCGGTCGCGGGATGTCGCTGCGCATGCCGACAATGGTCGCGAGATCGTCGTCGCCGGCGGAGCGCTTGACCAGCATGCGAAAGCCGGCGTCGGAAAACCGGGCGCCGACATTCTTGACCACCGCATGAACGACCTCGCGGTCGCCGCGTTCGACCAGCACGTCGGTCACCGTTTCGCTCAGCGACTGGCGCTGCGAGATGGCGAACAGGTGCCGCTGGCTCTTGGTGTTGGCGTTGGCGAGCAAAGCGGGATCATCCAGCCGTTCCGACTGCCGCAGGATCGGCTGCGCCACCTCAATGTCGTCGTCGAAGGCGAACATGTGGATCACGCTCGAAGGCGCATTGGTAATCGGCGCCAGACGGTGTGCCAGCTCGGCGCGGTCCTTGGCTTCGATGGTGCTTACGAGCCGCGCCATGACATCGTCGAAGATGCCGATCTGCTCCTCGGAGTAGCGCGAAGCGCCGTCGACGAAGAGATCGGTGAGGCGCGTGAGCATCTCGATCCCGCGCGCGTTGGTGCCAGAGGCGAGCGCGGCCTCGAGCTCGTCGATGAGGGGTAGAGTTCGCAGCATGCTAGGGCGCCGCCCAGTTGAAACGCCGATAACAATGCCGTGATAACGATGAATAAAGGCTTTCGGCAGGGCGCCGCGTCACGGGCGGCGGCTCAGGGAATTCATGACTCCCTCGATCGGGCGGATGAGCGATTTGCCGGCGCCAAGCACGCCCATGCGGTTCTGCACTTCCCGAGGCACCCGGTAATCGCGCGTGATCAACCTCTGGCGGCAAGATAGGGAGGTTTTGCTTGCGCGCGAAGCGCGTCCCGCGCGCTAACGCTCCCAGGTCGTGAGCGTGATGCCGGCGGCGCCGTCGATGTCGCGTCGGGGTCCGGCCCGCAGACCGTGAGCGGCGAGGATCTCTTCCGGCGTCGCTTGCGGCGAGGTTTGCGGAAAGACCGGCCGTCCGCCAGGAATCTTGGCGCGGGCGCGGGTAAGGTGGAAAGCGTCGAAGTGCGGCAAAAACAGACCAAACACCTCGGTGCCGCCGATGATTGCAATGGTGCCGTCTGCGGCGGCGAGCGCGGCGAGCGTCTGTTCGAGCGTCGCCCCGGCCGGATTCCACAAAAGCGTATTGGGCTGCGACGGAACCGGCGCGGTGGACGCGATGCGGCGCGTCACGATCAGGCGCTTGCGCCGTGCGGCGCGCGGCCCGCCTTCATGCGAATGACGGCCATGCACCACCACCGCGGCGCGGTCGAGCTCGGCTTGTAAGAATTTCTGATCGGCGTCGTTGCCGATCGACGCCGGCATCGCGCCGCCGGCGTCGGCGATCATGCCGTCGGCCGACACGATGGCGTAGCCCTCGATGCGCCGCGTCCCGATCATGGCAAAGACGATAGCGGGGCGGCCCGGCGGAGTCATTTGCCGGCTGCCGCGGAACTTTGGCGCTGAACTTGGCGCTGAGGGAATTTGCATTCGGCCGTCCGAATGGCTATCTGGAATTCGAACATTAGTTTGAAAAACGAGCCGGCCGATAATGAGCCTCCTATGACGCGACCGTCCGAAATTACCCGCGAGCGCCTCCTCAATGCCGCGGAGCGGCTGTTCGCCGACCGCGGTTACGAGGCGACGAGCGTGCGCGCCATCGTCGGCAAGGCGCGCGTGAACCAGGCCGCCATCAACTATCACTTCGCCGGCAAGGAGGGGCTGTACCGTGAAGTCCTGCGCATAGGGTTCCGCGCGCTCACCGAGCATCAGCTCGGCCATGCGGACGAGGCCAAGGCCATGTCGCGGGAGAAGGCGCTCGGCGAGTTCGTCCGCCACCAGCTCCGGCCGCTCCTGGCACGTGACGATCTGAGCCGTCACATCCGCATCTTCAACTGGGAAGCGGTGCGTCCGACGGCGGTCTTCCGCAAGCTCGTCAGCGAGGAGGCGGTTCCGTTCATGGGGCTGGCGATCGATCTGGTACGCCGCTTCATGCCCAAGGCGGATCAGCCCACGCTCACGGTCGCCGCGATCTAGCTGATCGGCCAGTGCAGCGTGTTCGTGCGCAACCGCGAGCACCTTGCCGTTCCCCCGACCTCGCTCGTGCTTGACGAAGCCGCGGTGGGAAGGCTGGCGGGCCTGGTCAGCCGCTGGGCGGTCGCCGGGCTGGCGCAGCCGGCTTAAAGCCCGTTTCTCCGCAGGAAATCCCCGGGAGTGCCGCAAAAATTCCTTTTTCCGGGCCCTTGGCCGCCCAGAACGCGTGTTTGAAATTCAATCGATCGTTTGAAAAATGCCGGGCGGCGGAAGGACAGAGGTCATGCTGCACAAAATGCCATTGCTGCCGCGCTTGCTCACCAAGCTCCTTCACGATGTGCTGCCGGCGGCGCTGGCGAGCTTGATCGGCGGCCTCCTGTTCACGCACTTCCAGTTGGCCCGCATGGTCGAGCCGGCCGCGCAGGTCACGTCGGCTTCGGCGGAAATGATGCAGCTTTTACGCGACGAGCACGGCCTCATCGTGAATTTCCTCAAGGCAGAGATGACCAAGGAAAAGACGCAGCTCGCCGCAGCGCAAGCCGCGCCGCGTGGTGTCTCCGACGACGCCGCGCCGCGACCGGCGGTCGTGGCCGTGGCCGCTGGCAAGCCGGTCGCGCATGGCCAGACGGCGGTCGTCGGCGCTTCGCTGCCGCCGCTCGTGCTGGTGCAGGCGCAGCAGAATGAAAGCGCCAAGCCGGCGGCTCGCGATTCGGATTCGCTGCTCGCCAAGACGATCGGCATCAAGGATCACGTTGTCGCCGTCACGCAACTCGTGGTCTCGGCGATCGGCGGCATCCCGTCCTGGATCGGCGCGATCGGCGACCATCTCGGCGGGAATGGAGCCAATCCGCGGCCGCCGGCCGACCTGGTCAGCGCTTCCTAGCGCCTCCTGGCGCCTTTTTGCGCGGCTTTGCTGGTGGTTGTCGCACGTTTTTTTGACTGGCCGCTAACCATTTTTCGCCGGTCACAGGAACCGGCTCTGCGGTCGATGCGTTTCCCCATCCGGCGGCGGCACTAGCACCGGGTGCGGGCAGTCTCCGCTTGCCTCGGAGATCGCGATGCGTGGAGCCGCCAATTTCAATCCGGAATGGGGTTATCTCGCCCCAGCGCCCAGCTTCATTCGTACCGTGCGTATTGTCGTCGTCGCGGCGGCCGTCGGCGCGAGCGCCGGCGCCGCAGTAGTATTTTCGCTGGTCGATCGGCCGGCGGCCGAGGAATCGGTAGCGGCGCGCACATTGGCGGTCGAGCCTGCGGCGGCGCCCCTCGCAGCGCCGGCAGTGGTCCAGCTCCCGGCGCAAGACGAGCGGCAACCTCAATCGGCAGCGCTGGCGCCGGCGACCGCGCAGCCGGGCGTTCCGGCGGCAGCGGAAGCGGGCTCCGCCTCGACGGTTCAGCGCCCGGCGGGCATTGCCGCCTTGGCCGAGTCGCCGCCGGCGACCGACGCCGCGCCGGCCCGTGTGCCCACGGCGCCGAACGGAACGACGCTGCAAAACAACCCGATCAAGCCCCAATTGGGCTGGCGCAGTCCCGCGCCGGCGAGCGCGCGCGCTGTCCGTGGACCTCTGGCGCTACTGCCTTCGCCCGGTGCGCGCGCCGCGACCGGCACGAACCCGCCGCGTGTCGTGAATTAGCACGAGCCCTGTTCGGGGCTTAGCGGCAGATGCTTTGCGCGATTTCGGTGTCGAGGGCCACCTGTGCGGCCGCGTGATCCGGCAGGCCGACCGCGATCTTGGTCCATCCGGCGCCCCACGGATTGGCGGCACTATCCCACCAGATCTGGCAACTCCCGTCGCCGAAACGGACCACCGCGTAATCCGCGCGCGCCGGGCTTGAGACGATAAAGCTCAAGGCCAGCAAGCCCATTGCAAATGCCAATCGCTTCATGCTGAGCACTCCTTTGCCGTGCAAAACCTGGAACCCCATCGAAAGGTTCCGGGCTGATGAAGCGCATAAAAAAGCCGCCCGCCACAATCGTGGCGGACGGCTTCGCAAGCCTTACGTCTTACAAGAGCCTTACGTCTTACAAGAGCCTTACGTCTTACAAGAGCCTTACGTCTTACAAGAGCCTTACGTCTTACAAGAGCCTTACGTCTTACAAGAGCCTTACGTCTT